>CAZSAP010000004.1:180770-303143 GCA_964604705.1 uncultured bacterium
GCGTGACCAGTACCGCCACACAGATCGGCAACACGGTGGTAGCGACATCTACACGGACCATTACTCCCACCACCACGCGGACCATGACCTGCACTCTCACACCGTACCAAACCGGCGTGCCGAACACCGCGACTCCCACTGTAACACCTACGCAGTACATCCCCGGTGGAAACACCCTTACACCGGTCGCGACATTTACCTTTACCCCCACACAGGGTGCGGGAAATACGCTCACCACCCACTTCACCAAGACCGTCACCACCACGCCCACGGTCTACATCAAGTGCCCCACCCACGATGCTCCTATTGTGGTTCGTCAAAATGTGATTCGGCCTTCTGAGAATAAGCCGGTGATTTTTGGCGTGCACTTGGACCGTTCCCAACATGTGGCCATACGCATCTACACCCAGCATGGCAAGCTCATCAAGGTGCTTGAAGACCGCCAGGTGGATGCCGGAACCTTTGAAGCGGCCTGGAACGGGGCCAATCAGAACGGCTCGGTGGTTCGGTCGGGCATTTACCTGGTGGAAATTCAGACGGATACGTTTACCGATAAGCGCAAAGTGATTGTGATCCGCTAAGGCTGCCTAGGGAGGTGTGACCATGAAAAACAGATCGTGCAGTGGTTGGGTTGTGCTGCTGGGACTCCTGGGACTCGGGGCCGGGTATGCCTACGCGGCGGGCAGCACGGGTGCGGAATTCCTCCAGGTTCAGGTTCCGGCCGCGGTTGCGGCCCAGACCGCAGGCGTGGCCGATCGCGGCGGCTTGGGCAGCCTGGCGTGGAATCCCGCCGGCATCCTGGGCGGGGAGTATCCGGAAGTGGCCATGACCCATGTCGCTTCTTTGGCCGATACCGCGTATGAGCAATTGGACAGTGTGGTCCCGCATGTAGGAGGGGGAAGCTTGGGGCTGGGTGTTTTTTACTCCGGCAATTATGGGTTGATGGAAATGGATGCTTCGGGCGAAGCGGTTGGGAATCTGCAGAATTCCAATATGCTCGGACATGTGAGCTATGCCCGTCCTCTATTTGAAGGGCTGGATGCGGGAGTGACCCTTAAGCTCTTCCAGAGCACGCTCGGCTCATACACGAGCAAAGGCATGGCTATGGACCTCGGTGTGCGTCAACGTCTTTCCGGGCTGCCCTTGGCACTTGGAGGTGTGGTGAAAAACCTTGGGTCCATGACGGCGTTTGATCAAGAGGCGGATCCCTTGCCTACCGTAGCGTCAATGGGTGTGCAAATTCTGGGCGATGACTGGGGTGCGCGCGGACTAAAACTTTGCAGCGACTGGAATTGGCCCTTGCAAGGGGAAACCCTCAGCTACGCGACCCTGGGTGCAGAGTACGGGGTGATGGACTTGGGGTTTGTCCGGGCAGGATACCGGCTGGATAATGAATTGGGTGCCTTCTCTGTGGGGGGAGGCGTGCGTTGGTCCGGCTTGGGTGTGGACTACGCTTTTCAACCCTATGGCACCTTGGGGAGCAATCATCGTTTGACGGTCTCGTATTCGTTTAAACCCTTGGCTTCCGGCTTGCAGCCCGTGACCCCTGCGGAAAGCGTTGTGCCGAAGTTGAACTCGCCTATTCCAGCCGGGGGTGGGGAGGTGGTGAGTCTCGAAAAAGCCTACAGTGCACAGGGGACACTTAGGCCGCTTACGTTTGAAACCCGGCGTTTGGAAGGGCAGATGGTGTTTCGGCATGCGTTTGCCGAATCTGCCGGAATCCTGGGCGTGCGGATTCTGGATGCGCAATCGCATGTGGTGCGCGACCTGCCTAAAACCATGGCCGCAGGTGAATGGGTGTGGGATGGGCGCAACGATCAAGGTGAACGGGTTCTGGAAACCTCAGCCTTTTTTGTAGCGCCGTACACCCAGCGCGGCCAAGACGCGGCTGTGCCTTTGCCGCAATTGGCCCCGGTCTTAAAATTGGCCCCGGCCGATGGCAGTACGGTTTTTGTCAAGTCGGTGTTCCGCTTTTTGCATCGGCCGGTTACCCAAAGCTGGACCTTGGTCCTGTCCGAGAAAGAATCGCAAAAAGAAATTCGGCGTGTAAGCAGTCAAGGCGCCTTGCCTGAAACCTGGACCTGGGATGGAAAACAGAGCCGGGGGGATACCGCTCCTGTACTTACAACGTACGAGTATCGCTTGAGTGTGCAGCTGCCGAATGGATTGGAAATTATCAGCGGGCAGGAGCTGCATAAAGTGGAGGCTCAGGTTTATCGTGGCACCGGTGGTCTTCTGAATGTGATAATTCCTGGAATTTTGTTTGATTTCAACAGCACGCTGCTGAAATCGGAGATGGTCGATAAGTTACGCTTGGCCTCGCTTGTCTTGGCCGAAGCCGGCACAGCTGCGCGGATGATTTGCGAAGGGCATGCCGATGAAGTGGGGGGGGACCAAGAAAACCAGAAGCTCTCGGAGCAGCGGGCCGCCATGGTGGCCCAATGCCTGCATGAACGCTTGAGCGTGGGTGTCAATCGACTTTCGTTGCGCGGGTTTGGTCAGGGGCGTCCGGTGGATGATCGGGGAACCGAGGAGGCTCGGGCCCGCAATCGCCGGGTTGAGCTACGCGTGTTGGTGCCCATGCCGGCTCAGTAGAATAAACGAAAGTGTGAAGCGAAGCAGTTGCCGTCGGGCCGAGTCGCCACGGCCGAATGAACGCAGAGGAGCGGAGTTACGCGCCTCTGCGTTTTTTTTTCTTAAGATGAAGCCGGATTAGGGCTGAGCGGCAAGTTGCTGTTTAAGTTTGAGCGCAGGTTCCCAGTTAGGCATCCATTGCAGGGATTTGTCGATCCATTGGCGGGCTTCCTGGCGCCGCGAGACATCGTTGTCTGAAGCCAACAAGGCAGCCAGTTCGCACGCGGCCATACCCAGGATCGGCGGGTCGCTCTGCATGGACAGCACTTGACGCAAGCTGCGCTCGGCGGCCTGCGGCTGGTTCTCACGTCGGTCGAGCATGGCCAGGTCCAACAAGGAGGGGGCGTGACCGGGAGCCAAGGCCAAGGCTTTTTTCAGGGCCGTACGGCTCTCGGGAAAGGCTCCCAGACGCATTTGCAAATCACCCTCGAAAAAATACGGGAGAAAAGAATCCGGTGCCTGGGCTTGGGCTCGTCGGGCTTCAGGTACGGCTTCCTGCGGAATGGCTGGATTGAAGAACGGAACATGTCGTGGATCAATGGCAAAGTAGGCATGGGCTTTGATCAACTCTTGGTTGGGAACACTGCGTCGGACATACAGGAGCGCAACATCGTCCCAGTACACCAGGTTCCACTGTCCCGACGCCCAGAGCATTTGGAACAAGCGCAATTCGTTTTTAGGCGAGACCAAAATGGCCTCGATTTGGTACTGGTTTAAAAGCGCCAAACCTTGTTGCGGATCCCCCCAAATCATTTTGCGATAATCGGAGTAGATTTTTTCGCCAAAGGTGGGCATGCGCCCATCCATGAACACTTTGACCTGTCCGTGGGTCATCCAACCCGTGTAGCCTCCCCAAATATCGTGGGTCAGAATGCGTCCCTGCACCGGATGCGTGCGCAGCCAGGTCAGGGCCCCTTGAGGGTAGAAGCGGGGGATTTCTCCCAAGCGGAACGCCAAGCCCGATTGGGCAGCGACCAGCAGGAGCACCGCCATGAGCCCGGTCCCCAGGCCGTAGCGCAAGCGCTGGCTGTAAGGCACCACATGCCAGCGCACAGGGACGTAGATGCGCCAAAGCGCCGGAAGGTTTTGTCCCAAAGCCGGGAGCAGGGCAATGGCGCACAAGGGGATGTTGCGGTACGACTTGAGTCCCATGTAGGAAAACATGAGCATGGGCAATACATCCCGCCAACGGGCTTCGGTCCAGTTGAGCAGGGCCGCCCCCCAGGCCAGAAAGAGCAAAATGAAAAAAACGGGTTCGCTGCTCCAGCGGGGAGGCATCCATTCGGTAAGGAAGGTCATGTACTCGCTGGAGCGCATGATGTTGTAGGTGTAGGGATAGAGCTCAAACCCTTGCGGATTGCAGGCACCGGCCGCCAGGACCGCCAGCCCCAAAACCATCCAGCCTTTAACCCGCTGGGTTGCCGCAACATCGCGTTTGCGCCACGCCAACCACGCATCGTCAAAGGCATAAGCGCCGATAAAACCAAAGACCACCATGAAACCCGGATGCAAATTGGTCCAAAGTACGGTCAGTGCCGGCACTTTCCAGAGTTGACCATGGTCTTTGAAAAAGAGCCCTCCGGTGCGACGGTACTCTTCCAGCCAGAGCAAGGTCAGCGGCAGAAATAAATAGGTGAAAATGTAAGGACGTTCGGGAAAGACTCGGGCCATGGGGGCCAGTATGGCCAAGCCCAGGAGTACGGCCGTAAGGCCTAGGTTTGCGCCCCGACGATACGTAAGCAAGCCCAGCCAGAAGAGCGCCAGAGTCATGACCACGGCCTTGGAGACAATGAGCAGGTTCAGTCCGCCGACCTGGTGGACCGTGTAGGCTGCGATGCGATAAAGCCACTCGGTTTTTTCAAAGGGCTTGTCCGGAACCGTATACGCAAAAGGTTCTTTGTCCACGTGCAGTTTGGACTCGATCCAATGGCGACCGTCGCGCAGATGAATGTAGACATCCGGATCGCCGAGCGGGTGAATGAGCAATCCCAGGATCAAGAGCAGGCCGGAAGCAATAAATATTCGGAGGGACCAGTTGAGTTTGCGTTCGGGTGTCAGCATGCGAGCATTATAGCGGAAAACCAATTTCGGGGTGAAATAATTTGCGCTTCCGAGAAAATCAACGCGGGTGGTTGTCGAGGGATTCCTGGAGGCGGTCAATGGCATCGCGCTCGTCTTCCGAAGGGTTGGCCGCCAGGGCTTGGCGCAGGTAGTGGGTGGCTTCCTGGGTTTGTCCCTGTTGGGAGGCAATGAACGCCAAATTGTAATAGAGTGAAGGTTGGTTGGGCTTGATGCGAGCGCTGGCCAGAAAAGCCTTTACGGCCGGTTCAAAGTGGCGTGAACCCATGTGCAACTGGCCTTCGTAAAACCAGGGCAAGTGGGAGTAGGGAGCGGCGGCTTCGGCGTGTTTGAGCTCGGCCAAAGAAACCTCGGGGCGTGTGGTATCGAAATAATACGGCGACGGCTTCCAGGGAGCGATCGCCGAATACGCGAACGGTTCTTTAAGCCCGCGCGCGATCTCGCTGCGGCGCATGTAGATTTGGCAATAGTGGTCCCAATACACCAAGGCCCACACCTTGGCCTCGTCCAACTGGGTGAACACATCCAGGCGGCTGTTGGTCAAGGCCAGGACCGCGTCGATGCGGTAACGGTCGAGCAGGCCTAGGTAGGTTTCGGGATTGCCGTCTTCGAGATTCATGTATTCGGTAAAGATCTTCTCGCCAAAGAGCAGCAAACGTCCATCCATAAATTCTTTGATGCGCCCTTGGGTGTGCCAGCTTAAGTAGGCGGCGCAGCGCATGGGGGCAAAGAGGCGTCCGGCAAAAGGTTGTTCGGAGATCCACTGCATGGCCTGCACAGGGTAATAGTCTTCCATTAAGCCTAAGCGGAGTGTCCGTTTATTGGTGGCAAACAACGCCAAGAGGATGAGGCAGGCGGCCGCACTGCCCAGGTAAAGCTTGCGCCAGGTGGCTTCGGACCAACGCTTTTGCGTCGCCAAACGTGTGGCCATGAGTTGTTTTAAGTTTTCCGTGGTGGGCGGCAAGGCTGCCAAGATAAACATGGGGATGTTGCGGTACGAGGCAAAGCCCAGATACGTGAAGGCGAAGAGCGGCAAAAGGGTATAGGCTCGCCATTGTTTCCAAGGCGTTTTGGACAGGGCATAAAGTTGCAGCAGCCAGACGCCGCCGCATAAGCAGAAAAAATCCCAATGCTTGGAAAACGTGGGTGGGTTCCATTCGGAGATGTATTTCATGAAAAGCTCCGAGTGGGAGTGTTGCAATACATAAATAAAAATAGAAAATCCAAGCGGGTTCAGGGCCGCGGCCAAGACCATGGCGGCAGCCACCAGTAGCCAAACGCGTAGACGCGGATGATTCAGGGAAGGGCGCGGGGTGAGGGTGCGGTATTCGTCGATCAGCATGCCGCCTACAAAGGCGAAGATCACCACGAACCCCGGATGAATGTTGGCCCAAATGAGCGTTAGCAAAGGGAGCAACCAAAGCCAACGCGACCGTGGCGCAAAGGTTTTGGCGTCGGCGGTGTGGACGCGTTCCATGATCCATTGGAACAGTGGGATGAACAAGTAGGTGATGACATACGGGCGCTCGCGGAAAAAGTGCTGGAGCGTGGGGAGGAAGATGAACGGAGCCGCCGCCAAGGCAAAGGCCATGGGGGTGGCCCAGCGCCGGTAGCCCAAGATGCCCAAGCACAGCACCACCAGGGTCATAAGCACGGCTTTGACCAGGATCAGGGCATTGGCCCCGCCCCAGGTCCAGAGCAGGTGCGAGCCTACGCAAAACAAGACTTCGATCTTATCAATCGGATTTTGCATGGTGTAGGAAAACGGATCAGGACCGAAGTCGAAACCGGTCTTGAGCCAGTATTGGCCATCGCGCATGTGCACGAAGACATCCGGATCAACCAGGGGGTGAATCTGAAGTCCGAAGACCAGCAGGAGGAGCGCGCCCAGAAAGAGTTTGGCCTGCCAGGTCCAAGGTGTTGTGTGAGTGGATGGGTGTGTTGACATGCGGACATTATAGCCAAAAGCCTGTGAACTTCCAAGCAAGGAGATGGGAAAAACGGAACCCTGGCCAAGCACAGTCGAACCTAGACGAAATTCATGGCTGAGCCGGGTGCGTAGGGTGTTTTAAAAAAAACGAACCTTAAGGATTCGCGGACCGAGTAAGCAAGCGGGTCAAAAGTAACTATGTACAGGGCCGTTGACTTCACGGGCGAGATGGAAAACGCGGGGGAGGACGCTAGAGCGGTGAGTGCAGAGCCGGTGCGCGGCGGGCATAAAGGTTCGTTTTTTTTAAAACACCCTACGCACCCGGCTCTTAAAGAACTGCAGTGTAGCAAAAGTGGGTGCCTGGGTCTGTTCGAAATAATCCTTGCAACGTACGCCTCATCGAGTACAATATGGGAAATTTTCCTAAGGAGTCTAGCTATGCATATTTTGGTGGCCGGCGGGGCCGGGTTTATTGGATCGCATCTGTGTGAACGCTTGCTGAAGATGGGACACAAAGTCACCTGCGTGGACAATCTTAAAACCGGACGCAAGGCCAACTTGCATGAAGCGAAGAAGTCGCCGAAATTTCTCTTTCTGAAACGCGATGTACGCAAACCGCTTGATCTGCCCGTGGATTTCATTTTTAACCTGGCTTCCTACGCCTCGCCGCCGTATTACCAAACCTGGTCCATCGAGACCATGCTGACCAACTCCTTGGGAAGCTATCAGCTGCTGGAACTGGCCCGGAAGCGCAATGCGGGGTATCTCTACGCCAGCACCTCCGAAGTGTACGGGGATCCCCTCAAGCATCCGCAGCGCGAAACCGATTGGGGCAATGTCAATCCCATTGGCGTGCGTTCCTGCTACGATGAGGCCAAGCGTTTCGGTGAAGCGTTGCTCATGGAATACGTGCGCAAGTATCAACTCAATGCCCGCATCATCCGCATTTTCAACACTTACGGTCCGCGCCTGCAAAAAGACGACGGCCGTGTGATTTCCAATTTCATCAATCAAGCCTTGCAGAACAAGGATCTCACCATCTACGGTTCAGGCAAGCAAACCCGTAGTTTTTGCTATGTTTCGGATTTGGTCGAGGGCATTATCCGTGCGGCGTTCAAGCCCAAAACCCGCGGGCAAGTCTTCAACTTAGGAAATCCCGGTGAGTTCACCATGCTTGAAGCCGCGGAACTGGTTCAGAAGATCATCGGTCGCCCCTTGAAGCTGGATTACAAACCATTGCCCGGAGACGATCCGAAACGCCGTCGCCCAGATATTTCCAAAGCCAAGTCGGTGTTGGGCTGGAGTCCGAAAGTACAGTTGCGCGAAGGCCTGACCAAGACCATTGCCTGGTTTAAGGACCAGGAAAAGAAACGCTAACGACACATTTATAGGGGAGGGCGGGCGTTGATCTTTAAGACCGATTGCCGCCACTGGCGGGGGGATAAACCGTGTTTGGAAAATCGTTTGTGCGACGGTTGCACTTCCTATGCCGCACTCCAGGAAAAGATACTCGTTATTAAATTAGGTGCGCGTGGGGATGTCCTGCGCACCACGCCGTTGGTCGCCGGGTTGCGCAAGGTGTATCCTCAGGCGCATATTACCTGGTTGACGCACGCCGATGCCTTGGAACTGTTGCACGGGTTGCCGGGCGTGCAACGCCTTCTGCCGTACGGCACCGAGAGTCTGGTGGAACTGACCGCGCGTTCCTTTGACCTTGTGATCTGTCTGGACAAGGAAGCCAAGGCCACAGGGCTCGCGCAGTTGGTGCGTGCGCCCCGCAAGCTGGGGTGGGGCTTGGCCCCGGGCGGCACGGGCACTCCATGTGTGTTCAATCCTGAAGCCGAGTACTCGCTGGCCCTGGGCGTTTCCGATTCACTCAAGTTTCGTCACAATACCAAAACCTATTTGGAAATGATTTTCGAAGCCGTGGGCCTGCGCTATGCCGGGGAGCCGTATGTCTTTGCCTTGGACAATGCGGATCGGTTGCGGCGTGAGACGTTTTTCAAAACCCACAAAGTGAGCCGTACGGCCCAGGGCAAACTGCTGGGCCTGATGACCGGGTGCGGACCGGCCTATGAGCGCAAGCGCTGGACCGAGTCGCATCTGGCCACGTTTGCGCGCCGGGCCCGGAAAGAATTGGGCGCCACGGTCATACTGCTGGGCGGTCCCGAGGAACGCGCCATCAATGCCCGCATTCGTCGCTTGGCCCGGGTGCCGCTCCTGGATACGCGCGGCGAACAGAGTTTGCGCGAGCTGGGCGGTTTTCTCGAAGCCTGCCGCGTGGTGGTCACGGGCGATACCCTGGCCCTGCATTTGGCCCTGGCCCTGAAGCGTCCCACCCTCTCCTTCTTTGGTCCCACCTGCCCGCAGGAAATTGACATGTTTGGCTGCGGCGAAAAACTTGTGACCTCCAAGGACTGCGCACCCTGCTACAAGCAAAGCTGCACGAGCACGCCCTCCTGCATGGAGGCCATCACCCCCGACATGGCATGGGAGCCTCTCATGCGTTTGTGGAAGGCGTAGCGTCCATGCCTCGCGCGCACACTCGCACGTCCGCACACATTCGTTCACCCCGAGTGTTTGTCATGATTCCCACCTACAATGAAAAAGAAAACATCGGGCGCCTGATTGTCGAGATCGAGGCCTTAAAACTCGCGAATCTGCACATCGTCGTTGTGGACGATGCTTCGCCTGACGGGACAGGTGCCTTGTTGGACACCTTGGCCAAGACGCGCCCCTATTTGCATCCGATTCACCGGAAACACGAGCGTGGGCGGGGGACGGCCGGCTTAGCGGGGTTTAAATACGCTTTGGCCTGCAAGGCCGACTACGTGGTGGAGATGGATGCGGACTTTTCCCATCATCCCCGGTATTTGCCCGAGCTGCTCCGCGCAGCGTCCGAGGCCGATGTGGTCGTGGGTTCCCGGTTCGTACCGGGTGGGAAGGATTTGGACCGAGGCTGGGTCCGGCACTGGATTACCGTAGTGGCGAATTTCTACATTCGAAAAATTTTAAAGATAGCCAGCGTGCGCGATTGCACCTCCGGGTACCGGCTCTTCCGACGGGAAGTGTTGGAGACCGTCAACTTGGACAACACCGTTTCGCTCGGTCCTTCGATTGTTCAGGAACTGTTGTACAAGGCGCACCTGCTGGGCTTCCGCGTGCGGGAGATTCCCATTGTCTTTATCGATCGCCGGAAAGGCACCTCGACCTTTTCCTGGCGGATCATGATCCAGAGCGTGCTCATGACATTAATCCTCAAATTTTTATTCTCAACCTTGCGGCGCGTGGAAATTCACGACGCCCCTGCTGCGAACCCCGGCCAGGCTGTGCGCGTGAGATCCAAACGTTCACGCACGGTTGTATAGGCTTTCCGAATCATGCCCACCCCCGCGCCAACACCCCAACCTCCTGATGCACTGCGTAACGATTCTTCGTTTGTGGTGTATCAAGCCTCGAAGGTGGGGGAGGCGTATTGGTGGTATCAGGCACGCCAGGATTTGGTGCGGCGCTTGGTCAAGCGTTTTGCGCCCGGCTTTTTAAAACAGCCCACGCTGCATAGTTTGGATATTGGTTGCGGCGCCGGCGGCACAGTCAACCTGCTCGGTACATGGGGCGAGGCCTGGGGCGTGGACCCGGACGCCGGGGCGCTGGCCTTGGCGCAGGCACGCGGCATCCCTGCCGAACGGTTGGTTCAGGCGAGCATGGCGTCCCTTACTCCGTTTGCCTCCAATCGTTTTGATCTGATCACCTGTCTCGATGTTTTGGAACATGCGCCCGATCCTGTACCGGCCTTGGCGGAAGTGTTCCGGGTCTTAACCCCCGGAGGCATGGCCCTGTTTACGGTTCCGGCAGATCCGCGTTTGTGGAGCGACCGTGACCTGCGTTTGCACCATCGGGTGCGGTATACGCCAGCGCAATTGCGTGCGGAATTAAGCGCCGCCGGATTTGAGATACTGAGAGTCACGCACACCCACTTTTTTTACTACTGGCCGTTTCGCCTCTGGCTGCGTTGGCTGCATGTCTCGCAGGTGCAGGCCGTCCCCCATGTGCGGCAAGATACCTTCGAGACCAATCCGTTTTTTTCCTGGCTCTGGCGCGGGTTGTTGCGCCTTGAGACCGAATGGTGGCTTCGTCTGCCGCTCCCTTGGGGTGTCTCGGCCGTGGCCATAGTGAGGAAACCGCGATGAGCACGCCCCTGAGTTCCTCGCATCCATCCAAGAACCCTTATCCCCGTGGTTTTGTGTTTGGTACAGGCGAAGCAAATCCCCGCGAGCTTTCTCTGTCAGGACTGAAAATTTGTCGGGCCTTGCGCGCGCTGCGGGGGGTGCAAGGCTCGGTGTTGGAAATCGGCTGCGGCGGCGGGCAGTACTTGCGTGCCCTGCACACCCAACGCCCGGATTTGAGCGTGGTAGGCCTGGATCTTGATCCCGCGGCCGTGGCTGCGGCCAAGACCATTCCGGATGTTTCCGTGTACCAAGGGGATGCGGCCGACCTGCCGCTGGTGGATGCTGTCTTTGCGGCCGTGCTGGGGTTTGATATTTTGGAGCATGTCGCCGATCCGCGTGCCGTGCTCAAGGAAGCCCGGCGGGTACTTCAACCGGGTGGAATTTTGCACCTCTATGTTCCGTGCGAAGGCGCGCCGGGGACCATCTATGTACGCAAGGGGCATGCGCTCAAGCAGCGTTGGGGCGGGCATGTGCAGCAGTGGAGCATCCCGCAAGTCAAAGACCTGCTCATTGAACTTGGGTTTCACATTCATGCAGCACGTCCTTCTGACTACGGATTGGTGCAGGCCATGGATTATGCGTTTTACCAAAAACTCTCCCAAAGCTCTCAGCCCGACGCCTGGTGGGACGCGCAAGCATTGACCCCCGGCCGAGGCTGGCAGGGACAGCTGTTGCGCCTGGCCCGCCGGACCGCGTCCCTGCTCGGCTGGTGGGAGAGTGTGTTGCGCCACGGGGAACGCGGCGCCATGGGCCTCCATGTGACGGCGCGCAAAGATCCGCGGGGAGGGAACCTCGCATGAGCCGTGTCCTCCTCCTCAACCCACCGGGAGCACGCAATTACATCCGGGATTATTTTTGCTCCAAGGTATCCAAGTCCAATTATATATCCCCCCCGGCCACGTTGCTTATGCTTTCGGGACGCGTGGCAGAGAAACACGACGTGCGGGTGCTGGACGCACTCGCGGAACACATGAATGGAGAGCAGACGCTCCGGGCGTGTGAGACGCTGGCGCCTGAGGCGGTCATTGCTTTGGTGGGGGGCGTGTGTTGGGACGAGGATCGGGCGTTTTTACGTGCACTAAAGGAACGTACGGGGGCGCGCATATTGGGTGTGGGCGATGTTTTGCTCGAAGTCCCGGCCGAGCGTTTGCCGGAAGCGCCGGGCTTGGATGCGGTCCTGCTGGATTTTCACACCCGGGATGTGCTGACCTGGCTGGACTCGGCCGACGGACGCCTGATTCCCAATGTGGTGTACGCCCATCCGCACACCCGCGCGATCCTAGACGGCGGGCTTGTACGCGCCCAAGGTGAATTTCGCATACCCCTGCCGCAACATGAGCTGTTTCCGCTCCGAAGCTATCGTTTTCCGTTTTCCGTGAATGCACCCATGTCTGTGGTGCTGACGGATTATGGTTGCCCGTATGCGTGCACGTTTTGTGTCATGCCGCCGCTCGGGTTTGCCGTGCGTCCGCTGGAGGATGTGCTCGACGAGGTGCGCCGATTGAAACGCCTGGGCGTTCGGGAAGTGTTTTTCATTGACCAGACGTTTGGGGTTAAGCGCGAGCGCACCCTGGACCTCTGCCGGGCCTTGAGCACATCGGAGTTGCGCGTTTCCTGGTCCTGTTTCTCACGCGCGGATGTGACCACACCCGAACTGCTGCAGGCCATGGCCCGGGCCGGATGCCATACCATTATCTATGGTGTGGAGAGCGGGAACGAGGCTCTGCGTGCGGCTCAGCAGAAGTCATTGTCACACGTGGTTCTCCGCGAAACCTTGGACGCGTGCCGACGGGTGGGCATTCGCACAGCGGCGACCTTTATGTTGGGTCTGCCGGGCGAGACCCTGGAGCAGGCCCGTGAGACCATTCAATGGGCCGTGGATGCGCCCCTGGATTTTGCTTCGTTCAATGTGGTGGTGCCCCGGGCCCATACACCGTTGCGTACGCAGGCCTTGAAGGCGGGCTGGGTGGGCATGGACTCGTTTTCCTTGGATCAATCCGGGATGAGCGGCGCCATGGGTACGTCTACACTCTCGGGAGAAGAGGTGTTGCGTTTGCGGCGGGAAGCGGTACGGCGGTTTTATCTTCGTCCCGGGTATCTCTGGCGACGCGCGACGAGCCTGCGCTCGTGGTGGGATTTTAAAACCCAGTGGCTGGACGGCTGGGGCGTGGTGTGGGATGCGTTGAAAAAACCGTGATGCGGAGCGGATGCTATTGGCCCTATGTGCTTCTGATGGGCTACTCTCGGAAGGCGGCTTAAAAAAATACGTCGGTGTAAGTAATCGGCAAATGAAAAAGACAGCGTGCGGGACCCAGCATCCGCACACAGGGCCAATAGCACTCGCTCCGATGTGAGGGCAAATTTCAACAAGAGGTTGAAGAGGCAGTATGAAGATTTGGTTGGTGGTGCCACCGCGTCCGCGGGCGCAGGTGTTGAATTTAATTCCTCCGTATGCCTTGGGGTACTTGGCAACGGCCTGTTTGCGGGCTGGGCATACGCCTGTAATCGTGGATGCGCCTCGGGAGCAATGGGGCGCGGCCGAGGTCGTACGCCGTGTGGCACAGGAGCGGCCGGAGGTTGTAGGCATTACGTTGTTCTCGACGGATGTGGCCAGTGCAGCGGAGCTTTGCCGTGCGTTGAAGCAACTCGCGCATCCGCCCGTGATCGTGCTGGGCGGCATTCATCCTTCGAGTTTTCCGGAAGCCACCTTGCGCAGAATTCCGGAAGCCGACTATCTGTTGCTGGGCGAAGCGGAACTGAGTCTGCCGCAATGGCTGGACATGTTGGCCCAGACCCGAACACCCTCGGTCTCGGCGTTGTCCCGCATTCCCGGCCTGGCTTGGCGCAACGGCGAGACGCTGCAGGTCAATGCCTGCGAGTGGCACGACGATCTGGATGCCTTTGGGCATCCGGCCTGGGAACTGATTCATCCCCTGCGCTATCAGAAATACCCGCCGACGCTTTTTGTCCGCCAGCGTCCTTTTGTTCCGGTCATTACTTCCCGCGGCTGTCCATACCTTTGTACGTTTTGCGCAGGGCACAAAGTGAGCGGGCGGAAAATCCGCACGCGTTCAATGGATTCCATTTTTGCCGAATTGAGGGAATTGCGGGAGCGCTACGGAATTCGCGAGGTGCACATTGAAGACGATCATTTCACCCACTCGCGGGCGCGGGTGGTGGAGTTTTGCGAGCGCCTGATCCAAACGAAATGGAACCTGACCTGGACCATGCCCAACGGAGTGCGCTTGGACACCTTGGATGCAGAAATGCTGGCCCTCATGAAACGCGCCGGGTGTTACTTGCTCATTCTCGGCGTGGAGTCCGGATCGGACCGCATCCTCGCGCATATGCGGAAAAAGATAACTGTGGCCCAGGTGGAGGAGAAAGTCGCGCTGGTGGCGCAGGCGGGCATTTTGCCGCATGCGTTTTTCATGCTGGGGTATCCTGAGGAAACCGAGGCGGATTTCCAAGCTACGTTGGATTTGGCGTTGCGTCTGCCGTTGATTGGGGCGCATTTTTCCAGCTATCGTCCTTTGCCCGGAACCCAGAGCAGTGAAGAATTGGTGGCGCGTGGAGAGATTACCCCGTTTGAGGATGCACCCACGCAGGGAACGTTTGCTTCGGTGGTGTATGCCCCCCGCGGCCTGAGCCTGGAGCTGGTGAAACATTGGCAACGCCGCATGTTGCTGCGGTTCTATCTGCGTCCGCGTATTCTAGGGAGATATGTTGCGGAGGCGTTGCGTCATCCTGCGGTAATGGTGAATGTGTTCCGGCGGGCCTGGCGGTATTTGATCGGGAACGGATGAACCGCGGTACGGCGCACCCGTTCCCGGGGAGAGTGCATGGGCGGATTAGTAGCTTTCTGCTCCGAGTTTGACCTTCCCACGGAAAATTCGGTACACCACAATGGTATAGATTAGGACAATGGGAACACCAATCAAGGCAATGATGAACATGACCATGAGTGTTTTGGGTGTGGAGGAAGCATTGTAGATGGTCAGGCTCTGCGCCAGATCGAGGGTTGACGGCACCAAGCGGGGAAAGAGCGCCGTGAAGCCCAGGCCCAAGAGCGTGGCAATGGACGCGGCCGAGGCTCCCCAGGCCCGTCCGAATTTTTCCGCTTTCAGGAAAATGGGGACGAGCAGGACCGAACCCCAGAACCCAATGAAGGTCATCCAGAAGAACGGCTTCTTTAACAACCCTACATATAAAAATTTGGCTGAGAAGAAGGTGAGGCAGAGCACGGCCATCACCAGGAGGATGAGTGCCATCCAGGCCATGGGGGCGATTTTGGCCATGCGGGCATGCAGGGCACCCTCGGATTTTAAACCCACATAGATCGCCCCATGTTGCACAAAGGCGGCCAGCCCGACCAACCCGACCAGGATGGCGTAGGGATTCAACAAGGTGAAAAAGTTCCCGGCAAAGCCACCCTCGGCCGTGAGCGGCAGTCCGCGCAAGATATTGCCAAAGGCCACGCCGACCAACAACGCCGCCACGGTACTGCCCAGTCCAAAGGCCCAATCCCAGATCGCTCTCCAGGTAGGGGAATCCACCTGCCGGCGGAACTCAAAGGAAACCGCGCGGGCAATTAAGGCCACCAACAGAAGCATGAGCGCAATGTAGAGGCTGCTGAAGACATACGCATACACCGGGGGGAAGGCGGCGAACAAGGCGCCGCCGCCGGTTAAGAGCCAAACTTCATTACCGTCCCAGACCGGGGCAATGGCGTTGATGTTCACCCGGCGTTCGTCTTCGGTGCGGGCGAACAGATGCAGCATGCCCGCTCCCAGGTCAAAGCCGTCGAGGACCGCGTATCCGGCCAAGAGCACGGCAATCAGCAGAAACCAAATGGCATTCAAGTCCATGATTAGGCCACCTCCGTCAGGTCATGGTGCACATGGGTGCGTACGCGTTTGGCCAGCAGGAACACATAGAGGCAGCCCAGGATAAAGTAGATCGCGCCAAAAAGAATGAGGGAGAACAAAATTTGCCCGGCCGAGACCGAGAGGGAAATTGCATCTCGGGTGCGGAGGATGTTGTATACGATCCAGGGTTGCCGTCCCACTTCGGCCGTGATCCAACCCAATTGGCAGTTGATGACTGGCAGCGGTATAAAGAGCACCAGAAGGAGGAGGTACCAGGTGCTCTGCCATAATTGTTTGCGCATAAGCAGGAAAACCCCCAGGAGGCTTAGCCCAATAAATGCCAACCCCATCCCGATCATGATGTGGTACGACATAAAGGGGAGGAAGATGGGCGGCAACTGATCGGGCTTGAACGCATCCAGACCCGGGATGGTGGTTTTGGCAAACCCATGCGCCAGCCAGCTGGTGACATGCGGAATTGTAATGAGCGGCTTGATGCCCGGAGGATCGGACTGGGGCATTCCCAGCAGGACCAGCGGAACATCGTCCGAGGTGTGGTTGATGCCTTCAATGGCCGCGAATTTGGCCGGTTGGGTTTTGACCACCTGTTTGGCATGCATGTGTCCAGAGTGGAATAAAGCCAACAAGGAAAAGAGGGCGGCCACGAGGATCGAGACCGTAAGCCCGGTGCGCCCGACCACGGAATCGCGTTTTTTCAAGATGAGATACGCGGCAATTCCGGCCATGAAAAAGGCGCCGGTGATCATGGCCGCATCCATGGTGTGCAGGAAGCGGGGAATGGTCGAGGGATTGAAGACCGCGGCCGCGAAGTTGGTAAGTTCGGCCCGGTTGTTTTGGATGACAAAGCCAGCCGGTGTCTGTTGCCAGGAGTTGGCCACCAGGATCCAAAAGGCGGAGATGGTGGAACCCACGGCCACCATAAGTCCCGAAAACCAGTGCACGCCCTTCGAGACCCGGTTCCGCCCGAACAGGTAAAGGCCCATGAACGTGGATTCAAGGAAAAAGGCAATGACGGCTTCGGCCGCCAGCGGGGCGCCAAAAATGTCACCGACGAATTTGGAATACTGCGCCCAATTGGTGCCGAACTGGAATTCCATGGTAATGCCGGTGGCCACACCGACGGCAAAGGTGATGGCCAGGAGCTCTCCAAAGAGCTTGGCGGTTTTAACATACACGGGATTTTGGGTGCGCCATCCTAAGGTTTCCAAAACCACTAAAATCCAGGCCAGCCCAATGGTGATGGGTGGGAAAATGAAGTGGAATCCTACGGTCATGGCAAACTGAATGCGTGCGAGCAATACCGGATCCATGGAATCAACTCCTTTTTAGTTAGTGAATGCTTTAGTATCGGCAGGGTGCCGTGGAAATTTATTTTATTCGCCTCGGGAGCGTGCGTATAGTTTTTTTTGATGAATTTGATCATCGGCGCTTGGTTCGGGGGTCCGTCGGGAGTTGGAAAAAAACATTGGGTTTATTCTGGTTTTGAGGCATAATGAGCGCAATTTTTGAGGTTTTATCATAACTGGAGTTGCTTCTTTAGAAGGAGTTACAGGAATGACAAGTGTGGGTGTTTTTATTTGGCAATTTCTCTTGGCCTGGCTTTTGGTGGTATTGGCCATCTACTTGCCCGGGCGCTTGCTGCTGCGAGGATTGCGCTTGGTCTTGATGCCCCTGGAACACATGGTGGTCTCCTTGGTGGGCGGCGCCGGGTTGTTGGTGCTGGTGTATTGGGGCATGTCCCTGGCGCATGTGCAGTGGCTGCTCTGGGCCTATGTGGCACCCATGGCCGGGATTGAGAGTTGGTATTTGTATCAGCGTTACCGGCGCGAAGGCGCCTTGTTGCGGGCCGAGGTGGAAGTTCCGA
The DNA here is from genome assembly GCA_964604705.1 of uncultured bacterium. GTDB lineage: Bacteria > Oederibacteriota > JAAXVQ01 > JAAXVQ01 > JAAXVQ01 > JAAXVQ01. Next base: position 198,396 of record CAZSAP010000004.1, read on the forward strand.
ACACAGAACGCTTGCGTGAGTTCTGGCCTTTGTTTGCGATCATGGCCCTGGGTGTCTTGGCCCAGTCGCGTTACAATTTTTGGACCGTTTGGCCCCATGCCAAGGGTTTGGATCTCTTGGCCTGGCAGGCGACCGATGCCCCTTGGCATGTCTTCAATATTTTCCATTTGTCACGCACCTACCCGATCGAGTTGGCGGGGTTCTCTGGGACCACTTTGACCAACTATCACATGCTCTCGCACTTGCTTTGGGGTGCCATCTTGAACTTGGTGCCCATCCTTGATCCTTGGCACTTGTACCTGCGGGTCTCATCGGTTTTTTACTCGGGCTTATTGACCTTGTGCGCCTTTGTGGCCGCCCGCGCCTGGTCGGGGCGCATCCGTACCGCTTACCTGGCCTCGGGCCTGGTGCTTTTTGCCGGCAACTTTACGTATTTCATGCCGCTTCTGTTTGGGGCTGACAAGTTTTTTCTCTGGGATTCGATCTTCTGGGTTCAATCTCCGATGGGCAATATGTTTAACCCGGGGGTCGTTTCCTCGTTTTTGTTTCTGTTCATGGGACTCTGGGCCTTGACCCGCTGGGTTCAGCAACGGCGTTGGGGCTACCTGGTCATGGTGGCCCTCCTGTGGGGCGTCTTGCCGGGCTTTAAAGTATACCCAGGCATGCTCATGCTCATTGCCTTGCTCATGGTCGCGGTGGTCCAAGGTGTTTGGAAACGCGATTGGAGCTTGGGGTTGGCCTGGCTGGCCGTGCTTCCGGTTTTCTTGTTTGTGTTTCTCCCGCCGAACACACACTCGGCCTCGATGATCAAACTGCTTCCGGGGTTCAACTTGGGGACCATGTTGGTGGCGCCGGACCGCATGGCCTTGATGACGTCCTACGACCTCAAGCTTTTGTATGCGCACCACAAATGGCTGGTGGCTCTGATCATGGGCGGATTGTTCCTGGTGTTTGTGGTAGGGAACTTGGGCATGCGGGTGATCGGGTTGCCCGCCATGCTCCGGTCGTTCTTTGATTTCCGCAAGGCCGATCCCGTTTTGTTATTCATTACCTTAGTGACCATGGGTGCGTTTACGGCGCCGGTCTTGTTGGTGCAATCCGGAGTGCAGTGGAACACCGTACAGTTTGCCTATTTTGGAATCGTGCTTTCGGCGCTCCCGGCGGCCAAGCAGTTTTGGGACTGGGTGGACCCGTGGGCGCGCTGGAAGCAGTACCTCTTGGTGGCGTTGGTGATCGCCCTGGGGTTGCCCAGCACGGTGCAGTCCCTGTGGGTGGTGAATTTCAATGCGCACATGGACCGTCCCATTTACGACGCGCTCATGTGGTTGAAGAACACAGGGACTTTGAAGGAAAATGTTGTGCACCCCTTGCCCGACGCGTACAACAGCGAGGAAGGCTTTCAAAAGCTCATGCGCAATCAAGTTCGCGGGAACATGACCTCCATGAAGGCTTGGGATCAGGAAGCCAAGGCGTTTGCCTCGAACCCGGGCACAACGTCCACGGCGCAGGCGCTGGTCTCGGCCCCCGGCGCGAGCCTTACGGCCCTGGCGCAGGCACCGGGAACCACCATCACGTCCGCGGCCCTGGGCACCACGTTGGTGGCCTCACAGGTTCAGGCCGTTGGAACCACCCCTGTGGCCGAGGGGAGCACGGTTACGGCCAAAGCGCCCCCCACCACGTGGGATCGGGAAGATTCGTTTTTTGTGGCCGCGACCACGTTTAAAAACACCTATTTGGAAAGCACCGTGACCTCGCAGGTCATTGGTTGCCCGGTGGAGGAGCGCGCGCGGGACATTCGTTATTTCTATGAGAAGGCCGATGCGTTGGAAGCGCGCGCCTTCTTGGAACGCGGGCATCTCACCTATGTGTTCCTGTATCCGGGCATGACCTTTCCGTTTCCTCCTGAAGGCGTGCCCCTGGCGTTGGTCTTCCAAAACAGCGCGGTGCGCATTTACAAATACATTCCGCGGAAACCTTGGGAGTAAGCATGCTGCACGATGAACGTTCGCAATCCATGATGGCGTTGTTGCTTTGGACCTTGAGCGGCGTGGGGTTGGGCGTGTACGCGGCGTTTGGGTTTGGGCGGTTTTGGCTGCCCGCCGGGGTCCCGCATCCGGCGCTTGCCTTGGGCACCTGGCTGGCGTGGGCCCTGGGCGGCGTGCTTGTGGCGTGGGCGCTGGGTGAAGGCACGGCCCGGTTGGGCGTGCGTGTTCTGGGTTTGCCATTGACCCAGGCCCGGATGCAATCGGCCTGGATTTGGGCTCCGCTTTATTTGTTGATCGTAGGCCCGGTTTTTGCCCCGATCTTCCTGCGCGTGGGCGGTCAGTTATCCCTGGATGTGTTGGGGAAGATTCAATGGCCGGGACATTCGGGTTTTGTCGAGTTCACACCGGCCCAATACCTGTACCTGCTCTGGGCCGGTCCCTGGTTGGTGCTGCCCTGGTTCAGTCTTTTGGGTTTGAGTGTCTGGCAATGGTGGCGGAAGCTTGCCGAGCAGCCGGCGCCGGCGTTTGTGTCGCGCCCCATGCTCCTGCTCGTGGCGTTTGTGTTTTATCTGGGGCTGGGTCTTTGGACCACCACGGTGTATCCGCCCACCGGGGACGAGCCCCACTACCTGCTTATGACCCACAGCCTGGTGCAGGACCATGATCTGGACTTGGCCAACAACATGGCCCGCCAAGATTTTCGCGCCTTTTATCCGTCCGCGACTCTGGATTTTCACGGCGTGCCGGCTGCCGATGGACGGCTCTTCTCAAAACATTTTCCCACATTGTCATTTTTAGTCGAGCCCGGGTATGCTGCCTTGGGGCGTTTCGGCGCCGTGTTGATTATTTTGCTTTCAGCCGCGGCCATGGCCGCGGTGGTGCATGAAATCATTCGCGCCTTGGGGTACTCGGCGCCGGAAGCGTTCTTGGCCTGGGGCGTCATGTTGGTCAGTGCTCCGCTGGGAACGTATTTTGATTTGATCTACACGGAGCTCCCGGCGTGTTTGATCCTGGGCTTGGGCGTCCTGGCGTGGCTCCGCGGCGGCACGCGCGGCATGCTGGGCGTGGGCGTGGCGGCGTTGCTCCTGCCGTGGATGTACTCAAAGTATCTGCCCTTGGCCGCGTGCCTGGGGCTTTCCCTGGTTTGGATTCCACGCCGGAATACCCGAGTCCTCATGGGCGTGGCGGCGGCGGCACTGCTTACCGGGGGAGTGTACCTGTGGTTTTTTAAAACCTGGTACCAGGCTCAGTTGACCAGCGGGCACTACGGGGAGTTTAATTCGTTGTTCTCGCTCACCACGCTCAACCATGCGCTGGGCTTGTTGCTGGATCGCGACTATGGGTTGGTGGCCACGGTGCCGGTTTTGTTGCTGGCGGTCGCGGGCTTGTTGTTCGGGCGTGTTGAACACAGACCGGTGCGGATTTTCTTAGGTGCGCTGTGGGTGGTACAATATGCCTTCATGAGCTTGTTTGTGGATTTTACCGGGAGTTCGTCCATGCTTTCGCGCAATGCGTTTCCCGGGATCGTGCTTGTATTTGCCCTTGTGCCCGAGGGCGTGCGTGCGCTCGCTCCCTTGGGGCGCGGCCGCAGTGTCCTGGTGGGCCTTCTGACCTTGGGCAGTGTGGGCGTCACGTTTCTGTGCACGGCCTGGCCCATGTTGCGCTATCTGGCCCCAAAGCAGCAACTCTGGGCGCGGCTGCCTTTGGTCCCGACGCTCTTTCCAAGTTTCACGGGGGCTGTGGGCACGGGGACCTATCTCTGGGGAGCGGCCTGGTTGGTGGTCTTGGGTATGGGTTTGTACGGTGTGAAGCGTCTGCGGGAAGTGCAGGTGACAACGCGATGACCATGCCCCTGGACACATTGGAAAAACTTTCCGCTGCGAAAAATTACAATCAATGGGTGTACGAGCTTACACGCCCCCATCTGGGCTTGCGGGTTTTGGAAGTGGGGTGTGGCATTGGGAACATGACGGAGTTTTGGCTGAAGCATGCCCGCGTGATGGCCACGGACATTAACCCGGTTCACCTCAAGGAAGCCGAGGCTCGCTGGAGCAATCGCGATCAGTTGGTCACCGGACTTTGGGATGTGGCCGAGGCACCTTCACACACCGTGCGTGCCTTTGCACCGGACACCGTGGTATGCATCAATATTTTGGAGCATGTGCTGGACGATGCGCGGGCCTTGCGCAACATGTTTGACCTCCTGGTGCCGGGTGGGAAGCTTGTGCTCTACGTACCGGCGCTCACCCAACTTTACGGCAGCTTGGACAAGGAGCTGGATCATCATCGGCGTTATGCCAAACAGCAAGTTCGTACCTTGGCCGCAGGCGCGGGGTTTACAGAACAGACGCTGCGCTTTGTGAATGGGCCTGGGATTTTTGGCTGGTGGCTGAACAGCCGCGTGCTGAAGCGTACGTATTTTTCACCGCATCAAATTGCCATCTACGACCGGTTGATTCCCGTGATCAAAGCTGTGGAAGACATCGTGGCGCCACCGTTGGGGCAGTCGCTGTTGTATGTGGGGCAAAAATAGCCGTTTCGTAAGTACTTCAGGCGCGAAGCATTTGTTCTTTTTAGAAAAATTAGGTCCAATGCTTTGCTGAAGCGGTAATCAAGGGAGCCGCCGTCGCCATGACCAAGCGCTTTAAACACTCGTCCGAGTGTTTAAAGGCGGGGTTCGACGTTAACGCCAGCAGGTCAGCTACTTGGGGGACGAGACATGAAAGACCTAATTTTTCTAAAAAGAACAAATGCTTCGCGCCTTCGTAAATACAGCTCACTTAAGCAGGAATAGGAGTCGAGTGTGGACTTTTTGCAATCCGTACCAGTGACCTATGCTACGCCCGTGTTTTATCTGTTGGCCTTCCTCTGGCTGGCGGGCCTTGTCCTGGGAAGCCTTAGCCTTGGGTCGGCAATCTTGCGGCGTTTGGGTTTTTTCTTTCACCGCACAGGTGCGGCCTGGCTGGCAGGGATAGGTGTTGGGCTGGCCATGTTGTCGTATCTGGTGTTTCTGGCCGCAGCGTGCCAAGTGCTCAACGCCCTGGTCCTCTGGGGGCTCATGGGCGCTTGGTTTCTAGCCGGTGGCATTTGGCTCTACCGCCGGGTGCGTTGCTCCTACGAATTGCCCGACCTCGGATTCGGCAGTGTTTGGGGGAGAGCAGCGCTGGTGCTCTTCGGTGTCGTGGCTTTCCTGAACTTGATCCCGGCCCTGACGCCAAGTATCGACTGGGACGGTTTGGCGTATCACCTGGCGTTGCCCAAGATCTACCTGCAGCACGGCGGTTTCGTGTTTCGTCCGGATATTTTCCACAACCTACTGCCGCAGTTTACGGAAATGCTTTTTACGACCGGTTTGTGGTTGCCGTACGGCATTGGGAGCAAACTGATTCACTGGAGCCTGGGTTTGTTGGCGGCCATGGGCTTATGGTCCTTGGGACGGGAACGCGGATGGAGGCTCGGGGCCGGGCTCGTGGCCTTGGTTTTTTATTTCCAATGTCTCGTTCACATAGAGTCAGGCACAGCGTTTATTGATTTGGCCGGGGCCGCCTATGTGTCCCTGGCCATGCTGGCGTTTTATTATGCACGGACGCAAACGTCGCAACCGCGCTGGTTGTACCTCGGAGTTTTTTTTCTGGGTGTGACCGCGGCCACCAAGTGGCATGGGTTGGCGATCCTGGAACTGGGTTTGGTGTTGGCGTTTTGGTTTCAAGTACGTATGGCGGAACCAAAGACGCGTTTGCGCACCGTGGGGTGGATGCTGTTTTGGGGGCATGTGCCCGTGTTGCCTTATATCGTGCGTGCTTGGGTCCAAGGTGGGAATCCGGTTTGGCCCTTGGGATATGGCTGGTTCGGCGGCAACGGATGGAGCGCCGACATGGCGCAGCGTTTTTCTACACTTATGCAGCAGTACGCAACCGCACATACAGGACTGGTGGGTTGGCTGCGACTGCCGTATGATCTTCTGGTGCATGGAGAAACATTCGGTCTGGGCGGCGCGGACTTGCGCGGACCGATTTTAGCCGGGCTGATCGTGGGTGGGCTGGCGGTATGGAGCCGGTTTCGCTTGAGACGACTCCGCATGGTTGCGGCCGAATCGCATGCCTGGGATTTCTGGATCTGGGTCGGAGCCGGAGTGAGCTTTGTTGCATTCTGGTTTTTCAGTTCACCGCAAGTGCGGTTCTTGCTACCCCTGTATCCGTTAGGCGCCTGGATCGCCGTGGAAACCCTGCAGCGTCTTTGGCTGGAGCACAAAGGTCGCAGCGTGCGGAATCTGCTGGCGATCGCGGGAGTCCTGCTGGTGGCCGGTCATCCGCCCATCCATCGCAGCACGCTGGAGCAAGTGAAAGTCCTGACCGGACGGCTCGCGCCCTCTGGGTACATCACGCACGAGCAAGCGCATTACCCGGCCTGTCAATGGCTGAACCAGCACGCGCAGCCCGGGGAGAAGGTTTTGCTCTTTGGCGAGAACCGTGGCTTTTATTTGGATGTTCCTTATCTATGGGGCGACCCGGCCATGCAGTGTGTGGTGGATTTCCCAACGCTGAAAACCCCGGAAGCCCTGGCGGCCCGCCTGGAGGCCCTGGGTGTGAAATGGCTCCTGGTGCGCAACGATGTGTACGGGCCGGAGTATTTGCTTCCGGAATATCGGGAGCGCATGTTGGCTGCGGTGCAGGCCTATGGGCGTGTTGTCTGGTTGCAGGCTGGGGTGCAAGTGGTCTATTTGCATGCGTTAGGCAACTCAAGTGAATAAAGGCTGCCTCAAGTGCACATTGGATTCGATAAACATTGAGACTGGAGTCGGAGTATAGTATTCTGCTTAGCTGCAGGCAGGTGCGCTTAACGCAGGGCGGAAACCAAACGATGGGAGACAGATACGTGCAACGCCTTAAACTAAAATTGCTTTTTTTATATCGCTTTGTGTACAACCTGATGTGGGTTCGGAAAAAATCCGTGCCCCAGCCAACGGGGTTGAATGTTTTGGATGAGATTGTGGCGCGGGCTGAAAAAAATACGGATTTTAGCGATCACTTGGTGCCGTTGTTTAATGAAACCCTATTGGGTCATCCCGGGTTGATTGTGGAATTGGGCACGCGGGGCGGGGAAAGCACGTTTGTGTTTGGGCGCGCCGCCGAGCTGTGCGGTGCAACCTTGCTAAGCATTGATATCGATGATTGTTCGGGCAGCTGTGCTTACCCGAAATGGAATTTCGTTAAAAGTGACGATGTTGCCTTTGCGCAGGAGCTGAAGGCCTGGTGCAAAAAGAAAAAGCTTCCGCCGCAAGTCGATCTGCTGTTCATTGATACGTCCCACCTGTACGAGCATACTGTCCAGGAGATCAAAGCGTGGTTTCCCTTGGTGTCGGAACGTGGCAAAGTGATTTTTCACGATACCAACATGGCCTTTTTCTATAAGCATAAGGATGGCAGTTTGGATATAGGGTGGGACAACCAACGCGGTGTCATTCGCGCGATTGAAGAATACTTTGGCTGCCGTTGGAATGAAAAGGTGGCGTTTACCGATGTCCGCAAGGGCTGGCTCATCCGACATCAGCCGCATTGCAACGGGTTTACGGTGTTGGATCGCCTGCCGGGAGTCAAGGCCAAGTAAGCTGAAGGCACGTCCATTGAAGCAGTGAAAGGTTGCGTGGCATGGAAGCGAAAACGAAGAGCATGAATGCGACCGCGCGGGTGGCCAAGAACTCCATGGTCCAACTGGTCGGCGGTTTGCTGAGCAAGGTCTTGGGTGTGTTGCTGGTCATCTATGCGGCCCGCCAGTTGGGTCTGCATGGATTTGGCACCTACTCCCTGATGCTGTCCATGTTGGGCATTTTTTATATTTTCACCGACTTTGGATTGGGGAGTCTGACCACCCGGGATTTGGCACAAGATGCCAGCCGCGAAGCCAAGTACTTTGGCAATATTTTTCTCATCCGACTCTTTCTCTCGGTGTTTGCGGGCTTGGGCATGGTGCTCTCGGTCAAGCTGCTGGGGCATGGGTCGGATCTGGTGATGCTCTCGGCCATTGCCGCGTGTTCGCTGTTTTTTACCAGCAATGTCGATACCTGCACCTCGATCTTCAACGCGCACGAGCATATGGAAATCCCGGCCATGATCTCCGTGATCGCCACCATGCTGCGCGTAGGTTTTTCACTGGGAGCCCTGGCCGTGGGCGCCGATGTGGTGATACTGGTATGGATCTACACCTTGGCCGCGGCGGTTCAGTTTGCACTCTCGTTTTGGATGCTGCAGAGCCGGGTTAAGCCGGATTTCAAGCTGGATTGGGTCTTTTGGGGGAACTTGTTCAAGCAGGCGTATCCGCTCGCCCTGGCCAATTTGTTCTCCGTGATATACTTCCGCATTGATACGGTCATGCTGGCCTCCATGATCGGTGAGAGTTCGGTGGGGTTGTACAACGCTGCGTACCGGCTGCTTGAGTTCACCATTATTCTCCCGGCGTACTATTGCGGGGCCGTGTTTCCGGTGATCTCGGCCAGCTATCAGTCCAATCCATCCCGGTTTCTCCTTATCTATCGCCGCTCCATCAAGTACATGCTGGTGGCCGCCTTGCCCCTGGCCCTGGGAGTCGCGGCGCTGGCGCGAAGATTCATCGACATCTTGTACGGTCCTACGTATTCCGGAAGCGCGCATACATTGGTGGTCCTGATGTGGTGCCTGGTCCTGATCGCCGTGAACAGCATCAACGCTCCGTATTTGATTGTCATGGGGCGGCAGAAGATCATTTCGGTGCTTCTGCTGGTGAGCATGTGCCTGAACATAGGTCTGAATTTTTACGCCATCCCACGTTATGGAATTATCGGTGCGGCCTGGGTGACGTTGATCTCCGAGATTTTCAATTCACTGATGTTCATTGTGATTCTTTCGAAGCCCCTGGCCCTGCAATTCCGCATGCTGAGGCATGCCTGGGTCCCGGTCGTGGCCGGCGGGTGCATGTATGCCTTCTTGCGTTGGGTCTTGAATTGGGATTTGGGTTTCCAGATTCTTTCCGGTGCGGCCATTTACATTCTGCTGCTCTGGCTCATGCGCGGATTTGACGAAGTGGATCGTGAGTTGTTTGGACGGGTTCTGCGTCCCAACTCAGCGGGGAATATGCGGGTAACGTAGAGTCACGATGGTTGTCGGGCATCCAGCGTGCTTGTTTTTTGGCTGCGGAACTCGCAACCGCCGCGGGTGGACGTGTGCGATGTGTTCGGAAGGAAGTGGCCAGCGGCGCTCAGACAGTCCTCGCGGCAAAAACACGCCCCGCTGAATGCCCGATCAAGTGTATTCGAAGTTGGATGCGAATCAATGAAGGAGTTAATCGAGGGATGACGTTTCCAAAAGTTACAGCGGTGGTGGTCACGTACAATGCCTGGGAGATGTTAAAAAAATGTTTGCCCACCATTGTGGATCAAGATTGGCCCGAGTACGAAGTGTGCGTGGTGGACAATGCCTCCAAAGACGACACGGTCGTTAACCTGAAAAAGGAATTTCCCACTGTCCGCGTCTTGGCGCTCGATGAAAACCGCCATTATGCAGGAGCCTGCGATGCCGGCGTCGAGGCGACGCAAAGCGACTATGTCGCGCTTTTGAACAATGATATATTTTTGCCCCGGGATTTTGTCTCGCGTTCGGTCAAGGCCTTGCAGGCCGCCCCCAAGGCGGCGGTGGTGGGACCGGCGGTGGACAACATGAACATGGACATGACCCAGTACCCTTACAATGGGACCATGAGCGTGGTGGGCGGGGTGATTCACAACGTGGTGCGCGATGCAAGCCGGAACTTCGGCATACCCGGATGTTCGTTTGTGTACCAGCGGGGAGCGTTGGGGCTCCCGTTTGACCGGGACTACCGGTTCACGCATGAAGAGGTCTACCTTTCTTGGCGCGCGCACTTTCTGGGGTACGATGTGCTGCGCTTGCCCGACCTCTTGGTCAAACACATTGGTGGCGCCTCGGTAAGCCATTTGTCCGATGAGAATCGGTACTTGCTGGAACGGAACCGAATGCTGAATTTTCTTACTTTTTTTTCAACCGGGACCATTTTACGCCTCTGGCCGTTGATGAAATTAACCCACATGTGGGAACGCCTGGGGGATCTGAGGGCCGGACGTCCTTGGGCGCCTATTCGCCGGGCGCGAACCTGGTTACGGGAAAATCAAACTGTGATTCTGGAAAAACGCCGGGCCTTACAGGCCCAGCGCCGTGTGCCGGATTGTGAAATCGTGGCGCTGATGAGTTGCAAGTTGACGAACCACGCGAATGTTCCTGCCCGTATAGTGAATGCCGTTTCTTGGCTATGGTGTTTGGTTGTAGGTCTTCGGACCTGGGAGTTTCAGAAAAAATAACTTCCCCCGTCCCCCGTTTAGGCAAGTAGTGGGAGACGACCAAGAGGTCGCTGGGGAGTTGTGTAATAATTGGAAGAACGCCCCCCATCCCCCTCTTTAACAAAGAGGGGGAGTCGATCGTAAGGTCGGCGGGGGAGTTGGATGTTTAATCAGTAAAGGAGTTTGGATCATGAAAAAGGTTCTGGTTACCGGCGCAGCCGGTTTTATTGGGTCGCATGTCGCCGAGCAGTGCCGGACTCTCGGCCTGCAGGTGGTCTGCACCGACGATCTCTCGGGTGGATTTTTGGAAAACGTACCCGCGGGCACGACTTGGGTCCAGGGCGATCTGCGCAACCCGGAATTTGTCGACTTGCTCTGGGCGCAACACGGGCCGTTTCACTATGTCTATCATTTGGCCGCCTACGCGGCCGAAGGCCTCTCGCATTTTATCCGCCGGTACAATTACCAGACCAACTTGATCGCCTCCATGAACTTGATCAATCTCTCGGTCAAGCACGCGGTCGAATGCTTTGTCTTCACCTCCTCCATCGCCGTCTACGGCCGGAATCAATTGCCCATGACCGAAGCGCTTACCCCCCAGCCCGAGGATCCTTATGGGATTTCCAAGTACGCCGTGGAATTGGATTTGAAGGCCGCGCATGAGATGTTTGGACTGCCGTACATTGTGTTTCGTCCGCACAATGTCTACGGGGAGCGGCAGAACATCAGCGACAAATATCGGAATGTCATTGGGATTTTTATGAACCAGATCCTGCAGGGGCAGACCATGAGCATCTTTGGCGACGGGCAACAGACCCGTGCGTTTTCCTACATTGACGATGTGGCGCCGATCATTGCCCGGGCACCGCAGGTGCCGGGTGCCTATGGACAGACCTTCAACATTGGCGCGGACACGCCGTACACGGTTTTGGAACTGGCCCAGGAAGTGGCCAAAGCATTGGGCCAACCCTGTCAGGTCAAGCATCTTGAGGCGCGCAACGAAGTGGTGCATGCCTACGCGGATCATTCGCGGGTCAAGCAGGTGTTTGCACCTGAGCGCGAACCCATAGCCCTGAGCGAGGGGATTCAACGCATGGCGGCGTGGGTAAAACAACGCGGTCCCATGAAACCGGTCACCTATGATAATATAGAAATCGAGAAGAACTTACCCCCCAGCTGGCGAGTTCGCGCGTGAGGGTGTGGGTGAGGAAGGGGAACCGGTCATGAGCCCGAACCAAGAGTCGCTCTCGCTGGCCATTGTCAACTGGAACACCCGTGATCTTTTGCGTGCCTGTCTGCTCTCTTTGCGCGTTGAGGCGCAGCGCCTGCCCCTGGACATTATCGTGGTGGACAATGCCTCCCAAGACCGCAGTGTTGAAACCCTCAAACCTGAATTCCCTGATGTAACCTGGATTGAAAATGCCCAAAACATGGGTTTTGCCGCGGCCACCAACCAAGCCTTGAAGCGGGCGCGGGGCACGTACTGGGGTCTCTTGAATCCGGATACGGAAATTCTGCCCGGCGCCTTGGAGCGCTTGGTTCAAGCCCTAACGCAGTTTTCGGATGCGGCTGTGGCCGGACCCTGTTTGCTCAATTCCGACCGGAGCATCCAACCGTCTGGGCGACGGTTTCCGGGAATCTGGCGGACGTGGGGCGAAGCGTTTTTGCCCAACGGATTCAAGCGCACCTCGCTTTGGACACGATGGGTGTACGGTCGAACCGATTTTACCCGTGGGGCGGTGGTGGATGAATTGTCCGGTGCGTGCTTTGTGGCGCAACGGGATGTATTCCAGCGGATTGGGTTTCTGGATGAGCGGTTTTTTCTGTATTTTGAAGAGGTGGATTGGTTCAAGCGCGCCCAGGCGCTGGGGTATCGCGCCACATATGTACCCGAGGCCAAAGTGGTGCACCATTGGGGCGCCGGATCCAAACAAGCGCCGGCGTTCTCGGTTTTGCAAACCTACCAAAGTTCGTTTTATTACTGGCGCAAGCATCACGGTCCGTTCGCCGCCTGGCTCATCCGCATGACCGCGTTTAAACAGGCCGGCCTGCGCGTACTCGTTCGTCTTTTGAAAACCCTGTTGGGTTTGGAGGCCTGGAATCAGTGGGGCGCTTTTTGGCAGCTGCAAGCCAAGGTGATGCGCTTGGCTTGGGGAGGACGGGTATGAAGATTGCCATGCTCACCTCGTGGCAGGAAGCCTGCGGCATAGCCGATTATGCCGGCGCCTTGGTGGCGGCCTTGAAGTCCAGGGTCGAGCTTGAGGTTATACCGCTGAAGCATGGCCAAACCGATCCTGCGTATTTTCGCGGACTGGCCGACCAATGCAATGCCTTTGACTTGGTGCATATTCAACACGAATACGTGTTTTTTGGCAAACGCTGGCCCGGGCAACACCGCTGGCACGATCTGGTGGCGAACCTGCGCGTGCCGTATGTGGTTACGGCGCATACCTGGCTCCGACCTACCTCCGGCGGCAGAGGTTGGAAACCCTGGGCGCGTTGGCTGCGTGACGGACTGGTTCGGGCAATCGGGTGGAGCCGGTATCTGGAAGCGGGACAGTTTCGGACCGCGCGTCGGGTGATTGTGCATACGGACGCCCATCGGGAATTTCTCATCCGCCAGGGTCTTTTGCCCGAGCAGGTTTCGGTGCTGCCCCAGGGCGTTCCGGAATCGTTTCCGCAGGGCGTGGGTGAACGTGCCCGAACACGTTGGCAACTGACCGGCCCGGTGGTCACACTGTTTGGATTTCTCAACCCGGCCAAGGGGCATGCCTTGGCCTTGGAAGCCTGGGATCAACTCACGGTCGGAGCCACTTTGGTGATTGCCGGAAAGGCCTTCTCGGAACGCGATGCGGCCTATGCCCAAACCATCGAACATGAAGCCAAACGCCGGGGGAGCGCGGTTCGATGGCTGGGATACCTGCCTGAAGCGGAGTTGGCGGATCTTTTGGACGCCTCGGACGTGGTCGTAATGCCGTATGTGCACACCACTTCATCGTATGCCCTGTCTTTGGCCTTGGCCCAAGGGTGCACGGTTTTAGCCTCGGATCTGGAGCCGTTTCAAGAGATTTGCGCCGAACGGGCCTGTTTGGCTTTGTTTCATCGGGGGGATTCCGCAGATCTGGGCAGGGCCCTGACACGGCTACTGGGGCACCCGCAGGAACGAAGGCGTTTGCAAAAAGCGGCGTTAACCTGGGCGCGAGAGCATAGTTGGACAAACGTGGCGGAAAAGACCCTTCAAGTCTATACCTCGCTCTAACAGAAAGTATCGGAGTAGATGATTCCTGTGTTTTGGTTATTAAGGTGCGTGAGATTCTTGGGTAAGTAGGTATGTGCTTAAATGTGCTAGACAAATCAAAATACTTACAGTAATAATAGAAATTAATAGGGGATGAAGTAAAAAAGGGGGTGGAGTATGCGACTGTATGGAACAGTAGGGGTGGTGCTTTTCCTGGTTTCAGGCTGGACTGTTGGTGTTTGGGCTCAACCGGATGCCATGGGGACAACCTTGGTACCCGAGGGGGCTTCTGCAGGTGTGGTGGCGTCACCTGCGCCCACGGGGACGGCAAATGCAACCAATGCGGCGCTTACACCGCCGCCGGTGGCGGCAACTCCGGAAGTTGTGGCAACCCCGCAACCGACCCCGGTAGCCACTCCCGTGAAAAAAGCTTCCAAAGCGGTCCTGGATCGTGGCAGTGAAATGCTTCTGTTTGAAGAGATTAAAGTCACCGTGGCTTCCCAGGAAGCCGAATCCCTCAGCGAGGCGCCGGTTATCACCAGCGTGATTTCAGCCGAGGAAATCAAACGCATGGGCGCCCGTACCTTAAACGATGTCTTGGATACACTTCCCGGATTCAGTCATATTCAGGATCACAACGAACTCTACAGCGCCGAACGCGGCATCTATGCCTCCTCACAGCAAAAAATCATGGTGTTGCGCGACGGGCACCGCTTGAATTCTCGCAGCTACTCCGAAGCCAATTTTGACTATGCCATCAGTTTGGACAATGTCGAGCACATTGAAGTCATGCGCGGTCCGGGTGGCAGCACTTATGGCGACGTGGCGTTGACGGCGGTGGTGAACATTGTCACCAAAGATCCCAAGGCCACCAATGCCACCGAGGTTAAGCTCGGAGTCGGCAACTACCTGCAGAAAAAAGCCGCGGTGGTTTCAGCGTACGACTTGAAGGACCTGGGTTCGTTTTTACTCTCAGGCACGATTTATCAAAACGAAGGACAAATGTCCAACTCCGCGGATTGGCCGGACATGCGTCGTCCCAATGATGCGGGCGGGAGCGTGTTGTACGGATTTCGCCGTCCGGCGTACGACCTGTATTTAAAATACGATTGGAACGATCTTGGGGTTAAGGCCTCGCGGCGCTATGCCCAATACATTGAACCACGCACCGGCGGTGGTGTATCGGGGATTATCTATGACTTGGATAAATATGCTTTGACCGAAGGGGAGACACCCGGGTTGTCGAGCTTGTTTGAGCATTATGAACTTTCCTATGCTCCGACGTGGGCAGGGTATGAATGGACTACCCGCGTCTATTACGATGGTTTTAAGGTCAATGTCAATATTGCGGTAAACAATGGTCCGTTGACGCAAAGCATGGTTCAGTGGGCCGAGTGGGTTGGGGGCGCCCGGAGCCAAGTGGCGAAGAATTACGAGCTTTTCGGGACCGGTACGGCCTTGGTCGGAGTGCAGGTGGAGACCATGGAAGTGTATTCCAGTATCTTTGCCAGTGGGGTCAATCCCAATTTGGCGACTCCAGGCAATCCGGCTTTGTCCACAGGTAAGGAATGGACTTACTCCGGCTTTGCGCAATTGAAACACAAATTTTTGGAAAACGTAATTTTGAATCTGGGTACGCGCTATGATTATAAGAAACGGCGTGAAGATCCGGCCGGCGTAATCACCATTGACGATGTATCGCAGGTAAGCCCGCGTGCGGCCTTGATGTATGCGCTGAACGAAGAATTTGATTTCCGTCTGAGCTATGGCCATTGTTTTGTGGATGCGCCTTACTGGTACCGCTACAACAACTTGGCTGGGTACACCGGGGCCAAGACCTTGAAGCCTGAGACCATGAACTCGTACCAGTTTACAGTCGAAGAAAAGTTGTGGGAGCAGTATTTAACGCATCAGATCAATTTCTTTTATAACGATTTCTCGAACGTGGTCTACCGTGATGCGGCCATGATCTACTCCAATGCAGGTACGGTCAAATCCAACGGCATTGAGTATGAAATTGCCTACAAGCAACCGAATCTTTCCACGCGTTTGAATTACACCTTCCAGCAATTCACGGAAGTTTCAGGGTTGGCCTCACGCTGGGGTCAGATGGAAAACGTGCCCGAGCACATGGGGAACCTCATGGTGGATTATGCTCCCTTGTGTTGCCTGATGGAGGAACCGTGGGCCAAGGCCCTTTGGTTGAACGTGGGTCTGCGGTACGTGGGTAAGCAGTTTGCCCGTTGGGATAAAAAGGCCGCCGATCCGCGGGATACGGTGGATTCGGTGGTCTTGTGCAATGCGGGCATCACTGCGGGCGAGTTGCTCCCGGGCTTGAGCATCGGGGTGCACGCGTACAATCTGCTCAATCAAACCTGGTTCCAAGGCGGCAGTGTGGAATACCCGTACCTTCAGCCCGGACGTTGGTTCATGGGGGAAGTCAGCTATACGTTCTAGTGCTTGAACGCATGGTGTGATTGTTTGCGATAGCGTGGTTAGGGTTCAAGCTGGGTTCACCGACCGATCCGGCGTCCGAGTCCCGGGCGCTGGATGGGTCGGCGTTTTTTTGGCAGCATCATCCGGAAGGGAGCACCTGCGGCAGCATGTCTGAATCGACCGCTCGATCATCGGCTCTGAAATTATTGGTGATCACCGGGACCTGGCCTCCCATGCATTGCGGCGTGGGAGACTATACCGCCCAGCTGTGCGACCATCTCTCGCGTTTGGCCATGAACGTCCATATCCTGACATCGCGGCAGGCCCGGGCGGAACTGCGCATGGACGGGCATAATCTGCTGGAAGTGCATCCGATTGTGGATTCCTGGACCTTCAAGGATCTCGCCCGCGCGGTCAAAACCGTGGTCGCGGATGTGCGTCCGGATTTGATCAACCTGCAGTGGCCCACGGCTGCGTACGGTCGATCGTTGGCAGTGAATTTCCTGCCGCTGTATTTGCGCATGCATATCTCACCGAATGTTCCTTTGGTGACCACGATCCATGAACTGCGTTATTTTCGCCCCCTGACGCGTTTACGGCTCTGGCCGGCCTTGGCATTTTCCCGGAGGATTATTCTCGTTGACCCTATGGATCAGGCCAGCGTCAAAAGTGTGTATTCGCCCGCGGCGGCGCGTTGCCGTTTGATTCCCATCGGCTCCAATTTACCGACGGCCGGAAAAGGGTATGACCGGGTTCAATGCCGCAAACAGTTGGGGTTTTCAGATTCGGATTTTGTGGTAGGTTTTTTTGGCTTTGCCAATCCACCGAAAGGCTTGGAAACCCTCTTGGGCGCCTTGCGTCAATTGAAGGACTCGCATCCGCAGCTCAGGCTTTTGCTCTTGTCCCAGCTCTCGGAGCAGAATTCGTATCAACGCCGGCTGAAGCACGATCTGGCCGTCACCGGATTGGATCGCATCACCGTCACCCCGGAGTATGCGGAGCCGCGCTTGGCCGCAGAAATGCTTGCTTCCACCGATGCGGCCGTGTTGCCGTTTGTCGACGGGGTCTCGGTCAAGCGCGGCAGCCTGATGGCCTGCCTGGCGCAAGGCTTGCCGATTTTAACCACCACCCCCCAACGTGGGGAAGTGAATGAATTTCAGGATGGAGTGAATATGTTGTTGGTACCACCCAAGGATGTCAAGTTATTGTCCGAGGCCTTACGCCGCATGATAGCCGATTCGGACTTGCGTGCCCGTCTGGCTCTGGGGGCCTGGGATTTGGCCCGGCATTTTTCCTGGGGGGACATTGCCCAACGGCAATTGGGCGTGTTTGAGGAAGCCCTGGGGGAGAGATCTTGATGCGTTGGACCGATCCAAGTCAATGTGAGATTGCTTTGTTGGACCCGGCCGGACTGGCGCAAACCCTGCGCCGTCGCCGTCCTGCGCGTAAGCTCTTCCCGCATGTGGGGTTGGGGTACATCGCCGCCTGTTTGGAACGCAACGGGGATCGCGTCCGCATTCTGGATTGCGGCGTGGCGACCCATCGTGAGTTGCAACGCTTTTTGTCTCAGCCGGCCAAGGTTTTCGGCATTACGGCGGTAAGCTATACGTTCCGCGAGGCGTTGCATGCGGCTCAGGTGGTCAAGCAGCGCCATCCTTCGGTACCGGTCATTCTGGGCGGACCGCATGTCTCCATTGATCCGGAGGGCTGTTTGGCGGATCCGGCCGTGGATTATGCCCTGCAGGGCGAGGGCGAAGAAGTCATGATCGATTTTTTGGAAGTGCTCAAGCGCAACACGACCCCGCAACCCGAAGTGTTGGAGAATATTCCCGGACTTGTGTTTCGCGACCAAGGGCGCGTGCGGATCAACCGGCCCGGTCCGCGTTTGCAGACCTTGGACGAATTGCCGTATCCCGCGTGGCACTTGTTTCCCATGAAGCGTTACCTGCAGCATCCGATCCTGACCAGCCGCGGGTGTCCCATGGATTGCGCGTTTTGCGCAGTCGACGCGATCTGGGGACGCAAATGGATTCACCGGGATCCGGAACAAGTGGCGGCCGAGATTGAATGGTTGATTCGGCAGTGGGGACACAGGCCGATTCACATCAACGATGATAATTTGACCATGAACGTGGCGCACACCGAAGCGTTTTGCGACGCCTTGATCAAGCGGCGGTTGGATGTCAATTGGGTGGCTCAGGGCGTGCGCGCCGATGCGCTCAGCCTGCCGTTGCTGCAAAAAATGCGCAAAGCGGGGTGCCATCGGGTCTCGTTGGGGATTGAGTCCGCGGCTCCGGACGTATTGGATGCCATCGGCAAAAAGGAAACCTTGGACGAGATCGCCCATGCCATACGGCTTTGCCGGGAGGCGGGGGTGTTGGTGTTGGGCATGTTTATGGTGGGGAATCCCAAGGACACGGAAGCGACGATTGAGGCTTCGATCCGTTTTGCCAGGGAAAGCGGGATTGATCTGCCGGCCTTTTATATGGCCATCCCGTATCCCAAGACGCGGCTCTGGGAACATGCGCGTACCGAGGGAACGTTTCTGAACCACGATTATTTGGCCTTTAACCACATGAGTTCGGAGCCGGTTTTTGAAACCCCGGCGTTTTCAGCCGAGGCCCGGCGGCGGGCCTATGCCAAAGCCCATGCATTTTGCCGCCGACAGTATGCCTTGTATCACCTGACATTTTGGTGGCCGACTCGATTGATGCGACGCAATGGATACGAGATCAAGCTGGAACTGCAGTTGTACCTGAAGGCTTTGCTCTGGCCGGGGAAAGCCCTGTTCCGCTGGATGGTTCCGTTGCACACCAGGAGGTAATGCGATGAACGATGCTTGGATCTTACTCGACGGACGACCGGCTCAAGGGCGCCCGCGCGGCATGGGCGTGTATGTGACGCGTTTGGTGGAAGCCTTGGTGCGTCTCAATGGGGCCTTGCCGATCAAAGTGGCCTTGGATAAAAATGCCGGCCCGGATCCCTGGGGCGAGATCGAGGGGTTGAACGTTGAGCGCATGTGGGGCGAGGCCAAGCAGGCCGTGCATTGGGAGCAGACCGTGCTTCCGGCCATGGCCCAGCGTGAAGGCGCGGCGTTGATCCATTATACGGCCAATGCCTCGGCCTGGACGTCGTCCGTACCGCATGTCGTTACCGTACACGATGCTATTTTTATGCGCAGCATGTTCTCGATTTCCGATCGCATGTATTGGCGGCAGATGGCCGCGCATCTGTATTACCGCTACGGTGTGAAGCGGGGGGCGAAGCGGGCCCGCCTCGTCCTGACCGATTCCGAATATTCGCGTACCCAGCTGATCCGGCTGCTGGGGCTCTCGTCGGTCTGTGTCCAGTCGGTTCCTTTGGCCGAGCCGTATCCCACCGAGCATGTGAGCAACGAGGATGTCGCTCAGGCCCTGGAAGCGCTGGACCTCAAGGCACCGTACATTTTAGGGTTGGGCGCCATTGATAAACGCAAAAACACGGCCAATCTTGTCCGGGCGTTTGCCCGCTTGCCGCGTTCCGCCGCACCGACCTTGGTCTTGGCCGGGTTTGAAAAAACCGAGCACTCGCATGTGCCGGACTTAATCCGGGAATGGAACTTAAGTTCGCGGGTCCGGATTTTCGGCTATCTTCCGACCAAACAGTTGGCGGCGCTCTTCAAAGGTGCGGCGGTGTTTGCCTACCCTTCGTTGGAAGAAGGGTTTGGTCTGCCGGTGGTGCAGGCTTTCCTGCAAGGCATTCCTGTGGTGACCACGCAAACCGCCTCACTCTCTGAGGTGGCCGGGCAGGCGGCACGCTTTGCCGATCCTTTGGATCCAAGAAGTATTTGCCGAGAATTGATGACCGTGTTGACCGATCCTTCGGAAGCACATCGTTTGGCCATGGCCGGCTACATGCAGGCCAAGCGTTTCAGTTGGGACCAGACCGCGACCAAGACTATGAATGCGTACCGACAGGCATTGGCCATCAAATCCTAGGATCAAGACAGGCGGGGTGAACGCATATGGACATGTTCATTAAAATACTCAAAGAAAACTCCTTGTTCGAGGAATTTACCGATGTGGAGTTGATGCTCTTGATCCAGCTCTGCGATCGCCTGCTGATTAAAAAGGGTGAGATTATTTTTACCGAAGATGCCAAAGACGACGGCGCGGTGTATTTCATTGAAGAAGGCATCGTGAAGATCGTCAAAGAGTCCGAAGGGCAGCGGAAATTGCTGGCCATGTTCGGGATGGGCAATGTGTTCGGCGAAATGTCCTTTTTGAATCCCGGCCCGCGCTCGGCCACAGCCTCGGTGGATGAGGACGTGGTTCTGCACCGCTTGTTGCCTACCAAGCTGGGCGAGTTGGAGACGCATGCCCCTTCGTCGGCCATTAAATTGTACAAAGTGTTCATTTCCAAGTTGGTGGCCCGACTGCGGCAAACCGACGACGCCCTGATGCGTAAGGAAAAAGGGCAGAAGATTATTATTACCTAAGGTTTCCCTATTTGTATCTTCCTCGGAAGGGATCTGCGATGTTTGTTTTTGAGCGTTTGAGTCACCGTGTCCAATTGACCTTGTTGATTTCCCTGACCCTGCATGCAGCGGTGGTCAGCATGTTTGGAATACGCCGGTTCAGCCGTCCCACGCACGGTGTGCTCTTGACCGATGTCATGTACATGGATGAAAACGAATTTATCGGCGATCCGGATAAACCCCGTACCCCGACTCGTCCCAAACCAGTTCCTAAAGAAGTGGTCGACACCGAGTCAACAAGTCCGGCGGAAGCCCAGCTGGAAAAAGAAGTGGAACAGGCGCAAGAACAGGGCGCGGGCTTGCCCTACGATCCGGACGAAGTTCAGCGCCGTTTGTTTCTGCCCTTTTATGCGGTTGAGGAGGTACCCACTTTCCAAAGCAAAATCATGCCTGTGTATCCGGAGAGTGCGCAAAAACTGGGGCGTGTCAGCAAAGTGATTTTAGAAGCCTACATTGATCCCGACGGGGCGGTGCGCATGATCCGCGTGGTTAAAAGCGGTGGGGAATTGTTTGATCAGGCCGCCATCGCCGCTTTGAAAAAATCCCGTTTTTCACCGGCGCGTATCAATGGCAAGGCGGTTCCGGTAAAATTGCTGGTTCCGTATGTATTTACGTTAGAACAATAAGTTTTTTAACCATCTTCCGTTTGAAAATACCGAGCATGGCCTGGAAATCTTGCTGGTTAATTTTTAAATTCCTTCTGTGAAATCAGCCTACACGTTTGTAATTTTTGAAAAAATCATTCTTAAAAAAGCCTGAGGGGAATTTTTTACCGTGTTTTTTTTGATGTATCTTGTAAAATTTTTCGGGTAGCTTAGGAAATTAGTCGTTTTGGGGTCGCCGAAGTATTAAAATTCCATTAAAGTATCAGGGATTTTTGACTTCTAATTGCAACGATGCTATAGTTAGTGCGACTTCGTTGAAAAACATGCTTCGTGCTAGGTGTTTGGACATTTTTGCAAGCCTATGGAGCTATGATAAAACAGCGCGATTTTCAAGAAAATGACAGTGTGCATTTGTGGTACGCTTGGTTGGATCGGTCCGAACAGGAGATTGGGTACTTTGCGGGATTACTCTCGCAGGAAGAACGGCAGCACGCGGAACGGTTTCGCTTTTCACACGATCGATATCGCTACATCGTCCGGCGGGGCATTCTGAGAACCCTATTAAGTGAGTATATTGGGCAGGAGCCCCACGCTCTCCGTTTGGCTAAAAATCCTTTTGGTAAACCGTATATTCAAGATGGTCCGAGGTCTCTGGGATTCAATGTTTCGCATTCTCAGGGCTTGGCCGCCATTGCCGTGTCGGAGACACGCGACATTGGGGTGGATGTTGAACAGCTTCGTCCTATGGAACACATTCCGCAGATGGTGAAGCATTTTTTTTCTCCCGAAGAACAGGCTCGGTTTGGGCCGGGGAGCGACTCCGACCTGACGTTGTTGTTTTTCCAACATTGGACTGGGAAGGAAGCGTACATCAAGGCTTTGGGACAGGGGCTTTCTCATCCGCTCGATCGGTTCAGTGTTGAGGTTGGCGGAAGTCAAAAGAAATATCCGATACGTTGTGTGCCGGGGAGTGATTCGTCCACTTGGTTTGGTCTGGCGCTTGAGGCTCCGTCGGGATACATCGCGGCGTTGGTCGCGCCGGGCGAACATTGGACCGTCAAGGCCTGTGGGTTTGCTTAAAACGCTTGGGGAGCGTTGGTGGTTTCGGGGTGTGAGGTGGGGTTGACTCACAGAGCGGTTAAACCCTAGGTTGTTCTAATCTGGGGTCAGGAAATCCTCAAGTATGTTCGTTACAAAATCATACAGCTTCCAAAAGGCGTTCCCTCGCGGAAACCGTCTGGGGTGGCGCATGATCCGAAAAGGTTGGCTTTGAAATATATGAGTGCTCGGGGGTGTATTCGATGGAGAAAAGTGGAACGCGTGTGTCAATACAGGGTGCCATGAAAGCAACGGACATAGCCGTCATTGGAATGAGTGGGTGTTTTCCTGACGCAGCGAACCTTCAGGAGTACTGGGAGAACATTCGCGCGGGGAGAGCCTCGATTCGTCCTTTGGACGATCAAACCATTTTGGACAGCATTAACCAGGCGGATACGGCCACACGCAAATGCATCGGCGAACAGTTTAAGACGCCGCATTACGTGAAAAAGGCATCGCTGTTGAAAGACGATGTGGCCCTGTTTGATGCGGCCTTTTTTGGGTTTAACCCCAACGAGGCGGAGCTGCTGGATCCCCAACAACGGAAGTTCTTGGAACTTGCCTGGGAAGCCTTGGAACATGCCGGGGTGGACCCGGCGCGCTACGCGGGCCTGATCGGAGTCTACGCGGGCACCAACCTGAGCCGATATTTTTTAATCAACGTCTGGTCCAATCGCAAGCTCATGCATTCGGAACGCGAGTTGTTGGGCGGCATAGGCAATGAGCAAGATTATGTCTCCAACCGGGTTTCCTACAAGTTGGATTTGAAAGGTCCGGCCGTAACCGTGCAATCGGCGTGCTCCACTTCGCTGGTGGCTGTCCACATGGCCTGCCAGTCCTTGCTCAACGGCGAGTGCGACATGGCCCTCGGCGGCGGCATTCGCATTACCGTCCCGCACAAGCTCGGGTACATGCACAACGAAGGGGATATGAGCTCGCCGGACGGCGAGGTGCGGGCCTTTGATGCCGGAGCAAATGGCACGGTGTTCGGGCGGGGCGGCGGCGGGTGTGTGCTTTTAAAGCGGCTGGAGGACGCGCAGCGGGACGGCGATACCATTCACGCCATTATAAAGGGCACGGCCATTAACAACGACGGGGCCAACAAGGCGGGCTACACGGCCCCCAGTGTCGAGGGGCAAATGCGGGTTGTGGCCGAAGCGTTGGCCATGGCGGAGGTGGAACCCGAGAGCATCACCTACATTGAAGCGCACGGCACCGGGACTCCGCTCGGCGATCCCATTGAGGTCAGTGCGCTTTCGAACGTATATGGACACGGGAGCGCGAAGAAACAATACTGTGCCATCGGCTCGGTGAAGACCAATGTTGGGCACTTGGCCGAAGCCGCCGGGATTGCCGCCTTGCTCAAGGCCATACTGTGCTTGCAGCACAAGGAACTGGTCCCCAGCTTGAATTATTCCCAACCCAATCCGCGCATTGATTTTGCCAACAGTCCGTTTTATGTCAATACCGAGCTGCGCCCCTGGAGCGCCGGAACCGGACCGCGTCGCGCCGGGGTCAGTGCCTTCGGCGTGGGCGGTACCAATGCGCACGTGATCCTCCAAGAAGCGCCGGAGAAGGAAATGCGTCCTGACTTGGGGACGCGTCCGCAGGTCTTGGTCGTCAGCGCCAAGACCGAGAGTGCCTTGACCACCTCGGTCCAGAATCTGGCGGGCTTTTTGCAAAGCTCGGACAAGCTCAACCTCGAGGATGTGGCCTTCACCTTGCACGCAGGGCGTCGGCGCTTTGAGCATCGTCTCATGACCGTGGCCGATACGGTTCAGGACGCGGCCGCGGCGCTTGCCACCTTGGACCCGAAGCGGGTGTTTGCCGGGCACGCCGAAAAGCAAGGCGCCAAGCCGGTATTTATGTTCTCGGGTCAGGGTTCTCAGCATGTGGGCATGGCGCGGGAGTTGTACCAGCAGGAACCGGTTTTTAAAGAGACGTTGGATCGCGCTTGTGAAATCCTAAAAGGGTCTCTGGGTTGTGACTTGCGTGCGACCCTCTATCCGCAACCCGGGGAGGAGGCCCGCGCCGCAGAGGCCTTGCAGCAAACCGGATTTACGCAACCCGCGCTCTTTGTAGTGGAGTATGCCCTGGCCCAGTGCTGGATGCATTACGGGGTGTTCCCTGAAGCCATGATCGGGCACAGCATCGGCGAATATGTCGCCGCCTGTGTGGCCGGAGTCTTCACATTGCCCGAGGCCTTGGCCTTGGTGGCCTTGCGCGGAAAACTGATGCAGGGACTCCCGGCTGGAGCCATGCTCTCGGTGGCGCAGACCGCAGACGCCTGCACCGCCTATCTGGGTGAACACATCTCCCTTGCGACCGTCAATTCACCGGACAGCTGCGTGTTGGCCGGATCCCTGGAGGCCATGGCCGCCTTGGAAAAGGAGCTGGCCTCCAAGTCCGTGGCCTGCCGACGCCTGCATACATCGCATGCGTTTCACTCGTGGATGATGGAACCCATTTTGGAAACGTTTCGGGGCGCGGTGAGCAAGGTTGCGCTTCAGGCTCCCAACATTCCATTTATCTCCAATGTCTCCAAGGCGTGGATCACACCGGCCGAGGCGACGAGCCCCGACTACTGGGTCCGTCACTTGCGCCAGACGGTTTATTTTTCCGAGGGCTTGCAGGAATTGATGCGCGATCCCAAACACGTGTACATCGAGGTGGGCCCGAGCAATGTCCTGAGCACGCTGGCGCGCCGTCAGCCAAAGGCTCCGGCGGCCAGGATACTCGCTTCGCTGCCGCATCCGAACGAGACGCAATCCGCGTACCGCTTTTTTCTCACTGCGCTGGGCCGGGTCTGGCTTAACGGGGTGGAGATCGAGGGTTCGGCTCTGGGCGTGGAGTCGGGCCGACGCATACCCTTGCCCACCTATCCGTTTGAGCGGCGTCGTTTCTGGGTGGACGCCAAACAGACGCAGGAGAGCGACGCGTCGCGCTTGGATAAGAAAAGTGAGATCGGTGATTGGTTTTATCAAGCCACGTGGAAGCAAAAACAGAGTGCGCCCGTGTCTGAACAGGACCGTGCCGGGTATCAGACCTGGATGATCTTTAACGATGACCAAGGGTTGGGCGAGCAATTGCGCGAACGGCTGAGCCTGCAAGGGTGTGCGGTCGTGGTGGTGAATGCGGGCGAGGCCTTTGCCGTGCAGGCACGCGACCGTTTTACGGTTCGGCCCGATCAGCCCGACGATTATCGCAGCGTGCTGGAGGCTTGCCGGAAGAATGGGCTCTTTCCGCAAGTCATAGTCCATGCCTGGCTCCTCACCGGCGGGGAACGTCAAGCAGGGTTGGACTATTTTAAGGTGCAACATCAGCGGGGGTATTCTGCGCTTATGGCCTTGGCCCAGGCCGTGGGCATGAGTGACGAAAACATCCGTTTGGGTGTGGTCACCAACCGTCTGGCCGATGTGCTGGGCAATGAGGTTTTGGAACCGGAAAAGGCCACGGTCTTGGGACCGGTAAAAGTCATTGGGTTGGAATACCCCAATCTCGCATGTGCGGCCCTGGATCTTCTTTGGACGAACGCAAAATCAGAACAAGCGGCGCTGGTCACCAAGGTTATGGACGAACTCACAGGCGGGTTCGAGGATCGTTTTGTGGCCTGGCGCCACCATCGGCGTTGGGTCCTGGGGTACGAACCCCTGCCGTTGGGTGAGTCGCTAACGCCCTCGTTGCCTTTGCGTGAGAAGCAGACGATTCTCATCACCGGCGGAATGGGTGGGTTGGGACTGGTGCAGGCGCAAGCATTGGCGGGCATGGCCAAGGTGAACTTGGTGCTGCTCGGGCGCACCCCGATGCCTCCGAAGGAAACTTGGTCCGCGCGTTTGAAGAACGCTTCGCCCGACAATGCCACGGCTCAAAAGATCAAGGCCATCCAAGCCTTGGAGGCCCAAGGGGCGCAGGTCATGACCCTGGCCGCCAATGTTGTGGATCGCGCCGACATGGCCCGCGCCGTGGCGGAGGTGAAGGCACGTTTTGGCGCCATTCACGGCGTCATTCATTCGGCCGGCATGCCCGGGGGTGGATTGATCCAATTAAAAACCCAAGAACAGTCCGACACGGTTATTCTTCCCAAAGTGCAGGGCGTCTTGCTTTTGAAAGAATTGCTTAAGGGCGAACCTTTGGAATTCATGGTTTTGAATTCATCGCTCTTTGCCATTACCGGCGGTTTTGGGCAGGTGGATTATTGCGCGGCCAATAATTTTTTGGACCTGTTTGCCAAGGCTGGATATCAGGAAACCTATCAGACGCTCTCGCTCAATTGGGACGCCTGGGAAGAGATCGGCATGGCCGTGAAGGCGCAGCATGCGGTGCCCTCGTCGGCACCTGCGGCACCGGCATGGGTGCGCACCACGCAGCATCCCTTGCTGCAGGGCGTCGTGGCCGAAGATGCGCAGCACATCGTCTTCCTCACGCGTTTGCGTCCGGAGGAACAATGGGTGGTCCGGGAACACCGCATTCACGGGCAGGCGGTCATTCCGGGAACCGCGTATTTGGAAATGGCGCGAGCCGCCTGGCAGGAGGCGACCGGGGAGATTGGTCCTGTGGAATTGCGCGATGTGTTCTTCATGCGTCCAGCCGTGATTCCCGAGCCCGAGGGCAAGGATGTTCGTGTGACCTTGGAAAAAAGCGAGGCCGGCTATCGGTTCACCATCGCCAGTCAGCCCCATCCCGGCGCCAAGGAATGGGAGACCCATGCCATGGGAACCCTGACGCGGAGCAGTGAACCGCTTCCGACGGCACGGAATTTGAAGTCCCTGGCCTCGGCGTGCGCCGAGCGTGTGATTCCCGTGCAGGGGACGCTGGATTTTTTAAGTGCCAAAGACAAAACGTTCTTAGGTTTTGGGCGGCGTTGGGAGAATGTCCGCACCTTGCGCTTGGGTCAAACGCAAGCGTTGTTTGAATTGGAATTGCCTGCGGAGTGCCGCGACGATTTGGCGATCATGGGCTTGCATCCGGCCTTGCTGGACATGAGCACCGGTCCCACCAACGGAGCGCTCTTGGGCGCCATGGGCGAACGCGGAATGCTGGTTTTGGAGGATGCGTTCTACCTGCCGCTCTCCTATGCACGTTTGAGTTTTCTCCGGGCGTTACCCGCCCAGGTATTCAGTCACAGCCGCTGTCTTTGGGAACCGGGTCAGGATACGGAGACGCTTTATTTTGACATTACGCTGCTCG
Source organism: uncultured bacterium (assembly GCA_964604705.1). GTDB lineage: Bacteria > Oederibacteriota > JAAXVQ01 > JAAXVQ01 > JAAXVQ01 > JAAXVQ01. The sequence continues at coordinate 225,784 of CAZSAP010000004.1, forward strand.
ATGCCTCCGGGCAGGTGCTGGTGGCCATTGAACGCTTTGCCCTAAAGCGCGTTCCCGCCGAAATGACCGGAGCGTTACGTCCGGCGGCGGTTGCGCCAGCCGGCAATCAATACCTGAATACATTGTTCTCAGATACGGCCAAGACCGTTGGGATTTTTCCGGCCGAAGGGAAAGTGGCCTTTGAACGCGTCTGGGCCCTGTTGGGGCATCAGGCCGTGGCCGTGTGCACCAGCGATTTGAATTACCGCATCGAGAAGATCCGAAGCATGTCGCAATACAATTCCGGGGAGGAGCAGGCGGACGAAGTTAGTCACGCGCTCCATCCTCGTCCGGAGTTGCAGACCCTGTTTGTCGCACCGCGCAATGAGTTGGAAGAAAAATTGGCGGGGTTGTGGCAGGCGGTCCTGGGTCTGGAAAAAGTGGGCATTCACGATAACTTTTTCGAGTTGGGCGCCGACTCGGTGCTGGGGATTCAATACATTTCCCGCGCCAAGGAAAAAGGCATTTCGTTGCTGATCAATCAGCTCTTCGAACGCCCGACCATTGCCGAGCTGGCGCAAGCCTTGGGGGAGGGTTCCGGGAACGCAAGCAGCGCCCCGGCCGCACAGGCGTTGGACAAAGAACTGGATGAGTTTGAAGAGGAACTCAATCCGGACGATGTCGCGGCGTTGTTGCGCGGGAAATAGCCCGGTCAGGCACGCATTCATTTGGTTGAGGGTATGGGGGGAAGGGGACGATGAACCGCATTGAAAAGACTCAGATAGAGAGCATTCATAAATTAAGCCCGGTGCAGGAGGGTATGCTCTTTCACACGCTCCTCACCACCCAGTCGGGCATTTACTGCGAGCAGTTTGTGCGCACCTTGCCGGGGAGCATTCATTCGGGCTTCTGGGAAAAGGCTTGGCAGCAGATGGTGGAACGGCATGCCATCTTGCGCACCTCGTTTCACTGGGAAGGCTTGGACAAACCCCTCCAGACCGTGCACAAACAGGCTGAGCTTCGGGTTGTCATTCAGGATCTCTCAACGCTTGCCCCGGCCGCGGCCCAAGCGGCCTTGGATGCCTTTATTGAGGAAGACCGCCTCAAGGGATTTGATTTGGAAACACCGCCCCTGATGCGCGTGCAACTGGTTCAAATGCCGGACAGCATGGTCTTTATCAACACCTACCACCACTTGCTGCTGGACGGCTGGTCGTATTATCTTTTGTTCGACGAAGTCATGACCGCGTACCAAGGGCTGAAAAACCATCAGCCGGTCACGTTTTCCCCTACGCGTCCGTTCCGCCATTATCTGGCGTGGCTGCAGAAACAGGATCTCGCCCAGGCCGAAACCTATTGGCGCCGCCGCTTGGCAGGATTTGATGCCACCACCCCGCTACCGGGGATGGCTGTTGCGGAGACTAAGTCTGAGTCGCACGCCGTGTATGCGCGCCGGGAAATGGATTTGAGCGAAGCCTTGGGCGGTCGCATTCAGGAGTTTACCCGCCGCCAGCGCATTACCTTTAACACCTACGTGCAAGGCGCCTGGGCCTATGTCCTCAGTCAGTACAGCGGGCAGGAGGATGTGGTGTTCGGCGCGGTGGTGGCCGGACGTCCGCCGGCCATTCCCGGGTCCGACGGCATGGTGGGGCTGTTCATCAACACCCTCCCGGTTCGTTTCCAGATCACGGACACCCAGACCACCGGCGACTGGCTCCAGCAGAATCAAGCCCAGATGGCGGAGCTCATGGCCTACGAGTACACGCCGCAGGTGGATGTGCAAAAGTGGAGTGAGCTGCCCAAACACTCGCCCCTGTTCAACAGCGCCCTGGCCGTGGAGACCTACCCGGTCAAACAATACGGCGGGGAACTGGCCCAGCAAAAAGATTTGCGCGTGTATCAAACCACCCACTATCCGTTGACACTCATTATCGTTCCGGAAAAAGCCATCAAGATTCGTCTGCTCTACGACACGGTCTTGTTCACGCCGGAGGCCGGCGAGCAGGTTCTGCGGCATTATGCCTGGGTATTGGAAAAAATGCTGGAGCAAGGCGAACGCCCTGTGACCCGGCTTTCGCTGCTCACCGCAGAGGAAGTGGAACAGCAGTTGGTCACGTGGAACGCCTGCGAGGCGGAGTATCCCACCAACCGCTGGGTGCATCAGCTCGTCTCGGCCCAAGCGGAGAAAACGCCGGAGGCCGTGGCCGTGCTGGCCGGGGATGCGTCCTGGACCTACCGGGAACTGGAAGACCGGAGTAACCGCATTGCCCGGGTCCTGATCCAACGCGGCGTGACACCAAGAACGTCCGTGGGCTTGTGCGTGCCGCGCTCCTTGGAGTTGATCGCCTGTGTGCTGGGCATTTTGAAAGCCGGGGCCGCCTATGTACCCGTGGACCCGGACTATCCCAAGGACCGCATTGCCTACATGGTGGGGAACAGCGGCATGCGGCTCCTGCTTACGCAATCGGCGGTGCTGGCGCAGCTGCCGGAAATCGCGGTACCGAGTCTCTGTCTGGATCTTGAGCAGGCGGCCTTGCACCACGCCGAAGCCACGCTTCCGCAAGTGGACATTCAGGCCGATTCGCCGCTGTACGTGATCTACACGTCCGGGTCTACGGGCAAGCCCAAGGGCATTGAAATGAGCCATGGGGCGTTGTTGAACCTCATCCATTGGCAACAGGACCAGTTTAAGGCCAGCCGGAGCACGCGCGTGCTCCAGTATGCCTCCATTAATTTCGATGTCTCGTTCCAGGAAATTTTCTCCACCTTAAGCACCGGGCTCACACTGGTTATGATTAAGGAAGCGGACCGGCGCGACATGGCGCAGGTGAATGCGGCCTTGATCCAACACAAGATCAACCGGCTCTTTCTCCCGGCCATTGCCCTGCATTATTTGGCCGAACACGCGCATACGGCCGGCGAGTATCCCGTGCACTTGGACACGGTCATCACGGCCGGGGACATTTTAAAAATCACCCCAGCGGTGGCGGCGTTTTTTAAAGCCCTGCCCGGGTGCCAATTGCTCAACCACTACGGACCTTCGGAAAGCCACGTGGTGACCAGCCACACCCTGACCGGAGCCGTGGACACGTGGCCCACCTATCCGTGCATTGGCACACCCATTGGCAACACCAAACTTTACATTGTGGATAAATACATGAAGCTGCTGCCTGCGGGCGTGGCAGGTGAACTGCTCATCAGCGGACGCAATCTGGCGCAGGGGTATGTCAACAATGCGGAATTAACCTGCGAGAAGTTTGTAACCAATCCATTTCATACCGGAGTGTACGCGCGAGTGTACAAGACCGGAGACCGGGCGCGCTATCTGTCGGACGGAAGTATTGAGTTTATTGGGCGCGCGGACGATCAGATCAAGATCCGCGGGTTCCGCGTAGAGCTCGGAGAAGTCGAAGCCGCACTGGCGGCGCTCCCGCCGATACGTGAGAATGTGGTGATCTGTAAAGAAGACGCCAACCGGAACAAACGCCTGGTCGCGTACCTGGTCTCGAAGGCCGGTCCCTTGGATTTGGAAGCCATTAAACAAACGCTGAAGCAGACGCTGCCCGAGTACATGGTACCGGCGGCCTTGGTGGAAATTCCGGCCTTGCCGCTGACGCCGAACCGCAAGGTGGACAAACGGGCGCTGCCCGAACCCGAACAGAGCCTGGAAAGCGCGGCTTCCTTTGTGGCGCCGGAAAGTGAATTGGAAAAAGAGCTGGCCGCCATTTGGCAGGAAGTGTTGGGCGTGCCGCGCGTGGGCTTGAAGGATAATTTTTTTGAATTGGGCGGACACTCGCTGTTGGCCACCCAAGTGTTCTCGCGCATTAAGTCGCGGCTCAAGTCCGACCTGCCCTTGGCTGTGCTCTTTGAGAAAGCGACCCTGGGCGAGTTGGCGGAGGCCATTAAATCCGGGCAGGGTACGGCTACGGATTTGGACCAGGCTATTTTCCGCATCCCGCGTGAGGCGACGTTGCCGGTGTCATTTGCGCAGCGGCGTCTTTGGTTTGTGGACCAGTTAAACCCGCACAACCCGGTGTATAACATCCCGGTGGTGTTAAGCCTGCGCGGGACCCTCAAACTGGAAGCCTTGGAAAAGGCTGTGCGCACAGTGGTGCAACGGCATGAATCCCTGCGCACCTATTTTCAAGCGCATCAAGGCGTCCCGGTGCAAGTCGTGGCACCTGCCTTGGACGTACCTGTACGGCGAGTGAGCTTGAGTGCTTTGGACCCGGCGGCGCTGCATGCAGAATTAACCCATCAGATTCAACTCGAGGGGCGGACACCGTTTGAACTCTCGCAGGCGCCGTTGATTCGGTGCGTGCTTTTTGAAACCGGCGGCGATCAGTATTACTTTATGATCACCATGCACCACATGATCTCTGATGCCTGGTCCATCCATGTTTTACTGCAGGAGCTTGGACGCTTTTACAGTGCCGCTGGATTTCCGGCCGCTGAGCAAGTATTCACGGAATTGCCAGTACAGTACATTGATTACGCACACTGGCAGAGCCAACGCATGTCGACTCCGGGCATGCAGGCGCAAGTGGCGTATTGGAAAAAACAACTAAGCGGTGAGCTGCGCCCCTTGGCTTTGCCCCTGGACCGGCCGCGTCCGCCGAAGATGAACAACAGCGGGGCCTCGTACTTTTTTGATGTGGATGTAGAACAAACCCGTCGTCTCAAAGACTATGCTCAGCAAAATGGAGTTACCTTATACATGGTACTGCTCTCTCTGTACCATGTGTTGCTGTACAAATACACAGGGCAGGAAGACATCTTGGTGGGTTCGCCGATTGCCAACCGCAATCACGCGGCCATCGAGAACATTATTGGCTTTTTTGTAAACACACTGGTCCTGCGGGCGAAGCTTGCCGGAGACCTCAGTTTCGCAACGTTGCTGGAGCAGGTTAAGACCACCACCCTGGAGGCGTATGCGCACCAGGATGTGCCGTTTGAAACCTTGGTGGACGAACTCCAACCCGAGCGTCATCTGAATCAGAATCCGATTTTCCAAGTTCTGTTCTCACTGCAGAATGCGCCGGATTTGAAATTGAATCTGCCCGGCGTGAGTGTGGACATGCTCCGCGGCGAGGTGGGTACCTCGCACTTTGACCTGACTCTGGAGTTCGAGGAAAGTGCCGACGTGCTCAAGGGGAAGGTGGAGTACAGCACGGAGTTGTTCAATGCCGATACCATGGTCCGCCTGGCCGGGCATTATCAAAAATTAATCACCCTTTTCTTGGCCCGCCCTACGGCCACCTTGGCCGAGGTCAGTTTGCTCTCGGAAGAGGAAGTCTTTCAGCAGGTAGTGGAGTGGAACCGTTCCGAAGCCTCATTTCCCGAGCACCAAACCGTGCACGGGATTTTTGCCGAACAAGTGCGGTTGCATGGGAAACGAGTGGCTGTAAAGTGTGGGACCGGGTCACTCACCTACGCCGAACTCGATGCCCGGGCCAATCAACTCGCGCACCATTTGCAGAGCCTGGGCGTGGTGCCGGATCAGTTGGTTGGTTTGTACCTGAACCGCTCGCTCGACATGGTGGTGGCCATCATGGCCGTGCTCAAAGCCGGCGGGGCGTATTTGCCCATGGACACGTTTGTGCCTGAAGAACGCCTGGGGTTCATGCTGGAAGACGCCGAGGTCCAGGTGGTCATCACCACCTCGGAGGTTTTGAACCCCACCTTGCAGAACGTCAAACACGTAGTGGTCTTGGATCAGGCAACGGAAATATTGAACGTGTTGCCGACTGCAGATCCCGTGACCCTGGTTCGACCTGAGCATGTGGCGTATTGCATCTTCACCTCCGGCTCCACGGGCAAGCCCAAGGGTGTTTTGGTCACCCATCGCAATGTGGTCCGCCTCTTGCACAATGACGCGCTTCAGTTTACCTTTACACCCGACGATGTCTGGACCTTCTTCCACTCGTACAGTTTTGATTTCTCAGTCTGGGAAATGTACGGCGCCTTGCTTTACGGCGGGAGCGTCATCATGGTGCCCAAGGAAACCGCTTTGGATGCGTATGCGTTCATGCAGCTCGTCGTGAACGAACGCGTCACGGTGCTCAACCAAACGCCCTCGGCGTTTTATCAGTTGATTCCCGAGACCCTGCGCACGCAGGCGGACCTGGTCCTGCGTTATGTGATTTTCGGCGGCGAGGCACTGGCTCCCATGAAGCTCCAGGCCTGGCAGGCGGCCTACCCCCGGGTGAAGCTCATCAACATGTACGGGATTACCGAGACCACGGTGCATGTCACGTTTAAGGAAATTACAGAGCACGAGATCGCGACCAATGACAGCAACATCGGGGTTCCGATTCCCACCACCACGACATACATTTTGGATGGGCAGCAGAAATTGTTGCCCGTGGGCGTGGTCGGTGAGCTCTGCGTCGGGGGCGAAGGCGTAAGCCGCGGCTACCTGAAGCGCGATGAGCTGACGGCCGTGAAGTTTATTCCCAATCCCTATCTCCCGGGGGACCGGCTCTACCGCTCCGGCGATTTGGCCCGCCGTCTCTCCAACGGGGACATGATTTACTTGGGGCGCATGGACAATCAGGTCCAGCTCCGCGGTTTCCGCGTGGAACTGGGCGAGATCGAAGCCCGTTTCCTGGACGATCCGCTCATTAAGGAAAGCGTGGTCCTGGCGCGTGAGGATGCGCCCGGGGACATGAAACTCGTGGCGTACCTGGTCTACCGAGGCGAGGCCCAGCGGAGTGACGACGAGTGGCGCCGTTATTTGAAGCAAACCCTCCCGGACTATATGATCCCCTCGGCCTTCATGACCCTGACACACATTCCCTTGACCTCCAATGGCAAGGTGGACCGTCGGGCTTTGCCCAAACCCGAATGGACCTCGGAGTCGGTATTTGTAGAACCCGAGACCGAAGTGGAAAAACAGGTCGCGGCCATTTGGCGCGAAGTGCTTCAAGTGGAGAAGGTGGGGGTGGCGGATCCGTTTTTTGAGATCGGCGGTCACTCGCTTTTGGCCACACAGATATTCTCGCGGTTGCGCAGTGACATGGGCGTGGAACTGCCTTTGGCCACCTTGTTTGAAAAACCCACCATCCGGGAACTGGCGCAGGAGATTGAACACACCCAGCGCCAGGGCGCGCAAGATACGATTCTGCCCTTGGGCGAAGGCGCGGTGCGTCCGCTCTCGTTTGCCCAGCGCCGCCTCTGGTTTTTATATCAGTTTGAACCGACCAGCTCCGCGTACAACATTCCCTTTGTCATAAAGCTCACCGGAACCTTGGACCAAACGCGTTTGGAACAGGCTGTGCAGGCCATTGTGCGCCGGCATGCGGTATTGCGTTCGAGCATTCGGACCGTCCAAGGCGAGCCGGAATTGGTGATCGCGCCGGACCTGGTTATACCTTGGCGGGTGGAAGATTACCGCACGCTGTCGGTAGCCTCGCACCGGGACCAGGTGGAGCAGGCCATTCGCGCCGAAGGTGCGCGCCCCTTTGCGCTGGAGACCGGGCCGTTGCTGCGCTGCGCGCTTTTTCGCGTGCGTGAGGATGAAACCTTGGCCTGCTTTACCATGCATCACATTATCTCCGATGCCTGGAGTCTGGGTGTGTTTGTCCGTGAACTGATGGCGTTCTATCAGGGAGCGGCGTTGCCTGCGTTGCGCGTGCAGTATGCGGATTTTGCCGCCTGGCAGGAAACCCGCATGGCGCACGACCCCAACTATCAGGCGCAAGTAGACTATTGGAAAGAAACTCTACGCGGAGAGTTGCCCCTTTTGGAACTGCCGTTGGACCGTCCGCGCCCCAAGCAAGCAACGTCCGCGGGCAAGAGCTTGTTTTTTGAATTGGCGCCTGAGGTGGTTGCGTCTTTGCGCGCACTTTGCCGGCAAGAGGGCCTTACGCTCTACATGGCCTTGCTTACGAATTTTGTGATCCTGCTGAAGCACTACAGCCGGCAGGAGGACATCATTGTCGGTACGCCCTTGGCCAACCGGCAGCGGCGTGAACTGGAAGACTTGATCGGTTTTTTTGTCAACACTCTGGTGCTGCGCACGGATTTAAGTCAAAACCCCACCGTGCGTGAGATGCTGCACCGGGTGAAGGAGACGGCCCTCCAGGCCTTCGCGCATCCGGACATTCCGTTTGAGAAAATTGTCGAAGAGGTCCAACCCGAACGCCACTTGAATTACAATCCCATTTTCCAAGTCATGTTCTCGCTGAAGAACACACCCATGCCGGTCATGGAACTTCCGGGCATGACGGTGGAGGTGCAGAGCGGGGACATTGGCGTAACCCAGTTTGATTTAACGTTGGATTTGGAAGAACGCGACGACCGGGTTCTGGGGCGTATTGATTTCAATCCCTTGTTGTTCGACGACGCCACCATGGAACGCATGATCGGGCATTACAGCGAAGGGGTGCGGGTCTTAACCGCGCATCCGGATCGCACCATTGGCGAGCTTTCGTTTTTAACCCTGGAAGAATCGCAGCGCCTGCTGGTGGAGTGGAACCAGACGCAGCAGGCGTATCCGTCGCAGACGACCTTGCATGCGTGGATCCAAGCGCAAGCGCAGAAGACCCCCGAGGGCGTGGCCTTGATCGCCGGGGAAGAGCAACTCAGTTACCGTGAGCTGGACACACGCGCCAATCAATTGGCGCACGTGTTGATCGCACAGGGCGTCACCCCTGGCAGCTTGGTAGGCATCTGCCTCCACCGCACGCCCGCCATGCTCGTGGGTTTGTTGGGTATTTTGAAGACCGGGGCCGCATATGTCTCGCTGGACCCGGGGTTCCCCAAAGACCGCTTGCAAATGATTGTGGACGACAGCCAGCCCAAGGTCATTCTCAGTCAGACCGAGTTGCGCGAGATCGTGCCGCAGACCCTGGCGCCAGTGTTGTTCGTAGATACTTTGGAAAACGAATTATCCGCCGCGCCGACGCAGGCGCCGTCCGTAACTCTGGGCGTGCAGGAACGCGCGTATGTGCTCTTTACCTCAGGCTCCACCGGGCGCCCCAAAGGGGTGGAGATTACACACGCCAATGTGGTGAACTTCCTGAGTTCCATGCAGAGCGAGCCGGGCTGCACGGCACAGGACCGCGTCCTGGCTGTAACCACGATCTCGTTTGATATTTCGGTCTTGGAATTGTTCCTCCCCTTGAGCGTGGGCGGTACGGTTGTGCTCTTGACCCGCGACGCGGCGCTGGATGCCAAGCAGATCAAGCAGGCCTTGCTCCAGCATGACATTACCCTCATGCAGTCCACGCCTTCGACCTGGGAAATGCTGGAACAGTCCGGGTGGGAAGGCAAAAAGAATTTGAAGGTGCTCTGCGGCGGCGAAGCGTTCCCGCACTGGCTGGCGCAGCGCTTGGTGGAGAAGACGCAGGAAGTGTGGAACATGTACGGCCCGACCGAGACCACGGTCTGGTCCACGCTCTCCCGCGTGCAGGCGCATGAGAAACTGACCATCGGGCGCCCGATTGCCAACACGGATATCTATATCTTGGATGGAAACTTAAAACCCGTGCCCGTAGGTGTGGCCGGGGAATTGTTAATCGGCGGAGTGGGCGTGAGCCGAGGGTATTTGGGACGCGAGGAATTGACGCGCGAGAAGTTTATTCTCAATCCGTTCAAGTCCGACGGGAGCCGGTTGTACCGGACCGGGGATGCGTGCAAGTATCTGGCGGACGGGCGCATTGAATTCATTGGGCGCATGGACAGCCAGGTGAAGATCCGCGGGTTCCGCATTGAACTGGGCGAGATCGAGACGCGCTTGAACGAGCATGCGGGCCTCCAACAGGCGGTGGTGATTGTGCGCGAGGACACGCCGGGGAACAAGCGCCTGGTGGCGTACCTGGTGAAGAAAGACACGGCGCTCACCAACGAAGAGGTGCAGAAACACCTGAAGCAGAATCTGCCCGAGTACATGATTCCCAGCGCGTACGTGGAACTGGAACGCATTCCGCTCACGGCGAACAAGAAAGTGGACCGGAAGGCGTTGCCCGCGCCGGAGTTTGAGGCGCAGCACGAGTACGTGGCGCCGCGCACGGAATTGGAAACGCAGTTGGCGGAGATTTGGCAAGATGTGCTGGGACTGGCACGCGTGGGCATTCACGATCATTTTTTCGAGATCGGCGGGCATTCGCTCCTGGCCACGCGGGTGATATCACGCTTGGCCTCGCAAATGAACCTGGACGTGCCGATCCGGCAGATTTTCGAGCATCCGACGATTGCCGGCTTGGCCGAGAGCCTACACACCCAGAGCACGGGAGAAAGCTACGCGGTCATTTCCAAAGCCGACCGGTGCCAGGCGCTCCCGCTCTCGTTTGCGCAGCAACGCTTGTGGTTCATTGAACAGTTCGAACCCGGGAATACTGCGTACATTATTCCCATCGCTGTGCGGATCCAAGGGAACTTGGATCTGGATCTATTGGAACGTTCTGTAAATCAGATTATTGCCCGGCATGAAGTCTTGCGCACCACCTTCAAGCGCAGCGGGGATCAGGTGTATCAGGACATTGCAGAACAGGTGCAGATACCGCTGGAACTCGTGGACCTCTCGACCTGGGCCGGACCGGAGCAGAACAGGCGGCTGCAGGAACGCATGACGGCCGATGCCCGGGTACCGTTTGATTTGGTCGCGGGTCCGCTCATTCGCTGCCAGGTGTATCGCCTGAGCACACAAGAGCATGTGCTTTTGTATACGCTTCACCACAGCATTTCCGACGGCTGGTCCACGGGTGTGTTTGTCCGGGAACTGCTCGCTTTGGTTCAAGGTCAGACCTTGCCTGAATTGCCCTTGCAGTATGCAGACTTTGCCACCTGGCAGCGTTCGTGGTTGACGGGCGATGTGCTGCAAACACAATTAACCTATTGGGAAAAGCAGTTGCGCGGCGCGGCCCCGGTTCTGGAATTGCCCACGGATTATCCGCGTCCGGCCGTGCAGACGTTTAAGGGCGCCACGTTCCGTTTCCATCTCTCGCCGGGGTTGCGCGCGGAGTTGGAACACCTGGCCCGCAAACGTCAGGTGACGCTCTACATGCTCTTGCTAACCGCCTACAATCTTTTGCTGCATGTCTACTCACAGCAGGAAGACTTGGTCGTGGGTACGCCGATTGCCAATCGCAACCGGGCCGACATCGAACCGTTGATTGGGTTCTTTGTTAATACCTTGGCCATCCGCACGCAGATTGCCTCGAGCCACACCCTGGCGCAGGTCCTGGCGCAGGTGAAGGAAACCGTGTTGGGGGCGTATGCGCATCAGGATCTGCCTTTTGAAAAATTGGTGGATGTGTTGCAACCGGAACGTGACTTGGCCCGGTCGCCGATTTTTCAGACCTTGTTTATTTTGCAGAACAACACGCTCCCGCACATCCAACAGGCCGACGTCACGGTCAGTCCGGTGGATGTGGATTTGCAAACCGCACAATTTGAGCTTACCTGGACGTTCCATGAAACCGAGGACCGCCTTAACGGTTATGTGGAGTACAACACGGATTTGTTCAAACCGCATACGATTGAACAGATGTCCGTGCATTTTGGAAAAATTTTAGAAATACTCGTGGCCCAGCCTGAGCAACGGGTGGCGGAGATGAGTCTGGTCACGGGTGCGGAAAAAGATCAATTCGCGGCATGGAACCAAACCGTGCGGCCTTATCCGTTCCAACCTGTCCATGCCTGGGTGGAAGCGCAGGCAACGAAAGTGCCTGCGGCCACGGCCGTGAGGTTTGAGAACGCCTCGCTGACGTACCAGGAACTCAATGCCCGCGCCAACCGTGTGGCCCATGCGCTCCAAGCCCAGGGCGTAAAACCCGGGGCGCGCGTAGGGCTGTGCGTGGCGCGTTCCCTGGACTTAATCCCCGCGTTGTTGGGTATTTTGAAAGCCGGGGGCACCTACGTGCCGCTGGATCCGACGTATCCGGCCGCGCGTTTGGCCATGATGCTCGAAGATAGCGCGTTATCCGCCTTGTTGACCGAACCGCAGTGGCTCACGCTTCTGCCTGCATATACCGGTCCTGCGCTTTGCCTGGAAACGATTTGGGTTAACTCTACTTGGCCTTCGGAAAATCTTGCTGAAGTCGTGCAGCCCGAAGACCTGGTATATATCATTTTCACCTCCGGCTCCACTGGGCGCCCCAAGGGCATTGAGCTCAGCCATCGGGCCTTGCACAATTTGATTGCCTGGCAAGCGGAGCAATTCCGCGCCAGCACGAGTACGCGCGTGCTCCAGTATGCGTCAATCAATTTTGACGTGTCGTTCCAGGAAATAGTCTCGACTCTGGGCATGGGGAAGACCCTGGTGCTGGTGAGCGAGGAAAGCCGCAAGGATCTGGCGCAGTTGGTGGCGCTCCTGAACCGTGAAAAAGTGAATCGCATTTTTCTCCCGGCCATTGCCTTGCATTATCTGGCCGAGCAAGCGCTTAGCTTGAACCAGGTGCCGGAGAGTCTGCACGAGGTCATTACGGCCGGGGATGTGTTAAAAATCACCCCCGCCGTGAGCCGGTTTTTCCAACGCGTGCCCAACGGCAAACTATTAAACCATTACGGCCCCTCGGAGAGCCATGTGGTCACCAGTCACACCGTGGAAGGCGCGGTCGATACCTGGCCCGAATTCCCACCCATTGGCAAGCCCATCAGCAATACGCGTTTGTATGTGGTGGATGCGAACTTAAAGCAAGTTCCGTGCGGTGTACCCGGTGAACTTTTGATTGCCGGGGATTGTCTGGCCGCAGGGTACAGCCGGCAGCCGCAGCTGACGGGCGATCGCTTTGTGATGCTCGAGCTGGCCCCGGGGGTCCGGGAACGCGTGTACCGGACCGGGGACCGGGTGCGCCATTTGCCGGACGGAACCATAGCGTTCATGGGACGTGCAGACGATCAAGTGAAGATCCGCGGCTTCCGCATTGAGCCCGGTGAGATTGAAGCCGTGCTGAACAAGCAGCCCGGGGTTCAAGCCTCGGTGGTGGTGGCGCGGGAAGATGCGCAGAAGCAAAAACGCTTGGTGGCGTACGTGGTGCCCAAAGCCGGAGAATCCCTGGATACGTTGGCCTTGAAGGCGGCGGTCGGAGAGACCTTGCCCGAGTACATGGTGCCCTCGAGTGTGCAAGTGATTGCGGCCATGCCCTTCACGCCGAGCGGGAAGATTAACACCCGGGCCTTGCCTGAACCCGAGGGTCTGGGCGAGAGCACGCGGGAGTACGTGGCGCCGCGCACGGATATGGAAATTAAGTTGGCGGCCATTTGGCAGGATGTCTTGGGTGTGGAGCGCGTGAGCATCCACGATTCATTCTTTGAAATCGGCGGGCATTCGTTGTTGGCCACGCAAGTCATGTCGCGCATTCACAGCACGCTGAGCCGTGAGTGCCCGTTGAAATTATTGTTCGAAAACGCCACGGTGGCGCGATTGGCTGCAGCCATGCTCCGTACGGCGGGCGAGGACACGGCGCAGGCCGTGGTTATTCCGGTCGTGGATCGCACCCGTGCCATCCCGCTCTCCTTTGCCCAGCAGCGTTTGTGGATTTTGGAACAACTCGACCCGGGGAAGACCACGTACCATATTCCCATGGCCGTGCGCCTGGACGGGGCGGTGAATCCCGAGTTGCTGGAACGCAGCTTGCAGGTTCTGGTGGCCCGGCATGAAATTTTACGCACGACCTTCCAGGTGGTAGGCGAGTCTGCGGTTCAGTGGATCGCGCCCGAGGCCAAGGCGGCCTTTGCCCAGACCGATGTGAGCGCACAGCCCGACCCGGAAGCGGCGGCCCGGGCACAGATGCTGGCGGAAATAAACACGCCCTTTGACTTGAGCCGCGGCCCCTTGCTGCGGGTGCGCCTGATCCGCCTGGGCGCGCGGGAACATATCTTCCTCTTCCACATGCATCACATCATTACCGATGCCTGGTCCATTGGGGTCTTTGTCAAAGAACTCATGGCCGTGTATCAGTCGCTCCTCCAGGGCAAGACCGAAGCGGGACTCCCGGCCCTGCCCATTCAGTATGCGGATTTTTCTGTCTGGCAGCGGGCCTGGCTCCAGGGCGAGGTTTTGGCCGAACAAGTCAACTACTGGAAACAGACGTTGGCCGGACCTCTGCCGGTCTTGGAACTGCCTTTGGACTATCCGCGCCCGGCTGCGCAAACCTATGGCGGCGCTTCGTTTTATATCCGTGTGCGTCCGGAGTTAAGCGCCCAACTGCAGCATACCAGTCAGGCCACCGGGTCCACGCTGTACATGCTTTTGTTTGCGGCCTTCAACGTACTCTTGAGCAAATACACGGGGCAGACCGATCTGGTGGTGGGCACCCCCATTGCCAACCGAAACCGCCGGGAGTTGGAACCGCTCTTAGGTTTCTTTGTCAACACGCTGGCCATACGCAGTCAATGTTCAGGTTCACTGACGTTCAACGAGTACGCGGCCCAGGTGCGCGGCACGCTGCTTGAAGCCTTTGCCCACCAGGATTTGCCCTTTGAAAAATTGGTGGATGAACTGGAGGTGGAGCGCGACATTCAACGCTCCCCGGTTTTCCAAATCATGTTCAGCATGCAAAGTGCCTTTGTGCCCACACTGGACGGAGCTGAATTTAACGTCCGCAGTTATGACCTGGAAACCCAAGCGGCGCATTTTGATTTAACCGTCGTGGCCGGGGAAGATGAACAGGGGCTTTATATCACCTTTGAGTACAACACGGATTTGTTTAAAGAAACCACCCTGCGCGCGTTTGCGGCCGCGTTCAACCGCGTGTTGGAAACCGTCACGGCCGATCCCGCACGTCCCTTGGCAGAGATCTCCTTGCTCTCACCCGAAGATCGCCAGACCGTGGCTGTGACTTGGAATGCCACGACCCGCGAGTATCCGCGGACGCGGACCCTGGTGGAAATCGTTGAGGAGCATGCCAAGCGCACGCCCGAGGCCCTGGCCTTGGTTTTCCAGGAACAAACCTTGACCTATGCGCAACTGAATCAGCGCGCCAACCAACTGGCGCATGCGCTCCGTCGCCAGGGGACCAAGCCCGGCGAGGTGGTGGGCATTTGCCTCGACCGCTCGGTGGAGATGCTGGTGGGCATCCTGGGCATACTTAAGGCCGGGAATGTGTACCTGCCTTTGGACCCGAGCTACCCGCCCCGCCGTTTGGAGTACATGCTCCGCGACGCCCAGGCCGTAGTTTTAATCACGCAAGAAAGTTATGTGCCGCTCTTTGGAGCGACGACCGTTTCTATCTTCCGACTGGAAGACGCTTCGTTCTGGCAAGCGGATCCTCTCACCAATCCGGCCAAGACCACGCAGGCCACGGACGGGGCGTACATTATGTACACCTCGGGCTCGACCGGTGAGCCCAAAGGCGTGTTGGTCACGCAGCGCGGCATTGTGCGCCTGGTGTGCAACCCGGATTACATGCAGCTCGGCCCGCAGGACCGGGTGGCGCATGTGGGGAATGTTTCATTTGATGCCTCGACCTGGGAGATTTGGTCCGCCTGGTTAAACGGCGCCTGCCTGGTGGGGTTTGATAAGTCCGAGGTTCTGGACTTGGAATCGTTTGGCCAGGCGCTGCGCACCCAAGGCATTACGGCCATGTTGTTTACCACAGCTTTGTTTAATCAGGCCGCGGAATTGTATCCGGCCATGTTCAAGCCCTTACGGTACGTGCTCTTCGGCGGGGACAAGGCGGAGTTGAAAGCCGTGCGCCGCGTCTTGGCCGAGGGTGCACCCGAACATTTAATCAATGCCTACGGTCCCACGGAAAACGCCGTCATGGCCACCAGCTATGAAGTGAAAGCGTTGCCTGCCGAGGCCCGGACCATTCCCATTGGGCGTCCGATTGCCAATACCACCTGCTACGTGGTGGATGCGCACGGTCAACTTGCGCCCCTGGGTGTGCCCGGTGAGTTGTGGGTGGGCGGCGACGGCGTGGCCACGGGGTATGTGGGTCGCCCGGACCAAACCGCCCGTGTATTTGTGGAGGATCCCTTCCAACCCGGAGCCGGACGCCGCGTGTACAAGACCGGCGACCGGGTGCGCTGGAACGCCCAAGGGGAGTTGGAGTTTTTAGGACGTCTGGACAGCCAGGTAAAAATACGCGGGTTCCGCATTGAACCCGGAGAAATAGAAGCTGCGCTCCTGCGTCAACCCGGACTGCGCCAGGCGTTGGTGCTGGTGCGTGAAGACGCGCCGGGTGACAAACGCCTGGTCGCGTATGTGATCGGCGATGAGACGTGGACCCAAGATGTGCCTGCGCTCTTGAATGAATTGAAAAAAGAATTGCCCGCGCAATGGCTCCCGCAAGCCGTGATCACGTTGGAACAATTCCCACTCACGCCCAATGGCAAGGTGGACCGGCAGGCATTGCCCAAACCGCTTTGGCAAGGGAACGACGAGGCGGTCGCACCGCGCACGCCAACCGAAGAGACGTTGCTGGCCATCTGGAAGAGTGTTTTGCAAGTAGAGACCATCGGCGTGCAGGATAATTTCTTCAGCTTGGGCGGAGATTCGATTCTGGCCATTCAAGTCATTAGCCGGGCCAAGAGTACGGGGGTGCACCTGAGCAACCGCCAGTTGTTTGAACATCAGACCATTGCCGCCTTGGCGTCCGTGGCCGGTCAGCAGGCGGGCATTCAGGCCGAACAGGGAAAGGTGGAAGGGGAGAGTGTCCTTACGCCTGTCCAACAATGGTACCTGGAGCAAGGGTTGGAGAATCCGCATCACTTTAACCAAGACTCGTTGTTTGTTCTGCCGCAGGGCATTTCGGTCGACGTGTTGGAGCGCGCACTGGCGCAGTTGGTGGCGCAGCATGATGCGCTCCGTCTCCGGGTGCGACAGGTCAATGGCCTCTGGCAGCAATCCCACGTGGACGAGGGCGCGGTGCTCCCGTTGCTGAGTGAGGATCTGGCCCAACTCGGGGAACGTGAAAAAACCGGGCGCATTCAGGCGCTCACGACCCAAGCCCATGCGGACTTGAATATGGAGCATGGTCCCATCGGGCGCGCCCTTATTTTCCGGAACCAAGCGCCTGGTCAGGATTTATTCTTCTTGGTTCTCCATCACTGGGTGGTGGATGGTGTTTCGTGGCGTATTTTGCTCGAGGATTTCCAGACGCTCTGTCGTCAGTTGGCCGAGGGGCAGGCTCTCTCGCTCCCGCCGAAGACCACCTCGTTCCAATATTGGGCCGCGTCCGCAGCCCGCTATGCCCTGACCTCCGAGGCCTTGCATCAGGAATACGCCTACTGGCGCGCACGGGTCGAAGAGCCGGTAGTTGCGCTGCCGCGTGATTTTGCGGCGAATGAGAATTTGGAAGGCACGACCGAGACCGTACGCTTGACCTTGAGCGTGGACGAAACCCGCCAATTGCTGGCAGAGGCCTCAAGCGCGTACCGCACGCAGATCAATGATCTTTTGCTCGCGGCCCTGGTGGAGGCGTTCCGGCCTTGGACCCTGAGTGCGACCTTGCGCATTGATTTGGAAGGGCATGGACGCGAAGATCTTCTCAACGATGTGGACCTAAGCCGGACCGTGGGTTGGTTCACGACCATTTTCCCAGTCCAATTAACCCACCCGGGCACACAGAATCCCGGGGACGTCATTAAGTCCGTGAAAGAAACCCTGCGCCGCGTGCCGCGCCATGGCATTGGGTTTGGCTTGCTGCGTTATCACGGGCCGGAAGCCATGCGGTCTGTATTGCAGACATTGACACCGGCGGAAGTGAGCTTCAATTATTTGGGTCAGTTCCAAGGCGGGCACGCACAAGAGTCGCTGGGTGAATCGAGTGCGGATATGCGTGGTCGCTATTCGGATGCGAAGAATCATCGCCTCCAGGTATTGGCGGTTAATGCCGCCGTGGCGCAGAATCAACTGGAAGTCTCGTTGACGTACAGTCGCAACTTGCATCGCGCAGAGACCGTGCAACGGTTAGGCGAGGCGTACATGGCGGCGCTGCGTCAGGTGATCCAGCATTGCCTGACCCCGGGCGTGGGTGGCTTCACGCCCTCGGACTTCCCCCTACTCTCGCTGGAGCAAGCACAGTTGGATCAGGTGCTGGCCCGCGAGTCGGCCGTGGAAACCATGTATCCGCTCTCGGCTACGCAAAAAGGCATTTTGTTCCACGCGCTCTTTGATCCCAAGGCCAACGACTACTATGTCCGCTTTCATTTGGCCGTGCACGGCCACTTGCGTCCGGACGCGTTCCAACGCGCCTGGGAGAAGGTGCTGGCGCATTACGAAATCCTGCGCGCCAGTTACGCGTGGGAACACACCCCGGAGCCGGTACAGATTATTCACCGTCAGGTGAGTCTGCCCACGCAAATGTTGGATTGGCGTGCCTTCACTCCGGCTGAGCAAAAGGAAAAACTAAAGCAATGGCTGGAGGTTGATCAAACCCAGACCTTTGACCTCACGCAGGCACCGTTGCTCCGCACCACGGTGATTCGCTTGGCTGAAACCGAGTGGCGCTTTGTGGTGGGGGAGAACCATATTATCCTGGACGGCTGGAGCATGCCGCTGGTCTTCAAAGGATTGTTGGATGCGTACCAAGCGTATACCCATGAACAGGAACCGGTCTTGCTTCCAACGCGTCCGTACAGCGATTACATTGCGTATCTGCAAACGCGGAGTTTGAGCGAGGCCAAAACGTATTGGCAGAAAACGTTGCAAGGGTTTGAAGAGCCAACCTTGCTGGGAGAAGCCAGCACGATCTTGGCCGCGACCGGATCCACGCACGGACAATTGGAATTCCGACTCTCACCGGCCCTGACCCAACGTTTGCAGACCTTGGCCAAGCAGCAGCAACTGACCTTGAACACCCTGGTGCAGGGCGCTGTGGCACTGTTGATTAGCCGCTACACTCAGGCGCAGGATGTGGTCTTTGGCACCGTGGTTTCCGGACGCCCGAGTGAACTGCCCGGCGTGGAGACCATGGTGGGGTTGTTTATTAATACCCTCCCGCTGCGGGTGAACGTGGCGCCCGAACAGACCTTGGCTGCATGGCTGCGCGAGGTCCATGCCCGCGCGGCCGAGATGCGGCAGTATGAGTACAGTCCTCTGGCCGATGTGCAGGTGTGGAGCGAGGTGCCGCACGGTCAGCCGCTCTTTGATACCATTCTGACCTTTGAGAATTATCCGCTGGGCGAGCAGTCAGGAACCGCGGAGTCGGATGTGCGCATTGAAATGGTGGATGGGTTCCAGACCACGAACTATCCCTTGAACATTACCGTAACGCCGGGGGAGACGCTTTACCTGCGCTGGGAATATTCGCGCCAGCAGTTCACGGACGCGCGGGTGGCGCAGATTCAGCAGCACCTGATACACGTGTTTGAATCCCTCTGCGCCCAACCCGAACAGACTTTGGCCCAAGTGAGCATGCTCTCAGAGGCCGAGTCGCAGCGCCTGCTGGTGGAGTGGAACCAGACGCAGCAGGCGTATCCGTCGCAGACGACTCTGCATGCCTGGATTCAAGCGCAGGCTCATAAGACGCCTGAGGCTGTGGCCGTGATCGCCGGTGAGGAGCAACTCAGCTACCGTGAGCTGGACACCCGCGCCAATCAACTGGCGCATGTGTTGATCGCACAGGGTGTTACCCCCGGCAGTTTGGTGGGCATCTGCCTCCACCGCACGCCCGCCATGCTTGTGGGTCTGCTGGGCATTTTAAAGACCGGGGCCGCGTATGTCTCGCTGGACCCGGGGTTCCCCAAAGACCGCTTGCAAATGATTGTGGACGACAGCCAGCCCAAGGTCATTCTCAGTCAGACCGAGTTGCGCGAGATCGTGCCGCAGACCCTGGCGCCAGTGTTGTTCGTAGATACTTTGGAAAACGAATTATCCGCCGCGCCGACGCAGGCGCCGTCCGTAACTCTGGGCGTGCAGGAACGCGCGTATGTGCTCTTTACCTCAGGCTCCACCGGGCGCCCCAAAGGGGTGGAGATTACACACGCCAATGTGGTGAACTTCCTGAGTTCCATGCAGAGCGAGCCGGGCTGCACGGCACAGGACCGCGTCCTGGCTGTAACCACGATCTCGTTTGATATTTCGGTCTTGGAATTGTTCCTCCCCTTGAGCGTGGGCGGTACGGTTGTGCTCTTGACCCGCGACGCGGCGCTGGATGCCAAGCAGATCAAGCAGGCCTTGCTCCAGCATGACATTACCCTCATGCAGTCCACGCCTTCGACCTGGGAAATGCTGGAACAGTCCGGGTGGGAAGGCAAAAAGAATTTGAAGGTGCTCTGCGGCGGCGAAGCGTTCCCGCACTGGCTGGCGCAGCGCTTGGTGGAGAAGACGCAGGAAGTGTGGAACATGTACGGCCCGACCGAGACCACGGTCTGGTCCACGCTCTCCCGCGTGCAGGCGCATGAGAAACTGACCATCGGGCGCCCGATTGCCAACACGGATATCTATATCTTGGATGGAAACTTAAAACCCGTGCCCGTAGGTGTGGCCGGGGAATTGTTAATCGGCGGAGTGGGCGTGAGCCGAGGGTATTTGGGACGCGAGGAATTGACGCGCGAGAAGTTTATTCTCAATCCGTTCAAGTCCGACGGGAGCCGGTTGTACCGGACCGGGGATGCGTGCAAGTATCTGGCGGACGGGCGCATTGAATTCATTGGGCGCATGGACAGCCAGGTGAAGATCCGCGGGTTCCGCATTGAACTGGGCGAGATCGAGACGCGCTTGAACGAGCATGCGGGCCTCCAACAGGCGGTGGTGATTGTGCGCGAGGACACGCCGGGGAACAAGCGCCTGGTGGCGTACCTGGTGAAGAAAGACACGGCGCTCACCAACGAAGAGGTGCAGAAACACCTGAAGCAGAATCTGCCCGAGTACATGATTCCCAGCGCGTACGTGGAACTGGAACGCATTCCGCTCACGGCGAACAAGAAAGTGGACCGGAAGGCGTTGCCCGCGCCAGAGTTTGAGGCGCAGCACGAGTACGTGGCGCCGCGCACGGAACTGGAAACACAGTTGGCGGAGATCTGGCAAGATGTACTGGGACTGGCGCGCGTGGGCATCCACGATCATTTCTTCGAGATCGGCGGGCATTCGCTCCTGGCCACGCGGGTGATTTCGCGCTTGGCCTCGCAGATGAACCTGGATGTGCCCATTCGGCAGATCTTCGAGCATCCGACGATTGCCGGCTTGGCCGAGAGCCTAAACGCCCAGAGTACGGGCGAAACCTACGCAGTCATTCCCAAAGCCGACCGGTGCCAGGCGCTCCCGCTCTCGTTTGCGCAGCAGCGTCTCTGGTTCATTGATCAATTTGAACCAGGCAGCACAGCCTACAATGTTCCCATGGTGGTGCGCATTCAAGGGCCCTTGGACGCCGAACCCTTGCGGGCCGGTTTGCTGCAGCTGGTGGCGCGGCATGAAGTCTTGCGCACGACGTTCCAGAACCAAGATAGCGGGCCTGTGCAAGTCATTGCCCCGGACGCAACCTTGGATTGGGCGGTGGTGGATGTGAGTCAGACTGCCGATGCCGAGGCCAAGGCCAAAGAGGCCATTCACGCGGAACTCCAGACACCGTTTGATCTGAGCCGAGGTCCGCTCCTACGCGTGCGCTTGGTGAAGGTGGGCGCGCAGGAACATCTGTTCTTCATTATGCTGCATCACATTGTGACCGATGCCTGGTCCATTGGCGAACTGGTCAAAGAACTCATGACCATTTACCGGGGCATGGCCTTGGGAGAGACGCAGCCCGCACTCCCGGCGCTGCCGATTCAGTATGCGGATTTTGCGGTCTGGCAACGGGCTTGGCTCCAGGGCGAGGTTTTGGAAACGCAATTGGCGTATTGGAAACGCACCTTGGCCGCGCCGTTGGCCACCTTGGAATTGCCGCTGGATTTCCCGCGTCCCAAGGTTCAAACCTTCCATGGCCGTTCGGTCCGGGTGCAGGTGCCGGAAGCCTTGCGTCTGCAACTCCATGCTCTGGCCCAAGCCACACATGCCTCGTTGTTCATGGTCATGCTCGCGGGCTTCCAGTGGCTCTTGAGCAAGTACGCGGATCAGGACGAAGTTATCGTGGGCACGCCCATTGCCAATCGTAACCGTCGCGAGCTCGAGCCCATGCTGGGCTTCTTTGTGAATACCTTGGCCGTTCGCACGCAGTGCCGCGGCGAGGTGGGGTTCCGGGCGTTTGTGGCCCAGGTGCGCGAGACCTTGTTGGAAGCCTATGCGCATCAGGACCTGCCCTTTGAAAAATTAGTCGATGAACTGGGCCTGGAACGCGACGTGCAGCGTTCGCCGATTTTCCAAGTCATGTTTAGTCTGCAAAGCGCCTATCTCCCGGAAATGGAAATGGGCGGGTTGAGCATGGCACCGTACGAGCTGGAAATTCCCACCACGCACTTTGATCTAACGGTGGCGGCGCATGAGGATGCGCAGGGCCTTTCGGCCACGTTTGAATACAATTCGGATCTTTTCCGCGCCGAGACCATCCAGGCCATGAGCACGGCCTTTCTTCGCCTCTTGGAACGCGTAGCCACCCAGAGCGGGACGACCTTGGCGGAGATCTCGTTATTGGCCCCCGAGGACCGTGTGCAGGTGCTTGAGCAATGGAACGACACCCGCCGGGCGTATCCGCGGGAAGAGAGCTTGGTCTCGCTCTTTGAGGAGCATGCGCGCCGCACACCCGACGCCCTGGCTTTGGTCTTCCATGAGCACCGTCTGACCTATGCGCAGATCAACCAACGCGCCAATCAGCTCGCGCACTACTTGCACGCCCAAGGCGTCCGGGCCGGGGAAGTGATCGCCCTGGGTCTGGATCGATCCGTGGAAATGCTGGTGGGCATGCTGGCCATTCTTAAAGCGGGTGGCGTTTACTTGCCGCTCGACCCCGGTTATCCGGCCCGCCGTTTGGTGTACATGCTGGAAGACTCAGGGGCGGTCCGCTTGCTGACGAGTCGTGCCTATGCTGAAACATTTGCAACCACCACGCTTCCAACCCTGATGCTCGATGCACCGGACGAATGGGCCGATCGGTCGGAGGATAATTTCAGCATAGGACCTCGGGCTGAAGACGGGGCGTACATTATGTACACCTCAGGCTCGACCGGGGAACCCAAGGGCGTTTTGGTACCGCAGCGCGGGATTGTGCGCTTGGTCTGCAACACCAACTACATGTCCTTGGGCGCGGACGACCGCGTGGCGCATGTGGGCAATGTGGCGTTTGATGCCTCGACCTGGGAGATCTGGTCGGCCTGGCTCAATGGGGCCTGTTTGGTGGGGTTTGAAAAAGACGAGGTCTTGGACTTGCAGGGGTTTGCCCAGGCCTTGCGTGCGCAGCGCATTACGGCCATGTTGTTTACCACGGCCTTATTCAATCAAGCCGCCCTCCAGCACCCGGAGATGTTTGATGGTTTGCGGTATGTACTTTTTGGCGGCGACAAGGCCGACCTGGAGGCCGTGCGGCGGGTACTCCGCCATTCGCGGGCGGAGCATGTGATCAATGCCTACGGGCCTACGGAGAATACGGTCATAGCCACCTGCTTCGACACCCGTGCCTGGGCCGCCGAGGCTCCGACCTTGCCCATTGGCGCTCCGATTGCCAATACCACCTGTTACGTGGTGGACCGACACGGCCAACCGACACCGAAGGGTGTGCCCGGGGAATTGTGGGTCGGCGGGGACGGAGTGGCTCTGGCATACGTGGGGCGACCCGAGCAGACCGCGCAGGCGTTTGTGCACGCGGCGTTTGCGCCCCAGGGTGCGGCCCGGCTGTACAAAACCGGCGATCGTGTGCGTTGGAATGCACGCGGCGAACTTGAGTTTCTGGGGCGCCGCGACCATCAGGTCAAGCTGCGCGGCTTCCGCATTGAACCCGGTGAGATTGAAGCGGCTTTGCGCCACCAGCCCGGGATTGCCCAAGCCTTGGTTCTGGTGCGGGAGGATGTGCCTGGGGAAAAACGTTTGGTGGCGTATGTGGTGACGGAAGCAGCCCAGGTGTTGGATGTTCCTGCGTTGCTCGCGGCGTTGAAGGAAGAATTGCCTGCCAGTTCGATTCCACACGCCGTGATGGTCCTGGACGCCTTTCCGCTGACCCCCAATGGGAAAGTGGATACGCGTGCCTTGCCCAAACCCGACGCCTCCCAGGCCGCGGTAGGCAGCGCGCCGGCTACAGCCACCGAGGTGCGCTTGGCGGAGATTTGGCGCGATGTGCTTCAGGTCGCCACCGTGTATCGCGAGGATCATTTTTTTGAAATCGGCGGGCATTCGCTCCTGGCCACACAGGTGATTTCGCGCATCCAACGTGACTTGAACGTGAATGTCTCGGTGCGGAGTATTTTTGAACATGCCACCTTGCAGGCCTTGAGTCAAGCGATTGACCGTTTGGAGACGCAGACCTTTACCCGGATCGAGAAAGCCGACCGTTCGCAACCGCTCGCACTTTCGTTTGCCCAGCAGCGACTCTGGTTTATTGATCAGCTGGAGCCCAACAGCGCGGCGTACAACGTGCCGCTGGCCGTGCGGATTAAAGGACCCGTGAAAGCGAGTCGTTTGGAACAAGCCTTGAACCAAATGATACAGCGTCACGAGGTCTTGCGCACCATCTTTACGCAGCAGCATCAGGTGCCTTGTCAGGTCGTACTGCCGGAACTAGCATTGCACCTGGAGTATCACGATGTACGCACGTATCCCCGGGCTGAGCGCGAGGCCGTGGCCCAGGCGCACCTGAACCGGCTCTCGCAGCAGCCGTTTAACCTAAGCACGGGTCCGCTGATTCGCAGTGCGGTGATTCAACTGGCGCCGGAAGAGTGTATCTTCCTGGTAACCTTGCATCACATTATTGCCGACGGCTGGTCCACAGGGATTTTCGTGCAGGATTTAATGGCCTTGTACCAGGGGGCGCTCTTGCCCGAGCTGCCGCTGCAATACGCGGATTTTGCGCAGTGGCAACGCGCTTGGCTGACCGGCGATGTATTGCAGGCGCAGGTGGCGTATTGGAGAGCGCAATACGGGGGCGTGCTCCCGGTCCTGGAATTGCCCACGGATTTCCCGCGTCCGGCCGTGCAAACCTTCAATGGGTCCACGGTGTCGGTGGTCCTTGAGCCTGAGCTAGGACGCGCGGTCCAGGCCCTGAGCATGCGGACCCAGACCACGCCGTATATGATTTTATTCATGGCGTATGTGCTCCTGCTCCATGTTCACTCAGGGCAGGATGACATTATTGTGGGCACGCCCATTGCCAACCGCAACCGGGCTGAGATTGAACCGCTCATTGGATTTTTTGTAAACACCCTGGCCCTGCGCACCCGCGTGACCGGGGAGATGCGCCTGGAAGAATTGTTGCGGTGCATCAAGGAATCCCTGCTCGGTGCTTACGCGCACCAGGATCTGCCGTTTGAAAAACTGGTGGATGAGCTCCAACCCGAACGCGACCAGAGCCGTTCGCCCATTTTCCAGACCATGTTTGTGTTGCAAAACGCCCGGCAGGCCGACACCTCGCATGACCAGGTCACCATTGAACCCTATGCCTTGGAGAGTTCCACCTGCCATTTTGAATTGATGCTGGGCCTGATGGAGAACGGGGAAACCTTTACCGGAGCCTTGGAGTACAACACGGATTTATTCCAGGCCACGACCATGGAACGCATGGCCGGGCATTTCCGCCAGATTGTACGCTGGTTGGTGGACCATACTGGGGCGCAGGTGCGGGAGTTGGAAATCATCACTCCGACAGAGCGTGCGCAATTGGTCGCGTGGAATCAAACCACGCGCAGTTACCCCTTCCGCCCGGTGCACGCCTGGGTGGAGGAACAAAGCGCCATTCACCCGCAGGCGACGGCACTGGTCTTTGGGAGTGCGTCATTAAGTTATGCGGCCTTGAATGCCCGGGCCAATCAAGTGGCGCACGCCTTACTGGCACAAGGGATTCGTCCCGGGGCGCGTGTGGGCTTGTGCGTGGCGCGTTCTCTGGACTTGATCGTGGCCATGCTGGGAATACTAAAAGCCGGGGGCACGTATGTGCCGCTGGATCCCACGTATCCCAAGGCACGTCTGGCGCTCATGCTGGAAGACAGCCCCTTGACCGCCTTGGTGACCGAGACGCCTTGGCTGACGCTTTTGCCGGAATACACGGGGACCCTGATCTGCTTGGATACCCTGACATTGAACGCGGAGGCGACGGGAAATCCGAACGTGACACTGCGTCCGGACGACTTGGTGTACGTTATCTTTACGTCCGGCTCCACCGGGCGCCCGAAGGGCATTGAACTGAGTCACCGGGCCTTGCATAATTTAATTGCCTGGCAAGCCGACCAGTTTGCCACGAGTACGAGTGAACGCGTGCTCCAATACGCTTCGATCAATTTCGATGTCTCGTTCCAAGAAATCTTCTCCACACTTGGCTCAGGGAAGACCTTGGTGCTGGTGAGCGAAGAGACACGCAAGGACCTGGCGCAGCTGGTCGCGCTGATCAACCACGAGCATGTTCAACGCATGTTCCTGCCGGCCATTGCCTTGCACTATCTGGCTGAGCAGGCCCTGAGCCTGAACCAAGTGCCGACGAGCCTCCAGGAAGTCATCACGGCCGGGGATGTGCTGAAGATCACTCCTGCGGTCCGTCGGTTCTTCCAGCACCTGCCGAACGCCAAACTCCTGAACCATTACGGTCCATCGGAGAGTCACGTGGTCACGAGCCACACCTTGGCCGGGCCGGTTGAGACCTGGCCGGAATTCCCGCCCATTGGCAAACCCATCAGCAACACACGCCTGTATGTGGTGGATGCCCAGCTGAAACCCGTGCCCTGCGGTGTGCCCGGCGAGTTGCTCATTGCCGGAGATTGCCTGGCCGAAGGGTACAGCCAGCAACCCCGATTGACGGCCGAGCGATTTGTGCAGGTAACTTTGGCGGAAGGAATTGAGGAGCGCGTCTATCGGACCGGCGACCGGGTTCGGTATTGCCCTAACGGGACTGTGGCTTTCATGGGACGCGCGGACGATCAGGTGAAGATCCGCGGGTTCCGCATTGAGCCCGGGGAGATTGAAGCCGTCTTGAACAAGCAAGTCGGAGTGAAAGCCTCGGTGGTCGTGGCGCGGGAAGATGCGCAGAAGCAGAAACGCCTGGTGGCCTATGTGGTGCCCAAGGACGGACAGACACCGGACGTTACAGCCTTGAAAACCGCGGTGGGTGAGACCCTGCCCGAGTATATGGTGCCGTCCGTGATTCAGCTGCTGGATGCGTTGCCGTTCACCCCGAGTGGGAAGATCAATACCCGGGCCTTGCCGGAACCCGAGATGCAGGAAGCGCGCGCACGGGAATTCGTGGCGCCGCGTACGGAACTTGAGAAACAATTGGCTCTGATCTGGCAGGATGTGTTGGGTGTGGCGCAGGTGGGTCTCCACGACTCGTTCTTCGAGATCGGCGGGCACTCGTTGCTGGCCACGCAGGTTGTCTCCCGTCTGCGCACGGACTTGCAGTTGGAAGTGCCGGTGCGGGTCATGTTTGAAGCCTTAACCCTCGGGCGTTTGGCCGAGGCCGTGGAGCGCCAGGCCGGGAGAGCGGCGGTCAGTGTGATTCCTCGCGCCGATCGCACCCGGAGAATCCCGCTTTCGTTCGCGCAACAGCGGTTGTGGATCTTGGACCGACTGGAACCTGGGAACTCAGCGTATAACATTCCTTTTGCCGTGCGCTTCAAAGGCGCTTTCAAAGCGTCTGTACTGCAGCGCGCCTTGAACCGGATGGCCGAGGAGCATGAGATTTTGCGCACCACCTTCCAAGTGCAGGAGGGTGAGGCGTGCCAGGTCATAGCCCCGGTTGGGAATGTGGTCTTGAAGTGTGTGGATCTGCGGAAGCATGCGAACCGTGAACAGGAAGCGCGCCGTTTGATTGGTTTGGATGCAAGCACGCCGTTTGATTTGGCCCAAGGACCGCTGCTCCGTACGACGCTGATTCAGCTGGGTGCCAAGGATCATGTCTTTGCCTTCAACATGCACCACATCATTACCGACGGTTGGTCCATTGGGATTTTTGTTAAAACTTTGGCTGAGGCCTATAAGGCCGAGGAAGAGGGCGCGCCGTCGTCAGTACGTGAGGCTGAACTCCAGTATGCGGATTTCGCGGTCTGGCAGCGGACCTGGCTGCAGGGCGAGGTCTTGGAAAAACAATTGGCCTTCTGGAAGCACCATCTGTCCGGGGAATTGCCTGTGCTTGACCTGCCGTTGGACAAGCCGCGCCCGGCGGTGCAGACCTTTGTGGGGGCCGCCGAGAGCCTGCGGCTGGCCCCGGAACTTTACGCGCAGTTGCAGCAGGTGGCGCAACGTACGGACGCGAGCATGTACATGCTGCTCATGGCCGCGTTTAATCTCTTGTTGAGCCGCTATGCCAACCAACAGGAAATGATTGTGGGCACGCCCATTGCCAACCGGAACCGGAAAGAAACCGAAGGGATTATGGGTTTCTTTGTGAATACCCTGGCCATCAAGTCGGTGCTGGATGCCAATGCGCCCTTTACCACGCTGGTCCGTCAGGTGCGCGAGATCATGCTGGAAGCGTATGCGCATCAGGATCTGCCCTTTGAACGCTTGGTGGACGAACTTCACGTGGAGCGCGACGCGAGCCGTTCGCCGGTCTTTCAAGTGATGTTTAACATGCAGAACGCCTTCAAGCCCGAGGTCAAAGACGCAAACCTAGAGATCAGCGCCTTTGAGTTTGATCTGCACTTGGCCCACTTTGACCTGACGTTAACCGTGGCCGAAGATGAACAAGGGCTCTTTGCTTCCTTTGAATACAACACGGATCTTTTCCACGCCGAGTCCATTCAACGCCTGGCCCGCACGTATCAGCGCCTGTTGGCGGAGATTGCGACCCAGCCTGAAAAAGCCTTGAAGCATTACACACTCGTGTCTGACGAAGAGCGGCGCGTGTTGCTGGACACCTGGAACCAGACCGCGCGTCCGTATTCGCGCGACCTGAGTGTGCAAACGCGCTTTGAAGCCCAGGCGCAACACACACCGCAAGCCACGGCGTTGGTCTTTGGTGAACACACCTTAAGTTATGCCGAACTCAATGCCCGGGCCAACCGGGTCGCGCACGCTTTGCTGACCGAAGGCATTAAGCCCGGCCATGTGGTGGGCATTTGCCTGGAGCGTTCAATGGACATGGTTGTAGGCATGCTGGGGATAATCAAGACCG
Organism: uncultured bacterium; assembly: GCA_964604705.1. GTDB lineage: Bacteria > Oederibacteriota > JAAXVQ01 > JAAXVQ01 > JAAXVQ01 > JAAXVQ01. The sequence continues at coordinate 254,829 of CAZSAP010000004.1, forward strand.
GCGCGGCCTACTTGCCCTTGGATCCAAGTTATCCAGAACAACGCAAGGCCGTCATGTTGGAGCAAGCGGACGTGCACGTGATTGTGACCATCGAGGCCTTGGCCGCGGCCGTAAAAACCAACGGCCGACGTGTTATTGTGCTGGATCCCGCGACCTTGGCGTCACAACCGACGCACAATCCGGGTGTGGCCGGAAGCGGGCAGGATCTGTTGTACATCATGTTCACCTCGGGCTCGACCGGACAACCCAAGGGCGCCATGATTACGCACCGCGCGGTCCATCGCCTGGTGGAGAACACCAACTACATTCAGTTGCAACCCAAGGACCGCGTGGCGCATGCCTCCAATGTTTCCTTTGACGCCGCGACGTTTGAAATATGGGGTCCCTTGCTTAACGGCGCCTGTGTGGTGGGTCTGAGCCAGGAGGAAGTCCTCACACCCGAACGTTTTGCCCACGTGTTGAGCGCGCAGAAGCTCTCTGTGCTCTTTCTCACCACGGCCTTGTTCAATCAAATGGCTGCGACCTATCCCACGGCGTTTGCGGGCTTGGCCTATCTCATGGTCGGGGGCGAGGCCCTGGACCCCAAGTGGATGCGTAAAGTGGTCCAGGCCGGGAAGCCCAGACACATCATGAATATCTACGGGCCGACCGAGAGCACCACGTTTGCCACGTACTTCGAGTTTGACGAGGTGCCGGAGAACACGCGCAGCATTCCCATTGGGCGGCCGCTGGCCAACACCACATGCTATGTTTTGGATGCAGGGATGCAGCCGGTGCCCGTGGGTGTGGCCGGAGAATTGTGCCTAGGCGGCGATGGACTGGCGTTGGGGTACGTACAACAACCACGCCTGACGCAGGAAAAGTTTGTGCCCAATCCTTTCGGGGAAGGGCCACTGTACAAAACCGGGGACCTGGTGCGCTGGTTGGAAAACGGCGCTTTGGAGTATCTGGGACGCATGGACGGGCAGGTCAAGATTCGCGGGTATCGCATTGAATTGGGGGAAGTGGAAGCCGTGCTCTTGGGGCATCCGCAGATTCAGCATGCCACGGCCATCATGCGCGAAGACCGTCCTGGGGAGAAGCAATTGGTGGCGTACTATGTTGCGGCGCAGCCCTTGATGGAGACGGAGTTGCGTGCGTATCTGGAGGAACGCCTCCCGTTCTACATGATCCCGGCCACCCACGTCTGGCTCTCGGCGTTGCCCATGAATGCCAATGGCAAGGTTGACAAACGCGCCTTGCCGCGCCCCGAATGGACGGTCGCCGAGAATTATGTGGCGCCGGAAACCGAATTGGAGATGCTGACTGCCGAGGTTTGGCAGGAGGTCCTGAAACTGCCGCGCATTGGACTCAAGGATAATTTCTTCGAGATCGGCGGCAACTCACTCTCCGGCATTCAGTTGATCAGCGCCCTGAGTGAACGCCTCGGGGTGGAATTGCCGCATCGGCTGATGTTGGAATCGCCGGTGCTTGGGGACTTGGTGCATCAGCTCATCCGCTACTCACAGCGGGCCGTGGATGGCGCGCCTGTGCACCCTCTGGTGCCTTTGCAGGTGGACACGCCGGGACGCGCGCTTTTCTGCATCCATCCCATGGACGGCTCGGTCATGTGCTACAAGACGTTTGCCTTGCAATTGACCGGCGTCTGTCCGGTGTACGGATTGGAATCGCCCATCCGGTTGGGGCTGGTGGAGTCGTTTGCAAACGTTGAAGCCATGGCCGCGTATTACCTGGCCTTGATCCAGGCGCAGCAACCGCACGGACCGTACCGACTCTTGGCCTGGTCGTACGGCGGCGTGGTGGTGCATGAAATGGTGCGTCAACTCGCGGAGCAGGGAGAAACCGTGGAGCGGGTTTTCTTCCTGGACTCGGTGGCGCCGTACACCGTGAGCCTGCCGCCCTCGCAACGGAAGATCAGCTTCCTGGCCGTGGCGCATGCCTTTGAGAAGGGCGCCCCGGAGAATCCGCGCACGCTGGTGGAGTTTGCGGACATGGACGATGAGGCGCTCTTCCGCTATGTGGTTGAGATTCTCCACCACAGCGGTGACTTTGCCAAGCAGAAGGGACGAAAGGAATTTGAGGATTTCGCCCAACTGTACCGCGTGCATCTGGATGTGCTGGCGAAATACGCGCCGAAGAAATTGAAATACCCCATTACGCTCATTCGCCCGGAAGCAGGCAGTGAGGCGGAGAAGAGTTATCACCTATGGATTGATGAGAGTGTCTTTGTGGAGAACGTGGCGCGGGGGTACCGGCGCGGGAAGCTTTCAGCCCAGGAGGTACTGGCCGAGGTGGCCGCCTTCCGTCCCACGGAGTTTACAGAGGACGGGGTCTTGGGGTGGCAGCGTCTCACCCGCCTGCCGGTGCAGGTGGCCCAGGTGCCCGGGGACCACAACAGCATGGTCTCGCAGCCTCATGTAAAAACCGTGGTGGAGCATATTGCCGCACATTTAAAAGAGCTGACCGCCTGAGGGATCGGTTCTATTTTGAACGAGGATGAAAGGACACGTATGATTGAAGTGCATGAGTTGGTAAAACGCTATGGCACGTTTGACGCGGTCAAGGGAATCACCTTTGATGTAGCCGCAGGCGAGGTGTTTGGGCTCTTGGGACCCAATGGCGCCGGGAAGACCTCGACGCTTTCCATGATCTCCTGTTTGCATGCCCCGACCTCGGGCACGATTCGGATCGCGGGTTTGGACATTCGCACCCAGACGCAGGCCGTGAAATCCTGTGTGGGTGTGGTCCCGCAGGAGTTGGCGCTCTACCCGACGCTGACCGCGCGGGACAACTTGCTGTTTTTTGGCGCGATTTACGGTTTGCACGGCAAGACCTTGCAGGCGCGCATGGAAGAGGTCTTGGACGTGGTGGGGCTGCGTGACCGGGCCTTGGATGTGGTGGATACCTTTTCCGGCGGCATGAAGCGGCGTTTGAATCTCGCCTGCGGCCTTTTGCACCGCCCCAAAGTCTTGCTCCTGGATGAACCCACGGTGGGCGTGGACCCGCAGTCGCGCAATTTGATTTTTGAGAATATCCGGCAGCTTAACACCCAGTACAAGATGACCGTGATCTACACCACGCATTATATGGAAGAAGCCGAGACCCTCTGCGCCCGGGTGGCGATCATGGATCAGGGAAAACTGATTGCCTGCGATACGCCGCGTGAGCTTATCCGTCACTATGGCGATGGGACGATTGAATTGAAAACTTCGGCGCTGAAGGCGGACTTGGCTCCGGGCTTGCGCAAGGTGGCGCATGTGAATGAAGTGACGCAAGTAGAGAACACTTTGCACATTCGCTCGAACAAAACCTATACGGCCATTGTGGATGTGCTCGCCCTGCTCAAGTCCCAGGGGGTGGAACTGGAAGCCCTGCATATACAAGAGGCGAGTTTGGAAAATGTGTTCTTGAAGTTAACGGGGAAATCCTTGCGCGACCAAGCGCTGGTTGTGGAAGCAACTTCTGAGAAAGCGGTGAACGCATGAAAGCCTGGGCGGTCTTTATGAAGGAACTCAAGATTTTTGTCCGGGATCGGAATGCGCTGATCCAGTATTTTTTGGTGCCGATCCTGGTGATCACCCTGGCGAATTTTGCCATGCAAAAAATGTACGGGCAGAAGGGGAAAGGCTCGCTGGTGTTGCCGGTGGTGGACTTGGACCAAAGCGCCACCTCGCGGAAATTGGTGGAGACCTTGCAGAATTCCGGATATGTGCGCGTGGAGGAAAATCAGCGCACTTCGGCCGGGATGCAGGTTATGACCGAAGTGGGTTTGCGGCGCATGATCGGGGAGACGCACCAACGCGCTGTCGGGGTCCTTATTCCCGCGGGGTTTGAGACACAGTTGCGCAACGGAGCGCCCGCCGAGGTATTGTTGTTGGAAAATCCCTTGGAAAAAAATGGGCCGGACATGGCGGCGGCGGTTCTCACCGCGGCGGTGGGGAAGATTTCCCAAGCCAAAAATCCTCCTTCTGTCCGAACGCAAAGCGCAACGCTGACTTCCACCGCCGTGCACGTGGTGTGGACCGAACCCGATGTGCATGTACGGAAGGAAAGTCTCATCAACCCCCGTGCGGGCGGCATGGATTCGCTCAAGCAAAATGTCCCGGGGTTTGCGATCATGTTTGCGCTGTTCTCGTTGGTCTGGGGAAGCATGTCCATTGTGGGGGAACGCGAGCGTGGGACGTTTGCCCGCCTGCTCTCCTCGCCCTTGGGGAAGGTGGATATCCTCCTGGGCAAGCTGCTTATTATGTTCAGCATTGCCTGCATGCAGTTGACAGTCTTTTTTGGTTTTGGGCATTTTGTCTTCGGCATGGACCTGGGGCATTCGCTGCTGGGGTTGGTTCTGCTCTCCATGACCTTGGCCCTGACCGCCACCAGCCTGGGTGTCCTGCTCGGGTCGTTGGCCAAAACCCAGACGCAATTGGGAGCGATTTCTTCGATTTTGATCTTAGGCATGTCCGCCTTGGGCGGGAGTTGGTGGCCAGCGGAAATGATGCCGGATTTTATGCAGACTTTGGCGCATTTTGTCACCATCAATGCCTGGGCCATGGACGGGTATAAAAATTTACTCTGGTACGGCGGTGGGTTTACATCCGTCCTGCCGCAGATCGGGATGTTGGGTGGCATGGCGGTGGTGGCCTTCGGCATTGGTGTGGCTACGTTTAAGTTTGAATAATGGAATGGGAGATGGAGCGAGTCAATGTTGGCGAAATGGATTGCGAATAAAAAAATAAACCCACAGGCCCGGGGACGGGTGCTGGCGTTTCCCTGCGCCGGAGCCGGGGCTTCCTACTTTCGGCGTTGGAGTCCGTTTTTTCCCGCGGATGTGGATTTCCTGCCGATCCAACTCCCTGGGAGAGAAACGCGCTTTTCTGAAAAAGCGTACCTCCGGTTGGACGCGCTGGCCGCGGATGCCAGCCGGGCGTTGCGCCCCCTGCTGGATCGCCCCACGGTGCTTTTTGGACACAGCCTGGGGGCACTGTTGGCGTATGCGTGTGCCCGGGAGTGGGCGCCCATGGGCGTGACGCAGGTGGTCCGGCTGGTGGCGGCGGCGTACCGGGCTCCGCAATTGCCCAATCCCAACAAACTGTTGCATACATTAAGCGATGCGGAATTCATTCAAGAAATCATTGCGTACCGCGGCATGCCGCCGGAAGTGGCGGCGCAACAAGAACTCTTGCGCTTAATCACTCCCACGCTGAAGGCGGACTTTCAGGTGCATGAAACCTATGTGCACCAGGTAGGCCTCCCTTTAGCGTTTCCCATCACGGCCTTGGGCGGGGACCGGGATGAACACGTGCCTGAGGAACAATTGCGCCCCTGGCAGGCATTGACCTCGGCCACCTGTGAGATCGAGATGATGCGCGGGGAACATTATTTTATTCAGGATCATGTGGAAACCATTGCACGCCGGTTGTGGCAAGCGTTGCCGGCGTTGGCGTAAATTTATAGGAGGAGCGTTATGTCACCCCAGTTTATACGGCAGAAATACGGCAATATTGATATGAAAAAACTGAGCCCGTTTCAGCGTATCATTTTAACCACCAATGGGACCCTCACCAATGTCATCGAGGCTATTTTTCTCGAACGCATGAAGTTGGTCAAACTTGCTGAGAAAACGTTTATGAACCTGGAGACGGGCGGCCCCTTGCATTTGCATGGGGGAGAGACCCTTATTGAGCGCGTGATTCTGCTCAAAGGGGAGGAGAGTCAGCACAATTACCTGTACGCCGAGTCGCACATTGTGGTGGACCGGCTTGACCAGGAAACCAAGGACGATCTTTTGCTCCGGCATATTCCCATTGGGCAGATCTGGATTGACCGCCAGATCGAACTGAACAAAAAGTTCATCCACTACAGTGTGGAGCCGGCCGGGGAGTATGCCAAGCATTTCGGCGTGGAAAAAAATGATGTTCTGTTCACCCGAACCTATGTGGTGTACACTCACCGGAAACCTGTGTTTATTATTACCGAGCGTTATCCGGATTTGCATCCGGACCGGTATTCCGAAAAAGACGCCATCACGGTCATGCGCAAGGTGCCGCATCCGTCCGACGAAGTGAAGGAAATGATTTAATGCCGATCGCAGAAAGGAAGTCTTGAAGTATGCTCCAAGAAACCATGAATCTTTCGCCGCACGCGTCGCAGCAGTTACGCGCCGTCAGCCATGCCTGGCAGGTTCGCGAGGCCGAGGTCGTGGCCGGCGTGCTGGCGCTGTTGGTGTTTCGCTATCATCAGCCGGACACTTTTTCGCTGACCCTTGGTGCGCAGGAACCTCGGGGGGTGGTGGTACCCCTCCGGGGAGACGCCACGGTGCGGGACTTGGCTCAGGCGGTCGCGGCCCAGACCCAGGGGCAAATGGGTTCGGAGGGGTTTGTGATAAATTTTGCCCCGGACATTTTTCCTGAAGCCCAGGCTGGGGAGTATGTTGGGAGCGGCGTGGCCGAGAGTGTTCGCTGGGAATGGAGCGCAACCCAAGGCACCTGGTACACCTCGTTGGCGTATCCGTCGACCGCGGCCCAGGCAGGAACGGTTTTACGTTTTTTATGCCATGCGTCACAGGTGTTGGAGCACCTGAAGGCAGACTCTGGGGAAACGCTCGAAGCGGTGGATATTTTGCCCGCCTCCGAACGCGTCACGGTGTTAGACACTTGGAACGCCACGGAGACGGAAACGCCGCGCCTGATGTTTGCAGATATGTTTGAGCAACAGGCCGCGAAGACCCCGCAGAAACGCGCACTTATGTTTGATGACCAGACCTTAACGTTTGCCGAGGTGCACGCCCAGGTTGAAACATTGGCCCAGGCCTTGGTTCAGGCAGGAGTGGGGCCGGAAAAACCCGTGGGAGTGTACCTCACGCGTTCGCCCCGCAGTGTGATTGCGCTGCTGGCCATTTTTCGCGCCGGGGGTGCGTATGTACCGCTGGACCTTTCGTATCCACCGGAGCATATTCGCTATATTTTAGAGGAGACCAAGGTTTCGGTGGTGGTGACCGAGTCCGACAAAATTAAAGATCTGCCCAGCGGGCTTCACACGCTTGCCATGGATGCCTTGACGGTTGCCCCAGCGGCACCTGTTCCCGCATCCCCGGCCAGGCCGGAGAATTTAGCCTTGATCATGTACACCTCGGGCTCCACGGGTGTGCCCAAGGGCGTGGCCCTGGAGCACCGCTCGGTGATGAATCGCTTTCACTGGCTCTGGACAAACTATGGATTTGCTCCCGGGGAAGTGGCTTGCCAACGGACCACGGTGAATTTTATTCCCTCGGTCTGGGAGATGCTCGGCCCGATCCTGAAAGGGGTTCCCAGTGTTATCTTGCCCGATGCGGTGGTGAAGGACCCCGTGCGCCTGATCTCGGCTTTGGCGAGGCAGCGTGTGACACGCATAGCCGTGGTGCCCACCTTGTTGCGCGTCTTGCTGGATGTGGAACCGCGTCTGGGAGAGACACTTCCGGATTTGAAACTTTGGTTCACGGCCGGTGAACCGCTGCCCTTTGAACTGTATCAGCGTTTCCGCCGCCAAGTCCCCAACGCGGTTCTGCACAATGACTACGGCGCCACGGAAGTCAATGGCGTGGTGGCGTTTGATTCACGCTGGGACGATGGAACCTTGACGTATGTCCCCATTGGCCGCCCGATTGCCAACGCCAAGCTGTATATCTTGGATGGGCGCCGCCAGCCTGTACCCGTGGGCGTGAAGGGAGAGTTGTTTGTGGCCGGGGCACCGGTCTCGCGGGGATACTTCGGGCGTCCGGATCTCACGCAGGAACGCTTTTTTCCCAATCCGTTCAGCCCGGAACAGAGTGCGACCATGTACAACTTGGGCGATGTCGCACGCTATCATCCCTCGGGCCTGATCGAAGTGGTGGGGCGCCGGGATCACCAGGTGAAAATCCAGGGCAAGCGTGTGGAATTGGGCGGGATTGAAAAAAGCATCGCCCGTTATCCGGGCATTAACCATGCCGCCGTGGTGGTGCAGACGCGCGACTCCGGGAGCCGTGTCTTGACCGCGTTTGTGTCACCCGTTTTTTCCGGAGACGAAGCACTCGCGGCGTTTCAGGCGTTTCTGCGCGCACAGTTGCCGGAATATATGGTGCCGACCGTGGTGGTTTCTTTGGAGACACTTCCGTTGACACCCAATGGAAAAAAAGACCGCAAAGCCATGGAGCGATGGCGTGCGCCGGAGACAGTAAGCCAGGGGGGCGCACCGCTCTCGGGAACAGTGAGCCTGGAACATGTACGCGACCGTTTGCGCGAACAATTGGCCCGCCTGCTGCGACGCACATTGACGCCGCGCGAGGACGAAATGTCGTTTACCCAACTGGGACTCAATTCCATTGATGCGGTTGCCTGGATGGCCGAGATTAACCAGACGTTTGGTTGCGCCTTGAGTGTGACAGCGCTGTACGATCATTTTACCCTCAACCAATTGAGTGTGCGACTGAGCCAAGGCGGAGACCTCGCGCCAACGCCGGTACCGAAGTCGGCGCCTGTGGGAGTGGAGCGGGGAGAGAGCGTGGCCATCATTGGCTATGCCGGACGTTTCCCAGGCGCGGAGAATGCTGATCAATTGTGGGAAATGCTCAAGCAAGGACAGACAGCCATTCGCGAAGTCGATGCCCAACGCTGGAACGTGGCCGAACATTTTTCCGAAGACCGAGCACAGACCAACAAGAGTTACAGCCGTTGGGGCGGCTTCATGGCGCGTGTGGCGGAATTTGATGAAGCGTTCTTCAACCTTACACCCCCGGAAGCGTTTCTTATGGACCCGCAGCAGCGCGTTGCCCTGGAGGAGAGCTGGCATGCTATGGAACATGCCGGGTATGCGCGCCTGGCCGGGGCGCCGCAATCGGTCGGGGTTTTTGTCGGAGTGCGGGGGAATGAATATTATCAGAAGCTGAAAGCCAAGGGCATCGATGTGAGTTCCGGCGTGTTGACCGGGAACGATGCCGCCATGCTGGCTGGACGCATTTCGCATGCCCTGAATTTAACCGGACCGTGCTATGCCCTGGATACGGCGTGCTCTTCCTCACTGGTGGCCGTGCACTTGGGGGCCCAGGCCATTCGAGCCGGGGAATGCGCCATGGCCCTGGCCGGAGGCGTGAGTGTTTTGGTCGGCGAAGAAAATTTTGTGCTCTCCAGCCAGGCCGGCATGCTCTCCCCCACGGGCAAAGCCCAAGCTTTTTCTGAAAGCGCCGATGGGTTTGTGCTGGCCGAAGGCGCCGGGTTTGTGGTGTTGAAAAATCTGGCCCGCGCGCAAGCGGACGGTGACCGTATTTATGGAATTCTCAAAGGATCGGGCGTGAACCATTCCGGGAGCAGCGGCGGAATTTCCACGCCAAGCAAGGAAGCCCAGAAAACCCTGGTGCGCGAGGTGTTGGAGCGGAGTCACGTCGCGCCAGAAAGCATTCGGTATCTGGAAACGCACGGGACAGGGACCTTGTTGGGGGACATCATGGAGGTCGAAGCCTTAAATGAGGTGTATCGCCCCAGCGCTCCGCAAAAAAAACATTGTGCCTTGGGGGCTATGAAAAACAACCTGGGGCACGCCACCACGGCTTCGGGAATTTTAAGTTTGATCAAAGTGTTGCTCTGCCTGGAACATGAGGAGTTGCTCCCGGAACGTGCAGTGAGCGCAGTGAGCCCCCTCTTGCGGTTGGACGAAACCCCGTTTTACTTGAATCGGGAGTCTCGCCCCTGGCCGGCAGAGGCCGGGGTGCCTCGCCGCGCTGCCCTCAGCGCGTTGGGGTACAACGGAACCAATGCGCATGCCGTTGTTGAGGCTTTTGCGTCCACGCCAATCGCAACGCGCAATGCATTGAAATCGTATGTGGTGCCTTTTTCCGCACCGACGATGACCTCTCTTCGGGCCTACGTGAAAACCCTACAGCAATGGCTTGGCATGCAGGCTGGGCGGGTGGAACTGGCAGATTTGGCGTACACGCTCACATGTCGACGTGAATTTTTGGCCGAGCGCATGGCGTTTGTCGTGGAGAGTCTCGCCGAGCTAAGCAGTGCGTTGGACATTTATGTACAGCTTTTGCCCGTAAAACTCCCGGAAGCACCGGATGCCGACGCGGCGTGGCCGGCGGTGGCCCAAGTGTTGGCCACCGCACCGAAGACCTTGACCCCAGAACAATTGAGCCTGATGGCCCTGCGGTATCGGCAGCATCAAGACGTCGACTTGGCGGCACAGTTTCGCACAGGGATGCATACCACCGTGGGGTTGCCGGGGTTGGTCTTCGAAGGGCATGCGTACTGGGTTCCTGAGAATGCGATCACGGTACCCGCGTTGGGCGCGGGCGCGGCCACACCTGCACGCCCACGCGCCGTGGGGCGCGCGTCGGAGACCGAACGTGTCATTATGGATATTTGGAAAACCACACTGGGCCTTTCGGCCGTGGATTCCGGTGATCGTTTCATGGACCTGGGTGGAAAATCCAAGGACATGCTCCCGGTACATAATAAAATTCAAGAAGCCTTTGGTGTAAGGCTTTCGATTGTGGATATGTTCTTTTTGCATGCCACGGTCCGGAGCCTGGCGGAACATATTGATAAACTCCGTCAGGGCACCCACGCCGTGACCGACCTTCTGAGCGAACGCCCGTCGCTTAAATCAGGGGGAGGGCAGTCCTTACGAGAAAAGCGCTTGGAAGCGCGCCGGAAGCTGTTGGGATAGTTTGTCGTGAATAAGGAATTGTACTTTGAAAATGGCCTTGGGTTTGTTAGTATGCTCCGGTTGTCAAAAAGGCCGGGGAATCACGGATGAGACCCTCCCACTGTTTGCCTTTTGCATGGAGTGGTTTTTCTCTCCCAAACATTTCGCTTTGCATGCGTCAGATCGGACAGCATTACTTCATCTATCTCGTTGGGGGTTGTCGCGTATGAAAAAAACAGCTATGTTCCTGATGATGTTCCTGGGTGTTTCCGCCGCCGGCTGGGCGGAGGTGTACACCGGAAAAGTGTTGGATGCCATTACCCTGGAGCCTTTGCCCAATGCCCAAATTTTCGGGGCACAGGGTGTGAAAGTACTTGCGGATGCTACCGGAAAATTTCAGATCGACGTCGTTGATTCGAACGTTCAGGTGGTCATGCCGGGATACGACGTGTTGAAGCTCCAGTTGAAATCCGGGGAGAATGTGGCAACGTTAACCGTGAAGGGCTTGTTCGAAGTGGCGCAAGTTCAGGTCAAGGCGAAGGCCGACAGCAAAAAAGCCGTGGTGAGCAAACAAGAAGTGGGAAAAAAAGAAATTAAGCAGACCACGGCCACCTTGTTTCCGGACGTGGTGCGCGTGGTGCAAATGCTTCCCGGTGTGACCAGTGGCGTGGATTACTCGGGCCAACTCTATGTGCGCGGCGGCGAGCCCCGTGAAGTGCGCTCGATTTTGGACAACCAATTTCTCATGCGCGACGACATCTGGGGCGGCATGCTCTCGGTGTTTAACCCCAACCTGGTGGAGGATGTTCAGTTTTACTCCGGGGGATTCTCGGCCGAATGGCCGCAAGCCATGTCGGGTATTTTGGACATTAAAAATAAGACTGGGGATACAGAGAAATACTTGGGGTTTGCCGAGGCTTCGGCAACCACCTTGGACTTGTTCGCGGAAGGGCCGGGGGGACTTAAAGACAGTTCTTTCCTGGCCGGGGTGCGGCGCACGCATTATGACTTGATCGTGGGGCTCATCCAGCGGACCAACATGATCCTGCCTTATTTCTGGGACGGGCAGGCGAAGTATGACCTGCCCTTGGAGTCGGGCGGCAAGCTCACGGTGAACGCCATCTTTTCCAGTGAGGGACTTCGCCAGACCGACACCACGAATTATGAAGGGTATGGCCCCAAACGTGCCAAAGGGTCCAAGTTTGAATACGACAATGAACGTGTAAACCTGGGGATTGCTTACGATCGCGCCTTCACTCCTGAGATTTCCAGCCTAACCCTGTTAGGCGCTTTCTACAACAAGGGAAAGGCCGTGGTGGATTCCTTCTATGCGCCCATGACTATGGAAGAGAATGATTTGATTATGCAGCTGCGCCATAATTGGCAGCTCATTTTGGCCGAACGTCACATTGTCAAAACTGGGCTTTATTTTTTCCCCAGCTGGAGTAAGTCCAATTGGAAAATGCAGACGCTTACGGCCATTAACGCTAACCAATACGTCACTCAAGATTATAATTACAACTTGGCTTACAACAATATTTATTTTACAGGCGTTTTTGTCCAGGATGATTACGAATTGCTCAAGGACTGTGTGTATATGAACCCGGGGGTCATTGCTCAATATTATTCCGAGAATAAAAAGTGGGCGTACGATCCGCGTTTTTCTCTTAAATACAAGTTTCTCCAGAACTGGGATGTGCATACCGCTACCGGGTTTTACAGTCAGCATCCGTTGGACACCTACATGCTGGATGCGAAAAATGGCAATCCCAACCTGAAGGCGCAAACGGCGATTCACTATGTGCTCGGGACCAAAGCCGAGTTTGAGGGCGGGTATACTTTTCAAGTGGAAGGGTATTATAAGGATTGCCGGAATATGATCATCAGTGACGCCAACCCTGCCATCAACTACAGCAACAACGCCCGAGGGCGTGCGTATGGTTTCGACTTTATTATTCAAAAGAAAATCGGTGAAAAGTGGGACGGGTGGATCAGCTACAGTTGGGTACGTTCCCAGCGGCGCATTGACCAGCGTTCCAATCCGTCGGTGTTTGGCAAACCTCCGGATGTGGAGCCGGTAGACGAATGGTATACTTCGGCCGGTGAACGTCCACATACCTTTAACCTTGTTTTTAATTATACCTTTAAGCCGCGCTGGCGCCTTTCGTTTGTTCAAAAATATGTTTCTGGTAAACCGTTTACGCCTGTGGCCTACGGGGAGTACCAAGAAGCCATTGATGAGTACACTCCGGTCTATGGCACAGTCAACAGTGATCGCGTCGGTCCGTACATGACCACGGACATTAAACTTTCCATGCCGGTAGGCGGGGTCAAGGGCTTGAGTTCGTTTGTGCAAGTCAGCAATTTGTTCAACAATGAAAATCCCTACGGTGTTGAGTACAAGACCGACTACTCCGGGTACCGGAATATTCCACAACTCCCGCGCATGACCTTCGGTGGGTTTCGTTACGATTTTTAAGGGTTTTTTAGTTCGCTCCGCCCGGCCACACCCCTTTTGGGGATTGGCCGGGCTTTTTTTTGCTCCTGACTCTTCCTGTTTTGAAAAAAACACAGTCGGAAAATACTATTTCAACACGCGAAAGTGACGAGTAAGGCGTGAATGTGTGTTTGACCAGTATCTACACTGAAGGGGGAAGCGGTTATGCGTAAGTTATGGATGGTGGGTTTACTAGGGTTAACATGTTGGACAACACTGGCCTGGGGTGCGAGATACAGCGGGCAGGTGATGGATGAGATTACGGGCGAGGGCTTGCCCGGAGCCGAGGTCATTACCGTAGCCGGGCCCAAGGTAGTCGCGGATGCAAACGGGCGATTTGCCTTGGAAACCGATCAACCGACGGTTGGAGTGGCCATGCCGGGTTATCAGGGTAAAAAAATCACCTTGCAGGCTGGGGAGAACCGGATTTCCCTTACGGTCAAAGGCCTTTTTGAAGTCTCTTCGGTCAAAGTCAAGGGTAAGGCCGATGATAAAAAGGTCATTGTCGGCAAACAAGAGTTGTCCAAGCAAGCGGTGAAAGCCTCCACGGTGGCACTGTTTCCGGACGTGGTGCGGGTGGTGCAAATGCTGCCCGGGGTGACCTCAGGCAATGACTTTTCCAGCCAATTGTATGTGCGCGGGGGCGAACCCAGCGAAGTGCGTTCCATTCTCGACAATCTCTTCTTGCTCCGCGACGACATCTGGGGCGGCATGCTCTCGGTGTTCAATCCCAACCTGGTGGAAGACGTTCAGTTCTACTCCGGTGGTTTCTCCGCCGAATGGCCTCAGGCCATGTCCGGCATTCTGGACATTAAAAACAAGACCGGTGATCCGGAACACTTTAAGGGGTTTGCCGATATGTCGGCCACGACTTTAAACCTTTTTGCCGAAGGGCCGGCCGGGCCAAAGGACAGCTCGTTTATTTTCGGCGTGCGACGCACATATTACGACTGGATCGCGAACATCTATCAACGCGATGGCATGGTCCTGCCGTATTTTTGGGACGGGCAGGCCAAGTTTGACATGCCGGTCACTCTGGGCAAATTTACGCTGAACACCCTGTTTTCCGATGAAGGCGTTAAGATGAAGGACAAGAAGGAGTACGACGGATACGGTTCGAGGAAGGCGGTTGATTCTCAGTTTGATTACAACAATCAACGGATCAATCTCTCGGCAGCCTACGAGGCGCAGTTTACACCGGAGGTTTCCTCGCTGACGTTGCTTGGGGCTTTCTACGAAAAAGGCCATTACACCATGCAGTCGTTCTACGAACCCTTTCGTATGACACAGAGCCAACTGATCATGCAGCTACGCCACAACTGGCAGTTTCTGCTGGGCGAAGAGCATATCCTCAAAACCGGCGTTTATGTCATGCCCGGCTGGGGAACCGTGGACATGAACCTGCAAATCTCCATCCCCACAGGGTTCAATGAGTATTACACGAAAGACATTACCTACAAGCACACCATCAACAACATATTCTTTGCGGGTGCGTTTATCCAAGATGATTATGAGCTGGTCAAAGATAAGGTCTATGTTAACCCCGGTGTCATTGCCCAGTATTACTCTGAGAACAAGCAATGGGTCGGTGATCCGCGTTTGGCCATGAAGTACAAGTTCACTCCGGGTTGGGACATTCATGCCGCCACAGGTTTTTACAGCCAACATCCACTGGACAGTTACATGTTGGATAAGGAGACCGGCAATCCCAACCTGAAAGCCTCGACCGCGCTTCATTACATTCTGGGCACCAAGGCGGAGCTGGAAGGCGGCTACATGGTCCAGGTGGAGGGGTATTATAAAGATTACCGCAATCTGGTTTACAGCGACGCCAATCCTGACATTAATTACAGCAACAACGGACGGGGTCGGGCCTACGGCTTTGACCTGATTTTGCAGAAAAAAATCGGTGAGTCCTGGGATGGTTGGATCAGTTACAGCTACGTTAAGTCCGAACGTCGGATTGACCATCGCAGCGACCCTGAAGAATTCGGACAAAATCCGGCCGTGGAACCGCTTGACACGTGGTACACGTCCGAAAGTGAGCGTCCGCACACGTTCAACCTGATCCTAAACTACGCCTTCACCCCGGCGTGGAAAGTCGCACTGACGCATAAATACATTGCCGGGCGTCCGTACACACCGATCGAGAATGGCGTGTATCAACCGGCCATTGATGAATACATCCCTGTGTACGGGGTGGTCAACAGCGCGCGCATGGCGGCCTATTCGACCACCGACATCAAGGTGACCATGCCATTTTTTGGACTGAAGGATTGGAGTTCGTATGTGCAAGTCACCAACTTGTTTAACAACGAAAATCCCTACGGCATTGAATACAAGACCGATTATTCAGGGTCGCGCAATGTGCCCCAGCTGCCGCGCATGATCTTGGGGGGGATTCGGTACGATTTTTAATTTCCGGTCCTAGGCTTATTTTATAAAGGGCCCCGTTGGAGTGCGGGTTTTCGGATTTGTCCAGCACCATGGCTTTGTCGGTGGTGCTGGACGCGTTTATGATGTGTCTTCAGTCCCTTGCTTTTTCTCGGCCGGCTCCCGATTTTTATGATAAACTTTGTAATACCTGACACCGTGGAGGACTCTAAGCATTCAGGGGGAGTTATTTCGCAAGCGGGGGGGCCTATGAACGATCTTATTCGAGGCAAAGAAGTCAGGGCATATCATCAGTTGTTCTCGCACACCATTTTGCGCAAAGTGGCCATACATGATCCTTGGTTGTTTTTCGAAATGCTCTCGTCGGAAGTGGGGCTCCTTTTTTTGCTCGATCTTTGGAAGCAAGCTGTGGCCTCCTGTGGAGGGCTTGGCTGCAAAGTCGAAGCCGACGATTTTCAGATTACCCAAGCCACAGATCTGGCTTTTCCTACGTTGTTTATTACCTTGCCGGAACCGGAAACCGCGACCGAAGCCTATCATGTGGGGATTGTTTGCCTGGCCTCGGAACCGCAAGAGCTGGTCATGGAAAAACCCGATATTCTTTTCTTTACACATGAAGCGTTTGGGTCCGACGGCCAAGAAGCTGCCTTCTGTGAGTGGGCGTGTGAACCGGAATTACGCCAAATCCAGGAACACGCCGGTCAGACTCCGGATCTGGCTGCGTTTCGTGGCCAGGTCAAGCGCCATTTGGAAGCCCGTGTTTAAGGTGCCTTTAGGTACGTACCTGTCCTGCATATAGGGGGGAAATAGCCTTACCAAAAAACGTTTTTTGCCTTTCCCAGGACGAATGAGCCTTTCGCTTGACGGTGGTGGTGGGGACGTGTAGAATAACCCCCATTTGGCAGGGCTCAATTCGATGTTGGAAGAGGTTTGCATGTCTTATATTGTTATGGCCCGAAAATGGCGCCCGCAAAATTTTGATACCATGGTGGGACAAGAACACATTGTCCGTACGCTGAAAAACGCCATTACCGCCAATCGGATTTCACATGCGTATTTGTTTACCGGACCGCGCGGCGTAGGGAAGACCACTACGGCCCGCCTGTTGGCCAAGACCGTGAATTGCCTTTCACCGGTCGAGGGTGAACCGTGCAACCACTGCGTGCGCTGCGAGGAGATCACCTCCGGGGCCGCGACGGATGTCATTGAGATCGACGGTGCGTCCAATGGCTTGGTCGACGATGCGCGCGAGCTGCGCGAAAAAGTCAAATACGCTCCGGTTTCCTGCCGCTACAAGGTTCTGATCATCGACGAAGTGCACATGATGAGCAATGCCGCATTCAATGCGTTGCTGAAAACCCTGGAAGAACCGCCGGCGCACACCATTTTTATCTTGGCCACCACCGAATCCCATAAAATTCCCGCTACCATTATCAGCCGTTGCCAACGCTTTGATTTTCGGCGCATTCCGGTGAAAGAAATCGTGGAACGCCTCTCGGCCATGGTGCGGGCCGAAGGGTTGCAAGTGGAAGAAGAGGCCTTGCATGCGGTGGCCCGCGGCGCAGACGGAAGCTTGCGCGACGCCCAGAGTTTGCTGGATCAAATCATCAGTTTTGCCGGCGAGAAGGTTACGGTGGCCGATGCGGTCACGGTCTTGGGTTTGGTGGACGCCCAGGTGTTTGTAGGGTTGGTGGATGCCATTGCCCAACACGATGCGCCCAAGGCGCTCGGCTTGGTCGAGCAGCTGGTGAATTCCGGTGCGGATCTGCGCCAGTTTATGAAGGATTGGGTCGACTATTGGCGCAACCTGGTTGTGGCCCGTGTCCTGGGTGAGGGCAGCACCGAGGTGTTGAATTTAGCCGCGACCGAACTGGCGGAAGTGAAGCGCCAGGCGTTGTTGTTTGCCGTCGAGGAAATGAGCGGTTTGGCGAAGATGATAGCCCAGACCGATGAGGAACTGCGCCGGACACAGCACCCTCGGCTTTTGTTGGAATTGCTTTTGGTCAAACTGTGCGGCATTCAGAGGATTGTCTCCCTGGAAGCGCTGTGGCGTCAGTTGAAAGAAGTGGAACAGCATGTGGCCGGACTGCCGGACAAACCGTGGCCGGTTCCTGTGGCGGTGCCTACGGCGCCTGTGCCCGCACCGGTGGTTCCACCGGTTGCCCCTGCC
Organism: uncultured bacterium; assembly: GCA_964604705.1. GTDB lineage: Bacteria > Oederibacteriota > JAAXVQ01 > JAAXVQ01 > JAAXVQ01 > JAAXVQ01. The sequence goes on from CAZSAP010000004.1 coordinate 272,546, forward strand.
GCTGCTGCACCCCCGGAACCAACGGCACCCATGGCCGCGCCTGTGGCATTGCCTGCACCTTCGGACGCTTCTGCGGCCGCCAAGGAAACCCGTGCCGAAGAACCGGAGTTGGGTCTGCCGCTCGAGTTGATTCCGGACCCCGAGACGGCCCCGCCGTTGCTCCTGACCTTGGAAGAAACGCAAACGGCCATGCCCTCCGAAGCCGGCGAAGGCGAACCGGCGTTGATCGTGGATTCCCTGGAAGACGCCGCACCGGTAACCTATTTGGATCAGGTGCGTCAGGCTTGGCCGGCGATGATTCAAACCGTGGGTCAGCAAAATCGACGTGTGCAGGCCTTGCTGAAAGACGTCACACTCACGGCCGCAGAACCGGGCTGGGTGGAGTTGACCTGCCTTTCTCCGTACCATTTGACCGGATTGGAGAAAGATGAATCACGCAAAGTGGTGGAAGCTCATTTTGAAAGTGCCTTGGGGCGCTCGACGCGCATGCGTTTAAAAGTCGCCGGTACGGTGGTCAAGGAAGTCGAGGCCGCTCCCAGTCATGAGGAACGTGAAAAAGAATTTGAGGAAATTGCCCGCAAGGAACCGTTGGTGCAAAAGGCGCTGGAACTTTTCGGTGGGAAAATCGTCGACGTGGTGGACAAGCCCAACCTGGCTAAAAAATAAGCGTACATACGCATTTATCCTTAGGAGGAAGTTGCAATGGATTTGTTTAAGATGGCCAAGCAGATGAAGGAGATGCAGGGAGAAATGAAAAAAATTCGTGCCGCCTTGGCCGAGCAAAGCGTGATTGGCGAAGCCGGACGTGGTGCGTTGCAGGTGGAAGTGACCGGGACCATGGAAGTCAAAAAAGTTACTTTGGATCCCAAGGTTTTGGAAAAACCCAATGCCCAACAATTGGAAAAATTGATGGAAGAGGCTTTTGGCAAAGCTTTGGAAAAGGCACAGAAATTGGCCGCCTCGCAGGTGGGGCGCTTAACCGGAGGGCTGGGCGGCTTAAATCCGTTCGCCTAAATCACGATGGATTATTTTTCCGGGATCCTAGGCCGACTGATCGACGAACTGGGGCGTTTGCCGGGAGTGGGTCCCAAGACCGCCCAACGCCTGGCGTTCTTTTTACTTCGCCAGGAGGAGTCGGTGGTACGCCAACTGGCCGATGCCATGCTTGAGGCGAAAGCGTCGATCCATCCTTGCCCAGAATGTTTTTTCTTGGCCGAAGGGGATGTGTGCCATCTCTGTGCCGACCCCAAGCGGGACGCCGGACTCATGTGCGTGGTGGAAGATCCGAAAGATGTTTTTTCCATGGAGCGTACGCGGGAGTACAAGGGACGCTACCATGTACTGATGGGGACGCTCTCACCCATGGACGGAATTGGTCCGGAGGATCTTAAGATTAATGAATTGCTGAAACGGTTGCAGGGCGGTACGGTACGCGAAGTGATTATCGCCACCAATCCCGATGTTGAGGGCGAAGCGACGGCGCTGTACCTCAACAAACGGATCAAGCCCTTGGGCATCAAAGTGTCGCGGTTGGCCAGCGGACTTCCGGCCGGCGGGGACTTGGAGTATGCCGATGACATCACCATCAGCCGTGCTTTGGGTGGACGCCGCGAGATCGAGTAACCACGGATGGGTTGGAATCATTCTCAGCAGGAGGCGGGCATCACGTGAACGAATTAGTGGATCGGGAACGTCGGAGTCAGCGGCATAGCTTTCAACTGAGCATGCTCGGGGTTGGTTTGGGCATGGGTGTGGCCTTTCCTGTGGTCATGGGACCGTTTTTGGGATTGGTCGGAATGAAGCTGGTTTATTTTTTTTTCCCGTGTGTTGTGGCCGGGTTGGTGGTCGGGCAAATCAACTACCTCGTTGGGAAACGACTCTTGCTTGATCCTCTGCGGCACATCCATACCGTGGTGCAACGAGCTAAGTCCGGCGATTTTTCAGTGGATTGGTCCATGCCCGGAGCGTTGGGAGAAATTCGTGAGACATCGGAAAGTATGGCTGAACTGTATCAAGAAGTTCGGCGTTCCTTGGTAGACGTTTTGGACGCATCCCAGCATATTCGTGAAACCGTGAATCGGATCGTGCATGCCGTGGCCGTCTTGAATGAATCCAACCAACAGGTCACCCATGACATCCAGCAGGTTTCCCAGAGTGCGGAAAAACAGGCGGATTTGTCCGGGCGCGTGCAGCACGGCGTTGGGGAACTGGCCTCCAAGCTGGAAAACATGCTGGGCAGCATCAGTCAGGTAACCACGGTCTTGGCCGGAGAGTCGGCCACGATTGCCCGGCAGGGCAGCACGGCCGTGACCCAGGTGACCAAGGAAATCGAATCCATTCTTATGGCTGTACAAAACACCGTCACCGAAGTCCAAAGTTTGGATCGGGAATCGCAACAGATCGGGAAGATCGTTGAAGTCATCTCGCAGATCACTTCCCAAACCAATTTACTTTCCTTGAATGCCGCCATTGAAGCTGCGCGTGCGGGGGAACAAGGGCGAGGGTTTGCGGTGGTGGCCGAAGAGATTCGTCGTTTGGCCGATCAGTCGGCCAATGCGGCCAAGCAAATCTCTCAGATTGTCGCCGAAAATCAGCGCAAGATTGCGCAGCTTCTGGGCGGGATGCAGGGACATGAACTGGGTGTGCGCAGCGGGCAGAGCCTGGCCCTTGAGTTGGATACGATTTTGCGCAAGGTCACGGACGCCATTGATGCGCAGATCTACAAAGTGGCGGCCAGCGTAAAGGAAACCTCGTCGTTGAATCAGGTTCAGGAAGATGTGGCTCATGATATCCTGGACATGTCCACCATGGCCACGGAAAATGCCGGGAGCTCGGACAAAGTGGCGCGGGAAGCGCAAAAGCAGGTTATCACCTTGGAACAAGTCAGTGTGGCGTGTCAGGAGTTGGATCAATCCCTGGAAAAACTTAAAGTTGCCACAGCCCGGTTTATGTAAGGGGAAGAACCCACGTAAAGCCAAGTGCGAAATACACATTTAGCTAGCCACGAGGAGGAAGTATGGCAAAGACACTGTTAGGCGGAACACCGATCTCAACCTCGGGGGAGTTGCCCAAAGTAGGAACCCCGGCACCGGATTTTCTAATGACCAACAAAGATCTGGCGGATGTGGCGCTGACTTCATTCAAAGGAAAAAAAGTGGTGTTGAATATTTTTCCCAGCATCGATACTTCGGTATGCGCCATGAGTGTGCGCAAGTTCAACCAGGAAGCCGCGAACTTGGGAGAGACTGTGGTGCTCTGCCTATCCGCCGATCTGCCGTTTGCCTTGAGTCGGTTTTGTGGCGCGGAAGGACTGAGCAGTGTTATCACTGGGTCGGTTTTTCGCTCGGACTTCGGTGAAAAGTATGGGGTTCGTTTTGTGGATGGCCCGCTCAAAGGTCTGATGGCCCGTTCGGTAGTGGTCCTGGACCGTGAGGGGCGGGTGACATACACTGAACTTGTCCCTGAGACCAAGCAAGAACCCAATTACGCCGCTGCGCTGGAGGCTGTAAAACAACTGATGTAAGAAACGTGGCGGAAGGCTCCACTGTATTGAATGGGACATAAAAAGGCCAGGCCTGAGATTTACTTCAGACCTGGCCTTTGGTTTAGTAAAGGGGTGTTTACTTTTGGCTAAGTGCCTTGAGTGCCTCGATGCGCATTTCAATGGGCGGATGGCTGGAAAACAGGGCCAGGACCCTGCCGCCGGCAATTCCGGAGGCTGCCATTTCACGCGGCAGTTTTCCGGCTTGCAATCCACCTAAGACCGCCAGTGCGCTGATCATGGGCTTGGAGTCACCCATGAGCTTGGCTGCGCCCGCGTCGGCGCGGAATTCGCGTTGGCGTGAGAAGTACATGACAAGCATGCTGGCCAAGATGCCGAACACAATCTCAAACACAAAACTGGAAATATAATAGCCGATGCCCACACCACCGGAGTCATCGTCCCGGCGCATCGCGCTGTCCACCAAGTATCCGGCTACGCGCGAGAGGAAAACCACAAAGGTGTTGACCACACCCTGGATGAGCGTGAGTGTGACCATGTCTCCGTTGGCAATATGGGATACTTCGTGGGCAAGTACAGCTTCCACCTGAGGGCGATCCATAACCCGGAGCAGACCAGTCGAGACCGCCACCAACGAACTGGATTTGCTCGGTCCGGTGGCAAAGGCATTGGGCTCGCCTTCGTAAAGGGCCACTTCCGGCATGGGGAGTCCGGCGTTGCGGGTTAGTTTTTCCACGGTGGAGACCAGCCAGATTTCGTCATGGGTGCTGGGCTGGGAAATAACGTGAGCGCCTGTACTCCATTTGGCAATAGTTTTCGAGAGTGCGAGTGAAATGAACGAGCCGCCGAAGCCGATAATGGCGGAAAAAACCAGGAGCATGGATAAGTTGAGTCCGTTGGCCGTGAGAAAGCGGTCCACACCCAGCAGGCGTACGCTCAACGAGAGCACCAGCATAATGGCCAGATTGGTAAGAATGAAAAGCACAATTCGTTTCATACGACAAACCCTCCCAAGCATCCGGTCGTCCGGATGAGTTTGAATGCCGCCTGCATTGGCGGATGTTAAGCCCTTGTTTGAAACCACAAACCAATTTAGGTTCAAGCGTTTTTACATTGTGGCCACGTTTCAGACCGCTAATGTACTATTGGAGGCCCGGCAACGTCAAGTTGATCTTACGGGTGGTATGCAATGCGATTAGGTGGCCTAAGCTAAGACATGGGCTCGAGCGGAAATTGGGCTTAGCGTGGAGAATCGACTTAGGGAGCGGAAGTCGGTGCGAGGTGGGTAAAAAGCGGAAGTACGGCATCCGAGACATTCGGAGGCCGTACTCCCTTGAAACACAACGTTTAGAAAAGTTGAATGGCGTTGGTGATGTAGATGGTCCCGTAGACGTCCGCAATCACCACCGAGAACGGTGTACCGTCGGTGAGTTGGGTTTGGCCCATCAGGTTGCAGACGAACTTGTCGCCCTCAAAGGATTTGGAAATTTGCCACTGCCGGTAAGCGCCGCTTTGTTCTTGGATGTATACCGAGAAGGCGGCATTGGGATCTGTAATGCCTATCCACAAGGTGTTGCAACGGTTTGAGTTCCAGGGAAGCACAGCGGACTGTACTTTGCCCCACTGGGTGGGGTTGCCTACGATGCACCCCACGTTGTTTGGTTGGTTTTCAATGACGCAGTTGAAACCAGGGCTGTTGGTCTGGTCAAACCAACCGGCTGTATGCCGGTTGCCGGTAACAGGCTGAGCCGGGGTGAACATTTCAGTCCAGTAGGCGTCCGCAGGAGATACCCACCCGTTTTTATCAAAGAAGTAGAGTTCCGCAACCTCAAACGATTGTCCGGGCGCACCCTCGGCTACGAGATCAATGTAGAACTGGGTGTGGCCATAGGCCAGGAACTCGCTCATGATCGTGGAGCAGTTGTAATCCACATATCCGGTCACACCTGTGCTGCCTTGCACCACCCAACTGTGCTGCGTTACTGAACCCGTCGCACAGCCGACAATATTGAGCTTCCAGGACATGCTGGAGGTGTGGCTGGGAACCAAGATGCGGATGGATGGAATGGTCATACTTCCACTTGTATAGTTTATAGGAAAGGTCTGCACATGTCCCCAGTTGCGGTTAGGATTTTGTTGGGTCGGCACGACGGTTATGTCTGAGCTTTGACCGTTTTCGCGAGTCACGATGGTGGCGCCCAAATCTTCCATCATCAGCGAGGTGGCGTCGTTCCAGTACCACGGCTTGGCGCCGGGCGCTCCCCAGAAGCGACCCTCGTAAGTGATTCCTGCAGGCCTAAATCCTTCGAGCTTGTACAGCCCCGTTTTAACTGATTTTTCCGTTTCAATTTGATTTTTGGGCGCTACGGGATTGGTGGTTTTTCCACAGGCATTGAGCAAGAAACTACCGGCCACAAGACTGCACACTAAAATTGTAATCTTTTTCAAAGTAACCTCCTGAAAAATATAGAATGATGAAAAACCGCCTGCTAAATCTCTCCCCCCTCCTTTCGCTCAGATTTACCAGGGTGTTTTAGGACATATTATTAAAAGCAAGGTCTATGCCGTTATCAGGAAAAATCCAATGCAGGAAAATTAAGTGTTTTTTTTGAGCAAACGTAGTTTGTGAATGAAATTTAAAAGCAAAAACTTTCTTTATCAAAGAAGTTCCTTTTATAAAAGTATGCCAAAATATAAAAAGATAAATTCTAAATAGGTGAACGAATCCTGTTGATGAAAGGTTTATAAGAAAGGTCAAATCGGATATATGAAAAACATACAGGTTGATTCTTATTAAAAGGGGGATGAGCGTTTTTATGAAATTTGGCAAATTCCATTGCTTTGAAAAACCAAGAATCTTATACTAAGCCTCGCCTTGGGAGGGGTTTGACCCAAGCGTCACCATGATACCAACGTTCATCCTAGTCAGGGAGGCATGCAGTACCTGGACTGGTATCAAAAGCAGGTGAAGGAGTAGATGCGATTAGGCCTCATCCTCGGACGTAAGGCGTAAAGGTTCGGGGCGCAGCCTCCTGACAGTGAAGGCCAGGAACAGCAGATGGGACTTCTGCGTCAGGGGACCTTGAGTCTCCCTGGTATCTTTGTTTGGAAAAGGTGATTTCATATGACCGTGGGAAAAACCATCGGCGTTTCCGCATTAATCGTTTTCGGCTTGTTGGGCGCTTGGGTCCTAACTCGCTACAGCTCGCTGCATGATCGTTTTGTCGCCCAAGTGACGCGTGAGTTTCAAAAACAACCGCCTGCCGGCGAAACCCTCTTGCAACCGTCTGACATGGCACATCTTCCACTTCCAGTCCGGAAGTATATTGAATACACCGGCTCCCTTGGAAAACCCAAGGTACAAAACATCCGCGTGGTCTGCAGCGCCCAAATGATCAGAAATCCCAATGCTCAACCCATGCAGGCTACCTCGGTTCAGTACAATTACTACAACGAACCCACCCGGATTTTTTTCATGCGTGCCAGCCTGGCAGGGCTTCCGTTCCATGCCCTGCACAACTACAGCGAACAAAAAGCCACCTTTGTCGTGAGGGTGCTCTCGCTCTTCAATATGGTTGACCTAGCCGGGGAACAACTCACCCTGGCTGAAACCGTCACGGTTCTAAACGACTGGTGCATCTTTGCTCCTGCCCGTTTAATTGATCCACGCCTGACCTGGAAGGAAATTGATTCACGTTCCGCTCACGTAACGTTTAGCAACGGCCCGTATAAGGTTTCGGCTGTGCTCTATTTCAACCCCGCAGGTGAACTCGTGAACTTTGTGTCCGAGGATCGTATGGCCTTGCAGGAGGACGGGACTCTGAAGCGAGCAAGATGGTCAACTCCGCTCCAAGCGTACAAGGTGTTTAACGGCAAGAAAATTGCGAGTTATGGAGAGGCTGTTTGGAATTACCCTGAAGGGGATTTTATCTACGGCAAATTCACTATTCGGGATATCCAAGACAATGTGAAAGAACGAAACCCCGAAGACTAACTTGGACGAATGGCGCATCGGCGAATTTGGTTCTCGGCACCTTTGGTGGAAATTCGCAAATTCCATTGCTTTGAAAAACCAAGAATCTTATACTAGGCCTCGCCTTAGGAGAAGCTTGACCCAAGCATCACCGTGATACCAAGTTTCATCCTTGAACAGAGGCGGAGGCTTGGAGGCGGAGCACCCCAACTGAGATAGGAAGGAAGAGTGGACGTCAAGTCCACGTCAGGGAAACCTGTGGTTTTCCTGACGCGTCAGCATACCAATGCCTACAGTGGCAAGAGAGTGAGGTTTGGAATGAACAAGAAATTACTAATGGCGGTGCTGGTTGGATCCCTGATCGTGACCGGAAGTGGACTGAGGAATGCCTCAGCCGCTCCTTTAAGCACAGAGGTGGCCAAGGAAAACGCGGCGATCAGCACGGCGCTGACGCCGACCGCGAAACCGGAGATGCCGGATGTGTACGAATACTTTGGTATTTTTGGCGGCACGCCAGGGTTGAAGCCCTGGAAGTGGCGGGATGCAGCCGATGACAAAACCTTTAATGCGACGATCCGAACCTGCGCCAATGCCCAGAGTGCCAACATAACCCGGGTCACGGGTGGGAGCTGGGGGAAGGTATGCACCTTCGCCATCATGCCCAATCCGTTTAATTACATGGTGCGAATATTTGTACCGTCCCATTCCACCAGTGTCACCTGGAAGCTGGTCGCTCAGGAACTGGGCGGTTCCGCGCGCCATCACGTCATTCAGGAGAGCACAGGGAAGACCGGGTATTTTGAGTATGACCTCAGCAAGTTTCTACGTCAAAACACTACGAATCCCTATGAATTGGAAATCGTGGTAGAAGGCGCAGTCGGAGAGTATGTCGAGGTTGCTGAACTTTATGTGTATAATCCCGAACCGTCTAAAGGCCCTGCCCGGGGGTATTGGGAAGAGACGTTTGGCAAAGCCGACACGGCCGGCAAAGACGCGCGTACCGCTGGCTGGCAAGATGCCACCACCAACCCAGAGTTTAACTGCACGATCACGAACCTGAATTCCCAAGGGCTTATTAAGCCTCTGACTCCCGGCGGTAAAGTTGTGGGGCCGGTTATTCCCTGGAAGGCGAGCCGGTGTAAAGTCCTGGAGCTCGGTGTGGTCACCTCCAACCAAGGCCAATACGACCCGGGTGCGTTCTCGGTGGTGCTTCAGGAGCAAGGCGGCGCCTACCGCCGGTGGGTGCTGACCAAGACGTATCATGAACAAGCGGGCAATCATGCCTACCCGTGGTGGTCGGTGGATTTAAGCTCAGTCAAGGACATGGCCGACGGGACGACGTTTTCCGTGGCCCTCGAGGGTGTGCAGCAAACCCTGACGTTGAGTTATATAAAGTTGTTTTAAGGGGTGTGCTTGAAAAAAATGTCAGACGTTTATTAACCGAAACGACAGAAGTGTCCCTGGCTGTGTATACCGGGTTCTTACGGGAGTGATGTGGCTATGAAACGACAGAGTCTTTTAATCTTGCTGCTCTTGGCCATGACAGGTTGCGCCACGACAGTAAGTCTGAACCTAAAACAAAATACAGCAGTCGGCCCCATGAACCCCGTGACCTATTACACGGGGTTTTCCGGGAAGCCAAGTCTGGAACAAGTGGTGCTGTTTGTCCGGGGCACTGGGCGTTTTCCGGCCTCGCACGATTTTGGCATGGGGGCAGAAGCGACACTGCTGGGTTTTGCGGTGGTGTATCCGCAAAAATCGTATGTGGATGACGAGACGCAATACTTCATCCATGACGGCCATGATCAACGCCTGCACGACCTTACGGTTATCTGCGATGACTTGATCAGACAGGGAACCAAACGCATTTTACTGTTGGCGGATTCCGAGGGCACCATGTTGGCCCCGGAGCTTGCACGCCGTTATAAAGACTATGTTTGTGGGTTGGTCTGTATGGGCGGAAGTCTGGCGACCTTTGAGGAAGATATCCGCTACTGCCATGCCAAAGGTCTCGGCCTTTTTGGGCAGGTCCATAACCCGGAGCTCCAGGTCTGGCTGGAGAGAATCGCCCAGGACCCGGACAACCGGCAGGAAAGTTTTTTAGGACATTCGTTCCACTTTTGGCACAGCTACCTCAACCTTGATCCAATTCCAGAATTAAAGTCACTGACCTGTCCGATTTTTTACCTCAACGGTGAGTACGACGGAGTCGACTTCGAACGGCAAGAACAACGCCTGACTCACTTGCGCACCGCCGGAGTCCGGATTGAGCAAAAAGTTTATCCCGGCGTGGGGCATGAATTGAAAGCCGTAGGGAAAACCTTGGCCCGTGATATTCTTGAATGGGCGAGAAGGAATCAGGTCTTCTGAGTTTAGAGGTGGGTGTTGATGAAGCGCTGCGTACGGTATGGCGTGCTGAATATAATCTTGGTTTTACTTAGCCTGATTGTAACCGGTTCAGTTCAGGCTCAATCCGCGGCGGATTTTACCTTGCGTACCGATGCCACCCAGCCACACCGTGCGATTGCCTTGATCTTACCTGGAATGGGGCATCATACCCAAGAACCTGCATACCTTGCCATAGGTGGCTTTTATCAGGCATGCAGTGTCACACCTGTGTATGTGGATTTTAAATGGCGCCAAGTCCACATCAACAATCTGGCAGACACAGCCGAGACGCTGGCGAGAACCATTACCGCTCAGTATCCCGGAGCACGTGTTCGCTTGTTTGGGTTTTCAGTGGGAGCCGCCTTGGCCTTTAAGGTATCGGAAGCGTTGCCAAGTGATCAGGTGGTTTTGTGCTCCATGTCGCCGGTCTTTGTGGAAGATTGTGAACAACAATCGTTCCCGTTTCGGCCCTTGACGCGTTGGATGGCGGATTTTTCCCACAACCGGATGACCTGGGCGCAACATCCGGCCCTGAACTATTGTTTTTTCTACGGTGAACACGAGAGCATGTTAATCAATTCCGCGATCATTAAAAAACGTGAAAACGGCTTTCCGGGAAGCCCCATGCGCGTGGTTGAAGCCGCCGGGCATGAATTGACTCCGGCTTATTTGTTGGAAATCGAACGCGTCATTGGCGAGGTGCCGTAATGCGTCACGGGCATGAGGACCAAGGGGCCAAACCACAGGCAAGTGAAACACCCGTGCAGGTGCGGAGCATGTCTGCTGCGGATGCGGGCGATTATGCCGAGCTTTTTAAGAATACATTTTGCGCCCCGCCTTGGAATGAATCGTGGGATGGCGTGGCGGTGCAACAACAGATTGAAAAACAGCTGAGCAAGCTGAATTTTATAGGGTTGGTGGCCAAGCTAAGCCAAGGCCGGGCCGTCGGATACCTCTCCGGTTTCGTTTGGCGCAGGTTGGCGTTGTTTTATTTGGACCAGCTGTTTGTGGACACGAGGCATCGAAACCTGGGCATTGGGCGCACGCTGGTGTCGGCGCTGCTGGAGCGCTTGAGGGTAAAGCGGATTCGCACGGTGTTTCTGTTAACCCAGCCGCAGAGTCCGGCTGAACGGTTTTACCGATCCCTTGGGTTTGGACGTTTTTGGCCGTGGGCCTGGTTCAATAAAAAAGTTTTGCTTGTACGGCGTTTCCAGTAAAAGAATAGGGACATACTCATGGAGATACGGGACGTAAGGGCTGCGTGGGGTAATGTTTGGAACTTGCATAAGGTGCTGGCCAATGCCTTGAAACTGTTATATGTTTCGCATGTTGTCCATACCACGGGAAAGCCGACATCCTCCGGGTTGAAGCTTCAGGTGTACGATTCCATACACGCGGTTCCGCTTGAGGTATGGCAATCCTGCAACAGCCGCCAAAATATATTTTTGTCCCCGAATTATTTGAAGGCCGTCGAAGAAGCCGGCCCAGCCACTCTGGAATTTAAATATGCTATTTTTTTTCGCGGTGACGAGGCCGTGGGGATCGCCTATTTTCAAATTTTGGAATTGCACCCAAGGTTGCACCGGCCGGCGCGCGAGGCCTTTGCGCCGCGCAAACCGCATCCTTTAAACCGATTGCACGATCACCTCGCCGGGTCGTTTTCACAACGACTCTTGGTCTGCGGCAACGCGCTGCTCAGTGGGGAGCATGGCTATGCCGGGAGAAACATTGACGCTGCACTGCTTTTGCATGCCGTGGCCGAAGCAGCGTATGTGATTGGGCAGAACCTCTCGGGCGGGAAGGTCGTTACGTTAATCAAGGACTTCTATGCCCAGGATGCCCATTCGACACACATGTTGGAATCATGCGGATACCATCGCTTTGATGCGGGTCCTAACATGGTGGTGCCCATCCGTTCGCATTGGACGTCATTGGATGCATATCTGAAGGATATGAAACCTAAGTATCGCTCCCGCACCCAGGCGGCGCTTAAAAGAGGGGCGCCCTTGGTCACACGCGAACTTTCTTTGCCGGACATCCAGGACGCACGCGATGTTTTGTTCGCTTTATACTCAGAAGTGGTTGATCGGGCAAAATTCAGGATGTTTTTTCTCTCACCCAATTACCTTGAAAAATTAAAACTTTATTTGGGCGATGCCTTTGTATGTGAGGCGTATTATTCCGGGGAGGAGATGGTCGGTTTTACCACCCGGATTTTTAATGGTGATGAAATGGAAGGCTACGCCCATGGCATGCGGTATGCGTGCAGCCGAACCTATGAGCTTTATCAGAACTTTATGCTCGCGGACATTCGCGCCGCCATGGCCGCCGGAGTTCGCTATGTCATCACCGGACGAACCTCCATTGCCATGAAAAGCTCCGTGGGTGCAGTGCCAAAAGACATGAAATGCTATCTGCGTTTTTCCAGCCCCGTGGCCAATCACCTTAGCCGGCCGCTGTTTCATTTTATAAAACCCGCGCGTGAGTATTATCGAAATCCGTTTCCCGTAACCGGGGAAAGTGACCTCGGCGAGGGTTAAAGATTGTTTTACGTGGTGTGTGTCTGATGAAACCCTTCGATCGTCAGGCGCCCTTATTTCTTGATGGCGCTTATTAAGTTCGCAATTACCTTCTCCTGCTCGTCCAAGTGACTGGGCAGCCACCCATCAAGCCCGTACGTCGCTGCGTCTTTGCGTTTTATTTCATCCGGCGTCCAGGTCACATACGCCAGGATTTTCATGTGGTTTGGAATATACGGGTGCTTCACTTTGAGTAGAAAATCATCCATGTCCCAATAGAGCGAGGCGAAGAAATCCATCAGAATCAAAATATCAGGTGGATGGGCGATGATGGACGACCTGGCGTCTTCGTAATTTTCAAAAAAACTATAATTACGAAAAAAAGGGGGTTTAAATTTGGAAGAGAGCGACATCCCGCTTGAAAGCGTATCGACCACAACAATGGATATTTTGGATAAGTCCAGGGCCGGCGGCGTCTCCGGTGCGCTGGCTCCCGCGGGCCTGGGCGGGAGCCAACTCAGCGGGTCGAATTTCCTATGGTAGGCACATATGTACGTATCAATGGAACTTGGGGAAATCCCGGGATTGGCATGGAACCATACCCAAAAATCGGAACGGCGAAAGTCGTTGGACGCGTCTTCGGAGGCAAAGGCTAGATACAACAAAAATTGGGTGGGCAAAAGCTTCGCTTGAAGAATGTCAATGCGTATAACGCCAGGTTCCTGAATAAGCTTGGCATAAAGCGTTTTTGAGGTTTGGATAAACAGCGGTATCTTTTCCTCGGGCACGGCGCATTCAATCTGAGTGACGATCATAAGTGTGGGCTCCTCTCCAGGATGAGTATATACTCGTCGGTGTTCAAAACTGTTTTTCCTGCTCGCGTTGGAAGTCCGCGGGTAGAAAGTACCGAGTTCTTATGTGGGTACCGTTTCCGAAGGGTTGTGCACCAAATACATGCTTGCTTTAATCGGACCTGTTATCCACGCCGCGACGCACTTGGTCCAGTCCCAATAATCACCGGATTTTTCGTACGCTTCCGCCGCCTCGGTGGTTGCAAAGGTCAGGTAGACCAACATTTTCCTGGGATTGTTCTGGGCTTGGAGAATGTCAAGCCCTACATGGTTAGGGGCTTCCATGAGCTTCTTAAAATGTTCTGTCGTGGTTTGTATAAACGCATTGATAAATCCTTGGTCCACCGGGCATTCAATATGGTATACCATCATAAGTGCAGGGCTCCTCTCGAGTGCGTGGTGGAAGACATCTTACGTACTTTTAAAGGCTGTTTCCAGAAGTTTGTTGTGAAATTTTTGTAGGTCTTACTATGTGAATGTGGTGCCTGGCACGGGTTGCCTGCTGTATAGATTATTTGTAATATTGTCCATGGCCAATAAGTCAAAGGTGTTAAGAAAAACAAATGGATGCGAAGGATGCGGTCAATCACACGATACTGGAAATGATAGGCGACATACAAACCGGCCAAATGAAGTTGCCGACACATATAGGATTTAAAGGCGTCTGGTAGGAAAGCGACGGCTTGGTTATTCACGGAAGAGGGTGTACGTGCTATTGTATGAAATTGGGAGGCGAGGAATATGTTTTGGGCGTTTTTGGATTTGAGTTTGTTTTTGGTGGTGGCGGCGGTTGTGCTTCGGTACACCGGCTTTACCAGTGATCCTAAGTGGGAGCGCTGGTGCGGTCAGGCACTTATCGTTACCCTGGTTCCCGTCGTTGTGATTCCTCTTGTCCGACTCCTGCAAATCCCGATAAATGCCCTTTACGTGATCGGAGTAATCTGGGGGTTAACCGCCGTGCTTTTTGCCGTGGCTCGGGGCAAGCGGAAGCTCGAGGAGAAAAAGGAACTGCAGGAAACCGGTGCTTGGCCATGTCGGGCGTGCGGGGCGTACAACCCGAAATTGAATTTGACGTGCTGGAAGTGTTCGACATCGAGGAAGTGATAAACGCTATCTCTCCTGGGTGATTTTAGCGGCTGGTATAATAGGCACCACGCCGCGTAATTGGTGGCTGGGAATGAACCAAAGCGAATTCGGTGCCTGGCACCGTTTTTACAAGCAGAAGGAGCGAAATGAAACCGGAAATTAAAACCATAAAAGAAATGAAATTTGTCGGCCTGAGAATTCAAACGTCCTTTGCCAACAACAGGACGTTTGAATTGTGGAGACAGTTCATGCCGAGGAAAAAGGAAATTAATAACGCTGTGGGTGTTGAAGTGTATGCGGTTGATGTTTACCCTCAGCTCTTCTTTAAAGACTTCAACCCGGGGCGAACCTTTGAAAAGTGGGCGGCAGTGGAAGTGACTGATTTTGACGGCTTGCCCCAAGGGATGGAAACGTTGGTGTCGCCCGAAGGGATGTATGCGGTTTTTCAATACAAGGGTCTGGGGAGCCAGGCACCCAAAATGTACCAAGCCATTCTGCAAGACTGGCTGCCTGCGTCGGAGTATTCCTTGGACACTCGACCGCATTTTGCGGTTATGGGTGAAAAATATAAGAATGAAGATCCTGGTTCCGAAGAGGAATTTTGGATTCCGATAAGATTAAAAGCATAAATGCCGTTACTGAAGTTATGCGGTTGGTGACCAACATCGTTTAACAAGAGGAGCTCGCCATGCCAGAGGTGAAAGCTGCGGGGTTGCTCATGATTCGCCAGTTGATGGCCGAAGCCACACCGGGACATCAGGAAACGTTTTTAGCCTCCCTGACAAAACCTGAACTCGCCGAGTACCAAAGGGCGGTTCCGACCCTCTGGGTGGACACGGACCTAAACGCGGGTGTTATGCTCAAAGCTGCGCGAGTGCTTTCGCCGAAGGACGTGAATTTGGGGTTGCGCTCCCTGGGCAACATGATCGCCTTGGATAACCTCAACGGTGTGTACAAGGTCTTCCTCAAAGTGCTTACGGTTCCGTACGTTATTTCCAAAAGCGGGCGCATGTGGCAAACCTACCACAGCAAGGGTCGGGTCTGGGCCGAAGAAGCCCCCGAGGGCAAGCGGGTTACTTTTTATGTCGCGGAATACCCTGAGATGCCTTTGGCCATGCGCGAGGCCTTGAACGGATTCATGGAAGGCCTGGCCCATCTGACCTTGGCCAAGGATATTTCCGTGGTAAGGCATGACGACGACCCGAACTGTTGGCGCTGGGTTTTTCGCTGGAAGTAAGGCATGCGCAAGCCACCCCAGGTGCCCTTCGGTGCGCTTCCTCTTTTTTAAGGGTTTGTATCATTTCATTCCATTCCATTGGTCATGCCCATACTCCCAAAACCTTCAAACTGCGGTGAGGATGCACCCTCTGAAATTTCAGTGAAGCTGAATAAAGTGCAATTAAATCCTTCCTAAATGGGTGCCAAGCACCTTTTATACTTCGGCTTTAAATTTATATTGTTTTCAATGATTGCAAGTGTTAGCTTGTGTTGTTTAAAAAAAATGAAAATGCGGGTTTTGGGAGGCTTTATGACGTTTCACCGCTTGGTGCGAATGGTTTGCCTGGGGTTACTTTTTTCGCTGTTGGGAGCCGGTGCATACGCTGCCACCCGCACCGTGACCAGCACCGCCGATACCCTGGTTTCGGGTACGCTGAGGTATGAATGTACCAATGCTATTTCCGGGGACGTGATTGTGTTCAACCTGACTTACCCTGCCACCATTACCTTAAGCGCGGGCACTATAGCCATCAATACGAATTTGACCATCAAAGGCCCGGGTGCGGCCAACCTGACCATTAGTGGAGGCAATGCTTGCCGGGTGTTTGATGTGACTGGAGTCACTGTGGCTTTTTACGATTTGAGCATCAGCAATGGAGCCGTCACGGGCTCTACTGAACACGGGGCCGGTCTGCGTTTGAACGGGACCGCCAATGTGACCTTGCACCGTTGCGTGGTAAAAAATTGCGCTCTCTCAGGGGGGAGCAATCATGGCGCGGGTATCTTCGTGCCTTCGACAGCCACCTGCACCATTCACCGTTCGACCTTGGACGCTAACACGATTACGGTGAGTGATCCCAGCGGCCGAGGCGGCGCGGTTTTTACAGAAGGGGTTTTTCTGGCGAACGGGTGCACATTTACAAATAACGTAAGTTACAATGGGAGCGCTGTCTATGATTATGCAGATCCGGGCAATACCACCACGTTGACAAATTGCACCGTCAGCGGAAACACGTCGTTTCAGTCAGGCGCTGTTTATCACTACAATGCCGGAATCCTTTCTCTTACGAATTGCACTATTACCAAAAATGTTTCCTCAGATCCCTCGGGATCATGGGAAGCCGGTTTGTCAGGTTATGGCACCAGTGCAGGGATGATTAATTTTACCAATACCGTAATCGCCGGCAACTTGCCAGTGAACGGAAGCGGTGACACGGATATTTACATTGATAACGGGACCTTTGGATTTAATGTGCCTTATACTTCAGGTGGGTACAATTTTATTGGATCCACAGGTTCGCATACATATACCCTGACAACCGGGGACGTCGCAGGTACAGAAACGTCCAAGCTGGATCCGGTTTTGACGAACTTGGCCGATAACGGCGGCTATGCGTTCTCGTGCCTTCCGGGCAGCGGCAGTCCCTTGATCAATCCTGCCAGCAGCAATGGCGCGGTGTTTGTTGATAGCCGGGGTTATTTACGTGCAGGTTCAACCTATGACCGGGGTGCGTCCGAGTTTGCCGGGACCGCGCCGGTAGCCACGGCCGCTACGGCGGTTACAGCATCGGGGTTTACGGCCAACTGGACCGCTGTGTCGGGCGCAACGTTCTACATGATAGATGTATCTACAAATTCAGATTTTACAAGCACGGTTGGCTCGTATTGGGATTATGCTGCTGGGGCAGGGACCTCGTTTGGGGTCACCGGGCTTAGCGCCGGGGTGTATTATTACCGGATGCGCGGCGTCAATGGCGTCCATCAAACCTATTATACCAACACCATCGCCGTTACCGTGGGAACGCCCGGCTCGCCGACGTTTACACCTACGGCTACGGTGACCCAGACCAGCACTCCCACGCGGACAGCGACACCGACCTTGACGGCGACGCCGACCGTGACCGCCTCGCTGACGTCCACACCCAGTGCCACTCCGTCCTCAACCGGGACCTGGACCGCGACCTCGACCGTGACGCCCAGTTTTACCTCCACCCTGACGGCCACGGTTAGCGCAACCGCAACCCGGACCAGCACGCTGACCTCAACGGCGACCTCAACACCTACGCCCACCATCAGCGTTACCCGGACCGTATCTGCGACAGCCACCGCCACCCAATCCGTGACAGTCACGCCGACACATACGCCCACGTCGACAATCACAAACACCGCGAGCGTGACACCGACGCTGACCGTTTCGGCCACGGTCACGCAGACCGGCACCGTGACACAAAGCGCGACCTTCACACCTTCATCCACGGTTTCGCCGACCGTGACACTGACCACAGAACGAACCGGACTGGATTTGAACGGGAAACCATTCCTGGCCTATCCGAATCCAGGCAAGAGCAGGATGACCTTTGCGGTTCAGGCAGACACGGCCGGGGATGTGAAGGCACAGATCTACAACCTCAACGGCGAACGCGTGGCAACCTTAAGCACGCAACTGTTTGAGAACCATACCGCCATGCTGATTTGGGATTGCGGTTCCGTGGCGCCGGGCCTGTATGTGGTCCGGCTCATGCAGGACGGGAAAGAGATCGGGAAGAGCAAGGTCGCAATCGTGAAATAAGCAATAAGATAAAGACGGGTTAATTCACGGGACAGGAGGCACCATGCAGGGTGGACAGATATGGATGGAGTCGTATTTCGCGGACCTGGCCAGGAAAAAGCCCTGGGAGATCGCACTCCCGGGCGCGCACGAGTCCGGGTTTTTCAGCGACCGCAACCTGCACTGGGCCATTACGGCCCAACCCTTCAAGGACAACCACCATTACGATCTCATTGGCGAAAAACCGCAACACCCGCTCTGGTTCCGCTGCCAGGAACTCGACATTTACCAACAGTTGAAAGCGGGCATTCGTTGCCTGGATTGGCGGGTGGGGGTTGACCGGACCACGGGCCAATTTGCGTTTGTTCATTGTGGGGTTACGGCCGACGGCCAGGAACTGTCCAAGGGCCTGCAGGACGTCATGCGCTTTGTGCAGGAAACCCGCCGGGAGTTGGTGCTGATTCGCATCCGGACCGATGACACGGACGTAAGTGCGGCTGAACAACTGGAACTGCGCCGCCAGGTGTTGAGCGTTTTAAAAGACGTGCTGGTCAAGTTCCCGGACTACCTGCTCGGCGCCGACCCCCGGGGCTCCTTGCAGAATGATGCGTTCAACCTGGAGAACTTGACGGCCCAGGGATCGCGAGTGTGGCTGCTCTCGTCCGCCTGCCGTGATACCAGCATGCAAGAGAACTCGAACTATATTTGGTGCGGCGAGAACGATTACATCGACGGTACCTGGAAGGGCTACCAAAGCGATTTTGTCCATACCCCCTGTGAAAAAATAGACTTGATGAAGACCGACCTGCCGAACCTTCTGGCCACCCGCGACCGCCAGGCCATTTTCAAATACGCTGATTTTGTTATTTGGACCATTAACTTGCAGGAAGCGGCTGTTTCGTACATTTATCCTCAACTGACAAAGTGGCTTAGCTCCGGGGCGATGGGGGCGGATGTGTACAACAACCTCAATGTCGTTAACCTCGATTATTTCAACCAGATGCCTGGTATCCTTGAGAGTATTGTTAAGATAAATAAGAGTCCCAGGGGGGCGATCAAAGTAACTCCGGCCGCCTTGCGCAGCCCGGCTCCGCGCCCACCTGCGGCTGGACCTGCAGGCGACTACGCGGGCTTGGTCCCGGGGGCCCGTTCCGCAGCGCCGTTTTACAACGTGGGGCGCATGCGGAAGATGCTGGCGGACCAGGGCCTTGACTGGCACCAGTGCATCAACGAGTTCCGGGACGCCGGGAACCGGCTCACGCCGTCACTGGTTGCCACACTTGCGGAGAAGGGCATTGCCCAACCTCTGGCGCAGGATTTTTTGGACTGGTACCAACATCAGGGTGAATTGTAGGCTGAACGCTGTTTCGACACGTTTAAAATCAAGACCAGATAGGAAACGTCAAACATGGTGCGGATCGAAAAAGTTACTGAACATAAGAAACGGTTTCTTGATCTCTTGTTGTTGGCAGACGAACAGGAAGACATGATTGACAAGTACTTGCCGAGTGGAGACCTGTTTGCCTTATACGACGATGATTTGAAAAGCGTGTGCGTGGTCGTGCCGGTCGATCGCGAGACCTGCGAATTAAAAAACATAGCGACGTACGGGAAATATCAAGGCCGAGGGTACGGCCGGGCCTTGATCCAGTATGTTTCCGAGGTCTACAAAAACAGCTACCAGACCATGCTGGTCGGGACAGGCGAGACGCCGGGCATCTTGGCGTTTTATGCAGGCTGCGGATTTGAAATCTCGCACCGGGTAAAGAATTTTTTTACCGACCACTACGACCACCCGATGTTCGACGGCGACATACAGCTGGTGGACATGATTTATCTTAAAAAGAATCTGTAGGAATGAATGACAAGTCGAATAGGCCAGTGAACCATTCAGGCTATTGCTGTTTAAAAGTGATAGCGGCCGTTCGCAAGGTAAGCTTTGTGCCCGACACATTTCAAAAAATGAAATCAGGAGGAACCATGGATAAAGTTGTGCATTTTGAAATACCGTTTGACGACCCCAAGCGGGCGGCGAAGTTTTACACGGACACGTTCGGGTGGAAACTGACCGAAGTGCCGGGCATGAATTATGTCATGGCGTATACTGCTAAAACCGACGCGAATAACATGGTGGACGAAAAGGGCGCCATTAACGGCGGCCTGTTCCCACGGGAAAAGGTCGTGCGCCATCCCACCGTGGTTGTTGGCGTGCAATCGGTGGAGGAGACCGTAAAAAAGGTGCTGGCAGCCGGTGGCAAGCTGGTCACCCCCAGGCAGCCGATCCCGAACGGTTCGTATGCCCGGGTGGAAGACTGCGAGGGCAACATTATTGGGCTGGCGGACAGCAATAAAATGTAAGGCCAGGCTCGCGAATTCGGTGCCGGATACCTTTCAGGCACATTTTGAAGGAGGGCTAGACCATGAGCGCGCGTAACCAAGTGATTGTACCCAGTGTGTGGTTTCACACACCGAAGGGGAAACTGCGGGACGTGGTGAAGTATTACCGCGGTGTTTTCGGCGAGGCGTTTGCCGCAGGGAGCATAACCCCGCTGGGGAAAACGCCCTCTGGGAATGCCGAGTTGTGCGAGGTGAGCCTGTTTAAGCAACCGTACTCGTTCATGAGTACTGAGAAAAGACATCATCCACTCAACGATGCCATCTCGCTGAGCCTTCGCTGTAAAGATCAGGCGGAGATTGATCATTACTGGGATTATTTCACGAAAAAAGGCAAGGCCGCGCCCTGCGGATGGTGCATTGACTACTACGGACTGCGGTGGCAGGTGGTGCCCAAGAACATGGGGAAGCTCATGAGCAAGCCCGGGGCCTGGCAAGTGATGATGCGTCAGAAGAAAATTATTATTGCTGAGTATTGATAAGACAGTAACCCACGGGCAACAAACGTTAAAAAGGTGCCAGGCCTCTTCCATAAGCGCCATTTGCCTAGTGGGGATGGTTGGGGTCCTTAGGCTTTAGTGCGGCGGGCGGATGCCAATGAGGCCAGTGTGGCCGCGAGCACAATAAACCCACCACCGACGACCGCGTTGGTTCCGGGTTTTTCACCCAGGACCAGAAACACCCAGAGCGGATTGAACACAGGTTCAATGACCGCAATGAGAACCGCAGTGGATGCGGAGATTTTTTTTATGGCCGCCGCAAAAAGTAAAGCCGTTATCCCCACTTGAAATACACCGAGAATTAATACAGCGCCTACGGAAATCAATGTGAACTTCGGTAATGGAAGGAACGCGGCAATGACGGCGCACACCATGACGGCGCATAGGTGCGAGAGCAGCACGGCTTCTAGGGTGGACTCTTTGGCCAACATGCGCATGAAAATAAAGTAGAAGCTAAAGGTCACGGCCGACAGGAGCGCCAGCACGTTTCCCAACGTTGTGCCGTAAGAGACCTTGTCCATGACCATGATGACCAGACCGACGGTAATGACTCCTAAAGCCACTGCACTTTCCCAGCCTAGTTTTTCTTTGAGCAGCCAGACTCCCAACAAGGAAGTGATGATGGGCGCCATGTATTGCAAGAGGATCGCATTGGCGGCCGTAGTGGTTTTGTTGGCCGAAATAAAGAGGATCATGGTGAGGGCATTGGCCAACGCCGCACCAACGAGGGGCCAAGAAAAGGAAAATGAAAAACGGCGGACCGCAATGACGATGAACAATGCGGCGGTCGCACTGCGGAACATGGCAATGTAGAACGGGTTCCAGTCTATGGCTTTTATAAACAGCCCGGCCAGACTCCAGAGAAAAGCAGTGGCCGCCATTTGCAGGGAACCAATATATTGATCGCGCGGTGAAACGACAGGGACCATGACCATGCTCCAGCGAAAAAAGAATAACGGATGTTTTAACAAGAGCGCGGCGTTCTGGCAAGGCTTAAGTGGTATTCGTAAAAAGTGGGGGATGTATAAACCCTAAAACTTTTGCGGAAACCGCCCCTGAACGTGGCATCCAATTTCCTAACTTAAATTGGTGCTTGCCACCTTTCGCGCAACGCGTCTGAAACTATAAAAAAACGTAATATTTTGTACTTGGATAAAGTCAAAGTTAAATCGGTGCCTGACACCTTTGATGGCGAGGACTAAGTTGTACAGTTGTTACCGTCCCCGATCATGCTATTACGACACTTCATTTATTGGGAGTTTTACATGTGTGTTCACCTTTCGACTCTTTTACGCTCGGTTTTTCCTGTGGTTGTGCTAGCAACGTTGGTTGGACCCGTGGCTGGGTTTAATGAGCCACTGATGTCACTTTCGGAGAACAATGATTACCGAGTAGAAGCATTGGGTGGAGCGGGTATTTTAAGTCCTGGTGAAAAGAACGAATTAAATCTTTTTAACCTAAGAAATCCTTCGGGCATGGTTTTGTTGCCTGCGAAAAACCGTTTGGATTACAGTCTGGCCAGTCGGTTCTATCAGTCGGCCATGCAAGATTCCGAACTTCAATTGGGCGGCACGGGGGGAGGGTTTCAAGGCGTGTTGTATAGAATCCTCCCCAAGTGGGCTTTACAAGTTGCGACAAGTGCGAATGGATTGTTAAATACGTACGGGAACCCGGCATATGATTCTGGCCAACTCCCGCATGTGGAAGTTGTGGGAAGCATGGGTACGGCGTATGAACTCTCTCCAGGGCTAGCACTCGGAGCCGAATACCAATATGCCCGGCCGATTCGGGAAGTATATGAGGATAACGACCGGAAAGAGTCCTCGTTTTGGCAAGTCGGCGCCGGGTATCAGCACCCTTCAGGGGACTGGACCGTCGGAATAAACGGCGGTGCCATCCGCACCAGTTGTGAAACCAGAAACACATACACCAACCATGTACTAAATCAACGTACTGCCATTCATCACGCTCCCAGTGGCATTGGGTACCTCCAGCCGTACGGTCCTGAGGTGACGGTGCTGGAAACCTATGATTGGTTTAAGGAAACTAGGGCAGCATTGGACGAAAATGCCAAGTACAATTTTGTGGATTCGCAAATGATCTATAGACCTAATGACCGCTGGACTTTTGGCTGCCTCGCCAATTTTTTGCAGAAACGCAGGATTGTACAAGACATCCAAGAGACAAACGAAACCACGAGTTATACCGACGGGACCGTTGACGATCATGAGGATTTCGTGGAAACACGAAGGTCTGTGGAAACAGTGCGTACAGAGGAAGACCTGGTAGGGTATACGCTTCAGCCGATCCTCCTGTGGCAATGCGTTGCCACCAGTACCACTGAAATGCATGTGGGTTTTAGTTATAAACATTATTTTGTGATCACAGAGCAAACCACCGCACACTCAACTAGAGACAGGACCTATCGCCGGACACCTCCCGATATTCCCTCTGGCGGAGTAATGACGACTTATGCTTCGTTTATAAATCCATACACCACTACTCGGAGATATGATTACATAAGCGATGAATTTGTAACCGACGGTATTGTGCTTGCGCTCTCTGCTCAGTCGGTGGAACGGCAGTGGTGGGCGGGATTAGGGCTTCTGGCGCGTGCGTTTGTTCCTTATTCAGTCGATGATGCCAATGAGGGAATTGGAGTGGGGTTTGAATATTGGTTTCTCTCTAAACTGGCAACACGCGTGGGCTGTACCTATATGTACCTACCAAGGGTGACTGCGGGGATTGGCTGGGAGGAGGCGGGGTATAACCTGGATGTGTTCTACCGCGCGACGATTTATTCCGGGCAAGCGCAAAACCAAATGGTGGCTGTTGGCTGCACGGTGCCTTTGTAAAAAAGGAACGAACGCCGTCTCCTAACATATACATAAACGACTTTGGGGTAAGAACATACGGTTCATCAACTTTCAAAGGAGCATGACCTATGGTTGAAAACTGGCGAGAAGACATTGTTGGGCAGTCTCGAGTCATGCAAAAGTTGCTTGATGACGTGAGCAAAGCCGCTCGCGAGGAGAAGGATGTATTGTTTTTAGGAGAAGTAGCTACAGGGAAGACCTTGCTGGCTACGGCGTTTCACAAAGCGAGTTTACGCAGCGATAAACCCTTTGTACGTGTGGATCTCAACTATGTACCATCACATCTTTTTGAAGTTACACTTTTTGGTGATACGAATGCATTAAACAAAGGTGATACTGACGGGGTAGGGAAAGCTGAAGAAGCCAACGGTGGAATTTTGCTTTTGGATGAAATTGGGGATATGCCTTATGAAATGCAAGAAAACGTATTGAAGTTTTTAGAGGAAAAAACCATCTCGCGCGTAGGATCGTCTGAGCGGATTACGTTGGATTTAATTGTTTTACTGACCACCACTCGAAATCTCAAGGAGTTGCTTCAGCGTAAATGGTTCCACCCTGATTTTTATAACCGAATTCACAACAAAGTGATTCATGTACCACGACTGAAAGAACACTTGGAAGATTTGCCGGATTTGGTTCGGCATTTTATTAAGAAGTTTAATGTTAAACTCGAGAAAAATGTGAATTTTGTCACTCCGGAGTTGTTAGAAGTACTATTAAAGTATTTCTGGCATGGAAATGTGCGGGAATTAATCCTTTGTATTCAAGAAGGTGTTGCTAATGCCCGAGGCGAGAATATTGAGTTAAACGATATTCCGCACTTGGCTAAGTTTTGGACTGAGTGAGGAAATCAGTGCTGGGATAGAGGTTGTAAATTTAGTGCCTGGCACCGTTTCTAAGTTGCTACCATCCCCCCGAAAAACACAAAAAGTGTGCATTGTAGGCAACGAGCATATCGGTTTTTGGTCTAATCCTTTAAGTGTAACGGCACTTGACTAAATGTCTAATATAGGCGACACTTAAAGAGGTAGATGTGTTTGAGAAAAGGTTGATAGAGTATCAAACGTCCAACAAACGATTCCCTTTTACCGATTGGATTTGTTCAAAGAAGGTCAGTCTTCAGGTCCGAGCGGTGGTTGATGCCAGATTAAACCGACTCATGCTGGGGTTGGCAGGAGACTGTCGGTCAGTAGGTGAGGGCGTGTTCGAATTGCGTATTCATGTTGGGGCAGGTTATCGGATATATTTTAGCTACTATGGCTCGGAGATTGTTTTGCTCCTCTGCGGTGGAGACAAGCAAAGTCAGAAAAAAGATATTGTTACAGCGAAAAAATATTGGTTGGATTATCAAAGGAGAAATGAGACGTGAAAGCAGGGCGGGAGTATAAACCAGGATTAATCAAACGGTTAGAAAACCCCAGGGAAGCCGAGGCGTATTTGAATGCCGCTTTGGAAGACGGGAACCCTAAGGTGTTTTTTATAGCGCTGCGTGATGTGGCGGCGGCTCAGGGCAATATGTCGGAATTTGCCAAAAAATGCAACCTGCACCGCGCCAGTTTATATAAAATGACCTCCAAGACCGGAAATCCAAGCATGGAGAGTATTATGAATTTGATCCAATGCATAGGGTTGACTTTAAAGGTTCAAACCAAACGTCGGATAAAATTGAGTCATGCTTAGGGGAGTAAAAAGTGCCTGTGTGAACGGATGCTTGGCACCTTTCGGCTTCAGACAACCGAACACTGTCCCTGCAGAGGTAGTTCGGCATAAGGAGGTTTGTGTGTGAAACCCTTAGACATGGATATCACGGTTAGTGCTCGGCATCCGGAAGTCAAAATCATTAAGCTTAAGGGAAGAATTGATGAAACCTCCGAGCGTGAGCTAAAGAACTTTTTGTTTTGGAAATCTGAAAAAGGGTCCTATTGCAAAGTGGTGATTGATCTTGGTGGTGTTAGTTGGGTTAGTGAAAACGGTTGGCGGATGTTTTTTCAAGAGGCCCTAAGATGTCAGACCTCTGAGGGCATTTTCATTCTAGTCAGCCTAAATGCCGATATGAAGGAACGGTATAACAAGAATTTGTCTGATAGGTTTCCAATCGCGGATAACCCCGAGGCAGCCGCTGATATGGCCGTTGAAAAAGTTCCGTCTGCGCACCGGGGGGGATTGTGGCCTTGGGAGCGTAAGTGAAATGTGGAGGAGACGGGGTTCGAAATTGGTGCCTAGCACCTTTTGGACGAGCTGGACATCTTTCACTGGGGACAGGTACTAGTACCTGTCCCCAGACTTAAACGTTTTACATGAATAGGTGCCGAGCACCTTTTGCTGAGGATGGGACAACATGCGCTTTTACCTTAAAAATATATTCGCGGTTATTTTATTAATCGGAGTTGCGCCTAATGCTGTAAACGCTGAAGCGTCAGTTGCGGATGCCGTGAACAATAGCCGTGCCACTTCAGTGTTAGAAACTCAATTGGTTGGAGTGGGGCTTGGCGGCGAAGAAGGTAACGAAGAAGTAGAGTATGAAAACGAAGAGGAATACCTGGCGGTCGTTGAAGCGGCTAGAAGCAAAATGGACTGTATTATCATTGCAGGGCCAGTATATGTGCGTAATGTAAATATTATTGAAGAGGAAAATGGAATGGTTTATTTTACCGTTCCTCGTTCTAAGCGAGTTAATTGTTTTGAAATGAAAAATGTGGAATTAATTGCAGTGGATATTCCGAAAAACGGATTGGAGATCGAACTTGAAGATTTGCAAAAAGAAGGTCTGGTAGTTATCAAGAGTAAGGCGGAAAGTCAGGAGTTAATTTATAAGTTGGCTTCGCGTGATGCACGAGTAAGTACGGATTTTGTCGGACGTCCGGGGGCCGTCGGTTATTTAAAGAACGATAGCAGTAAAAATGACACGAAGGTTATTGTTTTAAAACAAAAGGCATATCTTCCTCGAGTGACTGTTTTTAATGTGCAACAAGATGAAATTCGATTTAAATATGACTTGGGTAGTCGGTCGTATGGCCTTAAAAAGGCAAACGTAGAAGCTGTTGTTCACGACGAACCCAAAGCAGCCATCGAGATCCGACCTGGCATACTTGCGATCAATCATTTAATGCGAACCTTTGAGGGCGTCAATAACATAGGCTTGCCTAGGAAAAAAACACGCTTTCATGGAATCTCCCGAAATGTTCAGAACCTGATTACACTCGAACCGATTGGGTTTTTATTTGGTGCGGCGACTGTAGAGTATGAACGTATGGTTCATCAAAACATTTCACTGGCTGCGGGTTATAAATTTAATGGTCCAGGCGCAGTTAGGATTTACGAGGGCTTTTCTCCAGATCGATACACATATTGGGGCTTTCAAGGCGCTATACGTTGCTATCCTTTGGAAAAGTTTTATGCCCCACGTGGTCTATGGTTTGGTCCGGTAGTGGAGAGTGTAAACGAGCGTTATGATTCGTACAAGGCTACCGTGAGTTATACAAATATATTAGCTGAGGCAGGCTGGGGTTTCCTGTCGGGTGATAGGGTTGGGGTTTACTATTCACCTTTTTTAGGAGTGGGATATTCCTGGGCAAATGGAGCAATAGTTACAAGCGGTGGTCGTCAAATTACTCCGTCTTCAGGTTTGATATGGGTAGTGGGCACGCGGTTGGGATTTGGATTCTGAAAAGAAGCAATAGGTGCCTGGCACCTTTGCCGTTGAATGTCATCTCGAACGGAGTGAGAGATCTGAGCGTTTAGAGTTTGGCACCTTTCGGAAATCCTTTTAGGAAAACTACTTGAAACCAGCATGTTGCAGGCATATTATAACCGTGAAGTCATTCAGCAGTCCGCAGGCAAGCACCTAGAACAAGTCTTTTGAACATAGTACCAAGAGCAAAGTCTTCAAGCAAGGCAAGCAACAAGCAGGGAATATAAGAAACTTAATTTCGTGCCAGGTACCGTTTACTGGGGACTACTAAGTTGCTGAGTTGTCACCTGGAGTTCCCCTAAACATAAACATACCTCGGAAATATGGGGGGGCATGAGTAAAGTGGAATTTGATCCAAAAAAATATAATATAGTTTTGCCTTTTTATTGGGCTGAAGATGATTTGGTTGCGGTGTTTACATTTATGGGTTTTCAAGTTATCCACTCGAACACCTTGGAAGGATTGGTTTGCAAAATAATTTCAACACCTAAAGTGGATTTTGCTATTGAATGGCAGCATGGACCGAACGATTTTGTAATTAGAGATATTCTTCATGCATGTAAGAAAAAAGCGGCGATTTTTCTATGTCTGAACTGGAATGGCAAACTACATTGCAACCTTAAGGAAAAAGGCTATTCTGGAACAATAAAGCCGCCGGACGGATTTTATCCTGAAATTTTATTTCCGAAGATGTACAAGTCAATACATTTAACGAAAATAAAATCGAAAGTAGCGACGCGGAATGGTGTTAAAAATTAATTCGAAAATGGAGCGGGGGACAATCATAATGAAAATGGTGCCTGGCACCTTTCGGGCACCTTTCGAGCACCTTTCGTAGAAAGGAGACGATGATGGGATTTTTTAGTGGAATTTGGGACGCTGTTTTGGGGCCTAGGGCAAACCGAAAAGAATGGCCAGAGGAAAAGATATATGAAGACCCGCGCGGGATGGACTTTACACAGGTTAAAGGCAACCTGGAGGGGGTTCGGGTATATATGGCAGAAGATGAGAAAGATTTGTTTACCGCCTTTCGATTCATTTTTGAAGATGAAGGCTGTGTGTGCGGTGGGATTGGGGATGTTAACTCTTTTGATTTGCCAAGCCTAACGGAAGAGATAGTGAAATTCAAACCCGATGTTATTTTCATAGACCATTATCTACCTGGCATTAAAACCGACGATCTAATCCTAAGTTTAAAAACAAAGCTCCCCAACTGCCCGCCTATTATTGTCATTGCTCCTAGGGCGAAAGAAGTGGACGTTCAAAGCGCGCATAAAGCGGGGGCAAGCGAATTTTTGGTCGCGCCTTTTGAACCAGC
Organism: uncultured bacterium; assembly: GCA_964604705.1. Classification (GTDB taxonomy): domain Bacteria; phylum Oederibacteriota; class JAAXVQ01; order JAAXVQ01; family JAAXVQ01; genus JAAXVQ01. Next base: position 301,410 of record CAZSAP010000004.1, read on the forward strand.
AAAACTATTGTACTGCACCCATGAGGTTATGCAGAAGCATATGAGCGCATGAATGGGTGCCTGGCACTTTTCGAAATGGTTGCCTTGCATCTTTTACAAATTACGACTAGGAGTATTTGATGGCCGTTAACAAAAAGTACATTTTTACAATGATTAGCCCCCTTATAACTATTGGAATACTAATAACCATTGCGGATTTTTTGAAGCACATCAATGGACCATGGGTGTGGGTTGCTTTTGTTTTAAGTTATTGGATTATTTTGTTCATTTCAATTGCGGGTTTATCAGGATTAAACTCGTTTAAAACAATTTTTGATAAGCCAACAGGGAAAATGTTTTGGAACGTTTTTGCTGTTGCAATCAGCCTTGGATCAATTTACTTTGTATTTGAAAATATTGAGTACTATAGAATTTTCCCGTTCTTAATTGCGGGTATTGGATTTTCTTTAATAAACCCAATTTTCGAAGAACTTTACTGGAGAAAAATATTGTTTGATAACGTCACTAACCATTGGTGGATTTATGCATTTTATTTCAATTTAATTTTTGCGTTAATGCATTTCCTTGCGTTGGGGAAAATTTCGAATCCAAATAGTGAGTTTGTTATTGTTCCTATTACTTTTCTGGCTGGATTTATTTGGAGCCTTGTCTATAAGAATACGCGAACATTGAAGTATATTATCCTTGGTCATTTGATAATGGATATATGTGGATTTTCAGCATTGTATATTCGATGATTGGCTGCACCATTTCACCTAACAGCCTAATGCACACTCTGGCGCCGGTACAAAATGAACTGGGTATAGGTGCCAGGCACAAAAAGATATGTGTTTAGCAATTAATTTTTCAGTGTCTGGTCAAATAAAACACTTCTAATCAACTGAAGAGGTGTTTTATGGGCAGACCGTTACGTTTGAAAGCTGCAAACCTGACCTACCATGTTACATCCCGCACCAATGGCCGAAAACTGTATATGAAGAAGAAGGCTGACCAGAAGTTGTTGTGCCAATGTTTGGAAAAGATTCTGGTGAAGTATGGGGTGACGATTTATTCGTTTACTCCCATGACCAACCACTTCCACATGTTGATCCGCATTGAGAATGAGGCGGATTTATCAAAAGTGATGGGGGAGTTTAAAGTCTTGTATGCCAAACTGTTTAACAAAAAGTACAAGTTGGCAGGGCATTTTTGGGGGGATCGGTTCAAGTCTTGTATTGTCCAAGACGACCAATACGCGCTGGCCTGCCTGCGCTATATTGACCGCAACCCGGTCAAAGCTGGACTGGTGGATCATCCGGGAAAATGGGAAATGGGTAGTTTTGGTAGCTATGCGTATGGGCACGCCCATCCGTTATTGCCCTTGAAACCGCACCCAACTTTTTTAGGACTGGCCAAGAAGCGAGACCAACGCAGGGCGTTTTACCTTAACTTTGTGTTAGGCAAAGATGAATTGTCCGCTGAGTTGGAAGGGAAGATGGGGAAGCTACAGATTCTTGGTTCTGAGAAATTTAAAGCCGAGGTAAAACAGAGCGCTTGATACATTAAAGATGGGAATTCTTTTAGGAAAACTACTTGAAACCAGTATGTTAAGGGCATATTATACCCGTGAAGTCATTCAGCAGTCCGCAGGCAAGCACCTAGAACACGTCTTTTGCACACAGTGGCGAGAGTAAAGTCTTCAAGCAAGGCAAGCAACAAGTGGGGAATATACAAAACTTAAATTGGTGCCTGGCA
>CAZSAP010000005.1:0-45816 GCA_964604705.1 uncultured bacterium
CGAGCCTATCACGAGGCGAGCGCCTTGCTCAAGGTTGCCCCATGAACCGCTCGTTGTAACTTTTTCCGAGAATGAATTTTCAATGTGGCAGGATGATTTCCAAATCCAGACGGTCGCTGAACTGGAGGGTGTCATCCGTCTCGTGATACTTAAACCCATAGTTGGCCGCAAACTGAATCAAGCGATCTTTGATCCAGACGCGCATGCCGGAGGTGCAGGTGCGGCAATAGACCGGAAGGTCGCGTTGGAAAAGCATGGATTCGCGCAGCATTTGGTATTCCACACTGTTCCAAACCTCTTCCAGTGGCTTGTTGGCAATGGTCTCGTCCATGGGGTAGTTGTGGAAGCAGCAAGGTTTCACGGTACCGTTGGCATACAAATAGGCAATAAGCCAGGGGGCCAGGCAGTAAGGCAGACGTATGTGTTCACGGTGCCCCAGACGACTTCCGAGCTCGCGTTCGCGCGTCAGAGCCTTGTTGGTGTCCGTAGCCAGTTGATGCTGGTTCGGCTCAGCCGGCTTCGCAGGCGCCAAGGGCCACCAGGGGAATTCGGTCAGTGGGGCCAGCGTGGCGGCAAGTTCTTCGAGTTTGGGCAAAGGTGGCCGGGTGGCAGGTACAACCTGTTTCAGCCGTTGGAGCAATTCCGCCTTGGGCACGGGATGGTCTTCTGCGTCTGAAATAAACTCGGTATCCTGGATGTTGCTAACCACATTGACGCCCGGGCATTCGGCTTCGATGCGCCGGAACTGCTCGAACATAACCTGGCGGTCACTGGTGCGCAGGCGCAGGAAATGCAGCGCACCGTCGGTATAAATGGGGTTGAGCGCCAAGTAGGTCACACCCAGTCGCTTGGCCCATTGGGCCATGCCCAGCAATTCGTCCACGTTCAGACGCGAAAGTACGATGTTGAGCAGGATCATCTTGTCAGGGTAGAGCTGTTTCAAATGCCGGATGGCTTCGAGGGTTTTTTCAAAATTGCCGCCGAGACGCAGGGTTTCAAAGGTTTCCGGGTTGTCTCCATCAAAGCTTACGTCGATTTCATCGATTTTGGCCAGTTGGTCCGCGTGCTTGGTCACCAGGGAAGCGTTGGTGTTGATGGTGACATGCGTGTCCGGTGTTTTATGCGCCAGCAATTCTCCCAGCATGGGATGCATAAGCGGCTCGCCGGTGCCACCCAGGGTGATTTGCTCGGCCCAAGGCAGGCAGCTATTCAACTGGTCTAAGGCCGTGAAATAACCCGGGACAAAGGCGTTGCCCTCACTGTGGACCTGGCACATCTTGCATTTGAAGTTGCAGACATTGTTTTGATCCAAGATCAGCCAACGCGGCGGTGCGGACATGCGGGTCTCGCCGAGGAGTATTTCCAAGAAGCCGATGTTCTTCAAGGTGCGCTTGATCGAGGCTGGCGGAGGCGCGAAAAAATCCTGTTGGGTGCGGGCAAGTGCACGTGACACATGCGCAACGGCAGATTCGTTCCGGAAGGTTCGGATGCACAAGTGGTTAAGCGCCTGCATGAGCGGCTCCATGCGGGTTTTCCATGCTTGAAATGTCTGGCTGCGTTCGGCCATGAGGACGCTGTCGGTCATGGGGTTGAGGTTGAAGAGATCTTGAATATCCTGCGGCGTAGGGGTTTGGCTTGCATACTGACACTGCCAGGTTTCGAGCTGGGCGGAGAGGGCCGTCAGGTTGGCAGGTGCATCCTGGCAGGTGCCCAAGTAATCGACCAGGTATTGGCGCGCCCACAGTAGCGTGGCGTAGGAGTAAGACTTCATCCAAAGGCATTCACGCAATAAATCCAGCCAGGCACGGGTTTGTTGTGTATGCGTCGGGCTTTTTTCCAAGGTACCTGTAGACACGTTCGTAGCTCCTTTATACGCACCTATGAAGTGTGTGCAGAATCGAGAAGGCCCAATTTCTGCATCTCTGGTTTTCTGGGAAGAGTATCGGAACGTACTGCGTTTGGGTTGATACCCGTCAGGATTCCCTCTAGTTTTAGTGAGACCGACCGATACTTTGACTGCAGGAAAAAAGTACGCCAGACAAGGTGATTCGTTTGGTCTAGCCTTAGGCATTCCTGGAGGGGGATCCATGGGTGAAATGGAATTTACCGGTGAACGTTTTTTATCCAATCTCGATTATCCCGAGATTGCCTACGAGCATTGGCATAGGTATCTGTATGCCTCCTCCTGGGTGGCGGGCAAAGAGGTGTTGGACATTGCCAGCGGGGAAGGGTACGGCAGTTTTTTTCTGTCCCAAAGCGCCCAGCGTGTGGTGGGGGTGGATATCAGCCCCGAGGCGGTCCTGCACGCCACGACCCATTACCTCAGTGCCAAGGTTGAGTTCCTGGTCGGATCGGTTGCGGCCATACCTGTTCCGGGTGAAGGTGTGTTTGATGTCATTGTCTCCTTTGAAACCATCGAGCATGTGGGGGCCGACGATCAACTCGCATTTCTAAAAGAAGTGAAACGGCTGCTTAAGCCCGGCGGCGTGTTCATTGTCTCTACGCCCAACAAATACCTTTACAGCGATGCCCCGAACTATAAGAACGAATACCATGTCCGGGAATTTTATGTGGAAGAGTTCAAGGCCTTTTTGGGGAATTATTTCGCGCATACGGTTTTGCTGGGCCAAAAGATCTATCCCGCCTCGGTTATCTGGACGCTCGAAGGGGCAAGTGAACACTGGCGGGAGTTTCGCATCGAGCAAACCGGGCGTGGGCTGCGCCCCACCGAGACCCCCAAAAAGGATATCTACGATATCGCGGTCTGCTCGGATCAACCTGTGGCGGGCGCGGACAATGCGCTGCTTTTGGATTTGAGTGAGCGTATTTGGCGCTACCGCGATGAGCAGATGCAGCACGTGCATCTGGCGTACCAAAATGCCCAAAAGCAATTGGAGGAAAAAGAAGCCTACATCGAACGCCTGCAACGCATGCTGAAGGAGAAAAACATCCAGCTGCAGGACGAACATTCGTCGGCCGCGGAGACGCAACCTCAGCCCATCGAGCCGTTGGCCACCGAGGTGCCGCGCGGGTTTGAGGTAAGCGTGGTGATTCCCTTGTACAACAAGGTTGAGTACACGCAGCAGTGCCTGGAATCCTTGGAACAAAACACCCCCTCGGGCAAGTACGAAGTGGTCTTGGTGGACAATGCCTCAACCGACGGTACTGGGGAATTTTTAAATTGCCTCGAAGGGGATGTCATCATCGTACGCAATGAGAAAAACGAGGGGTTCGTCCGTGCGTGCAACATGGGCGCGCGAGCATCCTCGGGCAAATATGTTTTGTTTCTTAACAACGATACGGTCGTCATGCCTGGATGGCTGGACGCGCTGCTCGCCGTTATGGAGAAAGATCCCCAGGTGGGCGGTGTGGGCGCCAAGTTGGTGTATCCGGATGGACGTCTGCAGGAGGCGGGAGGAATTATTTTTAATGATGCCAGCGGATGGAACTTTGGCAAATTTGACGACCCTGCCAAAGACAGCTACAACCGGTTGGTGGAGGTGGATTACTGTTCCGGAGCCTGCTTGCTGGTACGCAGAGATTTGTTTGAACAACTCGATGGATTTGACGTGCGCTATGTTCCGGCCTATTACGAAGATGTGGACCTGTGTTTCGGCATCCGCAAACTCGGCTACAAGGTTATGTTCTGTCCGGACTCGGTGATTGTTCACTTTGAGGGCATTACAGCCGGGACCAATCTGAACACGGGGTACAAGCGTTTCCAAGTTATAAATCAGGAAAAGTTTGTGCAAAAATGGCGGACGGAATTGCAAACGCATGAACCGTCCCCAAATGTTTCCGGGAAGACTCCGGTCACGGCCGATCGCGCGCGCTTGCGTACGCCCAAAGATACTCGAACGGACGGGTTGCCGAATCTGGTGGGCATGAATGTATTGGTGGCAGATCCCACCTGGCCCATGCATGACCGGGCCGCCGGGTGCTTGCGCCTTTTCAGCATTCTGAAAATCCTGCGCCAACAAGGGTGCGCGGTCACCTACATTTCCCGCGACGGAGGACCGGCGCATTACAAGCAAGAGCTGGAAATCATGGGCATCAAAGTCTACGGCCCGGATCCGGTTCGCTTGGCCCGACGCGGGCAAAAGATCAAAGCCGATCCGGTGGATCTCAAGGCCATTTTGGAGGAGAAGTTTTACCATGTGGCGTGGCTCTCCTTCTATCATATTGCCGAGAGTTACCTCGCCGACATCCGCAAGCTTTCGCCCAAGACGAAGATCATCATCGACAATGTGGATATCCACTATCTGCGTGAAACACGCCAAGCCGAATTGCATCAAGACGCGGAGCTGCTTAAAAAAGCCCAACGTACCAAGCTTGAGGAATTGGCCATATATAAGCAGAGTGACGCCATGGTGGTGGTTACGCAGGAAGAACAACGCGTTCTCGAAAGCGAAGGTGTTGCGGTTCCCATGTTCGTGGTTCCCACGATTCATGAGTTGGCACCCGAGAGCGCTCCGTACGAAATGCGCAGCGGTCTGCTTTTTGTGGGGAACTTCAACCATCTTCCGAATCAGGATGCGATGGTGTTTTTTGTCAAGGATGTGCTCCCGAAGATCAACGCGGTCATACCCGAGATGAAGCTCTACATCGTGGGGGACAACCCGCCGGAGAAGATTCGGCAGTTGGAAGGGGATCACGTCATCATCACCGGCTACGTGCCCAAGACCAAACCCTACCTTAATCTCTGCCGTATTTCCATTGCCCCGCTGCGCTACGGTGCGGGCATCAAGGGCAAGATCGGCGAAGCGCTGGGACATGGGCTCCCCGTGGTGACCACGTCCATCGGAGCCGAGGGCATGGGGTTGGTGCATGGAGAGACCATCCTGATTGCCGACGAGGCCGACACCTTTGCGCAGAATGTGATCCGCCTTTATGAGGATAAGGGTCTTTGGAACAAACTGGCTCAGGCGGGACGACGGTTTATTGAAGAACGTTACACGCCCGACGCCCTCACACCGAAAGTGAAGGCGGTCTTTTCCTTGGTCGAGGAAAAAGCACAGGCCGAACTGACCAGTTTGATCATCCTGACGCACAACCAGCTGCGGATCACGCGTGCATGCCTTGAGAGTGTGCTGTTGCATACCCGGGAGCCGTTTGAATTGATCGTGGTGGACAATGCCTCCACCGATGCCACCGTGGAGTATTTGCACAGCTTGGAAGCTCAACTGAATTCGGTTCCGCATGAGTTTTGCAGAGGCCTGACCGTCATTGAGAATGCGGTCAATGCCGGATTTGCCGGCGGGAACAATCAGGGCATGGCCGTGGCCAAGGGCGCGTATCTGTTGCTCATGAACAACGACGTGGTGGTGACGCCGTATTGGCTTACGCGCCTGCTGGCGTGTGCGCGCCGCAACCCCAATGTGGGATTGGTAGGGCCCATGACCAATTATGTTTCGGGTCCCCAAAAGGTGAACAACCCGACGTATCGCCTGGATTCCTTGGACGGCTTGGATGAGTTTGCCCAAACCTATGCCCGGGAGCATGCGGGGGAATCCGAGAGTTGCTGGCGGGTGGTGGGTTTTTGCATGTTGGTCAAGCGGGCCGTGGTGGAAAAGATCGGAGGGTTGGACAATCGTTTTGGCTTGGGGAATTTTGAGGACGACGACTTTAGCCTGCGTGCGACCCTGGCCGGTTTTGAATCCTGGATTGCGCGGGATTGCTACGTGCACCATTTCGGGAGTCAGACCTTCGCGGATTTAAACCTGGACTATACGGCCAGTCTGAAACGCAATTGGGAGATTTTTAAAAATAAATGGAGCATTTCCGCCGACATCCCCTACGGAAGTCAGGTGGACTTGTCGAACATTTTACGAGACGGGTTTAAGGTCAAGCATTATTGCACCTTTCGCTGACGCAAGGATGGGTAGAGCACCCAGGAGGCTTTGGCATCATGAGCAAACGGCATCATTCGCACCACCCACATCCCCAGCCACGCAAGATTGTACCTTTGGCCCATTCCCAATGGAAGCACGGTCGCGCACGCCTCTCGTTGTGCATGATTGTGAAAAATGAGGAAGCCAACATCGTGGCCTGCCTGGAATCCATCAAGTCGGCCGTGGACGAGATGATCGTGGTGGATACCGGCTCGACCGATCGAACCGTGGCCTTGGCCGAGGGGGTGGGCGCCAAAGTTTTCCATTTTCCCTGGACCCAGGATTTCAGCGCCGCCCGGAACGAGTCCATCCGGCATGCCACCGGGGATTATATTCTGTGGCTGGATGCCGACGACCGTATGGATGATTACGAGAACCGAAAACTGGCTCAGCTGGCGGTGCATCTGCCGAGTGAGAAAAATCGCGCCTATTACTTGGTGGTGAAAAATGAATCGTCCGAAGACGGCGATATTTATTTTTCCCAATTGCGTCTTTTTCCCAACATTCAAAGTGCGCGTTTTGAATGGCCCATCCATGAACAATTGTTCAACCCGCTCAAGAATGCCGGGGTGGAGCTTTTGAAAACCGATATCGTGGTTCGGCATACCGGGAATTTTCATGCCGAAGACGTGGTGCGGAAATCCAAGCGCAACCTGGAGATTATTCAACACGCGTTGGAAAAGGATCCGGAGAACGCGGTCCTGCACTTTCAGGCGGCACGTACCTTGGCGAATTTGCAGCGTCAAGCGGATGCCCTTGGGCATATGAAAAAAGTGATGGGCAACCCCGAGATCCGTCACCGCCACCGACAGATTTACCTGGAGGCCGGAATCCTGAGTGCACGATACCTGGCGGAGATGGGACGCAGTGCCGAAGCCGAGGCAGCCTTACGGGAATTGGACACGCTGTTTCCCAATCAACCCCTGGTGCATTTTTACTTGGGTGAGAACTTGGTGAAGAACGAAAAGTACGCCGAAGCCGTCGATGTATTGAAGAAGACCCTGGAGACGCCGCTGGAAGTCGGCTTTTTTCCCGTGAACCTAAATGTCATAGGCTTTCAACAGTATTACTATCTGGGGATTGCGTATCAGCATTGCCAGGAATATGAACTGGCCAAGACCATGCTTGAGAAGTCGTTGCCGCTTTCCACCGACCCCACCATCAGCCAGCAGGCGCTCGGAGTGCTGGCCTTGCAAAGTGGGGATTATTCCGGCGCGGCCGCCTATTATGAAAGCATGGTGAAAAATCAAACCGCCCATGCAGGGCACTTTACCAACTTGGGGCTGGCTTACCGCCGCATGAACCAGAGCACCAAAGCCGAAGGTGCGTTTCTCAAAGCCTTGGGACTGGATCCGGAATGCATGGAAGCTTTGGCCAACTTAGGCTATTTGTATTTGGATAACCGGGATTACCCAAAAGCCCTGAATTGTTTCTCGCAAGTCGAAAAGGTGCACCCGGGTATGGAGGATGTGCGCTTGGCTTTGGTGGAGTTGAATTTTCGAATTCAGGATTTTGATGCACTGGTGAAAAACTGCGGGCTGTTGCTGCAGAGCGTGGAACGAACGTGGGATCGGCCTTTGGACGGGCTCCCGGATTTGGCCCATCTGCTAAGCGTGCTTGGGGATGACTGGAGCGGGAAAGAACGCCCGAGCTTGGCGTGGCTGGCGTATCGTGTCTCCCTGGTGATTTATCCTACGACCTCGGTCTTGGCCAAAGCCTGGCCGCTGGCCCAACGGTACCGTGAGACCTCGCGCCTGATGGACACGTTGCGTGAAAGCCTGCCGCGGCTGGTCAACGATCCTATGGAACTGTCGCGGATACAAGAATTTTTAAAAGAGATTGAGTCCGTTCCAACCGCCGTTTAGGGTATAATGTTTCCGGGTCCTGTTCTGTGTTTCCCGGACGGCCGGGAGGTCCCGTATCCTCCAACGCGAAAAGGCCACGCCCTATGATCCTTGCGCACCTTTCGGATTTTCATATTTCACATTACGGTGTCAGCATGACCAATTTCAAAACCGGGCGTCGGCGTGTGGCCAAGGGGCTGGGCTGGGTGCCGTTTTGGGAAGACGACGGCTGGCGGATTGATGTCCGCCTGGCGGCCGGGCGCATTCGCCTGCACGATGCGTTTCGCTTGATTGACCGCGAGGGTTTGGTCCACCGGGTGTACAAGGTGAAGACCCTGCTCTCGGTCTCGGATATTTTTGACGATCTCCGCCGTTTGCGCGATATCCGCACCCTGACGCACTGCGATTACCTGGCCGAACATTTTCCCGATGAAGCCGAGACCGCACGCTTGCTCCAAGCCGACCCGGGCAACGGGAATGCGCGGTTTTGCGCCGTGGCGCATGCCTTGCGTCGCGACAAGCCCGATTGGGTGGTGGTGACCGGCGATCTGACCGACGACGGTCGCGGCTACGATCTGGTGGCGGCCGGGTTGGCGCCGTTTTTGGAGCGCGGGCGTTTGATCTGCATTCCCGGGAACCATGATCTCTATCCCACGCCCCCTCTTTGGAACGACCAACATTTTGTAAAAACCGGTAGGGAGAAGCAACGTCGTTGGGCCGACTTCGCGGCCCGCATGGGCGTGCCCACCTCCGGCAGCTACTGGTACCCCCTGGGCGAGGGTGTTTTGCTGGCTCATTTTGACAGTTGCCATCCGTCCTCTGTGCCCGGAAGCGCCTCGGGAATGGTCCCGGTGCATGAACTCCACCAGATGGCGCATCGTTTTCGTGAAGCGGGCACGGCGGCGTTGAAACTGGCATGCCTGCATCATCCGGTTTCACCCCTGCGCGTCAAGGGTCTGGGCTTGGCCGCGTTTCATCCGGGCATGCGACTGCGCAACGCCAAACGCGTTCAGGAGCACTTGAAATCCATGGGGTTTGCGGTCGTCATGGACGGTCATCGGCACATGGGGTACCAATACCAAGTCTCTACCGGGCCCATGTTCTTAAGTGCGCCTTCGGCCACCTACGGTTGCCGCCTGGGCGCCAAACCCTTTTACTGGCGGCTGCACATTAAGCATGCCCAAGTCAAATCCATTCAAAAAGCGCCCATTCCACTTTTGGCTTCTGTGGCGGCGCGGGCAGGAGAAGAATGAGTTCGGATCATGCCGTGACACTCCCGCCACGCCTAACCCCCGGAGCCTTGGTTGCATTGCTCTCACCGGCGTCAACCCCGGCGCAGGACCAAGGTGTCGGACAAGCGCAGGAGAGTTTGGAAGGTTTGGGGTTTCGCGTGAGCGTCGGGGCGCATGCCCGAACCGTGCACGGTTATTTGGCCGGGACCGATGACGAGCGTATGGCGGATTTGCGCATGGCCCTCGAGCATCCGGATGTCCAGGGGATTTTTTGCACCCGGGGTGGATACGGATGCCTGCGCTTGCTGCCCATGCTGCCAAACCCAAAGGCTGTCTTGCCCAAAGTGATTGTCGGTTTTTCCGATTTGACCACCCTGCATCTTTTTTTTCAGAAGCACGGATACCCGACGTTTTGGGGTCCGATGCCGGGCACGGGGTTTGGCTTGAGCCCGTTCTCCGCGCAATGGCTGCAAGCCGCGGTCATGTCGGACCGTCCGCTGGGGATCCTGCCCGTAAGCATTCAGCCGGATCAAGATGCCATGCATCCCGGTGAGGGGGAAGGCACGCTCACCGGTGGGACGCTCTCCCTGATGGCCGCCAGCCTGGGCTCGACCCACGAGATTGAGACCCGCGGGCGGATTGTTTTTATCGAAGACACCGGGGAAGAACCGTACAAGTTGGACCGCATGCTGACGCAGTTGTTAAATGCCGGGAAACTTTCAGATGCCGCCGGGTTGGTTTTTGGCATTTTTACAGACTGCGGACCAGTGACCTACGATGCGGCGCACAGTTTTACCGTGGCGCAGGTTCTGCATGACCGCTTGGACTCTTTGGGGCTGCCGTATTTCACAGGGTTGCGTATGGGGCATGTCCGCGATCAAGTCACTCTGCCGTACGGTGTCCGGGCCCGGATGGATGCGGCGGCTCGGATATTGGAAGTCCTCGATCCTGCTGTGCGTTGAGCCTTCCCATTTTCCACATTGTTTTTTTTACCCAATAGGATTATGATGCACCTGTTTGCGGCGTTTGCAAGAAGCATCGTCAAGGAGGCAGTCGGACATGTTCCAGTGGGCAGATGTGTTGGTGCAACTTTTTTCCGGCCTCTTGGTTATCGTTTTTATTGGGTACATGATGTATTTGACGTTTTTTAAGAAGCGCAAAAAATAATCCGCGAGGTTCTCTATGGATTCTGAAAAGAAGCCGAAGACCGCGTTTGATTGGGCCGACATCCTGGTGAAGATATTTTCCGGATTGTTGGGTGTGGTGTTCATCGTTTTCATGATTATGTTTTGGTTCAAATAATCCTCCGGTAGCGTTGTGGTTTCAACCGGATTTCCCCCAACTAAAGGTTATCATGGCGCAGTCGCAAACCAATGATCCAGTCGCACACGAATTGTTTCGCACACCCTGGAGTTCCTTAGACACAGCTTGGTTGGTGGTCGTGGTCGCCCTGGGTGTGACGCATGCCCTGTGTTTCACCACTGCCTGGGACGATGCCTTTATTTCGTTTCGCATTGCCGAGCATTGGGCCCAAACCGGTGAATTGGCGTACAACCCAGGACAGGTTCAGCCTGTGGCAACAAATTTTTTTTGGGTCGTGTTACTGGCCTTGGGGAATAAACTAACCGGGCTCTCTGCGGTTCGCTGGGCTCAGATGCTGGGGAGTCTGGCAGGGGTTGGGATTTTGGCCACGGTGTTTATTGCGGTTCGCGCTTGGATCAATCGGCGCGCGGCTGTGATCGCGGGTGTGCTTTGTGCGTCGGGCGCTGCGTGGGCCGCCTGGCCCCTGGCCGGCTTGGAAACTTCGTGGTTCACCTGGATGGCCTTGGGGGGCGTTGTAACGGTCTGGTTTCACCTGCATACCTCACGCCGGAGGTGGTTGCTCGTTTCAGGTCTCTTCTGGGGGTTGGCTACCTTGACCCGCCCGGAAGGCGCCCTTTGGTTTGGATTGAGTGTGGGTGTATGGTTGGTTTATCGCTGGCGCGAATGGCGCATGCTTTTGCTCTGGCTGGGAGCGTACGCCGTGGTTTTGGTTCCGGCCCTTGGGTTTCAATGGTGGACCTTTCAAGCGTTGGTGCCCAATGCCTTTTATGCCAAGGTGCACGGGCTGACCAATGCGTCCCGGGGTTGGGCCTACGTCAAAGATTTTTTTCAAACCTATCGTTTGGTGTATGTGCTTCCGTTTATCTTGCCCGCCTTGGTGCGCGCAGACGTGCGCCAGGCGCGTTGGCACCTCGGTGCGCTGTTGGCCGGCTGGGGACTCTGGGTGGTGGGCGTGGGCGGGGATTTCATGCCGTATCACCGCTTCTTAAGTCCGGTCTGGCCGCTGCTGTGCATCGGGTTGGGTTGGGGATTGGATCAACTGGAAACTACCTTGGTGCAATTGAAACCCTTGGCCCAAGGCGGAGCCAAAACCGTGGTTGTCACCGTAGTGGCCTTTCTGGGGTTGATGTTTGTACTCCCGACGTTTGTGGGGACACATCATGCCACGGCCCTAACCTGGGCCAACGAAGAACGTGATCGCATGCGTGTGGGGCTCTGGTTGGGCGATCACTTTTTACCCACGGACACGGTGGTGCTCAAGCCTGCGGGCATCATCCCGTATTATTCCGGGCTCGTGGCGTACGATGTGTACAGCCTGGTGGACCGCGAGGCGGCCCGGGGCGGAACCTGGGTGCAGGAAAACTGGGTGGGTCACCAGCAGGTGAACATTCCGCGCTTGCTCGACTTGCGGCCAACCGTGGTTATTTTGGATGAACATTTGTATCCGACGGACCGTTTGCCGGAACCCGGAGGCGGGGACGACGCGGTGGAGCATGCCTGGCGGGCCGATGCGCGTAGCCGTGAGTTCACACCCACGCGCGCCGAACTGGAACCTGGGCGTTGGCTTCAATACTTTGTGCGAAAAGGACGTCCATGAATCTCAATCCTCCCTGGCTCAAGGAATTCATGCTCACCTTGTCCGCGGAAAAGGGACTTTCACCGGCCACGCTCTCGGCCTATCGTAGCGACATTCAGCAATACTTGCTTTTCTTAGATAAACAGGGCCTGGCGTTTGATCCGCACCAACCGCCTTCACGCGAGGTCTTGCAGCACTTTTTGGAGGAATGGCGTCTTCAAGCCAAAGCCTCGGCCACCATTGTGCGGGCCATTGTAACCTTGCGTTCGGTACATCGTTTCTTGAAAAACGAAGGGTTGACCACGACGGATCCCACCGAGGATTTTGAATCGTACCGTCTCTGGAAAAAATTACCCGACGTGTTGAGCGTCGACGAGGTTGGAACCTTGTTGCGGGCTCCGGACTTGGAGTCCAAACACGGGCTGCGCGATCGGGCCATGTTGGAGCTGCTCTACGCCACGGGTTTGCGTGTTTCGGAATTGGTGGGCTTGACCCCGGAGCAGATTCATTGGAAAGAAACCTATCTGCGCGTGATGGGGAAGGGGCGGAAAGAACGCGTGGTCCCAGTGGGGCGTACGGCGTTGGCCATAACCGAACGGTATCTCAAGTCGCGGGAACAGGTTGACCCGAAGGGGGCGCTGTTTGTGGCGCGTGGAACCAAGGGGTTTTCACGGGTCGGATTTTGGAAGCTGATTCGACGTTACGCCCAACAAGCGGGCATCGAGAAGGAAATCTCGCCGCATACCCTGCGGCATTCGTTTGCCACGCATTTGTTGGCCGGCGGGGCGGATCTGCGCATTGTGCAGGAGATGCTCGGACATGCGGACATTTCAACCACGCAGATTTATACGCACGTCGATCGTGGACGCTTAAAGGAAGTGCATCGCAAGTTTCATCCAAGGTCGTAAATGACCAGGTGCCGTTGCCGCATAGGTTCGAAAGACGCTCGCCTCAAGTGAGGCTCGCTCAGATCGGACTTCCGTTGGCGAAACGGATGTCCTCTATGCTTTCTCACGCATGCAGCAACGGCACATATATAAAACCAGAAAAGGTGAACCATGCGGATTGCGTTCTCGGAATTCTCAGCTTCCAACCGTCGTATGCTTGAGCACATCCGGCGGATCGCGGACGCGCAAAAGGTGACGGCGTTTTTGGTCGGAGGACCTGTGCGGGATGCCTTGCTCAAGCAGCCGTGTGGGGATTTGGATGTCAGCGTGGAAGGGGATGGCCGTAAAGTAGCACGTTCCCTGGCGCAGGAGACCGAGGGCGTGTGCACCGAACATCCGCGTTTTGGTACCGCGCGCGTGACCTGGGAAGACGGAAGGCACGTGGACATGGCCACAACGCGTACGGAAACCTACGATCATCCCGGGGCTTTGCCCCAGGTAGCACGTGCCAGCATTCAGGCGGACTTGAGTCGGCGTGATTTTTCCATCAATGCCATGGCTGTCTATCTCAATACCCCGAAACGCGGTGAGGTTTTGGATGTGTTGGGTGGGCAAGACGATCTGCGGCGCAAACAGTTGCGTATTTTGCATGCAGGTAGTTTTCAAGACGACCCGACCCGCATGTTTCGCATTCTGCGTTTTGCGCAACGCTTGGGGTTTTCCGTAGAGTCCGGAACACAGAAGGCTTGGCAACGTGCCTTGGATGAAAACGCGCTGAGAACCTTAAGTCCGTCACGCTGGTTTCATGAAGTGGAATGCGCGTTGCGTGAGTTGGATGCCTTTGCGGCGTTGCATGCCTTGCAC
This sequence comes from uncultured bacterium, assembly GCA_964604705.1. GTDB lineage: Bacteria > Oederibacteriota > JAAXVQ01 > JAAXVQ01 > JAAXVQ01 > JAAXVQ01. The sequence goes on from CAZSAP010000005.1 coordinate 13,618, forward strand.
CTTTCAGGGATCTTGGAACAAGTACTACCAGGTATATGTTTAAGCGATAAAGCCCAAGGGAAATACGCCGAGCTTTATCTGCAGCATCCCGACCTTCACCTCCAAGACGTGGATACAACACTGGTGCGGATGCTGGCGTGTTTCTCGGCTACTCCGCGCTCGATTTTAGAACCGGTACTGCATGCGGCGGGAGTGAATCACCTTTGGCAACAAAGCTGGCATTGGCATTGGAGCCATGCGCAGGACCTGGTGGCGCGCTTGCAAGGCCCGCGTCTTGCCCCGTACACCTTGGTGACGGAATTGCGCAGCGCCTCCGTTGAAAATGTCCTGGTCTTGGCAGCCCAATGTGGGGCCAAAGCCAAAACATGGTTGCTGCCTTACTTGAATCAGTACCGGACGTGTAGTCCGAAACTCAAAGGCGGCGATTTGAAGATGTTGGGGATTAAGCCGGGTCCTGAGTTTGCACGGGTTCTGGAAGCGTTGCTCAAGGCACGCTTGGAAGGTGCGGTCACGACGCAAGCCGATGAAATCCGTTGGGTACGTACCGAGCTCGTTGAGAGTGTTGGTGCCGGTACAGGGGTTGACGCTCCACGTAAAAAACGGTAATCTTCTGTTGGATTAACATTTATTTAATTCAAGGTGATGCATGAAACCTGTTTCCAAACAAACCGTGTCTCAGAAAAACCATGTGGCCGCCACTCGGCCGGCCGATAACCTCGATGCCTGGGTATGGCCTGTCTCCGAAACCGTATTCTTAATCGGCTTGTTTGTGGTGGCTTGGTTGGCTAAGTTGATTTGCTTGGGGCAGTACGCAACCTCCCCAGATTTTGCCTACCCCGTGGGCGATGCTGAAACCTACCTCAACCAAGCGCGGGCCATTCTAAGCACGGGAAAATGGCTGGGGGATACAGTCCCGTTTCAAACACCCTTGTACCCCATGTTTGTGGCCGTCTGTTTGGCCATGTCCAAACAAAGTGTGTTCTTTGTGCGCCTGGTACAGATAACCCTGGGTGCGGGGCAATGTGTGTTGATTTATCTCCTTGCGAAAAAATGGTATCCGAACACCCGTTGGGTTGCAAGCTTAGCCGGTGTACTAACCCTTGGCTATGGATTGTTAACGTTTTTTGAAATCGACTTATTGGGGATTTCTTTGGCCCTGTTCATGTCCAGTGTGACCCTGCTGAGTTTGATCCGGGCTCAGCAAACCGGTAAGGTGCGCTGGGCGGGTTTGGCCGGGGTGGCTTTCGGGTTGGCGGTTTTGGAACGCGCCAATTTGTTGCTCTTCTTACCGGTCGCCTTGTGGTACTTGGCCAGCCGGTTTTCTTTGGATTTTAAGACAATGAAAAATTGGGCCTGGAAACCCACATTGGTTTTTTTTGTAGGTTCAATACTGATGATTTTGCCTGTGACCGTACACAATGCCCGTGTGAGCGGTGACTTTGTCTTGCTCACATCCAATGCAGGTGTGAATATGTTCCTGGGGAACAACCCCAAAGCCCAAGGCGTTTTTTACGTACCGGAAGAAACTGGCTTGACCAATTTCGGTATGGATGCATCCATGGTGACCGTGGCTGAGAAAGAACTCGGACGCTCGCTAAAACCCTCGGAGGTTTCACGTTTTTGGTCACGTAAGGCCTGGGTCTTTTGGCTGGAACAACCCGGTGCGGCGCTGCGCCTGTACGGAGAAAAGCTGCGCATGCTCATGAGTCGGGAAGAACCGCCGAACCATTTGAGCTATGAATTCATGCGGCGCCAGATGGTGACCTTTTTAGGCTGGCTGTTTGTAGACTTTGGATGGATCGCACCTTTGGCGGCATTGGGATTGTACTTCCAAATTCGCAAAGGCTTAACCGCAACCACGTGGCTGCTGGTCGGGTACCTTGTGGCCTTGATACTCTCATTGCTTCCGTTTTTCATTACCGACCGGTATCGACTGCCTTTGGTACCCATACTGATTCTGTTTGCGGCCCTTGGAATTGTGGAAACACTGCGCCTGGTGCTGGCCAGACAGTGGAAAGATTTAGGGTGGGCTGGTTTGGTGTGGGGTGTGACCCTCTGGCTTGTCTTGTCACCGACCGGGCAGCGGTTTTCGTTTGCGCACACACGCACCATGCTCGCCGGGCGCTTGGTGGACCGCAGTTACCGTGAACCCAAAGCCGGCAATCCGGACATGATTAAAGCCATTTTGGAATTTAAGCAAGCCCTTGAGGAGTCGCCACGCCACATCCCGGCTCATTTAAGGCTGGCGGGTGTGTACCAGGCGATTGGTTGTTTCAATGGAGCTTTGCGCTTGGCGGAAAAAGTGGAGCGCATATCGGGACCTGGTTCGGCCGACACGGTCAAAACCAATGCGCGCAATGCCTTGACCCATGCAGGCAGTGATGCGGTAGCCGAGACTGCGTTACCCCAGACCCTCTTCGAACAAGCGCTGGCTGCAGAAGCCGCTGGGGATACCCGATTCGCCGAACGGCATTTCCGGAAAATCCTTTCCCAAAACCCATACCATGTACCTGCCTATGAGCATCTGGGGAACCTCTACCTGAAACGGGGAGAAAAAGCCATGGCCGTGGATGTGCTTCGCGACGGTGTGCGCCGCAACCCGGGTGTGGTACCGCTCCTGGATGCCCTGGCCGAGGCTGCCTTCCAAAACGGAAACATTGCCGAAGCCACTCGCCTTAAGACACAAGCCGAACAAGCGCGGCAGAAGAACGAGTAAGTTTTTTAGAGGGGAGCCCATCCTAAGGGGTGACCCTAGGCCTCTGAAAGACCTAGATTGAAATCTAGGCGATGGTTGTATACGTCTTTAAGACTTTCTGGGGATGATGGACGCTCACGTTGCTTTCTTGTTTTGGGCGTTTCTTCTTCCAGTTCTGCGGTTTGCCTTCCGATACTTCCTTTGCGTTTATCGTTCTTTGCGCTTGTTATTTCAAAGGAGCCTAACTATAATGAAAAAGATTTTTTCATCAAACCCAAGCGGGGTGATCGCATTGAAAATCATTAAACTATTATTAAGTTGTCTTGGGCTTCTTACGCTCACGGGATTGTCGTATGGGCTTGACGGATTTGATTTACAAATTGCGGGTAGTACTACCATTACTGCTGGGAGTTCTTTAACTGTTACAATCCGGGGGCTTCAGGGTGGAAGCACTGATTCGAGTTACAATGGTACTGCAACAGTATCTGTTTCACCTAATCCAGGAACAATTTCAACAGGAACCGGTACACCAACTACGTTGCATTTTTCGAGTGGCAACTGTACCGAAACAAGTTTAACGTTGCGAGGGGCAGGAAATATTCGGATCACCATCAAAGACAATGCAAGTGCGGCTCAAACCACCTTTGATCCAGTTACAGTACAACCTGGAACACCGCACCATCTAATTCTCCTTCGGCATAGCCCTGAGATCCAAGAAGTTTTGACTCCTGGCATTGCTCCAGGGTGGAATTATCATGGGGTTACCATAAGTGCGGGAGTACCGGTGGCGGTCTCAGCAGTTGCGGTTGACCAATACTATAACGCATGTACTGGCACCGCGTTTACATTTGGTTTGCAAATTCCAACATCACCGTATTACTCGAATAATAATGTTATCGCTAATACCATAACGGGTTTTGCATCTTTTGCGATTTGGACTCCGTCATCTTTAAGCAGTACGGGTGAAAGGTATGATTTTTCACTTAGTTCATCTCCTCTGTATCAAGCCTCGTTGACAAATTTGACCAATTGGATTTATGCGCCCAACAATGCCTATATGTGGATCGATGCACCGAGTACGGTTGTAGCTGGCGTTCCTTTTTATATTACGGTGGCCGCAACCAGTTTGAGTACCCGTACGGCACCTGCTACGTGGGTGAACTATTCATTTAGTTTGAATCCGAAACTGGTTGACGGCAGTGGAGCTGTGGGGCATGGAACATTGACTCCATCCTTAATTACTTTGAGTGGTGGTACGGCGAATCTTTGGTGTACGTACCCATCGGCTGAGCGTATGCGAATTGTTCCTGTATGTGTTGACTCGGTTTCAGGCAAAACGTTTGTCGAAGGGTTTTATCAGGTTATAGATGTTGTTCCTGCCGCGCCTGCCGCGCCTTTGACCATCGCGGTCTCGCCCGCGAACCTTCAAGCGCAAAAGACAGCGGTTATCTCTGTAACCGTACGCGACGCGTATCTCAATCCGGTTCCAGGAGCTGCTGTGAATTTTGATAAGATCTCTGGAGCAGGTGACTCGTCCATTAGCGCTCCATCGGCGCAGACAGACACAAACGGTTTGGCGACCATCACGTTTCAGGGCGGAATCGTTAACGAAATTGCGACGGTCCGCGTCACGGTGGGGAGCATTGTTCAGAATGTGAACATCAACATTTCCGTTGCGCCGCCCTCGGGTGGAGAAATGATTAATTACCCCAATCCCTTTAATCCGCTTTCGCAAAAAACCTCGATTAACTACTATTTGAAAGCCGATTCAGAAGTGGAAATCAAGATTTACGACGCGTTTGGTCGTATGGTACTTAGCAAGAAAATAGCCGCCGGTCAGGGAAGCGGGGATTATGCCACGGCAACAGCCAGTGGAGGTTCCAGTTTCATGTGGGACGGGTGCAATGGCGAAGGGCAGAAGGTGGGCAATGGGATCTACGTGGTCAAGGTGATCGCGCGCAACAGTGTTGAAGTTCAGAAATTTACTCGCCGCGTGGGGGTGTTGAAATGAGCAGCATGCGTTGCATACGATACGGTGTTTTAGTGATGGCCCTCTTGGGCTTGACGGGGATGGTTCAGGCCGCGTCCGATGGCGACTCCGGGCAACCGGGTGCTTTTTTAACCTACGGTGCTGGGGCACGGGCCATGGGCATGGGGCGTGCGTTTGCAGGTTTGGCAGATGATGCCACAGCGGTATACTGGAATCCGGGCGCTTTGGCCAGTATTCCCCAGAATCAGGCGATTTTGCAGCATGTGAACTTGATAGATCAAAATACCTACGAATATGTTGGGTATAACCATATTTTTCCATATATTGGGACTTTGGGGTTAGGTATGGTCATGCTTAACCAACCGGAGGCTGAAGAGCGTGACACCTACGACGTGGTGGGAACCACCTTTAAAAATCAACAAATGGGCTTTTTATTGGGATTTGGTTCGGACATCACTCCGACATTGGCCGCAGGCGGTACTCTGAAATTAGTCACTCAGTCCATGATGGGGTCTTCAGGGTCTGGGTTCGGACTTGATGTGGGTATTATGTACCATCCTTATCCTATGCTTAATGTTGGGTTGGCGTTTCAAAATTTGGTTGCTCCCAAAATAAAACTGAAAAACGACTCGGAGACCTACCCTATGAATATGGTCGTAGGTATTGGGGCCAAATTTTTTGGGGACATGCTCAAGCTGGATTTGGATCTTTCGAAGAATTCAACCCAGGCTTCGATTAAACCCAGAGCCGGTTTGGAAGTATCTCCGATTCGGGATGTGTTTTTGCGCGCAGGTGTGGATGATACTGAAATTGGCTTAGGGGCTGGATATCGGTACAGTGATTTTCAGGTTGATTATGCTTTGGGTTTACAAACCGTGGAAATGATGCATAAAGTGGCGCTGTCGTATTATTTTGGCGGTTTTGAGTTGAAAGTCAATGCCGAACCCAAGAGTTTCTCGCCGGTAGGTGTAAATAAAGTCACGGTATTTAAGCTTCGTTGTCAAACCAAATTTGAGGTACGGGTTTGGGATCTGGAGATTCGAAATGAAGCGAATTCTTTGGTTAGAAAATTTGCCGGGGAAGGCACTCCGCCGGATCATATTGTCTGGGATGGATTGCAGGACAATATGAATCCTATGCCCGATGGCAAGTATAAAGTAGTACTAATTGTTGAAGATTCTTCGGGCAAGGTCAACCATTCAGCAGATTCGTTTGTAAATATACAAAGTATATTACCCTTGGGGGTTTCACCTGTGGAGATGATGGAGTAGGGTCGGGGAGGCAGTCAGGAACTTTATCCGTTTGACACGATTCCAAGTAGATGATAAAATCTACGAGGATAAATATAAGTAAAATTGACAAAAAAATTACGAGGCATAAAAAGGGGGAGGCGAAGATGACGCAACAGCAGCAACAAGCACCGTCGTTCAAACGTAAACAAATTTACATCAACATGGATTTGCAATTTAAGTATTCTTTGATCCTGGTGTTCACCATGTTCATTGAAATGATTATCGTGGGTGTTGCCCTTCTGTTCGTCTTTTCACAGCCGAAACCCGATGTTCCGGGTGCCAATATTTACTTCATTTACAAAGCCGTTCTAGCGATTATTGTGTTTCTTACGCTCTGCAACATTACCGTCGGTGTATACATGTCTCATAAAATTGCCGGGCCGCTTTTCCGGTTTGTTATGTGCGCACGTGAAGTTGCCAATGGTAACCTTAAAATCATGGTAAACTTGCGTAAAGGCGATGAAATGCGTGAGTTGGAGAGCGCGTTCAATGATATGACTGAAAAATTGCGCGGCGTCATTCGGGAAGATCGTCAGCGCCTTACCGATATGGTTGCAGCAGCAGACCTAATTGAAACCGAGATTGGAAAATCAAAGGTCGATAAAGAAAAGATATTGGAAGAGGTTAAATTTATCCGAGACACAGCTCCGAAAGTCGACGCGCACTATATTATTTAAGCTAAGTTACTTAGTCGTTTTTTAGGCTTGGAAATGAATGGGGCGAATTGGACCTGGCAACCCGGTCACAAAGTGAGTAACTTTGGGGCTCGGTTGCTGTCGCCTTTATATATGAAGGTAATTTCATCGGTGAGGTGAAGGTCATGATGAAGCGACTCTTGGCAATAGGTGTTGGGGCGTGCTTGGGTGCCGTCAGTACTGTTTGGGCAGGCGGACCCGGAACAACCAACGCTAATTTCCTCAAGGCAGGTCAAGGAGTGCGCCCCATTTCAATGGGCGAAACGTATATTGCACTGGGAGATGGGCTTGACACCCTTTACTGGAATCCTGCCGGACTCAACCAGATTGCCTCACCGTCAGCCACCTTTATGCATAGTTTTTGGTTCCAAGACATTGGGACAGAATATTTAGCATATGGAACTCCGCTGGGTCCTTTGGGAGCCTTGGGCGGAGGGCTTACCTACATGCATACCGGAAACATTGATCAAACGGTAGAAGACCAATATGGCAATTACGCCGGAACCAATGGTACCGCTTCAGCCAGCAGTGTTGCTATTATTGGAACATACGGTCAGAAACTGTCGCGATTGCTCTTGGTGGATAGTCCTTTTCTGAAGGATGTTTTGCTGGGTGCCAGTGTACGCATTGTCTCTGAAACCATTGCCGATAAGAATGTATTTGGTGGCGGGGTCGATGTGGGTGGGATCTGGCGGCAAACCGAAGAACTCAAGCCTACGGAATTAACCACTTCCAGCGGTGTGGGATCCGGTCAAGAAGGGAAGTACGCGGTACGTGACCGCGGATGGCGTGCCGGTTTTGTGGCCCAAAATTTAGGCGCTACGACAGACAACCTAATGCCCATTAATTTCCGTGCGGGCATAGGCTATGTGGAACAAGAATTATTCTCGCCTCTCGGGCGCGGTACCATTGCCGCCGATGTTTTGATTCCAATTGATAATGATGTGAAAATCAGCTTGGGTGCCGAATATGCTCATATCAGTGAAAATACAGAGTTTGCTGCGCGGGCGGGATATAAAATTGGTCCTGAAATTAAAGACTTGGATTCAACAGCGGGGTTTACTGCTGGGGCAGGAGTTGCCATTCAAGCAGCCCTGATCCGTTATCAGGTGGATTATGCATTCGTACCGTATGGAGAATTGGGCACCACCCACAGAGCCTCTTTGACCCTAGCGTTTTTGCCTGATGCCAATCCTGTCAGAGCTGTAGATGTATCCCCCAAAGTAGTTGCACCTTTGAAAGCAGAACCTTTGGCAGCGACCATCCCCTCAGCCCCAGCTAAGAAAGAAGAGATAAAAGCTGCGGCCGTTCCTCCGGTTGTTTCGGTACCTGCGGTTGCACCTCAACCCGAAGGATTAACCTTGGAGACTGCACCTACGGAATCCAAACCCGATTCAAAGAAGTTATTTAAAGATGCGTTAGATCGCCTACAGAACAAAGTGAAATTTGGTATGACTCCAGGTATTGATTTCAAAAAAGGCGACAGTAAATTTACCGATAAATCCAAAGCCGTGCTCGATCAGATCGGCCCGCTTTTGGAGCGTTATCCGGATTGTGCGATCACTGTGATCGGGTTTGATGCAGATAAGACTCTGGCCGAAGAACGAGCCAAATCTGTTCAAAAGTATCTTTCCATGTCCTATCGGACGAAACCGGATCAGGTTGTAGTTAAAGCCGGTGATCCGACCAAACAACCGAAAAATTCATACATTGCATTTGAGCCCTTTGAAGGTAACCGGTAAACGGTCGTGAGACACGAGACTTCTCAGAGAAGGAGTTGAGCGTATGTTGACGTGGCGAAGAATTATGATGCTCGGTTGTATATTGGTTGGCTGCGGCATTACGCTTTTTTCTCAAGCAGATACGTTTACTGAAACGTTTACCTCGACTACATATAAAGATCCGAGTTCGGCAGTGACTACCGCGAACTGGGATACCACTCTGCACGAAGTTAGATTGCCTTCGACATACGCGTTTACGCAACCCTCGGGTACGGTGGTTTGGGGAGGTCAGATCAATGCTATTGCCCAAAACGGAAGCTACTGGCTCCTGGGTGGCAATGGGGCGAAAATTAATCGTTACAATGGAAGTACGTATACGGATTTAAGCAGTAGTTTGGAAACATATCAAGGGAAAAACATACGAGCGTTGGCATACGGTAGCTCATTTAGCTATTGGTTGGTGGTGGGTGAATCAGGCCGTATCAATAAATACAATGGTAGTTCCTTTACGGATCTCTCTGCAGGGTTAAATTGGGGTACGTACAATGCGTTGGCCGCGGCTGCGGGCAGTGGGAGCGAGAATTTTTGGTTGGTCGGCGGCGGTGCCAGTGGTGTGGGAAAACTCTCTAAATATAATGGCACTTCTTTTTCAAGTTTGGATAACTGGCTAGGGGCCTACGGCAATACGTATACGGTCAATGCGATTGGATTCAATGGAACGTATTGGTTGATCGGCGGTACGGGCGGCCGCTTGGCCAAGTATGTCGGTGGAACATTTACGGATTTGACCTATTCGCCCAATCTTAATTTTGGCAGCGATGCTATTTATACAATCACATGGAACAGCGGCACAGGCAAGTGGTTGATTGGTGGTTCCAACCAAAAATTGGTAGCGTACGATGGGACCACGTTTACAAACTACACGAGTTCGGTGGGGAGCTTTAACAGCATCAATGCCATAGCCCATAACGGCAGCTATTGGCTCTTGGTTGGTCAAGGTACGGGGTCAACGTCTATTGTATATTCGTGGGATGAGACCACGTTCCGTGACCAGTCCGCAAACCTATCCAGCATGGGCAGTGGTATTCCGCTCTATGCTGTGGCCGGTAATGGTACAGAATGGCTGCTGGGCGGCGCGCAAGCGAAGCTTAACAATCATACAGGTACTGCATCCTCGACCACGTATAACAATCGTTCCAATCTATTAGCCGGTTTTGGTTTGGATGATATTTTTGCCCAAGGGTACAATGCTACAGATGTTGTGTGGCTATTCGGTGGTGCCAATCGGCACTTGAATAGCTACAACGGGTCTTCTTTTACGGACATTTCCAGCGGGCTCTCAGGCTTTGCAGCCACGGATGCCATTAAGGCCATTGCTTGGAACAGTGCGGCCAATACATGGCTCCTGGGTGGGTCCAATGGTCATGTAAATCGTTACAATGGAAGTTCTTTCACGGATTTAACCTCATCTTTGGGCTGGGGAGCTGGCATTACCGTCAACGCCATTGTCTACCAAGGCGGTGTATGGTACATCGGTGGCGACTCGGCTCACTTGGCGAGTTACAATGGCACCACATTTACCGATCTTTCGACGAACATTTCGGCGTTTGGGTCCCAACCGGTACTTTCACTTGATTATGTGAATGGTCATTTATTGGTGGGTGGTGGCAATGGGTACGTAAGTTGGTACGATGGTGGCACCTGGACCGATATACGTGCGGATTTAAACACCAGTTGCTGGGGTGGCTATTACTCGGTTAATTCCATCACGAACGACGGCGCGGTCTTTTACTTAGGTGGGGATTCTGGGCATGTGGGTGTGTTTGATCCTACCGCTGTTTCGTTTGTGAACTATTCGAGCACACTCGCATCGGTGTTCGGGAGCAACAATGTATTAAGCGTATGCTGGAATGCGCCTGAAGCCTTCTTACTCATTGGCGGGCAGAATGCCAAATTGGCCAAAATGATCGTGCCGGGCGGGGATGTTGAAAACTACACATCCAAACTTATTAATTACGGTACCTCGAGCATCAATGCAATCACACCGGGGTTGGATTCGTTTTTCTTGGGTGGCGTTGGCGCCCAGTTGAATCGTTACGGTCCGGTCTATGATAGCCCAAGTTGGGCTCAGTCAACAACGGTAGCTTCGTCTACACAGAATTTTTATTCGGTCACGCTAACGGCCACCGATAATGTTCCAGCCGGGACGCGCATCAATTATTGGCTAACCGCCAATGGGCAATTGGCCGATGCACATTCCAACTGGATTCAAGCCACACCCGGGCAGGCCGTTATCTTTACCAATCCATACGATGGATTGCGTTTGAAATGGAAAGCTGAATTGGTTTCGGATAGTTCCACAAGTTCACCCCGCATACTTCAAATAAACCTACAATATGTGATTCCACCCACAGCGACTCCGACTCGGACACCTACTCATTCACCCACGTACACTGCAACTTCAACCGTCACACGAACCGCTACATTGACCGCGACACCGACACCGACGTTTACGGCTACTTACACGATTACGCCTACGCTTACCGCGACGCCTACGATTACGCCTACGTTGACGCAATCCGCAACCTACACCGCTTCGCCAACGGTTTCTCCCACTTCGACAAATATTATTTTAAGTGCAACCATCACTCCAACCAGCACCGTGACCACAACTGGTACACCGACTTTAACAGCGACGCCCACGGCAACTTTGTCAGCCACGCATACCGCTTCGGCGACCATTACACCAACTCCCTCGGTAACCCCGACACTCACAGTCTCCGCTACCTGTACAGAATCTGCTACCATTTCACCCACCGCCACCTGGACCGCCAGTCCGACAGCTACGCCCAACCCGTTATTTACATTTTCGTATGGTTCGTTGATTATCCCCATGGACACCAATGGCACTCGGGCGAACCAGAACTACGGCATGTGGCGCGCCTACGGTTTGGTGTATTATCTGCTTTCCAACGGAGTTCCTGTTTCTTGGGCCATCAAATCTCCAAAAGTGTATGAGGAAAATGATTTTACAGCGTTGCAAACCACCGAATTGATTGGCAATCCGACATATCCTGCAGGCACGGTGTACAATAATGCGGAATATAATGGAGGGCCGTTCTTGATTGCTGCGGCGAATTCTACAACGGCCATGACCTTGATCAACCGTTGGAACACAGGCACGGTTTGGAACGGCACCAGCGCCACCAATGCCAGGGTGGTGGTGCATCAGTATACCAACGCCGTCACTCCATTAACGGCGCCCATTTATAGGCGTATGCGCGCCGCACCGTCGATTTGCGTTTTCCAAAATGATCAAGGAAATGCCACCGGTGCGTATACCTATTTGAACTATGCGCGCATTCCTGATTCACGTGGGAACACCGCGCTGACCTGGACCAACACATCTCCGGACTCTTTATTGGCAGCGTCATTGGCAGGAGCCAGTACCACCGATCACCATGATGGTGGTTTGTTTTTGACGACTGGAGGGTTACCCAAATACAGTCAGTTCATCAACATGCATTGGGATCCTGCTCGTGCCTACACTGCCACATCGGCGAACAATGCCGAAACCATTCGTGAGTTGGATACATTCTTGAATTATCCCAGTTCGCATGTGTATGCCCAGTGTATTTCTGTGTACACATTTGAAAATGATTTGACTGCAGCCGGAGTATACGGCGGGTACGGTCATTGGTTAACTACCGGGGGTATGAACTACACTGCGGCTGGGATCACCTTGACCGCGATCAATCAGGAAGTGGCGTTTTGGCCTTCAGCCCAAGCCACGGGGATCTGGACCACAGCTACGGGCGCTCAAACCGCGTTTAATATGGCTACAGGCAGCCAGTTCTACGGTGGTACCTCTAGCGTTATTCAGTTCAACATGTCCTCTACCGGGAATACGTATCCCAATATGTATATGAGCGGTTACTATAAAGGCATTACAGGTTGCGGACGTGTTTCCTACATGTGTCAACATACATCTCCCAATACCTTGCCATACACCAGCAATGTGGAAGCACCGGCTATGCGATATTTCTACAACTCACTTTTTATGTCTCCTTCAACCTCGGAAACCGTGCCGGAAATGTATTTGACCATGACTGCGCCCGGAGAGTGGGAAGCGGGTTCGCAGATGACCTATACCATCACGTATCAAAATCTCTCAGGCATTGCATACAATGTGGTCCTTACCGATCCGATACCTGCCAACACGACCTATGTTTCTTCAACCGGGGGTGGTGTCCCTGGCGGCGGTGTGGTCACTTGGAACTTGGGGACACTCAACGTTGGCGCTTCGGGGAGTTTTACGGTAACCTACACCATGAATGCTTCGCCCGGCGGCTGGGACAATCAAGCCAGTGTGGCCTACAGTTCAGGTCCTACGCATTTTGGCGCACTCACACAAAATATTCATACGAGTTCTGTGATTTACACACCTACGGCTACGATTACAACGACCAGTACGCGGACGCCTACCTATACACAAACGCCAACCATGACGTCCACCGCCACCATGACCCCGACTCAAACGCCGACCTCGACCATTTCCCCGACCACGACTCCCACCGCGACAGGTACCATCACGCCGTCGCATACGGTGACCTCGACGATTACGCAAACGGCGACCATGACTCCGACGATTACCGTAACCTCGACCATCACTGAGACTTCGACCATTACAATGACACGCACCAACACGCCGGTTTACAGCCCGACCACAACGCCTACCTTCACACCGACGTCGACGGTTACTCCGACGTTAACAGCATCGGCCACGTATACGGCCACACCTTCTGTGACACCCACGTCGACGATCACCCGTACGGCAACTGGAACGCCCACAGGGACGCGTACACCCACGTTCACTTCCACGCCCACCATTACCCAAACGGCAACACAGTCGGTAACCTCCACGGAAACTCCATATTTCACGGTGACGCAAACGGTAACAGTAACGCCCACGGCAACGTTCGACCGAACATCGTTGACGGCCACACCAACTGTGACAATGACGCCCTGGGCCGAAGCAGGCAAGATTTATGTTTATCCTAATCCATTTAAGCCCGATACTGCCTCCGGACATGTCTTGAAGTTCGATAATTGTCCTGAAGGTACGGAGATTCGGATTTATACGGTCACTGGGGAATTGGTGAGGAAATACGCAGATGTTTCTGGGAAGCAGACATGGGATGGTAAGAACACCCAGGGTTCGGACGTAGCTTCCGGAGTTTACATGTATGTTGTGGTTCAGTCTGACGGATCCAAAACCTTGGGCAAGGTATTTGTCGTTCGTTAGTGGCGTAGGCTATCATCCACGGGGGAAAAGGGGTTGAGTCTTGATGTTATCCGGAGTAGGTAAAACATGGACTTGGTTGATATGTCTTTGCCTCGGATTATCACTTGCGGCTCAAGCTGATACCTTTACAGAAAGTTTTACCTCCAGCACCTATGAAGACATGGGAATTACCAGCGCCCAGTGGGACACGGTGGCCAATGAAGTTCGGTTGCCCTCCAACTATTCCATCTCACAACCGGCCGGTCCCATTATTTGGGGCGGACAAATCAATGCCATTACTTACAATGGAAGCTATTGGTTGATTGGTGGCAACGGTGCCAAGCTCAACCGCTACAACGGTTCCACGTGCACGGATATCAGCAGTCAACTGGATACCTATCAAAGCAAGAACATACGCGCTCAGGCCTACGGCAGTTCATTTAGCTATTGGTTGGTGGTGGGTGAGTCCGGCCGTATCAACAAATACGACGGCAGTAGTTTCACGGATTTATCTTCGGGCTTAAACTGGAGCACCAACAATGCTTTGGCCGTGGCCGCTGGCAGTGGGAGTGAGAATTTTTGGCTGGTAGGCGGTGGCGCCAGTGGTGTTGGCAAGCTGTCCAAATACAACGGCACTTCATTTACCAGTTTGGATAATTGGCTGGGTGCCTACGGCAACACCTATACGGTTAATGCCATCGGCTTCAATGGTACCTACTGGCTTATTGGCGGCACCAACGGTCGTTTGGCCAAGTATGTCGGCGGTACATTCACGGATTTAACGTACTCGTCCAACCTTAATTTTGGCAGCGATGCGATTTATTCCATAACCTGGAACAGCGGTACCGGCAAGTGGTTGATCGGTGGGTCCAATCATAAATTGGTTTCCTATGACGGTTCAACGTTCACCAATTACACCAGTTCGGTGACCAATTTTAATGCCATCAATGCCATTGCCCATAACGGAAGTTATTGGATGTTGGTTGGGCAAGGGACCGGTTCGGCTGCAGTGGCCTATTCCTGGGATGAATCGTCGTTTAGGGATGTTTCTTCAGGGTTGGTGAGTATGAGTGGAGCCATACCCTTGTACGCGGTTGCGGGCAATAGTACGGAATGGCTCCTGGGCGGTGTTCAGGGTAAGATGAACAACCACACGGGGAACGCATCGTCAACCACATTTAACGATCGATCGGATCGAGTGGCGGGATTCAGTCTGGATAATATCTACGCCGAAGCCTACAACACAACTGACGCGTATTGGATTTTTGCGGGAGCCAACCGACATCTCAATCGCTACAATGGTGTGACGTTTTCCGATATTTCGAATTTGCTATCTGGATTTGGCGTGACCGATGCCATTAAAGCAGTATCGTGGGACAATGTCTCCAATACGACCCTCATCGGTGGTTCGAACGGACGCTTGAACCGTTACAATGGAACCTCGTGTGAAGATCTCACATCCAGCTTGGGCTGGGGAGCAGGCATCACCATCAATGCCATTCACAGTTACGGCGGAGTTTGGTACATCGGTGGTGATACCGCCCATTTAGCCAGTTTTGACGGAACCACCTTTACCGATTTATCGAGTTCGCTTACGGGGTTTGGCACAGAGTCGGTTTTGTCCATAGGGTATGCCAATGGCAATTGGTTGGTCGGCGGCAACAACGGGTGTTTAAATTGGTTTGATGGTTTTACCTGGACCGATATACGCGAGGACCTCAACATCAGCTGTTGGGGTGGCTATTACGCGGTGAATTCCATTACCAGCGACAGCAGTGTTTTTTATTTGGGCGGGGCTTCTGCGCACGTAGGGAGTTTTGATCCCACCGCCGTGACGTTCAATAATTACAGCAGCCTTATCAGCGGTATCTTCGGCAGCGATAATGTGCTGACCGTCTGTTGGGATCCGATCCTAGGGACCCTCTTTGCCGGCGGGCAGAACGCCAAAATGGCGCGCTTAAGTTTGCCTTACTCCGCTGAAAATTTTTCCACCCAGTTGGTCAACTACGGAACCTCGAACATCAACGTCATTGCTTTTGGCTTGGATGCCTTTTTTATTGGTGGTACCTCCGGCATGCTCAATCGGTACGGCCCGAGTTATTTGAGCCCGGCTTGGGCGCAATCCACTCTGATAGCCAGTTCCACACAAAATTTTTATGCGGTTACATTAACGGCGACCGACAGTGCTCCGGCTGGGACCACCATTAACTACTGGTTGACGGTGAACGGACAATTATCGGATCCGCACAGTTATTGGATCCAGGCTACACCCGGAGTTGCGGTTATTTTTAATAGCCCCTACGACGGTTTGCGGTTGAAATGGAAAGCGGAACTGGTTTCCAATGACCCCAATGTTTCACCCCGTATTTATCAAATCAACCTCCAGTACTACATTCCGCCCACACCTACACCCACTATGACCGCGACCCCGACCTACACCGCGACCCCGACTGAGACCCCGACCTATACCGCGACATCGACGTACACGCCAACCGCGACCCCAACCTATACCGCAACGCCGACAGCCACCAGTACCTCCACGGCTACGCCAACCCAGACTCCAACGTATACGCCGACCGCCACACCGTCGTACACCCCGACCTACACGACCACACCGACCTATACCTCGACGTATACACAAACCTATACAGCTACGCCGACCTATACGCATACGCCTACAGCCACACCGACCTTTACAGCGACGTACACGACCACCCCGACCTTTACTGCAACCTATACGACGACACCCACTTCGACCATAACACCTACGACCACCCCGACGTTTACCCCGACCTACACCGCAACGCCGACATTTACGTCCACCTACACAACGACACCCACGTTTACCCCGACCCATACTCCGACCTATACCCATACCCCAACTGTGACGCCCACGGCGACGGCGACGTACACCGCGACTCCGACATCAACATTTACGTTTACAGCGACCCCAACCTCAACCTCTACGGCCACCTATACGGCAACACCGACGGCAACTCCGACCTTTACGGTGACGCCGACCTTGACTCACTCGGCAACCTCCACCACAACTCCGACCGTAACACCTACACCGACGGACATTATTTTGAGTGCCACCATTACACCGACATATACCATTACCGGGACCAGTACGGTTACACCGACGCTCACGGCTACACCCACCATTACACAGACGTATACGGCTACCTCAACACATACACCGACCTATACGACCACACCTACCGATACCCCGACCTACACCGTGACACCCACAGCGACGCCCACGTACACAACGACACCCACATACACGCCAACCTACACAGCCACACCGACGGCGACACCAACCTTTACCAGCACGTATACGCCGACCTATACAGCAACCTATACCTATACGCCGACTGCGACACCGACCTTTACGTCCACGGCCACACCGACGTTTACGTTTACCTATACGGTAACTCCGACAATGACCCCGACCTTCACCCTGACCACGACCCCGACATCAACCTCTACATCTACGTATACATCCACTCATACCTCGACAGTGACCTTGACCGCAACTCCGACCCACACTTCGACGATTACGCCGACGGTCACACCGACTTCGACCTTTACGGGCACCTATACGGAAACCCCAACCTATACAGCAACGCCTACCTTGACCGTGACACCGACACAAACCTGCACCGCATCTATTACCTTCACGTTGACGATCACAGCTACGCCTACGATCACCATGACCTTAACCGAGTCTGCGACCTGTACCGAATCGCCGACGGCTTCACCGACCTATACCTGGACAGCCAGTCCGACGGCCACACCCAACCCTGCGTTTACGTTCTATAATGGTTCTTTGATTATTCCTATGGATACCAGCGGTTCACGGGCCAATCAAGCCTACGGTATGTGGCGCGCCTATGGCTTGGTGTATTATTTGTTGTCCAACGGGATTCCTGTGCATTGGGCCATTAAATCTCCCAAGGTTTACGAAGAGACTGACTTTACACCCAGCCAAACCACAGAGATGGTAGGTAATCCCACTTATCCTGTGGGGACGATTTATGCTTCGCCTGCATACAACGGCGGACCGTTTATTATTGCGAACTCAAATTCGTTTGCCGCCATGACTTTAATTAATCGTTGGAACACAGGGACGGTTTGGAACGGGACAACTGCCACCAATGCCCGTGTTGTGGTGCACCAGTATTCAAATGCATCCATTCCATTTACAGCTCCGATCTATCGAAAACTGCGTGCCGCACCCTCGATTGTTGTATTTGAAAACAGCCAAGGGTACGCCACAGGCGCCTACAATTATTTGAACTATGCACGCATTCCTGATTCGCGCGGCAATACCGCCTTGACCTGGACCAATGCTTCGCCGGACACATTAACCGAGGCGCAATTGGCCGGAGCATCAACCGTGGATCATCATGACGGCGGTCTTTTCCTCACCACCGGAGGCTTGCCCAAATACAGTCAGTTCATTAACATGCATTGGGATCCGGCGCGCGCATATGTGGCTACCTATCCCAATGGGGCGGAGACCATCCGTGAATTGGATACCTTCCTAAATTACGGCAGCTCGCATGTTTATGCACAGTGCATCAGTGTGCAAACCTTTGAAAATGCCATGACAGCGGCCGGTGTTTACGGCGGCTACGGTCATTGGTTGACTACGGGCGGTATGACCTACACGGGTTCAAGCATTACCCGAACGGCAATAAACCAAGAGGTGGCCTTCTGGCCCAATGCCCAAGCTACCGGCAACTGGACCACGGCTACGGGTGCGCAAACCGCTTTTGGCATGAACGCGGGCAGCATGTTCTACGGTGGTACCTCCAGTGTTATTCAATTCAACATGTCCTCAACAGGCAATACATATCCGGACATGTACATGAGCGGTTACTATAAAGGCATCACAGGGTGCGGCCGTGTCTCATACATGTGCCAACACGAGTCCCTTAACACCTTGCCTTATACCAGCAATGCCGAGGCTCCGGCCATGCGGTATTTCTATAACTCGCTCTTTATGTCGCCGACCACCTCGGAAACTGTCCCGGAAATGTATTTGACCATGACCGCACCCGGGGAGTGGCAAGCAGGTCTGCAAATGACCTACACGATTTCGTATCAAAATTTATCAGGCATTGCCTACAACGTGGTTCTCACGGATCCTTATCCGGCCAATGCCACATATGTTTCCTCAACCGGTGGTGGTGTGCCCGGCGGCGGCGTAGTCACTTGGAATCTGGGAACGCTGGCCGCTGGAGCCACCGGAACCTTCACAGTGACGTACACCATGAACACATCGGCTGGCGGGTGGGATAATACTGCGAATGTAGGCTATAAGAGTGGACCCACCCAGATGTGGGCCTATACCAGCACGGTGCATACCAACTCGGTAGTTTTCACGCCGACGTCCACCGTCACGACTACCTTTACTCGGACACCGACTTATACAAGTACCAGTACGAGTACGCCCACGATTACACCTACATCCACGCAAACACCGACATCCACCATTACCACGACCCATACACCCACGGTAACCCCGACCTCGACATTCACACCTACGGAAACACCCACGTCGACCATTACCAATACCGAGACACCCACATCTACGGCGACCCCAACCTATACCGAGACCTCGACGATCACGCCTACCGATACGTCTACGTCCACCATGACCCCGACCTCGACCTCAACCGTGACGCCAACCTTTACTCCGACATTCACATCGACGTTTACGGCCACATCTACCTTTACTTCCACAGTTACTCCGACGTTTACCCAGACCAGTACCGCGACTCCTACCTATACCATGACCGCTACGTTTACACCTACGTCGACCATGTCCTCGACGTTTACGTCCACCGTGACCTTGACCGGGACCCCAACCTTTACACCGACATATACTGCGACACCGACCTATACCTCTACAGCCACCCTGACGATTACCACGACGTCCACGGCGACGCCAACCAGCACCTATACCTCTACGGCTACATCCACTTCGACCGACACCCCGACAATGACCCCGACATACACTATTACCGTGACGTCAACCTACACCGCGACGGTAACTCCCACCCTGACCATCACGGAGACCTCGACGATTACGCAAACCATGACCCATACACCGGTCTTTACCTCAACGATTACACCGACCTATACCGCCACCCCCACGTTTACACAAACGTATACGGCCACCCCGACCTCGACGGTGACACCGACATTCACCGAAACCTCGACGGTCACTCCGACCTTGACGGTAACACCCACGTTTACGCCGACCTCGACCTTTACATCGACGTTCACTTCAACCGTGACGCCTACATTTACACCGACCTTTACGGCTACGGAAACACAGACGCAGACTTCGACCACAACGCCTACGTATACGGCCACGGTGACATTGACCGCCACACCCACGCCTACCGAGACCTATACCCAAACCGTTACGTCTACCGCGACCCTTACCGCCACGGCTTCGGTCACGGGCACAGCCACACCGACGGCAACTCCGACACAGACGATTACCTTGACCGCCACAGCTTCGGTGACCGGAACATATACGGCTACAGCCACTCCAACCATGACGGAAACTCTTACGGCCACAGCCTCGGTCACTGGAACGCATACGCCGACCGCGACACCGACTGCGACCATCACCGCGACCTTGACACCTTCGGTGACCGGGACATTCACCGCAACTGCGACACCGACGTTCACCGTAACCATGACCTCCAGTATTACAGCCACCGGAACCGAGACCGCAACCGCAACCGTAACCACGACGGTCACGCAAACACCGACCATTACCGTTACAGCTACGATTTCGATAACCGCAACCGAGACCCCGTACGTCACGGCCACGTATACCTTCACGGCGACACATACCCCCACGATTAACCTTGCGGCGTTCTACACGGCAACGTCTACACCCACACCTACGGTCACGGCTACCTCGGTCATGACCACGGGTGAAATTTACGTGTTCCCAAATCCGTTCAGACCAGGGAAGGCCGCTGGACATACACTCAAGTTTGACCAATGCCCGGCCAATTCCGAGATTCGCATTTACACGGTGACGGGCGAGTTGGTTCGACGGTACACGGGTGTAAGTGGCCGTCAGACTTGGGACGGGGCCAATGCCCAAGGCTCGGATGTGGCAACAGGCGTGTATTTGTACGTGGTTGTGAAACCCGACGGGCAGAAAGTCATTGGCAAGGTCTTCGTCATCCGCTAGTTTCTGATTGACTTGCCCAAAAGAGGCATCCGGTTTATTCCGGATGCCTCTTTTTTTTAATGGTAATGTGTTCGAAATTGGTTATAATCTTCCCAATTATTTCTGGGGGTTCATTGATCTTGCGGTTTTTATCGATCGGAACGTTAAAAAATTGGTTGGTCGTAGGATGGGCAGTCTTAGGAATTTCTTCCTGGGGTTTAGCCGGAACTTACAATGAAGACTTTTCAACCAATTTTTATAAAGATGTGGCCAATACGACCGCTGATTGGAGCACTCCGGCGGGTCGGGTTTATTTGCCTTCCTCGTATCAATATTCTCAACCTACGGGTATTGCCAACTACGGTGGTCAGATCAATGCCCTGGCCAACAACGGCTCGTATTGGCTGATTGGTGGCAATGGTGCCAAGCTCAACCGTTACAATGGGGTGGCATGCACCAATTTGTCCACCGATGTTGTTGGCTTTGCCGGGAACAACATTCGCACGGTGGCTTGGGGCAATGCCCAATGGCTGGTGGGTGGGAACAGTGCCAAGCTCAATGCCTACAACGGCAGTTCGTTCACGGATTTATCCGGGAGTCTGAGCGGTTGGGGAACCAACAACATTTTAACCTCGGCCTACGGCGGTGGAACAGAAGCATTTTGGCTTTTTGGTGGCGGTACCAGCGGAGTGGGGAAACTGACCAAGTACAACGGTACGTCGTTTACCAACTTGGATAATTGGCTCGGCGCCTACGGAAATACGTATACGGTTTATTCCATTGCGTTCAATGGCTCGTATTGGCTCATTGGCGGCAGCAACGGCCGCTTGGCCAAATACGCAAGCGGAACCTTTACGGATCTGTCCTTCGGTTTGATGGGATCGGGTGGCGGGCAAGGCAACTTTGGGAGCAACAATGTCTATGCCCTTGATTGGGACGGGGGCCAGTGGTTGATTGGCGGATCGGGCGGGCGCTTGGCCACGTACAACGGCAGCACCTTCACAGATCGTTCCGGCAGTGTTAATTTCAACAATGTGTATTCACTTTATCATGACGGCAATTACTGGATGTTGGTAGGCAACGACACTTCCGGGAACACCGCTGTCTACTCCTGGGACGGAACCACCTTTCGCGACCAATCCACCAGTACGGTTAATTTAGGCACCGCCTTGCCCATGTATGCCGTGGCCGGCGATGGGACCACTTGGCTTATAGGCGGCGCCCAGGCCAAGATGAACGATCACACCGGGTCCGCTTCGTCCACCACGTACAATGACCGTTCGGCCCGTTTGGCGGACTTGGGCACCAAGGATATTTTAGCCTGCACCTACGGCAGTGCGGTGGGGTATTGGTTGGTGGGCGGTAGCGATAAAACCTTAAACACGTACAATGGGGTTAGTTTTGCCGATATTTCCAGTGTGCTTACGGCGTTTGGGGGTACGGATAAGGTTCAAGCCATTGGCTACAACGGGAGCTATTGGCTCATTGGTGGAACCACCGGAAAGCTCATGCGGTACAACGGCGTCAGCGCCTCGGATCTTTCCTCGGCCTTAGCCTTTGGAACCAATTCCGTAAACAGCATTTGTTGGAATGCCACGGACAGCGTCTGGATGATCGGTGGGGACGGTCCGCGTTTGAAGACCTACAACGGCAGTTCCTTTTCTTCGGAATTATCCGGAAGCATGACGAATTTTTCAGGCAATATTCGCGCCATCAGTTATTTGAGTGGGAACTATCTCATCGGTGGTACAGGTTCGAGCCTGAATCTCTACGATGGATTTTCGTACAGTGATTTATCCGCGGATTGGGGCAGTGGGGATGTTTTTTCCATTGCCAACAACGGGACGTATTTCTTGGTAGGCGGTGCCGGCGGGAGCTGCCAGCGGGTGAACCTATCATGGAGTTTCTCAAACGTCGCACTTACCAATTTCGCCTCCAATGATATCAAGTCCATTGGGTACAATCCCATCGGTGGGTATTGGTTTATCGGGGGTAATTCCGCCAAGTTGAACCGATACAACGGGACATCGACAACAGATGAATCCGGAAATTTGATCAAGTTTGGGTCCTCCATCATCAATGCACTGGGCTGGTCCGATACCTATTGGCTGATTGGGGGGAATGAGGCGCGTTTGAACAAATACGCCCCGGTTTATTCCTCGCCGGCCCAAGCTCAGTCCTATGCCGTGGCGTCTACCGGCAGCTGGTGGATCAGTGCCACCCTGACGGCCACGCACGTGCTTAATGGTCAAGCAATCAATTATTATATGTCCGCCGACGGAGGCGCCCATTGGGAGGCTGTGACCTCGGGCGTTCTGCATACGTTCTCCAACGTAGGGACCGATTTACGCTGGCGTGCCTCGTTCTCTACAGCCGATGCGGAAGTCTCACCATACTTGGATGCACTCACGATTCAATACACCGATCCGACACCTACCAGCACTCCGACCCCTACCTACACCATGACGCCAACCTATACACCTACGGCCACACCGACCCGAACATCGACGGCAACACCTACAGCATCTCCCACGTTTACCTCGACGCGGACGGCGACCATGACTTCTACTGTAACCCCAACACCTTCGTCGACTCAGACCAGTACACCGGCAACCACACCTACCTATACGGTAACACCCACGGCAACGTTTACCCGGACCTCTACGTCCTCGCCAACCTCGTCGCCAACCTTCACAGCAACGGCCACTGTCACAGTGACACCTACGTTTACCGGAACGAGGACAAATACACCGACCTTTACCATGACCTCAACGATTACTCCGACGGCAACTCCGTCGTTTACCCGTACCGGTACACCTACTGCCACAGTAACACGTACGTTTACCGGAACACGTACAGCCACACCTACGTTTACCATGACCTCGACGACCACGCCCACGGGCACCCCCTCATCGACTCGGACCATCACGCCGACTTCAACAATCACGCCGACGGCTACGCCAACCGCCACACGTACGGCTACACGTACGGCCACAAGCACGCACACAGCCACGCCGAGCTACACGCATACACGTACAACCACACCTACGTATACGATAACGCCAACGGTAACCCCTACATCGACCTTCACCGTGACACCCACCGTTACATCCACACGCACAGGCACCCCAACGTTCACCGTGACTCCGACGTTCACCCCGTCGTTTACGCCTACGGCCACTCGTACGGCCACCTCCACGTACACAAGGACCCCAACGTTTACGGCCACCTCGACAGTGACAAGTACGTTTACCGGAACACCCACGCGCACATCCACCTCCACGTTTACCGTGACACCGACCTTTACGGCCACGCGTACCGCGACCCCAACTTCAACACAGACCTCAACCTACACACCTACGGCGACTGTGACGCCTTCGTTTACCTTCACGGCCACGCGTACCATAACTCAGACATCTACAGCCACACCGACATTTAGCGCCACCTCCACACAGACTCCTACGTACACCGTTACCCAAACCGCCACCCAAACCGCCACGCCCACCAGGACCTATACGGCCACCGTAACGCGTACCTCCACGGCGACCGCATCGCACACACCTACACGCACGGCGTCACCCACGGCGACGTCAACGGCCAGTGTGACGGCAACCTCCACACACTCAGCCACATACACGGCGACAGGAACGCATACTTCCACACGGACAGCTTCGCCGACGCTTACAGCCTCCATTACAGTGACGCCCACGTTTACGGCTTCTGTGACCTCGACCATAACCTCTACGGTGACAGCTACCTTTACCCGAACCGCTACACCGACGCATACAGCCACTCCCACGATCACGCGTACGGCCACAGCTTCGTTGACACGGACCGCCACGGCCAGCATTACCTCTACGGCCACACAGAGTGTGACCGTCACGTCCACGTTTACGGTTACTCCTACGGCCACTGCGACTTCCACAGTGACAGTGAGTGCTACCGCGTGGAATACGTTTACCGTGACACCGACCTTTACTTCGACCGCGATGGCCGGAGCCCATACACCTACACCTACGGTCACCTCCACACCCACTTCCACGGAAACACCCATTGGGGATGTGCTGGTGTATCCAAACCCCTACCGCCCAGGCAGTGCAGTCAACGGAACCCTGAAGTTCAGTGGTTTGAACAGTACAGACAAGATCCGGCTCTTTACCATCACAGGTGAAAAAGTATTTGAAAAGTCTGGGGTGTCCGGACGCTGGGAATGGGACGGTAAGAACGACGAAGGTGGCGCCGTGGTTACCGGAGTCTATCTCTGGATGATCAACCGAGACAATGGTGAAAAATTTACGGGCAAACTGTTTATTGTCCGCTAATATACAACCCCGTTAAATCAGTCCAGTCCTTTAATTGATTTATCTTCCGGTATGTGCTAATATTTAACCATTGCCATTCAAAATATCTGACATAATAGTTCGATTGTGGCCACCGGAGGAAAAGCATGTCCCTTAAGACGGGTACTCAGTTTTTCTTATGTGTTTTTTTCCTTTTGGGTGCAGCCACGCTGGCTCAAGCGGGAGTGTATTCGGAGAATTTTTCAACCAACACCTACCGTGACGCAGGCAACACCTCTGCGGACTGGAACACAGGCTCGTCTCGCGTTATTCTGACCTCATCATATCAGTTTTCCCAACCCACTGGCATCGCCAACTGGGGAGGACAAATCAACGCGTTGGCCACCAATGGAGCGTACTGGCTTATAGGTGGCAATGGCGCGAAACTTAACCGTTACAATGGCACCTCCTGCACAAACTTATCCACGGACATCTCCGGTTTTTCCGGGAATAACATCCGGACAATTGCCTGGGGCAATTCACAGTGGATAATCGGCGGGAACAGTGCCAAACTCAACGCCTACAATGGCACCTCGTTTGCGGATTTGTCTGGAAGTTTAAGCGGATGGGGTACTAATAATATTTTAACCGCCGCGTACGGCGGCGGGAGTGAGGCCTTTTGGCTGATCGGCGGTGGTGCGAGCAACACGGGTAAGCTATCCAAATACAACGGTTCGTCATTTACCGCACTGGACAATTGGTTGGGAGCTTACGGAAATACATATACAGTATATTCGATAGGGTTCAATGGGTCGTACTGGCTGATCGGCGGGAGCAACGGCCGTCTATCCAAGTATATGGGGGGAACCTTTACGGATTTGTCCGGGGCGCTTACAGGGTCTGGTGGAGGACAGGGCAATTTTGGGAGCAACAATGTGTATTCCATTGCCTGGGACAGCACGCAGTCGCTGTGGCTCATTGGCGGCTCGGGTGGCAAGCTGGCATCGTACAACGGTTCTACGTTTACAGATAGGTCAGCCTCGGTCAGTGTTTTTAACAATATTTATTCGCTCTACTACAACGGGAGTTTCTGGCTTTTGGCCGGCAACGACACCTCAAGCAACAGTGCGGTTTATTCTTGGGATGGCACCACCTTCCGCAATCAATCCTCCAATTTGAGCAATATGGGCACAGGCGTTCCGATCTATGCAGTCGCCGGCGACAGCACGACGTGGTTGTTGGGTGGGGCGCAAGCTCGGCTCAATGATCGCACCGGCGGTGCCTCGGCCACAACGTATACGGACCGTGGCAATCGTCTTGCGGATTTTGGTACCAAGGATATTCTTACCTGCGGGTACGATGCCACCGACAGTTATTGGCTCGTTGGCGGAGCCGATAAAACGCTCAACAAATACAATGGCGTTTTGTTCACCGATGTCTCAAGTGTGTTGTCCGCGTTTGGCAGCACCGACAAGGTGCAGGCGGTTGGATACAATGGGAGCTATTGGTTGGTGGGTGGAACCTCGGGAAAACTCATGCGCTACAACGGTGTGAGTGCTTCGGATCTTTCCTCGGCCTTGGGATTTGGCACCAATGCCGTGAACGCGATTTGCTGGAATGCCACGGACAGTGTTTGGATGATCGGCGGTGATGGTGCCAATCTCCAAATGTACGACGGGGCCTCGTTTTCCAATCCAACAAGTTCAAACACCCTGGCGAGTCAAAACTTTACCGGAAATATTCGCGCCATCAATTATGCGGCCGGAAATTGGCTGATTGGCGGTACAGCCTCATCCCTGGTATTGTACGATGGGATGTCCTATATAGATTTAACTCCAGATTGGGGCGCAGGCGATGTTTTTGCTATGGCCAATAACGGAACGGATTTTTTAGTGGGCGGGGCCGGCGCCAAGCTTGTTCGGATCAACACGTCCACCTGGTCGTTTACATCCATTGCCTTGACCAATTTTTCCACCAACGATGTCCGTGCCATTGAGTACAGCAGTGCCGGAGGGTATTGGTTTATCGCCGGGACGACCGCCAAACTGAACCGGTACAACGGCAGTTCCACCAGCGATGAATCGGGCAACCTCATTAAATTTGGCACCTCGACGATCAATTGTTTGGGTTGGTCCGGGGAAGCCTGGTTGTTGGGAGGCAATGGCGCGCGTATTAACAAATACGCCCCATGGTACACCACGCCGGAACAGGCGCAGTCTGTCACCGTGGCTACGACCGGCACATCATGGATCAGTGCTACGTTGACCGTGACCGAAGTTTTAAATGGTCAAACGCTCACGTACTATCTATCGCCCAACGGTGGTACGGATTGGGAAGCGGTCACGCCGGGTGTTGCGCATACGTTTGTCAACGCCGGTACGGATTTGCGCTGGCGGGTAAGTCTTTCAACCGCGGATCAAAATGTATCGCCTTACGTGACCTATCTGGCAATCACCTATACGGAACCCACGCCGACGGTGACCCCTACGCCTACTGCCAGTTTGACGCCCACACCCACGGCCACGCAAACCGCAACCCCGACCCGCAGTGCGACCCACACGGCCACACCGACCTTGACGGCCACGCCGACGGCCAGTCCGACGTTTACGTCCAGTCCCACATATACCTTCACACCGACGGCCACGCCGAGTGCCACTCCGTCGTTTACACCGACCCATACGGCCACACCCACACTCACGGCGACACCTACGGCTACGTACACACATTCGCCCACCGCCACAACGACCTTTACCCCTACCTATTCACCGACGTACACGGCGACACCCACGGCTACCCGAACCGCGACCTCAAGTGCTACTCGGACCCCGACGTACACGGCAACGCCCACGGCCAGCCCCACTTACACCGCCACCCCGACCATGACTCCCACGTTTACAACCACGCCGACCTTCACGCCCACGTACACAGCTACGCCGACCTTTACCTCCACGGCCACACCCACCACGACGTTTACCGCGACCTATACAGCCACGCCGACCGCGTCTTCGACCACCACCCGAACCTCGACGCCGACGAGTTCGCCGACCGCAACTCCGACCGAGGCGGTGGTGACACTCACAGTCGCGGCTCCAGCCAGTGCCACAGCGGGACAAAGCTTTGGTGTCACGGTGACGGCTCTGAATCAATGGGGCTATCAAGCGTGGACCTACCGCGGAACCATTCATTTTACCTGCACCGATACCAACAGCACGGTTCCGGCCGATTACACGTTTACACCCGGAGATGCAGGACAGCACTTTATCCCAGGCGTGACCTTGCGTACGGTTGGGACGTGGCGCATCACGGCCACGGACACCGTGACCGGAAGCATAACCGGGTATGCGGATGTCAGTGTAGGCGCGGGTGCCGCGGTCTCGTTCCGTATTTCCGCACCCGCCTCGGTCAATGCCAATACGCCGTTTTCCGTGAGTGTGACCGCGTTGGATCAATGGAACAATGTGGCCACGGGTTATCGCGGAACCGCTTTTTTCACAGCCACGGATTCACGCGCGTCCCTGCCGAGTGATTACACGTTTAGCCCAGCGGACAACGGTGTGCATTTCTTTACCAATCAAGTGGTCATGCAGACCGCGGGATTCCAAACCGTTTCGGCCACGGATACCGTGAGCCCGGCCATTACAGGTCTGTCCAACAACATCAATGTGCTGTACGCAGTGGTGGATCACTTTGAGATTATTGCCCCGGCCAATGCCAACAGTGGGATACCGTTCTCGGTCCAGGTTTCGGCCAAGGATGCGTCGAACAACACGGTGCAAAATTACTACGGCACTGTCACATTCACCTCGTCGGATGCGGTGGCGGGGCTGCCGGCCAATTATGCGTATCAGATTTCCGACTTCGGCGTACGTGTGTTTTCAGTGACCCTTAACACCGGGTCCACCGCGGGCATTAACCAGTGGCTGCGCGTACGCGACTCGGTGGCCAATACGGTCACTGGTACAGCCAACATCAATGTGATCTCAGGTGCGGCGCTCTACTCGCATCCCATGCTGCTCACCTCGTACATTCCCTCGGCCAGTCAGTATGGGTATACGTACATTCAAGTGGTGAACAACGCGGCCGGTTGGACCATTCCGCCCAATACGTTCTTTGAATACGATGTGTACATCCCAACGCAATCCGCCTCGTTTTACTGCGGCATCGAGATTCGGACCGATGGTGGTGATTTGCGCGACTACAACAACGCGGGCAATTTCCTTGTGGACCAAAATTTTATTCGCCTGCATCCTTCGTTTGACTTGAGCAAGTACGCCAAAGGGCAGTGGTACCACCGCCGGTTTGATTTCAGCGCCATTGCGGGACGTCAAGTCAACAGCATGTTCCTTTCGCAAGATACTGGGAACAGCGGTACCAACGGCGCGCCCTCGAACAACGCCGGTGTCTTTAACGCCTACTACGATAACATTCGTTTCACCGATGCTTCGGGAAATGTGATCAACGCCGTGTTTACCGACAACATGTACCTGCCTCGCGCCGGTGAACTGGCTTCCATCGCCGGATCCAATGCCGGGGGCAATACCGGATCTTCCTGGAGCGGTGGTCCGGCAACGCCGTACAACAACTACGCGTATGTGGTGAACAACCTTCTGGTCAGCGCCAATCCATCCACCAACATTTTAGCCGACAACACGGCGGTCTCGTATTTGGCGGCGACCATGACCTGCGCCAATGGCACAACGCCGGTTGGGTATGCGTTGGTGGATTTTATCCCCAGCCGGGCGCAGGATACGGTTGCCATGGGGGGCATCACTCCGCCCAATACGCTTCCGGTTACCGATTTTACGACCGGATTGGTCACCGCCACGGTGAAGTCCACCTTGGTAGGCGCCTCGCAGATCACGTATCAAGCCGGACCTATGCAGCAATTCCTGAATGTAAATTTTAGTGCCGCCTCCGCGTCACGCCTGCATGTTCAGCCTCCTTCGTTGAACGTGCTTACCAACCAAAGTGCCAGTATCAATGTCCAGACTGAGGATGCCAGCGGAAACTTTGTGTCATATGCCGATGCCCGCGGCGCCACGGTCACTTCCACCTCTGGAACCATGCAGTTTTCCGCTGACGGCAACACCTGGTTGTCCAGCATTTGGATCTCAATGGTAACTCCGGTGAATCTGCTTTTCCGGGATGGAACTGCGGGTTCTGCTACCATCACAGCCTCGGCGCTGGGGTTGACCAGCGGTACAGCCCTGGCTGTGGTTAACAATGCACCGGCGGATCATCTCCAAATTTTGCCGAGTACGTCTTCAACCATTGCCGGTGTGGCTATGAATTTGACTGTGTTGGCCAAAGACGCCTCCAATAACAATGCTTATTCCTCAGCCACGTATACACTGACCTCGGCCTCCACCACCATGCGCTTCTCAAACGACAACGGGTTGACTTGGCAGAGCACACTCACCACCAATCTGAACAACGGGGAAGATTTTGTGCTGTACCGCGATACGGTGGTCTCAAACGCGACCACCATCACTGCCACCTCGGTGGGCATAGCCAGCGGTGTAGGGTATGCCACGATCACCGCGAATGTCCCGGCCATTTTGACCGCCTGGCCTGCACTCAGTGCTGTGGCTCCGGCCGGTGCCAGCACGACCATTACCGCGCAAGTCACGGATGTCTATGGAAATGTCATTACCAACAAATGGGTGGGGTATACACCGGTAGGCACGACCACGGTGAATTCTACAGGGAGCAGCACCAATGCCTCGGGGATAAGCACGACGCTGGTCTTTGCCAACCATACCGGAGACAACTATGTGGTGGTTTCTTCGCCTGGGCTCATGTCCACGACCGTGGATGTGTACGCCGCCAACACGGCCAATGCGTTGCTCTTCTCGCCCAAGCCCATGTCGCTTGCGGCGGACCACGCTACAACGTTGGTTATTCGGTCTGTCAATGGCGGTGTGCCTTCGCCGCCTCCGGCAGGCAATGACCAAGTCTTGTTGTACTCGACCCCGCATCCGACTCAAGGGTATACGATGCTGTTTTCCATCGACGGTGGGAATAATTACTACACCGATGTAACCAAGACACTCGATGCCAGCGGCTATGGCGCGGTTTTGATCAAAAACCACTACCCGCAAACCTACACGGTGACGGGACATGAAACTACGGGGACTCTGACCAATGACACAGATACGGTCACCGTGGCCACGGGCTATTTCTTGAGTGTGTCACCCACTTCCGCCGTGGTGGTTACCGCCGGGAATACCGTGGGTGTGATGGCCCAGATTGTGGATCAAGATGGGAACAATGTAAGCACGTCCGGTGTGCAGGTGACGTTCTCGAGCGGCAACGGTTCCGTGAATCCGTTTAATACCACTACGGACTCCAACGGGCGTGCGTACACCACGCTTACGACATCCTTGCTTCCGGGAATTCCACATCAAGTGGTGGCCACAGCGACCAGCCCAAGCATGAGCGGGACGTCCGCGACCATCACCACCGCGCAACAGGTGTCGTTTGCGATCTCGGCACCGTCAAATGCCATGCAGTCATGGCCGTTCAACATACAGGTGCGCGCCAAAGACGGTACAGGCGCGACTGTGACCAACTATGTGGGAACCATTCATTTCACCAGTACCGAAGGTACAGCCACGCTGCCTGGGGATTATACGTTTACCCTTGGCGATGCGGGGGCGCATACCTTCGCGGTAAGCTTGAATGCCCAAGGGTCGTGGAAGATTACGTCCACGGATACTGGGAATGGCGCGATCAACGGAACATCAGGGTATATTGTAGTGGGCCCGCCGGCCACACGTACCTCAACCGCCACCCCGACGAACACCCCGACCTCCACCATCACCCCGACAAATACACCGACCTATACGGCTACGCATACACCGACCTACACGGCCACGCCGACATTTACCTCGACGTATACCAGCACGCCGACCCACACGCCGACCTTTACGGCCACCTCGACCCATACACCTACGGCCACGCCGACATTTACCTCAACGTATACCAGCACGCCGACCCACACGCCGACCTTTACGGCCACCTCGACCCATA
>CAZSAP010000005.1:45916-290533 GCA_964604705.1 uncultured bacterium
CACCGACCCATACACCGACCTTTACAGCCACCCGTACCGCCACTCCGACGTCGACATCTACCTCGACTGTGACCCCGACGGCCACACCGACGTCTACCCACACAGCTACGGCAACCTCTACAGCCACAGGCACTGCTACCTCAACGTCTACTGCGACACCTACGTTTACGGCTACTCCGACAGCCTCGCCGACGGCTACCACAACGTACACGACCACACCCACGGCCACAGTGACCCCTACAGCTACAATCACACCGTCGATCACGGTGACTTCGACCATAACGCAGACCAGCACAAATACGCCGGTGTTCTCACCAACCATTACACCGACGTCCACCACGACGCCGACCATAACCCAGACCGCAACGATCACCCCGACGTCAACCGTGACGCCGACGGTGACTGTTACACCTACACAGTCTGTGACCTTCACCGTGACACGTACCGCCACGATCACCCCGACCTCGACAGTGAGTCCGACCCAAACCGTCACAGCCACTGTTTCACCCACGCATACAGCAACCACCAGCGCCACGGTGACACCCACATCGACGCGGGTGTTTGCCTTGACGGCAACACCAACATGCACGCAGACTGCTACACCCACACCGTTCCCGAGTCAAGTATTGGTCTACCCGAACCCATATGTACCGGAAAAGGCGGTGGACCATGTACTGAAGTTTGACGGTGTTCCGGCCGACACGACGATCCGGATCTATACCATCTCCGGCGAGCTGGTGCGCGAATTTAACTTGGTCCAAGGGCGCGTCCTCTGGGACGGCACAAACCAAGATGGTTCCAAAGTTGTGTCGGGAGTGTATGTGTACACAATCAAAGTCACAGGACGTGAACTGCAGAGCGGGAAGCTATTTGTGATACGGTAAAGCGGGCAATCGATAAATAGAAGAAAAGAGTAAACCCCTGTTGAATACGGCGGGGGTTTACTTATTGTAGATAGAAAAATAGTTGCGTGTGGATGCAACTATTTTTGGTAAGATGCGTCGAAATCAAATAATGGAATTATTTAATATTGAATAGTTTGAAGGTTATTCGGACGCAGAACTATATGTTAAGATTGAGGGGAAATGAAATTTAATTGGAAAACGAGAGGGATGGCGCATGAAGAAAAAACTATTTTTATTTGGGCTTATCTTTATTTTAGGTAGTCAATCACTATATTCACATGCATATGTTTCTAATCAAGTTCCAGATGTTGTATTGTCGGGAGTTAGTGCACCGCAAGGGATTTGCAGTGATGGTCAAAAATTATTTGTTTCTAATGGCAATGTATATATATATAATTCTCTCCCTACAACGAACAGTGTATCACCTAATGTAAGTTTAGATTCTATAGGGCTAAATAGTGCGCTGGGTGTATATAGCGATGGGACGAAACTATTTATTGCAGATACAGGTAATTATCGGGTTTTGATTTATAATTCTATTCCTGTGGCAAATAACTTGATGCCGGATATTGTCTTAAGCCAGTCTGCTTACCCATATGACGTTTCTGGGAATGGAACTAAGCTGTTTGTTACAGGTCCGGCGAACGGATGCTTGATATATAATTCAATCCCAATCAATGGGAGTGCGACACCGGATGTTAATCTGAACGGTTTATCTTCTCCGTGTTCAGCAGCATCAGATGGAACGAAATTAATAGTTGCTAATCAGGGTAGTGGTCAGATATTTATTTATAACTCGATTCCTACAACAAATGCTACGTCACCGAATGTAATTATCTCAGGGTTTAATGTGAATTATAATATTGGCGTTGCATGTAAGAATGGAAAATTATTTGTTTCCGAAGCTGGCAATAATCGTATTGTATGTTTTAGCTCAATTCCCACAAGTAGTTGTGATATATCTTCTGCTACTTCAATTATCAATGGTTTGAATTTTCCTAAACAAATAAGCTTTGATGGGGTTAGGCTATGTGTCGCTGATCAAGTTAGTAATAAGGTGAAGCTTTTTTTCCCTGCTCAAGTAGCAAACGTGTTTCCAGATTATGGTATGGCTGGAACTTCAACGAAAATAACTACTTTTGGCTTTTGTAATACGTCTGCTATGAAATTGACTCGTTTTAGTTCGATGGATATTGTAAGTACTGGGGTAGTGAAACAAAATGATTGGACGTACACATATACTTTGGACTTATCCACAGCTGCGCCTAATTATTATGATATCACTATTACCGCTAATACTTTTCCGCGAATCGCGAAGCAGGCATTTTGTGTATTAGCGCCAGTTATAGCCCCAGTTAATTGGCAAATGAACGATATTGGGGTTTTGGGTGGTGTCACCATTTCAAGTCGGGCTTGTGATTTGAAAGTTGGAGATGCTGATTATGATAATAATCAAGAGCTTTATTTGGTAAATGGTGAAAATACAATTTATCAAATTAAAAAATATGCTTATGGCTGGAGTAGTCCAATTCCATTATCCGTCACAAATGGAGAAAATTACTCTCAAGTTATGTTCGTGGATGGAGATGCTGATCAATACTGTGAACTATATGCGGGGACGTTTTCAACCGGTGTTTATCAATTGAAAGGCAATTTATGGATTAAATCGAATCTTGGAACTGTGCCATCTGGACTCAATAAAATTTATACTATGACCAAGGCAGATGTGGACCATGATGGAGTAAATGAAATGTATGTTGCTGGTGATACTGGAGTTGTTTGTCAATGGGTTAACACAGGAACCGCATGGAGTAAGTTCAGTATTCCTGGGTCACCAACTTCGATAATTACAAATATGCTTGTGGCTGGTGATGGTAATAATGATTATGAACAAGAACTCTATAGTGCTAATTCGGATAATCGAATTTATCAGTATCGATACAATGGTACATCTTGGCAGGTAACTACTGTTGGACCAGTTGCTCCGGCGGAGTTAAAAGGCGTCGCAGTAGGGGATGGGGATAATGATGGGACGAAAGAAGTCTATGCGGCGTGCCAAGATGGAAGAATATATCAATATAAGTGGAATGGATCTTCCTGGAATTCTTTGTTGGTGTCTATTGGTTCACCCGGGACAGCGGGAATGAATTCAGTTGCAATAAGCGATGGGGATAATGAAGGTTTAAATGAAATTTTTGCGACATGTAGCGATGGCTCATTATTTATGTATAAAAAAAGTAGTGGAACGTGGACAACTGAAGTTTTAGGAAATGCCGGAACTCCACTATATACTTTAACAGTCGGGGATCCGGATAATGATCATCATTTTGAGATTTATGCAATTGGATACAATAATCATTTGTATCAATTTAAGGATTATACCGCTCCAACGCCAACGCCAACTGTGACTCCTGTGGTAACGGTTGCACCGACACTTACACCAACGATTACCCCCACTCCATTTTCTCTCGACAAATTCCTCAAAGTCTACCGCAGTAAAATCAACCCCAACCGTGGTGACTCGGCGATGATCCGTTGGGCGCAACCGCAAAAAGCTCCTGTGACAATCACCGTGTACAACATGGTAGGGGAGAAGATTATTACACTCGTGGACCATCAAGAGTATCTGTCAGGGCAACTCAATGAAGTGACTTGGAAGGGTGTCAACTCGTCGGGAAGTGTGGTCGGCAGCGGTATCTACATTGTGCATATCAAGACCGAGGGGTATGAGACCTACAGTAAAATAGCTGTTATAAAGTAGTAACTTGCATTTTTTTCAAAGGGGTACGGTTTCGCGCCGTACCCCTTTTTTATTGTTTGAAAGGTTCTGATGTATTTAAAAAGCCGTAATTTGTTTAATTTATAAGGAAAATCAGGGTTGTTTTTTTTAAAGGCCGGAATTTTAACGAATTTTCGATATCGCACTTAGGTGCTATATCTCCTGTTCTTTGCTATAGAGGGGGAGGCGGGAGCTAGTTTTTTATCTTGGAAAGGCTCGAATGTGCAAGTCTTTGTGTTATATTTGAAAAAAAATACCTGTGAAAAAAATATAGGTAATTCATTACCCATGCTTAATTTTTAAAGCCTTTCGACCGATACTCAAAAATGACGTTGTACATAAAACT
Organism: uncultured bacterium; assembly: GCA_964604705.1. Lineage (GTDB taxonomy): Bacteria > Oederibacteriota > JAAXVQ01 > JAAXVQ01 > JAAXVQ01 > JAAXVQ01. The sequence continues at coordinate 49,947 of CAZSAP010000005.1, forward strand.
GTTCGATTAGAGTAAAAGGTTGACAGGTTTATAAGTTATTTGTAAAATGTAGCCCGTTAGTCTTATTCTAATCATCACGTCAAATAATTTGAAAGGAATGGTGCCGATGTCTATCAAGAAAGGCGTTCCTTGCTCCTCACTAAAAAAATGGATGGTTTGTTTACTTTTATTATGCTCCAGTCTGGGGGTTCACGCGGCTTGGGCCGCAACGAACTTCCTGGTGATCGCCCCTGGACAAAGCTACACCTCAGGGACTGCCCCCAACAGGTACAACCCAGTCACCCAAGTCGCAGGTGAAAGTTTTAATGTTTCCATGTATGCGTACACAGATAACAACAATCTTCCGTATAACACGAATGGTGCTTCTACCACCATGGGTTCTAGTTCATCCTCGCCGTCCTTTTCACCTGCTTCACCATCTTTGACTCAGACGTTTGCCACAATCGCTAATAGTACTTTTACACCTGTAGTAACAACCCTATATCCGGCCACCAGCGGTTACTATACGCTCACCGCATCCACGAATGTTGGAGCGGGTATTAATGGGGACAGCACCACGATTTATGTCCAATCGATCAATCATTTTACAATTTCGGCTGTTGGATTTTCTGCTGGAACAGCAGGGACGCTAACCATTCAAGCTGAAGATTCATCAAACAACTTATGTGATAAATTTACAGGGCCGACTGCAACCGCAACACTGTCGGTATTAGATGCAGGTGCCAATGGTGCTACGGTTAATTTAGGTACTATTCAATTCACTAACGGTGTTTATACCACTAGTTCGCTTATTTTGTACCACGCAACACAATACGCACGTTTTCAGGTGGTCAAAAGTGATACTCCAGCAGTAACTTCAACCTCTTCCAATGTTGTCATTGCTGCAGGCGCGGCGAATAAGTGGTTGATTATCGGTCCTGGACAATCAATACTAGCGGGTCAAAATGGTGGTAATGGTCGCACAGGTGGATCTACGACCACCAGCAGTCAAGTTGCGGGTACGAATTTTAGCCCGAACCCGGTTGTGTATGCATGCGATGCTTACTGGAACACAGTTACCTCAGCGGCAACAGTTTCACTTGTTTCTTCAGATGGAACCTACTCGAGTTCGCAGGGGTTAGGTGGTTCGAGTTCGGTGACGTTTTCAGGTGTTAATATTCATACAGTGGCGGGTACCCCTAGTTTGACAGCATCGGGTGGGGGATTAACCAGCAACATAGATTATGTTCCGTTGACTTCAGCGGTTTTAGACCACTTTGCCATAGCCAATGCCTCAGGTGGTCCAGTGGATAATATTGCTACGACCAACGATACAACTCCGGTAGTTGTAAAAGCTTTTGATGTTTACGGGAATACCGTTACCTCTTCGATTGTGGGTACAACACTAACAGTGATGCAAGGGGCCTCACCAGTCACCGTTAATAATCCTTCGAATCTAACTTGGGGACCGACCAGCCTTACCTTTTCTAGTGGTATCTCAAGCAATAATCTGTTTATTCGTAAGTTTGGAGCGAACTATCTTGTGCGGGTTGCAAATGGGTCGGTGACTTCGGATTCGAATTATTTCAATGTTGTTTCGCCATATACACCAGTCAAGTATGTGGTCATCATGCCGGGGCAATCCTACACACCGGGTGAACGGTATGGTACGGTATGGGGAAGAAATGCTGCTACGGCGACGAATGTTACGGCTGGTACACCCATTAACGTATCAGTAGTTGTAACCGATACATATGGGAATAAGGTTACCTCTGTAACCATCAATGCCAATGCCGCTCTGACTCGGACCGATGCAGGTGCAACTTTACCTTCGCCGATTGCCATCGCCAGCGGTAGTGCATATCCGAGTTTTATACTCACGGCTGCTTGGACGAATCCGACTTACCAAGTTATTACCGTATCTGATAGTGTGGCGACCTATTCACAAGCCAACAGTGGGAGCTTTACTGTAGTTGCTTCTAGCTTGCACCATTTTGCAGTTGGGAACATTGGGGCAACACAGACAGCTGGTTCGGCTTTCAATGCGCAGATCACGGCTCAGGATACGTATAATAACCCAGTGACATCCTTTGCAGGTCCAGTGTATATCAGTTGTCCTTTGCTGGACTATCATAGCCCGGAACAATCGGTAATTAATGTTACCGGTGGAACCAATGCTTCGGGTGTTACCTGGACCACCAGTGGAGGATTTACAAACGGTGTCTGGTCCAACAATGTAACGGTTTACCGTTCGATCACAACTACAGGTGGAACTGCCAATTTATTTGTTTCGAGTAATGCCAATGGCACAGGTTTTACTGGTTACAGTTCAGCGTTTACTGTTAATGCAAATAGCATGACCAAGATGTTTATGGTTGCTCCTGGGCTTCAGTATCGTCCAGGAACGGGCGGTGGTGTTGGAGTTTCAACCGGGGGCTATACCGGGATTCCCGATGCTCAGCAGATGGGTACCGCGTTCAATGTTACAGTATATGCAACGGATGCCTGGTGGAACCAAGTGCCGGGAATATCGCATGCTTTTCATTTAACCAGTCAGCCCACGACCAGCACGTTTAACGGATTTGCCGGGGGAACACATCAGTACAATTTTGTAAATGGCGTTTTGAATGTATCGACAAACTTTACCAATGCCGATACCTATACCATTACTGTGGATTGTGATACCTTGGGTATCGATGACTATCTGACTGCTTACAATATTGTTGCTATCAGCATTGACCACTTTAAGATTACAGGGTTTGGTGGAGTGGCGTTGCCCTCGGATTTAATGGCAGGTGTTCCTACCAACGTGAGTATTACTGCGTACTCCACAGCGTTTGAATCTCCGGCTACGATTGCCGGTACGTTTAACGGACAAACGAATTTAACCACGTCGAAAGATTATGAAGAACCTTTCCGCGTTATTAGTCCGCAAAGAATAACGTTCAGCGGTGGCGTTTGGTTTGGGCCTGTCACGGTCTACCGCCAAGCACCCAGTGGTATGACGATTAACTGCAGTGTTGGAACAGTTGCAGGTTCAACCTCCCTAATAACCGTTCACCACAATGCACGTAAAAAGATGCTGATTATTGCTCCTGGTATGAATGCCAAACCGGGTATTGCCCCGGATACATATCCGCCTGGTGGATTCCCAGGCTATGTCGGTAACCCGGTAACTTTGGAAGCCGGTGGTGCCAATGGAACCAGTGGTTATACTATGTCTTTCTTCTTGTGCGATGACTATTGGAATGTCATTACCAACACAGCGCAAGGCGGGAATCACTCCATCAACATTTCTTCTTCTGATCCCTATCCGGCAACCATTAATGGTTCGAATTTGCCCATGAATGTTAATTTAACAACCAATATTGATTATCCTGCAGGTGCCTACACCACAACGAACTTTAAGATGTATAAGCTGGGAACCAATGGGTATCAGACGCTAACTGTAAGCGATAACACCGATGGGAGTATGGCTGCGTTTACCTTAGGTGGCAACGGAGTTCCTCCGATTAATCTTCGCCATACCTTCTTAGCTCGCAACGGTGGAGCTGGAAATACCTATGCTTTTAAAATTGATCCTGCTATCCCTGGAGGATTGCCAGGTGGTCATACCTTGGCAGGTGTTCAGTTCTGGTGCACAGTTACTGCGCAAGATCAATTTGGCAATATCATGGACAATCGGAATGGCAGTACGGCATTTTCTCCTGCAAATGATGTTAACTTGGGAGCGGGTTCAGGAACCAATACACTCTACCCGACCATTGTGCAACTTCCGAACAACGGAGTTGGCTACTTTAATCTTACCCTTTATAAAGAATACACTGGGAATAGCATTAACGCGACCTTCTCGGATGTAGATGGAACCCATCGTGGTTGGTCCAATAGTTTCTATGTTGATTCCAATGTCTTCAGGCGTTTGATTCCCATTGTTCCAGGGATGTCAACGGCTGGTGGCGGTATCTATACATCACAACCTCCAACAGAATTTATTGGGTATTCAGGGTCACCCAATGTACAAACAGCAGGTGGTGTAGTCAATTTGCTAGTGTATTCATGCGATATTTACGGAAACGTAACCCGTAGTTCCACGGATTATGTTTCAATAACTTCGACAGATATTTTCGCCCCCAATCCGCCAGTAAAACAACTGGCATTAAGTGGCGGGTACGCCGATTTCTTCACGATTCCTGCGTATCAATTTACTTTCCACAAGGCGGCCCCTGCATCAATTACCGCGACAGATACATCCAATGGTTCAATATTATCTGGATCTACACCGTATATGACAGTTAATCCATCTGCCTACTACGGACTAACTACGGTTGCACCTGGTCAGATTCTAGTCGAGGGGAGTGGTAACTCTGGGACCAGTGGTATTACCGGTGTCGGTGGTGCTGAGAATTGGTATACCGGGGTTACACCTACGTCACCCAAAGCAACCCCGGATAATGTATATGCTGCTTATACAGAGATTTCGGGTGTGAATTTCCCGGTAACAATTACTGCCGTCGATGTGTTTGGCAATCGTTGTTTCAGTGTCGCAGACAACTATCGTCTGCAAAGTACCGATGCGGACGGCAGCGCTTCCCCGCGCATTGGTGTTCCAGTATCTGGAACGTTGGCTTCTGGTATTGCGTGGGCTTATGCGAAGTTGATTAGTATTGGAAATGTTATGCTCTATCCAGAAGATGCTACCAATGCCTCTTACACGCGTTCGACACTTTCCACACGTTCAGATATCCGTGTGGTAACACTCGGGGAAACAAACTTCCGTATTTTTATTAACGGTATCGAATCTTCGGCCGTAAGTGTTCAAGCGGCACCTAAGACATTTACTGTACGGGTTGAAGTTCGAGATGACTATAATAATCAGGTGGTTGGTTCAGCCAACGTTGGGTATGCATTGACAGTATATACGAATCCGGGTATGAGTATCCCGGGCAATGGAACGTTGGCACTTTCTGGACAAACTGGAACGCCAGGGCAACCTGTGGTTGGTCAGACTCTAAGTGGTTTCCAGAATTTGGTTGTAACGTATAATGTTTCGGAAACAATTTATATTAAAGTTACTGAGCTAAACGGTAGTTCTAGACCGACAGCACGAACGTCGACTCAGATTAATGTCTTGGCCGGTGGACCGGCACGTATTGAGATGAGTTCCGATGCTGCCAACAACGAATTGCAAGCCAATAAAACCGCTGTTGTCACAGCGCATGTCGTGGATATCAACGGCAATGCGATCCCTGGAGACGTCATCAATTTTACCATCGCAGATACCTTTGTCAGTCGCTTGTACGAAGCACCCAACCAATTGACAGCTACTGCGGGAATTTCCAATTCGGCAGGAAATGCCGTTGCGGGTTTCTATGCGGGAGCAGGCAATGAGGCGGCTCGGATCGTTGCAACCTCAAGTCTTGATCCAACTATTTCTGGGTTCTTGGATATGAAGATTAGTGTTACGGAAAATGGCGGTGTGTATCCCAATCCGTGCAATCCAGCCAGCAATGATCCGAAGAATTGGGCTCATATTGATTACCGTTTGGACAAAGATGCGCCCGTGAAGTTGTACATTTATACGCTCTTTGGAGATTTGGTCTGGCATAAGGAACTGGCCCAGGGTGCAGATGGAGCCAAGGCAGGGAACAACACGACTATCTGGAACGGTAAGAACGACAACGATGTGACCATTGCCAACGGTGGCTACATTGCCGTGGTGAAAGTCAATGATCAGCAGAAGTACCGCTTTAAGATTGGTGTGTACAAAGAGAAATAAAGAGAGTTCATTAACTACTCATTTCGCGGAAAGCGGGTGAAGCGATGAAAGTCAAGAATTCGATGTTGCGCAAATTGGTGTTGGGAACGGTGGTTCTGTCAATGACCTCCATGTCATGGGCAGCCACGGGGGATCATGGGTTGCCGGGAGAATACCTTAGCTATGACGTGGGTGCTCGAGCCGCTGGTATGGGAGGGGCCATGACGGGTTTGGCAGATGATGTCACAGCCATCATCTACAATCCAGCCGGTTTGGCTTCACAAAATCCAATTCAGTTTGGATTGCAACATGTTATTTTGTTTGAACAGACTAGCTTTGATTTTTTGGGTTTTGCTATGCCGCTCGAAGGGCTAGGTAATTTTGGTTTAGGATTGGTGTATTTAAATTCAAGTGGGTTTGATGTTCGTGATGCAAATTATAATGTAAATAATAATGTTACCAGTTCAATGAGTCAAATGGCGGTACTCTTAAGTTATGCTCGTGATGTTATGATGGGGATTTCCGCGGGTGCCAATGTTAAGATCTGCAACGACAATATGTTCGGTCATTCGGGAACCGGGGTGGGCTTGGATCTGGGTGCTTCGTATACACCGATTCCAGAGTTTCAAGCGGGTTTAACCATAAACAATGCTTTATCGCCTACGGTTTTGGGTGATACGTATCCGGCTGGAATTACTTTAGGCTTAGCCGGTAAGCTTTTTAATGAAGCGCTTTTAATGGATGTAGATATCAGCAAACAGCTGGCCAACCAAGGTATTAAATGGAAAGCCGGAACGCAAGTGGATGTTTATCAAAACATGGCTTTTGTACGTGCTGGACTCGATGATGAAATGCGTGTGGCACTCGGGTTGGGTGGCAAGTATATGAATATCACTGTTGATTATGCCACCAGCATTGAAGCCTTAGGATTAACCCATAAAGTTTCGGCCGGGTATTCGTTTGGTGGGTTTGAAGTTAAGATCGTGGCCACACCGAAGATCTTTTCACCAGTGGGTATCAAGAAGACCACAACGTTTGCCATTACCGCAGCTTCCAAATATGCGATTCAGAGTTGGGAATTAAACCTCAAGGATCAAAACGGAGACATTATCCGTTCGTTTTCGGGAGAGGAGAACCCGCCGAACCAAGTGGTATGGAATGGTAAAGATGACCGTGGTTTGCCGGCTCCAGATGGTTCGTTTAGTGCTCAATTGACCATTACCGATATCAACGGTAAAGTCATTAAATCCAATTCGGAAACCGTTCGTATTCAAAGTGCTGTTCCGTTGGGCGACGAGGGAAGCGGACTTGATTTAGGCCAGTAGGAATGGTGATGTCCCGGTTCTCAAACGCCAAAACCTTAATTCAAAGGGGAATTGCGCATGCGGCTTAAACGCGTATATGACTTGTCGTATTCATTCTTAATGATTGGTTTGGTCTGTACGGCCCTTGCGCTGTTTTCGACCGCATGGGCAGGAGATCCGGAAAAAGACAAAGCGGCTGACGAGAGTTGGCAAACTGCCGTGGATTCATTCTGTGCGGATCCACAAGATGAGTCCATCAGCGGATTATGGAAAGACTACACCCAGAAATATTCCTCATATCCTAATGCTCCACGCGCCATGTACATGGTTGGTGAAACATTTTTCCAGCAACGGTTTTATGATAAAGCCGATAAGGCCTTTGCGGAATTTTTGGATAAATATCCCAAAGAAACGTTCTCGCCTTCTGCACTTTATCGCCGAGGTGAATGCGCATACAATCAGAAAGATTATCTGGCTGCTTTAGAATTGTGGAAGATGTTTCTCGATAAGTACCCTGGGAACTACCTCACACCTGAAGCTCTTTACGGTCGGGTTATCTGTTTCATTGTTCGCGGAAAATGGAAAGATGCTTCAGCCACCATTGATCGACTTACCAATCAATACCCATATTATCGAACTGAGAAAAAAGTTCGCATTCCGCTTGGTTTGGTCTATTACCACAACATGCAATATGCTCAAGCGCTACAATATTTTCAATCCGTCGAAGGGGATTTAGCAACCTATTATGTTGGTAAATGCCAAGAGAATCTAGGGAAGTTTTTGCCGGCGGCCGCCTCCTATAAGGATGTTGTCCTTAAATACCCGGAATCTATTTATGTATTAGAAGCAGCTTATAGCAAGGCTGATTCATATTATAAAGGCAATAATTATTCCGTGGCCGTAAAGGAATTTGCCAGCTTTGTTAAAAATTACCCGCAATCGCAATATCGCCCCTTTGCCATGTACAAAATGGGTGTCTGCTATGTTAAACAAGAGGATTACATCAACGGATTGAATACCTTTAATACGTTATTGACGGATGTTGAGAAATCCAATTTAGCCAGCTATGCGCTGTACATGAAGGGAGAGTGTCTGCGTTCGCTAAAGCGCCCAGCCGAAGCGATCGCAGCGTACGGTGAAGTTGTCTCACAGTATCCGAACTCGTACGTCTCCGGCAGCGCTAAATTTAAGCTGGGTTGGGTCTTGCTGCGTGACGGCAAGACCAAAGAAGCGGTGCAGACTTTCCGCGAGTTTCTTACGGTTTATCCGATTCACGAAGATGTTCAGTTGGCGACATACTTAATGGGGAACAGTTATTTTAAACAAGAATTGTTCGGACAAGCCATCCCGATTTATCAAAGCATTTTGATGAAGTATAAGTACTCGGATATTTCAGATGCGGCCCTGGCCGCCTTGGAAATGTCCTTCTTCATTCCCAAACAGTATGAACAGATGATTTCCTCGACCCATTACATCTTAAAAGTGCTTGCTGCAAATTTTCCGCCGTCCAAGAGTATGTGGCGGTCCTTGTCTTATTTTTATCTTGGCGAAGCGTATTACAACATGGGTATGCATCAGCAAGCGGTAAGTCAGTACAAAAAGATACTGGAGAATTTTTCGGATTCTCCGGTATTGGCCTGGTCAAAGCTGGGTTTGGCCTACAGCGCGTTTGAACTCAATGATTTTAATGTTTCGCGGAAGGCCGCACAGGAACTGATCGACGATCCCGACTCCACGCCCAAGATGAAGACTGCGGCGACGCTTATGGTTGCCAATAGTTTATTCAATTCCAAGAAATACGAAGATGCCGTCTTTAAATACGAACAATTTGCCAAGCAAAATCCACAAGCACCTGAGGCTGGGGATGCGCTTTTTTATGCCGGTCAAGCATACTTCCAGTTGGAGTATTTTGCCAATGCGATTGATGCGTGGAAAAAAGTGATTACGTTTTACAAAAAGAGTGAGAAGGCTCCGGAAGCAGCGTTCTTGATGGGCGATACTTTTTTTAAAGCACAAAAATACGATGAAGCGATTGCTGCGTTCCGTCTTTTGGAACAATGGCCCGAAGACATTAACCCTCATCGTAAAGACATTGATCTCCGTGTCGCTCAGTGCTATTACAACGCCAAACAGGATGATAAAGCCATTGCCACCTACACCCGTTTCGTGGAACAACATCCGGATGATCCGAAAGTAAAAGATGCCATGGAAGGGATTCAACTAAGCTATTATCGCAAAGGTGCTACTGCAGATGCGGTTAAGCCTTTGATGGAGTTTGTCAGCAAATTTCCGCGGAGTCGCCTGGCTATTGATGCCTTGTATCGAGTTGGCGAAATATACTATCAGGAAAAAAATATGGAACAGACCATCGCGACCTTCCAACAGCTGATTGCTGATTATCCTGAAAGTTCCATGTTGCCGAATGCACAGTATTACATTGCGGTTTGCTACGACGGGCTCAATCAAAAAGACAAAGCCATTGCCAATTACAAAGCCTTTATTCGTAACTTTCCAACCCATGAGTTGGCAAACGACATTCGTTTTCGTCTTGCGACAGCTTTATTTATTAAAGAGGATTTCGAAGAGGCTATTCAGATTTACCAGAGTATCTTTGATTTGGCTCCCAAATCCGATTATGCCCCCAATGCACTTTACAATATCGCTTTATGCTATAAGAAATTGAAACGCTGGAATGAAGCCATCAACATTTATACGCAGTTTTACAAGACGTACCCAGAGAATCCCAAAGCCAAAGAATGCATTGTGCAAATTGCAACCACCTACCGTGAAGAAAAACGTTATGCTGCCGCAATAAAGATTTGGCAAGAAATGGTAGATAATAAGGACTTCGCAGAGCAAAAAGGCGAATTAATGTACTCGATTGCCGACGCTTATCTCGAAATGGAAGATAAAGAGAGTACGGCAAAAGCGTTTGAAAATATGCGTGCTTTACAACCTAAAAATGATGTATATCGCTTAACGGCATTGGCGAAATTGGGGACACTTTATGAAGAGATGCAGCGCTGGGGGAATGCCTATGCTATCTATCAAGATATGGCAACTTCTGGAGCAAAGCCAGAGTGGTCCCAGGCGGCACGCAGCCGTATGACGGTTATTAAGTCCGATCACGGACCGGATGTTGAGGCGTTTTTAAAAGTCAACGGAGGCGTTCTGGCTCCGGAACCTCCTGCACCAGCTCCGGCTGAAACGTCTAAACCCGCAGGAAAAGGCAAAGGGAAATAATGAATTGAGATGTAAACTTCTTCCAAAGAAGAAGCAAATGTTCGTGACGGAATGGGCCGTCGTAATGACAAGGAGGTTCGTATGGAATTAGGAAATCTTGATTTTATTGAAATTTTTAGAAGTAGTTTTACTTTGATGATTTTGCTGGTGTGTTCCATTTTGGCCGTTGCGTTTATGGTTGAACGTTTTCTGTTCTATCGTCGTGCCAAAGTGGATTCGACCCGGTTTTTATCCAAAATTAAAATGTCGTTGGAAAACGATAATTTTCAAGAAGCCGTTACCTTCTGCGAACGTGATCACAGTGGTGTGGCTGCGGTGGTACGTGTTGGCTTGTTGAACCATAAGCTGCCGTATCATCAATTGCAGGAATTGATGACCGCAACAAGAGAAGAAGAAAAGGTTAAGTTGGAACGGTATCTCGGTGTACTTGGAACCTTGGGCAATTCTTGCCCCTTTATTGGATTGTTCGGAACCGTTGTGGGTATTATTAAAGCGTTTCATGACTTGGCTGCTTCTGGTTCTGGTGGCCCCACCGTCGTTGCGGCTGGTATCGCCGAAGCTTTGGTTGCTACAGCGGGTGGTCTAGCAGTAGCTATTCCTTGTGTTATGGTATTTAACTACTTGACGCGAAAAGTTAAAAACATGGATGTCGAGATGGAAGTTACCGCAAAACGATTTTTAACTATTTTAACATCGCGTGGCGAAGAAACGGCTAAGCGTCGTTCTGCGTAACTCGGGTTCACCCCTGTAATCAGGAGGCGTAAAGCATTATGAGCATGTCCAGTGGTGGAAAAGACGGTATCACAGACATCAACGTTACACCTTTGGTGGACGTTTCTCTGGTATTGGTTATTATTTTTATGGTGACGGCACCCATGGTCATGCAAGCCGGGATTATTGTTGGCAGTAGTAAAGTGGATGCAGCTGAAGGTGAAGTTACCCAGAATGAATCGGTTGCTTTACGCCTCACAGCCAAAGCCATTTACTTAAACGATCAACCTGTCACGATGGCAGCCTTGCCTGCGATTTTAACCGCCAAGCTTAAGGTGAATAAGAAAAAAGTAGTTACCATCACCTGCGACGATGATGTTAAGCATGGTGTCGTCGTTGAAACTTTGGATATTGCCAAGCAAAGTGGTGCTGAAGGCTTGTCGATTATGAAAAAGCCTGTTCCGGGTAAGCTGGATAAAAATTCAAAGAAGAAAAAGAAGAAAAAGTAAGCTTTTTTGGAGGTGACGACTTATGAGTATGGGCGGCAGCGATGGACCCATTACAGAAATTAATGTAACTCCTCTCGTGGATGTTTCGTTGGTTTTGGTTATTATATTTATGGTTACAGCTCCTTTGTTCAGTCAACCAATTATGACGGTTGAGATTCCCAAAGCCATCACCGACGAAGGTAAAGAATCTGAAAATGTGACCATAACGATCAACCCTGAAGAAAAAATTGCTGTGAATGCTAAAGAAGTAACGGATGATGAATTTAAAGGTGAACTCAAACTGCAGTTGCAAAAGAGCAATGATAAAGTTGTGATTATACGTGCCGATAAGCTAACCAATCATGGAATCATTGTTGAAGCATTGGATTTAGCAAAGGAACTAGGCGCAAAAAGTTTGGTTTTTGCCACCGAGCATAAGAAATAATCGGGAGCCATCATGGAATCTATTCGGATTATCATTGATGAGGAAATGAAATTTGCGGGTGATTACGATGTCCCAGGCTTAACTGCGGGAGGCACGTTTTCACTAACCGTTCACGGTTTGATTTTTTTAATCGCAATATTGCTTTCCAATCATCAGAAGAAAAGTGATGTGAAATTAACGGAAATTACCATGGTTGATCAGGTTATTCCTATACCTGAAGAAGAAGCACCGCCACCGCCGCAACCTGTGGCACCTCCGAAAGAGAAAGATGTTTGGGACTTTCTCAAACAGGTCGTTCCGATTAAACAACAGCAATTGGCGCAAACATTACCCGTAGAGCTTCCAAAAACTCAGAAACTTGAAATGGCGGAAATGCCAAAAGCTCTTGATTTAGGCGCCAAAAAAGACATGGATAAACCAAGCATGATGGATAAGCCTTTGGACCTGGTTGGCAAAAAATCTGTCGCAGTCCCTGCGGGCATGGATGTTAGTCCTCTGAAAATGCAGAAAAAAAATGAATCGTTGGCTACGAGCAACCAGTTGCCAACCGGAATTCAGTTGGGCGCCAAGAGTAGCTTTTTGCCTGTGGCTCAGGCGCCCATAATGAACGCAAATCAGTTTGCACGACGTGCCAATTTAGATGCTCGCGGTGGTTCCTTGGCAGATATGCCCACGATTAAAAAGCCTGAAGAAAAGAAGAAAATGGATTTTGATACATCTTCTTTAAAAATTGAACGCACAGGTAATACGTTTAAAATTATCGGCGCTCTCCAGAATCGTCCGATTATGGAAAAATATCTTCCGAAATATCCTCGCTGGGCAGAAGAACAGGGACTTGAATGTAATGTTTCAATTCACTTTTTTGTTTTGCCCGATGGCAGCGTGAAGAACAACCTGTATGTGGAACAAAGTTCAGGGTACGCTGAAATGGATAATTTGGCCATCAAAGCCTTGTCGGCATTTAAGTTTGCGCCTAAGAGCATAGGTGAAGAAGAAGAAGGCGTGGTTATTTTTTATTTCCGGCTATCGAGGTGATCGCATGACCAAGCGTATGTGGATGTGGGTTGGAATGATCGGACTTTATCTTTGTTTCGGTATCGCTGCTTGGAGTATGGCAGCGGATGAGACAGAAAAATCCGGTGAGACCAAGACCGAACAAGCGGGTTCGGACAAAGAAGTGGTTATTAAAGGTGAAAGCCGCTTGAAAGTTAAGGCGGAAAAACCAGAATCGGATTTGAAATTCGATGTGGATGAAATTGCCGTACCGTATGTCAAAACAGAGGAATATGTTCTGGATGTTTCCCCTACGACCATGTCCAGTCCGGCGGTCTCTTTGGCGACGTATTTAAGTTCATCACAAACTGCGTCTCCGTTTGTTCAATTATTTAAAAAGCCGCCGATCATGACCCTGCGCCCCAAGTTCAAGAGCAAAGCAGGGATCGCAAGCTGGCGGTTGCGTGTTACCGACGGATCGGGAAATGTGTACAAAGATTTTTCCGGGAAGTCGTCTTTACCCGAAGAAATTGTATGGGACGGGCACAACTCTGCAAATACAGAGATGGCGGATGTGGGTGTGTCGTACTCGTATATTTTTTCGGTTATGGATGAAGCCTCCAATCCCACCAGTCAGATGGGGCGTCCGGTTGTTTTGGAATCCCTGATTTATAACGAAGAAGGGTATACGGTTGCAAAAGTCTTAGTGGAAGCCCTCTTTGAAAAGAAGGAGCGGCGAACGCTTATGTCGCCCAAGGGCGAACTCTATTGCCGTGAAATCGCTGATCTGTTGACATCCCGACAGTCCTATCCATTGATCCTTGAGTGCTATGCTAAAGATGTGGATGCGGCTAATTCGAATGGTGAACTTATTCAAGAGTATTTGATGAATCGTTACTCGTTGCCGAAAGAAAAGTTTAAAATTGTTGGCAATAAATCACGAGTTGAAAAAATTGTTTTCAAAATTAAATTATAAGGTATAATAACAACATTATTGTTTTGCCTTCGGGGCGGGGTGAGAATCCCCACCGGCGGTATAGCCCGCGACTCTGTCAGAAGGTGACAGACTGAACCGGTGTAATTCCGGTGCCGACCGTTAAAGTCGGGATGAAAGAAGGCTCGTATGCTTGTTGTGCATATGCTTACAACCCCAAGGCCTATTAGGTTTTGGGGTTTTTTATTTTGAACTCAGGAGTTTGGCATGTGGACTAAAAAAGATTATGAATTCATGCAACAGGCCCTCTGTCTGGCGCGTAAAGGATTAGGTCGAACTTGGCCAAATCCCATGGTCGGAGCGGTGGTGGTAAAAGCAGGCCGAGTCATCGGTTCGGGTTGGCATCATCGTACCGGAGAAGCGCATGCGGAGGTTTTAGCCCTGAGGCAAGCGGGTTTGGCCGCACGAGGCGCAACGCTGTATGTTACTTTGGAACCGTGCTCGCACCAAGGCAAGACCCCGCCCTGTGCTCCAAGGGTGCTGCAATCCGGAGTGACGCGGGTTGTGGTTGCCATGCAAGACCCTAATCCGAAAGTCTCGGGTCGTGGATTAACCTTGTTACGACGTGCCGGAGTGCAAGTGGAAGTAGGTCTTTTGCGTGATGAATCACGGCAATTAAATGAGGTGTTCATTAAGCGTATTACGACAGGTTTGCCCTTTGTTTTATCCAAAGCCGCATTATCACTGGATGGCAAGATTGCATCGGCCACGGGGAGTTCACAATGGATCACAGGTCTTCCTGCACGACGATATGCTCATCAACTTCGTGCTATGACCGACGCGGTTATTGTTGGTTCGGGTACACTCAATACAGATGACCCTTTACTGACCGTTCGCTTATCCAAACCTATGCGAAAAGATCGACCATGGCGGATTATTCTGGAAGGCGATCGACCGGTTAATTTGCAATCGAAGCTTTTCAAAAACGAAGAAGTACCACGTGTCATTTTAGCCACAGCGCAAACAAAACATGAAGGGCCGTATCCTAAACATGTTGAGGTGTGGCATCTGCCGTCAAAAGGAAATAAGAAAAAAGTAGACATAGGAAAATTGCTCGCACGTTTAGGTGAACGTGAGTGTAGCTTGGTAATGGTGGAAGGTGGCGCCGAAACGCATGCGAGCTTCTTCGGGTTGGATCAACCCCGGGGGAAAAATTGGGTGGATCGCGTTCATTTTATTTATGCCCCTAAATTAATCGGTGGACGTCGAGCCCCGAGTGTTATTGGCGGCGTTGGGGTTCAACATCCGGATGTTGCATTGCATTTGGAGAAAATTTCATGGGAAACGTTGGGATCGGATATTTTATTGAAAGCAACACCAGTAAAACCGATGCATCTGAGAAAAACAACGAAATAAGGCGGGCGAGTTATGTTTACGGGGTTGATTGCTGAACGAGGCAGCGTCACAAGTTTGCGTTCCTTGGATGCGGTTTGGCGAATTGGGATTCAGGCACCGAAATTATCCCGAGATTCCCTTCGGTTGGGAGAATCCATTGCGGTTAACGGTATTTGTTTAACCGTGGTGCAAATAATCAATCAAGGGTTTGAGGTCGAAGCGGTTTCGGAAACGCGTAACAAAACGACATTAGGCCATTGGAAGGTAGGGCAACAGGTTAATTTGGAACGTGCGCTTAAGGTTGGCGATCATCTGGACGGCCATTGGGTGGCTGGGCATATTGACTGTGTGATCAAAGTTCGGCGTGTTCAATTTGAAGGGGCGGCGCGTCGTGTGCAGTTTCAAGTTCCGGCCGAGTGGATGCGTTACATTGCACAAAAAGGATCTGTGGCCTTGGATGGGATCAGCTTGACAGTTGCAGACATATCTTCCGATGATCACTTTAGTGTTGCCCTGATTCCCCATACCCTAGCGGAAACCTCTGGGGAAGAGTGGAGTGTCGGTCAATCGGTAAACCTGGAAGTGGATTTGATTGCCCGCTATCTTGAACGCTTGGTGGCCAAAGCTCCGGGCGGATCGTTGACCATGAACATGTTGCGTTCGGCAGGCTTCTAGAATACAAGAAAGGTAGTGAGTGGAAATGCAGCAGATAAAAAACGCCATTGAAGATATCCGGCGCGGCAAAATGGTAATCGTGGTTGATGACGAAGATCGTGAAAACGAAGGCGATCTGGTCATGGCGGCCGCCAAGATTACGCCCCATGCGGTGAACTTTATGGCCAAATCAGCACGAGGTTTGATTTGTGTGCCCATGACCGGCGAACGATTGGATGCGTTGAATCTTGGTTCAATGGTACCGGAAAACAGCGAACGCTTGAAGACGGCTTTTACGGTTTCGGTGGATGCCAAAGAGGGCGTTTCCACAGGTATTTCCGCACATGATCGTGCACACACAATAAAATTGCTTTTGGATAAAAAGACCCAGCCCGGGGACTTGGTACGACCTGGGCATATCTTCCCTTTACGGGCGCGTGAGGGCGGTGTCCTTATTCGTGCCGGACACACTGAAGCCTCGGTTGATCTAGCGCGCATGGCGGGGCTTTCTCCCGCGGGTGTCATTTGCGAGATTATGAACGATGACGGAACCATGGCTCGGTTGCCCCAATTGAAACGATACGCCAAGAAACATAAGCTTAACATGATTACCATTGCCGATATGATTCGTTACCGCCGCCGCTATGAGAAACAAGTGCAGCGCGTTGCGGAGGCCGATGTTCAAACACAATGGGGTGAGTTTCGCTTGGTGGCTTACGAGTCGCTCGGAGAGACTGGACCACATTTGGCTTTGGTTAAAGGCGATTTGGCTAAACCCACCAAGAAGCCGCCCTTGGTGCGTGTGCATTCGGAGTGCTTGACCGGTGATGTTTTTGGTTCGCTCCGTTGCGATTGCGGCGATCAACTTCATCGCGCCATGGCCATGATTCAAACCGAAGGTTTTGGTGTACTATTATACATGCGCCAAGAGGGGCGAGGCATTGGGCTGGCGAACAAGTTAAAGGCGTATCATTTGCAGCAGGTACAGGGGCTAGATACAGTCGAAGCCAATATACGGCTGGGTTTTCCAGCCGATTTGCGTGATTACGGTACGGGCGCGCAGATCTTGGCAGACTTAGGCCTGGAACGGATTCGCTTGATGACCAACAATCCCAGAAAGATTATTGGGTTGAAAGGGTATGGATTGGAAATTACTGAACGCGTTTCCATTCAAGTACCTACGAATGCATGTAACATCAATTATATCCGAACTAAGAAAAAGAAGATGGGGCATATTCTCAAGCTGTAAAACTATCCGCAAGGGAGGCGTAAATTATGAAAGTGTATGAAGGAAAGTTGTTGGCACAGGGCAAAAAATATTTTATTATCGTCAGCCGGTTTAATGAATTTATTTCCCATCAGCTGTTGGAAGGGGCGAAAGATGCCTTGTTGCGACACGGCGCTTCCGAAGCAGATGTGGAAATGGCTTGGGTTCCTGGAGCCTTTGAAATTCCGTATGTGGCTAAAAAAGTTGCGGAAATGGGTAAGTATTCCGCAGTGATTTGTTTGGGTGCAATTATTCGTGGAGGTACGCCGCATTTTGAGTATGTGGCTTCGGAATCGGCAAAAGGTGTGGCCCAAGTGGCCATGGAAAGTGGGACCCCAGTTGTATATGGGATTTTGACAACCGATACTATTGAACAAGCTGTTGAACGTGCAGGTACCAAAGCTGGTAACAAGGGATACGATGCAGCGGTAACTGCCATCGAAATGGCAAATTTATACGAAGCGTTAAAACACGTTTAAAGGAGTACGGTATGGGTTTTCGGCGGCAGTCGCGCGAATTGGCATTGAAAATGTTGTTTCAAATCGATGTGGGGAGTCTCGCTCCGCGCGAAGTTATTTTGTATTTTACACAAGAGGTAAAAGCGTCGCCAGAAGTGACGGCTTACGCCACCACGCTGACTCAGGGTGTGGTGAAGGAAATCGATCTTTTGGATCGTATGCTCTCACAAAAGGCGAAAAACTGGAAATTATCCCGTATGGCTGGTGTGGATCGCAATGTCCTACGAATTGCAGCGTATGAATTGTTACGGTGCCCGGATGTACCACGGGAAGTCGTGCTTAACGAAGCGATTGACATTGCCAAAAAGTACAGCACAGAGGATTCAGGGGCGTTCGTGAACGGTATTTTGGATAAATTGCAGGTTTCTGACCCCGAAACTAAATCCGAATAGTGGCTGGGTTCGGCCTGATTTTTGCTTGACAAGGATACGAATTGATCGTATAGTTTGACCCAAATTTAATATGTGTTTTTAGAAGTAGAAGCGTCCGCTTCTCACCTGACAGCGTCCATCTGACTGCTTGTTCAGGTTCATCATTTTCAGGCCAAGTTAACCATTTGGTTCCTGAATTATTTTGTGTTTTTAAGCGGATGATTATATCATCCGCTTTTTTATTTTAATTTAGTTTGGAGGTGGGATTATTCAAGAACAGCGGATTAATGAACAAATTAGAGCCCGGGAAGTGCGCGTCATCAATTCCAATGGTGAACAGCTCGGGGTCATGCCTTTGGCCGAAGCCTTGAAATTGGCAGAGAGTCAGGATAATGATTTGGTGGAAGTGTCGCCGGATGCTCGACCGCCAGTTTGCAAGATCTTCAATTATGGGAAGTATAAGTTTGAACTGGGCAAAAAGGAAAAAGAGGCGCGTAAACGTCAACATACAGTTCAAATCAAAGAGATTAAATTTCGTCCCAAGATTGATTCACATGACTATGAAACCAAGAAAAACCATGTATCGCGTTTTCTGGATGATGGTTTCAAGGTTAAAACGACCATCATGTATCGTGGGCGCGAGATGGACCATTTGGAATTGGGTCGTAATATTTTGGACAAATTGATTCTCGATGTAACGCATAACGGACTGGTTGAATCTCCGCCCCGCGTTGAAGGCAGAAACATGGTTATGATGTTGACTCCCAAGCGTTTGGAACCTGTGGATAAAACACTCAAACCCGGTTCAACGCCGACGAGTGCCAGCTAAAGTATCAGTGTGAACGTTTTTAAAACGTTAATTCCAATAAACGCAAAGATGCACCCGGAAAAAAGAGTCTTGTGATTTGATTCCGGGAGGGTAGAAAGGAGAAAAAATGCCGAAATTAAAGACGAAGAAAAAGACCGCCAAACGTTTTCGCGTGACTAAGAACGGGAAGGTGATTGCCAAAAAAGCAGGCAATCGTCACCTTTCGACGGACAAGTCTCCCAAGTCCAAGCGCCATATGCGTGGTAACTTGAGCGTGACCGGCAAGATGGCAGAAAAAATTAAGTCGCTTATCCCGTACGCTTAATCACGTCAACGTGATTGAATAATTTGAGAGTGTTGTAAGGAGGATGTGAACCATGCCGAGAGTAAAAGGGGGCATGACTAGTCGTGCCCGTAAAAAGAAGATTTTTCAACGCGCCCGTGGTTTTTGGGGCTTAAAAAAGAACCATTTTCAGCTAACCGTCGAACAAGTGCGCAAGAGCATGAAGTATGCGACGCGCGATCGCAAAGTCAAGAAACGTGAGTTTCGTGGTCTTTGGATTGTGCGCATCAATGCGGCCGCACGTGCCAATGGTTTATCGTATTCTCATTTCATCAAGGGCTTGAAGAATGCCAATATTACTTTGGATCGTAAAGTATTGGCAGAGTTGGCTGTGACGGATGCTAAAGTATTCGCAGAAATCGCAACCTTGGCTAAACAAGCCTTGGCAGCATAAGGAGCATTACCCTGGTTGCTTTAACTCCGCTTTCAAAAACTCGATTTAACCGGATTCGGGCCCTCCATTCCAAAAAAGAACGCCAACAAACGGGTTTAACCCTGCTTGAAGGGGAGCGTTTGGTATCGGAGGCTTTGGAGCAAGGGGCTCGAATCGATTCGGTTCTAGGTGTTAGTGATTTTTGGGCACGACGTCCGGAATGGGTCCATCGTCTGGCTGCAGCGGGTGTTTCGACATTTACACTCACCCCTAAACAGCTTGAAATGATAGCTTTGACCGAACATTCATCCGGTTCTCTGGCTGTTGTGGCCCGACCTGAATGGAATTCTGAAACGCTTTGGGATCGTTCTGAAAAGTCTGACTTTTTAGGACTTTTGGCGGTTGGTATTCAGGATCCTGGAAATTTGGGTACGATTTTTCGCACGTTAGCAGCCGCCAAGGGAAATGGTGCTTGGTTTTCGGAAGGTTGCGCTGAACTGGCTTCTCCAAAAGTATTGCGGTCTTCGGCTGGAACTGTATTGCGTCTGCCGGGCATTGAACGTTCCCAACCCATGGATGTGCTCAAACGCTGTCGCGAACAAGGTATTCAAACCTTGGCTGCGGTTCCGAAGGGGGGACGCGCGCACACCAGTCTGGACATGACCTTGCCTACTGTGTTGGTTGTGGGTGCAGAAGGTGAAGGGCTTAGCCAAGAGATCACGCGTGCTTGTCAGTATTCCGTTCATATACCTATGCCGGGGGGGACGGAATCATTGAACGTAGCGGTGGCGGCTAGTATTATTTTGTACGAAGCAGTGCGCCAACGTCGTTTGGCACCGATTGCAAAACGGGGGTCGGAAGGTGAACACTCAACTGGAGACCATTCTCGCTGATAATCAGTCAGCGATTGAGCTCATCAAGGATTTAAAAGAACTTGACGAGATAAAAGTTAAGATTTTAGGGCGCAAGGGTTTGCTAACAACCTTGCTCCATGGACTCAAAGATGTTCCGGCCTCCGATCGTCCTGCCTTTGGTCAAGCCGCCAATCGCGTCAAGGATACACTTACACGTTTGTTGGAAGAAAAAGAAGCTCAATTGAAACAATCCTCGTGGCGGGAAAGCGTTCGCGACTTGGATCCTACACTTCCTGGTCGTCCTGCTGAATTGGGACGCTTGCACATCTTGCAACGCACCCTTCAATCCATCGAAGACATTTTCATATCCATGGGTTTCGCTGTCGCTGAAGGTCCGGAAGTAGAAACCGATTACTATAATTTCGAAGCCATGAATTTTCCGCCCGATCATCCGGCACGCGACATGCACGATACGTTTTTCATTGCCGATCGTGAGAAAGTGCTTCTACGTACCCATACCTCACCGGTTCAGATTCGTCTCATGGAAAAACAATCTCCTCCCATCCGGGCGATCATGCCCGGAAAAACCTACCGCTGCGATGACGATGCCACCCATTCACCCATGTTTCAACAGGTGGAGGGGTTGGTGGTGGATGAAGGGATCTCGTTTGCCGATTTGAAAGCCGTCTTGACCTTGTTCGTCCGACGGATGTTTGGCGAGGATGCTCAGTTACGCTTCCGTCCAAGTTTTTTTCCATTTACCGAACCCTCGGCGGAAGTGGATATGAGTTGTGTGAAGTGCAAAGGCAAAGGGTGTTCCTTATGCAAGGGAACCGGGTGGATGGAAATTTTAGGCTCCGGCATGGTGCATCCAAACGTTTTAAAGGCCGGTGGGGTTGACCCCAGGCGATATACGGGATTTGCTTTTGGCATGGGCGTGGAACGCGTGGCCATGTTGAAGCATGGAATTGACCACATGCGCTATTTTTTTGAGAACGATGTGCGCTTTTTGGAACAGATTTAGCGATTGGATGTTTGTCGAGACAACGCTTTTTCCAATGAAGGCCAATACTTTTCACCGGCTTGCAGAATGGGTTGAGCTGTCTGCAACAAGGGTTTGGTAACAATGGCTTTTTGCACGCTGGTGCGCATACCCGTTTCGACCGTCTGAAGGAAATTTAGCCCAAACGCCATCAATGCGAGCATGAGTGTCCCGGCTAAGGTTGCCCCGGATAAGTGATCGAGCCATTTTAATTGAGCGGCTTCAAACGCGACTGCAATCATCATCCCCAGAATAAACACCAGAATACTTGTGATCAGAAAGGGTGTAAACCAAGCTAAAAACGCGGCCGTTTGAGGTGCAACATGTTCTTGAAACCCTTCAAGTAGACGGGGTTGGAAATGATTGGCTGACCAAGCGCCAAGAAGGATAGCGCCAATAACGGCCGATAATCGCGTTCCCCTCATTTTCCAACCGAGGAATAAACTAAGTAATAAAAGCAGAACAACCATCACATCCACAATGTTCATGAAAAACCTCCGAGAATAGGGCCTATCGTACCATTTTAATTTTGGCGATGTCAAGGAAGCATGCACGTTGCAGGATACTGTCTTTGCATTTTGTTTCTTGTCCTCGGAGGACTGGGCAGAGTATAATAGTTTATTAAACGCGATAATTAATTGGAGAAACTTATGGCCGAAGGTGAAGAAAAACGGATTACGGTGAAAGTAGCGTACAACTACTTTCAATCCGGAAATTGGGACCGAGCGCTGGAAGAATATAAAAAACTCATTGCCATTGATCCAATGGATTTTTTGGTGCATAACATGCTTGCGGAAATCTATAGCCGTAAAGGTGATAAAGCCGAAGCTGTGCACGAATATCTTAATGCTGCCAGCCTTTTGCGTGCTACCAATAATATGGAGAAAGCCGTTCAGGCCTATACTCGGATTTTAAAGTTGGATCCTGGAAATCAGGATGCTCGGGATAAAATTGAAGAAGTTGTTAAAACACGTATGGTTGAAGTACGCGATTTGGCTCGACGCGGCCAATATAAGCAGGCGCTGGAAGTGTGTGAACGGTTGGAAGAGAAGGCTCCGGAACACCCGTTGATTATGGAGTGCATTCTGGAAGTTGAGAGTTTGCAAAAGGATCAAGCCCAAGTGGCACCGGTTGAGCCTGCAACGGGTAAAGAGGTTTCCGGCGGAAGCCCTCGTCCGGTGGGCAATGCGGATGAAGTGGTTGTGAAGCGTGAAGAGTTAGTCAAGAATCTTTACTCCATGGCGGAGATGTATGAGACCAAACAATCATGGGATGAAGCGGTAGAAGCCTATATTACGATTTTACGGTTTAATCCTGAGGATGACAGTGCTCGAACGAAGTTGCATGATTTATATCGGAAAGTGACTCGCCAAGATAAAGCCAACGAAGTCTGGGAACGCATTAAGTCTGAAGATAAACGCCGCATCGAGCAAGCCAAAACCTTAGCCAAAGAACCGGCGAAGTCTGCATTCATTTCCAACGAAATTCAAGAACCCCTAGCGGAACCGGATTACTCGGTCCCTAAACGCGCGGAATTTGGCGATTTGGCAGAGATGGAGCGTTTGCGCCTGGAAGCTGAATCACGCTTGCGACGAGCGGTAGAAGATCGACGTGAGCGAGATAAAAATCAGCGCGAAGCGCAGATGCCGGCTCTTGGTACGTCTCAAGGAGCGGAAATCGCCTCGGCGGCAAAGGAAATAGAGGAAACCGACCGCGGTGTTTTAATTACGCAAGCGCATATGTACATCCAACAGAACTTACTCATTGAGGCCATGCGTCTGTGCCAGCGGATTTTGGAAGATGATCCGCAAAATCAAGATGTGCGCGGACTTTTACAAAGAATTTTTGAACGAAAAAAGTTTTAGTTATGGACGATCGAACATTTAAACTTACCTCGGATTTCAAACCCAACGGTGACCAACCCCAAGCCATTGATGCGTTAGAACGTTTTGTGAATCAAGGAGCTGCTGCATCTACTCTCCTGGGCGTGACGGGTTCGGGGAAGACCTTTACCATGGCCAACCTGATTCAAAGGGTACAACGTCCGACGCTCATTATCTCTCACAACAAAACCTTGGCCGCACAATTGTACGGTGAGTTCAAAGAGTTTTTTCCTGAAAATGCAGTGCGATACTTTGTGTCGTACTATGACTATTACCAGCCCGAGGCGTATATTCCAGGCAGTGATACTTTTATTGAAAAAGATTCGGCCATTAATGAGGAGTTGGATCGTTTGCGGTTGGAGGCAACGCACGCTTTGTTGACCCGCCGCGACACAATAGTGGTGGCCTCGGTGTCATGCATTTTTGGCATTGGTTCGCCCGAAATTTACCGCCACATGGATGTGAAGGTCGCAGTGGGGCAGACGTTGGGACGCGAGGATTTTTTACATCAACTTGTTGAGATGCAATACACCCGGGGAGATGTTGATTTTTTTCGTGGGCGGTTCAGAGTCAAAGGCGATGTCGTGGAAGTATATCCTGCCTACGACGAGAATGCATACAGGTTTGAGTTTTTTGGGAATACTGTGGAGAAAATATCCGAGGTGGAACCACTTAGCGGAGCCACGCGCCGGGTCATGGACCAACTCAGCATTTTTCCTGCACGTCACTACGTCATGCCGTTTGAGCAAGTGGAGCGTGCGATTGGTTCGATTCATGCCGAAATGGAAACGCAGGTAAAAACGTTGGAAGCTGCGGGAAAGCTAATGGAATCCCAGCGATTGCGGCAACGTACGGAATTTGATGTTGAAATGATTAAGGAGATCGGCTATTGCCAAGGAATTGAAAACTATTCACGGCATCTGGACGGTCGGCTTCCAGGGGAAGCCCCCTTTACCTTGCTGGATTATTTCCCACCAGATGCTTTGGTGATGATCGATGAGTCCCACGTGACGGTTCCACAAATTCGTGGTATGCACAGCGGTGATCGTTCACGTAAAACCACGCTGGTTGAATTCGGTTTTCGTCTGCCTTCAGCCTACGACAATCGTCCACTTTATTTTGAAGAATTTGAAAAAAAGGTGAAGCAAGCGGTGTTTGTTTCAGCGACCCCTGCAGAATACGAGCTTAAGCGCAGTGGGGAGCATGTCGTCGAACAGCTGATTCGTCCCACGGGTCTCGTGGATCCGATGATCACCATTCATCCGGTAAAAGATCAAGTGGATCATGTTATGGGCGAAATCAAGAAACGTGCCGAGCGAAATGAACGTGTATTGGTAACCACACTAACCAAACGCATGGCCGAGGATCTCACGGATTACCTTACCCAGCTGGGCATACGAGTCCGTTATTTGCATTCGGATATTGATACGATGGAACGAGTTAAAATTATTAGAGATTTGCGCTCAGGTGAATTCGATGCCCTGGTCGGTATTAATCTGTTGCGAGAAGGGCTGGATATCCCTGAGGTCTCACTTGTGGCCATTTTGGATGCAGATAAAGAAGGGTTTTTGCGTTCGGGGACATCGTTGGTGCAAACCATTGGACGTGCCGCGCGCCATGTGACGGGTGAAGTCATCTTATATGCTGACCGCATGACTCGCTCCCTTACGTATGCCGTAAGCGAAACCAATCGTCGACGAGAAAAACAGTTGGCATATAACCACGAACACAATATAACTCCTGAAGGCATTAAAAAAGAAATACGTGACTTGTTGCTCACTGTATATGAAAAGGATTATTTCACCTTGCCGTCAACAGCCGAGGATGTGGGTGAATATTTAATTCCGGAAGAAATTCCCAGGAGGATTGTTGCGCTGGAGACCCAGATGAAAAAAGCGGCCATGGATCTGGATTTTGAGCGTGCAGCAGAGTTGCGTGATCGGATTACCGAGTTACGACGTCTAAATCCCGCACATGCGTTTTTACCCGCCAAGGCTTCTGGGAGCCAACAAAAATCGCGTAGCAAGCCCAAGAGTCGTTTGCCGAAAGCCGCGACCAAACGGGTGAACAAGCGCTTAGGCTATAAATAGGTGGCCGGAAATATGTTGGAAGATCTTTTCCGAAAAGTCAATCCACCGGACGCCCCCGGCGTATACATCATGCGCGATGTCAATGGGAAGATAATCTATATTGGCAAAGCCCGTTCTTTAAAAAAGCGGATACATTCCTACTTTCGCCCAGTGGATCAACTGGAACCTAAAACCAAGGCATTGGTACAAAAAATAGTAGATATTGAACTAATGATTACCGATTCGGAACTGGAAGCCTTGGTTTTAGAGTGCACTCTGATTAAGAAATATCGTCCACGCTATAATGTCATTATGCGGGATGATAAAAGCTATCCCTACCTTAAACTAACCGTCCAAGAACCCTTTCCTCGTCTATTGGTTACGCGAAAACCCTTTGTGGATGAAGCACGCTATTTTGGTCCTTTTGTTAAAGGAAACTTATGGGATGCTGTACGTGCGATTTCTTTGCATTTTGGATTACGTTTATGCAAGTTGGATTTGAAGCCGGGAGAAACCATTGAGCGAGCTTGCCTTTATGCTCAAATGGAACAGTGCGGGGCCGCTTGTCGAGGAATCGAAACACAAGAATACTACCAAACCCGTGTGCGGAAAGTTTTAGAATTCCTTCAAGGAGGGCAGGATACCCTAAGTCCTGTACTCGAACAGCGTATGCAACAGGCGGCCCAAGACCAACAATTTGAAGCAGCTGCCAAATGGCGTGATAGCTTACGCGTACTCGAGATTTTAAGGCAAAAAGCTGTATTAAGTTCCACCGGTCGAGAAGACCGTGATGTTCTAAACTTAGCGCATTCTGGAACTTCGGCCACCGTTGAAATTTTTACAATTCGTTCGGGAAATCTCGAGGGGCGTCGACATTACTTTTTACAACATGTATCTCAGAATAATGCTCATGAATTGTTGGCGCATGCTTTAACCCAATATTACTCACGCAGTGTTTCGATTCCTCCGGAAATATTAGTGCCGGAAATGCCCGAAGAAGTAAGCTTGATTCAAGATTGGCTGTCTCAACAAGTAAGCCTTGCGGTAAAAATTCGGTTACCTCAGAATGAGGATGAGCAACGTCTGATGCATATGGCCGAGACCAATGCCTGGTTGTACTTGAAACACCAGGATGCCGCTGAAGAGGATGAACCCAGTGCCATTGAAATCGAGCGTATAACCGAGCTGGGACAGCGGCTGGACATTACTCGACGGTTGGATCGAATTGAATGCTATGACATTTCAAACATTTCGGGACAAGATGCAGTTGGCTCCCAAGTGGTTTTTACCAAAGGACGGTCCGATCGGGCTCAATATCGTCGCTACCGAATTAAAAGCGTTGAAGGTCCCAATGATTTTGCAATGTTGCAGGAAGTTTTATATCGACGCCTGAAACGCCTCAAAGATGGAACCATGCCAATCCCCGATTTGTTGGTCATTGATGGTGGCGCTGGGCAAGTTTCTGCGGTTTTAAAAGTACTTAAAGATCTGGAATTTGATATTCCTATCATTGGTTTGGCCAAAAAACGCGAGGAAATTTATCGCCCCGGTTCTAAAGAACCATTGCGACTCCCCTTGGAAAGTCCGGCGATTCAACTGCTGACGCAACTGCGGGATGAAGCACATCGTTTTGCAATTTCCTATCATCGAAAGGTAAGGGGGAAACGGATGCAGCTATCGGTTTTGGATAAAGTAGAGGGGCTTGGACCTGCCAAACGAAAAATCTTATTGCGTACCTTTGGAAGCGTCGAAGCGCTCTTACAGGTGTCTGAGACCGACATTTCAGCGCTTCCGGGAATAAATTTAGAGTTGGCACGACGCATTCAGTCCATCCTTAAGAAGGAACGATGAACCTTCGGCCGCTAAGCATTCACACATATAGTTTTGTCATGATTGTTTTAATGTGTCTGGTGGCAGGGTGTGGGATGCGAGAAGTTCGGTTTGTTGTGCATGAACCCAGTCGGATCTCTCTAAAGTCAATTCATACACTCGCTCTTCTTGATTTTGGCACTCCGTATAGTGCCGAAAAATACGGTGAGGCTTTTTCAACCCAGTTGATAAATTTATTATTGGAAAATGGATCACCGCAGGTTTTGGCTCGAGATCGGGTGCGTTCTGTTTTAACTGAGATGCGTATTGCAGCCAGCCAATTGGAAGATCCGAAAGTTGTTCTCGACATCGGCACACGTTTGAATGCCGACGCTGTTTTGTACGGGGATGTTCAAAATGCTACGCTTCGTCGTTCAAGTGAACGCGAATGGATTTCACAAAAGATAGGGGAACGTCGCGAACTTGTTAGAGAAGTTGGTGCGAACGGGATGGCTCATACGGTTGAATATCGTTTTCCGGTGTATGAAGAACGTTGGCGGGATCACATCCGCCGTGTTTTTAATATCCAAGTTAAGGCTCGATTGGTGAACGCTTCGAATAATTCGATTATTTGGCAAGGGGCGGCTCAGTGGACTGGGGAATCATCAGCTGAGGAAGATCAAGATGGAAAACGACGCGGGGATTGGACTTCGGATGATGAATTT
Source organism: uncultured bacterium (assembly GCA_964604705.1). Classification (GTDB taxonomy): domain Bacteria; phylum Oederibacteriota; class JAAXVQ01; order JAAXVQ01; family JAAXVQ01; genus JAAXVQ01. Next base: position 77,910 of record CAZSAP010000005.1, read on the forward strand.
GAGACCAAACAAATTCATAGCGCTGCTCGAAAAATGTTTCATGAAATTTTGCCGCAAGCGCTTTTAAGGGTGCGTGTTTTGGCGGAACCTGAACACGAAGGGCCTTATTTTGAATGGATTCACTTAGGGAATGATGCTGCGCTGGCGGGTGATTGGAACCAAGCTGGCAGTCATTGGCTGAAAGCGTCATTGCTAGAATCAGCTCGTCCAGAGGCGCGAGGGAATTTGGGGATTCTGCGAGAGCATGAAGGCGATTTTGAACAAGCTTTGCGAGATTATGAGTTTGCCGCATTACGAAAAAAGCAACCTTGGGAACGCTATGCTCAAGAGGTTCGACAAATGATAGAAAATATGAAATGATTTTTCCAATTGCTAATCTTTTTAAGGATTAACTCATAAATTTAACATCCTGTTTTTTTCGGTAACGTTTTCCTAATTACATCTTGTTACAATCTGGACATGAGTTCGTAACGAAAAAAGTGTATCTTCAATTGCGTTTGACATGGAAAAAATATTTAGATATAGTCAACTGATTCGTTTAACCGAAACGTTAAATCAGTTCGTTAATTTTGGTTCAGAGAGGGATTACTATGGAAAGTCGAGAAAAGATATTGAAGGCAGCGCTAGAGGTTTTTGCGGAAAAAGGTAAGCATGGTGCACGCATGGAAGAAATTGCCACACGTGCCCGAGTCAACAAAGCAATGTTGTATTATTTTTATACATCAAAAGAAAATTTATACAAAGAAGTTTTATCTCTATCTTTGTACGACATTTGCAAAAACATTTACGATGCAATCTATAAAATTAACCAGACTGGGATGGACCGGGTAGAGAGCGTATGCATGGTTGTCCAAAAACATTTTGAGGCGTATCGCCAAAATATTGAAGGTACAAAAATAGTGCTTGAAGCCTTTGTGCATGAACCTGAGGAAATAAAAAAGGCCATTGCCAATATTCGTTCCGATAGTTTTAAAGGTGATGCTGGGGTTATTCGTCCGCAGCAAATGATTGAGTTTTTTGAAATTGGAATCCAAGAAAAAGTGTTTCGTGCAATAGATGTGCGTCAGATATTTATTAGCATTATGGGGATGAATCTCATCTATTTCATGGCGCGTCCGATTGCCCAAGCCCTCTTGGGATTGGATGTAAACGATGAACATCGGTTTTTAGAAGAACGGCAAAAAAGTATTTCGGATTTATTACTCAACGGGATCTTGGCGAAAGAGGTGGGGCAACATGTTTAAACTGAAATGTTTTATAATAGGTTTGGGAGTGTTGTTAACCAGCTTGAATGGATATACTTGGGCGGAATCATTAAGCGTGGACCAATATTTGACACAAGTGGAGGCACGTAATCCGGAAATTCGTGCTGTGGATCAAGGATTTGATGCTATGGGATTAAAGATCCTGGAACTTGATATGGTGTATTCACCGTTTCTAAGCGGAGCGTACACTTATATGGATGACAAATCAGGATCGGGCTTTGGGTCAACGCTTCAAATGGACGAAATGAAGGCGTCACAATGGTCCTTAGGTCTTTCTAAAAAGTTTTCCACTGGCACCTCGGTTTCGGCGGGATACTCCAGCACCAATTCGATTATTAATTTATCACAAGCAATAAATCTTGGAGCGGGTCCTACCACCAATTTTGACGGATATGAAATTAAACCCGTGATTCGGTTGGATCAATCGTTGTTGCGGGATTTAGGGTATGGTTTGACACAGGTGGGAATTGATAAGGCCAAAGCCGGTGTGCGAGCTGCGCAATACATGCAGCTTTTTAAGCGGCAACAAATTTTATTAAACGCTCGGATGACCTATTGGAATCTAGTCTTAGCAAAGGAAGTTGTCGCGTTTCGTAAAATTTCTTTAGAACGGACCCAGAAACTGATGCAATGGAACCAAACGCGCGTTGGATTGGATCTCGCGGATTCAGGAGACTTTTTACAGGCACAGGCGGCATTCAAATCACGTCAATTGACGTTGCAAATGGCAGACGAAGATGTCTTGAAAGCTGAACGTGCATTCAATGAATTAATGGGTACAACCTTGAATGCGGTTGCTGTAAATCTAGATTCGCTGGTAGATCATGTGAACAAATATGCGGATGTACCAGTGTTGATTCGTACTGGAGAACGTGCGGATGTTTTGTCGGCTCGATCGGCTTACGCCAGCAGTGAATTTGCGGACAAGGAAACATATTTGCGTTCGCTGCCGGAACTTTCGGTCTCAGCCAGTTATTCCTTACATGGATTGGCTTTGCAATCTCAAGCTGCGATGGATCAAGTGACCCATTCGGACAAACCGACCTATATGATTACCTTGTCCGGTGTGGTTCCGCTAGATTACTGGACCCTGGAAAAGGTTCGGGATGGGTACCGACGTGATTATGAAGCAGCCAAAATGCAGTTAGCGAAAGCCGAACTGACCGCGGCCAACAATTGGGCCAATTTATCGCGAACCTGGCAAGATGTAAAATCACGAATTGCCCTGGCACAAGAAGTGAAAACCATACAAGAAAAACGTTTGCTTAATGAACAAAAACGGTTTCAAAGAGGTCGCTCTACAACGTTTCAGGTTTTAACTGCGGAAAATGATCTGGATGAGGCGACTTTAAATGTATATCGATTGGTATTTGAAGAATTGATTACGGCAGCACAAGCAGCGCTATTTAATACGCAATCATTACAGTAGGGAGGCAGTATCATGAATTTAGCAAGTTTATCCATTAAACGCCCAACGTTTGTTACCGCAATATTGGTGATCATGCTTTTGGTCGGTTTTTTATTTATGAACCGAATGAGCGTGGACATGTTTCCGGATGTTAATTTCCCTTTTATCACAGTGACCACGATTTATCCTGGTGCAGGTCCAAAAGAGGTGGAAACCCTTATTTCAAAAGTGTTGGAAGAACAAATTGCTTCTATCGCTGGTTTGAAAAATGTGACCTCAATTAGTCAAGATGGTGTATCTACAGTTTGGGGCGAGTTTTCTTTAGAAACTGATCCGAAGTATGCTGAACAACAGATTAAAGATAAAGTAGCCCAAGTACGTAATCGTTTTCCGAATGATGCAAAGGAACCCATTATTCGGCGTTACGATCCAGCCGATCGTCCTGTAGTGATGATGAGTTTGACGGCCGATCTAACAGGTGAAGAGTTGTATGACTTAGCAGATAATATGGTGAGAAATACATTTGAACAAGTACCAAATGTAAGTAGTGTAGAAATTGTTGGCGGTACCAAACGTGAAATACATGCGGATTTAGATCTAAATAGACTTAAAGAATACGAAGTAAGTGTGTCACAAGTTGTGGGCCGCGTTGGAGCTAACAGTCAGAATATTCCCGTAGGTAAAGTCTCGAAAGGCAATCACGAATTGTCTTTTCGAAGCTTGGGAGAATTAAATTACTTAAAACAAGTTCGTGATGTTGTGGTTAGTTTTTTTGGGAATGATGTTCCGGTGACTTTGGCAAAAATTGGCGATGTCACTAGTGGTATTCAAGAAGTGAAAACCAAAGGGTACTTAAATGGTAAATCAACAGTTATAGTCAATGTGTACAAGCAATCAGGATCCAACACCGTGTTGGTATCGGACACAGTTCAAAAAAAATTGAGTAAATTGAACGGAGATTTAAAAACATTAAAAGGCTCTCCGCATTTGCTCATGGTACAGGACTCGGCTCGAGCCATTCGTATGAATTTGAAAGATGTTAAAGAGACAATTTTTGAAGGCATTATTCTTGCGATTATTGTTGTTTATTTTTTCCTGGGTAATTTTCGTTCTACGTTAATTACAGTAGTTGCTTTACCGAATAGTCTAATTGGTGCTTTTATTTTTATGGGTTTGGCTGGGTTTTCCATTAACATGATGACCTTGATGGCACTTTCATTAGCGGTTGGTCTATTGATCGACGACGCGATTGTTGTTCGCGAGAATATCTTTCGACATATCGAAATGGGTGAAGAACCCAAAGTTGCTGCCCAAAAAGGTACGGATGAAGTCACCCTGGCCGTAGTCGCAACTACATTGACGGTCATCGCTGTATTTTTGCCTGTGGGATTTCTACAAGGAATGGTAGGTCAGTTCTTTAAACAGTTTGGTTTAACCATCGTGTTTGCCATGGGGATTTCACTATTTGACGCATTGACCACAGCACCTATGTTTTCTGCTTATCTTATTGGCAAGACCAAGGAAGAAGTAAAATCGGGTTTTGGTTATTGGGTTAAAGCACCTGCGCGTTGGTTTGGGAAATTCCAAGATGGTTTGGATTGGGTATATGAAAAACTCATGCGGTTTACATTGAAATATAAGGTTTTGGTTTTAGGCTTTTCAATTTTGGTTTTTTTAGGAAGTTTGGGTTTGGTAAAAAGTATTCCGAAGACATTTATGCCACCCAATTCATTTGGTGAATTTACTGTTCGTCTTGAAGCTAAACCAGGGGTTTCGTTAGCCCAAATGGATCAGTATGCTTTGCAAGTTGAAAATGTTTTACGTAAGGAATCTGATGTCGAGACGGTCCTGAGCACGGTAGGAAATGAAAACGGTGAAAGCAACGTTGCATCGTTGTTTGTGAAAATGGTGCCGATAAAACAACGTCATCGGGATACGGGTAAAATGCGTGAACATGTACGGGGTATTTTACAGCCTTTTGAAACACTGTTTTATTATGAAGTGAACGACATCTCTATGGCTGGGAATGAGAAACCATTCGCGGTACTTCTAATGGGAGACGATTTAGATAAATTAGCTGTGGCGGCGAACCAAGTAATTACAAATCTCAAAAAAGTCCCTAATTTGGTTGATGTTAATTCGAATTATAAACCAGGAAAACCGGAATTTCAGTTTAAAATGAATCCGATTAAAATGGAAAAATTGGGCGTTCTTTCTGTCACTGCAGGTATGGAATTGCGGAACATGGTTGAGGGTGCTACACCTGCAAAGTTTAGGGAAAACGGACTCGAATATGACGTGCGTATCCGCCTGCGAGAAGATCAAAGAGAATTAAATAAACAGTTTGACCGTTTGTACGTTCCGAATGTGAATAATCAGTTGGTGAAATTGCGGAATATTGCAGATCCAATGCTCACGTCAGGTCCGTCGAAAATCACACGACGTAATCGAGCGCGATATGTACAAATCACTGCCAATTTGACCAGTAAAGGTGCTGTCGGAGACGTCACCGTTGCAGCTAAGAAAATGCTGAAAGATATGCAGTTGCCCACAGGAATTACATATCAATTTATTGGGGCATCTGAAGATATGGCGGATTTGTTTAAGAACATGGTTATTGCCGCGGCTTTATCGATTATCTTCATTTATTTGGTTTTAGCAAGTTTGTATGAGTCTCTGATCATACCTTTTACAATCATGATGGCATTGCCGTTAGCCTTGGTAGGCGGATTTGCGGCGTTGTATCTCTCGGGTGAAATGCTAAACATGTTCTCGATGATTGGGTTTATCATGCTACTTGGATTGGTGACTAAAAATTCGATTCTTCTAGTGGATTATACACAACGTTTGTCAAGGAAAGGCTTGTCCATCAATGAAGCTTTGATAAAAGCCGGACTCACTCGTTTACGTCCGATTTTAATGACGACTTTTGCTCTGATCGCCGGCATGCTTCCGCTGGCTTTGGGTTTATCTGAAACCGGTGCGTTTCGCAAAAGCATGGGTATTACCATTATTGGTGGGTTGATTAGTTCCACTGTGTTAACCCTTGTGGTCATCCCGGCAGTATATGGATATATGGAAACGATCCGTATATGGACACGTAAATTGTTGCGACGTCCAGCAATGCGTGAAATTGATCATGATGTAGTCGAATAATATCGGATTTGGTGTTGAACCCCGTGGTGAAAACACCACGGGGTTTTTTTATTGTATGGCTTCGATTGACACCGTTAAGAAATACCGTTAAAATATAAAGGTATTTTTATATTGTTTGAATGTGTGGCACATTTGAGTATTCGCGTGCGGTTACCTATTTGGCGCTATGGGGAATCCCACAGAGTTACTTCTGTATAAGGAGTTATCGATGCGGCAAAGTGAAAAAATAGGTGTTATTGTAGGCGTGCTGTTTTTTTTGTGCAGTGTGAATGTGGGGTGGGCCGCAACACAAACAGCAAAAACAACCAGTAGTGTTAAAAAAGATGAGAAAACTAAGCGTGCATCCGCACCCAATCAGAGTGTCAATAAAAAAGAACCCACCACTCCCTTTGTGAAAGAAGCTAATTGGAATTTTCAAAAGGACAACCTGAACACACTTCCGGGATTTGGGAAGGCGATTGTTGGGAATTGGAGCATTGTGGCGGAACCAGATCATCCGGCCAATAAGGTTTTAGCTCAAATGGATTACGGTAAGAAAATGTCGGTCTATTTAACCAAAGCGGGTTTTGTAAATATGGACGTTTCGTTGCGTCTTCGCACAGATATGTTTGAACAGCAAAGTCATAATTGGCAAGTGGGTATGTTTTTTCGTCATCGAGATTCACATCATTTTTATAAATTACGGGTAACTGCAGCTAATGTAGCTCTTGTATTGGTTACTCCGCCGAGTGTTTCAGCCGTGCCGTCTGCTCTCGGACGGACAGCTACTGCTACCAGTGGAATTGCCGTTCGTGGGGAACAGCTGTTGTTTTTTTTGCCCATGGGCGTAGCCAAGGATCAGTGGCAACGTTTAGGGGTTCGAGCACGTGGGGAATTTATTACGGTTTCACTTAATGGCCGAGATGTTCAAACCTTAAGTGATTCAGGAGTCGGTTCGGGTCAAGTTGGCTTTTACACGTATAATACGAAGGCTTATTTCGATGATGTTGTGTTGAACGCAACTCCGGTCCCGAAATTTTCCAAGGGCTTGGCGGTGGAGCCTGATCCTTTTCAAATTTTGCAAACCCAAGAGGTGATGGTGTATTACTATCTCTCGAAAGATGACAACGCAACGTTACGTGTACTCGATCCGGCAGGGCAACCCTACAATGTGTTGACCAAAGGTGGACATAGTGCGGGTTTGAATTCGGTTGTGTGGGACGGCCAAGGATTAACCAGCTTGCGTCCCACACCGGGATTGTATACGTTGGAGTTGGAAACGGCCGGAAAGACCCAAACCTACCGATTGCGTGTTAAAAACGATACCCCGGGAAAGGAAACACATCTATGACGCGCATCCGCGTTGGACTTTTTCTGGCTATTGGGATGACCCTTTTTCCATTAGGCTTGGCGCTGGGCGGGGATGGCAATCGAGTGAGTAACGATGATGCCATGGTACAAACCTATCGCAAAGCCGTGGAAGTAGATCCTTCTGATGTTTTAGCCCAGTTTAATCTCGGGTTGGCCCTTTATAAAATGGAACGATTTGATGAAGCCAAAGATGTATTGATACATGCATTGGATATCAATAAAAAAGATGAACACGCCCATGCTCAGGTGGACGGACCTGCGAATCAAATCTTAGGGATTGTTTACTTTAACCATTTGAAAGATAACCGAAAAGCCATTGCTTGTTTTGAACGTAGTTTGAAATTGCAAGGGAAGGATGCAGATACCAGTTATGCGTTGGGGGTTGCGTATTTTCGTTTGAAAGAATATGAACATGCCTTACGGAATTTAGAACAGGCGGTAGAAAGCGGTCGAGTTCCGGACGCGGATTGGCATTATCAGAAAGCATTGGCACTGACAGAATTGGGGCGTGAAGCCGAGGCGCTAATAAGCTACCAAGAGGCATTGAAGCGTAAACCGGATTTTTCCGCCGTACTTGAAAACCTAGCTTTGATTTATCATCGCCAAAATAAGGATGATGAGACCATCGCGGTCTTGAGTCGGTTGATTAAAATCGAACCCATGAATTTTAATGCTAATTACATGCTTGGGATACATTATTACCGAAAAAAAATGTACACGGAGATGGTGGCGGCTTACAATCGGGCCGTGGCTGTGAAACCAGATCTGGCGGATGCGCATTATAATTTGGGTATGGCCTATTATTATCAAACTCGGTATGAGTTGGCGGTTGAAGAACTGAAAAAGACAGTTGAACTCAATCCCAAGGATGTGGATGCTTACAACTTGTTGGGACAAGCGCAAACTGCAGCCGTTGAAAGCTATTTGCATCAAGGCGGAACGTATTTGGCGCAAGAGAATTACAGCGATGCTTCTGCCGTGTTGCAGAAAGTCTTTGCGGTGGACCCTGGCAACATCAAGGCCAAAGAACTGTTGGAAGAAGCAGAACGGCGAGTACGTGAGGAGTACGCCGCACATATGCGGCTGGGGGATAAGTTTGCCAATGAGAACAAACTAGAAGATGCATATAACGAATACGAACTTGCCACTCGTTTGAAACCCACATCTCCTGAGGCATTGGAAGGGAGAAGAAAAGCCAGTCAGCAAATGGGACAGTTGCTCAACCAGCGAATGCAAAAAGCCAAATTGGCGGAACAACAACGAGACTTTCGCGAAGCGTATGCTCAATATGAATCCGCCTTGGAATTACGGCCGGATTATGCACTGGCTAAGAAGGCTTTGGTTGACTTGAAAACATTCTTGAAATCGGAAAGTCAGCGCCAATTTAAATTGGCCGAACAATACGTCGGAAACGAACAATTAAACGAAGCTGCGCTAGAATACAAAAGAATCTTGAAAAATGTCGAAGTTACGAAGGATGAGGTTGAACAGGAACGCGCTTTGGCCGGGTTGACTCGAGTTAACGCGACTCGGGCGGAATTAATCGCTCAATATCTAGCTCAGGGAAAGAAGCTTATTGGTGGGAACGAGGCCAAAGCCAAAGAACTGTTTAACCGTGTATTAAAATTGGATCCGCAACACAAACTCGCCAATGAGTATATTGTCAAATTAACCGGCGCACAGTCACAAGCCAAAGTTACGGATGAACAGATTAAAACAACCTATTACCGTGGTGTGGATTTTTATGTCAATGGCAAGATTGAGGAGGCCATCCAAGAATGGGAAAAGGTAGTGGCCTTGGATCCGGAAAACCAAGATGCCAAAATCAACATCACACGCGCCAAAGCGAAGTTGGCTGCAATCCGAAAATTGACTCAAGGGAATTAAATTGCACAATAGGCTGCAGAAACTAACCTTGGAATATGGTTCGGCTTGCTCTGTTGGTTTTGCGAAATTTAAGACGGCCCCATAGGTTTGTCTGCAAGAATGCCATTGAGGCAAGTATGTGGCTAGGCAAAAGGAAAACGTTGATTGTGAATCAGGTGCTTGCAGTGGTAAATTTAGGAATAGCGGGATTCTATGGTGTTACTATTCTCTGGCATATGTTTCATCCTGGGGAGAATATTGAGTACACCCGCATGCTTATGTTTGTATGCTTGGGAACCATTCCGATGGTGTTTATGCTCGCACTGTTCGGCGGCTATGATCGCTGGATGCTATGGTCTGATCAGTTGCGTGAATGGGCCAGACATGGTTTTTGGACTTTGATTGCGGTCTTGGGATTACTGCTTGTTTTATGTTTACTCCCCGTTGGATTGCTGTTGGGCGTATGGTTTGGCATGGGATTGAAATTTGGGCTCTTGTTTCTATTGTATTTTCTCCCCTTGGGAGTGCGCATGGTTACAACTTCTTCCAAGGCTTCAACAGAAGCTGCAATTATGCAAACCATACTGTATTTTACCTCTTTTTTTTTGGGGATCGGCATTACGGCTGTGGTTTCTCGTCTGCCAGGTGGTGTCACGGTATATGAACAGCATGTGCAGAAAATTTGGCCCAATTACTCCGATGCCGCCAAGGTTTTTTTTAGTGTGTCTATGTTTGCGTTGGTCAATCAAATGTTGGAAGCCAGGCATGCGCTCATCTTTTTACTTAGGAAATGAGACTGCGAAAAAAATGCGAACCTGTGAGCGGGATTGATGGGGGAACACGAATGACGTTGATCTTGTTCGTAGCAACAGGCTGGAGTGTTAGTAGGAGCTCGAGCGAAGATATCGATGTCCGAAACTACCCGAAGTATGCATCTGGAACTGTTGGTTGTCCCTAAGGTAACCACCACAAACGCTTGTACAGAAAACCGAGGCGAAATTAGCACTTAAGAGTTAAAAAACTAAAACGCTTTTTTCAATTGTTTTTCTCTGGGCGTATCCCGGTTGACAATGCTAAAATATCCAGCTATTCAGTCTGCGGGGATATTGGTTTTCCCGAGTTTGAAAAGGTTTATTTAATTATTGTACGAAGGAGCCATGTTTGTGAATTCTGAGTCTACTTCCAAAATCGCGGCGGAACCCGCAGGTCAATTTTCTTCCACCAAATACGATCCTACCCAGTTTGAAGATAAGTGGTACAAAACCTGGGAGGAAGCAGGCCTTTTTAAGGGCGAGCCTGGTTCCCAAAAGCCTTCATTTTCCATTGTGATTCCACCCCCGAATGTTACCGGGAGCTTGCATATTGGTCATGCGCTTAATAACACTCTTCAGGATATTTTGGCGCGACGAAAACGTATGCAGGGATTTGATGTGCTTTGGGTACCTGGGTGTGACCATGCTGGGATTGCCACGCAGAATGTTGTGGAAAGGCAATTGGCAAAAGAAAAATTGACCCGGCATGATTTGGGACGTGAGAAATTTATCGAACGTGTGTGGACTTGGAAAAAAGAATACGGGGATACCATTATGCGCCAATTACGGCGGTTGGGGTCCTCATTGGATTGGTCACGCGAGCGTTTCACCATGGACGAAGGGCTGTCCGAAGCTGTAAAGGACGTTTTTATTCGCCTGCATCAGGAAGGCCTTATTTATCAAGGCGACTACATCATCAACTGGTGCCCCCGGTGCCGTACGGCGCTTTCGGACATTGAAACCGAGCATGAGGATCTATCCGGCCACTTCTGGCATTTACGTTATCCACTGGTAGAGGGCGGCGGTGAGTTGGTCGTGGCAACCACTCGACCTGAGACCATGTTGGGTGACACAGCAGTTGCGGTTCATCCAGAGGATGAACGTTATCAGCATTTGATTGGCAAGATGGTTCGGCTGCCTTTAATGAATCGTGACATTCCAGTGATTGCAGATACCTATGTAGACCGTGAATTTGGAACCGGGGTAGTGAAGATTACTCCGGCGCATGATCCAAATGATTTCTTGGTGGGTGATCGGCATAATCTGCCACGCGTCAACGTGATGAATCCCGATGGGACCATGAGTGCGGAGGCGGGCAAGTACCAGGGGTTGGATCGTTTTGCCTGTCGCAAGCAGGTGGTGTCCGATTTGGAAGCCGGCGGGTATTTGGTGAAGGTTGAGGATCATGCGCATGCGGTAGGACATTGCTATCGCTGCCATACGGTAGTGGAACCGTATCTCTCCCGGCAATGGTTTGTGAAGATGAAACCTTTGGCTGCCACAGCCATCGAGGCGTACGATCAAGGAAAGATAGGATTCACACCCGATCATTGGGGCAACGTTTTCCGTGATTGGTTGGAAAATACTCGTGATTGGTGTATTTCTCGCCAACTGTGGTGGGGGCATCGCATTCCCGTGTGGTATTGTGACACATGCGGAGAAGTGATTGCGGCCAAAGAGGCACCGGATGTTTGTCCCAAGTGCAAGAGCACGAATTTGCGCCAGGATCCAGATGTACTGGATACGTGGTTTTCCAGCGGACTCTGGCCCTTCTCAACCTTGGGCTGGCCCGAGGCTACGCCTGAGCTGAAACGGTATTACCCCACCAGCGTACTTGTGACATCGTGGGATATTATTTTTTTCTGGGTCGCGCGTATGGCCATGATGGGTTTGAAGTTCATGGGCGATGTCCCGTTTCACCATGTGTGCATTAATTCCTTAGTCGGGGATGCCGAAGGCAAAAAGATGAGCAAGTCCAAAGGCAACACCGTGGATCCACTTGATATCATGGTGCACACGGGAGCGGATGGACTGCGGTTTACAATGGCGGCCATTGAAAATCACAGTCGCTATGTGGCCTTTACACCGGACCGCATTGAATCCTCGCGCAATTTTATGAATAAGATTTGGAATGCCGCGCGCTTTGCGGCAATGAATTTGGAAGGCTATACAGAACCCGCGCAGATACCCGAACCTGAATTTGCCGATCGTTGGATTTTGTCGCGTCTGGAAGTGACCGTGGCGAGCGTCAACCAATCCTTGGAAGGATATCGCTTCGGGGAAGCGGCCTTGACACTCTATGAGTTTGTCTGGAAAGATTTTTGCGATTGGTACGTGGAGCTTATCAAGTTGCGCTTGTACGGCAACGATGCTGGGAAGCAACAGGCCCAGTATTTTCTTTTGCGTGTGTTGGATGAAGTGTTGCGTTTGTTACATCCGTTTATACCGTTTATCACTGAGGAAATTTGGTCGCACCTTCCGGGGGCACGTACGTTCTTGATGAAGTCGGCTTGGCCGGTGTCAGAACCCTCGCGTCGCGACACTCAGGTGGAGCATGATATGGATGTTCTCCAGCAAATTATGTACGCGGTTCGCAATATTCGCGGAGAAATGAACGTGCCTCCGGTGCAACAGGTGAAGCTGATCATTCGCCCGCTGGAAAACGGGGATGCCGGTCCGGTGGAACGCCAGGGGCGTGTGCTCCGGGATTTGCTCAAGTTGTTGGATTTAACCGTCGATGCGGCAGCGGAGAAACCGGCCTTGTCCGCCGCGGCGGTTGTCGGCGGGTTGGAATTGTTGGTTCCCTTGGAGGGCCTCATTGACCTGGGGAAGGAACGTGAGCGCCTAAACAAAGAGATCGCCAACCTTGAGAAGGTCGTGGAACGCCTGGAGATCAAGTTGAATAGTGATTTTGCCACCAAGGCTCCTGCGGCGGTGGTTGAGACCGAGCGTGGGAAACTATCGGAGTATCAGCAAAAATTGTTTCAATTAAAGGCCAATTTGGCCAAACTAAAATAATTCTGACTATTTCAGCGTCAAACGAAGGTTGGCGTTGGAATTAAAAGGGGTTTGCAATGAAGCTATCTTTGCCGAAGAAAATTGTGACCGAGATCGTGAAACGTGCCTTGGCTGAAGATGTTGGGACGGGCGACATTACGACCAAATGGATCGCTCGACCTGGGGATGCCATGAAAGGGACCATTTCCGCTCAGGCCGTGGGTGTGGTCGCGGGTTTGCCTTTAGTAGTTGAGGTGTTTAGACAGATTGATCCTAAGGTTAAAGTGAAACTTGTTTGCCACGATGGGCATAAAGTAAAGTCCGGGGATGATTTGGTTCACATGAGCGGACCGGCCGCAGCCATTCTTACCGGCGAGCGTACGGCTCTGAATTTTTTAGGCATGCTCTCGGGGATGGCTTCGGCCACGCATCGTTACGTAGAAGCGGTCGCGGGTACGTCTACTAAAATTTACGACACACGCAAAACACCTCCAGGTATGCGGATTCTTTCCAAATATGCTGTAGCTGCCGGTGGTGGAACCAACCACCGTATTGGTTTGTACGATGCGGTCTTGATCAAGGACAATCACATCGGGTTGGCCGGATCGGTACGTGATGCCATTTTGCGTGTCCGTGCGAAAAGTCGTAAGTCTCTCCCCATCGAGGTTGAGGCTGAAACCCTTGAGCAAGTGAAGGAAGCGCTGGAAGCCAAAGCAGAAGTCATTTTGCTCGACAATATGTCCTTTGCCCAATTGCGTGAAGCCGTACGCCTAATCAATCATAAAGCTGAGATTGAAGTTTCGGGCAGTGTGCCTCTGGCCGAAGCGCGCACCATTGCCCACTTGGGGGTTCACCGAATTAGCGTAGGAGGCATTACCCATTCGGCGCCTTGGTTGGCCATGCATTTGGAGTGGGAGCAGACGCGTTGAACACAGGGCAATTATTGGAATTGCTGCGCGAGCAAAGAGACGTCTATCTCTCGGGTGAGGAACTTTCCAGCCGCTTGGGTGTATCCCGTACCGCGGTTTGGAAGCATATTCATCAGCTTGAAGAATCTGGCTATAAGATTGCAGCCGTTCCGCATTTAGGTTATCGTTTGTTGGAATCACCGGACTTGCTTTTGCCCGATGAAATTCGCGTCGGATTGAAAACCCGCTACATGGGGCAGCAGGTTGTGTGTTTCAAGGAAACAACATCGACCAACGATCGCGCTCAGGAATTGGCCGCAGCCGGTGCTCCGGAAGGCGTGTTGGTGGCAACAGAATGTCAAACCCAGGGCAGGGGACGGTACCAACGGCATTGGCTCTCCAAGTCTCATTCGAATTTATTGTTTTCGCTAGTCTTGCGTCCCACCTGGACATTTGAGCAGATTCCGATGATCACGTTGCTTTTGGCCGTGGCGATAGCGCGCGGGATTCATGCGCATACCGGGTTGCCTGCGAGAGTCAAGTGGCCGAACGATATACTTATTCAAAATGGAAAAGTATGTGGGATTCTCACTGAAATGCGCACCCAAGCCGATCAGATTACTTCGCTGATTTGCGGTGTAGGACTTAATGTCAACACTGCGCCCTCAGGGGCCATGAAGACCAAGGCGGTGTCCTTGGCAGGAATTTTAGGGAAACCCGTGCTGCGCGTGCCTCTGTTGCAAGGCATTTTGTTAGAGATTGAACACAGTTATGACATTGCGCGTACAAAGGGATTGACGTGGATTTTAGAGCAATGGCCGTTGCTTTCCTGCACACCACCCGGAACCGCAGTGGCTTTGGAAATTATGGGTGGAGAACGAATCGAAGGTATGGCCATGGGCATTGATGATTCCGGTGCTTTTTTGGTACGTGTTGAATCAGGAATTACCCGTCGTTTTGCCAGTGGTGAAGTGCAGTTGCAGTCCACGGGAGATTAACTCGAGCTAATTTAAAGCAGGTGAGCCCCTGCGGAGAAATGACCATGGTACTATTGGTAAATGTCGGCAATACCCATACCGCGCTTGGCATCATTCAAGGCGAACACGTGAAGCCTCTGGCTTCTTTGTCTACCCAGCGAAAAGGTACAGGTGTGTCTTGGAAACGCCTGTTGCGGCCCGTACTGGTGCCCTTCTTAAACAAACCTTGGACCGCTGTGGTGGCCGCAGGGGTGGTACCCGAAGTAACGGCTGCCTTAACCATGGCTTTGGAAAGCTTAACGCAAACATCGGTGCATTGGATAACGGCCCAGTCCCCCTTACCTATTAAAAACCTATATCGTCCAGGCTCGACCTTGGGAATGGATAGGTTGTTAAATGCTGTGGCTGCGGTTCACAGAGTAGGGGCACCGGTGGTTGTCGTAGATGCGGGAACGGCAATCAATTTGGATGTGGTGGATGCGAAAAAGCGTTTTATCGGAGGCGCCATCTTGCCGGGGGTGCATACCGCATTGCAGGGCTTGACGGCGCAAACATCCCAGCTTTCGCAGGCTCGTCTAATTCATCCCAAGCGTATTGTCGGTCGGAGTACTGAGGAAGGCTTGGCCTCGGGTATTGTCATTGGGACCGGTGCAGCCGTGGCTGTTTTGGTGGCGGAAATTCGTCGCGAATATGGACCTTGTACCCGAGTGTTGGGTACTGGTGGCGGGATTCACTGGATATTGCCATACTGTCCAGACATAGAAACTGTTTGTCCACATTTAGCACTTGAGGGTTTACAGGCGATTTGGATGCATTCCAGAGCAAAGAGGTCACGGTGAATCGAATACTGCTTGGAATTGGAGTTGTTCTCACAGCTTTTCTAAGTGTAACGCTCAAAGCGCAAGAATTACCTGAACTTCCGACGCCAGCGCATACCAGCGACGCCAGCGCCTCGTTGACCTGGGAACATAATCAATTTCAGTTTTCCTTACCCTCACTTCAGATGGGGAGGGTATCCTCCGATGCATTTTTAGGTGAGATTACATTATGCTATTTTTGGTCTGAATGGAATCGAACCAGCGTGCAGCAATTGCAAAAGCTCAATGATTTTTGGCTAAAATATCACCTTTTGGGTGTTCAACTGGTGGGCTTTTGTGTGGATTCCACTCCGGATTCAGCTCAGTCCCTTTTTCAACGTTCCAACTGGCGTTTTGCTTGTGCCCGAGTTTTTTCCCAGCAGCTTCTGTATTCACGCAGTCCGGTAAAAACACTGCCTACCTTGATTGTGCTTTCACCCGGAGGGGTCATCTTTCGGAAATACGAGGGATTTTTATCCACCGATGTTTTAGAAACCGATGTCATTCTCCTCTTGCGCCAGAAACCCTAAGATGTTTCTTGCTCCCATCGTTGTAACTTCCTAAGGTTTCCATTTTTCATTCGCAGTGAGTGTGGTATGATGACCGCATCAATCAACACTCGGGTGGGTGAATACGCATGGCGTTGCATTGCACCGTGGGGAAAAGCAAAGCGCCGGATGGGATAACCGCCGGGCGTCAGGCCGCACAAGCCTGTGCCGGTGCATTACTTCAAAAACCCGATGTTCTTTTATTATTCTGCAGTCCACAGTATCATCCACAACATGCACTTCAAGGTATTCGTGATATTTTTCCCGAAACGGCCATTTTGGGCTGTAGTTCAGCCGCGGAAATACATTCGACCGGATCCGATGAGCATTCGGTTGTTTTGGGTGCGATCGCTGGAGTGCAGCTGCGTATGGGAGTGGGTGGGGATATTCAAAAAGATCCCTTTCGCGCTGGAAAAGTATTAGGTGAAAAATTGGCTGGCCCTGCCGGGCGAATTGCGCTGATTTTTAGCGATGGATTGGCTGGTGACGGAGGCGCCGTGGTACGTGGTATTCAAGCAGGTTTGGCACATCCCATGCCTTTGGTAGGTGGTGCCGCAGGAGATGAATTTGTATTTCAAAAAACGTTTCAGTACTTCAATGAACAGGTGCTGGAGCAGACGGTATTGGGTGCGGTACTGGAAGGTGATTTTGAATTTGGAGTAGGCGTGCGTCATGGATGGGAACCGGTAGGGTTGCCGGTTAAAGTTACCCGTTCCTCAGGCCCGCGACTCATGGAGGTCAACGGGAGTCCGGCTGTAAAATTCTATGAAGAATATTTTGGCGAGTATTTTGATCCCCAAGGGCAACAACCGTTTGGGCGGCTGGGGATACTTTATCCTTTGGGTATGGCGATTCCCGAATCCCCTGAGTATTTATTGCGCGCTCCATTTTCCGTAGATTCCGATGGTTCGGTCAACTATGCGGCGGATCTTCCGGAAGGAGCAGACGTACGCCTCATGATCGGAAGCGCGGAAGGGGGGATTCGCGCTGCCCGTATTGCCGCGATGGAAGCGCTTTCACAAATGCGCGGCAAATTGCCTCAGTTGGCCTTGGTGTTTAATTGTATAGCCCGAAGGAAAATGTTTGGGCGCAGAGCGGAAGAAGAGTTGGCAACCATTCGTGACATTATTGGGGAGCGTGTTCCCATGTTGGGGTTTTATACCTTTGGAGAAATTGCACCTGTGGAAGGGATTGTTACCAATCCTGTGTTTTTTCATAACGAGACTGTTGTGATCATGTTATTGGGGTAGGTGAACGCATGGCGACGCAACCTTTTTCGATACAACCTGATCATCCAGAACAAGCGTTCCAGGAACTGGATCGGATCACCAAATTGCTCATTCGTCGCGACCTTATGCTCAATCAAGCCAATGCTGAGTTGGACGAAAAAGTAATGAAGTTGGAGACGGCACAAAAAGAACTGGTTCAAGCGACGGAATACCTCAACAGCTTGCTCGCCAACTCACCGGATGCGATTTGGGTGTTGGATGCACAAGGGCATGTCACTCGCTTCAATAAAAGCGCGGAAGATTTGACTGGATATCAATCTCAAGAAGTCTTGGGCCGGACCCTGGAGTTTTTATTTTTTGATCCGGAACATTACTGCGACATTTTAACCAATCTAGCGGCGAATAAAAGCTACCGCAATTTACATCTGCCCATTCGGCGTCGCGACGGTGAACGCGCAGATTTGCTCATGTCCATCTCGCTTTTGGGGGATACTGAAAATCCGCAACAATCCGCTGCCAGCATTACCATTTCAAAAGATTTGACCCGTGAAATTCGTTTGGAAAAAGCCTTGAAGGAATCCAAAGAGCAACTTGAAGAGAAAGTCATGCAGCGCACGCGTGATTTGGAATGTCTTTCTCAACGGTTAGCGGTGCTAAATCATGTGGCCACTACCGCCAGTCAATCGTTGGAGTTGGAACCGCTTCTAAATAATATTTTGCAAGTGGTACTCGAGCTGACCGGTTTTCCCATGGGCATCATTCATACCTTTGATGAAAAAGATTTTGTCTTGCTTCGAGCGCAGCGCAATGTTCCTGCCAATATACAGGAACGGCTGCGTGCGTTGCAGAAAAGCCAGACAGTGGGTGGGAGTGCTGTCGCGAGCGGAACGCTGCAGATTGGTCCTCCCCTGGATCCGGAATTGCGCACCCAAGGGGTTCGCTTGGTGGTGGCTGTCCCGTTGCGGGCCAAGGGGACCAGTCAAGGGGTCATGAGTTTGCTCTCCAATGTGGACCGTGAGGTAACCGACGAAGAGCGGCATCTCCTTTTGGCCATTGGCGTACAAGCGGGGTGGGCCTTAGAAAATGCCGAACTGTATGAACAAGTCTTGCGCGACGTTCTGCAGCTGAAAGAAGTGGATCGCATTAAAAGTGAATTTATCGCGACCATTTCACACGAATTACGTACGCCCTTGACCTCCATTATCGGATTCATCAGTTATGGTCAAATGGCGGTCAAGGGACTCAACCAACCCAACCTATCGAGGTATCTGCAGGTCGCATTGGAAAATGGTCAAAAATTGGCACGTATGATTGAAGACTTGTTGGCCATGCAAAAACTTGAATCTGGGACATTACGGTTTTACATCGAACCGCTGGACTTTAAACTATTGTTGATTCGCTTACAGGAAGAACTGGGTCCCCAGATGCACGCAAAGGAACAAAAGCTTATTATACAAGTACCGGATAAATTTCCATTACTGATGGTGGATCATGAACAGTTTGAACGTGTTATCACCAACTTGATTTTGAATGCGGTCAAATTTTCGGATGGCGTCGGAACCATTACGGTTACGGGAGCGCATGCCCCTGGTTTGTTTACGCTAACGGTTAAAGACACTGGGATTGGCATGTCACCGGAGGTTAAGCAGAAAGTGTTCGACTCTTTTTATCAAGCTGAAAGCAGTTTCACTCGGAAAGCTGGGGGCGTGGGGCTGGGATTGACCATAGCCAAGCGCATTATTGAAAAACACGGTGGGGTTCTCAAAGTTGAAAGTGAACCACACAAGGGGAGTTGTTTTACCATAACTCTGCCAGAACTGCCGGTGATCCAGGCCTTTTCGAACAGGGAGCTACGTTAAAGGGGTAGGTGACTTTGAAAACGGTGATCTGTTGAACCGAGGGGTGAGGATCGTTCCTTCGCCTAGACTCGCTTAAATATTTAACGCTTTCAAGATGAATATGTTATAAAAAGAGTGGAACCGCGCATTCGTTAAGTAGCAGAGGCCCATGCATGTTAAAAGAAATAAGTGGACGTACCAGTAACACCATCGTGCGGTATGTGCAGGTTCATCGTCCCGAAGCCTTGGATGTGCTTTTGGAAGGGTTTGATCCCGCAGTATTAACCGATGAACGTTCCTGGATAAGTTATCAAAATGCGAATATTCTTTATCGTCGCGCGGAGCGTATTTTCGGTCGTGACGATATCATGGCTGAGATTGGTCGGGCTGCTTCAACCCTCAATACCCTTGGGGTAGCCGAGCGGTTGTTTCAATTGGTGATCGATGCCAGTATGGCCTTGGCGCTTACCAGCCGATATGCACACTTGTTTTCCTCCGTATCCCAAATTAACCTAATTCAGCAGTCACCTCGACATTCTGTAATTGAGGATTGTTGTTACCCAGGGTTTATTCGCACACGTGGGTCATGTAATTATGTGCGAGGGTTGTTTTATGCCTTGCTGACAAGAAATCATGTGCATTCGTCCACGGTTCACGAAACTCACTGTGCTGTTCCAATTTGGGAAAAGGGTTTGCTGGACGGTTGTTCGTTTGAACTGGTGCAGGGGCATATTTTCAGAAAAAATATCATGGATGGTCAGCATGAGGATTTGGGTCCCTTGGCTGCAGATGGGACCTTCCTGTACGGCGGGACGGTGTATGGCGCCAAAAGCTGCGTGTACGACATTCGCTGGCATGAACATCGCACACTCTGGAATTGGTTTTTAAACATTGTGTTTTTTAGGCCACAGTTGTTGGAAAACATTCGGAAAGAACTAATTGATGAGTACAATATCATCGAACAGCAAAACGATCAGCTCCGCCAAACCAATCAGGCTTTGGCCAACTTATTAAAAGAACGCACGGATTTAAACACCAACCTGGAAGCCAAAGTCAACGAGCGTACCCAGGAGTTGGCTTTTACCATAGAGCGGCTCAAGGAATTGGATGAGATGAAATCCAATTTTTTATCCGTGACTTCGCACGAATTGCGCACCCCGCTGACTGTGATTAAGGGGGCGTTGAGTCTTTTGTTGGCGGAAGGTAATCAGATTGCTCCTGAAAAACTTCAAAAATATGTCAATATGGCAACCAACAATTGTGACCGCTTGATCAAGCTCATAGATGAATTGTTGGATTTTTCACGTTTGGAAGCGGGAGCTGTACATCTGGATGTTCGGGAAATGGATTTGCTCCAACTTGCCAAGGAAATTCTGGAAGAGTTCAGACCCATTGCGGCTACCCGTCGACTGGATTTAACCAGTGTCTTGCCGGCTTCCATGCCTGAAATTTATGCGCATCCTGGACGGATTAAACAGGTCATAAGTAATTTGCTTTCCAATGCCATGAAGTTTACCCCCGCCGGAGGAGAAGTGAAATTATTACTGCGCCGCAATGAGAACTACGCGGAGGTGGTCGTTGCCGATACGGGTATTGGCATGACGGAGTCGCAGCAAAAACGCGTTTTTTCCAGGTTTTTCCAAGTTGATGATTCACTGACTCGCGAAGTTTCGGGTGTAGGACTGGGGTTGGCCATTGTGAAAGAGTTGGTCGAAATGCATGACGGGTACATCTGGGTAGAGAGTGAGCCGGATAAAGGTTCACGTTTTTTTGTGCGGCTGCCTTTGACGGGTCCGCCCAAGCGACGTCCGGTTCCAAGTTACCTCCAAAAAGAAGACAGTTAATGTTGCAAGCTCGTTTGGTCAAGCAAAGCGGTTTAGCTTT
Source organism: uncultured bacterium (assembly GCA_964604705.1). Taxonomy (GTDB): domain Bacteria; phylum Oederibacteriota; class JAAXVQ01; order JAAXVQ01; family JAAXVQ01; genus JAAXVQ01. Next base: position 99,005 of record CAZSAP010000005.1, read on the forward strand.
TTGGACGCTTCCAAGCTGGGAACGTTTAGGCTATCGTGTTGCATTTTTTCAAAGGATGGGAGGTGTCAGTCAGCCTCCGTTTCGTGGATTGAACCTTGGGTTAACCACGGAAGATGACAAGGGGCATGTGTGCATGAATCGTACGCGTGCTTTGGCTGCTGCGGAGTTTGGACCCCTGACACCTGTACTGGGGCAACAAGTCCATGGCAACCGCATACAAGTTGTCGAGGCACCAGCGAGCGGACGCGGATGGCTTGATTCCACAACCTCATTTCCAGAAACCGATGCACTCATCACAGCAACCAAGGGCTTGCCCATTGGGGTAGCGACTGCCGACTGTCTACCCGTCCTACTAATCACAGAAGGTCCTGTGCGGATTGCCGCGGCCATTCATGCCGGTTGGAGAGGTATTGCTTTGGCGATTCTTTCCCAAGCTGTTGAACAGATATGTCAACAATGGAGCATCTTGCCAGAACATTTTCAGGCTGCGGTTGGACCGGGCATAGGACCGGACCGATTTTGCATTCAAGGGGAAACGTTGACCATGCTGCAAAGTCAGTATCCTGAGGCCGTGGTGCCGGAACAGCGGTTTCTTCCCATCGCCGGATTTGACCTTTGGAAGGCGGCTGCAATCCAATTGACGCGGGCCGGGGTCCATCCATCAAAGGTTTCGGTTATTCGTGAATGTACCGCCGGCAATCCTGAACAATATTTTTCGTATAGGCGGGACGGGAAACAGACAGGTCGTATGCTAAATATGATTCAAATAAAGGAATATCAGGAGACCGCATGACGGATCTAAAAGCGCAGGCTATTGGCTTAAAATCATTTATTGAGTATGCTTCGGAATCCGTAGTGAGCAAGACATTAATTGATAAAAAAGTTGGGACCTTGACCTTGTTTGCTTTCGATGCGGGCCAAGGCTTAAGTGAACATACGGCACCGTATGATGCCGTAGTGCATATCCTCGATGGTGAGGCAGAATTGACCATTGATGGGAAGAAAGTCGTGGCCAAGGAAGGGGAATTGGTGATCATGCCCGCCCAAATCCCACATTCTTTGCACGCTGATCAGAAATTTAAAATGATGTTGATAATGATACGAGCTTAGGCAGAATTACCTAACGAGGTGTAATTTTATAAAATCGTTATAAAATAAGGTTATTTAAGTTGTAGTTTTTTTGTTAGAAATCAAATAAGCCTTAATTCTCAAGGTTTTTTCTTGTAATATTTCCATGTCAACGTATAATACCTTCAAAATGAGCACGCGAAATGAACAAATCCGGGAAAATGTTGCCATTGTAAAGGAACGTATTGCGACTGCTGCGAAACGAAGCGGTCGTACGGCTTCGGACGTCACCTTACTGGCGGTTACCAAACGCGTCTCCCTAGAGGATATCCGAAGCGCTGCCGAGGCTGGGGTTAAGGTTATCGGTGAGAATAAAATTCAAGAAGCCAAAACTAAGTTTTTGCATTTAGGTCCAAGCCTTTCCTGGCATATGCTAGGACATTTGCAAACCAATAAAGTACGTCCGGCTGTGGCTATGTTTAATATGGTCGAATCGTTGGATTCTGTGCGATTAGCAGACAGTTTGGATCGAGAAGCAGCCCTTTTTGAGCGGACTTTGGATGTTTTGATTGAAGTTAATATAGGCGGGGAGGCGCAGAAGTTCGGGGTGGTTCCTGAAAATGCGCTTACATTTTTGCGTTATGTAGAAAGCAAAGAGAATTTGCGATTAAACGGGTTTATGGCCATGGCACCTTACGTGGACGACGTGGAATTGGTGCGCCCACTTTTTCGAAAATTGAAACAATTATTTGATGAGGCACGTCAATCAGTAAAGAATCCTGAACACTGGTCAGTGTTATCCATGGGCATGACGCAAGATTTTGAGGTCGCCGTGGAGGAAGGGGCAACGTTGGTGCGGATTGGAACCGGTCTGTTTGCCACCCCTTCGCCTTTGAGGAGGGTGGAGTGATTCAAGCAACGTTAGGCTTTATTGGCGCGGGCAATATGGCGGAAGCGCTTATTCGTGGGTTTATTGAAACCAAGACCTGCCGTGCGGACCAAATCGTGGCCTCGGATATTAGTGCGGAACGTCTATCGTGGTTGGCACAAACCTTTGGGGTTAAAACCACGGCGGATAATGTACAGTTGGTGCAGACCTGTTCGGTGATCGTGCTGGCCGTAAAGCCGCAACAAATTTCTGAATTATTAACCGGCTTGCAACCGCATATTCAACCACAGCGGCATGTGATTTTATCCATCGCCGCAGGAATTCCCACCGGATATATTGAAAAAAGAGCAGGACAATCCGTAAAAGTGGTGCGGATCATGCCGAACACCCCGGCCAAGCTTCGAGCGGGTGCTTCCGCTTTCTGCTTGGGCCAGCATGCCGGACGCGAAGAACAACAATTGACAGAAACGCTCCTGGCGGCGGTTGGCACCGTGGTATGTGTGGATGAATCTGACATGAATGCTGTGACTGCGCTCTCGGGCTCGGGACCGGCTTACCTTTTCCGGATGGCGGAGATTATGACGCAAGCTGGGCAGGAGATGGGGCTTTCCGAGTCGGTGGCGAAGGCCTTGACGCGGCAAACCATTTTGGGTGCTGGACGTATGCTCGCCGAAACAGGACAAGAAGCTGGGGAACTACGTCGCGCAGTGACGTCGAAAGGCGGGACCACGGAAGCGGCGTTAACGTATTGGGAAGAAAATGGTTTTTCGGAGCTGGTGCGTTCAGCGTTGGCGCGTGCGCGTGATCGTGCCCAGGAACTTACTCCCCGAGATACAGAAGGTTAGGGCACGATGGCGGATGTGATGCGGATCTTAGGCAATGGATTGACCGTTCTCGCATTTATCTGGATCGGTCTGATTGTGGTCAAAATGTTGGCCGAGTGGGTGATTCCTGCGCGCAAGAACCCGGGATTGGTTTGGGTGTGGGCCGCAGAAATTATTGAACTGCCGGTCAATGGTGTGCGTTTGACCGTGCCGACCTTGTATCGGAACGTGGATTTTGCACCTTGGCTGACCATTGTCTTGTTGGTGTTGTTAAAAACGTTTGTGTTCCGGGCTATGATCTATTGGGGCATGTTGCATCAGTGAATCCAATGTCGGATGAACCTGTCTTGGAATTTGATCTACGAGAAGATGGCTCGGCGGTGGTGTTTGGGTTGAAGGTTCAACCTGGGGCCAAGCGAACGGAATTGGTGGGCACATGGCAGACCTCTTTGAAAGTAAAGATTGGGCGCAAGCCTGAGGATGGGGCTGCCAATCGTGAATGCCTTGAATTTTTATCTGAAATATTGGATGTGCCAAGACAACGGATTTCCATCATCAAAGGTGAGTTTTCATCTTCGAAAGTGGTGCGGGTGGTTGGTGTGACAACTCAAGCGACGCGGTTAAAAATAGCGCAGGCATGGAATCTTAGGCGTGGTCACTAAAGGCAGACTTTTACGGAGGGCACGATGAGTGGATTGTTCGAGCAGGTTCAAGAAGCGGTCAAAGTCATTCGCAAGCATACGGCGCTGAAACCCGAGATTGCGATTACCTTAGGCACCGGATTGGGTCGGCTGGCCAAAGACATCAAGTCGGTGGTGAAGATCCCGTATGCGGATATTCCACATTTCCCGTTGTCTACGGTTGAAACGCATGCCGGCCAATTGTTGGTTGGCAAGCTTATGGGCAAGACCGTGGTGGCCATGCAGGGGCGTTTCCATCGGTACGAAGGCTACGATCTCAAACAAGTGACGTTTCCTGTGCGTGTGATGCGCGCCTTGGGAGCGAAAACCTACATGGTCTTCTCCGCTTGCGGTGGGATCAATCGGGGCTACTTTCCAGGAGATTTGATGATGATGAACGATCACATCAATCTCATGGGGGACAATCCGCTTATCGGTCCCAACGACGAGCGCTTGGGCCCGCGGTTTCCGGATTTATTTGATACGTATGACGCCAAGCTGCGTACACTTGCGGTTCAAGTCGCGCGCGAGCAGAAAATCAATCTGCATCAGGGTGTGTATGTGGCCTTGACGGGGCCTACGTTGGAAACCGTAGCGGAATACAGATTCCTCCAGACCATTGGTGCGGATTGCGTGGGCATGTCCACGGTCCCTGAAGTCATTGTCGCACGTCATGCGGGCATGCGGGTATTTGGGGTGGGTGTGATTACAGATCGCTGTGTTCCGGATCAGGTGGGCCCGGCGAACATTCAAGAAATTATCCACGCCGCCATGCGTGCGGAACCGACCTTAACCCAATTGGTGAAGGGTGTGCTCAGTCGTATCTAGTGGAACCCCCCGTTGCTCCAGCGTCTGCTGGATGCGGCGAATATTCGAGGAGGTCATGGATGATCAAAGCTATTGAATGGAAACAGAATCGCCTGTTTATCGTTGATCAAACCAAACTGCCGGGGAAGCTTGTCAAGTTTGAATGCAAAACCCCTCAGCAGGTCGCGGAAGCGATTGTAAGCATGAAAGTGCGTGGGGCACCGGCCATTGGTGTAGTGGCGGCCTTTGGCGTATATCTGGGAATCAAGAAACCGCCTTTGGCCAAGACCTTTGAACAGTTGCTTTCTCAAGTGGAAAAATTATGTGTGATGTTGGGGAAGACTCGGCCCACCGCCATTAATTTATTCTGGGCCCTGGATCGAATGAAGCGTTGCGCTCAGAACAACCGTGATCACAAGCTTTCGACTTTGCGCGACATTTTGTTGCGTGAGGCTATGAACATCATGAAGGAAGATGAGCGTGTTACCAAGAACATTGCCTCCCTGGGTGCGGAATTGATTCGCGACGAGGACACCATCATGACCCACTGCAATGCGGGGGCTTTGGCTACGGCCGGTGTGGGGACTGCGTTGGGTGTGGTGGTTGAAGCCGCACGTAAGCATTCGGACATCAAAGCGTTGGTGGGTGAAACCCGTCCCCGTTTGCAAGGGGCGCGTTTGACAGCTTGGGAATTGAAGCAAGCCAAAGTTCCGTTTCACTTGATCACCGACAACATGGCTGCCTATTTTATGAAAAAGGGCATGATCAGTGTGGTGATTGTTGGGGCCGACCGTGTGGCCATGAACGGAGATGTGGCCAATAAAATCGGAACATATGGGTTGGCCATGCTGGCGTATCATCACAACATTCCTTTTTATGTTGCGGCACCGGTCTCGACCTTTGACCGGACCTTGTTAACCGGTGAATTGATTCCCATTGAAGAACGCAATCCGGAAGAAGTCACCATGATTAACGATAAGCCGATTTCTGTACCGGGGGTCAAGGCACTCAATCCAGCCTTTGATGTAACTCCGCATCGCTACATCAGTGCGATTATTACGGAACTTGGGATTGTGCGAGCTCCGTTTGACCAGAATTTGAAGAATTTATTCGCGAATTTGGTGTAGTGGAGCCGAGACTATGAGCGAGGTTGTGTGGGAAGATAATCATAGGTGCTTTGCGTGTGGTCCGAAAAACCCTTTGGGACTGCATTTGACCTTTGCTCCGTGGGGAGAGGGTGGATTGCAGAGTGAGTGCACTCCGCGGCCGGAGTTTCAAGGGTATCAGGATATTGTGCACGGTGGGTTCATTGGCTTGTTGCTGGATGAAGTGATGGTCAATGTTCCCTGGCAACGTGAAAAGCGCCCCGTGGTTTCGGCGGAAGTTACGTTCCGTCTGCACCAACCGGCGCGCATTGGGGAACCTTTAATCATTACTGCCGAACCGGATGGGGAGCCCAGGAAGCATTTAATTCCGATCAAAGGCGAGGTTCGGTTGAAGAAAGACGGAACCTTGATTGCTTCCGGTTGGGCCAAGTGTGTGCAAGTAAAGATGGGCGGCGGGTAAGTGAGGAAAGATAAGTGATATTTTTCTTTGTATTTTCGATGGTTTTTGATAGAATTCCTGAATCATAATTTTAAGGAGGAAGAGTTTGTGGGCAGCGGTAAAAAACGTCACTTAAAAAAAATTAAAACGCATAAGCGTAAAAAACACCGTCGTTTGAATCGTAAACGCAAATAGTTGTTGTGTTTTGGGAACGTATGTTCCTACTTCGCCCAACCCAAACGGGGTGTTTTTGGAGGAAGCGATTGCGTGGATTAAGCGTATTCTGGGTGGGAATTCTCATCCTTTGCCTTGTCCCATCGATTCATGCTTCGCGTGAGCCGGTTTTACCGGCTGGACACGCTGGATCAAAATCGGCTGCGCTCGGAGGTGCCGGAACGGCTCTTCCGGGTTCAGCCGAATCGCTTTTTTCCAATCCGGCAGCGCTTTCCCAAATTCGATGGTTAGAAGTATCCTCTTCTTTCGGCAACCAAGATCTCGGCGATGGGCGTGAAGCCGTATTGGCCGGAGTCTTTCCTTTGGCTGGTCGTTTGGTGGCCGGTGCAAGTTTTATGCACCGTGCTTTTCCTCGTGGTCCCCAAAACGAAACCGATGTATTTAGCGCTTCGTTGGCTTTTCCTTTAACGCATAACGGAAAATTTCTCACAGGTGTTACGGCCAAATATTTTATTCGTCAAGAAACTATATCCACTCGCGGGTGGGAAACCTCGCGAGGGGCAGGTGTTGATCTGGGGTTGTTGTATGAAGCCTATGCTGATTCCGATGACCGAGCCTTTCAAATGGCCGTAGCTATTCTTGATCCTCAAACCAATCTGAAAAATGAACATTCTGAAATTCAACTTCCGGTGGTCGTACGGGCCGGGATGTATGGGAGTCTAGGCCAAGGAACACGCTTGGTTCTGGGGTACGATGTTCAATCGCCGGCCGTAAGTACATATGAGCGGTTTCAAGTTCTGCGTGCAGGTGTGGAACAAACTATGGTAGTTTCGTTCTTGGATGCATGCTGGATACGTGCCGGCTACGAACGGCGTTTGGATCAAACCGGGATTGCCACCGCGGGCGTAGGCGCGGAATATGCAGATTGGCGAGTGGATTACGCTTTGCAGATTCCTGCCGCATTCTCGGATGTTTGGCACCAACTAACCCTTTCTTGGGGTTGGCAGCGTTCCGTGAAATCCAAAGAAGTGTATGTTCCTGAACCTGTGGCCACGCCTGAGACCAAGTCACAGCGTGCTCCCAAACAGGAGGATCGACTTTTTTCAGCCCTCAGTATTGCCGCAGAGGTGGAAGAAGGGAACCGCAAAAGTGCGTTTGAGGAAGGCACTCCTACTCCGACGGCCACACCCACGTCCAAGATAAGGAAACCCATGGAGTCAAGGTCGGAGGACGAGGGGGTTTCGTATCACCTCAATGTTCCGCAAAGCCCTGCCGATGAAGAAAAGACTACGATTGCTCCTGAACTTGAGGTTCCGGGGACCTTTTCCAATTATATGGCCGGGATTCGTCCTTCACGGGATAATTTTAAAATTATCAACCAGGATTTGCGATTGCATGTGGTGGTCAATCCCTTTTCCCCCAACCGTGACGGTCGGCAGGATCGCACCATCTTTGTGGGACGTGTTGAATCCGAACGCTTGCGTGTGGCGCGCTGGGTCATCAACGTGCTGCAGGGCGATCAAGTCTTTCGCTCGTTCCGGGGCGGAAGTCGCATGCCGCATAATTTGGAATGGGATGGTTCGGATGCACGCGGAAAAATTCTCCCCGATGGAACCTACGACATTCTGTTACGTGTGTTCGATGAGACAGGTTTGGAAATATCGGCCGCCACGCAGCCCGTGGTTTTGCGTACCAAAATTGACCCGATTAAAATGACGGTGCCGGAACTGGTGACGCTTACCGGGGATCGTGAGCAAGACAAGCCCGTGCTGATTACCGTACCCAAGCTGGCCCGCAGCAGCGATTGGCGCTTGGTGATTACCGACCCGCGCAACCGAAAGGTGTTCGACAAAAGTGCCGGGGGGGAAGTTCCAGAGAAGTTTGCTTGGGCACCCCGCATGGGCAGCCGTGTCCTCTCGTCGGGCAAGTATCGTTTACAACTTACGTATCGCGATGAGGTTGGACTAAAAGGAACGTCGGATGCAAGCTTGAAGATTGGTTATGCGGAATTTAGTGTGGAACTAAAAGCTGCACCTTTGTTGTTTAAACCGGGGGCCAATCCGGAAGAAGGGGTAACCTTCACTCCGGAGATCCAGGGTGAGATCAAGATTTCTCGCTGGACCCTTACCATGTACGAAGTGAATCAAGAGCGGGCATTACGCATTTTGGAAGGCGAGGGCGTACCACCGGCAACAATTGTCTGGGATGGCAAAGATCAGGATGGGAAAGATCTTCCTGGCGGAAAGCTAATCCGCGCGGTCTTGACGGTCCAATCGGCCGTAGGTACCGAAGAAACCGCCGAGGCTCCGCAACTGCAGTCCGATCTCGGGGCGTATACAGGGAAGCAAGCACTCACGATCAACCTGGTTCGCGTTACGTTTGCTTCGGAGGCTGCGGATATTTCCGAGATCGCCATGAAATCACTCTTGGATGCAGCTAAAGTGATCAATCAATATAAAACCGATTATTCCATCCGTGTATTGGGGTATTGCGATCAAAAAGAAGCCAAGGGAAGAGAAACAGAGCTCTCACGCCTCCGAGCTCAGAAGGTCTTGGATTATTTGGTTCGCGAGGGCAAGATTGCAGCTGAAAAAATCCAATCGGTTGGGTATGGAAATGAAAAACCTTTGTCTACAGATCCCTCGGATACTGAGCAAATGAAGAATCGCCGGGTCGAGGTCGTTTTATTTGCAAAATAGTTTCTTTTTTACTAACCACCTATCTCCAATTAATCCTTTTTATTTTTAGACAAATACAGTAAAACGCTTGTTTTTAAAGAATATTAATTGATTATTTGCGTTTGCATTTATCTGCGAAAAAATATACATAAAAATGCTTGGAAAACTTTACACTGATATATTTTGTGCTATACTTGTTACAGAACAGTCAAGACGCCAATGCGTTTTCAACGACATCAAAGTCTTGGACATAGGGGGTGGAGGTTATGATGAACAAAATGAAGAAACTTACACTGGGATTGGTTCTGATGTTAAGCGCTCTACTGGTCATGACAGCAGGGTGCGGAAAAAATGCGGTGGGACCCACGACGCCGAGCATGTCGTTGGAGTCTGAGGAGCTGTCCGACACGGCGGCCATGCAGGAATACTCAATTGCCTGTCATAGAGGCGAGGGGGGGCTTGGTCCGCGGGCTTGGATGTATCGCTTTATGATGCGGCTTACGCCAGTGAAAATTCTCCAAACATCAGACGAGATCAGCGAAGGTTACTTCACCGATCCTGAAGTAAAAAGAACCGTCAAACGCGTCTTGACTTCACGGCTTTTCTACCTCATTGCGTTCAATCACGGCGCAGCATACTTGATGGTGGATACGTTTATTCGCATTATCTCCAACGCTTGGTCGCCTGAGGGCGATGAAAATCCTGGAGCATTTCCGGCCAAGGTTACGCTGTTTCCGCGGGATTGGAACCGGCATCAACTCTTCCATGGTCAGTTGCAGGCAGGGTGGTTGAATCCCGGACCTGGACGCTATGTGATGGATCAGTACAATGCCACCAATCAACGTGTGACCCTGAATACCTCAACCATTGACATGGACACAGACGGGGATTTTTACCAAAATCAGAATAACTTCCGCGTGTACCGTTGGTATTTTGGGACGTCCATCAATTTGGCCCGGGCCAAGGTTTCGTTTCAATACAATCCGGAACCCGACATGCGCTTGTTGTCGTTTGATGGTCAGTCCACATTTACCGACGAAGACGGGAGCATGATTATTTTTGATGAAGTCTGGGCCTCGGTAAAAGACAAGAGTGCGCGTTGCCACATTCGTTCTTCGTCGGGTGTTTTGGATATTAATTTGACCTTTGCTGCCGATGGATCGGGCAGTGGCAGCATGGATATTCGCAACGTGTTTGGCGCCACCACCCATTACGACTATGTGCAGTATGCAAATGGTCATGGCTATTGGAAGAAAAATGGCGGGAAGAAACGCGGATTTTAAAGTATAATTAACCTAATTCAAGCCCTGGGCGAACCTGAATGTCCAGGGCTTGCTTTTTTTTAGGCGGGGTTATGCTGAGTGCTCCAATGAAAACGAAAATTCGGTACATAATGGCCAGGCTGATGGGGGTTGGTATCTGCCTTGGCGTTTGGATGCAAAGCGGGGTGGCGCACGCGGATCCCAATGCCGGGGTTAGCTACGATTCCACTGGTTCGGTTAATTGCGTGTCCGTAGACGGTACGCGCAATCGCCTTTATTTAGGAACCGCTGACGGAACCAATACCTTTCTGGTCTACTCGTTACAATCCAATGGCAATGTCTCGTCTTTAATCAGCAGTGGATACATTGGTTCCAATATTGTCAGCTTGGCCGTAGACTCGGAGCGAAATCGACTCTACGCGGCCAATGCCAGCACCACCGAGTTGTATGTATTTACCTTGGATGCCCTCGGGAATACCACGGCGGTTGCCTCCACCAATGTGTTTTCGGGAAACGCCACTTCACTGGCGTTAAACGGGCGTTGGCAGCGTTTGTACGTGGGGACGCAAAACGCCAATGGTCTTGGGGTATGTCGGCTCAATGCCAGCGGGGATGTGACCAGCAATACAGTTGCCTGCTCAAGCGGCGCCAATGTGTATTCACTGGCCTTGGACGAAGCGCGGCATAAGCTCTACTTGGGAGGCGCCAGCGGCAATCTACGCGTGTATACCTTGAATCCGGCCAACGGTGAGCCTGTGACCCTTACGGGCCCCTACGCCTCGGGAGCTGGAAATATCGTGAGCATGGCTTTGGACAGTGTCCTAAACCGATTGTACGTAGCTTCGGGCAATTATATCTATGCGTACACACTCAACGACAATAGCTCGGGCGATCCAGGGGAACCGTTATCGGGCCCGGCATCCTACAACGCCGGTTTTGCGGTGAATGCCTTGGCGCTCGATGCGGCTCACCGGCGTTTGTACGTAGGGGTGGCTACCTCCGGCACCAGTGATATGCGATGGATGGATTTGATGAGCAATGGGGATCTGGGTGTGGTTATCACCCCGGTCAACGGTGGCGACGACGTACGGGCCATGGCCCTGGATCTAAAGCGGCAGCGGCTTTATACCGGGGCCAATACCGGCGGGTCGTTCTATCATACCATGACCGACGCTGTCATGACGCCGCTTTGGATTAACAACGGAGAAGCCAACACCACCGATCCGAACATAACCTTGAAATGGTGTGTGCCCAATGCCCAGTTTGTGCGGGTCGAGAACTCGGGTTTGCAGGATTATTATTTCCCGGTCTCGTACACACCCAACACCACCTTCGACCAATGGCTCTCGGCCGGGAGCGCCACCTGGAGTGCCGATGGGACCACGCGACCGGTGACCTTGACGGTGAAGGCCACGCTGAGCGCAGGTTCGGGTACCAAAGATATTTTTGTGTGGTTCTGGGAAAGCTCGGGTGCCACCAACACCAACGGAATCATTCGCAGAGAACAAGCCTCGATCAGTTTCAACGGGAGTTCACCGACCTGGACCCCCACGGCCACGGCCACGCCGACATATACCGCCACACCGACGGCCACACCGTCGTACACATGGACGCCGACCAACACCGCCACTTCGACGATGACCCCGAGTGCGACCCCGACCTATACACCCAGCAACACAAGAACACCCACACATACGCCTACTTGGACGCCGACTTACACTGGGACACCTACGCAGACACCTACGTCAACGTTCACTCCGAGCGCGACGCCCTCGCATACCCCGACCGTCACCCCAACATCAACCTGGACGCCAACGTACACCGCAACCTCAACTGCGACACCCAGTGCCACACCGTCCCATACACCGACGTTTACCCGGACCCCCACGCACACACCGACGTTCACTTTGACCTCAACCGCCACACCAAGCATGACACCGTCCTATACACCGACGTTTACTCGGACACCTACGCACACACCTACATATACAGCGACCTCAACGCTGACACCGAGCCATTCGCCGACGGGTACCCCTTCGAGCACCTCCTCGCCAACGTTTACGTCCACCCACACGACCAGTCCGACACGAACCGTCACTTCGACTCCGACGTACACATCAACTGTAACCGCCACGCCTACCGTGACCCCGACCTCAACGGTCACACCCTACTGGTCGGCCACGACCACGCGCACCATCACGGTTACATCCACCATTTCACCGACCGGAACCATGACGCCGACCATAACCGTGACTGTCACCGAGACCCCAACACTGCCGCCAACCGCAACCCCAACCCCTGCGGCGAAGATGTTTCTCGATCGCAACCATTTCAATCCTGAACGGGAAACGCTGAGCATTCAGCTTGGCTTTGTTGAACCTACGGAGGTGAATCTGGAGATTTATTCACTCTCCGGTCGGAAAGTATGGAGCCGCACCCTAAGCGGCGTGCAACCCGGGTACCAAACCGTGGTATGGGATGGGCGCAACACCTCCGGTGACTATGTGGGTTCGGGTGCGTATTTTGTGGTGCTCCAACGCGAGGGTCAGAAACAATACCTGCGTAAGGTTCTGGTGATTAAATAATGCGCCTGGGAAAATGCCTGACGTACATCCTGGTGGGGTCTCTGAGTGCACTGCCGTTGGTGAGCATGGCCAGCGAGGGCAGTACGGGCTCGGATTTTCTCAAGCTCAACCCCGGTGCGCGTGGCACCGCCTTGTCCGAAGCCTATATGGCCACGGGCAGTGACAGTGAAACCCTTTACCACAACCCTGCCGGCATGCTGGATTTGGTCAACCCGCAAATCTATGTGGGGCACTTGGCCTGGTGGGAAGGTATCACCTACGATTCGTTCTGGGGCGTTCAACCCTTGGAAAAAGAACGTGCCTTGGGAGCCGCGGTTTCGATCTTGAACATCCCCCCGTTTAACAGCACCGAAGACCCAGACATAGCCTCGGACTCAGCCTGGAGTCTCCTGGCCAAAGTGGGTTATGCACATAAGTGGAACCGGACCTTGGCTGTGGGAGCGGTTTTAAATGTCATGGCCTCGCAACTGGCCGAGAATCGCGCCTGGGGCCTTTCCTTGGACGCGGGTGCCAAATACTACATGTGGAACGATCGACTCGTCGTGGCCGCAGTGCTGCGCAACCTGGGCCTTATGTCCGCCTTTGAATCCCGCTCCGATGCGCTTCCGCTTATGGGCGGCCTGGGTGCCGGGTATACGCTGCTGCAGGAAGAATGGCTGCGCTCGACCGTGGATTTGGATGTGAAACTTCCCTTAGGCGATCGACCGGTTTTCGCTTTAGGCCACGAGACCTGGCTCTGGAACTCGGTGGCAATGCGCTGGGGCGTAAACACCACCAGCGATACCGGGGATTGGGTGACGTGCGGCGCTGGGTTTCGTTGGCAACAGATACATGTGGATTATGCGCTCAAGCCTTTGGGGTTGATGGGCCCGGTCCATCAAGTTTCAGCCGGGTATGATTTTGGGCGGCAAGTGAAGTTGGACCCGCCGAAACTCAGTGTACGCTTGATCAATCGGCAAGTGGTATACCCCGATGGGGAAACCGGGAACGAAGTGGAGTTTATTCCACTGTGTAAGATACCCGCAGGTTTGGAACGCTGGACACTCGACATCACCGATCGAAACGGCAAAACTGTGAAACACAGTCAAGGCGGAGCACCGTTGCCCCTGCGTATTGTCTGGGACGGAAAAAACGACCAAAGCCAGACCGTGGACCGCGAGGCGTATTACATTTACCGCCTGGAAGTGGTGGATAAGCGGGGATACTCGGACGAGAGCCAAGGTGAGATCCTGCCGATCTCAATAACCCGGTTACCACAGCTCAAAGCCGGACCGCGTGACATATACGCCGGCAAGGTGACCTTTGCCCCCAAGGGCAGCGAGACCGCGGCCGAGTGGTCCATAAGCATCATGAATGCGCAAGGCCTCGTACTTAAGAAGTACCAAGGCGTGGGCCCAATCCCGAAGGATTTTGGCTGGGACGGCAAAGACGAGTTTAACCACCAAGTCTCGGTCCAAGAAGGCTTCCACTATGTCATGCAGGTCAAGGATAAGGCTGGCAATGAGATAAAGTCCGTGGCGCCCCTGGCCCAGGTGGATGCCGGTACCAAGGCGTATGCGGAGAGCAACACACCTGTGGCCGAGCAACTGGTCTTCCGTTTCCGCCTCCAGCCGGAGATCAAGTTCAAGGGTTGGGCGCTGGACATCGTGGACGCAGACACCGGCAAAGTGGTGCGTACCTTCTCGGCCGACGGACGTCCGCCTGAGGCTGTTACTTGGGACTCGCGCGATGACCAAGGGCGTGTGGTGGCCTTGAACCAGAAGTTTAACTACGTCCTGCGCTTGCAGGATCACGTGGGGAATGTCTGGCAACAGGCTTCTGAGCTAAGGCGCACACCTTTGAACATTGTCTCCCAAGAACCGGGTATGACGAAAATTAAGATTGATCAAATCCTTTTCGAGTTCAATCGAGCCGAACTCAAGCCCTGGGTCTATGAAAAACTGCGGAAAGTCGCGGACCTCATAAAAGGCTATCCGGCAGGCAAGGTGCATGCCGTGATCGAGGGGCATACCGATGAGATCGGCACCGAACAGTTCAATCGGGAACTCTCCACCAGCCGGGCCAACATGGTCATGCGGTATTTGGTAGAAGAGGAAGGCATCTCGTCTGCCGTACTCGAGATCAAGGGCCTGGGCAAGACCGTTCCTCTCAGCACCAGCTCCGACCCGGAGAGCATGGCCAAAAACCGCCGGGTCGAAGTCACGCTGTATTTGTCGAAATAAATAAGAAATAAAATGCAATTAATTTGACGATTGTTGGTCATAACACGAACGACAATTTATACGACTTGAGTTGTGTCCATAACTTAAGTGTCGATTGTCGAAAAAAGGACTAGGAGTTTAAATGAAAAAGACGATATGGATTTTAGGGTTGGTAGGGGTTTTAGGTGGCTGGAGCATGTTGGCATGGGGGCAGACGTCTCGCAGTGGGCAAGCGACCGCTCAACAGGATCAGACCAGTGAGAGTGCCGTAGCTCCGCAGACCACTGAGGCAGAAGAAGCAACTACTGAAGGCGAAAAACCAGAGGCCCAGAGTACATCGCGTACGATTCAACCCCTTACGGGCAATTTGCTTTTTGCGGACGGGATCTACTTGCGCAATGTCACGGTGTTGTACCATAAAGACGGAGTCGTCCAGTTCACCTGCGAGGGTGATGATGCCTTGTACAGTGTGAAAAGCAAAAACGTGAAAAGCATTTCTCCGGAAGTTCCGGAGGGGTATGTGCTGGTAAAACCTATGGATTTGCAGAAAATTAAGCGCATTTCAGTGATTCCCACTGAGCACGTGGTTCGCATGCTTCCGTTTATTTACGTGGGTGCGGGCTATGCTCAATACCTTATGGCGGATATAAATCGTTGGATCGACGAGTCCAATACGGTTATGCGCATGTACGGCGTGCCGACTGAAAATAGGATATCATCGTTTGCTTTTTTGGATGGGGGAGCCGGACTTTGGTTTAACGAATACATTGCAGCAGGCGTGGATTGCGGATATCATGCGCCCAATGCTACGGGCGGAACCACGGGTATGGGTGAACAGATGTTGCTTTCAGCTGTCGAAGGCAGTGGTTTTTTAAAAGTGGCAACCAATCGTCAGGAAAAGATGTTTTTTACAGGTACTCTGAGCCTTGGCGCTCTTAGTCTATCAGACGCGTATATGGATGAATATGTCTTTGGGCGGAAGTATCGTTGGTCGCTAAACGGCAGTACAACCTGCGTGAAGATTGGCGGAGGCGTGGAGTGGCGTTTTGGGAAACATCTGGGCTTAGGGGTGGATGTTGGCTACCGCTCAGCTAAAATCACCGAGGTTAAGGCCGATATCTCAAATGGCCGAAAAAACGTACGGGTTACTCATGCAGACGGCTCACCTTTGGAGATCGATTACAGCGGGGTGTATGGGAAAACTGGGTTGAGGGTTTATTTTTAATGAGAAAGGTAATTCGGTGTAAAAATATGCGGCTAGTTATGCAGCTGATATTAGTTCCTCTTTTTTGGATTATTGCGGGAACGCCTGGATTATGGGCCGAGGGGCAGAAATTAGATGCTTCAAAACTAGATATTAGCGGAAATACAAAATCATCATCTGTTGATACAGCTTACATAACAGGGTCGTCTGAACCAAGTGTGCCAATGGATGTTGATCAAAGCAGCGAATATCTTACAAAGGCTGAGTACAAACAATATTGGACAGATGCAGAGGCTAAGATGGTTTATTTAGTCCTCTCTCCAGAAGCGTATCTTCCGGAAGTGACTATTTTAAAAAATACAGATGGGATTATTCATTTTAGATATAGAAATAGTAAAACGGTTTACAAAATTAAAGTTGATGAAGTAAAGACTGTTGTCCCGTTACCACCAAGTCCGCGTTGTTTTGCAATAAAACCTGGGGAGCTAGTACGACGCAATATTGTAAATGAGGTTGAAGATGCAAACTACCCTGATTATACAAAGTTGCCTAAAAAAATAGTTTCGAAGGTTTTGCTGGCATCTGACAATGAAGTGGAAGATGAGAACTCATATAGCGGAACAACGCAAACAGGAAATGTTGAGAACTTAGGAACGGATTTCAGAGAACCCTATGCCGCGCCAGCCAAACGAACACCACAATCATGGGAAGATGTGGAAATGAACATGGTGTGTTTGGTATTTAAAAATAGGCGTTTTTTTATAAGAGATGTTCTTGTTCTCGCAGAACATGACGGAACAATTTTCTTCCGTGTTCAACGAGAAGAACCGGTATACCGAATCAGCAAGAATAAGGTTTTTAATATAGCAAGAACAATAAATGAAAATGATTATTTCTTTGGAAAACACTCGAGGTTTTTACAAGATAAGTTTATTTTACTGGAACAAAAGGTTTATTTTGCGGAATTACCAAAAATTCGTTCGAAGTTAAAGGGTGTTACACGGAAAATAAAAGATATTTTCTCATTAGAACCAGTCGGGTTTCTTGTAGGTGCTGGTACACTGGAATTTGAACATTTTATCAATAATAACACAGCGATCGCAGTCGGATTTTGTTGTTCATATCCGGGTGGAAAGACATTTAGTGGAGTCGGTGGTGCAAATGGGCCGGAGCATCAAGAGCTGGGCGGGCAAGTCTCTGCTCGTGTCTATCCTTTGGCCGATTACTATGCACCTGCGGGTTTGTGGATAGGCCCGTGTTTTAAATACTATGTTGAAACTTTTCCGCAGTATTCTAAAAGCTTGACTTACTTTAATAGTCTTCTTGAGGTGGGTTGGGGTTTTTCTTTTGAGGGTAAGCATTCCTTTGTGGTTTCACCCTTTATTGGAGTTGGTTTTTCTGCAGCAGGTGGGCCGGTGTACGCTGGCGAAGGTGGTCCTAAAATAGCCCCCAGAGCGGTCACCAATGAAGGCTTAACAGGTCTTATTGGCTGCAACATAGGCATTGGTCTGTAGGTGGGATAATGGTGCTCAAATGGTCAGAAAAATGTGCGGGTCACTCACGGAGACGGCTCGCCTTTGGAAATTGATTACAGTGGTGTGTATGGGAAGACGGGGTTGAGAGTTTATTTTTAAAGTGGAAATATTAAGCGTAATCCGGAAATTTATTTGGTGATTTTCTTTTGAGGTGTTTATGAAACCATTCATTCATATTACAACTTTATTGATTTGTACTGTTATCTATGGGGTGGGGTTTTCCTGGGCAGAGGCGACTCCCCAAGATAATTTAATTTCGAGTTCGGGAAATTCAACGATTGCTGGATTAAGCATGGAGGTTTTATTAGTACCACCCACTGCTGAAAGTGCTCAAACGCTTGCACCCAGTTCGTTTGTGGAATCGCCAAATAATAATGATGAGGTTGTGGATCCCGCTGTTGAAATAGAAAAGAATCAAGTGAACCTGATTTTAGTAGCAACTCCCTATGTCCCAAAAGTTACTGTCCTAAAGAATCAAAATGGGGTTATTCATTTCAAATATGAGTATAGTGATAAAGTATATGCGATCAATGTGGCGGATGTTAAAAATATCACTAAAACGATACCGGAAAAAGGCTATTTGGCAACAAATCTCCGGATGTTAATTAAAAATGAAATTGTGACAAGACTAAAAGATGCAGGGTATCCGAAATTTCCGAAGCCTAGATCAATTCGTCAGAGTAAACGAAATGTCCAGCTGCCTTTGTCTGCGACAAATGAACCTGGGTTCATGTCGGGAGCAGATCCCGATGAAAAGAACGAACCAATATCCGAAGGAGAGTATCTCCAGAAAGCGGTAGAGGGTTCTTCAAATACAGCAGACATAAATCCAATTAAAAATTGGTCGGACATTGAACCTAATATGGTCAACCTTGTTGTGCCAGGGCAGTTTTATGTACCCAACGTGACTGTTTTATATAATCAAAATGGAGTGATGCATTTTAAATATGGTCATGGTGATCAGGTATACAGCATAAAGCAGGAGGCTGTCTCCGAGGTTTCCCAATCCACCCCTGAAAATGGAATCTCGATTAATCCGCGCGTTCTTTTGAATGAAAAAAAGGTTACGCTAGTGACTGATATAGGTTATCCAATGTTTCCAAAGCTTCCCTCGATGATCAAAGGGTCTACCAATGAAATTAAAAATACATTTACAATTGAGCCGGTAGGGTTCGGGTTTGGTGCAGCAACTTTGGAATATGAACGGATAATTGGTGGCAAGGTATCATTTTCTGTGGGGTTCAAATTTAATATACCGGAGAGTTCGGTCTATTTTGATGATTCTAAGGAAAGGCACACATACTGGGGATGGCAAGGTTCCATGAGGTTTTATCCGTTCAAGGATTTTTATGCTCCGCGTGGATTATGGTTCGGGCCAACGTGGGAGTCGATTAATACACAATACAATGATTACAACAATACGATATTCACAAATACTACCATGTTAACTGAAGTTGGTTGGGGTTTTATGTTAAAGGACCATTTTGGACTCATGGTTTCACCATTTGTAGGACTCGGTTTCACGTGGGGGAGTGGTAAACCTATTATTAAGAGTTTTAATGGTATGGAAGAACGAATAAACCCTTACACAGGGGTCACATTCGTTCTGGGGTGTCATATTGGGGTTGGATTTTAAATATATTTTGTAGGAATGTTGCCGGTGGGAATAAAGTGTATTTATATTTGTGTTTTCTAATTTCTTTAATAAATCTACTCCATAGCTCAGGTAACTAAAGGTTTGTTTTTGGTTTTTAAGTGAGTTCGTTTTTCGTCTCGCCTCTCTGCAATTTAGTTTGTATAAAAACCTCAAGTATTGCAATTAATTTCAAAACTTCCTGTCAAAAGATCCAACTAAAACTGGGGCATCATGAAAGTGTGGCTGGGTAGTTCGAAGTATGAGGAGGATACTTCCAAGGGGAAAAATGCCATGCCTTATGACAAAACAACCAGTTTAATAAACAGGAGGCAAACGATGTCTATTGGTAGAGATGCATTGGAATTGAGCAGATATGTATATCATGATATTCCGGCAAATGGTGGGTCTGTGCCACCGCAGTATACCCAAATTGGTTGGTTTGATCGTAGCAGTGATACTTGTTCTGGTTACACTGGCGAGGCTTGGAGCGATGGAACAAATGTGATCATCGCAAATAGGGGTACAGAGAATAATTGTAATGATCGGTTGGAAAATTTGAGAATGGCAGTGGATAAGGTGGGGCCACAAATGAGAGATGCCCTCGATTTTGTTGAGGAATTAAGATTGCAAGGGAAACTCGAAGGCAAAAACGTTTATGTTGTTGGGCACTCTATGGGTGGATCGATTTCTCAGTATCTAGCAGCGTGCTATGAAAATTTCAAAGCGATTACGTTCAATGCTTACGGAGCTCGAGATATTCTCTTGAGTGCTGGAATCCTTCAATCATCCACAAATGCAAATATTGATAGTCGAGTCACCAATTATGTAGTGGAGACTGATTTTACTGGGAATAAAGCTCGTCAGATAGGAACTACATATTATTTAAGTGGACCGGGAACGAGTTATGATATTGTAAATCCTGGTACAATTCTAAATTACGTTTTTCTTGCATCACACCATTTAAGTAATTTTGAAAGGTTATTCGATTCGGATTTTCAAGATCCAAGACATAGTGGTAACTTAAGAACTCTTAGAACAGATGCAAGTATTGCTCTTGTGGCTTTGGCGGAGACGCCACTCGATCCTTTTACAACAGCAATTAATTTGGCTCTAGCGCCGTTCACGGGACAAATACCGACACTTGTCCCCCTCCCGGCAGCAATCGCGACGTTGTTGCCTGACCCAATCTCACTTACAAATCCCTCGACATGGCTTAATCTAATTACGGATCCGATTCTGAAGCCAATTCAAGCAACCATAGAAATTATAAATAATGTGCGGAATTTTTTAGGTATGGGAGGAAATAATCAGAATAGAAATGATTATAATTATGAAGGGGATGATTATTTTGACCTTACAACTCCAAATAATGAAACTAATATTTTTAATGGCGATGATATTTTGGACGCTAAAGGTGGAAATGATCGAATATATAGCCGCTTTGGCAATGATAAGCTTTATGGTGGGGCTGGTAATGATTATATTTCGGATAATTTTGGAAATAACATGTTGCATGGCGGGACGGGTGATGACACGTTGGTATGTTGCGAAGGGAATGATTCTTTATATGGCGATGATGGCATGGATGTCCTAATAAGTGGTGCCGGGAATGATATTTTAGTTGGCGGGAGTGGCGATGATAAATTGTATGGGGGGTATCAAGACGATTTGCTGTCAGGTGGATTGGGTATAGATGAACTGAACGGAGACAATGGGGATGATCAGCTATGGGGTGATGAAGGTAATGATTTGATGAGTGGTGGTGATGGAAATGATCTGTTGGACGGCGGATCAGACGATGACGTTATGCATGGGAATGAAGGAACTGATGTCTTAATTGGCAATGTGGGAAGAGATACGTTATATGGAGAGGAAGGTAACGACAAGCTATTTGGTGGTGATGAGAACGATTATCTACTTGGTGGAGAAGGGGACGACCAGTTGGAAGGAGCTTTAGGTAATGATACTTTGGTTGGTGGAAATGGATCAGATGCCATGGATGGTGGTGAAGGTGATGATGTGATATTTGGAGAAACACAATATTTGGCACCTGGCTTTGGTGGAGGAAACGACACCATGTGGGGGGGGGCTGGACTAGATCGGATGTACGGGTACGATGGAGATGATACATTGCACGGTGGAAATGATGCTGATCATTTGGAAGGGAATGACGGTAATGATAACTTATACGGTGATGCAGGGGACGATACCTTGGTTGGATGGAATGGAGTCGACTCCTTGTATGGTGGTGAAGGAAATGACACGTTGTATGCAGTCAGTGAGGACCGGGTTTATGGCGGTTCGGGCGATGATACCTTGTTGGGTTATGGCAACAATAATTTGCTTGATGGTGGTGAAGGGGTTGATCGGATAACGATGATGGATTCATCAACCAATAACCAACTTTTGGGTGGCTCGGGAAATGATTTTCTTCAAGTAAATGCTGGAACAAATTATATGGACGGGAGCGATGGGGATGATCAACTAGTAGGTGGTTTGGGAAATGATACATTGGTAGGTGGTTTGGGTATAGATGAAATTACTGGAAATGAAGGCGATGATACGATTTGGGGAAATGAAGGCGATGATGAACTGGATGGTGGAAATGGTAATAATACTTTGATCGGTGGATCAGGCCATGATTGGATGATAGCCGGTGATGGTGTAGATACGTTGTGGGGTGGTGATGGTTGTGACTTCCAGTATGGTGGTGGAGGTAACGATCGCCTCGGTGGTGGATTGGATGGAGATCAGCTCTATGGGGGTGAAGGAAATGATACGTTATGGGGAAATGAAGACGGAGATTGGCTATACGGCGGGATTGGTGAAGGTGTTTATTGCTTAAGCGGCACTGATACCCTTTACGGTGACGAAGGGGATGATTACTTATTTGGGGAAGACGGTGATGATTTTCTGTATGGAGGAGTTGGAACTGATCGCCTGATGGGCGGGGATGGGGGCGACACCTTATATGGGGAAGATGGGGATGATTTTCTTTTTGGACAAGACGGTGTGGATACACTTTTAGGAGGTGTCGGTGCAGATAAATTGTATGGTGGTGCTGGCAACGATGAACTAGCGGGTCATGAAGGTGATGATCAACTTTATGGTGAGAGTGGCAATGATCTTTTATACGGCTATGATGATAATGATTTACTTTATGGCAGTTCAGGTAGTGATGTCTTGTACGGCGGCGCTGGAAATGACAGTATTTATGGTGGCACAGGTGAATATAATTGGGATGGTAACAATATAGAAGGTTTGTTTGATGAAGAAAGCAATGTTGCGAATAGTTTATATGGTGAGGCAGGAGACGATTTTTTAAAGGGCGGAGCTGGCAATGATTTTATTTATGGCGGTGAAGGGGACGACGCAATCGGCGGAATGTTAGGGAATAACTATATTGAGGGTGGGGATGGAAACGATTCGATTTTTGCTGGTTCGGTAGATACTGCCCAGATTAACGAAGCCCATGGTGGTAATGGTGTGGATCAAATTTGTGGTGGTTGGGGAAAAGATTTCCTGTATGGAGATGCTGGCAATGATAGTATTACCGGACAAAGCGGAGATGATTTTATTTATGGTGGAGAAGGGAATGATGATGTTTTTGGCGATGATGGAATTGATTTTATAGATGGTGGAGAGGGTGATGATCGTATATGGGGTAACGCGGGTGCCGACACCTTA
Source organism: uncultured bacterium (assembly GCA_964604705.1). Taxonomy (GTDB): domain Bacteria; phylum Oederibacteriota; class JAAXVQ01; order JAAXVQ01; family JAAXVQ01; genus JAAXVQ01. The sequence continues at coordinate 121,780 of CAZSAP010000005.1, forward strand.
TATGGAGGAGTAGGTATAAATAAATTTATCTATTCACAGGCGACGGACTCTACCTCTGAAGCTATGGATGTCATCATGGATTTCGAAGATGGCCAGGACCGTATCGATCTTTCGGCCATGAATATTCGAGAGACTGATTTGGGTACGGCCATGATCTATCGCATCATCAACGGAAACACGGTTTTGGAGGACTTGGCAACAGGGTTTAGCCTGCAACTCCAAGGTGAACATCAGTTGACGACCTCTGATTTTGTGTTTGCGGCCTAACTTGAACTTGGATCGGTTCCTCTCTCTCGTTACATGAGAGGGGAACCGGTTTTCTTAAAAAATGTAAAAGAGGGTCTATGGATAATCAAGCGAAGCAAGAAAACATAGCAACAAGTCAAGGGCAAGCCGCAAAGAATGTGGGTATGGAAAGCATCTTAGGTGATGTTACTTTTTTGATGATGCGCTCTAAGGGTCACCAACAGCTTTTTGTTTCGGATCTGGCGTGGTTGGTGCTGCCGGCTTTGCGCTTTAAGCAGATGCGGGTCTTTCGGGGCAAGCGCGGGCCTTTGGCGTATTGCAGTTGGGCGTACCTGAGCGAAACTGCGGAAAACCGTCTGCTCTCCGGCCAGGGACGGTTGGCGCCGCGTGATTGGAAGTCGGGTTCGCGACTATGGATCATTGACAGTATTTCAGCGCCTGGGGCGGGTTATTCTTTCTTTAAAATGCTTCAGGAACAGGTTTTCAAAGGTCAGTCGGTCAAGCTTCTGCGCCCCCGTAAGGATCGTAAAGGGTACGAAGGGGTTGAGTTGGATACCGTGGTTCAGAACTTGAAAGCCAAAGCTGTGAAGAAATACAACTAACAAGGTGCTGGAAACTTTTTTGGTAGTCCTTGCGAGGCGTCGTAGCGACGAAGCAATCTCGATTGTATAAGGACAAAGTCAGATTGCCACGTGCCCGTGGGTCGCTCGCAATGACCTCTCAGGGTAGTTCTTAAACCTGCAATCAAGTATAGCTGATCGCTGCCTTTGGATTCAAAGTCTCCATGTGGGCTTTGAATCCAAAGGTGCTATGGTTTTATCCACAGTAAGCCGAGAAACCGTTTGATCATAAAAACCTTTGTTTTAATTCCAACTCACTAATCCGATTTTTATCTCATTCAAATATTTTTTGAAACTCATGCAATTAATTTTCGCAACTACTGTCGAAGATGTGTCGGTTATTTATTCACAAAGGATGTAGCCATCATGCGAAAAGGTTTGCTCTTGGTTTTGCTCGGCATGTTTTTGCAGGGGTGTTCCACGCTTTCGGCAGGCAAGCATACACTGGGGTCTTTGTCTGAGGTGCAACTGGCCATGGACAAGCAGGCGGTTGAAAAAGTCCTGGGAAAGCCTGATGTGGTGCGGATGGGGAAAAAACTTGGCGACGGCACGGTCTACGAACTGCATGAGTACAAGCTCTACAGTGATTTTTCTGTGACAGCACTCTCGTTTGCCCTGGTTATCCCCGCTCAGTTGGTCTTGGGTACGGAAACGTACTGGCTCCACTATGTGAACTCAAAGTTGGTGTTCTGGGGTGACGAGGGCAACTGGCGGGGGATGCCCAAGTGGTTTAGCTCGACGTATGCGGCCCCGAGCACCGAGGCGACCACGGGTGAGGTTAAACCACCCAGTCTTTCAAGTCCGATTGAATCAAACTAAGCGTTTAATCAACTAAGTAAACAACTAAAGAAGCGGAGCTGACCATGGATCGTTCCAGTACGGTTTATCGTGTGCAAGAAAACCAAACCTCTTCACCTGAGCCTGACAAGAAAGGCGAAGGGGATTCTGGGCTGCAGTGCTTTGTGGCCATCTGCCGGGTGCACAACATCCCGGCAGACCCCGGGCAGCTCGCGCATGAGTACATTCCTGACGGGCGGAAGTTTGGGCAGGCCGAGATGGTCTTGGCTGCCAAACGGCTGGGTCTCAAAGCCCGCGTGACCCGCATACCTCTTGGGCGTTTGGACAAGTGTCCGCTACCGGGTGTGGGTCGGAGCCAAGCCGGGCAGTTCATGATCGTGGTTAAAGCCCAGGACGACCAAGTGGTGTTACGCGATCCCGAGGCTCGGGAGAACCGTACGATCTCGCGGGCTGAGTTTGAGACGAACTGGAGCGACGAGTTGGTCTTGTTTACTTCGCGCGCCTCAATAGCCTCCGAACTCAAGCAGTTTGACTTTAGTTGGTTTATTCCAGCCATCATCAAATACCGGCGCTTGCTTACGGAAGTTTTGATTGTCTCGTTGGTTATTCAGCTTTTTGGTTTGGTGACACCCTTGTTTTTCCAGGTGGTCATGGACAAGGTTTTGGTGCACCGCGGTTGGTCCACGCTAAACGTGATTTCCGTGGGGTTGATGGTGGTTTCCATCTTTAGTGTGCTGCTCACGGCTTTACGCAGCTATGTGTTTGCCCACACCACCAGCCGCATTGACGTGGAACTGGGTGGGCGCTTGTTTCGTCATCTGCTGAGCCTGCCCTTGGCGTATTTTAAGTCGCGGCGGGTGGGCGACTCCGTGGCGCGTGTGCGCGAACTGGAAAATATACGCTCGTTCCTGACCGGCAATGCAATCACCTTGGTCCTGGATTTGGTCTTTTCCGTGGTCTTTATTCTCGTCATGTTCATGTACAGTTGGGTTTTGGGCCTTATTGTCCTGGGTTCTCTGCCTCTTTACCTGATCATCTCGCTCCTCCTGACGCCGGTCTTGCGCAAACAGCTAAACGACAAGTTCAATCGCGGGGCTGAGAACCAGTCATTCCTGGTGGAGACCATTAGTGGGATTGAGACGCTCAAAGCTGCGGCCGTGGAACCGCAGGTGCGGCAGCGCTGGGATAACCAGTTGGCCGCGTACGTGAAGTCGGGTTTTCGCACCGCGGCTCTTTCCAGTGTGGGCAACGCCGGAGTCAGCTTGATTGGCAAACTGGTGACCGTGGCCACGCTCTGGATCGGCGCCCGCATGGTTATAGACGGGAAGATGACCGTAGGGCAGTTGATCGCGTTCAATATGCTGGCCGGACAGGTTTCGCAACCAATTTTGCGGATTGCTCAACTCTGGACAGATTTTCAGCAAGTCGGCATTTCCATGCAGCGTTTGGGCGATATCTTGCTGAGCCCCACGGAAGTCAACAGCGCCAGTCGCAGCACGCTGCCCAGGCTCAAAGGGAGCATTGTGTTTGAACAAGTGGGTTTTCGCTATCGCCCGGATGGACCCGAAGTCTTGCGGAACTTGGATCTGGTGATTGCTCCAGGTGAATTCATCGGGATTGTGGGGCGCTCGGGGTCAGGCAAAAGTACGCTGACCAAGCTGGTCCAGCGCATGTATGCACCTGAGCACGGACGCGTGTTGGTGGACGGGATTGACCTGGCAGTGGCCGATGCCAGCTCACTGCGCAGGCAGATCGGCGTGGTGCTCCAGGAGAACATTCTGTTCAAGCGTACCATCCGGGAAAACATAGCTTTGGCTGACCCGGGGGCACCCATTGAGCGGGTGATGGCCGCAGCCCGCATGGCCGGAGCCCATGAGTTTATCCTGGAACAACCTGAAGGGTACGACACCATGGTTGAGGAACACGGAGCCTCGCTTTCGGGTGGGCAGCGGCAGCGCATTGCCATAGCCCGGGCGCTTCTGACCAACCCGCGCATTCTTATTTTTGACGAGGCCACCAGTGCCTTGGATTACGAGTCCGAACGCATCATCCAGAACAACATGCGGGCGATTTGCCAAAGCCGGACCGTGATTGTCATTGCCCACCGGTTGAGTGCCGTACGCGACGCAGACCGGATCGTGGTCATGGACCGTGGTCAGATTGTCGAGCAAGGCTCGCACGAGCACCTGATTGCCCGATCCGAGGGCATTTATTCGCACTTGTACCGTTTGCAGAAAGGTGAGGCTTTTTAATATGCGTCTTTATCTGGCTGCTTGGAAGGATTTGCTGAGCCGGTATTACAAAATCTGGACCGGGGTTTGGGAACAGCGTCACTTGCTCAATTTTGTGGAGCGCATGGGGCACGAACGGGAGTTTTTGCCTGCGGCTTTGGAACTGGAAGAGACTCCAGTCTCGCCGACTCCGCGTGTGGCCATGTGGCTAATCATCAGCTTTGCGGTCTTTGCTCTGGCGTGGGCCTGTCTGGGACAACTGGATGTGGTCGTGACCGGGGAGGGGAAGATCGTTCCCAACAACCGGACCAAAATCATCCAGCCCATGCAGACCTCCGTGGTCAAAGCCATCTATGTCCAGGATGGGCAGTACGTGCAAGCCAACGATCTGCTCTTGGAACTGGATGCCACCACAGCCGAGGCCGACGAAAAGCGCACGCATGGCGACTGGGTGACGTCACGCCTGGTCAGTGCGCGGGCTATGGTTTTTCTTAAGAGCATGCAAACCCGGAACACGAAAACCCTTCACTTGCAGACCCCGGAAACCGCAACCTTGTTGGCCGGGATACCTGCGGATCGGATTGAAAGCGAAGAGCGGACCTTGGTTGCCCAAGCCGAAGCCTATCAAGCCAAACTCCAGGCCCTGGATGCGGCGATTGCCAAGAGCGAGGCGGAACTCACGTCAGGGCGCGCAGCACTGGCGCAAATGCAAGAAACCTTACCTATTGTGCGCGAGCGGGCTCTGGATTATAAAAAACTTTTTGCGCAAGACTACGTAAGCAAACATGATTACTTGGACAAGGAAAAGGAACGCATTGCCTTGGAGCACGAGACGACCGCGCAGACCAGCAAACTGGAGGAGTTGGAATCCGCACTTCAGGGGAGTCGGCGCGAAAAAGAGGGCATGATCGCCGAGACCCGGCGCACCACGCGGGAACTCTTGAGTGAAAACGACCAACGCGCTTTAGCTTCCTCACAAGAACAAATCAAGGCCGAGCAGCAGGTGAAGCTGATGCAACTGCGTGCACCGGTGGCAGGCAAGGTACAACAACTGGCGGTGCATACTGTCGGGGGCGTGGTCACACCGGCGCAGCCGTTGCTGGCCATCGTCCCAGACGAAGCCGCGGTTGAGATTGAGGCCTTTATTCAAAACAAAGACATTGGTTTTGTGAACGAGGGGCAGGAGACCGTGGTGAAGGTAGAGGCGTTTCCGTATACCAAATACAAAACCATTCCGGGTAAGGTGAAAACACTCTCGCTTGACGCCATCACCGATGAGAAAAAGGGTTTGGTGTTTGCCTCGCGGGTGGCCATGCTCAAAAACAGCATACAGGTTGAAGGCAAGACCGTACCTTTGACTCCGGGCATGGCCGTGGCTGTGGAAATTAAGACCGGCAAGCGGCGGGTCATAGAGTATTTCCTAAGTCCGTTGCTTGCGCATGCGGATGAGAGCTTTAAAGAACGTTGAAAACACTTAGAAGGAATCAATCATGAGCTTTATAAAGAAGGCATATCTATCAGGTATTTTAGGGTTGGGGCTTATGGTTGCGTGCGGGCTGGTGGCTCACGCCGAGAGCTTGGAAGAAATGACGGCTTTGGCCAAAAAAAATGACGCACGCTACTTGGCTGCCCGAGCCGAGTACACTGCGAAAACGTTTCAAAGCGATCAGGCGCTGTCGCGGCTCTTGCCAACACTGGAGGCCAGTGGCGATCTGGGTAAAAATCATTTAAAAAGTACCTACGACAACCATCGTTTCACGGCCTTGGACCGGGATTTTGAGTCCAACCGTTGGTCTGCCGAGCTGATCCAGCCCATTGTGCGCATGGACGCTTGGATGGGCTTGGCGCGCTCGCAGAAAGTCAATGCGTATGCCCTTTGCAATTTACGCTTGGCCGAATCGGATCTCGTGTTGCGCTTGGCACAAGCGTACTACGATGTGCTCTTGGCCCAAGAAAGTGTCGGCTTTTTGGAAGCTGAGAAACGTACACTTACGGAACAGTGGCAATCCGCCAAGGGGATGCACAGCTCCGGAGCGGTGGCAGGGACAGAGCCCATGCAGATTCAAGCTCGTCTTTCTTTGATTGTGGCCCAGCTTTTGGAGGCTCAGTGGGAGCTGGCCAATAAACGCAGAGTCTTGGAATCCATCGCTGGGGAAGAAACCGTGGACCCGGATCCCGTGCCCGAGTCGGAACTGGATAAATCACTGGGTTCACTTGACGATTGGCTCGCGAGAGTTCCGGAAAATTACCAGGTCCGCTCCGCCCGTATGTCACTCGAGGTGGCCCAAGGGAGTCAATGGCAGTCGGCTTCGGGATTTTGGCCGAGTATTGACGCGGTCGGGACATACGGCGATGCCCACCAAGGACCTACGGCCGCGTTTCCGGTTGAGACCAATGATAAAAGCTACAGCGCCAGTCTTCGCTGCACCTGGGTGCTTTTTTCCGGGTGGGGCACAGTCGCAGAGTGCCGGGAAGCTCAGAAGAACACGGAGAAAGCCCAGTACGACCTTTTGGCCGCTGAGCGGGAAGCCGGGATTCAAATCGCAGAAGCATATTCAGGTGTTTGCTCAGGCTTGGAACAGATGAAGGCTTTGCACCAGGGGGTTGCGGCCGCCACCGAGGTCATGCATGCCATGGAAAAAGGCTACACGGTGGGAGCTCGCACCTTGGCACAGGTGCTGGACGCCAGGCAGCAGCTGCTCGATGCCAAGCGCAGTTGCAGCCAGGCGTTTTACAAGCTGCTCTTAAACCAACGCAAACTGTATTTGGCCGTCAGTGAGTTTGAGGAAGTGTTGTGAACACATACAACTGATTATTCCTTGTGCAAAATAAGCATATGGTTTTCCTTCCTAAAAGAATTGATCTTAATAATATAAACGTATAAATGTTTATGGGTGTTTCATATCTGACAGATGATAGTCTGATGTGATATAAAATAGCCTCTACTATAAACATATATGGTTTTCTACAATGTGATCAATAGACGGGGGATTTATGATACGAATAGGTGTTTGTATAATTTTATTTTTCTTTGAGTGCATGTTCACTTCGGATATTTTCGGCGCAGTAGAAGCAACCATGGCAATGGGAAACTCCGTTAATTCGTCAGGAAATACAATATGCGTAGGTAATAATAGTCCGGAACTATTGTGGTTAGGGCAAGCACATTTAGGTGATAAAATGGCCCCTGCTTCATCGTGGATATCAGGCGATGCCCCGATTGACTATCCATGGAGTGAATTGGGGAGAAATCAACGTCATCTGTTATTCAAGGCAACGCCGTATTTGGCTCGTGTTACTATTTTGTATCAGAGTGCTGATGTTATTCACTTTTGGTGTGATTATAATAACAGAGTGTATGAAATTGCCACCAAAGATGTGAAAGCTGTCGTTAAAAATGTAAGTGGGGTTAAAGCATGGCCTGTGAGTATCGAGGAGTTGCTACAGACTCGGTTGGTGGCAAGGATTAAAACGCCCGGCTACCCTGCAATACCTCGTTCCGTTAGGAAGAAAGCGAAAGAATTAAATATACTTCGGATAAAGCAGAAAGATGTAGAAGATGATGCGGCGATTTTGCCGGAAGAAGTAGATGTGGAAAATGATGAAGAATCTGAGGTGTTGAAAGAGTGGAAGACAAATGAAAATAACCTGGTGGTCTTCCTTTTGCCAGGAACGATATTTCTCCCATATGTAACTATCCTTAATAAAAAGGACAAAGATCTTCATTTTAGATATGGGTGGGATAATAAGGTGTATTCCATTGGCAATGAAGATCTACGATCTATTGAGAAAAGTAGATCGAAGGATATTTATTTTCGTACAGACCTAGCAAAATTACTTGGTGGGCGAAGAATTGCCATAGTTGAAAAAGAAAATTATCCGAAGTTTCCAGAACGTCGGAGTCCCGTAATGGGGTTGACCCGTAATATTCGAAATATGGTAACCCTTGAACCGGTAAATTTTTTAGTCGGTAGCATGGGTACGTTGGAATATGAACGGTTAATTACTGATAATTTTTCGATTTCTGTGGGAGGTAAATTTACCTTCATAGACAGTAGGGTCATGCAGTTTCGGTCGGGTTTTGATTTTGGCCCTACGGAGAGACATAATGCGTATGGTATTGAAGCTACCTTTCGGATTTACCCGAGAAAAGACACATATGCTCCAGTGGGTCTATGGATTGGTCCAAGTTTTGAATATTCTGAAGAATCCTTTGAGCGATTTAGTGCAGCGATAAAATATAAGAAAGTTGCTTTGGAAATGGGGCGGGGATTTGTATTTGAACGGAACAAGGGGTTGGCGGTTTCGCCTTTTTGGGGTGTGGGTTATTCTTGGGCGCAAGGTCCGATCATTCGGGATATGTCAGATCGACTTATGGCACCACTTCCGATCCTTTCTGAGGGAATCATTGTTATTTTTGGATGTCGTATAGGTTTTGGATTTTAAATAATAAATAATGATGAAGTTTTGGGGATTTTTTTTGTGAATTAATTCTGTTCTATTTTTCTTGCCGGGAGGTCGGGGGCGAGGGTATAATCTCTCGCTTTATCCTGCTTGGGGACAAAAAGCATGGGAAAGCGGTTTTACTACCAAAGCAAGGTATTAAAGGAGACTCTTAGTCATGGCAGCAGAGAATTACTTGGAATTTGAGAAGGCGATTGCGGAGTTGGAAAACAAAATTTCCGAACTGCGCTCTTTTACCGACGATAAGCGGATGAATGTTAAGGAAGAAATGACGCAATTGGAGCAAAAAGCCGATCGTTTGCGTCAGGATATTTATAAAAACCTGACGCCTTGGCAGATTGTCCAGGTGAGCCGCCATCCGCAGCGTCCGCATACCTTGGATTACTTTAACGGTGTGTTTGAACGCTTTGTGGAACTGCGCGGCGATCGGGCGTTTATTGATGATCGCGCCTTAGTCGGCGGTGTGGCGTGGTTGGACAAGCAGCCTATGGTAGTCCTGGGAACGCAAAAAGGGAAGGACACCAAGGAAAATTTGGCGCATAACTTCGGCTTGCCCTTGCCGGAAGGCTATCGCAAGGCTTTGCGGCTCATGCGTTTTGCTGAAAAGTTTAGCCTGCCGGTGATCTCCTTTGTGGACACCACCGGGGCTTTTCCTGGCTTGGAAGGCGAGGAGCGCGGCGTGGCCGAGGCCATTGCCCGCAACTTGCGTGACATGTCCGTTTTGCGCGTACCTATCATCGTCATCGTTATTGGTGAAGGCGGCAGCGGCGGCGCTATCGGCATTGGCGTGGGCGACCGTGTGGTCATGTTGGAAAACGCGGTGTACTCGGTTATTTCACCGGAAGGGTGTGCGGCGATTCTCTGGAAGGACCGGGCCCAGGCGCCGAAAGCCGCCGAGATCTTGAACATTACGGCCAAAGATCTGAAGCGGTTGGGTGTAATTGAGGAAATCATTGAAGAACCCCTGGGTGGCGCCCATCGTGATCCGCAGGTGGTCATTGCCCGGGTTAAGCAATATCTGCAGGACCAACTCCCGAAGTTGGCGGCCAAGCCGATCGAGACCCTCTTGGAAGAGCGTTACCGCAAATTCCGGGATGTGGGTGTGTTTGAGACCCTCAGCGGGACTGCGGCAGCAGGTTCGTCCAAAGCATGAGTTGCTTTCGCGCGTTCGTCACGGCCATTGGCACAACCTTTTTCCTGGCAAGTGTTGTTGCCGGACTCGGTTCGTGGGCCCGTGCCGAGGAACCTGAGGCCGTGACTCCCACCGCCGAAGCCCAGGTGGTCAAGTCCAGTGTGCTGGTACTGGATCCAGGGCACGGCGGGGCCGATTTGGGACAACGCATCTCTCCAACCTTGGTTGAAAAAGAGTTTACCCTAAAACTTGCTCAGGAAGTAAAAACGCTTATGAGCAAGGATCCCGGAAAAACGGTTTGGCTGACGCGCACGCAAGACAAGGATGTCTCCTTGGTTGTGCGTGAGACCTTGGCCAATGCCAAGCACGCGCAGGTTTTTCTCAGCTTGCATGCAGCCGATACTCGCTTAAATCCTCCTCAAATTGGGCTATATACCCACTCTATAAATGAAAACAATGAAGCCTTGGACATCCTGGTGAATCAGGCTAAGGATAAAAAGTTTGAGGTGATTCCTTGGGAACGTGCCCAGGAAGCGTTTGCTTCGGCCGGGGAACGCCTGACGAAAGCCTTAAAGGGTTCTTTGGAAAGCATGCGCTGGGAGCATGGGAGCGCACCTGAGGTTCATGAGCAGAAACTGCCCTTGGTTGTACTCACCGGGGTGCGGGCTCCGGCCGTGATGGTGGAACTGCCTGTGCCGCAAGGTATAAGCGGGAAAGCGTACGATGCGTATGTACGGCGCCTGGCCGAAGCACTGGTGGCGGGCATCCATGAATTTGTGGCAAGGAGATAGCGCATGCGCGGGTTGTTGAAAAATCGGCTGGCCATGTTGGTGTTTAGTATAGCCGTCGCCCTTGTGTTGGTGGCGTTGGGTGCGATTGTGTATTACTTTTTTTGGCAGCCCTCCACCTCGGAAAGTGCCTCGGTGGCAGCGGCGGGTCCGCGCTCGCAAACCATTACCCTTTATTTTTCGCAAGTCGCCGAGGGAAACGTAGTATCACGTACGTTTATGTTACCGGAACATTTGGCTTTCCCAGATCAGATCCGGAACATTTTAGAGAAGATGACCGAACCGGCCAAGGCTGGGGAAGCGACCCTGGCGCCGGTGGCCTTGAAGTTTCGGAATGCTTTTTTACGCAAGAATGGGTTACTGGTTCTTGACTTGGACACAGGTGTTACGTATAATCATCCCCACAGTGCATTGCGAGAAGCCGCGATGCTGCATTCCATCGTGGTCACGCTGTTGACCAATTATCCAAATCTTAAACGTATCAAGTTTTTGATCAATGGTTTGGAACAAGACTCTTGGCAAGGACACGTGGACCTTACGCGGACCTACGGCCTTGAAGACTTAAAACGTTAAGGAGTAAAAAAGCGATGAGCCCGAATGAAACTCCGAACGAAACACCGAAAACTGAAACGACCGCAGCTGGAACTCCGGCGGGCAAGAAGAAAGGCTCCTTGCGTGCCAAGTTGGTGGGATGTGCAGTGATTGTGGCGGCGCTCTTGGCGGTCATGATCGCCATTGGCCTCAACGTGAACAACATTGCCCGTTTTGGTTTTGGGTCCAACATCACCACCATTAGTACGAAGCTTGAGAACGAACGTTTCTTGACGCAGGAACAATACGATGAACTGAAACAAGACATTGAACGCTTGCGTGATTTTGTTCAGTTTTCACCGATGGATAAAGACAATGTGGTGAAATACCGGACCGTGGCCGATACCTTTACAGCGGCCTTGGAAGACGGCCGGATTGATGAAACGGAATTGGCCTCTATTCGTGCGGTGATGAAAAACACCAACCTGGAGTTTCGGCGTCGTTCGGAAGCGGATGTGAAATCCAAACCCGAACCGCGCAAGTAATACACTTTACGTAACGTTCGGGGAGCGCGCTGCGTTTGTCCGAGGGTACGCGGGAGTAATTCAGTGGTAGAATGCCAGCTTCCCAAGCTGGACGTCGCGGGTTCGATCCCCGTCTCCCGCTCCATTTTTTTTTTTGAACTATTCGGTCAGGAATATTTTTTTGCAAGCTCTAAAATATATTGACATCGCCGACGAAATCGCATAAAAAATATCTACAAAGCAAGACCATTTCCTAAAGGGGGTGAGATCAGGTTGAAAGCTCTCGGTCGTCACATTCTGCTGGAGCTTTACGACTGCGACCACGATATTCTAAACGATTCTGAACGAGTCGAGCAAATCATGAAGGACGCAGCACGAGCAGCGAAAGCAACAATTGTAAAGTCTGTGTTTCATTTTTTTAATCCTCACGGGGTAAGCGGAGTGGTTGTCATTGCCGAATCCCACTTAGCCATCCATACCTGGCCCGAATACGGGTATGCGGCCGTGGATTTGTTCACATGCGGTGATGAGATTGATCCGTGGATTGCCCACCACTATGTTGCCGAGCATTTGAAAGCCAAGACCAAAACGTCATTGGAAATGCAGCGGGGAATTCTGAACGTGCCTGTGTTAAAGCACAAGCCATCATAGTACGGGGATGTAGACATTTCGTTGCATCGAGTTAAATAGAATGCAGAACTTGCCTGGGAAAGCGGGCGGGTTCTGCATTCACTTTTTACGCAGTGAAAGTGGGAGGAACACGTGCATGAACAATTCGCTTGATCAGTATGCCACACCGCTGTTTGAAGCGGTGATCAATTATGCCCGCGAACATAAGATATCGTTTCACACACCCGGGCATAAACACGGTGTTTCGATTCCCCAGGAGTTTCGTAACTTCGTTGGAGAACGTATTTTCGATTGCGATTTGACGCTCTTGGAAGAAGTGGATTCCCTGCATGATCCGAGGGGTGTCATCAAAGAGGCGCAGAAGCTGGCGGCTTCGGCCTATGGCTCGGATTATGCCTTTTTCTTGGTGAACGGAAGTTCGGGCGGGAATCACGCGATGATTCTTTCGGTTTGCGATCCGGGCGACAAGATCATTGTTCCGCGCAACGCGCATCGTTCGGTACTGGCTGGGATCATTCTGTCCGGCGCCATTCCGATCTACGTCATGCCGGAACGCAACGATGAGTGGAATCTGATGTTGAATGTTACGCCTGAAAGTGTGGCCAGGGCCTTGGAGGAACATCCCGATGCCAAGGCGGTTTTGGTGACCAATCCTACGTACCAGGGCATTGCCACGAATTTAAAGGAGATCGCTCGGTTGGCACATAAAGCCGGCGCCTTGATGCTCGTGGATGAAGCCCATGGCCCACATATGAAATTCCATCCCGACCTTCCGCCCTCGGCCATGTCGTGCGGCGCGGATATCTGTGTTCAGAGCACACACAAAATCATCAGCAGCATGACCCAAGCCTCCATGCTGTTGGTTCGCCGTTCGGTTGATATACTAAAATTAAAACGTGTCTTGACACTTTTGATGACCACGAGTCCATCGTACATATTGATGGCGTCGTTGGATTTGGCGCGGATGCAGATGGCCACGCGGGGCAAAGAGTTGCTCTCGGTGGCCATCATGTTGGCCGAGGACGCCCGTCGCAGGATCAACCAGATTTCCGGTCTGTATTGCTTCGGGCGCGAGTGCATTGGTCAGCCGGGCGCTTTTGGTTTGGACATGACCAAGTTGAGTGTGGATGTGACCGGGTTGGGCTTAACGGGGTATCAAGTTTCTCAAATGCTGAATCGGAATCATAAGATTCAGGTGGAGTTCGCGGACATAGACACGTTTTTGCTGATTGTCTCCATTGGCAATACCTCGAAGGACATCAACCGCCTCATTGCGGCCCTGGAAAGCATTGCCGCCGAAGCACCGGGCAGCAGCCGGAATCGAATCCGTCTCCGCCTGCCCAGTGGAACTCCGGAAGTGGTTATGACCCCGCGCGAGGCCATGTTTGCCCCGACGGTTAAAATTCCCTTGAAAGACGCTGTGGGGGAGGTCAGTGCCGAGGTGTTTTCACCCTACCCTCCAGGCATTCCGTTGCTCAATCCGGGGGAACGGGTCTCGGCCGATTTGATTGATTACCTTAAAGAACTGCAAGCCCGCGGCGGACGCGTGCAAGGTCAGGCCGATACGAAATTGAAAACCATCAAGGTGGTGGCACGTCCTGGTTTGGACGTAAAAAAAGTAAATAAAGATGTTGCGCCCGGCTTAGAGAAAAGGGATAATGCCTCCGCTTCTGGGGGTGTGTGATCGATGAACACTTTTTGGAAGCGGTAGGAAACACCTTGTGGAAAGGATGTTGGTGTCAAGAAGGATGAAAAAAACCCAGTTGGAATCGCTTAGGAAGATGTTGCAGGAACAAAAGCAGTCGTTGCTGGAAAAAGTTAAGACCAATGTCACAACGTCGAAAGAAGATCAGCCCAACGAAGTGCGCGATTCCGCAGATGTGGCTTCGGATTATTACGAACGCGAGTTGGCTTGGGGGCTTTCGGAAACCGAACGCATGCGCTTGCAGGAAGTGGAAGACGCGCTGGATCGAATTGAAGACGGCGCCTATGGAAAATGCGAAGGTTGCGGTGAACAGATCGCAGGTCCGCGTTTGGAGGCCCTGCCGTTTGCTAAATTGTGCGTAGGGTGTCAGTCCAAGGAAGAACAGAACAAGAAAAACAACGGCTTCTAATAAGCATTGCCGCCTCGAGTCGGGTAACATGGGTTACACCGAGGTGGACAGTTCATACACAGGTAGTTACAAATCCAGCCCTCTAGGCACGATGGTGCACAGGGGGCTGGATTTTTCACAACGGTCCAACCGATTCTGTTTTTAGGAGTGAAGCGTATGTCTCGTCCCAAACCTGTAATGTTATTGATCATGGATGGCTGGGGAAATAATTCCTGCCAATCGCATAACGCTATTTTTGCGGCTAAAACACCCGAATTCGACCGCTTTATGGCAGAAGGCCCGGCAGGATATCTTTCGGCTTCAGGAGAAGCTGTAGGCTTGCCCGCCGGACAGATGGGGAATTCGGAAGTGGGTCACTTGAACTTGGGTGCCGGTCGAATTGTCTATCAGGAATTCACCCGGGTATCCAAAGCGGTAGCCGATGGCACGTTTTTCCAAAATGTCGAATTTCTAAACGCCATCCGGGCGGCCAAGCAAAACGGCAAGGCCTTGCATTTATTGGGGCTGCTTTCCGATGGGGGTGTGCATTCGCACAACACCCATGTGTACGCGCTGTTGAAATTGGCCAAGCAAGAAGGCTTGACCAACGTGTTCGTGCATGCGTTGCTTGACGGACGTGACACCCCCCCCGCCTCCGGAGCCGGGTACATGAAGGAACTGGTTCAAAAACAACAGGAGCTGGGTGTAGGACGCGTGGCTACAGTCGCCGGGCGTTATTACACCATGGATCGTGATCAGCGCTGGGAACGTGTGGAACAAGGCTATCAGGCCATGGTGGAAGGTGTGGGGGTTCAAGGTAAGGATCCGGTTCAGGTGATTGAAGCGTCTTACCATGCCGGAAAAACCGATGAATTCATGCTGCCGACAGTCATGGTGGATGCCCAAGGTCAGCCCTTGGCTAAGATCCAAGATGGCGACGCTGTGATCTTTTTTAATTTCAGGGCCGATCGTGCGCGTCAAATTGCCCATGCGTTTACGGACAAAGAGTTTTCGGGATTTAAGCGCAAGCCCATGCCAAACTTGCATTTTGTGACCATGACGTTATATGAGGAAAGCATTCTCGCGGGTGTGGCCTTTAAGCCCACCAGCATGAACAACATCTTGGGCCAGGTGGTTTCTCAAGCCGGGATGCGTCAATTGCGCATTGCTGAAACCGAGAAATATGCGCACGTTACCTATTTTTTCAATGGCGGTGAGGAACAGCCGTACGCCCTCGAAGATCGCGCGTTGATTCCTTCCCCTAAGGTGGCTACCTACGACTTGAAGCCTTCCATGAGTGCCGAAGAGGTAACGGAGGAAGCTTTGCGCCGCATTGCCAGCGATCAGTACGACTTGATTGTTCTGAATTTTGCCAACGGCGATATGGTTGGGCACACAGGTATTTTCTTGGCGGCCGTGGAAGCTGCGGAAATCGTAGACCGCTGTGTCGGCAAAATCGAAAAAGCCGTTATGGCCAAAGGCGGTGTTTTGCTTATTACGGCCGACCACGGCAATGCTGAAAAGATGAAAGATTACGCCACGGGCAAGCCGCATACGGCGCATACCACGAATCCGGTGCCTTTGATGATTCGCGGCCTGGGTCAAAAAGTAAACTTGCGTGGGGATGGGATTTTGGCGGATATTGCCCCCACGATTCTGGAATTGTTGGGGTTGCCCAAGCCGGAAGCCATGACCGGAACCTCCTTGTTGGAGCCCGGCACCACAAATTCGAACGGTTACGACGCAAAGTCAGCGAAATAATCGTCTGGATTGTGAAAAATGATTGACGAGACTGCGGGGTTGTGTGAAAATACCCCCCGTTTTTGTAATTTAACCGTTTAGGAGGATTTTCATATGGCAGTCAAGGTTGGTATCAATGGATTTGGCCGTATTGGCCGCAATGTTTTTCGCGCCGCTTTGTTGAACAAGGACATCGACGTGGTAGCCGTCAACGATTTAACGGACGCCAAGACTTTGGCGCACCTGCTTAAATATGACTCGGTCTTCGGAACATTCCCGGGCACGGTTGTGGCCGGCGAAGGCGAGATCGTTGTCAACGGCAAGAGCTTAAAGGTTTTGGCTGAGAAGGATCCGGCAAACTTGCCCTGGAAAGCCTTGGGCGTGGAGATTGCCATTGAATCGACCGGTCGTTTCACGGATAAAGATAAGGCTGAGTTGCATATCAAAGCCGGCGCCAAGAAAGTCATCATCAGCGCCCCGGCCAAGAACGAAGATATCACCATTGTGTTGGGCGTTAACGAAGACAAGTACGACGCCGCAAAGCACCATGTCATTTCAAACGCCTCCTGCACCACCAATTGCTTGGCTCCGGTAGCCAAGGCCTTGCATGAGAGTTTCACCATTTTGGGTGGGTTCATGACCACCATTCACTCGTACACCAATGATCAGGTCATCTTGGACTTCCCGCACAAGGATTTGCGTCGGGCCCGCGCTGGCGCGCTCTCGATGATCCCGACCTCGACCGGCGCCGCCAAGGCCATTGGCTTGGTTATGCCTGAGTTGAAGGGCAAGTTGGACGGCTTCTCCATGCGTGTCCCGACCCCGAATGTCTCGGTTGTGGACTTGGTTGTCAAGGTTGCCAAACCGGCCACCAAAGAAGAAGTTAACGCGGCCTTGAAGGCAGCGGCGGATAAGAGCTCATACTTGAACTACACCGAGGAAGAATTGGTCTCCAAGGATTTCAATGGCGACCCGGCTTCCTCCACAATCGATGCCAAGTGCACGTATGTCATTGGCGACCAGATCAAGGTTTTGGCCTGGTACGACAATGAGACCGGGTACTCGAACCGTGTGGTTGATTTGGTAAATTATATCGCTAAGAAGATGTAATTGAACGTTTGTTACAAGTGGATAATCAACGGCGGGAACCGGAAATTTCCGGTTCCCGCTGTCTTGTTATGACAACGGCTCGGCGGGGAGGACGCTTATGAAAAAAATGACCATCAAAGATCTTAACGTAAAGGGACAACGGGTTTTGGTACGGGTGGATTTTAATGTGCCTCAGGACGAAACCTTAAAGATCACCGACGATACGCGCATTCGCGCGGCGTTGCCAACCATCAACTATTTGCGAGAACAAGGTGCCAAGGTGATCTTGTGCTCCCACCTGGGTCGTCCGAAGGGCGAACCGGGCGATAAAGCGAAATTTTCTTTGGCCCCCGTGGCCAAGTATTTAGGTGAGCTTCTAAAAACGCAAGTTGTCATGGCTCCGGATGTGGTCGGGCCCGAAGTTGAAAAATTGGCCGCCCAGTTGACCGATGGCGGCATTTTGATGCTGGAGAACGTGCGTTTTGTTAAAGGGGAAACAAAAAACGATCCTGGTTTTTCCAAGCAATTGGCAGCGCTGGCGGACCTGTATGTAAACGATGCGTTTGGCTCGGCTCACCGCGCGCATTGCTCAACCGAGGGCGTGGCTCACCTGGTCAAACAAGCGGCAGCCGGCTTTTTGTTGGAAAAAGAAATTGAATATTTAGGTAATGCCTTGGCCAATCCAGCGCGCCCCTTTGTGGCGATTCTGGGGGGCGCTAAGGTGTCGGGTAAGTTGGAAGTGATCAAAAGCTTGCTCCCCAAAGTGGATGTGTTGATCCTGGGCGGAGGCATGGCGTATACCTTTTTAAAAGCCAAGGGCATTGGCATCGGGAAATCATTGTGCGAAGATGAATTGATTCCCATGGCCAAAGAGATTCTAAAGCAAACGCTGGATTTGAACAAAGCCTTGTTGCTGCCCATTGATCACGTGGTTGCAGACGATTTCAAAGTGGACGCCAATATTCAAGTGGTTCCGCGTGGGACCATCGACGAAGGTTGGGAAGGCATGGACATTGGCCCTGAGACCATTAAGAAATTTTCGGCCGCTTTAAAAAGTGCCAAGACCGTGGTTTGGAACGGTCCCATGGGTGTGTTTGAAATGGAACCGTTTGCGCAAGGGACCAAAGCCATTGCGCAAGTGTTGGCGGAATTGGATGCCACAACCATTGTGGGCGGTGGTGATTCGGTCGCAGCGGTAACGCAAATGGGCTTGGCTGACAAGATGTCGCATGTGTCCACCGGTGGCGGGGCATCTTTGGAATTTTTGGAAGGTAAGGAGCTGCCCGGTGTGGTGGCGCTGACAGATAAGAAGTAAACTTCCCCCTAACCCCCTCTTTAATAAAAAGGAGGAGGCCGCTTCGTAAGGGCGGACGGGGGAGTTGATAGTATAGTAATCATTATTAAAAAAAGAGGAAATTACACATGCGAGTTCCGATCATTGCGGGCAACTGGAAATTGAATAAAAACCGCGCCGAAGCCGAAAGCTTGGCCAAAGGTGTGGTTGAAGCGGTTAAAGATGCTAAAAATATTGAAGTCTTGCTTTGCCCTGTGTTCACCTGCTTGGAAACCGTGGCACGCGTTGTCGCGGGAACCAACGTCAAGTTGGGCGCTCAAGATGTGTATTGGGAAGAATCCGGAGCGTTCACCGGTGAAGTTTCGGCCTCCTTGCTAAAAGATATCGGGTGCACCTACGTGATTGTGGCGCACTCGGAACGGCGTCAGTTTTTCGGCGAGACCAACGAGACTGCGAACAAGAAAGTGAAGGCTGTTTTGAAAAACGGCTTGACCCCGATTTTATGCGTGGGTGAGACTTTGGCTGAACGTGAGTCTGGAAAAATGGAAGCCGTGGTTACGTCGCACGTGCGCGAAGGTTTAGCTGGTCTTTCGGCCGCTGAACTTGAGACTGTGGTCATTGCTTACGAACCCGTCTGGGCCATTGGTACGGGTAAGACCGCCACTCCGCAGCAGGCACAGGACGTGCATGCTTTGATTCGCAGCCTCTTGAAGGAAATCGGTGGCGAGTCTGTGGCCGCCAAAGTCCGCATTCAATACGGCGGCAGCGTGAAACCGGACAATGTTAAGGAATTGATGGGACAACCGGATATTGACGGTGCTTTGGTGGGTGGAGCCAGTTTGAAGGCGGATTCGTTTGCCGCTTTGGTGAAGTTCTAATTCGCACGAGCAGAAGGTAGGAGGCGCGTATGCTTTCCAGTATTTTGTTGACGTTGCATATTTTGGTTTGTGTGGTTTTGATCATTGTGGTATTGCTCCAAGCTGGGAAAGGCTCGAGTGTAGGGCTTTCTTTCGGTGGCGGTGCGTCCCAGACCGTCTTCGGGTCTTCGGGAGGCAAGAATTTCTTTGCACGCCTAACGACCGGGTTGGCCATCGTGTTTATGATCACGTCGATTGTGCTCTCGATCGTGTCGTCGCGGTCATCCCAATCGTACCGCGGAGTTATGCGCCAGTTGCCGGATGTTCCACAGTCGTCGGCACCGGCTCCGGCCAAGGCCCCGTTGGAAGCTCCGGTTTCGAAGTAAAGGCGGTTTTTAACATTGACAGGTATGGTTGGGAAAGATACAATTCTGGTTTCCTTTGGCCAAAATGCTCTTAACGTTTAATATTTTGGCTTTAACCGACGACCCCACGGTTATGACGGTGGCGGTTCCGGCTCGGGAATTGGATTTAGATTCGGATATGGCCTTGGACGGCCCGGCGCAGGTACGGGTTGAGCTTCAGCGTCTGGGAGAGAAGATTCATATCCGGGGAACGTTGGAAGCCAAGGTCCAATTGGCGTGTGCACGCTGTTTAAATGATTTCGTGTACGCGGTAAAGACTGACCTGGACTTGGTGGCCTTGCCGGCGGACAAAGAAAAACGCCCGTCGAAGGTGATCGAGGATAATCCTGAAGAGGAAGACACCTCGGTCATGGCGTATGAACACGATCAAGTGGAACTTTTGCCGGAAATTCGAAGTGCGTTGATTTTGGCTATTCCGATGAAGCCGCTGTGCGAGGAAACCTGTCCGGGATTGTGTCCGGAATGCGGACTGCGCATGGACGACACGCATCAGGCGCACGAGGAAGACCGGTCAGACAGTCCGTTTGCGCGAATAAAAAAAATATGGGAAAACCGAGCGAGCTAGGCTTTGGTGCCAATCACGCTAACGGTTGAACTTGTAGGAGGAAACTACCATGGCAAATCCTAAACGCAGATTTTCGAAAGCACGCACGATGAAACGGCGCTCCCAGTGGAAAATTTCGGGAGTGAACGTCTCGGTGTGTCCGCAATGTCATCAGGTGAAGCAGCCGCACTGCCTTTGCCCGAATTGCGGTTTTTATCGCGGTAAAGAAGTCGTCAATCCGGAAAACGTTTAATTTAACTAGTCCAAAGGAACGGTGACTTAGCGTGCGCATTGCAGTCGATGGAATGGGCGGGGATAAAGGTCCCAGTACAGTTGTAACCGGAACTGTGGATGCAGTGAACCAAGATCCGGAATTGACGGTTCTGCTGGTGGGTCAGCAGGATGTGTTGAACGCCGAACTCGCCAAAATGAAATACAATCCGAAGCAGATAGAAGTTCATCACGCTGAGGAAGAAATCACCATGGAGGATCATCCGGCGGTGGTTGTGCGGCAAAAACGGAATTCGTCTTTGCACGTGGCCAACCGTTTGGTCAAAAATGGTGAGGCGGTGGCTGTATTTACCGCCGGAAATACGGGCGCGGCCATGGCGGTTTCGCTGTTGGTGCTCGGGCGTATTCCCGGTATCGTGCGGCCGGCGTTGTTGATTGATTTTCCTTCCAATGGGCCTGCGGGATACACCAGCATCATTGACGTGGGCGCCAATGCGGACTGCAAGCCGAAAATGTTGGCCCAGTTTGCGGTTATGGCGGATATGTATTCGCGTCATGTACGCGGCGTGGCCAATCCTCGGGTGGGGTTGCTTTCTCTAGGCGAAGAGGACAGCAAGGGCAATGAATTGGTTCATGAAACGCGCGAACTGATGAAAAGCCTTAAGTTAAACTACATTGGCAATGTCGAAGGTCAGGATGTGGTCAATGGTAAAACCGAAGTCGTTGTCTGCGATGGGTTCACCGGTAATGTTATTTTGAAATTCGGCACCGGTTTGGCCAAGTTGATCGTGGATGCCATCAAACAAGAAATGGTCAGCAATGGGTGGTTGGCTAAAATTGCCGCCGGCTTCATGCTGCCTGTGATTCGTAAATTTTTCCGTCGCCTTGACTATAAGGAAACCGGTGGAGCCCCCTTACTGGGTGTCGCGGGTATTTCTACCATTGGGCATGGAAAATCAGACTCAAAAGCCATCAAAAATGCCATTTTCCAAGCCAAGAAATTTGGCGCCAGCAATTTAAACCAACATATTGAAGAAGCATTAAAACAAAACGGGGTTGCCGAGCTGTGACCTTGAAACGTCGGGTCGGCATTTCCGGAGTGGGATTTTATGTTCCTGAACGCGTGGTTACCAACTTTGATTTGGAAAAAAGTTTGGACACCACCGACGAATGGATTCAAACCCGTACAGGTATTCGGGAACGGCGCATTGCCGCTCCGGATCAAGCGGCTTCAGATTTGGGCGTTTTGGCAGCCAAGCAAGCCTTGGAGGATGCCAAGCTTTCACCTGAAAAAATAGACATGGTGATTGTGGCGACAGCCTCACCGGATATGGTGTTTCCGGCCACAGCCTGCATTATTCAAGATAAAGTCGGTGCGACCAACGCGGGTGCGTTTGATTTAACGGCTGTTTGTTCGGGCTTTCCGTACGCCTTGACGACAGGGGCTCAGATGATTGCGGCGGGCCAAGCCGAACATGTTTTGGTGGTGGCTACGGAAAAGTTTTCCAGCCTTTTGGATTGGCAGGATCGCTCCACCTGTGTGTTGATGGGGGACGGAGCCGGCGCCGTTGTGCTTTCCGCGGATACCACGCAAGGTGAGATTTTGACCAGCATTCTTGGGGCCGACGGCTCCGGGATTGACCAATTGTGCGTACCGGCCGGTGGTTCAGCCCAGCCTACCTCGCATGAGACGATTGATCAACGGCAACATTTCATGAAGATGAACGGACCGGAGATTTACAAATTCGGTGCCAAAATTATCGGGGAATGTGTGGAGCAAGCTCTGGCGAAGGCCAATTTAACCGAACATGATTTGGATTTACTGGTGCCACATCAAGCCAACATCCGGATTATTCAATCTGCGGCCAAGCGCTTCAATCTTTCCATGGAAAAAATTGTCGTTAACATTGATCGTTACAGCAATACCTCGGCCGCCTCAATTCCGATTGCTTTAGCCGAGGCCAAGCAGACCGGGAGGCTTAAACCCGGCATGGTGATTGCCTTGGTCGGATTTGGCGCGGGGTTGACCTGGGGCTCGGTCTTGATCCGCTGGTAATACAACGGCGAAAGTGTAAGGAGTATATATGAAAAAGATTGGTTTGATTTTTCCCGGACAAGGATCACAAAGCGTGGGCATGGGGAAGGCGTTGTACGATGCTTTTCCAACAGCCCGTGAGGTTTTCGAAACCGCCAACCGTGTTTTAGGGTTGGATATAACCAAGATTATTTTTGAAGGTCCGGATACGGAATTAAATCGTACCGATGTCGCCCAACCGGCTTTGTTGACCGTGGAAGTGGCGGCTTGGAGGGCCTTGACCAGTCGTTGGTCAGCCCCGGTTGAGGCCTGCTTGGCAGCGGGGCATTCGTTGGGTGAGTATGCCGCGTGGGTGGCTGCGGGCGTACTGGACCTGGAAACGGCATTAAAGACGGTTCAAATCCGCGGACGCCTCATGCAGGATGCCGCCCAGAAGGTCCAAGGCGGGATGGCGGCTATTTTGGGATCAACTCCCGAAGAGATTCGCGCCGTATGTCAGGCCGCGGATGCCGACGGAGCGGTCCAGCCGGCCAACTACAATTGTCCAGGGCAGGTTGTGATTTCAGGTTCCAATGAAGCACTCGAACGCTTTAAGGTTTTGGCGGCCGAGAAGAAAATGAAAGTAATGCCCTTGAAGGTCTCAGGACCCTTTCACTCGAAATTTATGCAAAGCGCCGGTGATGGTTTGGCCGAACATTTGAAACACATCGCATTTGCCGTTCCAACGTTTCCGGTCGTGGCCAATGTCACCGCCGATCTTGTGGGTCAGGTTACCGAGGTGCCCTCGCTTTTGGTTCAGCAGGTTTCGGGCTCGGTGCGTTGGGAAGAATCGGTACAACGCATGGCGGCACTAGGTGTGGATACAGTCATTGAATTGGGTCCGGGCAAGGTTTTGCGTGGGCTGATTAAGAAGATCGCTCCGGATATGAAAGCGTACGGTGCGTTTTCGGCTGAAGAGATTGAACAAGTGGTTCAGGAAGTGACTTTTTCGTAGGCCCAACACCTACTATTTATTTTTGCTCAAGGAGGATTTTCAATGGATTTGAAAGGCAAAGTAGCCTTGGTCACGGGTGGAGCGCAAGGTATCGGACGTTCCATTGCCAAGGAATTGGCAATGGCAGGTGCGGATCTGGCTTTGGCCGATATTAATTTGGCACGTGTTGAGGAAACGGCTGCAGCTTTGGCCCAAGAGACCGGGTGTAAGGCTATCGGTGTGAAAATGGATGTTTCGAACATCGCCGATGCGGAAGAGGGAGTTAAAAAAACGGTTGACAAATACGGTCGCCTCGATATATTGGTCAATAACGCGGGGGTTACCCGCGATGGTTTGATCATGCGCATGAGCGATGCAGATTGGGATTTGGTCATTGCCATCAATCTCAAGGGTACGTTTAACTGCATTAAAGCGGTCACGCGCGGTATGTTGAAGCAGAAATCGGGGCGCATTGTGAACATTGCCTCGGTGGTCGGATTGATGGGCAACGCCGGACAAGCAAACTACTCCGCCAGCAAAGCTGGCGTCATTGGTTTAACCAAAACCACGGCCAAGGAACTAGCCTCGCGCGGCATCACAGTAAATGCGGTGGCTCCGGGTTTTATTAAAACCGCAATGACCGATGCCCTCTCCGATGAAGCCAAACAAAATCTGCAACGCCTGATTCCTTTGGGGCGTTTGGGCGAAGCAGAAGATGTCGCCAAGGCCGTTTTGTTCCTGGCCTCGGACGAAGCCGCCTATATCACGGGTCAAGTGTTGACCGTGGATGGCGGTATGGTCATGTAACTATCGCTTCTGACGGCAAGACACTTGCGAGTGGTGTCAGAAGCTTGTGGTCGTAACATGCTGTACACACATTAAACGTAAGGAGGTGACAGAAGAGTGGCGTTAGAAGACAAGGTAAAAGAAATCATTGTTGATCAGCTGGGTGTGGATGCAGATGAGGTGACTCCGGAAGCGTCGTTTATTGACGATTTGGGCGCTGATTCGCTCGACACCGTGGAGTTGGTGATGGCCCTGGAAGAGGAATTCAACATGGAAATTCCTGATGAAGAGGCCGAGAAGATCAAGAGCGTTGGCGATGCGATTGAGTACATTAAGTCGCATGCCAATGTCGCGCAGGCCTAAGTTTTGGCAATCGCGCAGTACCGAAAATCCCCCGCCCGCGGAAACGTTGGCGGGGGACTTTTTACTCAATCATACGCGTCTACGAACGTGTTGAGACTTTTAAGCGCTGCGGCGCAGGGTTGATCTTTCAGGAGGTAAGCTATGTCAAAGCGGCGGGTCGTGGTGACCGGCCTGGGTGCGATCACGCCCCTGGGAAATTCAGTGGAAGAATTTTGGAACAATGCGACGGCCGGGAAATCCGGTATCGGTCCAATTACCCATTTTGATATTACACAATTTGATTCCAAAATCGCCGGAGAGGTACGGAATTTTGATCCGTCTTCCATGATTGACCGGAAAGAAGTTCGCCACATGGACCTGTTTGTCCAATAC
This sequence comes from uncultured bacterium, assembly GCA_964604705.1. Taxonomy (GTDB): domain Bacteria; phylum Oederibacteriota; class JAAXVQ01; order JAAXVQ01; family JAAXVQ01; genus JAAXVQ01. The sequence continues at coordinate 146,546 of CAZSAP010000005.1, forward strand.
ACCATTTTGGCGGCGAAGGAAGCACTGATACATTCCGGATTGGATATGGAGAAGGCCAATCGTGAGCGCATCGGTGCGATCATTGGTTCCGGGATCGGCGGTATTAGCCGGTTGGAGGAACAGCACGAGATTCTGGTCAAGAAAGGCCCGAATCGCTGCTCGCCCTTCCTGATTCCGATGATGATTCCCAACATTGCTGCCGGTCATTTGGCCATCAAGCTTGGCTTGGAAGGCCCCAACGGATGTACGGTGACGGCGTGTGCTTCGGGCAACAGTGCTCTGGCAGATGCCACCCGCTGGATCCAGTACGGGGATGCGGACGTCATGTTCGCAGGCGGCGCTGAATCCGCCATTTGCGGGACAGCGGTAGCCGGGTTCTGTGCGGCCAAAGCCTTGTCGGTGCGCAACGATGATCCGACGCATGCCTCACGCCCCTTTGATAAAGATCGTGACGGGTTTGTCATTGGTGAAGGTGCAGGCGTGGTGGTGTTGGAATCGCTGGAGTATGCTCAAGCGCGCGGCGCCAAGATCTTGGCGGAAATTGTGGGCATTGGGCAGTCGGACGATGCGTATCACATCACCGCACCGCATCCTGAGGGAGCGGGCGCTGCCCGCGCCATGCTCAATGCATTGCGCGACGGCGGCATCACCCCCGATCAGGTAAACTACATCAATGCGCATGGAACCTCGACCGGCTTGGGGGATATTGGCGAAACCAAAGCCATCAAGCGCGTGTTCGGGGACCTGGCTTATAAAATTCCGATTTCATCGACCAAGTCGATGGTAGGGCATTGCTTGGGTGCGGCCGGCGGCATTGAATTCATTGCCGTGGTGAAGTCGATCCTGGATCAGAAGATTCATCCGACCGCCAACTTGGACAATCCGGATCCGGAATGCGATTTGGATTATGTTCCGAAAGTGGCGCGGAATGTTAAAGTCACCTATGCACTTTCAAATTCATTTGGGTTCGGCGGACACAACGCTTCGGTGTTGGTCAAGCGTTTCGAACCCTAGTTGGGATATCACGCTCTATGGCCACCGTGGGGCATGACGCCCAGGTAAAGGAATTTATCCGTACCCTGGGTGCCACGACCACGCAATGGCAGGTGTTTAAGGCCGCATTGACACACGGCTCGTGTTTGAATGAGTGTGCGCCTGAAGAGGCCGATCGCATTGAGGCCAATGAACGTTTGGAGTTTCTCGGCGATGCCGTGCTGGGTCTTATCATCGCCGAGCATTTGTATGTGCGTTTGCCGGGACATCCGGAAGGTCAGTTGTCCAAGGCCAAGGCACGTTTGGTTTCGGCGGAAATTTTGGCCCGCTATGCCCGTCGACTGGGGTTGGGCGAGTTGATCCTTCTCGGCAGGGGTGAAGAGCTAACCGGGGGGCGACAGCGGGATTCCATTTTGGCCAATGCGCTTGAAGCGGTGATCGGGGCTTGGTTTTTAACCGCAGGGTTGGATCCTGTACGCGGATTTGTACTCTCGCTTTGGGAAGATGAGTTTGAACAGGAACTGCTGAAACCCGGAGATACCGATTATAAATCCCTGCTTCAGGAGTGGAGCCAAAAGCTCAAACAGGAATTACCCACGTACAATGTAGAACGCATTCACGGTCCGGACCACAATCGGATGTACGAACTTTCCGTGTCGCTGGCTGGACGGGAATATGGACGCGGCACGGGCCGCAGTAAGAAAGAAGCGGCACAAATTGCGGCCGCGCAGGCGTTGGCTATATTAAAAACAGAAATTTCCAAATAAGGGGAGGAAGCATGAATTATTTCTTGACCGAAGAACAAAAGATGATCGTGGAAACATCACGGCAATTGGCCCAGACAAAGATCAAGCCGGTACGCCAGAAGTACGATGAAGAAGGGCATTTTCCCTGGGACATCGTTAAGGAAATGGCGGCTGCGGACTTGATGGGGTTATATATTCCGGAAGCCTACGGCGGGATGGGCGGTGGTATTTTTGCCTTGGTCTTGGCCGTAGAAGAACTCTCGAAGGTGTGCGGTGGCATTTCGCTGGCCATGGCCGCGACCGCTTTGGGTACGTTCCCGATCTTGTTGTTCGGAAATGAAGAACAGAAGCAAAAATATCTGCCGGATATTGCTTCCGGTAAGAAGCTGGCCGCTTTCGGGTTGACCGAAGCCGGAGCTGGCTCGGATGCAGGCAACATGCAAACCACGGCTGTGAAAGACGGCGATCATTACATCTTGAACGGAACCAAGCAGTGGATCACCAACGGCGGTGAGGCCGAGACCTACTCGATTATTGCCATGACCAACAAGGCCAAGGGCAGCCGCGGCGCCACGGCGTTTATCGTGGAAAAAGGCACCCCGGGTTTTGAATTCGGTAAGAAGGAAGACAAGATGGGTATTCGTGCCTCGGCGACACGCGAATTGATTTTCAACAATTGCCGCGTGCCAGCGAAGAACATGTTGGGCAAAGAAGGTGCCGGGTTCATCGTCGCCGTGAATACGCTGTATTGTTCGCGTCCGGGTGTGGCTGCGCAGGCGTTGGGCATTGCCGCCGGTGCGTTGGATGAAGCGGTGACCTATGCCCGTCAACGTGTCCAGTTTGGTCAGCCGATTTCCAGCATTCAAGCCGTTCAGCACATGTTGGCCGATATGGCCACGGAAACCGAAGCGGCTCGCGCCTTGGTCTATGCCACGGCTCGCACCATTGACGGTGGCGAAAAGAATTTCGCCAAGGCTTCTGCCATGTCGAAACTGTTTGCTTCGGATGTCGCCATGCGCGTCACCACCGATGCGGTTCAGGTCATGGCCGGTTACGGGTACATGAAGGAATATCCGGTCGAGAAGATGATGCGCGATGCAAAGATCACGCAAATTTATGAAGGCACCAATCAGATTCAGCGCAATGAAATTGCGTTGCAATTGATCAAAGAAGCGGCTGCGGCCAGCAAATAAGTCTTACGAAGCAACCAAGCCTCGTGCGGATGCTGGATGCATGCGCTGAACCGGGGCAAGGACAAGGAGAAAGGAACAGATATGAATATCATTGTGTTGATTAAGCAAGTGGTGGCAGCCACCAGTGCCAAAATCAATCCTGAAACCGGAACGTTGATTCGTGACGGTGTGGAAAATATTCTCAACCCGTTTGACGAGTATGCTGTTGAAGAAGGATTGCGCCTGAAGGAAAAATTGGGCGGCAAAGTTACGGTTGTAACCATGGGCCCACCGCAAGCAGTCGAAGCCATTCGCAAGGCCATTGGTATGGGTGTGGACGATGGCATTTTGGTCTCCGACAGGGCGTTGGCCGGTTCGGATACCTGGGCTACAGCCTATGCCTTGTCACAGGTGATCAAGAAAATCGGAGATTACCAGCTCATCATCACCGGCAAACAGGCTGTGGACGGAGATACCGCACAGGTGGGACCGGAAGTGGCCGAGTGCCTGAATATTCCCATGATCACTTGGGTACGTAAGATTGAAGACATCACCGAAACCAGCATTCGGGCGGAACGCTTGATGGAAGATGGTTACGATGTGCTTGAATCATCGCTGCCGGCGTTGATCAGTGTGGTCAAGGAGATCAACGAGCCGCGCCTGGAGTCCCTTAAAGGGAAAATGCGCGCGAAGAAATACGAGCCGCTCAAGTGGGGCGTGGAAGATATGCCGGGGTTTGATGTGGCTCAAGTAGGCTTGAAAGGCTCGCCGACCCGTGTGAAGAAAACCTTCACACCTCAGCGTCAGTATAAGGCCACCATGCTTTCAGGCACGCCTGCCGCCATGGCGGCTGAAGTGGTAGTGAAAATTAAGGAAATGAATATCATTAAGTAGGTTTAAACTTGAACGGCTGCTCAGGGAACGGCTTGAGTGGACTGAATGAGGAGGAACTGGAAATTCATGAGTATTAATGACTATAAGGATGTATGGGTATTTGCGGAGCAGCGTGAGGGCCAATTACACTCTGTCTCGTTTGAATTGTTGGGTGCCGGTCGCAAGTTGGCCGATGATCTCGGACAAAAGCTGGTGGCTGTCCTGTTGGGGCATAAGGAACGCGCTTTGGCCGATGAGCTCATTGCCTTTGGTGCGGACAAGGTGTTCTATGTGGATTCACCGGTGTTTGAGAAGTTCCAGGATGAACCGTATTCGCAAGCCTTGGGTGAATTGGCTCAGGAACATAAACCTGCGATTATTTTAGCGGGCGCTACTTCGATCGGCCGTTCCTTTGTTCCGCGTGTGGCTGCGCGTTTGCAGACCGGCATGACCGCCGATTGCACGGCCTTGGATATTGATCCGGAAACCAAGATTTTGTTGGGAACGCGTCCGGCTTACGGTGGCAACATCATGGCTACCATTGTGTGCCCGGAAAAACGTCCGCAAATGGCTACAGTTCGTCATAAGGTAATGAAACCTTTGGCCCGGGATGCAGCACGTAAAGGTGAGGTTGTTGAGAAGGCATTGACGGCCGAGCAGCTTACCTTGCGTGCCAAAGTTGTCAATACGGTCAAAGAAGTAGAGTCGACTTGCAATTTGGCGGAAGCGGACATTATTGTGACCGGCGGACGTGGCATTGGTTCCAAGGAAAATTTCTCCTTGGTGCGCGAATTGGCTTCGGCCATCGGTGGCGCGGTGGGAGCTTCGCGTGCCGCGGTGGATGCTGGCTGGATGGCGTATTCCCATCAAGTGGGGCAGACAGGGAAGACGGTATGCCCGAAGATCTATTTTGCTTTGGGTGTTTCCGGTGCGATTCAGCACTTGGCCGGCATGCAATCGTCGGACATTATTATTGCGGTCAACAATAACCCCGATGCCGAGATTTTTAAAGTTGCAACCTATGGCATCGTGGGCGATGTAAACGAAGTGGTTCCGGAGTTAATCAAACAATTTAAACATGGAGCCTAACAACGAATGAATACCGGGGAAGGCGAACATAGCCGAGCCCTGGTCGGTTGGATAGGGATGCTGTTACTGGCGTGGGCTGGTTTCGTATCCCATGCCCAGGTCATGGCGGCGGGAGTAGTGGAGTCGACTTCAGATTCCATCACTCCCGCCGTTCAATTTCATGTTGCCAACGCGGGTCTGGCCAAGGTGCCGACGCTGCGCAGGTTGATGGTTGCCCCTTTTTTGCCGAGCTCACAGTTTGCCTTTGCGTATTCACAGCCCCTGGTCTCAAATCTGATTTATTCACCCACACATGCCGGAATGACAGGTAAGATTCTTTTGCCAGGACAACGGCAATTTCGCTCAGAGTTGGAATTCGAACTTATTCTGCAAGGTGAATCGCGAGCGCTGACGCCCGATGCTCCGGGTGTTTCTTTGACCGTGCTTGTGGGACCTGGGTGGATGGCCGAGGAGTGGGTTTGGCAAGACGGGTTGAGTTTGCGGCGGACATGTTTTCAGCCCACCCAAGGGATGGCTGTGGGGCAGCGCTTTTTGGTGCGTAATCGAACAGCCCATGCGCTAAGCGGGGTTCGCATTATGGCGCGTCTGAAGAATCCCGAAATCATAGGTGACGCGGCCAAGTCGGTGCGCTACGCTACGGATGATATTATTGCTGATCCTCGCAACGAAATTTTATATATCCATGATCAGCAGACCTACGAAGAGAGTTGGATGGCTTTGGGCTGGGGACCTCAAGGCGGCTTCATGAGTGGCGGGGATTACGATCAGGGCGTTCGTTCGAGTCATGCTCGTGACCTCTTGGATGTCACCGTGAGGATGGAAACGCCTGCCTGCGATTTGTTCCCGGGGCAAAATCAAGAGGCTTTTTTTTGGACCGTCTGGGGATTTGAGCAAGAACAAGTGGTGCGTGATATGTCCCGCTTGCGTCAGGCAGCGGGTTTTGCAAGCTGGGAACAATCCAATCGTCAATTATATACCCAAGGGATTCAAATGGACTGTCGGGATCCCTATCTTACATTTCTGTTTTACAATTGCAAAGCGTGGGCACGTTGGCTAACTCGACGTGACTCAACTGGGACGATTTTTGTTTTTTCACCCGGGGAGACCGAGCCGGTTGTGCCCGAATTGTTGCAGGTAGGGGGGGCTGGTTTTTTGGCCCTAGGTGAAACGCGGGAATTTCGTCAACAGCTGGAAAACTGGATGGACCAAAAATACGAGACGTCCGATGCCATCTACATGTTGTTGGCTTTTTCAAAATATTATCAATGGACGCATGATCATCGTTGGTTGGTGGACAATCAGATGCGTGTTGAAGAAATGTTGTCCACGATTGCGGAGTTGGATACCAACGGGGACGGACTTCCTGAAGTTAGGGATTCGGTGTTTTCGCGGGAAACATACCGAACAGATATGGATGGCGGGCGAATGCGTGTCCGTACGGCCCCTGCCCAGTATGTGCAAGTTTCAGCCGCCGCCATCGGCGCCTTGCGCCACGGGGCTTGGCTTTTAAAACAGATTGGAAACGAGAATCGTTTGAATGCAGCCCGGTATGCGTCCATGGCAGATGTCGGAAGCAGAACCTTGGATGATTATTTCTGGAATGGCGAATTAGGCAAACACGGTTTTTATTCGTCTGTACGGCTACCCGAGTCTGGAAGTATAGACGGACATCGACAAGCGGGAGTCTTGGAAGTGGTCAAACAGCATTTGTCTACGCCTGAAAAATCACAGAAGGTGTGGGGTGAATTATGGGATCGTCCCAGCTGGCGGACTCCTGAAGAGGCACTTCGCAGCATGCCGTCGGATGATCCGGATTTTTGTGGCGATCGTATAAGGAACCGAGGGAATGCGACCCTGAGTAGAACGCATGAACTTTTTCAATGGGGACTAACCGAACCGGATACCGCGACGTATGTTTTGGAGCGGGTGCTACGTTATGCCCGTTATCGTGCGCAAGATCCGCGGTTTCTTGGTGGCTTAGTTGAAAATACAACTCTTGCAGGTACGGTTGATTTTCAAATGTTGAATTGGGTGGAACTTACTTTACGGGCTTTGACGGGTATTGATGTTTGCCAAGAAGGCCTGCGGATCTATGTACCCCTGTATAGACAAGATCTTGGAATTCGGATTCGGCAATTAAACTATCGAGGCACCCAGGTGGATGTTGAAGTACAAGGGCAGGGGACTCGGGGACGTATTTGGGTCAATGGGCAGGAATGGGAAGCGGGCAAATGCCTTACCGAATCGATTCTTTCCCGGAAAACGGTTAAAATTCGCATACATCGGGAACCATGATCGTTTAAAAAACAATTTATCTTCGCTTGACAAGCGAGGATGAATTAGATAAAATCAATCATTTCTTAGTCGATTTATTGACGCATTTTTTGATTATTTTGTGAGAGGAGGTGTCCACACTATGCCTATGTTGACGGAACGCAAGAAAGAGTTGATTGAAACCAATAAGACGCACACGAGTGATACGGGGTCCCCGGAGGTTCAGATTGCATTGCTTTCGGAACGGATTAATTATTTGACCGATCATTTCAAAACCCACGCTCGTGATCACCATTCACGTACCGGCCTGTTGATGTTGGTCAGTAAACGTCGTCGTCTCTTGGATTATCTGAAGAAACATCATGTGGCCCGCTATAAAGCCATCATTAACAAACTCAATCTACGCAAATAGTATCCTCAGGAAGTGAGCGGCTGGGGATACGTTGGGATCGGAAAGCTTAAGGAGGCTAACCTTGGAAGGTACTACAACTGTCACACGTGAGTTGGTTGGACGAACGCTAAGTATTACGACCGGACATGTCGCCCGTCAAGCTCATGGGTCGGTGACTGTGCAATACGGTGGAACGGTGGTTCTGGTTGCAGCGGTCTGCGCTCAGGATTTTCGTGAAGAAATTGATTTTTTGCCATTAACTGTTGAATATCGTGAACGTACGTATGCGGCAGGAAAGATACCCGGTGGTTTTTTTAAACGGGGAGGACGTCCAGGCGAAAAAGAAATTTTAACAGCGCGCTTAATTGATCGTGCAATACGTTCTCAAATGCCGAAAGGACTACGCAATGAGATTCAGATTCATGCGATGGTTCTTTCCACGGATTTAGAGAACAACTCCGATATATTGGCTTTGATCGGAGCTTCGGCAGCCATGGGACTCTCGGATGCGCCTATCAGCAATTTGGTGGGAGCTGCACGTATTGGACGCATCGATGGTAAATTTGTGGTCAACCCAACTTTCGAGCAGGTTACACGCAGCGAAGTTGACATCATCGTCGCAGGCAGTAAGGATGCGATTGTCATGGTTGAAGGTGAAGCCGAACAGATTTCCGAAGATCTCATGCTGGAAGCATTCCAGCTTGCCCACGAACATATTCGTACGGTGATTGAAATTCAAGAAGAGATCGTCAAGAAGGCCGGAAAGGCCAAACGCGAAATTTCCTTGAAGAAAATCGATGAAGCGTTGGATCAGAAAATTCGCTCCATGGCTGGGGACACTGTGCTTCAGGCTGTTCGCACTGAAGAAAAGCAGGCACGTATGACTGCGGTGGCCCAAGCTAAACAAAATGTACTGGAACGTTGCAAAACTGAGTTGGGTGAGACTGACTTTGCAGCCAAAGTTGGAGACATCAAATCTGTTTTGGATAAATTGGAAGTTGAAGCTGTACGCACCGATATAGCGAAATTTGGACGCCGACCCGATGGACGTAAACTCACGGAAATTCGCCCAATTACTTGCGAAGTTCATGTGTTGCCCCGTCCGCACGGTTCGGCGCTGTTTACACGCGGACAAACCCAAGCCTTGGTGGTTACCACCTTAGGAACAGGTGCCGACGAACAGCTAATGGAACAATTGGAGCGGGAATATAAGAAAAATTTTATGTTGTATTATAATTTTCCGTCCTTTTCAGTCGGAGAAGTTCGTCCGATTCGCTCTCCCGGTCGGCGTGAAATTGGTCATGGCATGTTGGCTGAGCGCGCAATCGCTCCAGTCATCCCCGAAAAAGATAAATTTGGCTATACCATTCAAGTGACCTCGGATATTTTAGAGTCCAACGGTTCTTCTTCCATGGCTACGGTATGTGGTGCTTCTTTGTCCTTAATGGACGCTGGTGTGCCGATCAGCGCACCGGTAGCGGGTATTGCCATGGGGTTGATCAAACATGAAGATACCTTTCATGTTCTCTCGGATATTCAAGGCCTAGAAGATCATTTCGGTGATATGGATTTTAAAGTCGCGGGAACGGCTCAGGGAATCACGGCCATTCAGATGGACATTAAAATTACGGGTCTTTCCCATGAACTCATGAAACGGGCACTGGATCAGGCGAAAGAAGGCCGGATGTTCATCCTTAACAAGATGAATCAGACGATTTCTCAGCCGAGTGCCGAACTTTCTGAATTTGCTCCTCGAATGGAATCGATTCAGATTGATCCGGAATACATCCGCGACATTATTGGCCCCGGTGGAAAGATGATCAAGAAAATCACCGAGGAAACGGGAACTCAAATTGAGATCGAAGACAGTGGCAAGATCACAGTTGCAGCCCGTGATCCAAAATCCATGCAGGAAGCATTTGATTGGATCCGTCGTTTGGCTCCGAATATCGAAGTTGGTCAAATATATAAAGGTGTTGTTAAAAAAATTATGGAATTTGGGGCGTTTGTTGAATTGGTCCCCAATAAAGATGGTTTGGTACATATTTCTCAATTAGCGGATTATCGTGTTAAGAAAGTGGAAGATGTCGTAAAAGAAGGCGATTTATTGGAAGTTAAGGTCATTGAGATAGACGCGAACGGTAAGATTCGTCTTTCGCATAAGGATGTTTTAAAAGATCGTCAACAATAAATCTCGTTCATAATAAAAATAAAAAGAGCATAGCGAATTTCAGCTATGCTCTTTTTATTTTTATAACTTGACTGTATAGTTAAATTAATATTTATTTTATTTGATCACTCTTCAGTAGTTTCATAAAATCCTGTATGGTTTGCCCATAAAAATAGACACTACATTTTAATGAAAATATATTTAACAAAAGGAGGAAAAAATAATTGACGCAATAATTAATGAAGTTATATAATCACCACCAATGAAAAATGAATTTAGATCCTCAATTTTAGTAGTCGATGATGATCCCAGTGTCCGCGAAGCGTTACGTATTATGCTTCAGGACGATTATCATCCTATTCCGGTAGCATCTGGTCTCGAAGCTTTGGAGAAAGTCCAAAAGCTTCCGGTGATTGATTTGGTATTGTTGGATATCAATATGCCAGATGAAGATGGAATAGAGACACTGCGCAAAATTAAGGAATTCGATCCGAATCTAGAAGTTATTATGGTTACTGCCAATCGTACTGCCGAAGCAGCTATGAAAGCCATTAAGTTTGGGGCGTATGATTATGTTACCAAGCCGTTTGATATCAATGAACTGACGACTATCATAAATCGTGCACTGGAGAAACGCAACCTCACGCGCATGAATCAAGTATTGACCAAAGAAATTGATGGTTTGGTAGATTCGGAACTTATTGGAAAAAGTGCGGCCATGCAAACGATTTATTCTTTAATCGAAAAAGTGGCTGTTTCGGATAGTACGGTCTTGATCCACGGTGAAAGTGGAACAGGTAAGGAATTGGTGGCTCGTGCTTTACATAAAAAGGGGAATCGTTCCCATCATCCCTTCGTGGCAGTAAATTGCGCAGCTATTCCTAGTGAATTAGTAGAAAGTGAATTTTTTGGTCATGAACGCGGTGCTTTTACTTCGGCCGTTGCCAGAAAAATCGGTAAATTTGAATTTGCTAATGGTGGTGTTATTTTTCTGGATGATGTCAGCGGATTATCGCTCCCGATTCAAGCCAAATTGCTTCGAGTACTTCAGGAAAAAGAGATTGTTCGAGTTGGTTCAAACGAAGTAATACCCGTGGATGTAAGGGTGATAGCTGCTACCAATGATGACTTGAAATTATTGATCAAACAAAATCGGTTTCGTGAAGATTTGTACTATCGGTTGAAAGTGGTTCCGATTGAATTGCCGCCTTTGCGAGCACGACGCGAAGATATTCCATCGTTGGTTGAGCATTTTGTAAATAAAAATTGCGAGCGCCAACATAAGTCCATTAAACGCGTGGAGCCAGAAACGCTTAGTCTTTTAGGAAATTACAATTGGCCCGGGAATGTTCGTGAACTTGAAAACCTGATCGAAATGCTTGTGTTGCTTGCTTCCGGTGAAACCATTACTATAAAGGATCTACCGGCCAATATACTCACGAATCAAATCATTCCGGAATCTGTGGAATCATCCGAGGGGATCTCGTTAAAGAAGGCACGTCAGCAATTTGAACGTCAATTTATTTTAAGGGTTTTGGAAAAAGTTCGGTGGAATCAGACCAAGGCTGCAAAAGTCATGGGCATTCACCGGAACACGTTGATTTTAAAGATGGAAGAACTGGACATCCGTCGACAATAGTATGGGTCTATGCAGTAGGGGGGAAACACCTGTTTAAAACCGCGTAACATGTTTGTATTGATTTATTATCCATCCTGCATTCCATTCACAAATTCCAATATCTTCAAAAGCGGGCCTGGTAACGATTTCTAATTCACTTTGTATTTATCTAAACCTCTGGAAAAAGCATAACCTTTTCAGAGGTTTTTATATTTTGGTTTGTGGGGAGGTGAGTGCACACTTTTTTGGAGGAATTACGGCTATATACGAGCTCAGGCTCGATATTAAAGGAGGATTGATCATGTCTAAAAAACAGATGTTAATCGTCGACGACAACGATGCTTTGCGTGCTGCTTTGCAAACCGTATTTGAAGATGAGTTTGAATTGGCGTTCGCTGCAAGTGGAGAAGAAGCTTTGGAAAAATATCATTCGCGTGTACCGGAAGTAGTGTTGATGGATTATAAAATGCCTGGGTTAAGTGGAGTAGAAACCATGCAACGCATGCAAGCACAAAATGAGGGTTCGCCCGTGGTTTTGATGTCCGCTTACGATGAAGCTCCGGTAGTGAGCCAGGCGTTTGAGTGTGGTGCGGCGGATTTTATTGGGAAACCTTTCGATGTTACACGCATGCGCAAGGTTATTGATCGGGCGATTCAGAAATATCAAGCCCGAGTGGTTGGTTCTGCACCGGTTAATTCCAAGCGGGATTCAGGTCAACCCATTGTTACTCAAATGGAAGTTGATGAGCTGATCGATCAGACATTGCGCATGGCGTGTGTTTGAGAAAAAAGGAACAAATAGGGGGCGTTATGAACACGGCAACAATGTTTCATTCCAGTGGGATACTCAAACATACGTTACAAAGAATTGAACCTGATTTAATGCCAGGTTTGATATTTGAGCATTCGTTACGAGATTGTTATTTTGCGAATAGTAAATTTTTTCAATTAAAGGGTGGATTTGAGGCAGAGGTCATCCATAAACCAGGTTACAAGTTTCTGAATGGAAATATGATTGGGCGTGTGGTGGAGGAGTTAGGTCCGGTTTTATTAGCTGCTTTTGGTAAAGAGGATATTGACAGTGATAAATTTCTTTCTGGAAATCGGTTTACTCGAGTTGCGGTTTGGGTTGATTGGCTTGTGGTCGTAAGGAAAAATAGGCGTCCGGTTGCTTTTAGTTCTGCAAGTATGATTCCTCCATTTCTAATGTATTTAAATGCTGCGATGGTATTGCCTGAATTTCAGGTTACAGGTGTGGGGTTGGTGGCTAGTGCTTTACTTTGGAAAACAGCGGTAGAAGAGACTCGGAAAAAAGTAATGTTGGAACCGGATATAGTATGTCGGACTCACAATCGAAATGTTGCTAGCGTGCTTTTACATCTTTTAAAGGATGCTAAACTATCAACCGAAGCTTTAGATCTGAACTCGAAAAGGACCTTTGCTAAGGTTGCAAAATATTTGGGATGTGGTTACGATGAAGCGTCAGGGGTTTCGCGTAATGTATATCCTGATGAATTACCGAACGGAAGCAAAACGAACAATGTACGAATTAATGAAGCTTTTGAAAAAATCGGACCACAAGATGCATGCTATGTCATTGGACGGTTGGATGAATTATATACGGAAAAGCTGTTAGCTCGTCATGTACAAGGAAGTTCGGTTGAAGAATCGATAAGGAATTTAGCGACAGTTACACATAGTTTAAATTAAATATCTTGTTTTATTAATGTTTTGTAAAACTAAAAAATAGTGATTACATTAATACGGGTACTTCAAGATCTGAGTAAATGGGTGAAAATATGAAAACCAAACGAGCTATTTCTATTAATAATAGTATGGTACATGGTATATGTAATTGCAATTGCATTACGTGCAGTGTGAATAAATCCTCGTTTAATGGGCCCCAAAAGTTTCAATCAGAAGAAGTTATCAGAAAAATTATTTTCAGAGTACAGGAAGCAGCAAAATCAGGAATACAAGTTCGCTATATTGCGAATTCCGGTGCGGGAGAACCTACACTTCATCCGGAATTTTCAAAATGGATGGATTTATATGGGGAGTTAACACGTAACTGGAATTTTGAAGAAACCCCTATTCCCAAAATAGCTATTGTTACTAACGGATTGAATTTAAATGAGACGATTTTTAACGCGCTCGTTAGAAATAAGATTTATCTGAAAATTTCATTTCCGACATCCATTGCGGAACATTATGGTGAAATTATGATGCTGGATTCTGGAAAAGGCAAACATCTCTTAGACGGATTGCTACCAAAAATTGAAACGGCAATGAGGTTAGCCTCCGAAAAAAAATTACCGGGTTTGGAATTCCATATTTCTCCGCCCTATAATAAATATATACGCTTAGATTTCATTAAAACAATTCAAACGCTTTCAAAATTGGCTGAAAAGAATAACCTTAAACAACTTGAATTTTTACTCTTTCCGGTTACAGCAAATCGTGCAGGTACAGTAAAGAACAATCAAAAAATAGATACGTTTAAAGATTTTATGAAAAAATTGAACAATAAAAAAAGTAATGGGGTTACTCTTAAATTCTCTTTATCCATAAAGACTTTTTATCCAAATTTTACAGATTTTGTTGATTTGGTTCGAGCGTTTAATTATCCTTGTATTTGGTATGGAAATGTTTTTTTGTCACCTGATGGAGATTCGTGTTGCTGTAATGATCAGCGGTTATCAGAAAAATACGGGAATGTTTTAGAAGATTCGATTCAAAGCATTATGCAAATGAAAGAGTTGAAAATGCCTACGACAATGTGTTCGGCATGTAATCAATCGCCAGATCAATTAAAAGGTACTCCTTTTTTGTTTTTCTTTGGCGTTTTTTCTCGAATAAAGTTATTATTAAACTCATTTAGATAATATTTGTGCTTTGAGGGATGTATGCTGATTCTCGGTTTTGTGATTTTTATAGCTTTGGCCGAAATTGGTTTAGGGCTATTTGTTGTATCAAAAAAAATGCGTTCCTTAATTCATTATACCTTTTTGCTGTTAAGCCTATTCATGGGTATTTGGTCGGTTTGCATAGGATTTGTTGTGAGCCCGTTTATTTTTCCGAAACCTATTATGCTTTTATTAACAAACTTAATGTTTTTATCAGGCTTACCCATTACTAGTTCCTTTTTGATGTTTTCTTGGGTTTTTCCGAAATATACAAAACGTATAAATAAATGGAAAATTATTTGGTTAAGTTCACAGGTTGTAATCGTTTTTTATCTTCTTTTTTTTACAAATTTATTTGTTATCGATGTTTTCCCGGGCAGGTCTTTATTGGACCAAATTAAATTCGATATTCGTGGTTATTTTATTTATGCGCTATTTTTTATTAGTAATGCAATCTGGGCTTCCGTTGTTCTACTTAAAAAATATTTTAATTCGCAAGGCATCTATCGACAACAGATTGCATATTTTAGTATTGGCTTGAGTAGCTCAGTTATGCTGGGAGCAATTTTTGCTGTAGTATTACCCATTCTTGGAAATACGATGCTTGTTTGGCTATCGCCTTTTTTCCCTATAGCCTTTTTAAGTGCAACCGCTTACTCGATTCTTAAATATCGATTGCTTGAAATAGACGTTATCATCAAACGCGCAACATTATATTTGCTTTTAATCGCATTTATTACTGGTATTTATGCGTTTATATTGATCGTCCCACAAACCATTTGGACATTTTCTAGACCTAGTTCGGTTTTGTTGATGATTTTATCAGCGGCCATTATTGCCGTTACACTACAACCATTGAGAAATTGGTTGGATAAGATTTCGGACCGTTTCTTTTTCCAAGCTCAATATAATTATTTTCAGCTTTTAGAACGAATATCTCGCGATTTAAGTACAATGGTTCGTCTTGAAGATATGTTGAATATGACTTCGGCAGCATTAATGAATGCGATGCATCTGGATAAACTTGGTATATATATTCTGGGACGTACAACTGGACAGCTGGAATTTCAATGTGTCAAAAAGATTGGGGATACATCCCGAGAATTGCCTCAGCAAATATCCGAAGATACGCCGCTAACAGAATATTTGAGCAGCTCACGTACACTGTTGGTTACAGGGGAATTTTTGCATTATTATGGACACCTTTATAAAAACGGGAAAATTATTGATTCAACCAAAGCTGAAATACAAAATATGTTGGATAATATTCTAAACGCTGGAGTTATTGTCCCACTCTGGTTAAAAGGACACTTGGCAGGGTTCTTAGTTCTTGGCAACAAAAAGTCCGGAGATTCATACACCGATCGTGATTTAAGCTTCCTTGAAACCATTGCTAATCAAATGGCTGTGGTTTTAGAGAACACACGTTTGTATGAGCAAATGCTCAACAACGAACGTCTTACAGTTTTGGGAGCCATGTCAGCCAGCATAGCGCATGAGATTCGAAATCCTTTGGCGGCGATTAAAACGTTTGTTCAGATGTTGCCAAACAAATATCAATTGACCGATTTCCGCATGCGTTTTCATGAAATTGTTCCAAGTGAATTGGATCGCCTTACGCGTATTACCGAGGATTTGCTTATTTTCGCCCGGCCTTCTCCGCCGGCTTTTGTATCCACGGAAGTAAATGTGATTCTAGAACGTGTTTTAACTTTAATGCATAATCAGTTGCATAAACGGGGAATTGAGGTGGCGACTAAGTTTGAACCGTTGCCTACAATTCAAGCCGATGGGCAGCAATTGACTCAAGTGTTTATGAATTTGATTTTAAACGCCATACAGGCTTCAAAAGCCCATAAGACCATCCACATCACAACTAAATTTGTTCAGGGAAATTCAGAAACGTTATTTACTGGTTCGGCGGTTTTTATAACGATTAAGGATGAGGGCGTAGGAATTGCTGAAAAAGACGTACAAAATGTTTTCCAACCCTTTTTTACCACAAAACATGAGGGGACAGGTTTGGGATTACCAACCAGCAAGCGCATTGTTGATGCGCATCATGGCGAAATATATTTGGAAAGTGAAGTTGGGATTGGGACTTCGTTTACCGTTGTATTACCATTACGGCAGCCCACCAGCGAGAGTGTAGCAATGTAAAGGAGTACTCCATGCCTCAGGATACGTTTGATGTAAATGTTTTAATAGGCGGCGAAGCCGGTCAAGGCATGCAAACATTGGGGCAGATGTTTACCCAAGTGTTGTTAAAACAAGGTTTTTTTATTTCGACCCTCCAATCTTACCAAAGTCGAATTCGTGGTGGTCATAATTATTTTCAAATACGGATCTCTTCCGACCCGATATACAGCATGACTCGGGCGGTGGATGTTCTTTTAGGTTTTGATATATCCACGTTTGCACTGCATACCGATGATATCCAGCCGGAATCGATTTGCTTATTTAACCGAGATAAGATTAGTCCAGATTCCTTTGTGGCTAAGGCAATAAGTATTCCGGTTCCTGTAGCTCAACTTTTTCCAAAGGCTGTTGAGAAAGAAATTTATACCAATGTTTTGTATTTGGGCCTTTTGTCAGAATTGTTTAATTGTCCCCGTTCGGTCGTAGAAGCGGTCGTCAGTTTGGGATTGGAGAAGAAAAGCGAGGATGTAAGGCTTGCAAATATATCGGCGTTACATGCCGGTGCTGATTTTATGAAAGCTTATTCGTTGGATCGTTCACGTTGGTCTCGGATTCGTTCCACCAGAGCCACACGCTGGTTGTGTTTGAACGGGAATGAAGCCATCGCGCTTGGGGCCTTGGCTGCGGGATGTCAATTTTACTCTGCCTATCCGATGACGCCTTCAACGAGTATTCTGGATACCATGGCGCATTATTCAGAACAAGCGGGTGTGTTGGTTGAACAGGCGGAAGATGAGATTTCTGCCTTGAATATGGTTTTAGGAGCTTCCTTTGCGGGTGTTCGTGCCATGACCGGCAGTTCCGGTGGAGGATTTGCTTTGAAGGTAGAAGCGCTAAGTTTGGCCGGTATGTTGGAAATGCCTGCTGTAATCGCTTTGGCGCAACGTCCCGGACCAGCTACAGGCTTACCTACAAGAACCGAACAGGGTGATCTTGAATTTGCTATATTTGCCGGACATGGGGAGTTTCCCAAGGCTGTATTGACTCCTGGCAACCACGAAGAATGCTTTCGCCTCACAGCCCATGCGTTTAATCTTGCGGATCGGTTTCAAGTCCCTGTTCTAATTTTGACGGATCAATATCTGGCTGATTGGTATGGAAATGTTCCGCCGTTGGAAAATATCACGATCGACATTGACCGGGGCAAAATCGTGAGGTCCGAGCCGGATTACCAAAGGTATGCACTGACAGCAGACGGGATATCGCCACGAGCCTTTCCAGGAGAAGGACACGGATTGGTGGTGGTTGATAGTGATGAACATACAGAAGATGGTCACCTAACGGAGGATTTATCTGTACGACAACATATGATGGATAAACGTTTAAAGAAGATTGAATTATTGAAAAATGAGTTTGTTATGCCAGAGATGTTTGGTTCGGGAACCGGTATGGCTGTTGTGTGTTGGGGTTCCACTTGGGGTGTGGTGCGTGATGCAGTTTCTGTCCTACAAGCAAAAGGCCATGAGATATCAATGCTTCATTTCAAGCAAGTATGGCCTTTGCCTGCAGGGAAGATACGCACCTTGTTTGCTCCATTTTCATCCATTGTGGTCGTTGAAAACAATGCTACCGGACAATGGGCCCATGTTTTACAGGGGGAAATAGGGCAGCTATTCCCACAAAGACTTTTAAAATATGACGGCAAACCCTTCCTGATGGAAGATCTTTTAGAAAAACTTCAAGCAGTTTTAGGTAACCACTCAAGTTGAGGTGAATCATGGAAAAGGACAAAGCACCTGAACCGGCGTGGTGTCCGGGCTGCGGTGATTATGGGATACTTAACGCAGTAAAAAAGGTATTGCATAACATCGGGAAGGCGCCTGAAGAAGTAGTGCTTGTTTCAGGTATTGGTCAGGCTGCCAAACTTCCGCATTATGTTAGGGCCAATGTGTTTAATGGTTTGCATGGAAGGGCTTTGCCCGCAGCCATTGGGGTAAAATTGGCCAATCACAATTTAACGGTTTTGGCAGTAGGTGGGGACGGGGATATGTATGGTGAAGGCGGTAATCATTTTTTGCATGCGATTCGCAGAAATGTAAATATTACTCTTTTGGTGCATGATAATAAAATTTATGGATTAACCAAAGGACAGGCTTCGCCCACAACCGATATCGGGACCCAAACCAAACTGCAACCGTTAGGTGTCATCAACCAACCACTTAATCCGTTAACGCTTGCCATTAGTCAACGTTGCTCCTTTGTGGCACGATCGTTTGCTGGAGCTCCGGATCATTTGGCTGAAATCATTCAAGCTGGAATTGAACACCCCGGGTTTGCCTATATTGAAATTTTGCAGCCTTGTGTATCGTTTAACAAAGTTAACACCTATGCTTGGTATAAAGAACGTGTTTTTGATGTATCCAAAGACACCAAGTATGATCATACAAATTTTCATACAGCACTCGATGCAGCAGAAGAGTGGGGAGCGAGAATTCCAATTGGAATTCTTTATAAACATATTAGGCCGACTTACGAAGAGCAAGCCGCCATTTTAAAATTAGGACCACTTCTAACTGGGATTTCACCTGCTCTAAAAGTAAAAGAGTTTTTAAAAACATACTAGTTAGTGCACTTTTTTATGTGCAACAAGACCGTTTTTTTATGCTAAATCCTTTTTTTGCTAATTTTGTTTATAAAAATAAACACTTTGTTTAAAAACATTTCTATAAAACCATTTAAAAATGGACTTATCAAGTAATTTCTTATAATTTCTTAAAAATCGTTAAATGGAATTAGTTGGCAGATATTTTGCTAATCATAGGATAGGAAAAACTATGCTTAGCAGGAGTGCCATCCATGTCCAATATTCTTATTGTTGATGATGAACGAGGCGTTCGCGAATCTTTGAATGTTTTCTTAACCAGCGAAGGGCACACCATTGACACGGCTTCGAACGGACGAGAAGCACTCAATCTGATTGAAAACAAGATTTATGATCTTGTTTTAACGGATATGATGATGCCAGAAATGGACGGATTGACACTTTTAAAGGAAATAAAAGAGAAGTTTCGCGAAAGAACTTCAGTCATAATTTTAACGGCCGACGGGAGTATTCAGAAGGCCGTCTCGGCAGTCAAAGAAGGTGCAATTGATTTCATTGTTAAACCGTTTGAAATCAATAGACTGAGAGAAGCGGTAGAAAATGCCCTGCAGAGAGAGCGTAAGATGCTCATGGCTGAGTTGCAACGTCGTGATTTGGAAACGGCTCACCTCAAACAACTTAATCAAAAGCTGGATCGAACCGTGTTTGAACTTTCGATCCTGCATGAAATTGGAAAAACGATTAATTCAACCTTGGAAATTAACAAAATTGTCTCCATTATTCTTGAAATGGCGCGTCAGACGGTGAATGCAAATCGCGCCACGCTGGTGCTTTATCATCACGAAACACGAGAAATAAAAATGCAACTAACCTATTCCTCTCATGAGACACCTCAAACCGAGGAATTGAATTTAACGGATCGTCGAGCCATTCAATGGGTTACACTAAATAAGCAACCGTTGTTCCTGGAAGATGTTCAGAAGTCCGCTCTTTTTCAGCAATATTTAGGTAATACCGAAAAGCTTGGCTCGTTAATGACGGTTCCGTTTAAACGAAAAAATCAAATATTGGGCGCCATCGTGCTATCAACCATGGGTACCCAAAATCGTTTTGCTGCCGAGGATCTTTTCTTTATTACCACCTTGGCGAACCAAGCCTCGATTGCCATTGAAAATGCACAATTGTATGAAGAAATTCAGGAATATTTTGCAGATACGATTCGAGCCTTGATTGCGGCGGTTGAAGCCAAGGATACATACACGTATGGGCATTCTTCACGTGTAACGAAATATTCTTTGATGATTGCGGATCGGTTGGAAATAGATCCTGTGGAAAAACGCCGGTTGGAGTATCTGGCCTTGTTGCATGATGTTGGGAAGATTGGGATTGATGAGAAAATATTAAGGAAAAATTCGAAGTTGAATTCTGAGGAATGGGACATTATTCGAAATCATTCCACCATCGGTGGGAGCATCATCAAGCCGATTAAATTCTTACCTACGGGAGAGAAAGTCATTCGACACCATCACGAGAAATTTAACGGTGGCGGCTACCCTGATGGGCTTAAGGGGGATGATATTCCTTTATTTTCAAGGATTATTGCGGTTGCGGATTCGTTTGATGCCATGACCAGTTTACGTCCCTATCGTGAAACCATTATCGTAGATGATGCGATTCGAGAACTGCAACGTTGTGCGGGTGAACAATTTGATCCAACTTTAGTTGATATTTTTGTTAATGCTTACAAGGAAAACGAACGATCCTAAGAGCATACCGTTAAAATCGGGTAAACCACATTGTTCTGGAAGTTGGTCAGGAGGAGTTATTGTGAGCGCCAAAATATTGGTGGCCGAAGATGAGGTGGGAATTCGTACGGCCCTTACCATTTTATTAGAAGAAGAGGGGTACCATGTGACCACTGCGTGCGATGGCAATGAAGCCATTGCAGTGGTGCGGGGGACGGATATTGATTTGGTCGTATCGGATATTCGTATGCCGGGAATGTCGGGATTGCAATTCCTAGAAGAGGTTCGGAAAATTCCGAGCGCCCCGGAGATCATTCTTATGACGGCATTTGGTTCGGTCGAAACGGCGATTCAAGCCATGAAAAAAGGTGCACGCGATTTTTTGTTGAAACCATTTTCCAATGATCTTTTAAAAATGACCGTTAAACGCGTTTTAGAGATGCGCGAATTATCTGAAGAAAATCAAAAATTGCATGAATTGGAAAAATTGAAAAACGAATTCATTGCCATGATTGCGCACGAGCTCCGTACACCTTTGACGGCGATCAAAGGGTATTTGTCGTTGGTCATGACAGAGGATGCTGGACCTTTGGTGGAATTGCAAAAAAAATATTTAAATGTCGTCAACCAAAACAGCGAAAAGCTTCAACGGATCGTCGAGGAAGTCCTTGATATCGCCCAAATGGATAAAAGCGAGTTTCATTTAAATAATACTTCGGCCAATTTATTTGCGCTTATTGGCAAGGCCATCGCATCGGTTCAACAGAGTATCGAAGAAAAGGAAATCAAATTGGAAGTTAATTTTGATGCTTCTTTAAGTCCGGTTTCCATTGACGGGCGACGTTTCAAGCAAGTGGTGGTTGCTCTTTTGGAGAATGCCGTTGCATTTAGCCAACCGAAAAGTCGTGTTTGGATTACCGTGAAACCCTGGACGGGTATGGATTCTTTGTATCGTGATAATTTACCTTGTTCCTATGTTGATTTTTTAGATTTAACGCCGGGTGAGTTTTTGGAAATTATGATTGAGGATGAAGGCCCGGGGATTCCGAAAGAAATGCTTTCTGATGTATTTAAAAAGTTTTATCAGGTGGAAGAACTCTACATTCGTCAAGTCGGTGGTATGGGTTTAGGTTTAACCCTTTGCAAACGTATAGTGGAACGTATGGGTGGGAAAATTTGGGTGAAGAGCTCCTTAGGCAAAGGCAGCAAATTTTGCTTTATTGTTCCATGGTCGCGTAGTTCAGAGAACGCTGAGCATTCGCGTACACTCGAGGATGGAAACGACACCAAAGTTACATATCACTAAGCTTGAATACATTCACGGGGCATGAATGCCTCTTTGGGGAATGATTTTCAATGCACCTGGAAGGAAGCGTATCGCCCAATCCGGGGGGTGGGTACGAAGGGGGTTTGCATATGATGGGCGACCAAGAACAAGCCAATATCAGTCCGGATTCAACAGGGCGTAATTTTAGGTTTATCAATTCAATTTGGGATGAAGTTCCGGAATTTGAGTTGTTGCCGCCGTGGGATGAACAACAACAGTGTCGTAAAATTTTAGAACAATTACGCACCGCGGCCCAAGCCAAGCTTTCTGCCTTGGTGGTGTTTGAACCGCGGCGTCAGCGGTATCTTTTTCGAGCTGCGGCGGGACTGGCTTGTTCGGAATCTGCGATTTGCAACTTGATTTGGTCGCATGTTGGGAAGATGCATGAGAATTTAGATCAACAGAATCAACCGTCGGTTTTTAATCGTCATGTGTTCCAGCAATTGCCCCAATTCGATTTTGAACGTCGTCTGGGTTTCCAATCGTTTTGTTTTTTGCCTTTAGCCGTGGACCATAAGGTGATCGGTGGCGCCCTTTTAGGCAATCGTGAAAATGCACTGGATTTTTCTCAGCGTGATGTGCGTCGTCTTGAAGCCATCGCCCCTGTGGTTTCGGGGGAGTTGGAGCGGATCCGGTTGTACAAAGAACTGAAGGGTCTTTTTATTCATTCGGTGCATGCGTTTGTATCGGCGATTGATGCCAAGGATCAATACACACACGGGCATTCGGAACGTGTGACGGACTATGCTATGAAGATGGGGAGTGTCTTGGGCTGGAGCGCGGAGATGTTGGAAGCTTTGCGTATGTCGGCCATTTTGCACGATGTAGGCAAGATTGGTGTCTCGGAACTCATACTGTCGAAGCCTGCGGCGTTAACTGTGGATGAATTCACGCAAATTAAAAAACATCCTGAAATAGGAGCGAAGATTGTGGGGGAGATTCCGCAATTGAAAGCGACCCTTTCGGGAATTCTTTTTCATCATGAACGGTTTGACGGTCAGGGGTATCCTCGTGGGTTGGAAGGTGAAAATATTCCTGTTTTTGGACGCTTGATTGCTGTGGCTGATGCCTACGATGCTATGACGTCTGATCGGCCTTATCGCAAAGGGCTGGAGGTAAGTAAGGCATTGCATGAATTGACCAATCATCGCGGTAAACAATTTGATCCTGACATGGTGGACGCATTCATGCAGGCGCATCAACAAGGTGCTATTGTTTAAAGCCGATTAATGGTGAAGCGATTTGAGCTCGCGAATCACATGCGCTGGATCGACATGACCGAAAATGGCTGTTCCGGCCACGAGTACATTTGCGCCTGCCGCCGTGGCCAGAGGTGCGGTCACGGTCGTGATTCCACCATCTACCTGAATATCCACCTTCAAATTGTTTTGACGAATCCACCCAAACGCTTGCTTGATCTTCGGTAATACTTCGGGCATGAAGGCTTGTCCGCCAAATCCCGGTTCAACCGTCATAAACAAGATCAAGTCACACTCATGCAAGAAAGGTTGGAAGGGTTCGAACGGTGTTTGGGGTTTGAGCGATACTCCTGCTTTGATCCCAAAACCACGGATGCGTCGTAGAAGTTGGGGGAGATCGGAAACCGCCTCCGCATGCACCGTGATGAGATCCGCTCCGGCTTTGGCAAAGGCCTCAATGTATTTTTCAGGTTCGGAAATCATGAGATGTGCATCCAAGAACAGTTGGGTGTTTTTTCGAATGCAGGTCACCAGAGGAGGACCGAACGTGATGTTGGGTACAAAATGACCGTCCATGACATCCAGGTGGAGCCAATCCGCCCCGGCTTGGGTCATGCGATCCATTTCATTCTTTAATTGGGCGAAATCCGCCGCCAACAGTGACGGAGCGATAATACAACTCATAATTTACGTTCCTCCACAACTTGTCCGTTGATTAGAATATTCACGCTGGCGTTGGTTCCGTGGACAGTTACTGGAACCGCAATTTCAGTCTGGGGGCGTTCCATGGCGTTATGAATTTCACGTGCCCCGAGTTCGTCTTTCAGAATGAGTTTGACCCGTTGGGCACCTTTGGCCGCGGGAATGGAAACCCGGATGGTAAGATAGCGTCCAGGGTCGGCGTCGGTGGCCGAGCGCTGAGCGATCAGCAAAGAGGTCGCTTGATCGGTTTCTGCACGTTCACCGGCAGACGGTTTTTGTTCCAGTACCGTATTGGGAGTGTAGCGGTCGGTGAGTTTGCGTTTTAAGGTTTGGATGTTCAAACCTAAAAATTTAAATAGCGCCGTAACCTCGTTGAACGAGGCGCCACGCACATCGGGCATGATCCATTGCACGGGTTTGGCGCCTGCCGATATGAGCAAGTCCACCCGTGAGCCTTGGGGGATGTATTGGTCGGCAGCAGGCCATTGATCCAGCACGATGTTTTTTGGAGCCTCATCGTTGTACCATAGAGAAACTTTCCCAGTATTGATTCCTTTTTTCATAAGTTGTTGACTCGCATCGCGTGCGGTCAATCCTACAAGGCTCAGGAGCTTAATGGTTTGAGAGCCGCGGGAAACAATAACTCTGACCATACGTCCGCTTTTAACTGTCTGACCGGGTTTGGGATCCTGGGCAATGACCTGATTAAGTGGAACATGGGCATCAAAACGAAATTCCGCAATATCCAGACTAAGGTGTTTTAGGCGCAAAGCGGCCCGAGCCGCTTCGACGCTTTTGCCTGTGACTTCCGGCACTTCCGCCACCATCAAACGATTAAGAATACGGGTCGTGATCAAGGTGCTTAGGATAAACACCAAGAGGGACGAACTGAAGACCAAGAGGAGATAACGACCTAGATGAGGTGCGCGAGCTTTGTGTTTCATGCTGCCCTCCGTGAATGTTGGCGGGCCAGTTGTCCGCAGGCGGCTCCGATGGCAGAACCGCGAGAAACGCGTACGATGGCCAGGGCCCCCATCTTCGCCAATTCGAGTTTGAACTGTTGGACCGAGTCGGAGGTTGGGGCGTGAAGATCAATCCCGGGAATTTCGTTCCAAGGAATAAGGTTGATTTTAGAGGGGAGCGATTTTAGCAATCGGGCTAGGATCCGGGCATCTTCGATACGATCGTTGACTCCGCGGATGAGTACGTATTCAATGGTGATGGATTCCTGGGTGGCATGAGCATATTTTTTTAAGGCGGTCATGACCTCAGCCAAAGGAAAACGGCGGTTGATGGGCATGATTTGAGTTCGTACCTCATCGGTGACGGCATTGAGTGAAAAGGCCAAACGGGCAGGCAGAGGTTGCTCGGTAATGGCGGTGATGCCCGGTATCCAACCACTGGTAGAGACTGTGGTTTTCTTAGGGGACCAACTCAGAGCCTGGGGGTGGTGGATCAATTCGGTAAAGGTACGGACCGCATCTAAGTTTTGCAAGGGTTCACCCATGCCCATGAGCACGATGTTGGTGGGGATTTGATTGACCAAGTGCATCAGGCTCCGGAGTTGTCCGGAGATTTCACCGGCTGTGAGATTGCGAATAAAGCCCATGCGAGCGGTGGCGCAAAAACGACACCCCATGGCGCACCCCACTTGGGAGGAGAGACAAAAGGTTAAACGACCTTCGAGGGGGATCGAAACACTTTCAATCTGTGCACCGTCGGCTAGCTCAAAAACCCCTTTTACAGTACCGTCAGAAGACGCCAGACGCTGTTTGGGTATCCAGGGGGCTGGAATGGAAAAATAGGCATCCAGTTTTTGGCGTAAAAGCTTGGGCAGTGTGGAAACGTCGGAAAAACGCGAGACGTTCGGTTTCCAAGCGGCGGCAATGATCTGTTTCACCCGGAACGCAGTTTCACCCCAGGTGTGCATGAGTTCGGCCAATTGGCGGGGAGAATAATCGAAAATGTCAACAGTGGGCTGGGCGGACACGAAAAATGCGAGCTCCTTTTACGCCGAAACGCAAGATTAGGGACAAAGTATACCGTGGCTGTATGAAAAATCAAATAAAAATCTTGCACCGACCATTGAGGCGGTGATATAAATAGTAACCTTTTTTAACTTTTTCATAGCACCGAGGTGGGAAGTGATTAAATTAGCATTACCTGCAGGCAGTTTGAAAGACTCCACGTACGCATTGATGAAGAAGGCTGGATACAATATTTCCTCCAGTTCGCGCAGCTATTACCCCCGGATTGATGATCCGGAAATCCAAGTCATGTTGGTTCGGGCGCAGGAAATTCCGCGCTATGTTGAATCGGGTGCATTGGACGTAGGTCTTACCGGAGCCGATTGGACCGCGGAAAACCGGGCCAAGGTACATACGGTTGCGGAGTTGATTTACGCCAAGACCGGTTCGGGTTTGGTCCGTTGGGTTTTGGCAGTTCCGGAGAATTCGCCGATTAAATCCGTGAAGGATTTGAAAGGAAAAAAAATCGCTACGGAATTAGTCAATGTGGTTAAGGACTATTTGAAGAAAAATCAAGTGAAGGCGGACGTAGAGTTTTCCTGGGGCGCCACCGAAGCCAAGCCACCGCAGTTGGCCGATGCGATTGTCGAGTTGACGGAGACCGGGAGTTCGCTGCGGGCTAACAATTTGCGCATTGTGGATACTGTTTTGACTTCGACCACCTTGTTGATTGCCAACCGCGAGTCTTGGAAAAATGCCTCCAAGCGTCAAAAAATTGAGAGCTTAAGTATGTTGTTGCAAGGTGCACTTTTGGCGGCCATCAAAGTCGGTCTGAAAATGAATGTCCAGAAACAGGATTTGAAAAAAATTCTCTCGCTCTTGCCGGCAATGAAGAAACCCACGATTTCACAATTAACCGATGAAAATTGGTTTGATGTCGAAACCATTGTGGATGAGAAAACTGTACGTGATTTAATTCCCAAGCTGAAACTGGCCGGTGCCCAAGGGATCATTGAATATCCCTTGAATAAAGTGGTACCTTAACCCCGGTGAAAGCCTGGAGCTTGATTGGATGGGCACTGGTGCTCGGCCTCTTCTGCGTTGCAACCAACGCGTGGAGTGCCGATGCAGGGACGTTGACTCCGGTTGCCACGGGGAATACCCTGACACCGGCACCGGGGGTTGAGCCTGTTGGTGTTGGAACGACGCTTACGGCTTTAAATGAAACGTATGAAGAGAATACCTGGCTTGAAGACTTTCAGGTTCACTTCATTGTTTCGCTGCCGTTTACGGCCCTTTACAGCTATGCGGCGGTGACCACATTGGATGGGTTGGTACAAGGGCATTATCCCACAACGTTTCGCCAAGCCGATCTCTGGGTAGTCGTCGGAGTTGCTGTGGGGAGTTCACTGGCCGTGGCGTTGGGCAGCATTGGCCGAGTTCCGGATCAATCCGTGCCGCGGATTTCTGAAAATGAAACCCCGGCTGTTTTGGCAGAGGATGCGCCAAGTTGGCGTCTGGCCCTGATCCAGGTGGATTATTAAATATCAAGGTTCGGTTAAAATGAACCGTTCCTTATAAGAGACACTAAATGTTCCAAGGAACGGAAGTATACCCTGCAAGATAGGAATGGTGACGGATATGGATATCGGGCTCTTACGGACCATCAATATTTTTGAGGAACTCAATGACGAGGAACTCGAAAAGATTTTTAAGTTGGCCAAGACCAAATTGTATCCGGCCGGAACGTTGATTTTAGATGAAGGCAAACGTGGCGGAGCCTTGCATGTGATTGTTAAGGGGCGTGTTCGTGTCACCAAGAAGATGGAATTGAAAAAGGATAAGGTGATTACGTCCTTAGGTCCGCAGTCTATTTTTGGTGAAATGTCGTTGTTCGACAACCTCCCGTATTCAGCCAATGTGACCGCCATTGAAGAGACTCGTTGCATGATGATTCCCAAGTCCGGCTTGGATGACTTGATGAGCAAAGATTTGAAGCTAGCCTATAAACTGCTGCGGCAGATTATAACGGTTCTTTCTCAACGTTTGCGCAACACCAACGAGGAGTTGGTTGCGTTGACAGCTTGGAAGGATCGAATCCAAAGGGAAATGAAGAAAGAGAATTAATTAATGGCCAACGTCGTACCTTTCCGTGGTTTGCGTTACAGTTCAAAGTTGGTTTCTCAGATGCAGAAATTGGTAACCCCTCCGTACGATATCATTTCCGAGCGCGATCAAACCCGGTTTTACCGGACTCACCCGGAGAATATCATTCGTTTAGAGTACGGCAGGATTTCTACCAAGGACTCGGCGGCGAGCAACCGCTATACGCGTGCCCAACAAACGTTGAACGAATGGTTGGATCGTAACGTTTTGCAGGTGGATGCGCGTCCGTCCTATTATGTATTGCAGACGGAATTTACCGATCCCATGGGTGTGGCCCGTGTGTTCACCGGAGTCCTCTGCCGTGTGAAGCTGGAACCGTTGGGGGAAGGCAGTATCCTGCCGCACGAACGCACCTTTGCCGGCCCCAAAGCTGATCGTTTAAATCTTCTGGAATCAACCGGAGTGAGTTTCTCTCCCGTGTTTTCTCTGTATCAGGATCCCAAGGCAACTTGTGCTGCGTGGTTGAAGAAAATCACACGCCGGAAACCTTGGGCGAATTTTGTGGATTGGTCGGGTACGCGTCAGAAATTATGGGTCGTGGACCAACCTGCGGAAGTGGCTTTCTTTAGTGCCCAAATGAAAACCAAAAAACTGATGATCGCGGATGGTCATCACAGATATTCGACGGCTTTAAATTATCGGGATGCGCATAAAGGTGCTGCTGTTTCCGATGACCAATACGTGATGATGTGCTTGGCCGACACGGCCGATTCGGGGTTGACGGTGTTGCCTGTGTACCGCATGGTGCGCAATGTGCCCGCACCCCAATGGCGCAGCCTCCGGGCGCAACTTGAAAAACATTTTGAGATTGAACCTGTCGCCAACGCGGCGCGACTGCCCTATGTGCGTCAAGCCGCGGAAGACGCTACGGGGATGCCGGTACTTGGTTGCGTAGGTGGTTTTGGCAAGGGTGCCTTTTTGTTGAAGCTCAAGCATAACCATCCGGAAACATTGACCGCCAAGGAATTGAAGGGCACCTCCGACGCCTATCGTGGTTTGGATGTGGTGATGCTGGATCGCGTGATCCTCAAGGGCATGCTCGGCGTTGTCATCGGGGAAGATGCCGAACGTGTGCGCTACACCAAGGACCCTAAGGAAGCAGCCGCACTCGTGTCCCAAGGTGAGATGCAAGCTGCGTTTTTACCTGGGCCTCCCAAACTGAAACAAATTTGGGATGTGGCCAAAAATAAAGAGACCATGCCCCAGAAATCCACGTATTTTCTGCCCAAGCTGATTACAGGTTTGGTCATGAATCCCATTCGTTTGCCGCGCTCCAAATCGTAGTCAGGTCATGGACCTGTTTGATCGGGCGGACAACCAACAGGCTCCTTTAAACGCGCCCCTGGCCGATCGCATGCGTCCGCGACAATTGGACGATGTGGTCGGCCAGGAACATCTTTTGGCACACGGGAAAAGTTTGCGGCAGGCCATTGAAAGTGACCGGATTCCTTCCATGATTTTTTGGGGGCCGCCGGGTGTGGGGAAAACCACCTTGGCGCGTTTGGTAGCCCAGCATACAGGTGCGGAATTTAAAGCGTACTCGGCCGTTACCTCAGGGATCAAAGAGTTGCGGGAGGTTATTGCCGAGGCCGAACGCAACCGCAAGTACCATCGGCGGCGCACCATCCTTTTTGTCGATGAAATTCATCATTTCAACAAAACCCAACAGGATGCCTTTTTGCCGTTTGTGGAACAAGGGACCCTGGTATTGATTGGGGCTACGACCGAAAATCCTTCGTTTGAATTAAACTCCGCCTTGCTCTCACGCTGTCGAGTGTTTGTGCTTAACTCCTTGACCGAAGCGCATTTGCGCACCTTGTTGCAGCGGGCGTTGGTGGATGCTGAACACGGTGTTGGGAAAATGGGGCTCCAGGTCAACGAGGATGCTTTGCGCTTTTTATCCGAACGGGCGTTCGGGGACGCACGTACGGCCTTGAACACACTGGAACTTTTGGCCGGGTTGGCGTCGGAGCGGCACGTTACGGCGGTAACCCTGGAAATGGCGGAAGAAGCCATTCAGCAAAAAGCGCTTCGTTACGATCGGGCTGGCGAGGAACACTACAACCTTATCTCCGCCTTGCATAAAAGTGTGCGCGGATCGGATCCGGATGCGGCCTTGTATTGGCTCGGGCGCATGCTGGAATCCGGAGAAGATGCCCGCTATTTATTGCGTCGCATGGCCCGTATGGCCGTTGAAGATATTGGGCTGGCCGACCCTCGGGCACTGGAACAGGCGGTTGCGGCCCAGCAGGCTTTTGAATTCATCGGGTTGCCCGAAGGGAAGCTCGTTTTGGGACAATTGGCTGTATATTTGGCGCTGGCACCCAAGAGCAATGCGGTGTATGTTGGTTACGGTCAGGTTGAGGAGTCGGTGCGCACGGCGGGTGATTTGCCCGTACCCATGCACATTCGCAATGCACCCACACGCCTGATGAAAAATTTGGGGTATGGGGATGGCTATCGGTATGCCCATGATTACGAGGATCACTGGGTTCCGGATGATTTTTTACCTGAGAAATTAATCGGGCGAAGATTCTATCAACCAGGAACTCAAGGATGTGAAAAACGTTGGAGTGAAGAACTCCAAGCCAAGCTCCAAAAACGCGAGCAGGCACGGAAACAGCCGCAACACAGGCCTGAACTAAAATAAATATACAGAACGCAGGAGGAGTGTCCAATGACGAAAGCCGATACCAAAATTGAACAGAAACGTTTTATCGTGGGGTTTGTAAGTTTTATGGCGGCGTTTTTACTTTCTTACATCTGGGTGTTGTGGATCACACCGATTCCGTCTACGTCGGCAGGGGTGTATGCCTTGATCTGTTTTGCCGCTGGCGTGGGCACTTCGATTATTATGATTTTTACTCGACACTCGCTGGTGGGGTTGGGTGGAAGTTTGGCCTCGATTTTATTTGTGGTTCTCTTTGCGTTTACGTGGCCGTTGTTTCACTAACACGGAGGCAGGTCAAGCGGCGTTGTGAAAGCGGGGAAGCTGGAAACAAAAGGCGATCTGGGTATCGGTACGGTTCTCGGCCCAAATTCGGCCACCGTGCGCTTGGATGATTTTTTTAGAGATGGCCAGCCCCAAACCGCTGCCGGGAATGCTTTGGGTGGCGCTGGTTTTTATACGAAAGAATTTTTCAAAGACTTTGTCGAGTTGGTCGTCTGAAAGCGCTTGGCCGGTGTTGACGACAGTCAGCTGTAGCTGTTGGGCGGTCGTGGACACGGTAACCAAGACCGGTGAGTCCAAGGGTGAATATTTAAGCGCGTTGGTCAGGAAGTTGTTAATCACCTGGAGCAATCGCATACGATCGCCGACCAACAAGGCGGACGTTTCCGCAGGCATGACCTGCACCCGTTTGGCTTGTTCGGGAAGACATGCATGCAAGGAAAGTACGGCTTCATTGACCAGCGTGTTCAGCGAGAGCCGGTCGTGATGCATCTCCAAACGTCCCTGTTCAATTTTTGTAATATCCAATAAATCCGTGATCATACGCTCCAGATTCTCTGAATGCTTTTGAATAATGTTGAAAAATTGTGCCTGTTCTTCGGTGAGTGCGTTGGTTTTGGCCTTGAGCAACAGTTTGGCAAAGCCGGAGATGGCAGTGATCGGTGTGCGCAGTTCATGGGAAACCATGGAAATCAATTCGGATTTTGTGACATCGGCCAGGCGCAGTGTTTCATTGGCGTTGATCAGTTGCGTGGTCGTTACCTTAACCTGGCGCGTGAGCTCGAGATTGAGTGACCGCAGAGCGTCAAAATCGGATGCGTTTTCCAGAGCCAATGAGGTGTGGTGGGCCAAGGTTTGAAGGTGCGCTAAGTCGTTGGCGTGGAAATGCTGACCTTGCGCAGGGTTGATGACAATCAGTGTGCCGCGATGGCGTGCACCGGTTTTGAGCGGAGTACACATAAAACTGTGGATCGCCTGGGGTTGGAAATGCGGTGGATGGTCGATGAAGGCCGGTGAGGCGGGCAGGCGCATGAGTGTGCCTGGGCCAACCATGGCTTTTCCAGATGTGTACAGGTACCACTCCACACCATGGTTGCGGTAAACGCGAAACCGTTTGATGCGTTTGGAACGTTGTTCGCGTAGGCAGAGGATTTCAAGTTCATGGGAGTGAGGGACGGTCATCAGGACAGCGCTTTCTTCAGCTTGGAAAAGTGTCTGGCACGCCTGCAATGTGGTTAAGAGTATCTTTGAACGCGTGAGTGAACGATGTATCGGGAGAATGGCTTCGTTGAATTGTTCCAAGCTTACAGACATAGTCTAAAGGCTCCTGACATGCGGGAAGTGACATGGCGAAGGTGTAGAGACAAAGCCGGTGAAGCGTGGTTAGTATAGTTAAATTAAATCCAAAAGTACACGGAAATGTGGTCTTGTGCTTTTTTTTGAGCGCGCTTGGAGTTTGTGCCGGAAAACTCATGAAAAAACGGCGAAATCCTTGACAATCGGTCGGACACCGTGAATAATACGCGGAATGAAGTATTTGGGGTTTATAGGGCCAAGGGGGCTGTACACGCATGTTTTTAGAGGATGAAGGCTTGAACAATATGATGGGGCTGGATGAGCCCATGGAACAGTTTATGTACCGTTTTGTCAATTCCTTCATAAAATGGGAATTGATCAATTATTTCCATGAACATCCCAAGACAGCCTTCAAAATTTTGGATCTGTCCAAAGCCCTTAATCGTTCGTCGGAGTCCATCAAGCGTGAAGTTCAGGAATTGGCTGAAGAAGGGCTGCTGCACGCAAGCAAAAATGGTAAAAAGATTGAGTACAGTTATCTCCTTTCCACAGAACATCCCAAGGAACGAGCTTTGCACGAGGTGGTTAATCAATTCATTCATCTGTGCCGTACGCGTGAGGGTCGGTTGCGGGTGATTTACAAAATCCTTAAGAACGGTAAACCCGTTAATTCCTGATCATGCGTTCACACCAAGGGACAGAAGCACTCCGCATGGCGCAGTGGCTTCCGTCACTGTTGGCATGGGGTTTGTTGGTGGTGGCGTTTGGTTGGGCTTGGGGCAGTGAACGACTCCCGCGTTTCTTTCAAACCCAAACACAAAAGCATTCCCTGTATACTCATGCAGCCGCCTTTGGGGTACCCCGTTGTCACGGGATCCTTTGTCAACTCTGTCCGCGACATTGTTTTTTACCCGAAAGCAGCCTGGGTTGGTGCCAAGTCCGTGTCAATCAATACGGCCGTTTGGCAACGCAAGTGTATGGGCGAGTGGCGTCGCTGCATGTGGACCCCATTGAAAAAAAACCTGTGTTTCATTTCATACCCGGTTCACGGACGTTTTCTCTGGCAACGGCCGGGTGCAACCTGGAATGTGATTTTTGCCAAAATTGGGGGCTTTCGCAAAGCCGCGCTCAATTCTTACCCGCAGAACGGTTGCTGCCGACGGAGGTTGTCCAAGCCGCCAAGGAGCAAGGTTGCCGTTCCATAGCGTTCACCTACTCGGAGCCGGTCATATTCTACGAATATATGCGTGATATTGCGCGCGAGGCCCACCAAGCGGGACTGTACACCATCATGATTTCCGCCGGGTACATTGAACCGGAACCGCTGCAGCAGCTCCTGCCGTATTTGGATGTGGTCAAAATTGATTTGAAGAGTTTTGATGCTGCATACTATCGCCGCGTGGTGGGTGGGGAATTATCCCCGGTTTTGCGTACCTTGAAAATCATCGCGGCTTCGGGGGTGGCGCTTGAAGTTGTGAATTTGATCGTACCTTCGCAAAACGATCAGGTTGCCTCCATCCGTGCCTTGGCTCAATGGATGGTGGCCGAACTTGGCCCCGATACGCCTCTGTTTTTTTCCCGATTCACTCCCGGATACAAAATGCAGTCCGCCCCGGTAACTCCGGCGGAAACTTTGCGTCAAGCCCGTCGCGTGGCGAAGGAAGCGGGTTTGCGTTATGTGTATGTGGGGAACTTGAGTGGGGATGAGGGGGAGAACACCTATTGCCCACGGTGCGGTGAGGTATTGATTCAACGCCAAGGTTTCGTCGTCATGGCCAACCGTATTTCACATGGGACCTGTCCACACTGTCATACGCGCATTCCTGGTATTTGGGAATGATCCCATGGGCACGCACGCAACAGGGTGGGCCTGAGTACCGGCTAATGCTTAGGGGGAGGGGCATGCGTATGCGCCAAAAGATGGTTTGTCCAAGGTGGAGCCCTTTGATTGGTGTGCTTCTAGGCGGAATGGTTTTGGGCCTTGGCGGTTGCCAAGCCGAAGCCACGCAACCCAGAAGCGTACGAGAACCCGTAGTGATGGGCTCGTTTTATCCCGCCGAATCACAAACGTTGCAAAACGAGGTGGACGCCTACCTTCACCCCGCGGCGTCATTGAACATTCAAGGACGGATCGTGGCCCTGATGGTTCCGCATGCCGGATATGCGTTTTCCGGGAAGATCGCCGGGGTGGGTTGGGGCACTCAAAAACATGGACGCGTGGATACGGTCTATGTGATCGGCACGGCCCATCGCATGCAGTCTTCCGGAGCCGCCGTTTGGATCGGGGATGCGTTTAGAACACCCTTAGGGGAATACGCGGTTGACCGGCAGGCTGTCCAAGCACTCTTGCAAATGTGTCCGAACATCCATAACCAACCCGAAGCTTGGAGTCAAGAACACTCCGTTGAAGTCCAGGTTCCGTTTTTACAACGCGTACTCCCCAACGCTAAGCTGGTGCCTCTGATTATGGGTCCCTCCACCCCTGAACAAATAGCCTCGGTGGCCCGTGCGTTGGTACGCCAAGCCGAGGGACGACAGGTGCTGCTGGTGGCGTCCACCGACCTTTCGCATTATCCCCGGGGGCAGGATGCAGCTCGTGTGGATCATGCCCTCTTGGGAAGTTTGGCCACGCTGAACGTTGTTCAGTTTCAACGCACAGATGCCGAGTGGATGGGAAAGGGCATCCCACAGTTGGATTGCACTGTCTGCGGCAAAGAAGCTTTGGAGGTGGTGATGCAGGTGGCCAAATCGCAAGGGGCAATCCGCGCCCAGGTGCTGCAGTACACCCATTCCGGCGAGGTGTCGGGCCAGCAAGATCGTGTTGTGGGGTACGCGGCTCTGGCATTCACGGCACCGGAGGAACCGGAGTCAACCTCGGGCGAGGTTATGGTCAATGGAATGTTTACTTCGGATCAGGGGCAGGCTTTGCTGAACCTGGCGCGTCACACGTTGACGCAAGCCTTGCAGTTTGAGTCCGCGCGTAAGGTTGCACTCCCGGGTTTAGATTGGATGAAAACCAAACGCGGCGTGTTTGTCACGCTGAAACAAAAGCAACAGTTGCGCGGGTGCATTGGCATGACGGAAGCGGTCATGCCTCTGTCGGAAGCTGTTCCGCAGTTGGCTCGCGCCGCGGCGTTTGAAGATCCGCGGTTTCCTCCCCTGCGGTGCGATGAGTGGGAACGGACCTCCTTGGAAATTTCGGTGCTCTCGCCATTGCATAAGGTGCGTTCGGTCAAGGAGATTCGTCTCGGGACCGACGGCGTGATGGTGCGGGCGCAAGGGCGTACAGGTCTGTTTTTGCCACAGGTGGCCCAAGAAACAGGTTGGGATTTGGAAACGTTTTTAAATGAAGTGTGTTATCAAAAAGCCCATCTCCCACCCGATGCTTGGAAAGACCCGGCGACGGAGATATGGACCTTTACGGTTCAGGTTTTCGAGCAAGCCGCCCCCAAAGATTGAATCCCAGGGCCGTACCGCCCACACCCAGAGCCAAGATCCAGCCGGCATGAAATCCATACCAGGGCAATAACACCATAATGGTCAAAACCGCGCTCACGGCAGAACCCAACAGATCGGCGCTCCAGAAGGCTACGGCAGGCTGAGCATTTGACTCCGATTGCAGTCGGACGTACATGGCACCCACTCCGCCTCCGCTTCCACCCAAAAGGATCAAGGTGGGTAGCCAGGCACCGAAGGTTCCGTAGACAGCAAACCCTGAAAGCGCACTCAGGCAAGTGAGCCAAAGCAAGTAAACGGCGGAGGGTAGGTGTTTGAAGCTTGAACGTTGAGCCACCCAGGTACCCAAGGCCATGCCGGCCATGAACATGGCGATCAGAACCCCCAATTCACCCCAGACGACGCCTCGGCGGCTTTGAAACGCGGCCAACACAATCCATTCGGTGGAGAGGCCCAAACCACCGGCCATACCCATACGCAGCAAGGGCGTGTGCCAAACCGTAGAACGAAAACTGTGAACCGCAAGCAGGATGAGAACTAGAATGAATAGGCCTAGCAAAACCAGAAGCGCTTGTGATTGTTGAGACAGCCAATGCAGCAAGGAATAGCCTGTAGCCAGGGGGCGCATGTCGGTGTTTTTGTAGCGGTTGAGGCTTTGGCTCCATTCGCGTTGCAAGGTTGAGGAGCGTTCGTTATCAAAAAGTACGGGAAATTGCAAGGACGTAAAATAGGCGGACTGCAGATGCTTGGGCCAAAGAGTGGGGGCGGAAAAAGTGTTGGGGTCGGGCAAAGGTGTAGCTAAAAGGTGGAGTGCTCCCCCTGCCCACACGCGACAGGTGGGGAACGTGCGGGTGAGATTCCCCCAAAAAGATTGCAAGAGTGCTTGCTCGGGGGACAAGCGGACGTTTTCGGAGTAGGGTAGGATGTAATCCACAATGCCCTGAGCAGAGAGGTGACGGCGCAGCAGGGTCATGAATTCAAAGGTATAAAAGCGATTGAGCGTTAAGGTTTCGGGTAGAGGCAAAAGGATAAGGATCCGGTCAAATTCCTGATTGCTGGGTGCTTCAAAAAATGTTCGGGCGTCGCTTTCAATGCAGCGAAGCCGTGGATCGGCAAAGAGCGGTTGCCAAGCATTGGGTAGGTTTTGATGAAACCAGGTGTCTGCTTCGGGTTCAGGTGACAATACCGTGAGTTGCTGGACTTCGGTTTGCTGCAAGAGGGCGCGAATGAAATCAGGATGCCCACCGATCAGGGCAATGTTTTTAGGCGGGGTTCCCCAGAGCCAGGTGAGGAGGGCGGCAGGTTCGTTTTGTTCAGGCCAGGGAAAGGATGCACGGCATTGGTTTTGGACATAGAAAGCATAGGTCTGCTGTTGTTGATAAAGGGCTACGGTCCCTTGATGCGTGACCCCCGAAGCCAGGCGTTCTCCGGCCTCACGTTGGCGAACCGTGAAATGTTGATTCACCGCATTCCAGCCCGGCCAAAGGGTCAATGCGATTACCAACAAAATCCCGCCTACTGAAAAAATGCGTGCGCGTAGAGCATTGCGTGTTTCAAAGGCAAAGGTCATCCAGGTGGCAAGCAAACATGCGACGACCCACCAGGGGTTCCAATGGGAACTCAGCCCAAAAGTGTACACCAACCCTGCGCTGGTAGCACCAATGGCTTCCCAGAAAAACACATTGAAAGCCGAGAACGTTAATTGGCTTGGGATGGAAGTGGGGTTAGAAGGGGTTCCGGTTGGAAGCTTGGGCATGAGCGAAGCAAACCAAAGCCCGCCCGAGGCCGCCAAAGGGACACTCAACAGCAAAACACCCAGGAACATGTAGGTGACGTTTTGATTCGCGGCCATGGACCAAGGAATGAGACCATTCAGGGAGCGTGAAAAAAGCAGAAGGCAGATTAGAAGAGAAAAATGGAGCGAACCTAAGAGCACGATTCGCGCAAGGTGTGAACCGGAGAACAGTCGGTTGAATTTAGATCCGAGCGAGCCTGCGCCCCATGCGGTTCCGCCTACCCACACAGCCAGAGTCCAGCCGAGAAACATATCGTTGCCACAGAACCACTGGCTGAGTTCGCGGATTAGGGTGAGTTGGGAAAGCGTGGTTGCCAATCCCATAAACCATCCAGTGAACATGATTTTGGGTGCGCGCATGCAGGGCTCCTGAACGTGGGGTTGAGATTCAGCAAAACCAGTGTAGCATGTTTGAGCTACTTTTTTTTTGTGAATTCCTTGCTCCGATTTCTGTTCGCTTGCTATAATGCAGCATGACCTTGTTTACTCACTCACGTGAGAATACATCCTTTCATATGTCGCCCCACTGGGCTGCAGGTTGGGGTATTGGCATTTTTGGAACCGTGTTGTTGCTCGGGTGGGCTCTGCATTTGCAACATCCAGGAGCATGGTTGGGATTGAGTGTTTGGGGCCTTTTCTCTGGATGGATCGTGTTCTCAATTTTAAAAAACGGAACAATAAATCCCTATCGGTTTTGGTGGTTCGCCTGTTTGGCGCTGGGAACACTTGGTGCCGTCATCAGTACACCCTCCAAGGAACTGGGAGGTGTGGGACCGACGGTGTGTCACATGGCCTTGTCCACGACAATCGGTGCGGTTGGCTTCCAGTGGTTGAATGCGTTTTTTGGTCTGGGTCACGACGCCTATAGTTTTTCCAGCGGTTGGATGTTTTTGGTGTTTGCCAGCCTGGTTGGGACCGCCTGGTGTTCCTGGATCTGCGGATATGGTGCGTGGGATGAGAGTACCTCCCGCGTAAGCGCGAAGCGTCCACTTTGGAAAGTGCACCCACCCCAAGGTGTATGGAAGTATGTGAACGTGGGGATTTGGACGGCCTTGGTGCTGATCACGTGGACACAACGCGAGACAGTCTTTTGTCAATGGATGTGTCCTTTTAAATTTACAGAGCATGTAGGCATGCGTGCGGGTATACACTCCATCTGGCCAATGGTTACACTGCTGAGTGTGGGGTTGGGTGGTATATTTTTTTTACCGCTGGTTACAGGAAAGCGAACGTTTTGTCGATACCTGTGTCCGTTTGGAGCATGGCAAAGTATATGGAGCCGCTGGCATCCCTTGCAGCGTGAATGGCGGAGCGAAGACTGCCAACATTGTACCCAATGCCAAAACGCGTGTCCGATGCAGGCGATTCGAATACAAGAAGACCGGATTCAGGTGGATGGCACATGCAATCATTGCGGCCGCTGTGAAGCGGTCTGTTCGGGAAACGCCTTGGGACTAAAGTGGGCTTGGCAGTCCGCACCCGCATCGATCGAAACCCGCCGCTGGACACGCATGGTGGTTGTCATCGTATTAGGTATGGTCACAGGTACGTTAGGAGCAGGAGTTTGGATTAAAATCGGATATAACCTAACGTGGTTTCTATTTAACAAGGGGTGAAACACTCCATGCTTTTTTGGACAGCGTGCTTAATTGGTGCAACCATGTTTGTCTATACAGGTTGGCAACCTGCGGTTTTGGGATTTCCTTTTCCCAACCTGCAAGGGGAGTGGGTTGTTCGTCCGACGTTAATGCGCTTGTCTTTATTTTTTATTGGACGTTGGTTGGCCTATTTGTTTCTTGGGCTATTGTTTTCTTCCTTAGGCGCTTGGTTGAGTTTTCCAGTACTCCCTCGTTTGGTTTATGCCAATACCTTTCTTTTCTCGGTTTTTATGCTGTTGTACCTTGTGACACGGCATTCACCTGAAATCAGACTTGCAAAATGGACAGATCCTTCTGGCTGGCCAGGATCTATTTTTGTTTTAGGCGGTTTATCGGGTTTTACTTTTTGCGCTCCTTTGTTGGTTGCGTGTTGTTGGGCCATGCTGCAGCCGACACGAATGCAAGGAATGTTGTTTTTCACCAATGTTTTTTTGGGCAATGCAATATTCAGTTTACCAATACTATTGAACATGCGCTGGGCTAAAACGGCTATTTATCAGGGGTTTTTAAAAATGACCTTGTTTTTTTGCTCTTTGATTGTTTTGATATTGAGCATATTATCCTTTATAAAAAGTTGATTCAGAGCGCAAAGAGAGTTGACAAAAATCATGTTGAATTACGTTAAAAAAAGTTAAAAAACCTTTGAAATATCTTGAATTCCAGGTGTGTAAGAAAAATTGACAAAATAAATCCAGAATGGTATAGTTTTATAAAATATTCTAATTGGGGGCAAAAGTGGAAAATCAATATGCCTTTTTACGGATATCGGTTTTAATTACAAAGATTCTTTCCTATGTTATTGCAGGTATCAGCTTAATCGGTGCCTTGATCATTTTGTTTGGAAAGGCCTCCGGTGCTGGGAAACTCGCCAGTTTAGGGGCGTTGCTCATGGGCGGAGTATATTTTTTAGCCTTCTATTTAGCATCAGATATTATCCGGCTATTGTTGGACTTGAATGAACGTATGCAACGGTTGGAAACAGTTAATCCGCCTGCGAAAAAAGAAATACGCTAAATTGAATACCCTTACCGGAGGCATTGCGTCTATGACGGCAAAACGTTTTGAACGTACACTTTTCGGAACGCCGCGTTGGATTCTCGGAGTAAATTGCTGGGGGTTATATAGTCTGGCACTGTTGTTGTGCTTGAGCCTACCGGTACACGCCAAACAATTTACAGATTCATTAACCACGGATTTTTTTGGTGGGACCGAGGATAATATTCAAGTCACCCAAGGCATCAAAGGTGGTTTGCAATTATCACCTTACGGAATGTTGGGGAGTTGGTTGCCAGGGTCAGGTCCCACAACCGCATTGTACTGGAATTCTGCCATTGTTTATAATGGGAAGGTTTACATTATTGGCGGGAAAGGGCAGGCGGATTCCAGTGGTGGCGGTCCTGGCGGGAGCATCGACAATGCGCAAGATGGCATCCACTACGGCAACATCAAAGCCGATGGCACTGTAGATAAATGGGATCCGGAAAAACTTCCTTCATTGCCCCAACCTACATACGGACATGCGTCCACGGTTTACAACGGTCGTTTATACATCATAGGTGGACGTTCGGCCAACTCGACAACCTTGGATTCGGTTTATTGGGGTAAGATTACAGGACACGATGGGCAGATCAAAGCCTTGTATCAGCCTAATACGTGGACCGCTGTTGCCCCCTTGCCTGTGGGATTGTTCCGACCTGCGGTTGTACGCTTTGAACGTTGGATTTATGTCATTGGCGGAATGAATTCGTCGGATATCACTCAAAATACAATTTTCTATGCTGCGGTTCTTCCCAATGGGGATATCCCCGCGGGAGCTTGGCAAACCGCGTCGGCTCCTTTGCCCATGGGTTTATCGGGGCATAATGCTGTCATAAGCAATGGGCGGGTTTATGTCATTGGTGGGTCGAGTTCAGGGCAACCCCGGGATTCGCAAAACAGTATTTACCTAGGGGTGATCAACCCTGTTAGTGGCGATATTCCTGCCTGGAACGTAACCACACCTTTGCCGGAACCGCTTTACGATGGCAGTGCCGCCATCAGCGGCGGGAAGATTTGGGTGTGCGGTGGTTCAACTTCGACCACCGCCAATGCCACATCGGTGGTTTATTTTGCTGGATTGAACCAAACCGATGGCCAAATCCCGGGCGGCAATGACCGTGATACCTGGACGCGGGCCACGGATCTGCCGGTTCCGATCAAGTGGCACACACTGGTGTCGTTTAACAATCATCTCATCACGATGGGCGGTACGAACAACTCGGGTTCACAAAAACAAATTTTTTCTGCCAATCTTGTAGAGAACAAACAAAACATTTCATCGTGGTTGCCCACCACGGATTTATTCGTCACGCCTTACGGGGGGAGTAAGAAACCGATCTGGACAGGTCACACCAGTATTATTAAAACCAATTTGCCGGATTCCACGGCTGCCAGTTCTTCCAAAGGCAATCAACCCATCGTCTATGTGATGGGCGGAGGTCCCAACACCTATTCCGCCTATTTTGACGGGCGCGGCGACACCTCCAATGCGGCCGGAGCATATTCGTCGGTCTATCGTTCCAATGTGGACAGTAACGGTGGGCTTCAGACATGGTCTTCGGACTCCAATAATGGTCAGATGCCCATGGCTTCAATTCTTCACACCAGTACCATGGCGGTAAATAATCAGGTGTATGTCATCGGTGGCGTAAATTCGGCGAATGCGGCTATTTTTGCAGGGGCTGCATCTCGTTCCGACACTGCGTTTTATGGAACGACTCCTGTAGGGTGGTATGCAGGAAAGGCAGATGTTTTCTACGAAAACATTGGTACGGGTTCGACTACGGGAAATTTTGAGGCTACCAGTTACATTCCGATTCGCGATCCAAAATGGACGCCCGCGTTAGCCGGAGGGAATTGTTACCAGCCCTTGATCCGAGCAGCCTCGGTTTCGTACAACGATGTATTGTATGTGTTGGGTGGGATTTCACGAACCAATCGTCTACCGGTCGTATCACACCCTGCGGTCGGAACCAGTGATCCCGATGTTCAAAACAAGGTTTGGTTTGCGATTCCGAATCCGGGCGGGACCATCAATCCCTTGAACGGTCCAGGCGGTTGGGCACAAACGACGCCTTTGCCAACACGGTTATACGACATGGCCGCCTGTGTGGCCAACAAGCGAATTTATGTTTTGGGAGGCCGTGATTCAGCCTTGTTTGTCCCACCGGATACTATTGGTGTATATGTTCCGGCAGGCAATCCCTCCAATGCAGTTTATTATGCCGACATTAATGATAACGGTACAGTCGGTACTTGGAACGCCACCACTCCCATGTTGTTGAATTTAGCGGAGCACGCGGTGGTCTTTACGTCCGGTCGCATGTATGTTATTGGTGGAAGTAGTGATCCTACCGGTGGAACATTGCGCAACCGTGTGTTTTATTGCATGCCCAATGCCGGAACCGGAACCATTCCTAATGCCGGCATTTATGGGACGTGGCAATACACGACCACCTCGTTGGAACAACCTGTTGCCGCACATTCAGCCGTGACCAACAATGGCATTATTTATGTCTTGGGTGGCCGTTATACAACACCGCATTCATCCAATACCTTTATGACCAGCATTACCGATGTGGCTTACCAAACCTTCCAAGCCTATGCGTGGGAAGGTACATATGAACGGTTTGTAGATTTGGATAAAGATCAGTTTGTTGATAGCCTTGATTGGACGGGTATGCCTAACGGCGAAATCATACGCGTGAAATGCCGCATGGCCATGGATCGCGGAGCTTGGTCCGATTGGGGAGCTGAACAAGCAACCGGGCCTTTTAATATCCGTCAAACCATGCGATACCTGCACTACAAAATCA
Organism: uncultured bacterium; assembly: GCA_964604705.1. Classification (GTDB taxonomy): domain Bacteria; phylum Oederibacteriota; class JAAXVQ01; order JAAXVQ01; family JAAXVQ01; genus JAAXVQ01. The sequence goes on from CAZSAP010000005.1 coordinate 189,634, forward strand.
CAATGCAGACTACGCATAACACACCTGGAAGTGGGGCGGCCACACCAACCATGGATCAAGTAGCGTTAAACTATTATGCCTCCAAGCGCTTGGAGGAAGATAGTCTGCAAATCAACCATAATAAATTTGATCCTCAGATTGAACCCTTGCAGATAACGTTTAAAACCCGTGACAGTTCTGTTTCCACTGTGACTTTGCGTGTGTACAACCTTGAAGGGGAATTAATTCGTCGGCAGGATTTTGATATTCCGCCCACCACTCCGTTGCCGGCTACAGGATTCTGGCAGTGGGATGGAACCAATGAAAACACCGAGTATGTGGCCAATGGTGTGTATTTGATTCAGTATAATTGCGGGGATACGCATAAAACCCGAAAAGTGGTTGTATTTAAACGCTAACGTATTTCCAATACACAAAGGAGCTTAAGATGCGTAAAGTTTCCATTGGATTTTTGGTTGCGCTTTGGGCCTTGGGCAGTTTGGCCCATTTCGTGGAAGCCCGCGGAGTCGGAACCTCGGCGGCCAACTTTTTTAAGGCAGGACGCAGTGCTAGGGCCACCGGTATGGGCAGCGCTTATGTGGCCTTGGCTGATGATTTGAGTTCCATGGAGTGGAATCCTGCAGGTTTGTCCTTGATGCCGCAGAATTTGTTTCATGTTTCGTTTGAACACTTATTCTGGTTCAGTGATGTTGAATATGAAGAACTGACCATGGGTCAAATGCTGGGCGATACCTTTGGCGGAGGTGTTCAGTTTCTCTACCGACATATGCCAGATATTGACAATGATTTGGAAGATGAAAAACCGCTGAAGGTTTCAGATTTTGCCGGAATTTTGGGATATGGTTTTCAAATTTCAAATTTCTCCATTGGCTTGAATCTAAAGTTGTTTCAAACCAATCTTGGAACTGAAGCCCTCTTTGGGGAAGCTGCGGATTTAGGCATTTTGGTGTTTTTTATGGAACGCAAAATTGCGCTGGGTGTGGCCATTCAAAATCTAGGCCCCGATGTTAAAAGCGATTCATTGCCACTTAACATTCGCGGTGGTTTTGGGTATAAAGATTTTTTTGGTGAAAACCGGGAACACGGACTCAGTGCGGGATTGGAGATCAACCAACCCTTGGACAACAAGCTCAATCTTGGAATCGGACTTGAGTACTGGTACCGTCAAATGTTTGCGGCTCGACTTGGGTATAAACAGCAAATGGGCGGGAATGATTTGCAAACAGAAAATATGGCGCAACGTGTCAGTTTTGGAGCTGGTGTTCGGTGGTCCGATTTGCAGTTGGATTATGCTTTTGTGCCGTTTGCAGCTTTGGGTGGAACGCATCGTTTAACCATTACGGCGCGCTATGGGCCATTGAAAGATGAGATTGAAAAATAAAATGAAAAATGTTACGGGAATCATCGCGATGGGTCGTGATTTTTTCCGGAAGCTAGGGATGCCTATTGGCATCGTTTGGCTTATTATGGTGTTCGCTTCAGTAAAATATGCCGGTGCAGCAGATGTATGGGTTGAAAATTTTGTGGGAACAGGAGGGGCACAAGTGAGCGGATGGAGTGATGATACAACCGATTCTGGTTTCAATGCTAATCTGCGATACGCTTATGTTCCTTCGTATGCGGTTGTAACCCGAACTGCGGCCAGTACTTGGGGGAAAGTCTTAGCACCTGCCCAGACGTGTGATGTTTCGACGTATTCATGGGTTGAAGTAAATATCGTTAATCTTTCCGCCGGCGCTACATGGAAAGTGGGCATTCAGGAGATCGGTGGAGCCTGGGCGTATCAGGATTTGAATACGAGTTCTTCATCCACCGGTACTTTTGCCTTTAATTATCAGAGTGCAACGGGTTGGAGTGGGACCAAAACCTTCGCCGTTCAACTTGTGGTAGAAGGTGCCTCCGGAGAATACATGGTCACGGATTGGGTTAAGGTTTTTGACAATACTCCGACTCCAACCATAACCGCGACCCATACACATACTCCGACGCTTACAGTCACTCCTACCGCAACATTCACTGGAACGACAACCCCCACGCCCACCGTAACCTTCGAGGATACATCAACGCAGACTGAGACACCCACCTGTACAAGTACAGCGACACCGAGTGCAAGTGCGACCTCGACTCCGTCGGTTACAATAACAGGCACCTCGACCGGCACGGCTACCTTGACCCCTACGTTTACTGCAACCGCCACTATGTCAAGCACCGAAACCAACTCACCTACCATCACGACGACTCCCACCGATACCGTTACACCCACGGTTTCGATAACCGCGACATCCACAGCCACGATTACGCAAACGTCAACAGAGACCACTACGCCAACCCAGACGGCGACCTTGACTGCTTCGACCACTGAAACCATGACATTTACCGTGACGCCTACACCGACTGAATCGGCGACTCCATCTATGACACCCACCGCCACACCTACATCTACCTATACCCCTACAGTTACGGCCAGTCATACGATCACCCATACACCAACCGTAACTATGACGTCTACCAGTACGCCCACATGGACTCCTTCGGCAACCATCACACCTACAACAACCCCCACACCTACGTGGACGGTTACGGTGACCGGTTCCCCGACCGAAACCATGACCTGTACCATTACTGAGACGGCAACGGTTTCTCCCACACCGACGGCCTCACCCTCTACGACCATGACTTCAACCATTACCCCTACTCATACCTCTACTACGACTGCGCAGCCTTCTGACAATTTGGATCAGGTGGTTGTGTTTCCGAACCCATATTTCGATTCAAAAGCCTACTTCAAACAAATTAATTTTATTCATTTAACCTACAATGCACGTGTTCGAGTATTTACCCTCAGCGGTGAATTGGTTTGGGAAAAAGAGAAAAACGATGGGTCCGATCGAATTCGTTGGGAAGGTGTCGTCAATCGATCGGGGCAAAAGTTAGCTTCGGGTGTGTATATTTACATTGTTACAAATGTTCAAGGGCAGAAGCGTTCAGGTAAGTTGGCAGTGGTACGATAAACGGCAGAGTACTCCGAAGGGGAGGGTCTATTATGAAAAAGAATCAGTGGGAAACAAACCGGTTGAGACAAGTGCTGCGGTGCATGTGTGTGTTTGTCTGGTTGGTACTAGGGATACCACCCTTGATTTTTGCCGGAGGAGAAGGTACCACCGCGGCACCGTTCCTGAAGATTGGAACCTCATCCCGAGCCGAAGGCATGGGCGGCGCATTCACGGCTGTGGCCAATGATGTGGATGCCAACTACTGGAATCCAGCAGGTTTGACCCAACTACGCCGGAGTACACTGGGTTTTACCCATCTGGAATGGTTTGAAGGCATTCGCTACGAAACACTTACCTACGCGGATAAATACGATTACATCGGAGCTGTAGGGGTAAGTTTGGGATATTTGTATTTAGGCGATATTCCAAAGACGTTTGAAACTCCCACCGGTGACTATGACACCAACAGCACAGGAACGTTTGGTGCCGCCGATATGTTGGTGGGCTTGGCCTGGGCGAATTCTATGTTTGTACGGGAGAACAAAGTTGGGTTGGGAGTTAAACTTATTCAAGAAACGATTGATAACAGTCAATCGTTCAGTGTGGGGTTGGATGTAGGTGACCAGTTGTTGCTTTCGAAAATGCGTTGGTACCGCAAAGCCGCCGAAGAAGGCTGGGGTGTACGGTTGATCCCGAGCACCTTAGGCGTGGCGGTTAAAAATTTAGGAACGCCGGTAAAATATACTTACCAAAATGATCCACTGCCCATGATTGCTCAAGCCGGTTTGGCGTATCAGTTTTTAGACGATGATTTAACCTTTGCTCTGGATGGTGAATTTCGGGTTTCGGAAAGCTTAACCACGATTCGTGCTGGGGCTGAGTATTGGATTCGCACCGGGATTCAAACCGGGCAAGATGAAACCTTTGATATCGCGCTCAGAGCAGGCTATCGAACCGGGTACGATTCTTCTTCGGCTCCAGGTTTCTCGGTTGGTGCTGGGATGGTATTTTCTTCTTTGGGATTGGACTATGTATTTATGCCCTTTGGTGATTTGGGTGTGACCCATCGGGTCTCTTTGAAATTTTCGTGGGGCGATATCTTGAAAGATAAAGTTGCCAAGCGTAGGCATATGGTGAAAAAACAGTTGAGCGCGTCAGAGCAGGCCTTGCAAGAGACCGCCGATGAAATGATGAAATCGAAAAAGAGCATGGAAGGAAAAGTGGTTGTTAAGAAAAACCAGACCAATAAGCGTGAGTTGACCGAGGTGGAAGCCAAACGGCCTGAAGGTGAAGCTGTGGCCAAAGAGGCTCAAACCGCGGGAGCGGATATTGCAGTACAAAAAGGTGGCGGTTCGGTTGCGCCTATTTCGAAAAATGCGGTTATCCAGAGTACAGGAGCCAAAACGGATACCAATGCATTGATTGCCCAGATTACCAAAGGTGCTAAGGCTGGGGCCTCTTCGCGTACACAAAGTCAATATACTCGTCGTACATCGGACGATGTGGTTCGAGCGGCAAGACAGGAAGCGGAAGTGAAGAATATGGCCTTTGACGATGTTGAAGCAGCAGCTCAGGAAGAATCCAAACAGACCAAGACGACCAAGGATGGCAAGTTGGTCACAAAAACAACGGTTTATTTTGCCAAAGATAGTGAAAATTTAAATGATAAATATTTGTATGCGTTGGATCAGATTGCGATGACCTTTGATCGTAACCAACAGCGTACCATCTTGGTTCATGGGTATGCATCCGGCGACGAAAAAGATGCCAATGCCCTCTCGCTTAAGCGTGCCAAGGCTGTAAAAGATTATTTTGTACAGATCAAGAGCATGCCGAGCAACAAGATTTCATTGAAGGGTTTTGGAGACAAGGATCCGGCCGCAGACAATGATTCGGAAAAAGGTCGGGCCATGAATCGTCGTGTTCGCGTGCAAGTGATTACCTCGGGCAATTAACCGACACTATATGGAGGGAGGAGACTATGAGCCCATTCAAGAATCTCTTTGGGAAGGGTGAAGGGTCGGATGACTCTTCATCGACCGAAGAGGAACGAAAAGAATCCAAGCTCGTTAGTTCCTATAATGTAACGTACGATCAAATTAAAAAGCAGGAAATGGGCGAAGAGTCTTCAGGAGAACAACCTGCGGAGGCCGGCGTTCAAACAGATACTAAGAAGAAACCGGCCAACCGTTTTGCGCGCTTGACGTCTCAGTTCAAAAAAGTTGATCTGAATGAACAAATGGATCAGCTGAAGGAACAGGGCCAGAAGGTTACAGGCCTGATGGACTGGTTTCGTAATCACAAGGCCATCAGTATTGGTATTTTGGTGGTTTTAGGTGTTTTGTTGCTTTGGGGTCTTTCTAAATTTATTTTCGGCAAAAAGGAAAATAAGGCTACTGAAGGTACCGGCGTAGAAGTTTCTGAAGCCGGCAGTCAGGTGAAAGTATTAAAAATTGCTAAAACGGATTTTTCGGATTCGATTTTGGCCATGGGGACCATTAAAGGTTTTGCCCAGGTTAATTTAGGGTTTCAGATTTCGGGTACGGTTTCAGCCTTCAATTTTCGTGAAGGCGATGAAATTAAGGCGGGACAGATAATTGTTCAGCTTGATCCTCAAGAACAGATGTTGAAGTATGAGGAAGCCAAGGTTAACTATAACAATGTTCAAGCTTTGTATGACTTGGGTGCGGTTATTCCTTTGAAGCTTCAAGAGGCGAAGATCAAATTGGATTTGGCACAAACCGATTTGGCCAAGACGGCCATTGTGGCACCTTCGGATGGCATTTTAGGCAGTCGTGAAGTGGAAGTGGGAAGCGCGGCCAATCCCAATATGAAAGTGGCGACGTTTTTAGATATCAATGACGTTTTTGCTGAAGTTGGGATTATGGAACGAGAAATTAACAAAGTGGTGGTTGGCCAGGATGTAAAAATCAACATTGATGCTTATCCGGATTTGGATTTTGGCGGAACGGTTACTAACATTGCACCTATGGTTAAAGGTAAAAGCAAAACGCTAAATGTCAAAGTTCAGATTGCCAACCCGTATCGTCTTTTATTGCCGGGCATGTTTGTACGTGTTCGCATCAAGATCTTCCAGGCTAAGAATGCCATTATTATTCCGCGTCCGGCTCTGAAGAAGGTAAAAGGAGCGTATCACGTTTTCACAGTCAATCAGAATAACAAGGCTGAATTCAAGACCGTCAAATTAGGGTATGTCACCACGGACAATGTTCAAATCACAGAAGGCTTAAATGAAGGCGATTTGGTGGTTGTGGAAGGCATGGAAGAACTCAAGGACGGAGCTAAAGTACAGGTTATGGAATATCAGAGTACATCGTTCTAAAAGGAAAACTTGCAGATATGCAGCAACGTCATTTACGGGGGATAAAATAACTTGGGGCAGTTACCTGATTTTGCAGTACGCAAACCGGTCACCGTAGCAATGATTTTTATTGCGGTTATTTTGTTGGGCATCATTTCCTATATGCGCTTGCCTCGGGAATTGTTTCCGCCCATTACCTATCCGCAATTGACGGTCGTTACAAATTACGAGAACGCGGCACCGGAAGAAATTGAAACGTTAATCACCAAACCTGTTGAGGAAGCATGCAGTTCGGTGAATAACGTTAAGCGTATTTCTTCTACTTCCAAAGAAGGTGTTTCCTTGGTCATGCTTGAATTTGGCTGGGGAACGTCTATGGATTTTGCTGCGCTAAATGTGCGCGAAAAGATTGACTTGGTTAAAGAAAAATTACCACGCGAAGCCGAAGATCCAGTCGTTATGAAGTTTAATCCCTTTGAACTTCCGGTGCTTACACTTTCGGTTTCGGCCAATATGCCGATTTATGAGATTCGTGAGATTGCAAAGAAAATCATTAAAAATCAATTGGAAAAAGCCGAAGGTGTGGCCGCTGTACAGATTAACGGAGGATTGGAACGTGAAATTTTAGTAACCCTCGATCTGGGGCGTTTGGCTGCAACTCGCCTCTCACCCATTTCGGTTATGGATGCCCTAAAAAATTCCAATGTTAATTATCCCGCCGGTACAATCCATGGGCATTTTTACGATTATTTAATTCGAACCATGGGTGAGTTTACCAAATTGGAAGAAATATCAGCAGCGCCGGTGGGTTTGGATAAAAGTCAAGAATATGAGGCTAATGAGCAACAGGAAAATTCTATTTCCCAAGTGCCGCTAACCGATTCGCAAGATGACAATAAACGGCAAACCGATAACCGAGTTGTCGTTCTTTCGGATATTGGAAAGGTAGAAGATGGATTTAAAGAGCAAACGTCCGTTTCGCGTTACAATGGCAAAGAGAATATTTCCATCACCATCCAGAAACAAGCAGGCGCCAACACCCTAGAAGCCGTCGAAAATATTAAGAAAGCCTTGCAAAAGATCCAAGCGGATTTACCCAAAGGTCAAAAAATTAAAATTATTACTGTGTACGACCAATCTATTTTTGTGCGTCAGTCTATTAACCGTGTTATGGAAGATGCTGTCATCGGCGGTGTTTTGGCGTTTATTGTCATTATGATTTTTTTGAGAAATTTAACCGCCTCGGTGATTGTGGTTACGGCTATTCCGATCTCTATCTTAGCTACGTTTTCCTTGATGTATTTTCAAGGCATTACCCTCAACATGATGTCGCTAGGCGGTTTGGCTTTAGGGGTGGGACGTCTCGTGGACGATGCTATTGTTTGTATTGAAAACATATATCGTCATTGCGAGTTGGGGTTAAAGCCAAAGGAAGCTGCGGTTGTGGGTGCCAATGAAGTTGCTGCCGCCGTTGTATCTTCAACGTTTACAACAGTCACTGTATTTTTGCCCATGATTTTTGTTCAAGGTGTTGCCGGGCAGCTCTTTTCCCAGTTGGCGCTTACAGTTACCTTCGCTTTGTTGGCCTCGATGGGTGGTGCCATGATGTTGATACCAATGTTGGTATCGCAAGGTGGGGAAGGGCAGTTAAGGGAAGTTAAGTTTTTAAAAGTGTTTGAGCCGGTTTTGCATGGAGTGGATGTTTTTTTTGCCGTAGCTTTGGATAAGTTTTTGAAAAACAGAGGATTCAATTTATTTATTATTTTTCTGCTTTTCTTGGGTAGTTTATTATTGGCGATTCCTTTGAAAAAAGAATTTATGCCCAAGGTTGATCAAAGTCAGTTCATTGTTAAAGTCAATCTACCTACAGGTGCTTTATTGAAGGTTACGGACGAAGCATGCAAAAAATTAGAGGATGTTTTAAAAACAGTTCATGAGGTTCATGATTTTTCTTTAAATATAGGTTCATCGAAGGACGATGCCAGTCAGGCTGCCGATGCCATGGGACCGCATCAAGCGCAATTCATGGTTAATTTGAATAAAGAAAGAGAGCGCGGCACAGCCGATGTGGTTCAAGAAGTTAAGGCGAAGATGGAAAAACAAGATACGGGGCCAGCACGTTTTGAATATGTAGTTCAAGACAGTGCGCTCCAGGTATCGGCCTTTAGTGGAGGTGCACCCATTGTGATTGAAATCAAGGGGCGTGATTTGACCTTGATGAAGAAAATTACCAAAGATGTGGAGCTTATGATTGGCGATGTCGTGGGCATCTTCGGCGTAAAAAATAGTTTGGTCGAAGAAGCACCTGAGACAAAGGTTTATGTGCAACGTGACAAGGCGGCTTTGTACAATTTATCGGTGGATGATATTTCACGAACCGCTAAAATTGCCATTAAAGGAAATGCAGATACGAAATTCAAAGAACCTGGTCAGGATGAGGTGGATATACGCCTTCGCCTTCGTTCGGAAGATCGTGAAACCGTTTCGGATTTACGACAATTGCTTATTCACTCACCGTTGGACATCGATGTTCCCTTAAATGAATTGGCATACATCGGAGTAGGTGTGGGCCCTTCGGAAATCAAGCGTAAGGACCGTCAACGTTTTATCATGGTTACAGCCAATCTGTATAAGCGTAGTCTAACGGATGCAGTTAAAGAAATAAGTGAACGCTTAAAAACCATGCCGTTACCCGAAGGTTACAGTGTGATCATGGGTGGAGAAAGCGAACAGATGCAGGAATCTTTTTATAGCTTGGCGTTTGCACTTTCCTTAGCTATTTTGCTGGTGTACATGATCATGGCCTCGCAATTTGAATCTTTGATACAGCCCTTTATTATTATGTTCACGGTTCCACTCTCACTGATCGGTGTTATGAGTATTCTTTTCTTGAGTGGAACCCCACTTTCCATTGTGGCCATCATCGGCATGATTATGCTTATCGGTATAGTTGTATCCAACGGGATCATCTTAATTGATTATACAAATATATTGCGTGAGCGTGGTGCGACCGCGTTGGACGCTGTGGTGCAAGCCAGCAGAACCCGACTACGTCCTATTTTAATGACTGCCTTATCGACGATCATCGCTTTGGTGCCTTTGGCGTTGGCCATTGGTGAAGGGGCGGCCTTAATGGCACCACTTGCGGTCACGGTTATTGGCGGGCTCACATCATCGACTTTTTTAACAGTTATTGTAATTCCTGCGATTTATTTGATTGTTGAAGAGTTGACTCATAAATTAGCACGAAAGAAAAAACAGGAAGCATAGAGGCATATGGGCTTACCTACGTTTTCAATTAGGCGACCGGTTACTATCTCCATGGTGTTCTTGGGTATCACCATCTTGGGCGTGATTTGTTTTACCCGCTTACCGGTTGAACTTATGCCCAATACCAGCTACCCAGTCGTCACGATTAATGTAGAGTATCCGGGTGTACCTCCTACCGAAGTGGAAAGCATGGTGACCACCAAGGTTGAGGATTCGGTTTCAACTGTTGCGAAATTAAAAAGTGTTGAATCGTCTTCGGAAGATGGCAAGTCTGAGACAATTTTGCAGTTCGAGCCAGGGACGGATATGAACTTTGCCGCCTTGGAAGTACGTGAGAAATTCTCAAAAATACGTAATAAACTCCCACAAGGAATACGCAAACCCATTCTTGGCAAATACGATGTGGCCGATGCTCCTGTCATGATCATGGCCTGCCTTTCAGAAACCATTCAAACCGAAGAAGTGCGGCGGATTGTTGATCTCACCATGAAAGAAGCACTTGGGCGTGTTTCCGGAGTTTCGAATGTTGAAGTATCCGGAGGACGTGAACGTAAGATCTTAGTTGAGGCTGATCAATCGCGTCTGCAATCGTACGGCATTTCAATTGAACAGATTGTGAAAGTTCTGCATGACAATAACATGAGTCTCATGGCCGGCAATCTTGACAAGGGTAATTTTAAATATCTTGTGCGCACCATGGGGCAGTTCAAGACAGTTGAGGGATTAAAAAAGATTGGTTTGGTCACCGGTGACGATGGTACTGTAGTAACCTTGGGTGATGTTGCGCAGATTCGCGATTCCTATTTGGAAGCCGCAGGGTATGCACGCTACGATGCAGCGCCTACAGTTTCTTTGTATGTTCACAAGGAACGTCAAGCCAATACCATAGAAGTTTGCGCAGGGATTAACGCCGCCATGGAGAAGCTTAAAGATAAGCTTCCAAAGGGTATTCGTATGGTTACCGTTATGGATCAATCGATTTCAGTGAAAAAGGCGATTCATAGCGTTAAAAAGTCCTTAATTGAAGGCGCCATTTTAGCGGTTATTATTTTAGTTTTAACTTTAGGTAGTATTCGCAGCCCAATCATTATTGGGTTGAGTATCCCACTGGCTCTTATCGGCACTTTCATCCCCATGTTTTTCCAGGGCATCACGTTGAACACCATGACTTTATCCGGATTGGCCCTCGCTTGTGGTAGTCTGGTGGACGGCTGTGTGGTTGTTTTAGATTCAATCTTCAAAAAATGCGATGAAGGGCTTCCCATTCGTGAGGCATGTATTGTGGGGAGCGAAGAAGTTGGTTTTGCAATTGTCTCTTCTTACATTACCTCGATCGTGGTGTTTGTCCCAATTATCTTTGTAAATCAAGAAATTCGCATTCTTTACTCGGGCTTGGCCATGACGGTTATTTATTCACACATCATGTCCATGATCGTTTCACAAACTTTGATGCCTATGTTGTCGAGTAAATTTCTGACCGCACCACCTCCACCGGATCAAAAATGGTACGAGAATGCTCGGCCGAGCTTGAAAAAAATATTTTTTACATTTTACCGTCACTTGCTCGCATTGGCCATTCGGTTCCGATATTATTTTTTAGGGATCATTATTTTACTCTTGGCGTTGGCGGTTTACCTAAACACAAAAATCGGCAGTGAGTTTATGGGCAGTATGGAAGAAAATAAAATGAAGGTAAATTTGACATTGCCGTCAGGAACCAAACTGGATATTTCCAACGGAATCGTCAAGCGAGTTGAAAAATTTCTCGCACAAGTTCCTGAAATTAAGAGTATATCGTCTTTGGTAGAACAAAATCGCTCTGAAATCAATGTTGAGTTTTTACCGGTGGCACAGCGCAAACGTTCCACAAAAGAAATTCTTGATGAATTGCGTCCCAAATTAGGGCAATTCCGTCCTGCGTATGTTTATTTTGAGGAACAGCAACAGACGGGTGGTAAAGGTATTATATTGGATATTTTTGGTTACGATTACGTCTTGCTCAAACAGTTGGCCGTGTCGATTGCGAATAAAATGGAATCGTTACCTGGTTTTACCGATTGTCGCATTCGTATGAAGGAAGGTCGCCCGGAAATGCGCTTTCAGGTCGATAAAGTGAAAGCCATGCAATACGATTTAAAAGTTCAACAATTGGCTGAAGAAATAAACACGCAAATGCGCGGTGTTATTGGAACCCAATTTCATACAGAAGGTGAAGAAGTAGAAACCATCGTCCGCATTCAAGAGAAAGACCGCAAGACGCTTGATGATATTAATAAGTTGACTGTGACCGCTCCAAACGGGGAACAGGTCTTTCTAACCCAAATTGGGACTTTCTCGCCAGGGTTGGGCCCCTCGGAAATTTGGCGAAAAAACAAGTCGCGCATGATTCAGGTTTCAGCTACGGTGGCTACCGATTTGGGATCCTCTGTAAAAAAAGTTAGAGAATCTCTCGCGGGGGTTGAATTTCCTAAAGGATATTATTACCGTTTTGGCGGAAATTTTGAGAAAATGACAGAAAGCAATAAGCAATTGGCCATGGCGGTCATCTTAACCATTTTATTGGTGTACATGGTTTTGGCTGCTTTTTTTGAGTCCTATTACCAACCAATTATTATCATGGTTTCGGTAGCCATGGCCATTATTGGTGTGGCCATTGCGCTGTATATAACAGGCAAACCTAAGAGTGTCGGTGTTTTTATTGGTGTGATTATGTTGACGGGAATTGTTGTAGGCCCGGCTATTATTTTGGTGGATCAAATTAATTTGCTGATTGCCGAAGGGATGAAACAAAAAAAAGCCATTTTATCAGCATCGCAAAGTCGTCTGCGACCGATTTTTATGACAACGGCTACGACGTTGTTGGGTTTGTTACCAACGGCTTTTGATAAAAGCGAAGGATCCAACCTATGGTCACCATTGGCCATTACGACTGTAGGAGGACTCATTTCAAGTACCATTTTAACATTATTGTTTATTCCTAGTATCTATTTGATTTTTGGTGATATTGGCAAGGGCTTTCGTGCATTGTTTTCCTGGATTGGCCGAAAAGTATTTGGTATTAAACCAGCTACTGTGGTAGCGGCCAATTCTGAGGCCGGTTTAAAAAATCATTGAGTAGAGGAGAAAATTGTATGCGGCGTTGGTTGCTTGTCCTGCTGGCAACAATTTGGGTGACGACAGGTATTTTTTCCTGCCCATTGACATCTTCAGCAGCCAAGAATGATGAAGATGTAGATGAAGTTTATTTGGATGAAGAAGGAACGGATGAGGAAGAAATAACAGAAGAAGCTCCGGCTGCGGTTTCGGCGCCCGTATCTGCCAAGGCTTCGTCGGCATCGAAACCTGTAGAAGACCTCATGGAAGACGTGGCTGAATCTGAATCTCAACCTGAAGAGACTACTGTTTCTAAGGCACAAACTCCATCGATGAAATTGGAACTGAAAAAGGAGCCGGAATTACCCCGAAAAACTAATGAAAAAGTAGATGAAGCAGAAGAAGAATTTTTAGAGGAAGAAGCGGGAATTGCTCCAGAAGAACGGGTGACGCCTAAGCAGAAGGATATACAAAAAGATGAATACGAAGTACTGACACCGGACGGTGAGTCGGACGCTTTTGCCGATGAAGACACCATGGAGGAACCCAAGGAGATGGCGGAAGTTGAGACCGCCATGATAGAGGCTGAAAAAATACCCAGTATTTTAACTACATTGGAAGAATGCAAACGCGTGGCCTTGCTCAATGATCGTCGTGTACAGGTTGCTCTAAAGCAAATGAAATATGAGGAATTTAAAGTAAAAGAATCAGAACGTGGCTTTTTGCCGCAAGCCAAAGGTACGTGGGAACGCCAAGACGGTGATGCGGCCGATAAGGGTGGAGGGCAAGATACCTCGTTTAACAGTATGAAGTATGCCATCGAAGGTGAACAAATTCTGTTCCAAGGTGGCAAATTGGTTTATACGCTTAAGCAAAATAAAAATAATTTGGAAGTTGCAAAAAAGAAATATTATCAGGCACGTCAGGAAATTATTCAAAAGGTGGAAAAGGCTTATTACAACCTAGTGAAGAGCCAAATGATTTTCGAAGTTCAAACGGATCTTTCCAAGGCTGCCGAATCGGCTTTGGCTTTTTCGCGAGAAGCGTATCGTCAAGGGTTGAATTCGTATCATGAATTTTTGAATGTTCAGTCCCAAACCGATCAGACGTATTATCAGCTTATGGCGTATCAGCAGGACATTACACTGGCGGAGTTGGCTCTTCGTCAGGCTTGCAACGTGGACTCCAGCATAGGTATTCAGATTGATGCCGTATTGACATTTACGGATTTTAATTTTAACTACTCGTTGGATGAATGTCTTGAACTGGCATTTAAGAATCGTCCGGATTTGGCGGTCAATGAGCTAACCACACTTTCTGATTACTATGGAATTAAAGTCGCCATGGCTGAAAATTGGCCTAAGATTACATTTAATGGTTCGGTTGGGAAAAACGGTCAAAATCAAAAAGGACAAAAATTTGAATTAACAGACGAATGGATGATTAAGCTGGAAGCCTCATGGATGGTAGGGGCCAATACCGCCAAGTATTCGCAGGAAAAGAAAAAGACCATGCCCAAGACCATTGGTGCTACGGATAATACCAAATCTTCCTTGACTCACCAAGCCAGCGTCGCTATTTTTGATAAATTGGAAAACTTTTCCAATGTTGCTAAGGCGCGAGTGCAACAGGCTACCACCGAAGCGGATTTGGTGGAATTGCGCGGGAAGGTTGCCAACGAGGTTGAAGAAAATTACTTTAATTATCAAAAGGCTATGACGATGGTGACGGCGTCATTGTCGAAGATTAAGTTCCGAGAAAAAGATTTGGAAATCAATCGCGCCAAGCAGATGATGGATGAGGTGCCGCTGTCTCAAGTGTTGACTTCGGAACTGCAATTGGGTGAAGAACGTGTCAACTATGTGAAGGCGTTGGCGGATTATTATATTGCCATTTCGGGCTTGTTCAAAGCCATGGGTTTGGCGAAGTAAGCCTTTTATTGGCCTGCAATTGTGTGCACGTGTTATAAGAAATCCCTTCGTTTCTCCGTTCGGCCTTTCGGCCGGAAATGGGAAGAGGAGGGATTTCTTTTTGTTCGTCTTGTTTTGATGGATGTGTTTGTCTGCGAAATGCTCTTTTCTCAATGCTTGACACCTGAAAGGAAGTCAGTATAATGATCCGATATTGTCTGAAAGGGGTACACTTTTATGGATAAATCCATAAAAATCGGGCTATTGGGATGGGGCACAGTCGGAACTGGTGTGGCCAAGCTTTTCCAAAGAAGTGCCGATTTGTTAGCACAACGCGCTGGAGTACCGCTGGTATTAAAGCGGATTGCCGATCTGGACATTACGCGTGATCGTGGGATCGCTTTGGATAAAGGCGTGTTGACAACCGATGCCATGGATATCATTAATGATCCTGAGATTCAAATCGTGGTTGAACTCATTGGTGGTCAGGAGCCGGCGCGAACCTTTATCTTAAAAGCGCTTAGGGCCGGCAAACATGTCGTTACCGCCAATAAAGCCTTGTTGGCCAAATGTTGGGATGAAATCCACGGGACTGCTCGTCAAGCTTCAGCTGAGATTTACTTTGAAGCCTCTGTAGGGGGCGGCATACCTGTGGTTCAGGCGTTGAACGATGGACTGGCTGCCAATCATGTTAAGAGCATCTATGGCATCATCAATGGCACTTCCAATTATATTTTGACGGAAATGGCCAAAGGCGAAGACTATAAAGGAACGCTGGCCAAGGCGCAACAGCAAGGGTTTGCCGAAGCCAACCCGACCTTGGATGTTGAGGGCGGGGATACCATGCACAAACTGGTGATCTTATCCTCTCTGGCGTTTGGCAAATGGATTCACCCGGAGGATGTGTACGTCGAAGGCATTACCCGTATTTCGGCCCAGGATATTGTTTACGCGCGCGAGGAATTTGACCGTGTGATTAAACTTTTAGGCATTGCCAAGCAATCGGCCGATGGGAGAATTCAGGTTCGCGTGCATCCCACATTGGTGCCGTCGGATCATCTCCTGGCCTCGGTCAACGGAGTGTACAATGGCATCTACATTATTGGGGATGCGGTAGGGCCGACATTGTTTTACGGCAAGGGTGCCGGCGAAATGCCTACGGCCTCGGCCGTGGTTTCGGATATTATATTTATTTCACGCAATATTCACATGAATGCCGCCGGCAAAGTGCCGAGCGTTTATTATCGGCCGGAGGATCAAAAACAGCTGATCTTGGCCCCGATGGAAGATTTGAAATCGGAATATTACCTCCGTTTCAACGTAAGGGATGAGGCCGGTGTCATTGCCAAAATTTCCAATATCCTCGGACAACGTGGAATCTCCATTGCCTCGGTTATTCAAAAAGCACGCAAAGAAGGCGATATGGTTCCGATTGTGATTATGGTTTATGAATCCAAAGAAAAAGATGTGTGTGAGGCCCTGGCTGAGATTGACAAGTTGCCGGTCGTTATGCAACCGACCTTGAAAATACGTGTGGAGAATCTCGATGATTAAACCTGGCTTGATTGAAAAATACCGTAAACATCTTCCGGTTACAACAAAGACCCCGGTGGTAACACTTAACGAAGGGGACACACCGCTGGTTTTAGCTCCTACCTTGGGCAAACTTTCGGGGGTGCCTTTGAACGTGTATTTGAAGATCGAGGGTGCCAATCCCACTGGGTCCTTTAAAGACCGTGGTATGACCATGGCCATCACCAAGGCCAAGGAAGCAGGCTCCAAGGCGGTCATTTGCGCATCTACGGGGAATACGTCAGCCTCGGCTGCTGCGTATGCGGCCAGAGCCGGTATGGCTTGTTATGTTATTTTGCCCAAGGGTGCCATTGCCTTGGGTAAGTTGGCGCAAGCCATGATGCATGGCGCCAAGGTCATTGCCATAGAAGGCAATTTTGATCATGCGCTGGAAATTGTGAAGGACATCGCCAACCATCACGATATCACTTTAGTCAATTCCATCAATCCTTATCGCATTGAAGGGCAGAAAACCGGGGCTTTTGAAATTGTGGAACAATTGGGCGGAAAGGCACCGGATTTTCATTTTATTCCAGTGGGCAATGCCGGCAATATCACAGCCTATTGGAAGGGTTATAAAGAATACAAAGCCATGGGTAAGATTTCACGCTTACCGCGGATGATGGGGTGGCAAGCTGCGAAATCAGCGCCCATTGTGGACGGGCATCCCATTGCCGATCCCAAGACTTTGGCAACGGCCATTAAAATTGGTAACCCTGCTTCTTGGAAATTTGCCATTGAAGCACGAGATGAATCCAAAGGCATGATCGGAGCGATCACCGATGAGCAGATTATCCAAGCCTATTGTCATTTAGGCCGTCATGAAGGTGTGTTTTGCGAACCGGCATCGGCTGCATCGGTAGCTGGATTTATAAAATTGGCCAAAGCTGGATTTTTCAAGAAGCAAGCGCCGAAAGGCGGCACCGCGGTTTGCATTCTTACCGGACATGGTCTGAAGGATCCGGATCGTGCAGTGGCGGTATCGCTTAAACCGGTTACGTGTAAAGCGGAAATGGGAGCTGTCTTGAAAGTCATGGGCTTAAAAGCTCAAGGTAAAAAAGGAAAACGCTAATGAAGTATATTGTTCTCGTCGGAGATGGCATGTCGGATCGTCCTTTGGCCAGTCTGGGTCATAAGACTCCGTTGCAAGTTGCCAAAACACCCAATATGGATTTTTTAGTTCAGCATGGGGTCATTGGCACCGCCCATACGTTGGTTCAAGGATTTCCGTTGGGTTCGGATGTCGCCAATTTGGTCGTTATGGGATACGATCCTAGAAAATATTTTTCCGGACGAGCACCTTTGGAAGCCGCCAATATTGGGGTTGATTTGGGCCCATCGGATGTTGCCTTCCGCATGAACCTCGTGCATACCAAAAACGGTTTAATGGATGATTACTCGTGTGGCCATATCCCCACAGAAGATGCCAAGCCACTGGTGAAAATGTTGGCTGATAAATTGGGTGATAAGAAAATCACCTTTTATCCCGGTACCAGCTACCGGCATTTAGTTGTTTGGAAAAGCGGGCCACTTGAAGCTCGCTGCACACCACCGCATGATATTTCGGGGAAACCGTATGCCGAGCATTTACCTAAAGGCGCCCGACAC
The DNA here is from genome assembly GCA_964604705.1 of uncultured bacterium. Lineage (GTDB taxonomy): Bacteria > Oederibacteriota > JAAXVQ01 > JAAXVQ01 > JAAXVQ01 > JAAXVQ01. Next base: position 207,402 of record CAZSAP010000005.1, read on the forward strand.
GCTGAATTGATCCGTCTAATGGAAGATTCACAATTGCTGCTTGAGGGCCATGAAGTGAACCGTGAACGTCGTCGCGAGGGCAAAAAACCCGCCAATATGATCTGGTTATGGGGGCAGGGTAAAAAGCCCCAGATGCCCACACTAACGGAACGTTACAAAATTACCGGGAGCGTCATTTCGGCTGTGGATCTGGTTAAAGGCTTAGGCATTTATGCCGGTCTGAATGTAATTCAAGTTCCGGGTGCGACTGGGTATTTGGATACGAATTACGTGGGCAAAGCGGAAGCGGCCTTGAAATCCCTGAAAAAACAGGATTTTGTCTTTATTCACGTAGAAGCCCCCGATGAAGCCGGACACAATGGCGATGTAGCCGGGAAGATTCAAGCCATTGAAGATTTTGATCAGAAGGTTATTGGTACGGTGTTAAAAGGTTTAGAAGGGCGTGACGATTTTCGTATGTTGGTCCTGCCAGACCATCCCACTCCGTTGGAAGCGCGCACACATGTCGACGAACCAGTGCCCTTTGTTCTGTATCAACCCAAAGGTGAGACCAATGGTGGTACCGCCTATAACGAAGAACAAGCCCGGGGAACCGGAAAACATTTGGAAGAAGGCTGGCGTTTGATGGATTATTTGATCCAGGGAACTTGGCCGACGGATGCGTCGCAAGCTGAGGCAGATCCGTCTTCTGCAATGCCCAATAAGGAGGCGTAAGGAAGTGAAATTAATTGTGATGAAATTCGGTGGCGCTACGGTGGCGACCCCCGAGGCCATGAAACAAGTAGCCGCACGTGTATTTGAAAAACAATCGGAAGGATACGATGTGGTGGTGGTTGTTTCCGCTCCGGGAGATATGACCGATGATCTTATCGCCAAAGCCAAAGCCATCACCGATTCCCCGGATGATCGCGAATTGGATATGCTTCTAGCTACGGGGGAGCAACAATCTATCGCACTGATGGCGATTGCCTTAAAATCATTAGGTTGCGACGCAATTTCATTCACTGGTCCGCAAGTTGGGATTGTTACCGATGATGCGCATACCAAAGCGCGTATCGTCAAAATGGGCGGAGAAAAAATTCAGAAAGCCTTGCGTTTGGGCAAAGTGGTTATTGTGGCCGGCTTTCAAGGCGAAACCGAGGAAGAAGAAATTACCACGCTGGGACGTGGCGGTTCCGACTTAACGGCCGTTGCCTTGGCCACAGCGCTCAATGCAGATTTTTGTGAGTTTTATAAAGATGTTGATGGTGTGTACACCACCGATCCGCGTTTAGTTAAGACAGCTTCGAAACTTGCGCATATTTCATATGATGAAATGTTGGAAATGGCCAGTTTGGGCGCCCAGGTCTTGTTTAATCGTTCTGTTGAATTTGCTAAGAAAAACAATATCAAACTGCACGTTCGGTCCAGTACGAAACCCGATACGGGCACGATGATCACTGAGGAGGTCAAACAAATGGAAGGTGTAGTTGTCTCGGGTGTAACCTATACGAAGAACGAGGCTAAACTTACGATTTTGTGGGTTCCGGATCGTCCGGGTATTGCAGCTAAGGTGTTTGGCCGCTTGGCCGCTGAAAAGCTGAACATTGATGTGATTGTCCAGGATGTAGCGGAAGACGGTTCTACCAACATCTCGTTCACGATTTCAAAACAAGATTTGGTTCGAGCCAAAGGCATTGTTGAAAATTTAGTTCAGGAATTGGGTGCCAAAGGTTTCCAAGCCGATGAGCATGTTGGCAAAGTGAGTGTGGTCGGTGTGGGTATGCGCACCCATACCGGCGTCGCCGCAGCCATGTTTGAAGCTTTGGCGGAAAAAGGCGTGAACATTCAAATGATCTCCACTTCGGAAATAAAAATTTCCTGTATCGTTTCAGAAGACCGTGTTGAAGAGTCGGTCCAAGCCATTCATGAGAAATTTAAATTGTCCAACTTGACCTAAGCGTTGGGTACGTGGGTAAGCTATTCGTTTCGAGAGAGGTGCAGCCATCATGTTGATCGTTAACGATCAAACGTTTGAAGCTGAGGTTCTAAAATCTCCAGTACCGGTTTTGGTGGATTTTTGGGCAGCGTGGTGTGGTCCGTGTCGCATGATTGCACCGGTTGTTGAAGAGTTTTCCAAGGAGTTTGCGGGACGGATCAAAGTGGTTAAGCTGGATGTAGATGAAAATCACAATACCGCCAGTCGGTTTGCCATTCGTTCCATTCCTTCACTTTTGTTTTTTAAGCATGGACAGTTGGTGAATCAGATTATCGGCGCTTGTACCAAATCACAAATAGTATCCATTGCAGAGGACGTTGTAAAATAACATGCCTGAAGAAATACGCGGTACATTTGAGTTGCCTTATGATGTTCTCATTGTGGGAGCGGGCCCGGCGGGCTTAACCGCGGGGCTGTATGCAGCACGGGCCGGTCGCTCGGTGGCGATTCTTGAACAGTTTTCACCCGGAGGACAAGCCGCCACCACTTGGCGTGTTGATAATTATCCAGGCGTCCCTGAGGTCAACGGGGCTGAGCTCATGATGCGCATGGCTGAGCAAACTCGCGGATTTGGGGTGGAAGTAATAAGCCAGCAAGTCATTGCTTTGGAACCGGGTCATCCGCATGCGGTTCAAACCACCGCCGGAAAAACGTACGGCCGTTCCATCATTCTGGCCACCGGCGCGACACCCAAACATTTGGGGATTCCTGGCGAAAAAGACTTTCGCGGACGCGGGGTTTCGTATTGCGCAACCTGCGATGGCGCGTTTTTCCGGAATCAACCCATAGCCGTGATCGGTGGTGGAAATACAGCCCTGGAAGAAGCTGAATTTCTTACCCGGTTTGCCTCAAAAATCTATTTGGTGCATCGGCGAAATGAATTTCGGGCTGATCGCATTATCCAAGAGCATGTTTTAAATCATCCTAAAATTGAAGTCGTTACACCCTATGTTCCTAAAGAAATTAAAGGCTCCATGGGGATTACCAAATTAATTTTGGAAGAACGGTCTGGTCAGAATTGCCGTGAATTGGAGGTCAATGGGGTCTTTGTGTTTGTTGGATTAACGCCTCAAACCGACGCTTTTGCAAATACCATTCGACTGGATGCCTATGGGTACATCACCACGACACCTGAGTTATCCACGAATGTAGCCGGGATTTTTGCAGCCGGAGATTGTCGGGCCAATGTCTCCAAGCAAATCATAGTGGCCTCGGGTGAAGGTGCCGTCGCCGCGATTATGGCTGATCGCTTTCTTCAGTTGTCGCCTTCCTGACGGAAAAAGTTCAATACCAGAATGTCCTTTCTTTACTTGGGTTTTCATATGTGGTAATATCCCTGAACCATTAATTGGGGAATTGATTTTAGGAGGTGGGAAACATGAATTTAGCGAAACGCATGAAGACTGTCTCTGCGTCTCCCACCTTAGCCATTGATGCCAAGGCTAAACAATTAAAAAGTTCAGGCGTGGATGTTATTAATTTTGGAGCCGGTGAACCTGATTTTGATACCCCGGATTATATTAAAGAGGCTGGTATCGAAGCCATTCGCAAAGGCTATACCAAATATACACCTGCCGCTGGTTCGCCCGAGTTGAAAGAAGCGGTTTGTGACAAACTGCGGAAAGAAAATGGACTGGAATATACACCCAAAGAAGTAATTATCAACTGCGGTGCCAAACATTCCATTTATAATATTCTCCAGGTATTGATTAATCCGGGTGATGAAGTTCTAATTCCTTCGCCGTATTGGGTCTCGTATCCCGAAACCGTAAAGCTGGCAGGCGGGAAACCTATTATTCTAAAAACGACTGAGAAATCGGGTTTTAAAATTTCGGCTGCAACTCTTCGGCGCCGCATTAAACCTAAGACCAAGATGTTGATTTTGAATTCGCCCAGCAACCCCACCGGAGCTGTGTATTCGGAAAGTGAATTGCGCGATATTATGGAAGTCGCGATCGCTAAGAAAATTTTCGTTTTGTCGGATGAAATTTATGAATATCTGGTTTACGACGGGGTGAAACATGTTTCCCCCGCAGTTGTTTTACCGAAAGCCAAGGAATGGACATTGCTGGTAAATGGGGTTTCCAAATCCTATGCCATGACAGGTTGGAGAATTGGGTATACGGCCGGTCCGGCAGAGCTCATTTCAGCCATTTCGAACCTGCAGAGCCACTCGACCTCTAACCCAACCAGCATTTCAATGAAAGCGGCGTATGTAGCACTCACCCAACCTCCACAGATGCTTCCGCAAATGTTGAATGCATTTGAAGAACGTCGGGCTTTTGTGGTGGAACGTTTAAATGCCATATCGGGTGTGACCTGTCGTAAGCCGGAGGGCGCTTTTTATGTTTTTCCAAATATAGAGGGTGCTTTAGGTAAAAGCTATCGAGGAAAAATCATTACCACATCTATGCAAATGGCTGATTTTCTTTTGGATGTTGCTCGAGTGGCATTGGTTCCAGGGGATGGATTCGGTATCGAAAATTATTTACGCATTTCATATGCCACTTCGATGGAAAATTTACGAATTGGTCTGGACCGTATGGCCACCGCTTTGGCTGAGGGTGTTGCCCCAAAAGGCAAAAAGTAAGCAGGCGTATGCGAGTGTTTTTTCGCGCAGGTTTGGAACCGTTTAAAGGAGCATGGTTATGTTGAATTCGATATTAACGAAATTATTTGGTACTAAGTCGGAACGTGATATCAAGCAATTGTTGCCCTGGGTTAAAATGGTGGGTGATTTTGAGTCCGCGATTCATCCGCTTACAGATGAACAATTGCGTGCTAAAACCGACGAGTTTCGTTCTCGGTTGCAGCAAGGTGAAACCATTGATGATGTGCTTCCGGAAGCTTTTGCCGTAGTTCGTGAGGCTGCCATTCGCACCATGGGTATGCGTCATTTTGATACCCAGTTGATGGGCGGCATGGTTTTGCATCAAGGGAAGATTGCAGAAATGCGCACCGGTGAAGGAAAAACATTAGTTGCGACGCTGCCAGTCTATTTAAACGCACTCACTGGCAAAGGTGTGCATGTCATTACGGTCAATGATTATTTGGCTGAACGTGATTCGTTGGGAGCTGGCAATTTTAAGGGAATGGGCGAGATTTATCGTTTTCTTGGATTAACTGTGGGATGCATCAAACATGGTTTGAATTCCGAGGAACGACAAGCTGCCTATGCCTGCGATATCACCTATGGAACCAATAACGAGTTTGGCTTTGATTATTTGCGTGACAACATGGCGGTGCACCCGGACGAACGCGTTCAGCGAAAGTTACATTATGCCATTGTCGATGAAGTGGATTCTATTTTGATTGACGAAGCTCGAACCCCACTTATTATTTCCGGACCCGCGGAAGAATCGACGGATAAATACTATCGGATCGACAAGATCATTCCGAGTTTGGATCCCACGAAAGATTATAATGTCGATGAAAAATCCAAGACCGTGTCTTTGAGTGAAGTGGGGGTGGCGCATGCGGAAAAATTGCTTGCGATCGGAAATTTATACGATCCTGAAAATGTTGAAATTCTGCATCACGTCAATCAAGCCCTAAAAGCGCATGTTTTATTTAAATTGGACCGGGATTATGTGGTCAATGAAGATCAGGTTATTATCGTTGATGAGTTTACCGGTCGTTTAATGCCCGGTCGGCGTTTTTCGGAAGGCCTTCATCAGGCTTTGGAAGCCAAAGAAAAGGTTAAGATTCAGCGTGAAAATCAGACGTTGGCCTCGATTACCTTTCAGAATTATTTCCGCTTGTATGAAAAATTAGGTGGTATGACTGGTACGGCAGATACCGAGGCTGAGGAATTTGCGCATATTTATAAGCTGGATGTTGTGGTTGTACCGACCAATCGTGTAATGATCCGTAAAGATTATGGTGATCAAATATACCGTACGGAGCGTGAGAAGTTTCAGGCGGTTGCTAATGAAATCAAAGAGTTAAATCAAAAGGGACAGCCCGTTTTGGTGGGAACCATTTCCATTGAGAAAAACGAGATGCTTTCCAATCTTCTAAATCGCATGGGTGTGCCGCATCAAGTGTTAAACGCCAAGCATCACGCGCGTGAAGCCGAAATTGTAGCCAAAGCTGGACAAAAAGGTGCAGTAACCATTGCCACCAACATGGCAGGGCGTGGAACCGACATTGTCTTGGGTGAAGGGGTTAAAGAATTAGGCGGCTTGCATGTCATTGGAACCGAACGGCATGAAAGCCGTCGTATTGATAATCAGTTGCGCGGTCGTTCCGGACGTCAAGGAGATCCAGGGTCTTCACGTTTTTACGTTTCACTCCAAGATGATTTGATGCGTATTTTTGGTTCTGAACGAATCAGCGGAATGCTCGAAAAGCTTGGGTTGCGTGAAGGGGAGGTCATTGAACATCCTTGGATCAGCAAAGCCTTGGAGCGCGCGCAACGAACGGTTGAAGGGCATAACTTTGATATCCGTAAACATCTATTGGAATACGACGATGTCATGAATAAGCAGCGTACTGTGATTTATGAAGAGCGGACACGTGTGCTTGAGGGTGAGGATTTACACGAACATATTTTAGGGATGATCGACGATATTGTTGAAGATGGTTTGGATGAGCTGATTTCTGAAAAGGAATATCCGGAAGAATGGAATTGGGAATCCATTCGAAATTGGGGGCATCAATATCGCGTAGATTTCAATTGGAGCAAAGAGGAAATTCCCTCACTCCAACGCGTAGATCTCTCCGAGAAGTTTAAAACCGGTGTTATGGAAGGATTTGGGCAGCAGGAGACCGCTTTAGGTTCTGAGCTTATGCGGCAGTTGGAACGTGCTATGTTGCTGCAAGTCGTGGATCAGCGTTGGAAAGAACAGCTTTACGACATGGATAAGCTTAAAGAAGGTATTGGCCTTCGGGCGTATGGGCAAAAAGATCCTCTGTTGGAGTATAAACGCGAAGGATACGATATGTTTGCCCATATGATTCTTCAGATCAAGCGGGAAGTGGTTCAACTGTTGCTTCGGGTTCAAGCCGTGCATTCCCCGACTTCGGCGCCAAGACCCAGTTCTCAGACTGCGCGGTGGAAAGAGTACCGGCCGGAAATTGCCTCGGTTCGTCCGGCTGTTGAAGCGACAACTTCGCCCCAAACCATTTTTTCCTCCGGACCCAGGGATATGTCTCAGGCGGTACCTACCTCTTCAGGACCGACAGAGCCCATTCGCCGGGATCACCCTAAAGTAGGGCGGAATGACCTTTGTCCATGTGGTTCAGGGAAGAAATATAAAAAATGTCATGGTAAAAATGAATAAAAGTGAAGCTTAGTTCTTGACAGTTTGGGTTTGATTTTGTATGATTTACCGTTTTCTTTTTTTGACTGATATGCCGCGATAGCTCAGCCGGTAGAGCAGAGGACTGAAAATCCTTGTGTCGGCGGTTCGATTCCGCCTTGCGGCACCATGCTGATCAGAGGGTTGTTCACAACCTTTTATATACTAGTTTGCCGATGTAGCTCAGTTGGTAGAGCAACGGTTTCGTAAACCGTCGGTCACCAGTTCAAGTCTGGTCATCGGCTCCATATGAGAAAACTCGCGAGCAGCGAATGAAGGAGAAAAGATCATGTCCACTATTATTAAACTTCAGCGTCAAGGTGCTCCGCACAAGCCGTTTTGGCGCATTGCTGTCACCGATTCCCGCAAACCTGCAGGGTGTGTGGAGTTGGTCGGCACGTACGACAACCAACACAAGCCGGCTGCGGTTCAGCTCAACGAACCCAAGATCCTGGAGTGGTTGGGAAAAGGTGCGGTACCTACGCCGACTGTAAAGACGATTTTTATGAACAAAGGCGTATATCAGAAGTTTAAGAACGCCCCAAAGGCGGGAGCTAAAGCGTGAGAGCCTTGGTCGAGTATTTGGCCAAATCCTTGGTGCAACATCCGGACTCAGTCAGGGTGGAAGAACACAAAAGCGATCGTGGACAAGTGCTTGAGTTGACGGTTGCCAAAGATGACCTAGGACGTGTCATTGGGCGAGAAGGACGAACGATTAAAGCTATTCGAAATTTGCTATCGGCGGCTGCAGCCAAAGCAAAAGTCAAAGTTTCGCTTGTCATTCAGGAATGAATGAAATTCCCCAGCCCGGTCTAAACGACTGGGTTCGCATCGGACAAATTGGTTCGCCGCACGGGGTTCATGGTGAACTTAAGCTTTACCCGTTGAGTGATGTTCCGGGACGCTTTCAAGATTTGAAAAAAGTGTTTTGGATTGGGCTCAATAATAAAGTTCGCGAGTTGCATGTAATCGCCGTTCGACCCGTAAATACGTTTTGGTTGATACGGTTTAAAGATATAGAATCGCCCGAAAAAGCCTCGGAATTGACCCGCGGGTATATCGCACTCCCAGAAACGGAACGCGGGACATTGCCTGAAGGCGTTTTTTTTATCGATGATATTGTTGGCTTGCTGGTTGAAGATGAAAGTGGATCCCCCTTGGGAAAAGTTATTGGGGTGTATCAGACCGGTGCTCAGGATCTATATGAGATACAGGGGCAAGGAATGAGTTTCATGCTGCCTGCCGCTAAGCGGTACATCTTAGCGATTGATTTGAAACTACGAAAAATGTGTGTGCATGTTCCCGAAGGATTACGCGAATGACTCGGGAAAGAGCATTGCGTATAAACTTTTTAACGCTTTTTCCGGAACTTATTCAATCGGCTTTCAGTCAGTCGATATTAAAAAGAGCCGTTGAAAAAAAGCTCTTTGTACCTGAATATGTTAATATACGCGACTATGCGCAGGATCGGCATCATACGGCGGACGACAAGCCTTACGGTGGCGGAAGTGGCATGGTCATGAAGATTGAGCCGATTTACCGGGCTCTGACAGCACTTAAGCGCAAACGCGCGTGTGGGAAAGTATATATTTTAACTCCCACAGGAAAAGTGTTTAGCCAAGCCATGGCTGGACGGCTGGCCAAAGAACGACAGTTTACACTTCTTTGCGGTCGTTACGAGGGCATCGACGAACGCGTGGTTGATAAATTGTGCGACGATGAAATTTCGATTGGCGATTTTGTACTTTCAGGTGGGGAACCGGCAGCGGTTGTGATTGCCGATGCGGTCACCCGGCTTATTCCTGGTGTTTTAGGGGATGCTCAGTCTGCTGAATTTGATTCGTTTTCAGACGGGCTCTTGGATTACCCGCATTATACCCGGCCGGCAGAATACCGGCGGTGGAAGATCCCCGAAGCGCTTGTCACCGGGGATCATAAAAGTGTTGCGCTTTGGCGGCGACGGGAACAGTTAAGCCGGACCTGGTTACGCCGTCCAGAGTTGTTGGAAAAGGCAGTATTAAGTGAATTGGACCGATCCATGTTGGCGGAGTGGATTCAATCTCGGCAAGCTAGGCCGTTACGCAAAAGCAAGAGAGGAGTTATATCATGAACATTCAAGAATTGCTCAAGTCGGTCACAGAAGACCAGACGAAAAAGCGCATACCTCAATTTACCCCGGGGGATGTCGTTAAGATTCACCTGAAAATTAAGGAAGGCGACAAAGAACGCATTCAGGTATTTGAGGGTGTGGTCATTGGTCGCAAGGGTGTGGGAATTGGAGAAACGTTCAAAGTTCGCCGCATTGCTTCGGGTGTGGGCGTTGAACGCACGTTCCAACTGTATTCACCGCTCATTGATAAATTGCAGGTCGTCAAGCATGGCAAGGTGGCACGCGCCAAGCTGTTCTATCTTCGGGATAAAACGGGCAAGAAGGCCAAAATTAAAGAAGTTGGACGTGATAAGCTTCTGCAATATCAAGCTGCTGAATTAAAGGCCATGGAAGAAGAGCAGGCGCTGTCGGCTGTGGAAGCTGCCAAAACCGCTGCCCAAGAAGCGAAAAACGCTGAAGCCGCAAAGGCTTAGTATCATTTCTGGGGGTTCGGAGGGATCGATGCCTCGTGCTTCCAAAAAGGTTGAGGATTCCAGCGATCGCTTTTGTTTCGAACGTCAATTTCAAAGTCAGGGATATCTCCGCGTTGCCGGTGTTGACGAAGCCGGCCGCGGACCCCTGGCGGGTCCTGTCGTAGCTGCTTGTGTTTTGCTTCCTGACTTTTCCTCTGATTTCTTTTCCCTTGATGATTCAAAGAAACTAACAGAATCCAAACGCGAACAACTGTATACATTCTTGAATGAACGGGCTTTGGCCATTGGAGTAGGTGTGGTAGATGCCCAAACCATTGATCGTATCAATATCCTCCAAGCAACCTTCCTGGCCATGCAAAAAGCGGTTGAAAATATAACCCCGAAACCTGATTTTATCTTGATTGACGGAAACCGTAGACCAACCTGGGCCACAGCGGCTGAAACCATCGTCAAAGGGGATTCGCGATCCATTTCCATTGCGGCTGCGTCGATCATCGCCAAGGTTACACGCGATCGCATGATGGAAGAATACGCGCAACTATTTCCTCAATGGGGGTTCTTAAAGCATAAGGGGTATGGTACTGCAGATCATATTGCTGCCATTCACGAACATGGTGTGTCCCCAATCCATAGGCGGACCTTTGCTCCCATATCCCAAATGACCCTGCTTTAAATGAGGTTGCTGGATGAATACCCGCGGGCTAGACGCTGAGCAAAAGGCCGTTGATTATTTAACGCATTTAGGGTTTAAAGTTATAACTAGGAATTTTTTGGCACGGGGCGGAGAGTTGGATATTGTCGCCTTTGAGGCGGATACCCTTTGCTTTATTGAAGTAAAAAGCCGACACTCAACTACCTTTGGTTTTCCTTATGAAGCGGTAACGCATTCCAAACAAAAGCACATTGCTCTTGCTGCGCAGGTCTATTTGCAGAAACACTTCTCGGGAAAAGTTCCTGCCTGCCGTTTTGATGTCATTTCCCTCATACCTGATTCTGATCCATTTTTGATTCGTAATGCTTTCTCGGTTCAATCACGCTAGCTTTTGAAAAATATAATCAATACCTATTTGGATATACTGGATTTAGTTACATGAAATGGTAGTAGACGAGCGTTTTTCGTTAAAAGGCTTCTGCTGAAGTAATATAACTTGATTTTAAAGCCGATTTTTAGGTAGCACGTACTGTGGTTGGGGTTTCCTGTAACCACAAAATAGAGGACACCAGATGATGTTTTGAACAAAAAAAACTTGCACAAAATATGGTGGGTGTTCTATAATTCGCACACAGAGGCAGACTCTGGTTTTACAATTAATCAGATAGGCGGTGAGAGAAGTGCTCACAAAAAGCGAAATGCTGAACAAGTTGGTTGAAGTGACCGGATTGAAGAAAAAGGAAGTCGTGGCTGTTCTCGAAGCTCAAAACGACCTGCTCGCTAAAGTTTTGAAAAAAGAAAAGAAGTATAAGTTGCAAGGCTTGGGTATCTTCACCGTGAGAAACCGCAAGGCTCGCATGGCGCGCAATCCGCAGACCGGAGAAATGGTTAAAGTTGCGGCCAAGACTGTGCTTAAGTTCCGCGTTGGAAAAGACTTGAAGGATAAGGTTCTCGGCGCGAAGTAATTGAATTGAGTTTTTCTTTAAGGCTGCTTGGAAGGGTAACTTTCCGAGCGGCCTTTTTTTTTGTCGTGATGGACTTGACGGAATGCTGGAAAATGAGTATTATGCCGTTGGGTGTAATTCGGAATTTTGAAAGAGGTGCGTTCGCTTGATACGAAATCCTTTTCGTTTTGGAGAACCGGTAAGTGGCGATTTTTTCACAGATCGTTATCGGGAAAAAGAGACGATTATGGCTGAATTGGTGCAAGGCCATAATGTGCTTTTGACCGCTCCGCGTCATATTGGGAAATCTTCCTTGGCACGCAAGGTGATTTCGGAGTTTGAACGTCAGGGAATGATGACGGTTTATATTGATTTTGAACGTGCTTATTCCACTCCGCAATTTATTGAAATCTATCTGGCTGAATTGTTGCGAACCGCGTTTCGACAAGCTAAGGAATTGCAGCAATTCATTGAGACGCTTTCACCCGAAGTCAAAGACATTTTAACGCTTAAATTGGGGAAGTCGGGGGAGCTTACCGTTGACTTAAGCCATACGAAAAATCCCACTCATGTCGCCTTGGCTTTGTTGAACTTGGCGCAATCAACGGCTGAATACAAACGTCGTTTTTGCATTGTGTGTTTTGATGAAATTACACGTGGATACATACCTGAGGATTTTAGAAAAGGGATTTTGGCCGCCGCACGCCGGCATACTCAAGTTGGATACCTTTTGGTGGATTTGAACCAGCCAGACAAGACTCTGGAAGAGGGATTTGTTCATATTGTTCTCGAAAACATCGAGGAACGTTACCTAAAAGCCTATATAAAAACGCGGTTTGAAAATACAGGCTTTCGCATCGAAGAAGCGGTGATGGATGAATTGCTCCAACTTTCACAGGGGCATGCGCATTATGCCCAAATGATTTGTCGGGAACTATGGAACTTGGGCCATACCAGTAAAACCGTGACGACGCGCAATTTGCCGCATGCCTTGGAATCCATTTTAGAAACGCATACGAGTTTTTATACCTCTTTATGGCGAGAGTTTTCTCCGCATCAGAAAAATTTGTTGTTGGCCATAACCATGAGCGGAGGGCGAAAGGTGTTTTCGCAGGAATTTGTTGGACGACATCACTTGGGTGGTTTCTCAACAGTTCAAAAATCGCTCAATCGCTTGCTTGAAATGAAAGTATTGGAACGTACTGCGGAAGGGTATGTGCTTTCGGATCTCTTCTTTAAACAATGGCTGACCAGGCGGATGTTGTAGTGGAACGGAAGCCTGCATCCGTTGCCTATTTGGATATTGAAACCTCTTTTCGCGGAACAATCACGGTGATAGGGCTTTACCGGCCCAGCCAAACGACCGTGCAGTTGGTAGGCGACCAGGTGAAGGTTGCGAGTATTTTGGATGCTTTGGACGGGGTGGAAACCCTGAAGACGTACAACGGTTCGCGTTTTGACCTGCCTGTGATACACCAACGCTTGGGCATCGACTTAAAGTCTCTGTTTAATCATGATGATCTTATGTATACCTGTTGGAAGCAAGGGTTTAAAGGGGGCTTGAAATCCGTGGAGCGGCAGTTGGGGATTGTTCGGGAAACCGCTGAGGTGGACGGTATGCAAGCCATGTATTTGTGGGCGCAATGGGAAGAACGACAGGATTCATCGGCGCTACAGACGCTATTGCATTACAATCGAGAAGATGTTGAGCTGTTGGCAGAGGTTGAAGCCCGCTTGGAACAACACGGGCGTTGAACCGTGAAAACCCTGTTATTTTTTATTTGAATATGCTATCTTAAACGCAAGCTTGGGTTGCATAAACCTAAGGCCTAAAGGATGGCACTTTATGAAATGGCTTTTAAATAAAGCGGTTTTGGAAGAAGTACTACGTCGGTTGGCACCGCCTAATCGGCTGTTGCTTTTTTTAAATTACGATTCGGTCTTGAATCCAGCAGCCGGAGAAGCGGCGGCTCCTTTGGATGCCCAAGTCCGTGAACAATTGCGGGAATTATCTGAAATTAATGCCCTTACATTGACGGTGGTGAGTGATTACTCATTGGCGGTTGTAAAAAAAGCCATAGGGTTTTCGGGTATTTATTTTATTGCCAACAACGGCATGGAAATCTTTGGCCCCGATCTGAACGTGGTGCATGCTGAAGCCAAACGTGTTCGGCAGGTCATCAAAGATGTCGCAGTCTCACTTTCGCATAAGCATTCGGAACTTCCGGATGTTGTCATTGACAATCGCGACCTTTCGTTGGTGGTAAATTTCGAAAATGCTAAACCTGCGATTCAACGTCGAACTCGCTTGGTACTGGAGCAAGTGTGGACTCCACTCATGGATTCGTTTACCTTGCATGAAAAAAACAATACATTGGTACTACGTCCTCGCCTGGGTTGGGGCAAAGGGCGCGCTATTATGTTTTTATGGAATAAATTTGCCACTCCGCGCCGCCGTCCCTTGGTTATGGTTGTAGGCGCGGATGAGAGTGAAGAAGAGGTATACGGTTTTATGGGCCGCGAAGGTATGGGTGTGGTGGTAGGTAACGAAGCGCGTATAGCCCATTCCAAAGCGAACTATTTTCTAAAAAATCGTGGGGAAGTAAGCAAGCTTATTGCTTGGTTTTCGCGTACCATGCCACATGCCCATCATCCTGGATCTCGCTAAAGCCGTATGATGAACGGTATGCCTGTAGGTTGTGCGTGATTCAAAAGGGCGGATTGGACCTGGGGCAGAACCAAATGCAGTTTGTGGTATCCAATCCCCGTATCCGTAATCGGATGACCAATACAAACAAGGACAATCGGCGATTGTTATGACTTGGATGAAATGGTTCGGCATGATGAGTATCATGGTGCTGTCGTTGGGTTCGTGGAGTTTTGCGGACCTGCCGGCCGAACAGTTGTATCGTCAGGCTTATTCGCTTTATCAAAATCGGAATTTTGAATTGGCCAGAACGCAATGGTCGAAATTTGTCCAAACCTATCCCCAACACCCGCGTACCGGAGATGTGCAATACCTATGGGCTGAAAGTTGGTACCAAGAAGGCCATTACCTGCGAGCGGAAGAAGCGTATCGAAAGGTTTTGGAACATTATCCCTTGAGTCCGTTCCTGCCTGAAGCACGCTACCGTTTGGCACGCTGTTTGTTCCATACCGAACGATATGCGGATGCCGAGCATGAATTTCAATTATATTTGGAAAATAATTCGGAGTCGTATCTGACCCCCGAGGCTTGGTTCTGGTTGGGGGAAAGCAAGTATCGTCAAAAACAATTTTTACCTGCGGCTGAAAACTATGACTGGTTGGTGCAGCACTATCCGAAGCACGAACTGCTGCAGTATGCCTTGTACTCCGAAGGACGGGCCTATTACGATCAGGCGCGTGTGGAGGCGGGCGCAACATCGAGCACGGTTCAGGTAGAACGTTTCCAACAAGCGGTGAATGTATTTGCTGCTTTTCAAGAACAATTTCAGAATTCCCAACTCTTCCCGGATTCGCTGTACTACCAGGCGGAGTCCTTGGTGGCATTGGAAGGCTATGATCAAGCACTCCGACAATACGAACGTTTGGAAAACGGCTTTCCGCAACATCCGTTGGCACCGTATGCCGTCTATGGCCGTGGAATTGTCTGCTTGTTAAGAGATCAACCGGTGGAAGCGGAAAGGGCATTTCGGGCCATTTTGGAAATGTTTCCCGGTCATCCTATGATTCCGCTGGCGCGCTTGCGCTTGGGACAAGCGTTGGCACGCCAAGAGCGTTTCGACGAGGCTGTGCAAGAATTAATGACCGTGGCGTTGCGCTATCCGCAAAGCCTTTTTGTGCCTCGGGCACTGTACACAGCCGGCTGGTGCCGGCTGCGTCAGAATAAAGAGAACGATGCCATTAATCTGTTTCAGCAACTTTTGGATTCGGAACCATCGCCGGATCTTGCCGCCCAAGCCCTCTTTTTGGTGGGCAATGCCTTTTATCGGCTGCAACGTTTTGACTCGGCGGGTAAGGCGTATCGCGATGTTTACACCGATTACGGCGATTCGGGCTGGGCGCCGTCGGCCATGTATTGGGCGGGATGGTGTGAGCTGCAACTTGGGAAACCGGAATCAGCCCTGCCGGAGTTCACACGTTTGCTCAAACAATTTCCTGAGCACGCGTTGGTTCCGGAAGCCCATTTACGCGTCGGCGACGCCTATTTTCGCATGGACAAAATGGACGAGGCACGCAAAGAATACCAATTGGTGTTGGATCAATATCCGCTGGCCCGGGAAGCCGGGCTCGCCCAATCCGGCCTGGCATGGACCTATTTCAAGGGCAATGACTACGAAGCGGCCGAGGCTGGGTTTAAACGTGTCTTATTGCTGTATTCGGCCGGCCCTGTCCAAGCCGATGCGCTTTTGCGCCTGGGTGACATTGCCTTTAACCGAAAAGAGTATGCGGCGGCCGATGAGCAGTACAGCCGGGTGATTTCACAATATCCGGGAACGCCTGAATATATGGAAGGTTGCTTTCAGAGCGGCTGGTGTGCGTACCGGAGTGAGGACTTTCCTCGCGCATTGGCTCGTTGGACCCGTTTGGTCACAGAGCAACCGAAACATCCCCTGGCCGGAGAGGCTCTTTACTGGACGGCGTGGGCTAAGTTTCGTCAAGGGCAATACGCGGATGCACGCCAGGTGTTCAAACGAATGTCCGAAGCGTATCCCGACAGCCACTTGGCGATGGATGCTCAATTGCGCGTGGGCATGTGCTATTACAATGCCAAGCAATATCCGGAGGCCATCTCTGCGTACCAGAAATTTGTCACCCGTAACCCGAACCATGCCTTAATTCCGGATGCCTTGTACGGGATTCAGTGGTCTTATTATCAGTTGGGTAAGTTTAAGGAAGCGGTGGAGGCTTCCAAGCATTTTGTGAAAACCTATCCGCAGAGTCCGCTCTCGGCCGATGTGCAATACCGCATTGGCGAACACTATTATCAGCATCAAAATTACGACCGCGCCCGCAAAGAGTTTCAGGAGATGGTTGCCAACTATGCCAAAAGTCCCTTGGTTTCCGACGCCATTTATTGGACCGGATGGTGTGATCTGAAGGAACGTAAATTTAGTGAAGCGCTGGGCCACTTTAGGAAGGTTATGACCGATTACCCGGACCGTGAGGTGGCCATCCAAGCCGCGTTTTGGGTGGGGAGTGTGTATTACCAACTGCATGAATACGATCAGGCGATCAACACCTTTAACAAGTTTGTCGAAGACCATCCGCAACACAAGTTGGCTGCCGATGCCCGTTTCAACAAGGCCATGGCGTTTAAGCGTTTGGATATGAACGATGAAGCCAAACGCGCGTACGACGAGGTGGTTGAACATTATCCCCAAACCGAATTGGCCTTTCGTGCCCAAATGCACATTGGATACATGCTGCAAGATACCAAGCAGTGGGCTCCGGCCATTGAGGCATTTAAACAAGTGGCCCTCAATGCGCCCACGGATATGGCCGCTGAGGCGCAGTACTGGATTGCAGATATTTATGAAAGCCAACAGGAACTGAAGATGGCCGCGCGGGAGTATTTGAAAGTGGCGGATAAATACCCGACATCCAGCCGCTGGGCCGTGACCGCGTTGGCGCGCGTTGCTGAATTGCATGAAAAAGATGGCGAGTTTGAGGCGGCGATTGGCATTTACCAACGCATAGCCCGGAACAGTAAGGATAAGCAAGCTAAGAAATCGGCGAAGGATCGGATTAAATTGATTAAAGAAAAGCTTGAAGCCTTGAATGCACCGCCTGCGTCCCCGGTCAAGGATGAAAAGGGAGGTGCCCGTGAGTAAACGTCGCCCCATGGGTTTGATTCTGTTGTGTGGGTTGGTTCTAATGCTCGGGAGTGTTGTTTCAGGTTGGGCGGCCGAGGACCGTACCGGTGAATTGTCCGGAAACCTTGAGGTTGAGAAAAAAACCACCACGGGGGCTCCGGTTGTGCAGGAACCCGAAGCCACCATTCCTTCGAAGTCAAACACCAGCCGGCCCGCATTAAAAATGCCGGAGGTTGTGGTCAAAGGGGAGAGACAGTTTCGCGTTTCATCCGAGCGCAAAGAATTGTTGATGATGGATCCTATGTCCGGGACCAAGGAAATTCCTTCGGATTTAGCCGCCGTTTCGATCCCGGGCCTGGATACGCAAAAAGGGGCGCCCCTTTCCGAGACCCATTCGGCCAAGAATTATTTGCTTCTGCTGGAAGCGGCCGCCGGAACGCATCGTCAGGTCGAAGGCCGGGTGGCGGCAGGGCAGGAATTTGAAAACATTAATTATTTCTTACAGGGTGAATATGCGGCGGGAGCTTATCCGGCGGCGTACGGATTTGTGCCCTTTGGGCAACATGGCGATGCCAATCTGGATATCCGATTGAATCCAACTTCAGACTCGAATATCTTGCTCACACTCCTGGGGCAGGGGGAAACCCAGACCCAACCTCAGCCCGTATCGGTCTGGGGTGAACGCTTGGAGCGCATGCATACGGGGGCGATGCTTCAAGGTGACCTGGCGCTAGGCTCACGTGTTCAAATGAGTGCCAGCGGAAGTTTTCGGAGTTTCTTGCAACGAGGTGGTCAGACCGAGAGCCCCGTACTAAAAGCGCAAAACTATAGTGGGAAAATCGAGTATGAGCAAAAAGTGGGGAAATTGCTTAATGAAGGGTTGAGCATTTGGGGCCAATTGGAGCTTCAAGGCCAGAATTCAAAGTGGGAACAATCCTCGGGGCAGCAAGACCTAGCGGAACTGCTCAAGCGCTTGACTGTATTGAGCCGGTTTCGCCTAGCGACCATGGTCCTTCTGGATTTTGGTGTTCGGTTAGAGGAATATCAAGGGGATGTTTCGCGGAATGCGGCTCATATGTTGGGTTCGCTCTCGTTTGTGTTGCCCACGGGCAGTGTGTTTTATGGACAGTCGCAGCCGGGTCTGCAATGGCAACCTGTCAGTGAGTGGGCCTACGCCCAACCGCATCCCGGCGTCGTTTCCTTGCCTGTACCAGAACATCGCCAAACCGCCCTGCGCGCCGGTTGGCGGCAGCGCTGGTGGAGTCTCGTTTCGAGCGATGTGGCCTGGTTTCGAGAAGAAAACCAAGCGACCCCTGTGTGGTTGGATATGGATCAAGACGGAGTTTTCCTACAAAGGCAATTGGAACGGACCACCGCCAATGGCCTGGAAGTGGGCTTGGACATTCACTATTCCGATGCAATCTCGCAAAGCGTTGTATATACGTATCGCCAAGCCGACGCGGGCTCGGAACCCAATTGGCCCTACGTGTCCATGCATCAAATGAAGACCGAGGTGCGGATCGTGAAGGCGCCTGTGGAAGTCAGCCTTGAGTATCGGTACGTGGATGACCGCGCTGTGGCTCCTCAGGAATCTGCCGCACGCTTGTCCGCGGCTCACTTGCTGGGCGCGAAACTGGACTATGAAGTGGCTCCGGGGTGGACCGCGTTTACACGTGTGGAAAACTGTTTGGGCTATGCATGGGAAGAATGGCAGGGTTATCCGGCACGCGGGTTGTCTGGAGTGTTGGGTATGCGTGTGAGTTTTTAAACGTTTATTCCTAGGAGGAAGACAAGGCATGTTTGCAAATCTGACGTTCTGGCAACTGTTGGCAAAAGGTGGATGGACGATGATCCTGCTTTTAGGGTTCTCGTTGGCCTCCTGGTTTATCATTTTTGAACGTATCATCCGCTATCGGCAAGCCAAGCTGGATGTGGAAGCATTTATGGCCAAGATAAAGAAATTGATCCAGACACAACGCTATGTGGAAGCCGGTGATGTCTGCCAAGAAACACCCGGACCTGTGGCCGCCACCCTGAAAGCCGGTCTGCGTCATTTTGAAAAGGGTGTGGTTTCAGCGCGTGAGGCCATGGAACGCGTGAGCGCCATGGAGCTTATCCGCTTGGAGCATATGCTTTCAACCCTGGCGACGGTGGGCTCGGTTTCGCCCTTTGTGGGGTTGTTTGGCACTGTTTTGGGCATTATTAACGCCTTCACAGCCTTGGCGGGAAATGCTGCGGCAGGCCCCACCGTGGTGGCCAACGGTATTGCCGAAGCCTTGGTGGCGACAGCAGCCGGTTTGTTCACGGCCGTACCGGCGGTTATTGCGTATAATTATTTCGTTCGGCGGGTCACCCGCTTTGATACGGAAATGGCCACCGCGGCCTCGGATTTGTTGGATGCCATGTACGCCAAAGAAGGATCGGAAGAAGGCGCGGTCTCAGGCACACCTACACATTTGCGTCCAGGGAGAGGCTAAGCCATGCGCCGGCCAGCACAACGCAACCGGGTGATGGGGGAGATCAACATTACCCCACTGACCGATGTCATGTTGGTGCTTTTGGTGATATTTATGGTCACCACCCCGCTTATCATGAAGGCGGGCATTGACATCAATCTTCCCAAGGCGCATGTCAAGCAGGATACACCCATGCAACGTTTGACCATTACGGTCAGCGCAGATGGGAAAGTACTCTTGGATAACGAGATGATTCCCTTGGATCAGCTGGGCCCTCGGCTAAGCGCGCTGTTCAAACAAGGCGCCGATCCAAGTGTTACGGTATCGGCCGATCAACTCGTGCCCTATGGGGATGCGGTACGGGTCTTGGACATTGCCCGTCAAGCGGGAGCGACCAAGCTGGTCTTGGCCGCAGACCCTGTGACACCTACGGGGCCAGTGCCGGTGACACCTCAGGAGATGATGACCAAGTGAACGTGGATCGAACGACCGGATATTCTCTGGCTTTAGCCTGTGTCCTGCACGGGGCTTTGGCCCTGGTGTTTGGGTCCATGGCCCTTAAAGCCATGCAGGAACCGACTACTCAGGTTCCATTGCTCATTGAGGTTACGATGCAGGGAACCAGTGCGCCCCGTTCTGTGGACGAAGGGGTTAAGGACAACGGGACGGTCGTTGCACCGAAAGAGGTTGTGGACGACAAGGACAAGGATGAAGCGCCGGCCATGACTCCGGAACAATTAAAGCAGTGGCAGGCGGCGCGCCGCAAGCAGCTGATTCAAGAATTGGCGCAATCCCGCGATAAGGTCAAGATCGGCGCCACCACCAAAGAATTGCGCCAGCACAGCGCCGGATTGGCCCAAGGGCGTGGTGCGGGTGAGTATGGCCAGCCAGGATCGCCCACCGGGACTTTGAGCCTGACCGGGGCCATTGCCACCCGCGGTTTTCAAGAACCGGATTTTTCCGTGCTGAAATCGCTGATTACCGAAGAAACTCAACTGCGTTTAAACCTGGTGGTGGCCCCGGGCGGAGAGGTGCGACAGGCCACTTTGTATGAAACATCCGGCTATCCGTTTGTGGATCAAAAGGCCATTGAACTTGCCCGCAAGATTCTCTTTGATCCATTACCCACCGATTGGAAACAAATCGACCAGTCGGGCGTGATTACCATCAAGCTCAAGTTGTAGCCCTACCTATGGAATCTTTATCACTGGAACGTATTCTCGCCGATCTCAATCCAAACCAAAAAGCTGCGGTTTTGCACCGCGAGGGACCGCAGTTGGTCGTGGCCGGTGCCGGAACCGGAAAAACCACGGTCATCACCAAACGCATCGCATATCTGGTGGCCGATAAGATTTGTTCCGCCAAAGAAATCCTGGCCCTGACATTCACCGATAAAGCTGCGGAAGAAATGGAAAGTCGTGTGGATCTGTTGGTGCCGTACGGTTACACCGACAGCACCATTTGCACCTTTCATGCGTTTGGGGAACGTGTTCTGCGTGAACAAGGTTTCCTTTTAGGTTTAAGTCCGGATTATCGCGTGTTATCGCAAGCGGAGCAATTGGTGTTTCTGCGTGAGCGCTTGTTTGATCTGCCTTTTGTGAAATTGCGTCCGTTGGGCGATCCTACCCGCCATCTAAGTATTTTGCTCTCGGTGATTTCCCGGGCCAAGGATGAAGATGTATCGCCGGAACAATACCAGGCATGTTGTCTGCAACAAATCGAGACGATTGTGGCCGGAAGCGAGGATGAAGCCGAAGTTCGTGCGTTTTGGGAGAAACAGTCTGAAATGGCCTCCATTTATGCACAATATCAGACTTGGATGCTTACCTCCGGGTTTGTGGATTTTGGCGATTTGCTGACGCTCACCCTGGAGTTGTTCCGTAAACATCCTGATGTTTTGGCGGAGTTTCGTCAGCGTTTTCGTTACATTTTAGTGGATGAGTTTCAGGATACCAATATAGCGCAATTTGAATTGGTTAAATTGCTTGCTGGGCAAACAGCCAATCTCACCGCAGTGGGGGATGATGACCAGAGTATTTACAAGTTTCGTGGTGCGGCCATATCCAACATCCTGCAATTCACCCATTTGTATCCACAAACTCAAATTCGTGTGCTCAATGACAACTATCGTTCGAGCCAAGGGATTTTGGATGCGGCCTATCGACTGATACGCAACAACGATCCTGATCGCTTGGAGGTCAAGCACGGCTTAAACAAGCGCTTGGTTTCGCATCGTGGAGAAGGTTTGCCGGTGGCGTTTCACCCGTTTGATACGGTTTCGGCTGAAGCCGATTGGGTGGCTGAACAGATGCATCAACGGCACGAACAAGGGCGTCCTTGGTCGGATTTTTGTTTATTGGTCCGATCCAATCAACAAGCCGATCCGTTTATTCGTGCCTTAAATCTGCGGGGTATTCCGTTTCGCTTTTCAGGCAGCCAGGGATTGTATCGCAGACCTGAAGTTCGGCTCTGTTTGGCGTTTTTACGGGCCGTGGCCGATCCGAAAAACTCCTTGGCTTGGCATGAATTGGCCTCTTCGGAATTGTACGATGTACCGGCCGGGGATTTGGCCACCTTGACTGCGCAAAGCCAGCGTACGCATCGCCCCTTGAGTCAGAGCATGGCTTGGGCGGCAACCTTGGAAGAGAATCCCATTCTTTCGGAAGCGGGCAAAGATGCTTGCGCCAAGTTGTACGCGGATATCGGAAAATACACGGAATTGGCACGCCGCATGCCCACCGGGCAGGTGTTGTATCGGTTTTTGTCTGAGAGCGGTCTTTTGAGCGGATATACGCAAGCCAATACCGTAGAAGCGGATTTTGCAATAAAGAATCTAGCTAAGTTTTTTAATCTTGTGCAGCGATACGAGCGCTTGGCCGCGCTGGATCGGGTGCTGTATTTTGTGCGTCATTTGGATATGTTGCAAGACGCAGGCGATGATCCGGCGTTGGCCGAACCCGATGAAGAACTCGAGGCCGTGGCGATTTATACCGTGCATCGCTCCAAAGGCCTGGAGTTTCCCTTTGTTTTCATGGTGGGCATGGCGGCCAATCGTTTTCCACCCGTGGCCCGCCAAGCTTCGCTGGCGTTTCCTGTGGAATTGGCCAAGGAGGAAGGAACCCTTCAGGATCCGTTTTTGGCCGAAGAACGTCGCTTGTGTTATGTGGGTATGACACGCGCCAAAGAGGAGTTGCTCCTAACCTCGGCTCGTGATTATGGCGGGAAACGGTTGTATAAGATTTCACGGTTTGTTTTGGAAGCATTGGAATTGCCTCCGAGCTTTGCCCAAACACATAAGATGTCTTCCACCGGTATGGAGCAGATCCATGTACACGCACCACTTCCGGAAATAAAGTTGTCAGCCTTAGCCCCGCTGGCGTCCAATGCACCGTTGAATCTTTCGTATTATCAGATCAATGATTTCTTAACCTGCCCGCTTAAATACAAATACATACACAGCTTGCATATTCCGGTATTGCCTCATCATGCCATCATCTACGGGAATGCCTTGCATGCGGCCATCCAAGCGTTTTATCGTCAGCGTATGCGTGATGGGGGCGTAATGACCGAGTCGGAGGTCGAGGCGGTATTCAAGAAGGCTTGGGTCAATGAGGGCTTTATCTCACGTGAGCATGAAGAGATACGCTATCAAGCCGGTTTGACCGTGATTCGCCGACTTTTGGAAAAGGAACGGGTCGCTCCCACCTGTCCCACGCATATTGAAAAGAGCTTTGCCTATACGCTCGGGTTTAATAAGATTGTGGGGCGTATTGACCGAGTGGATATTTTACCCGATGAGCGTGCGGTGATTATTGACTATAAAAGTACGGAAGTGTTGCATCAGTCCGATGCCGATCAAAAGGCCAAGGAGAGCTTGCAGCTTAAGATCTATGCTGCGGCTTGGTGGCGGACCGAAGGGCGTCTGCCCGCACGTTTGGAACTGCATTTTTTAGATTCGGATCGGGTGGGTTCTGTTTGCTTTTCAGAACACGATATTGAAAGCGCGGAAAACAAGATTATCGAAGTGGCTACGGAAATACGCAAACAGGAATTTCCTGCCAAACCTAGCGCTTGGACTTGCAGCTATTGCCCGTATCGGTCCATTTGTCCGGAAGCTGAAAATTAAGGCCGCTTGTGGTATAGTAAGGCCAACTTGAGTCTAAGTGGGGTAAACGAATGAACGTTGGGTTGAGATCAATCGGTGTAGCGTTGATGTTGGGTGCCTGGTTGTTTGGGTTGAGTGGGTGTTCCACAGTAAATTCCAAACGTAAAGGGGCTTTTTATCCCAAAACCATGAGCATTCCTACGGGCACGCAGCGTATGGACAATGTGCGGGTGGCGCTATTTCAGAATCTTCCGCGGGTTCGCATGTCCACCACCGGCGGTACCGTAAAAATCCATGACATGAATACCCGTTCGGTTATGGCGGAGGTTTCGCTCAAAGATGACGCACAACTCACAGCGCGTGATCAGCATTTTGTCTTGAACGGCCAAACCTTACTTGCACAAAAAATTCGTTTCGTACCCGCCGAAAACGAATTCTTGAAGTGTAATGGGCTACGGTATCGTGGACAGATTGAGGTCACTTGCAATGCGCGTAACGGCATCTTGGTCGTAAACATTCTGCCGCTCGAAGACTACTTGAAGGGTGTGGTACCCAATGAAGTACAACACACCTGGAGCATGGAAGCGCTAAAAGCCCAGGCCGTGGCGGCTCGAACGTTTGTTCTCACGCGCATGGCCGGCTCAGGGAACAATGCATACGATGTCGAGGCAGGGACCAACAGTCAAGTCTATAAGGGGTTGGATTCAGAGCGCGAGTCCACCAATGTCGCAGTCGCTGCGACGACGCGGATGGTGGCTACCAATCAAGGGAAATTTATTTCAGCGTTTTATCATTCCAACTGCGGTGGACATACCGCGGATGTCCGGAACGTTTGGGGGAACGATATTGCCTATTTAAAGGGCGTGACGTGCGGTTTTTGTAACAACAGCCCTCACGCCACCTGGTCGTTGACCTTGTCCATTTCGGAGTTGCCGCATATGTTGGGGCAGAGAAATATTAAACAACTACGGACCATTGATGTGATGGGGCGTTTGCCCGATGGACGGGTGATGAGTTTGGAGATTGTGCATGAGAGCGGGAAAGAAATCATGAAAGCCCCGGCATTTCGGATGTTGATCGGTCCGGAACGCTTGAAAAGTACAGCGTTTGAGATCCAACCCGAGGGAAAAAATATTGTGTTTAAAGGTCGGGGCTGGGGGCACGGGGTTGGATTGTGTCAAGAAGGTGCCGCTGGGATGGCCAAAGCCGGATATGGCTTCAGTGACATTCTTGAATACTATTACCCTGGCATCGATATTCGCCTCCTGGATTAGGTGCCACATGTCTCCGTTATTGGCGCAAGATTTTACTTTTGAACTCCCACCTGAACGTATTGCCCAAACCCCGAGACGTCGAGGAACCTCGCGTCTCTTGGTCTTGCCGAAAAGCGAAGGTCCTATTCGCCATGGAAACATACGAGATGTGGTCCAATGGCTAAACCCCGGGGATTGTCTGGTCGTAAATGATACCAAGGTCATTCCAGCACGCTTGCATGTCCTCAAACCCTCTACTGGAGCTAAGATTGAGGTGTTGTTGCACCGAGAACAAAGTGCTGGCCAGTGGGATGCTTTGGTTCGTCCGTACAAACGCGTTCACGCAGGAACTGTTTTGGCCATAGGCGATACGGAATTTAAGGTGGTTGAGTTGAGGGGCGAAGGTCGGGTGGTGGTGGATTTTGGTTCCAGACGCGCACTCAAGCACGTTTTGAAGTTGTACGGTGAACCACCGCTGCCGCCCTATATTCAGCGGCGGGGAGACGTGAAATGGGCGCATGACCGGAGGCGTTACCAGACGGTATTTGCTTCTGCGCCCGGCTCTGTCGCAGCGCCTACCGCAGGACTGCATTTTTCAGAGGGGTTGTTGAAAGACTTGCGGCACCATGGCGTTCGTATCCATACGGTCACATTGCACGTAGGCTGGGGGACTTTTTCGCCTTTGCCTGAAGGTGATGTCTCTGGAGTGAACTTGCATCCTGAGTATTATCATATTCCCGAAGAAACGGTCGCTGCCATTGCTCAAAGCAAGAAAGAGCATAAGCGGGTGGTGGCGTGCGGAACAACAGTCACCCGTGCCTTGGAATCGGCGGCGGACAAAGATGGGATTCTGCATCCAGGGAGCGGTGAAACCCGGATATTTATTTACCCTGGGTACCGTTGGAAGGTGATCGACGGTCTTTTAACAAATTTTCACCTTTCTGGAACCTCGTTGTTAATGCTGGTTTGTGCATTGGCCGGGAAGGGAAGGGTTTTGGACGCATACCAAGAAGCCATTACCCAAAAATACAACTTTTATAGTTACGGCGATGCGATGCTTTTGTTATGATAAGTTGATGTCCGAACCGGAGAGAAGGTGTGGGGCTATCCCGAACCATGCGTGCCAATAACTTTTCGGCTTTTTTCAAAAGTATTGAATCCCAACGTGAAAATTTAATTTTGGAATTAGGCAAAGCCGATATTCCCGGACGTATTCGTGGCTCAAAGAAGGCCGTACGTGCTTCAATCGGTACTTGTGCGCATTCAGTGTTTGGGATTTTTTTTCCTGAGCAGACTCGTTTGGAACAACGTGGGTGGAGTGAAACCGCTCGCCGAAAAATGAAGGCGGCTTCTCAGTTCGCTGTCACCGAATGCAGTGAATTTGACGTACTCTGGGCATTGCTTTTAGAAGTTCACAGGGTGATTCTCACACATATCTTCAAAACGTTTCCTAAAAAGCAACAAAATGAGTACCACGAAGCCTGGGAAATTCTTTGGCAAAACGGAGTAGGGGAATGTATGGCGGCGTTGCTGCAAAAGCGCGACAAGGCTTTGCGTGAGAAAAACATTGAAAGCTCAATTCTTTCGCACACACTGCAGAGCCTTTCGGTAGAACCTGATTTGGATACCCTGTTTCAAAAAGTTATTACGCATGCGGCTGGTCTCATGCACGTGCGGCATGTTTATTTGTTTTGGACCGATGTCTCGGAAAACGGGGCACGACCCCGACTGCAACTAAAGGCCTCAAGTCGTCTAGGCAAGAGCTATGGTGAATTTAGTTTAGCGTTTGGTGAAGGACTCATAGGAAAAGTCGCTGAGACTCACGAAGCGGTTATTCTTCAAGATTACCAGCAAGAAGTTGAGAAATTTTCATTCGTAAACGATGTGGATCAAGTGCTGATTGTACCCATGATGTATTCAGGAGATGTACTTGGCGTGATTATGGTGGCCGATACCCGTAAACGACGCAAGTTTACAGAAGCCGATAAAGAGTTGTTGACCATTTTTATCAATCAGGTTGCGGCTATGTTAAAAGCGGTCATTCTTTACCGAAGGCAAGCTGAAATTGCCAATATGCTTGAAGATAAAAACACCATGTTGGAAATCCAAGCCGATCAAATCTTACGTAAAAAAGCCCAACTGGAAGTCATGAACGAGGTTGGCCAACAGATCAATTCATCCTTGGATTTGCCGGAAGTCTTATCCTTGTTGACTCGACATACGGCGGACTGCATTGGTGTCAATCGCAGTGTGGTGTGGCTCATGAATGAGAAAAAGACAGGCTTGGATGCTGTGGCTGCTTACGGTGTGGGGCCGGAAGGGCTACGTCAGCTTTCCTTATTCTTGCCGGATATTCGCAAGACCCGTTTTTTCCAAGCACTTTTTGAAAGGCATGCTGTGGAAATAGTGCCTGGGCAAGATGCGGAATTATTTCAAAACAAATTAAGGATTTTGGCGGATACCCAAGCACTGTTGGTGGTACCACTGTTGGTCAAACAACAGGCCATAGGGCTTTTGAGTGTCGACGATACCCGGGAAAAGCATGATTTTTTAGAGGATGAAGTAACACTGATTTCGGCGGTAGTGAATCAAGCTGTTTTAGCCATTGAAAATGCACGACTATACCAACAAGTAAAAGAACAGGCCATTACCGATGTTATGACCGGGTTGTTTAATCATCGTTATTTCCAACTGCGGTTTACTGAAGAGTTTTCCAATTGCAAACGATACAACAACGCACTTTCGGTGATCATGATGGATATTGATCATTTTAAACATTATAATGACACGTATGGCCATATTGCAGGGGATTTGGCATTAAAGGAAATAGCGCAATTAACCAAGGTTTCTGTCCGAGAAAACGATATTTTAGCTCGTTACGGTGGGGAAGAATTTGTGATCATACTTCCGATGACTCCCTTGGATGGCGCACAAGTCGTGGCCGATCGAATTCGAAGCGCCGTAGCGGATTGTCGTTTTTTGGGCGATTTTAACCTCCCGCAAGTTTCCATTACTGTTTCCTTAGGTATTTCAACCTATACGCCTGCCCATGCCAAGAGCGAGGTTCTCTTGCGCGAGGCCGATACTGCATTGTATCGTGCGAAAGAAGGCGGGCGAAATCAAGTTGTGGTTTTCCAACCTGGGATGTCGGAAGTATAAACGAAAAAAAGTAAAAGGCTTGCTGTGCGATTTACGCCAATGCTATAATGCTGCTGTTTCCGTATACCCATATTCAAGTGAGGTGGCGGCCTTGACAACCCCTAGACTAAAAACCGGTGTCACCGGTTTGGACGAATTGCTGTTAGGTGGTTTTTTAGAAGGGGAAAGCATTCTGGTAGAAGGACTCCCCGGTACAGGTAAGACCACACTGGGTCTCCATTTTATCTTACAAGGCATTGCCGAAGGGCAATCGGGTATTGTTATTACTTTTGAAGAATTTCCTGCCCAATACTATCGTGATGCTCTAAATTTTGGTTGGGATTTGCGGCAACTTGAAAAAGATGGACGACTGCGTATCATCATGACGTCGCCGGATGTATTACGCGGCGAAATGGAGCGTCCTGGTGGATTGTTTGATCGCTTAACCCATGAACTTGGGGCGCGTCGGATTTTAGTTGATTCGATTAATTTCTTACATAAGGTCAAAGGTGACGAAACCACCCAACGTGAACTTATCAATCACTTCATTAGCGGTTTTAAACGTCAAGGGATTACCAGTTTTCTCATTAAGGATATTGAAGGGGATACCCTAACGCATTGGGGTATGTATTCCGTGGATTGTTATATTCGCCTAACCTTTGAGTTGGTCAGGGATTATCAACGCAGACGTCTTATTGAAGTATTCAAAGCCCGTGGTCAAAAACATTTGTATGGGCAACATCCCTTTGAGATAACCGAAGATGGTGTTGAAGTCTATCCTACATCATTACCTGCTGAAGATACCAAAGTACCCAAAGAAGCGATGGATATTCGCCGGATTAAAAGTGGCGTGGCTGGACTCGATGAAATGTTGGGCGGCGGTTTTTTTAGTGGGCAAACGATTTTGGTGGCGGGAACATCTGGTACCGGAAAGACTAATTTGGCAATGCATTTTTTAGCGCAAGGGCTAGATGCGGGTGAAACATGTTTGTATTTATCCCTTGAGGAACAAGAAGGCAACTTGGTGCGACACGCTCGCTCACTGGGGTTGGACCTACTTCCGGCCATCCAGGAAGAACGTTTGTTGGTGCAAAACATTCCTAGTGCCGGTGTAAGTGAAGGTGAGTTTCTCCACTTGCTTCGGCGATCCATTCAAGAATCGCAACCGCAGCGCTTAGTTATCGACCCTATTTCTTTTTTAAACAATGTAGCGGCCTCCTCGGGCATGGCGCATTTGACCTTTCAAACCATGGTACGCTATCTCCGTCGTTCGGGTGTGACCACCTTATGCACCTCAGAGATTCCGGAAATGGTCGGGGATTTTAAACTGAGTGATTCCAATCTTTCATACATGGTGGATACGGTTATTTTATTGCGTCTGGCAGAAATTGAGACCTCGATTCGTAAAGCGATTATGATCATTAAACAGAGGGGTTCAAGTCATGATCGTAATTTACGAGAACTTTTGATTGACAATAAAGGTGTGCGTATTGGGGAACCCTTCTTAAGTCATGAAGGAATCTTAACTGGAATGACGCGTCGTCGTTCTGGCAGTGAACCCGATAAGATCCTCATTGTTGATGACGACCCACGAATGGTAGAACTTATCAAAGCCAGTTTTAGAGATGAACGGTTTACTTTGATGGAATGTGGTGATGGTGAGACAGCGGTTCGTATGAGCATTATGGATGATCCGGACTTGGTTATTTTGGATTTAATGCTTCCTAAATTGAATGGGTTTGAAGTGTGTCAACGTTTGAAAGCTGAACCCAGTACCGCCGATATTCCGGTGATCATGCTTTCGGCCAAGGGTGAAACAGAATCCAAAGTGCAAAGTATGAATTTGGGCGCAGACGATTATATGACCAAACCTTTCTCGCCCTTGGAGTTGGTTGCCCGAGTTAAAACAATATTGCGGCGAGTATATGGTAAGAGGAAGCATGAATGATTCGCTTTTTAAAAGTTTTATTATGCACGATTTTTTCCTTAGCATTCTTTTCCCCCTGCCTTTTTGCGGCTGGGGATGAACCCAGTCGTTTGCGAGTCGGTGGACCACAAGCGTTTGCTCCATATGCGTTTCAGGATATGTATGGAACGTATACAGGATACTCAGTTGATATACTTCAAGCCATTGGGCAAAGTATAGGGATGGATACACTTCTTTTCTACCCTGGGTCCATCAATGAAAATTTAAAAGCTTTGGCTGAAAATGAGGTCGATTGCTTGCATTGCGTGCGGGCCGGTTCAACCATGAATGTGAGCTACGTTTGGGTCGGTGAATATCTGGAAACGTCATCGAGGATTTTTATTGAGAGTTCTCGTTACGATATATCTCGGGTGTTGGATCTGGAAAAAAAACGTGTAGCTGTTTTAACCGATGACCCAGCCTATGAGCCGCTTGCACGTATGGCAAAAGTAAAACTAGTACCTGCCGAGTCTTTGGAAAAAGGAATAGAGTGGTTGCAATCCGGCCGAGTTGATGCCTATGTAGGTGAACGTTTAGGAACGTTACGATATTTAGGTGAACACAAGATTCAGACAAACATACGCGTTGTGGGGGCGGAAGTCGCCTCGGCGCACTATGGGCTTATGGTTCGAAAAGACAAACCTGAGTTATTTATGCAAATGCAACGTGCGTTGCAGAAATTAGAAAAAAACGGAGAGCGTGCTCGTATTTTTCGTCAATGGTTCGGGGAGGAAGGATTACCTCAACCTCCCCTTTCACGCAGAGTCATTCGTTGGGTTTTTGTATTTGTGGGAGGCTCGCTGTTGGTGGCCATGATTGTTTTAGGCTGGAACTTACTGCTGCAACGGGAACTTGAATTAAAAGCCGTTGCCATCGAAAAGGCGCGCTTAGATCAGACCATAGCTGAAGAAAAAAACCGGTTTGAGGCCATCGTTCAATCGATGACTGAAGGTTTAATGTTGGTTGATCCTCAAGGGCACATTGCGTTTGTTAATGCACGTGGGGCACAGTATTTAGGCAGACACGCTGGCGACCTTTTGGGAAAACCGCTGTCAGCACTAAAGGAATATTTGCTTGGAGTTGTTAAAGACCCGGAATTGCTAACGCGCAAATTAGAACAAGCCGAAAGCCATCCAACTCGTCCTTGGGTCATCGAGTATCATATCGTTACAACTCGGCGTATTGATATGCGATTGAAAATTTTTCCGGTTCGTGATCAGAACGATGAGTTTGCTGGTCGCGGAGTGTTGGTGGAAGATATGACCCATGAACGCGAGATTGAGAGATTAAAATCGGAATTTGTCTCCATTGCCAGTCATGAATTGCGAACCCCGATGACCAGCATTTTGGGCTTTTCCGAGATCATGCTGACACAGGATCTGCCACGCGAATTAAATCACCGATATACCGAACAGATTCATAGCGAAGCTGAACGATTGACGCGAATTTTAAATGATATGTTGGATATAAGTTATCTTGAGAGCGGCGAAGGTGTACTGGATAGAAAATTGGTTCGACCCGATGAACTGGCGCAAGAGGTAATAGAATCATTTGGCGCACAGTTGAAAAATCGTCGTGAAATTAAAATTGCTTGTTTAAACACGTTGTCGCCAGTCTATTTGGATCGAGATAAATTCTCACAGGTATTATGGAATCTATTGTCCAATGCAGACAAGTATTCGCCTACGGGCAAAGAGGTGCTCATTCAATTAAAACAACATGAGCAGCATAATTCTGAATGGGATGTACCTTCAGATGAGGTTGAAAGCATGCTTCCGTTGGTGGAATTACAAGTTATAGATTTTGGTCAGGGGATTCCTGCTGACCAATTGTCATTAATTTTCATTCCATTCCATCGAGTTGAGACAGCGGTACATACAATTCGCGGTACAGGTTTAGGGTTGGCCATTGTTAAACGGATTGTGGATGCACATCAGGGTAAAGTATGGGCTTGGAGTGAGTTGGGAAAGAAAACAGTGTTTACTGTTTTGTTGCCAATACGACCACAATCTGAGCCCTAAGGAGGGCGCGTTATGCAAAAGCTGGTATCTTTTTTAAACCAGAATTTAGATTCAATGACCGATGAGATGCTCTGTGAGTATGAGGAAAAATTAGAACGTTATCGTACAGCGTCATCGATCGAAAAAGAAAGTATTCGGAATACGACTCGAAAAAATCTGGTATTTATGCTGGAATATTTTAAAGGGAAAACCGATGAACTAGGGAAATTTACAGAGATTCTCGCGGATTTAGGTGAAAAAAGGGCACGACAAGGATTTCCCTTAGCTGAATTGTTACAGACTTTCCATATTGCCAGAACTGTACTTTATCGCTATGTTAAAAAAGCGTTTCAACAACATACTACGTTACAAGTAAAACATCTTCTTGAATTCGATACAATGGTCGGGGAACTGTTTAACCGCATCGATTTAGGTGTTGCCAAACCGTATTTGCAGTTTCAAGAAAACATTATTTTAGCGCAACAGTCTTTTTTAAAACATAAGTTTTCAAGTCTATTTAAGTTAGTAGAAGCGATTTCAAACAATTTGAATATTCAGGAATTTTGTGAAATCTTATTGGATTATTTATGCCGTTTTTATGATGTTAAAGTATCTGCTATTTACTTGATGGACGAGCGCAATCGTGAATTGTATCCGCAACACGCAACAGGTTTGGCTCGACGTTTTTTACGTGAACAGCGTTTTTCGATTTCTACTGCGCCCTTTAAACAATGTCTCGATTCAGGACACGTCCTTACTCTAAATGATTCATTGTATCAGCTTGATGATTTAACCGTACCCCTGCCACCCCTAGAGCAGACATTGAAGTCTGAGGGTGAAGGTGCGATTAAGAAACGAAAATCAACAGAAAAACGAGCATCAACCAATTCTCTTCATCCTACATTTGCCTCAGTTTATGCACCTATGATTGGAAGACAAAGGACGTATGGTGTTGTTTCAATTCACTCCTTGGACTCTCGTCGATATACCCAGGTTGAACTTCAACAACTTGAAACGCTTGCTCGGATTGTTGCCATTGCTCTAGAAAATGCCCGCTTTTATGATAACTTGATTGAAGAAAAAGGGAAGCTTGATGCTATTGTTAATTCCATTTCCGATGGTTTGATTTTAACCAATTTTCATGAGGAAATCGTTTTCATTAATGAGCAAGCGGCGCGTTACTTGCATGTGCCAGCATCAAAGCTCATCGGCGCATCTGCGTCTTTAATTCCTGAAAGGCTTCTAGAAAATGCGAAAGATCCGCAGAGCATTCAAGCTGCTTATTTACGTTCTTTAATGAATATTGTGGATCATCCTGTGCTAGAATTTACGCTCTATCGTCCAGATGTTACAGATATTCGACTGACCATGTTTCCAGTAAAAGATCGTGATCAGCGCTTCATAGGGCGTGGGTTGATTATCATTGATATCAGTCGGGAAAAAGAAATTAACCGGATGAAATCGGAATTTGTCGCTATTGCCAGTCATACCATGCGAACGCCTATGACAAGCATTCTCGGTTTTGCCAGTCTTTTAGTAGAACGACAATTACACGAATCCATCCAAACTAAATATTTGCAAAACATTTATCGTGAATCACAGCGACTAATGAATATTTTGAACGATATGTTGGATTTAGCAAACATTGAAGCGGGAAAAATTTCTCTGAAACTTGTTCCTGTTGATTTACAAAAATTAGCTATGGATGTCGTTCGTGATCTGCAAGAAAAGAACAAGCGCACCATTACGTTTAAAAGTGCTGTTAAAATCCCGAAAATTATTTTGGATCCAGAAAAAATGCGCCAGGTATTTCAAAATTTATTACAAAATGCACTGAAGTATTCCGATGAGGGTATTCAATTGAGTTTAAGTCAATGGTTGAGCCCTCGTTTTCGTAATGGATGGAATAGATCGCATGTGGCGGTCGATTCGCCGGGTTATTTTCCTGCTCTGGCAGTCTGTTTGGAAGATCATGGCGAAGGCATTCCGGTAGATCAGGTAGATGAAATATTTGAACCTTTTCATCGTGTTGAAAGCGAACGAACTCAAAAAGTAGCTGGCTCTGGGTTGGGTCTGACCATCGTTCGATATATTGTAGAAGCACATGGTGGGAAAATTTGGGTGGAAACAAAACCAGGAAAAGGTTGCGTATTTACATTTATTCTACCATTGGAATTAACGCGTCCAGATCGTGATCACGGTCGGTTGGCAAGTTAACCATTAGGAGTGAATTTTGTCAATTTTTTCTATTTTACATTCAGATCAACGTGCTCGTGTAGGGCAACTCCGTCTTAACTCAAATCTATCTATAGAAACTCCAGTATTTATGCCCGTAGGGACTCGCGCCTCGGTAAAAACATTGACTTCAGCAGATTTGGTTTCATTGGGAGTTAATATTATTTTGGCGAATGCATATCATCTTTATTTGCGCCCGGGATCAGACATTGTCCGCGATGCGGGAGGGTTGCATTCCTTTATGCATTGGGAGCGAGGAATCATCACTGATTCTGGAGGGTTTCAAGTATTCTCACTATCAGATTTACGGAAAATAAAAGAAGATGGCGTAGAATTTACGTCACACCTAGATGGTTCACGCCATTTATTTACACCTGAATCCAACATGCAATTGCAACATGATTTAGGTGCCAATATCATTATGGCCTTGGATGTATGTGCTCCTTATCCTGCTCAAGCTATGGAAATAGCTACATCTGTAGAATTAACCACCAAATGGGCACGCCGTTGCTTGGATGCTCATCAGAAATTGGGTGGCAGCCAATTTCTGTTCGGAATTGTACAAGGGGGGGTCATCCAAGCAGCTCGTGAACGTTCTGCACGTGAATTGGTTGATATGGAGTTTCCAGGATATGCCATTGGCGGTCTTTCCGTAGGTGAAGGACCTCAATTAATGAACGACGTCTTGGACTATCTAACACCGCAATTACCAGAGGAAAAGCCGCGGTATTTGATGGGCGTTGGCACACCTCAAGATTTATGGGATGCCATTGAAAAAGGCGTGGATATGTTCGATTGCGCTATGCCTACTCGCATAGCGCGAAACGGAACATTATTCACATCGCGAGGGCGGTTAGTTATACGCAATGCCAAATACAGCCGTGATTGGTCTTCGCCTGATCCAGAATGTGCATGCGAATTATGTGCTAATTATTCACGTGCGTATTTGCGCCATTTGTTCAATACTCAAGAGCTCACGGCTTTGCGACTTTCTACTTTACACAATGTGATGTTCATGCTAAAGTTAACGCACTTCATAAAAAAGTCAATTATTTCAAGGACTTTTTCGTCTGCACGTAAAGATTTCATGTCGAAATATCAATCCGGTGATGCACAGGATTAAATTATATTTGGAGGTTTTAAAGTTATGAATACACCGATCGTTATGGCTATGGGATCTGCACCCGCAACATCAGGGACGGGTGCGGCAGCGAGTGATCCAATGGCAGGAATTATGTCGCTTTTGCCGTTAGTTATTATTTTTGTTTTATTCTATGTACTCTTTATTATGCCTCAAAGGAAACAACAGAAACAACATCAGGAATTGTTAAAATCCCTTAAAAAAGGAGATGAGGTTATGACTACGGGTGGAATGTTTGCCACGATTGTAGGCTTTAATGAAACGGAAAATACGGTATTTATCAAATTGGGGGAAAATAAAATTGAAATTCAACGTACATCGATCGCTGGCCTGCGCAAGGCTCCAGTGATTGCTGAAAAAAAATAATTTATCCAGGAGTCGGCGTTGTCAGAGCTGAGAAAAGATCCACTTACAGGACGCTGGGTCATTTTTGCGACGGAATTTCGTCAAGTGATATCTTCAACACCACAAGACGGAACTCCTAAAAGCTCGGTTTGTCCTTTTTGTCCTGGACAAGAAGCATTAACTCCATCGGCGATTTCAGTGAATCATTTACCCAATGTTTCGACAGGAGCTTGGGATGTTAGAGTTATTCCAAATAAATTTCCCGTGCTACGTGTTGAGGGAATGTTGGATTCACATGGAGAAGGCCTCTACGATAAAATCAATGGAATTGGCGCTAATGAAGTCATTATATTAAGTCCGGAACATAAAGCTGATTTGGATTCAATTTCTGTTGAGCAAGCAGAGTTAGCTTTTACAGTATTACGCGACCGTTTTTTGGATTTAAAAAAGGATATTCGTATACATTATATCCAGACATATAAGAATTATGGCGAATTAGCAGGGGCAAATGTTGCTCACCCGCATTTTCAATTAATCGGTTTACCTATGATTCCAAAAGCTATTTCCTCGGAAATCGAAGGATTGCATAAATATCATTCGTTTCGTGGACGATGCTTATTTTGTGATGTTGTTCGGCAAGATGTGCATTCACCCGAACGGTTGGTTGCTGAAAATGAGTTTTTTATTGCTGTGACACCGTATGCTTCACGCGTTGCATTTGAAACCTGGATATTGCCCAAACAACATCAATCGGATTTTTTAAGTCTAAATAAAGCTGAATTACGTGCATGGATTAGAATTCAACAAGATGTTTTGGCAAGATTAAAACGCGTTCTTAAGGATCCTGCATACAATTGGGTGTTACATTCAGCCCCTTTTCAATCATTGGAGTCTACTTTTTTTCATTGGCATCTTGAACTCATTCCGCGGCATACTCGATTTACAGGATTTGAATGGGGAACTGACTATTATATTAATCCTACCCTACCAGAAGAGGCTGCACGCTTTCTACGAGAATCGAGCGTTTAATGAAACGAAGTCAATTCACCATTGCACATTATTTTTGTCTATTCCTTGTTAGTTTTATCGTTTATTCAAATAATGCAAACGCTGAGTTTCAAACTGCGGAATTTGACGAGTTTTATTATTCGTATTCCTCACAACCACAGCCAAGCCGTTTAAACGAAGCCTTAGATTATTTTGTTCATGTAACCGGTACCGCTGGGATTTTTGAAAATGAAAAAAAATACAAGTTATTCATTCAATCGAGAGCTCGCTTTTTTGCCGAGCTTAGCAATACCAATCCTTCGTTGGCACGTCATGCAGAGTCGCTTTTTCCACAAGTATATTGGGCACAGAAATCAATTTTATTAGAAATATTTAGACGTTCCAAAGAACCAGGTATAAAATCGGCTCTTGAGCGATGGAGTCGTAATGAAGAAGATGATGATCGGCGACTTATGCTTGAACAAGCAGCGATAATTAATGATTCGGAAAATGGATGGTTGTTCAAACCTATTTTAAGCCCTAATACGTTAGAAGAGCAATGGGCTGTTTTTTTTGCATCTGGAAATACTGCTGCAATTACCAATAGCATTAAATGCTTAAATCATTCAGATGTACGTTCGGATACCTCAACTGCTTATTCGGAGTTTTTGCACGATGAAAAGAAAAGTCCATTACAAACTTTGGTTTACAGTAAATTAAATTGTTATGCTTTTTATTTTCCGGAAGTTCGTTCAGCAATTTTTACGCTTCTTCAAGCTAATGATACAAAGCAAATTGGTGAAAAACACGAATTATATGAGATGTTGGCTTGGCGCTATCTGGATTCAGAAGATAGAGAAGGTTTAAGACAATTAATGCCCATACTAGTGATACTTTGGGACCGACAACCAGAGAAGTTGATTTATGCGCGCGGCGCAATTTCAGTAATGGAAATGAAGGAACAAGATGTTCAGCAAGCAGTCAAGCAATTAAGTTCAATAGCCCCAATATGGGCAGCGCGATTAGAAGCTTTTTATATATATTTTATAAATAAAAAAAGACTTTCAACAGGTGATTGGAAAGAGTTGCAAATTAGCGGAGACCAATTTGTTACTAGATTTTTAGAAAATTTAAAAGCCATTAAATCTTTTCGAACATATGAGCAATTGGAATTTTCACCTAAATTAAGCTCGCATAATGAACTAATCAGGTTTCGTCAACAAATAAAAAATATTTCAAAAGAAAATGGAAGTTTTGGTTGGCAACGCGATGGGGAACAGCAAACCGCATGGAAACAAAAAGAAAATCAATTTTATTTTTGGGCGGAAAGTCAAAAAAAATGGGTCGAAATTAGAAATCAACAAATTCGTGATCGGATTTTAGAAGTATCTACATTAGATAGTTGGATAGAACTTTTCTCACATGCTAAGCCACTTGGTTATTATCAATTTACAGGTGATACTCAAGCGTTTAAAATTAGAATAAAATATGAGCTGGATATTAAAAGTTTTTTAATGATATGGGCCGATTCATTTTCACCGTGTATTTTACCAAATATGATTCTCAAACAGATACCGATATTAGTTGATATTGATGGTCGTACAGGTGAACTAATATGTTTTCAGATAAACAGTGTATATAATGAAGGAACGAGCGAAAAAATCAAGATTGAGAAGAATTATTTTAATATACAAAAATAATTAAACTGTTCAAGGATGCACTTGTATGGAGTGACCAATTAAATGCATCCTTGAACGATTAAATATTCATTTAGCTGTTTTTTGGTGTTTGCTGGAATTAATTTCTGAAATGATAGTATCCAATTCCGCTAAATGATCAATGTTCAATGGTGAAAGCTTAATTCCACATGTGGTACATTGTTTATTAGCATCCCAACGTTTCCATTGAATTTCACCATTTCCTTTAATTTTACTAAAAGGCTGAGGTAATTCTAAAACGAAATCCATTACTTTAGATGTAATTGCATGGATGGGGTTGGAAAAACTGATTTTCATTCCATTAATACTTAAATCATCAATTTTTCCATGTACTTCAATCGGTTGTTCTTGTTTCTCTAGAGTGCAAATAATAGGCAACTCAACTTCAACCCGTTCATTTAAACGCTTGGCATTCACCGTCTATCCTCCTTTTTTAATTTCTTGAGTTTTGCAGAGTCGTCCAAATAAGATTCTAGAGCCTCGCGTATAAGGTAACTTAAACTACGTTTTTGTTCTTCGGAAATAAGTTTTAATTGATCAATAAGTCGTGATTCATGATCCGAAATATAAAAATTAATAATCATTATAATTTATTCCTCCTTTGAAGATATTATAATATATTAAAATATATTGTAAATAATAAAATATAAATATATTGAATTCTTTTTACTTGTTTTTATTTATTTGTTCTATTAATCTCTAGTAAAATAGATGAAAGAGATTTACCTATGCCAATATATCACTGCATAAAAAAAATTATACTATGTTGGTTGATGGTCGTTGCGATCACTAGCAAATCTGCGGTCCATGCAGATGAACTGAAAGCTGATGTGTTATATATTTATGCAATGCAAGCGTTTAACCTTAAAGATGACAATAAAGCACAACAATGTTTTGGAGAATTGATTGCAAATTATCCAAAATCACGATGGCATTGGGGCGCTCAATTGCGTTTGGCGGATTTATCTGAGGACCCGTTGCAAGCGGAAAAATTATATTTACAAGTTGTTGAACAAACAGAAATGCCGGAATGGGCCAACGAAGCGCGTTGGGGCTTATCTATAAATAGATTTGCAGCGGGGCGATTTAAAGAAGCTTTAGCTGTCTTTTTAATAATTTCACAAAATGAAGATGTGCGGCAAACTGATGCGTATTATTATGCAGGATTATGCTATATAGCACTAAAACAATTTACAGAAGCTGAAAAAGTTATTAATATAGTTCTAGCGAAAAATCTACACCCCACTTTTCGTGAGATGGCGTTACGAAGCCTCGCGGATATAGAACGAATACAAACTTCTACGTTTTCGAATGTTCTGGAATCACGATCACGACAGACACGAAATCACGATAATACTGAAGATGCAGTGTCTAATTCTGTACATGAGGTAAATACTGAAACTTCTCGAATAGCAATACGAGACGAAATTAGGAATGTGGATAATGAAATTGAGTCGAGAATAGAATCGCAACATGCTTATTCTGTTCAAGTTGGAGCCTTTTCAAATGCAGAATACGCTTCCAGGCTTATGATTAAATTAAAAAATAAAAAGTATCCTTCGTTTTTGCTAAAAGTGAAATCTGGTGATGAAACATTTCATCAAGTTAGAATTGGACGTTTTTCAACACGTGAAGAAGCTGAGAACTTTTTGATTTCCTTTCAGAATAAAGAAAAAATGCCGGGCTTGATTGTAATCATTAAAGCGGATAAAGCCATTAAGTGATTTTCTTGAAAGTTATGTTAATGAAAATTAAGGGGAAAATACGTGAAAAAGCCGGGACAAGAAAATTCCACACCTATGATGCAGCAATATTGGAAAGCGAAAGAAGAGCATCCGGATGCTTTGTTGCTTTTTAGGTTAGGTGATTTTTATGAATTGTTCGGCGAAGATGCCAAAGAAGCTTCTTCTTTGCTAGATATCACATTAACTGCGAGATCTTCAGGGGAGGGGCGGACCGTTAAAGTTCCGATGTGTGGTGTACCGTATCATGCGGCAGATGCCTATATCGCTAGATTATTAAAAGCTGGCCGGAAAGTAGCTGTTGTAGAACAGGTAGAAGATCCTAAAAAGACCAAAGGGATGGTTAAACGTGAATTAGTTCGTGTTATCACACCAGGTACAATTCTTGAACAAACTAATTTAGACGCTAAACAAAATAATTATTTAGTCTCAATGGTATGGGAACGAGAACGCTTAGGGATGTCAGCTATTGATCTTTCGACTGGAGAGTTTTCAATAACAGAATTTTCAACAGCGGATTCACTTGATGCACTATTTATAGAGCTTAATCGATTACATCCATCCGAACTATTAATTCCCGATGATATTGAAAGCACGCTTTTTTCTGCTTTAACTCAATTAGGGTTTGCGTACATTACAAAACGACCAGGATTTCAATTTGATTCAGATGCGGGGAGAAGTAGGCTCTTAGAACATTTTCAACTAATGTCACTTCAGGAATTTGCCTGTGAGGAGTTTACGCTTGGACTTGGGGCCGCATCTGCGGTACTACAATATTTAGCCGAAACACAAAGAAGTTCGCTTACACACATTCGTAAACTTACTCCGTATTATATTCAGACACATATGATTTTGGATCCTTCAACTATTCGGAATCTTGAATTGGTAAAAAATTCCATAGATGCATCACGACAATACTCGCTTTTAAATATGATGGATTATACAAATACAGCTATGGGAGCCCGACGCCTGTATCGGTGGTTGGTACGCCCGCTTTTAGATGTAAATATTATATCCTCTCGTCAGACTGCGGTTGCCGAATTAGT
The DNA here is from genome assembly GCA_964604705.1 of uncultured bacterium. GTDB lineage: Bacteria > Oederibacteriota > JAAXVQ01 > JAAXVQ01 > JAAXVQ01 > JAAXVQ01. The sequence continues at coordinate 248,792 of CAZSAP010000005.1, forward strand.
TGATTCATTACATCTCAGACAAAGCATTACGGAATTATTAAAAGGGTTTCATGATTTAGAACGTCTGGCAGGACGAGTTGGTAGTGGAACGGCACATGCACGCGATTTAGTTGCACTTTCAACCTCGTTACAGCGCATTCCGGCTCTAAAAGAACTATTAAAACCGCTAAGATCAAATATGCTCAGCTCGATGTCGCAATCGATACCTTCATGTGAGGAATTACAACGCTTGTTGGCACATGCCTTAATGGCTGAGCCACCAGTTTCAATTAAAGAAGGTGGGATTATACGTAGTGGTTTTAATCCGGATGTTGATGAACTGCGTTCGTTATCGAAAACCGGAAAAACATTTATTGCCGAATTACAGGTACGTGAGCGGGAACGGACGGGTATTGGTTCTCTTAAGGTTGAGTTCAATTCAGTCTTTGGTTACTATATTGAAGTTACTCGAGCGAATTCGAAATTAGTCCCGGATGATTATCAAAGAAAACAAACTTTAGTGAATGCCGAACGATATATTACGCCTGAGCTAAAGGAATATGAACTGAAGGTTTTAGGGGCGGAAGAGAAATTGATGGCACTTGAACTGGAGTTGTTTTTAAAACTGCGGAGTCAGGTTGCTGAACAATTATCTGAAATTTTAAACGCCGGGTCATGTATTGCTGATTTGGATGTATTGCTGTCACTTGCTGAATTGGCTAGCCGTCAAAATTATTGTCGCCCCATTGTTGACGAAGGTTGTCAGCTGATCATCCGTGAAGGCCGGCATCCCGTTGTTGAACAATTAACGACACAGTCATTTGTAGCCAATGATGTAATGCTTGATAACGATGATCAACAGGTTGTTGTTTTAACTGGCCCTAATATGGCTGGCAAATCGACTTATCTGCGCCAGGTTGCACTCATTGTCATAATGGCCCAAATCGGCGGTTTTGTTCCTGCGGCAGCGGCTCATATTGGGGTGGTTGATCGTGTTTTTACCCGTGTCGGTGCTTCGGATAATTTGGCTGGTGGACAAAGTACGTTTATGGTTGAGATGACAGAAACGGCCAATATCCTGAGAAATGCTTCGGAACGTTCGTTGGTTATCTTGGATGAAGTAGGACGCGGGACGGCAACCTTTGATGGAGTCTCCATTGCTTGGGCCATCGTAGAATATTTACATGATGTCATTCGAGCCAAAACACTATTTGCGACGCACTATTATGAAATCACAGAATTGGCTTTAACAAAAGCGCGGGTTAAAAACTTTAATATTGCCGTTAAAGAGTGGAAGGAAGAGATAATCTTTTTACGAAAAATTATCCAAGGAAGTGCCGATCGTTCGTACGGAATCCAAGTTGCGCGTTTGGCGGGATTGCCGAAAAGTGTAATTGAAAGGTCGCGCGAAGTTCTTACCAACTTAGAACGTGCCAACTATACTGATTCGGGCAATTCGAGGCTGGCGCTGCATGCGGGTGAAACAATTACAGAGCAACCTAGCTTATTTGCTGGAACTTTTTCGCATGAGATTATCGAACGCTTGAAAACGTTGGATATTAACCAGCTCACTCCGCTTGAATCTTTAAATCTAATCGCTGATTTCAAATCGAAAATCTAACTATATCCTATCGTTTTAAATCGCCTGGATTTTACAATTCATTTTCTCCAAAAAATGTCGATACTGTACTAAATATTCTGAGCGTGAAGAGACTGTGCATCTATGCAAAAAATCGCCGAACATCTGTATGTATCACAGTGTCATGAATGTAGTCAGTTAACAGCTGATAATTATGCTCGGATTTATTGTTGCCATTGGCCTTGTGAGCAAAGTCGCAAACCTCGTAACGGGGCAGGAACTTGTATAGGGCAAAAGATACTGCCGAACGAAATTCCTCAGACACTGTTTTTTTTAGAATTAGAAAATATGGAAATTCCAAGATATCAAGTTTCTGATTTTAATCAACACTTGGATTTGGTCGATCGCCTACTAAAACGATATGATGTAATAATAAGCAGCGAAAATGCAGAATCACGTGCGCCTTCTTTAGCCCTTTTATGGATGTCCTTTCGTGGTCAGCTAATCAGTCGCAGTTCCTTTGCTGCGGCACGTGCTGATTTTACACGCATTTACCCCCGATATACTCCGTGGCCGGGGTGGGTGATTTTTTTCGAACAAGAATGGGATGCATTTAAATAAGTATATTAAAAATATTCTGTTTTTTCCTTTTTGAAAAGAGTATGATTGTGATGAATCTAAATGAAAGCCAGTATCCCAAAGGTGGTGAATTTAAGTTTGGGTAAACATAACTGTGGCTTTTATCTCTTCCTTCACGCTAATCTTTCGTTTAAACAATCTTTAAAAGATAAAAATGGATTTTTTTTGCGTATATCATTCTACGATGCGTTTCAAGGAGGTTAAGTATGTGTGATTCTGAACACACGTCTACCTGTCCAGAAGTCTCAACCGCTGAACTCATGGAACGTCTAAACGCTGTTTTAAAACAATATCACTCCGTTCCGGGGGCTCTAATTCCGGTATTGCAAATTGCCCAAGGTATTTTTGGGTATTTACCTGAAAATGTACTTAAAGAAATCAGTCGAGGTTTGAATATTCCGTATTCAGAGGTTGCAGGTGTTGTAGGATTTTATTCTTTCTTTTCCACGACACCCCGTGGCAAGCACGTCGTTCGGGTTTGTTTAGGAACAGCATGCTATGTTAGGGGCGGTATCAGGGTTTTAGAGGCTATTAAGAAAAAATTGGGCATTGATGTGGGGAGCACAACTTCCGATCGTCTGTTTTCACTTGAAATCGGACGTTGTTTTGGCGCATGTGGATTGGCTCCTGTTATTATGATTGATCAAGATGTTCATCATCGAGTAAATCCGAATAAATTGGATGCGATTTTTGAATGCTATCGGAATACCGATTCGATTGTTGCAAAAAGTCGTTAAGGGTTTGATACTTCAATGAGGTGATTTATATATGCCTACCAAAATTTTAAGTTGGTCCCACTTAAATCAAATCAGAGATCAAGCTAAGTCGGGCGTTGAACTAAGAACAGGTCCGGTCTCAAAGCGCATTGGGAAAGAACGGGTACATATTCTTATTTGCGCAGGGGCCGGATGTGTTGCCTCCGGATCATTGGATGTAAGTGCGGCTTTTCGAGCTGAACTTAATAAACGCGGGATGCATGAAAGTGCAGCGGTGGTTGAAACCGGTTGCCAAGGGCCTTGTGTGGTTGGCCCTGTCTTAGTCATTTATCCAGAAGGGGTTTTTTACCAAAATGTGAAACCCAAAGATGTCTCTGAGATTGTTGAGGAACATCTGTGCAAAGGCCACATTGTAGAACGTCTAGTATATATGCATCCGGCATCCGGCAAAGCAATTCCCAAAATGCTGGATATTCCTTTTTTCCAAAAACAAGCCAAATTGGTTTTACGAAATTGTGGCGCGATTGATCCGCTTCGGATTGAGGAATATATCGCGCGTGATGGGTATCAAGCCTTGGCTAGGACATTGGACTCGCTCACGCCGGATAAAGTAATTGAAGAAGTCAAGCGTTCGGGACTACGTGGGCGTGGAGGGGCAGGTTTCTTAACGGGGTTGAAGTGGAGCTTGACGCGTAAGGCGGAAGGCACAATTAAGTATGTTTTATGCAATGCTGATGAAGGCGATCCAGGAGCATTCATGGATCGCAGTGTTTTAGAAGGTGATCCGCATAGCGTTATTGAAGGGATGGCTTTGGCGGCTTTTTCCATTGGTGCTTCTCGAGGATTTGTGTATGTGCGAGCCGAATATCCTTTGGCGGTTGAACGTTTAGGGAAAGCTTTGGAACATGCTCACGTATATGGCTTGTTGGGTGAAAATATTTTAGGGACAGGTTTCACTTTTGATCTCGAAATACGCATGGGCTCAGGAGCGTTTGTGTGTGGTGAAGAAACTGCGTTAATGACGTCCATCGAAGGTCACCGTGGGGAGCCTCGTCCACGTCCTCCGTTCCCAGCGCAAAAAGGATTGTGGGGAAAACCTAGCCTTTTAAACAACGTTGAAACCTATGCCAATATTCCACTCATTCTTTTGAACGGAGCGGATCAATTTGCACGTCTGGGAACAGAGAAGAGTAAAGGGACTAAAGTGTTTGCTTTGGCAGGCGCAGTTACAAATACCGGCTTGGTTGAGGTCCCCATAGGAACTCCGTTGGGGGAAATTATTTATGACATTGGGGGGGGCGTTCCTGATGGTAAAAAATTTAAAGCGGCCCAAATCGGTGGGCCGTCGGGTGGCTGCATTCCAAAGGAATGCCTTAATGTCGCTGTAGATTATGAAACCTTAACTGAACTTGGTGCGATTATGGGATCGGGTGGTTTGGTGGTTATGGACGAAGATAGTTGTATGGTCGATGTGGCTCGTTTTTTTCTCGATTTTGTTCAGGATGAGTCCTGTGGCAAATGTGCTCCTTGTCGTATAGGAACTAAGCGGATGTTGGAAATTGTAACGAGGATTTGCGATGGTAAAGGAGAAATGAGCGACATTGATAAGTTAATCGAACTCGGAAATCAGATCAAGGATACGGCTTTATGTGGGTTGGGACAAACAGCACCCAACCCTGTGCTTTCGACGCTTCGTCATTTTAAGGATGAATACATTGCGCATATACGTGATAAGCATTGTCCGGCTGGAACATGTGCTGCTTTGGTGCGTGCATCCTGTCAAAGTGCTTGTCCGGCAGGTGTTTATGTACCAGGGTTTGTCTCGCTTATTGGCGAGAAGCGTTACGCAGAAGCCTTACGTGTGCATCGCCAGAAAAATCCGTTTGCTTCTATTTGCGCACGCGTTTGTTTTCATACTTGTGAAGGAAAATGTCGGCGTGGAAGCTTGGATGGCGCGGTTGCAATCCGAGGACTAAAACGCTTTATGGTCGAACAAGAAGTAACCTTGCAGTTGCCGGAGATACATGAAAATGCAGTCAATGCTCGACGTAAAATTGCGATAGTTGGAGCTGGTCCGGCGGGATTGTCGTGTGCGTATTTCTTGAGCAGACTTGGGTATCATCCGCAAATCTTTGAAGCGGCACCACGTCCGGGCGGAATGCTGGTTCAAACCATTCCTGCTTACCGGCTTCCGCGAGAAGAAGTTGCACGTGAAGTACGCATGATTGAACGGATGGGGGTTGAAATCGAGACCGATAAAGTTTTGGGGCGGGATTTTACATTGCCTCAATTAAAAGAGCAGGGTTATGAAGCGGTTTTTCTGGCCATGGGGGCACCGGAGGGTGTACGTCTTGGCATAACTGGAGAAGATGCTGCGGGAGTAATTGAAGCCATTGATTTTTTACGCGAGTACAATATTCGCGGATCCGTCCCTATTGGAAAAAAAGTGGTGGTCATTGGCGGGGGCAATGCGGCTATGGATGCCGCGCGAACCTCGTTGCGTTTAGGAGCGGAGTCGGTCACTATTTTATACAGACGCACACATGCCGAAATGCCTGCATACAAAGAGGAAGTCGATGAAGCTGAACGTGAAGGTGTACGGATTGAATGTTTGGTTGCTCCAGTCGAAATATCTGTACGTCAAGGTCGGGTTTGTGGTGTTCTTTGTCGGCATATGACCTTGGGTGAATTTGACCGTACAGGACGTCGACGCCCCATTGCCGAGAGTGATAGTGACTTCACGGAAGATGCCGATCAAGTGATTGTGGCAATCGGTCAACAATTGGATGCCGCCAAACTCTTCGGAGATTTTCCTGTTCTCATGAACCGCCAAAAGTTTATCGAGGTGAATCCAGTCACACAACAAACGTCACAACCATGGGTTTTTGCCGGCGGAGATGCCGTCACAGGTCCGTTTTCCGTTGTGGAAGCGGTTGCAGGGGGAGAAAAAGCTGCGGTGGGCATTGATTGGTATTTAACCGGAGCGCAACATGCATTTTGGCGTGAGGACCGAGAAGTGGATACTTTTTTTGATCCAGATGCCGATCCGGTGCAATCGCCGCGTGCGGAAATGCACTTAATCCCTGTGGCTCGGCGGCGTAATAACTTTTCAGAGGTTGAATTGCCTTTTTCCGAGACAGTCGCCTTACATGAAGCCAAACGGTGTCTGCGCTGTGATTATCGCGGCGAATGTGTCGTCGTGTCCAAGTAACGGGAGGAACTGATGCCAACGCTGACTATTGATAACCGCGAAATTACGGTTCAAGAAGGAAGTACGGTTTTGGAAGCTGCGCGTCAGATTGGGGTACGCATACCTACTCTGTGTCGTCAAGAGGGGCATCCACCTCTCGGAGCCTGCCGCGTTTGTCTTGTGGAAGTTGAAGGCGCTAAAACGTTGGTCGCCTCCTGTGCGATGCCTGTAACAGAAAAAATGATTGTCCATACCAATACGCGTAGAGTTCGTGAAGCTCGACGTACGGTTGTGGAATTGCTGCTTTCGGACCACGCTGGCGACTGCAAAACATGCACCCGAGGAGATGATTGTGAACTGCAAGCCTTGGCCCGAGAGCTGGGGATTCGCGAATTGCGCTACACTGGGGAGCAAAGTATCAAACAAGAAGATATTAGTACTCCGGCGCTGGTAAGGGATTCGGCCAAGTGTATTCTATGTCGTCGCTGTGTTTTAGCCTGCAATCAAGTTCAAGGCGTGGGCGCGCTTTTCCCGCAGAATCGCGGTTTTAAGACTCTGGTGGGTCCGGCGTTTAAAGGAAATCTCGAAAGTGTTGCGTGTGTTCAGTGCGGGCAATGCGCAGCCGTATGTCCGGTGGGCGCTATTATTGAGAATGATCATATTGAACGGGTTTGGTCGGCGTTGGACAATCCCAAGCTTCATGTCATTGTGCAAACAGCGCCGGCGATTCGAGCTGCACTGGGCGAGTGTTTTGGCTACCCACCCGGAACTAGGGTTACGGGCAAGATGGTCACGGCCCTGCGGCGCTTGGGCTTCAATGATGTCTTTGATACCAATTTTACGGCTGATTTAACCATTCTTGAGGAAGGGACCGAGTTGTTGGTCCGGCTTAAAAAGGCTTTGGTTGAAAAAACACCGGTTGCCTTGCCTATGTTTACCAGCTGCAGTCCGGGCTGGATTAAATTTGCGGAATATTTTTACCCTGAGTTTTTACCCAACCTTTCCACCTGCAAGTCACCTCAGCAAATGTTTGGTGCCTTAGCCAAGACCTATTATGCGGAAAAAATTGGCAAGCGCCCGGAAGATATTTATGTGGTTTCGGTGATGCCATGCACGGCCAAAAAATTTGAAGCTCAACGTCCAGAGATGCACAGCAGTGGGGTTCAGGATGTCGATGCCGTGCTTACGACACGAGAATTGGCAACCATGATCAAAGGTGCAGGCATTGATTTCCTGGCCCTTCCGGATACACCTATGGACGCACCGTTGGGAATGTCCTCGGGAGCGGCCGATATTTTTGCGAATACCGGTGGAGTTATGGAAGCTGCACTGCGCACGGCTTATGAACTGGTGACGGGAGAGCCGTTTCCCTTTGAGAACCTCCATGTAACGGCCATAGAAGGCCTTGAGGGGGTTAAAGAGGCTTCGGTGGAAATTACCCGAACGGTTCCTGATTGGAGTTTCCTGAAAGGGCAAACCCTACGTGTGGCTGTAGCCCATGGCTTAGGTAACGCCCGGAAGCTTATGGAGCGTATTAAAAGCGGGGAAGCCCAGTATCATTTTGTTGAGATCATGACTTGCCCAGGAGGTTGCATCGGCGGTGGTGGTCAACCCCGCATGACCAACGATGACATTCGCAAAGCGAGAATTCGCGCCATTTATGAGGAAGACGAAGGGAAGACGTTGCGCAAGTCGCATGAAAACCCGGCAGTTCAGGAAATCTACAAGGTGTTTTTAAAAGCCCCGTTGGGTGAAAAATCGCATCATTTGTTGCATACCAAATATACATCTCGTTCGTGTGTGTAACCCTAGCAACCCATAAAAGCCCAATCGCTCACTAAAGGGTGAGGGATTGGGCTTTTTATTGAACAGGCTCCTTTCAAGCTTTCGATTGATTATTCCCTCAAACATGGTAATTTATATCCTATTGGACTTGATCTAGGTCAAGCGTAGTTTAGGATTTCCGTGATATAAGGGATGCATTATGCTGGATTTGAACCTGCAGGTACAGGATGTGGAAGCATGGCTGCGCGAGAGCGACGAAACAAAGCTAATGCAGCTTTGGGAGCGAGCCGATCGGATACGTCAAGCAACAGTTGGCAACGCAGTTTACTTTCGGGGGCTAATTGAGGTCTCCAATCATTGTTTTCGAAGGTGCCTTTATTGCGGACTTCGAGGCGAGCGTACATCCATTGAGCGCTATCGCATGACCGATGAAGAAATTAAGACCTGTGTTTTAAGTGCCAAGAGTTTTGGCTATGGCACCGTGGTTTTACAATCGGGCGAAGATCCTGGATTGGAACCTGAACGGATCGCTGAATTGATCCGTTGGATAAAACGCGAGGCTGGATTGGCGGTTACGCTTTCTTTGGGAGAGCAGAGTTACGAGGTGTTTCAACTGTGGAAAACAGCCGGCGCCAACCGCTATCTTTTGCGCATTGAAACCACCGATGACAAACTCATGCAGGTCATTCACCCTGGGGAACCACATGGCTCTAGGAAGGCCAATATCGATCGTCTCTTTGACCTGGGATACGAAGTGGGGTCGGGAGTCATGGTGGGTATCCCGGGCCAAACATATGATATTTTAGCCAAGGATTTGACTTGGTTCAGAGACCGTAATTTTGACATGATTGGGATTGGCCCTTATCTGGCTCATCCGGATACTCCTTTGGCATCCCATTCACGCGAGCATCCTGACCAGGTTCCTGACACCGAATTGACCACGCATAAAGCCGTGGCTCTAACCCGGATTCTGTGCCCGGAGGCCAATTTGCCTGCCACTACCGCCCTGGCTACGGTTAATAAAACCGATGGGCGAGAGCTGGCTTTAAAGCGTGGGGCCAATGTAGTAATGCCTAATTTAACGCCCGTTAAGTATCGTCGTCACTATGAAATCTATCCTTCCAAGGCCTGCATTGATGAGACTGCGGACATGTGTCAAAGTTGTTTGAAGGGGCGGATTCTGAGTATTGGCCGAGACATTGGGACTGGTCCGGGTGCGCGTAGACATAGAAACGAACCTTAAAGTAAAGGTTTATAAATATTATTAAAATATTCTTTTTAAATGAGTTACGAAGCATGCTTTAAGTCGGGCGGAGGTATGGTTGTGCGCATAGAACGGGATTTTTTAGGAGAAAAAACTATACCGGATGAAGCGCTTTGGGGCATTCATACCATGCGTGCGCAGGAGAATTTTCCGGTCTCGGGCCAGCGTGTACCTGAAGCACTTATCAGAGCTTTTGGCGATGTTAAGTTAGCCTGTGCTCGGGCAAATTATAAATTGGGTTACCTTCAAGAAACACTTTGTGAATATATTGAAAAAGCCTGTTTTGAAATGCAATTGGGGGATTTAAGTCAATCGATTGTGGTGGATGCGTTTCAAGGTGGTGCTGGCACCAGTACCAACCTGAATGTTTGTGAAGTCTTGGCCAATCGCGTACTTGAATTGCAGGGACAGCCCCGTGGCCGCTATGACCTTTGCGATCCTATTGAACATATCAACCTACATCAATCGACCAACGACGTATATTCAACCGCTTTGCGTGTGGCGCTTTTAAAGGAGTTAAAGAAGTTAGAAGACGCAGTGAATGTTACCCAAGAGGTTTTTCAGGCTAAAGAGTCGGAGTACGCTGAAGTCTTAAAAATGGCTCGAACGGAATTAATGGATGCCGTGCCTATGACGTTTGGCCGCACGTTCGGCGCCTGGGCCGATGCCCTCAGTCGGGATCGTTGGCGTCTCTTTAAAGCCTCGGAGCGTTTGCGGGTTGTGAATTTGGGTGGGACCGCTATTGGAACCGGGATGGGCGCGCCTAAAAAGTATATATTCATGGCTACCGAGGAACTCAAGACGTTGACAGGGCTCCCGGTGGCGCGGGCGGAAAATTTGGTCGATGCCACCCAAAACCAAGATGTTTTAGTTGAAAGCATGGGTATGATAAAGGCGCATGCTTCCAATTTAATGAAGATCGCCGGTGATCTGCGCTTGTTGGCCATGGGGCCGGCCGGCGGGATTGCCGAGTTGGAACTTCCGGCAGTACAAGCGGGCTCGTCGCTCATGCCGGGCAAAGTCAACCCGGTTATTCCTGAAATGTTGGCTCAAGTGAGTGCGCAGGTAATTGCGTACGATCAAGCGGTTACCTGGGCGGCAGCTTCGGGTCAATTGGAGTTGAATGCGTTTTTGCCTCTCGCGGCGTTTAACATGTTGGCGGCGTTGGACATGTTGACGCGGGCCAATCGATTGCTGTGCGATCGTTTGTTGACGGGTTTGAAAGTAAGGGTCGATCGCTGTTCGCAATGGGTTTTTTCCGGGACGGCGGTTGCGACGGTCTTGGTGCCCAAAATAGGCTACCGTAAGGCAACGGATGTTGCGATACTCATGCAGCGCGAAGGGCTTGATTTGGTTGCGGCTGCCGAACGCGTGGCTGGGCTTAAGCCGGACGAAGTGGCAGCGCTCTTGAAACCTGCGAAATTAAATGAATTGGGGTTTTAGCACCTTGACCACTAAAAAACGAATTTATGCCAAAAGGTGTAAACCTGAAGCCGATACCCAGGCCCATACGCAAAGGGCTTTAGACGAAACCTACATGCGTTTGGCAATCCAAGAATCGGCTAAAAGCGTCCAACGCGGTCAAACGCCGTTTGGCGCCGTCATTGTCCATCAAGGGAAAATTATCGCCGCTACCCATAATCAAGTCTGGAAACGGACCGATATAACGGCACATGCTGAAGTCATGGCCCTACGTCAGGCCTGTCGGAAGCTTAAGCAGTTGCATTTGACCGGGGCCACACTGTACTCCAGTTGTGAACCCTGTCCCATGTGTTTTGCCGCCAGCCATTGGGCCAGGATTTCACGAATCGTATTTGGGGCAACCATCGCGGATGCAGCGCATTTTGGGTTCAATGAACTGAAGATATCGGATCAAACCTTGATAAAGTTGGGACGGCTTAAGACCCGATTGGTGCCCGAGGTATTGCGGGCGGAAAGTGTCGCTGTGTTTAAGCTTTGGAAACAACAGCAACCTAAGAAAACATACTAAATCATTCACGGGATGGAAAAGGAAGCAGAGTCAATGCAGGATACGCCTAAAGGGATGCGGTTGCATATCGGATTGTTTGGACGTCGAAACGTAGGGAAGTCGTCCTTGTTAAATGCCTTGGTCGGCCAGGAGGTTTCGATTGTCTCGGAGGTACCGGGCACCACGACCGATGTGGTTTCAAAACCCATGGAACTCAAACCCATTGGTCCGGTTTTATTTTTGGATACAGCCGGGATTGATGACGAAGGCAGTTTGGGATCGCAGCGTACAGCCAAGAGCATGGCGGCGTTTCAACGCACCGATCTGGCGTTTGTGGTTTGTGATGGCCCCTGGGGTGTTTTTGAGGAACAATTGATTACCGATTGTGCCGCTGGATCCATTCCGGTTATTGTTGTTTTGAATAAATCCGATCAATGGACGCCAACCGCAGAACTGCTCGAGCGAATCAAGGTTCATAATGTTCCGTATACACACGTGTCTGCGCATACCGGTGCAGGTTTGGATGCTTTACGCCAGCTGATTGTGCAAAATGCACCAAAGTCCTTTTTAGAAAATCCGACCTTGATTGGAGATTTGGTTGGACCCGGGGACCTGGTGCTCTTGGTCGTACCGATTGATTTGGAAGCTCCGAAAGGACGTTTGATTCTTCCTCAAGTCCAGGTTATTCGGGAGATTTTGGACTGCGATGCCTGTGCCATGGTGGTGAAAGAACGCGAATTGGCGGATGCCTTATTTCGGCTTAAACAAAAGCCCAAACTCGTTATTACCGATTCACAGGTTATGTTGAAAGTTTCTGCCGATTTGTCGCCGGACATTCCTATGACTAGTTTTTCAGTTTTATTTGCCCGTTGGAAGGGGGATTTGGATGCGTTTGTCCAAGGCGTGGAAGCCATTGACACCTTGCCTGAACAAGGACGGATTTTGGTGTTGGAAGCGTGCAGCCATCACCCCATTGGAGACGATATTGGGCGGGTCAAAATTCCTCGTTGGATACGTCAATATACCGGGAAGAATCTGGAGTTTGTGTTTTGTGCCGGGAATGATTTTCCTGCGGATGTAAGTTCTTACCACCTGATTTTGCATTGTGGAGCCTGCATGACCAACCGCAGGGAGGTGCTCGCACGCATCATGGTCGCGGAGCAAACACATATTCCTATTACCAACTACGGGCTGGTCATTGCCAAATCTCAAGGCATGCTGTCGCGAATTTTGTCGCCTTTTTCGATGCAATCCAAATAAGGAAAACGTTTTAAAAATCGATCTTATTCTAACTTGCGGCGTGTGCGACGTCTGTGATACACTCACCAGTATGCGTTCACTTCGTATCGATGATTTTAAAGTGTGGGGGCCTACGCTCGTAGGTCTGAGCATCGGCGTGCTTGCCGAGGTATTGCTGCTTTGGTGGAATCCTACCTTTTCATCCTGGTATGTCGCTGCAAGTGTAGCCATCGTAACGGCCCTCGCGACAGGGATTATGTTTGTTTACACCCAAAACATGGGTTTGGGCGAGGTGGCCCGCATTCTCACTCGGATTTCTGAGAAACATTCAGTGGATGCATTTTTGGATCGAGGCTTTCCGGGGGTACTTGAATCCGAGTTGCGGCTTCTCCAAAATGCTTGGTCTCAAGAACTGATGACGTTGCAGCAACAACTTGCTTCGGCGAAAAAAGAAACGGAAATCATTCACGTACGATCATCGGAAGCGCTCATGCAATTGGAACAATTCTTAAATCGACTAAACCGAACCGATCAAACCAATGAAACCTTGGCCGCACGCCTGAGCAAAATCATTACCATCAATCGTTCGTTGATCGAATCCGACCAAGAGATGGGCAGTTCGGTCCATGAAATTGCAGGGGATGTCAAAAAGGCGACTCAGACAGCCAATGAAGGGATTAAAAATGTGGGCGGGGAAATTCGCGCCATGAGTGATTTGCGTTCGACGGTCGGGTCGTCCGCCACCATTATTACCGAACTCAATGACATGGCGCGCCATATCCAGGAATTCGTCAATCGCATTGGTGGGATCGCCCGTCAAACCCATTTGCTCTCACTCAACGCAGGCATTGAAGCCGCACGTGCCGGAGACGCCGGGCGCGGGTTTGCCGTTGTGGCTGCGGAAATTCGTACCTTGTCAGAAACGGCCAAACAGGCCACGGTGGAAATTTCGGGCTTGATTCATGAGATTCACCGTCGCACCAGTGAAGTTGTTGATGTCTTAAAAAATACAGATAAATTGGAAGAAAGCATCAAGGTGGTTTATTCAGCAGGAGATACCTTCATGCATATTGTGCGTGAGGTTAAAGATATAGATTCGCGGGTTCATCGTTTTGATCAATTAATCTCTGAGACGTTCAACGACAGCCAGTTGGTTGCGAAATTGTTAGAAGAATTGCGCACCGGGATGGAAGAAGGAAAAGTCACATATCAAGAATTGGAACGCGAATTGAATTCCATGGTTCGCGCATGGCGAGAACTGGTTCCCCACGGATAGACCCGACGTTGAGGTGAGAAGGTTCGTCAATGACATCCAGGATGGATGGAGATGCCTATGAGTGGATTAATCGTGCAAGTGGACAAACTGGGACCTGAACGTTCCGTTGCGGTCATTCGCCTCGAGGGGTACATCGATACCCAAACGGGTCCGCTTTTGGCGACGGCCTTGAATAAACTGTTTGATGCCAAGCAGTTCAAGATCATTTGTCATTTAGAGAAGGTGAATTACATAAGCAGCGCTGGCTGGGGTTTGTTCATAGGTGAAATTGGTCGTATCCGGAATCAGGGCGGTGATTTGAAGTTGGCGGGCATGATGCCTGAAGTTGAAGAGGTCTACCGCGTCTTGGAATTTGACGTGATCCTAAAGCAGTACAAAAATGTGGATGAAGCGCTTCAGCATTTCAGTTAATCCAACTGCGCATAAGACGTGGGAGGGGGCGTATTGGGCGGTTGGACCGCTGGAGACCAATTGTTACTTGGTCTGGGATCCCGCCACCCGTGAGGCGCTGGTTGTGGATCCGGGCGCACCGGAACCTGAACTGTTGAGCTTTATCCGCCAGGAAGCATTGAATGTGACCACGCTGATTAATACCCACGGACATGCGGATCATATCGGCGGCAATGCGGCGCTGATAAAAGCGACCCAGGCCAAACTTTGGATTCATGAGGCGGATCGCGGTATGCTGGGGAATCCTGCCGCAAATCTTTCGTTGGGGTTGGGGTGGCCGGTGTTTTCACCTGCGGCCGAGCACATGATTGGTCCGGACACGCACTGGACCTGGGGCGACGTGGATTTAAAATTTATTGAAACTCCGGGGCATACGCGCGGCTCGGTCTGCTTATGGATCGGCGATGCCTTGTTTTCGGGGGATACCGTATTTGCGGGCACGGTGGGACGGACGGATCTGCCGGGTGGGAATTATTCGGAAATCCTGCGAAGTGTCCGACGCTTGCGAGACCTATTGCCCGCCGAGCTCCACGTGTTTCCGGGGCACGGTGCGGTTACCCGGTGGGCGCATGAATGTCAATACAATCCATTTTTAAATGGGGATGCGGATGAAGATGCCTAATAAGCTTGGTCGGTGTTTGTGCGGGCTGGTCTTGCTGGGGTGGACCTCGTGGGTGTGGGCCGAACCCGATGTTCCGGCCGAGAGCGGCCAGGGCAATCCTGCGTCGGATGTGCCTCAGGAGTTTCCCAAGGTTCGGCGTGCCGAATTGGATTCACTCCGTGAATTGCACGACGGTGCCTTGTTTATCCTGCAACGTTACGCCACTTTGGAAGCTGTGGTTACCGCCCTTGAACGGGAGCGTCAGGAAAACCAAGCGTTTTTGATTGGCGCTTCCTCCTTGATTCCGGGTGTGGGGCAGATGATCAACGGCGATTATCTGCAAGGCGGTTTGCTTTTGTTTGCCGATGGGATGTCGGGGGCCACCGTTAACCAACTGGCGTATACACGGCGTCCGAACCGTCGACAGGAAACGCCTATGTACGTCCTGACCGAGACGGTTCAGAACGGGCTTATGGTTTATGCCACGCTGCATGCGGCCAATGCCAGTTACCGAGAACATCGTGACCGGACTGCGGCCATGTGGACCGGTCTGGCCTCGGTGGTTCCAGGAGCGGGTCAAGCCATCAATGGCAACTGGTGGGAAGCCGGTGGGTTGTTTGCCGGTTGGGTGGCTACCTCCTGGCTTATGGCCGCTTTCGAAAATGTGACTCCGGCTGAAGCGGTTACCACGGTTAAGGCTCACGAAGCACCCAACCAGACCCACTGGGCGCTGGCCCTCTTGCCGGGAGGCGCGTATCTCAATGTCAACTACGAATGGTGAATCCATGAAACCCAAAAACCTTGAAATGCAGGAATCCCTCCAGGGAGAGATGGCGGCCTTTGCCGGTACGACCAAAGCCTGGAATTGGAAGGATTGGACGTTGGTCGGGTTGATTTTCCTGCTGGCTCTGGCTGTACGGTTGGTCTATTTTTTTTGGGTACGAGAAGAGGTTTGGTTTATCAACCCGATCATTGATTCGCTCAACTACGACCAGTGGGCTCGGAACATTGTTGCCGGAGATTTTTTGGGTAAGGATGTTCTGGTCCATAGCCCGTTTTATCCCTTTTTCATGGCCGCGATTTATGCCTTGGCCGGCACCAAAACCACGGCCGTTTTCCTGGTGCAATTCGTATTGGGGTCCATTTCAGCCGGGCTTTTATACGTGCTCGGGCGTCAATTGTTTTCGCGTTTTGCGGGAACCGTCGCAGGCTTGTTTGAAGTTTTTTACGGGATGGCCATTTTTTATGAAGGCACGTTGCTGACGGTAATTGTTATTCACGTCCTTATGCTGCTCATTGTAGCAAGTGCCCATTGGGCGATTCGTCAAAAACATCCAGGCTGGTGGGCGCTTCCCGGCGTGCTGATAGGGATCTCGGTGTTAACCCGTCCGACCATTCTTCCGTTCGTCGGAATCGTTGTTGTCTGGATGGCGCTGGCGCAATGGATTCAGGACCGTAAAAAAGTGATTGTTGCCTCCATTGTCCTGAGCGCGGCGACCCTCACCATGATTTTGCCTGTGACCTTGCGCAATTATGTTGTTATGCATGAATTCATGCTCACGGTAGGGCATGGTGGCCTGAATTTTTTCCTCGGGAACGCCAACCAGGCGACTTATTACTTTAAACCGTTTGGGGATCTGGGGCTTTCTTCGCGCGACATGGTTAAGGATTTCAAGCACCAAGCCGAGAAGGAAACCGGGGAGAAGATGACTTACAGCCAGTCCAGCCAATATTGGTTTGAGCAAGCGACCCTGGACATCAAAGATAAGCCGGGACGTTGGGTTAAATTGCTGGCTGAAAAATTCCTGATGTTCATCAACGACTACGAGTTCACCACCAGCATCAACTACTACGCCATTCAGGAGTTCACCCCGTTTTTAAAATGGCCGTGGCTTAAATTTGGTTGGTTGGCCCCCCTGGCCTTTTTGGGCATGATCTTCTTATGGCGGGATTGGCGAAAGCTTTTTTTGCTTTACGGATTATTCGCGATTTACCTTTTCTCCAATGTGGCGATCTTCACCACCTCGGAGTACCGTTACGCCATCATGCCTGCGATTTTCCTGTTTGCGGCCGGGGTGTTGGAGGCGATCTACCGTACCTGGCAAACGCGGCGCTGGTACATACTGGTGATGATGGCGATTATGTTGGGGGTGTTTGGGTTTGCCACCAACATGAATTTCCTGGATCAAGAGGGGAAAAATTACCACATGGCTACGGCGCATTCCAATTTCGGCAATCTCCTGGGGCGCTTAAAGAATTTTCAGGGCGCCGCTGAAGAGTTTAGCCTCGCCTTGGATTACTTCAAGTCGGCCACACCGTATCGGGCCAACATGGCCGAAAAAATGGGGAGTGCTTTGATTGATGCTCACCAATACGAAGACGCCATACCGGCCTTTGAAGAAGCGGAATCCATAGATCCTGACTCCTCTTCCGTCGCCAACAGCCTGGCGACAGCGTATACGGCGTTGGGGAAATACCCGGAAGCTTTAAAGTATCGGGAAAAAGCGATTCGTTTGGCTCCGGAGAACCCGAATTATCATTTGAACTACGGCATGACTTTATTGTGGGCGGGGCAGGATAAAAAAGCGGACAAAGCTTTTGCTGAATCCGTTCGACTTAAGCCCGATTCCAAGAAAATGGTGGATGCTCGGCGGGCGTTTATTCTTAAAGAACGGACCCCGGTGAAACCATGAGCCTCAAGCCCGTGCCGACCGAAGCGGTGATTCGGGTTTTGCCCGAACATATGGCCAATCTGATTGCCGCCGGAGAAGTCGTCGAACGTCCGGCCTCGGTCATCAAGGAGCTGGTGGAAAACGCCCTGGATGCCGGTGCAACCAACATAGAGGTGGAAGTCAACGACTCCGGCTTCTCCTTGCTCCGGGTGACCGACGATGGCAGCGGGATGTCGCCTGCCGATGCGCGCTTGGCCTTTCAAAGACATGCCACCAGCAAATTGGCCTCAGAGGACGATCTCAATCGGATCGTTACCTTTGGTTTCAGAGGCGAGGCTTTGCCCTCGATTGCCTCGGTCTCACGCGTGGAAATGTCGACGCGCCGGCGCGATCAGGATGCCGGGGTTCGCCTGGACATTGAAGGCGGGCTCGTCAAAGATGAAAACGCCATCGGGTGCCCGGTGGGGACCTCGTTTGTGGTGCGGGATCTTTTTTTTAACACACCGGCGCGCAGAAAGTTTATGAAAAGTCCGGCCACCGAACGCTCGCATGTGGTTCAGATTGTCGAATGGATGGCCTTGGCCAATCTGCATGCTCGTTTCCGCATGATTTTGGATGGCAAAGAGGTTTTAAATTGTCCGGCGACAACCGACCTGTTTGAACGTGTCCTGGCGGTTTTCGGGAAACAATATCCGTCGGAGGTTATTCCTGTAACCCGGGAAGCCGGTGGGGTATGGGTCAAAGGCCTGCTGACCTCGCCGGCCAGCTCGCGGCCGACTCGGCAGGGCATGTTGTTTTTCATCAACGGACGTCCGATTGAACACCGCGGCCTTACGCATGCGGTACTGGAAGCCTATCGTCCGTATTTGGCTCAGGGTCGATTTCCCTACTGTCTTTTGTTTTTGGACATTCCACCGGAGTGGGTGGATGTCAATGTGCACCCGGCCAAACGGGAGGTTCGCCTCCGGGATGAGCATGCCATTCACGATTTGGTGATGCGAACGGTTAAAGACCATCTAGGCACTTTGCTCTCGCAAGGCGGCCGTCCAACCCAGGATGAGTCTTCCGGGGAGCAGGGGCCATCGGAAGATGATCGGGGTGGGAATCAACCGGCAAGGACATATTCCTTACCCCATGCTTCAGGGTGGTCTGGCACGCATGTCCGGGAGTCTGTGGCCAAATATTTCCGACATCCCGGAGAAGCTCCGCCTTCGTTGCCCTTAGGTTTTTCGGCACGACATTCTGCTCCTCCGGCGCAGGCAGTAGACCCTGGGGCAGCAACGACGAGGCTTACGAATACTTGGCCTGAAGGCATTCTGGGTCAAGCCGGCCGCACGTATCTGGTTGGGACCGATGAACTTGGGTTTTACCTCATTGATCAGCATGCAGCGCATGAACGCATTTTGTACGAGTCGTTCAAACGTGCCGGGGAGTCTTTGGAACGACAGGCGCTGCTTTTGCCCGTAACCGTGGATCTGTCACCTGCACGCGCGGCCCTGCTTCAGGGAAACCTGGACGCGTTTGCGGCTGTGGGTTTTGAAATCGTTCCGTTTGGCAAACATACCTATGCGGTGCAGACGCAACCTCGCCTTTGGAAGGTGGGTTCGTTGGATGTCTGGCTCAATGAGGTCCTGGATTGGATGTCCGAGAACGAGAAGACCCCTACCCAAGAGGCGTTTCGGGATTTTGCCTGGCAGCGCATGGCCTGCCAAGCGGCGGTCAAAGCCGGCGATCGGCTCCAACCCGAAGTGGTGCATATGATCGTTGAGGGTTTGCGAGAATTGGAACCGCCGTTGACCTGTCCGCATGGACGGCCGTTGGTGGTTCGCTGGAACTGGACGGAATTGGACAGGTTGTTTAAACGCACATGAGCTTGAGAACCACGTCAGGGATTCCGTTGCTGGTTGTGGTGGGTCCCACGGCCGTGGGAAAGACCGCTTTGGCGGTGCGTTTGGCTGAAAGACTGCGCGGTGAGATCGTATCTGCGGATTCACGCCAGATTTACCGTGGCTTTGATATAGGTACAGGTAAGCCCACGCCTGAAGAAGCGGCGCGCGTGAAGCATCACTTGATTTCTACCTCCGACCCGCATGAGTCTGTGACCGCAGCCGAGTATGCCCGCCAAGCGGGGCAGGTATTGGATGATTTAACCGCACAGGGCATCCCGGGATTGGTCGTAGGTGGAACCGGTCTTTGGATTCGTGCGTTGGTCGACGGCATGGCACCCACGCCGCCCTCGGATCCGGACGTGCGACGCGAGCTACAGGCCTTGGGCGTTGAGCTTGGGGACGAGGCCTTGCACCGTGAATTGGCCAGCGTGGATCCGGAAACGGCGAGACGCTTGCCTCCCGGGGACCGCTTGCGTGTGATCCGGGCACTGGAAATATTTCGCCTCACCGGTCAGCCGGCATCGACGATTACCGCGTTGCCGCCGGGCGACGCACAACGCCCCGCGTATTGGCTGGGGTTGTATCGCTCGCGAGATGAGATGTATGCGCGGGCTCAAGCGCGGATTGATTTGTGGCTGGAAAGCGGATGGCTGGCAGAAGTCGAGCGCCTTTTGGCAAGTGGCTTGGAGCCTGAATGCCCAGCCTTTCAGGCCTTGGGGTATGCGCATTTGGTGCGTTACCTGCGCGAGAAGGGTTCGTGGGAGCAGACCGTTGAGTGGATCAAGCGCGATACGCGCCGCTACATCAAGCGTCAAGGAACCTGGTTTCGTGCCAATCCCAGAATCGCCTGGGTCGATGTCTCGGATGAAACCGCGGCCTGGTGCGAGGTACAAATGTGGTTGAGTAAAATCCAAGCGGAGCAACCGCCCGCCTAAAAACGCTGCGAATGGTACGAAAGGACACGGCTCTTATGGCAGATGATCGTTTGCATATAGCACTGGTTTGGCACATGCACCAACCCTATTATCGAGAACCCAACAGCGGTGCGTGCAGCATGCCGTGGGTTCGGCTGCATGCCACCAAGGACTATCATTACATCCCGGCCTTGCTTCAAGCCTATCCGAAGATAAAGGCCAATTTCAATTTGGTTCCGAGCTTGCTAAAGCAAATTGAACTCTACAACGCAGGCATGAGCGATACGGCGTTGGATTTGAGCCGTACCCCGGCCAAAGAGCTGACCCGTCCCCAAAGAATGCAGATCTTGCATTTTTTCTTTTTCGCCAATCACGAGCATATGATTCATCCGTTTCCGGCGTATGCGGATTTACTCGCTCGCCGTGGCTTGTCCATGAAAGACGAGGATTTGGAGTCTCGGATTTCCGTGTTTTCGGATCAGGATTTCTTGGATTTGCAGGTTTGGTACAACTTGGTCTGGATTGATCCATTGGAACGTGAGCGGCGTCCGGAGATTTCGGCGTTGGTGGACAAAGGCCATGGGTTTACCGAAACCGATAAGCAAACGGTTTTGAGCGCCCATGCGGATATTATGCAAAAAGTGATTCCTTTATACCGCCGGATGCAGGAAGCGGGGCAGATTGAACTTAGCACCACGCCGTTTTATCATCCGATCATGCCTTTGTTGTGCGATACCGAAGCTGCCCGGGAAGCGATGCCCAATGTCCAATTGCCCGAACGCTTTATTCATCCCGAAGATGCCCGTGAGCAAATCCGCAAATCCGTCGAGTACCACACCCAGTTGTTTGGCCGCGCCCCGATCGGCATGTGGCCTTCCGAAGGGTCGGTCTCCCCGCAGGTCGCACAACTGATTCATGAGGCGGGGATCCGCTGGATTGCCACGGATGAAGAAATTTTAGGCAAGAGCCTGGCTGAAGAATTGGCGCACATGCCCGAGGGGCTTTCCTTCAAACCCGATTATTTATATAAACCGTATTGCCTGGATCTACCTAAAGCCAAGGGGTTGAACATGATTTTTCGGGATCATGAACTCTCGGATTTGTTGGGGTTTGTTTACTCCAAGTGGGACCCCAAGGATGCTGCGGCCAATCTTATCCACCGTTTGCGTTCGATTCGCGAAACGTTGCTCGGCAAACCCGGTCCTCATTTGGTCTCGATCATTCTTGATGGGGAAAACGCCTGGGAATATTATCCGGACAACGGGCGCGCTTTTTTTCAAGCCCTGTATGAAGGCCTGAGCGCGGCTCCGGATTTGGTGACGGTTCGTGTAGGGGATTATTTGAAAGAGGGGACGGCTCCGGCGAAGCTGCCTCGCCTGTATTCCGGTTCTTGGATCAATCATAATTTTAAAATATGGATCGGGCATCCCGAGGACAACACGAGTTGGAATTATCTGAGTCGCACCCGAGAAGAGTTGGTGGAGTGGGAGCGGACGCATCGGGATGAACGACATGCCGCGGCCCGTGCCTTGGCGTGGGAAGCGCTGTACATCGCCGAGGGCAGTGATTGGAATTGGTGGTATGGGGATGACCATTCCTCAAACCTGGACATGGAGTTTGACCAATTGTATCGCGAGCAGCTGTCCACCGTTTTCCGGGCTATGGGAAAACCGATTCCCGAATACCTCATGATGCCGATTCGGCGCGGACAAATGCAAGGCCAGATTATTCAGCCTACGGGGTTTATGTCTCCAAGTTTGGACGGAGAGATCTCGGATTATTACGAATGGTTGACGGCGGGATATGTGGATTTGGCCGGAGGCGGTGGCGCCATGCATCAGGCTGAATCCATTTTCAAAGCCGTGTATTTTGGGTTTGATTTGCACACCCTTTTTCTCCGCATTGATTTGAATGCGGTCTGGCAAGAAACCAACCGGCACGAGCCGTACGAATTGAATATCCGGTTTCTCTTGGAACATCCGCGACTTATTCGCATTCGCGCCTTGTTGCCCGATCCGGTCATGGATTTCTATGCCCTGGATGCCGAAGAACGATGGGTACTGGTTCAAACCCATGCGTTGCAGGGCGCGGCGAAAAAAATCATCGAGTTGGCCATTCCGTTTAAGGATCTCAAGGTGACCATCGGGGACGAAATTCAATTTTGGATGTTTATGAAAAAAGGCGATCGGGAATTGGAACGTTGTCCGCGTCAGGGACCGGTCACGCTTACGGTTCCGGATGAAGCTTTTGCTGCGATTAATTGGTGCGCGTAATAGAGAGCGCGTGCAAGGTTTTGGAGAGGTTTTGAATCAATGTTCTTTTAAGGCTTCTTCAATATGCCGAGCCAAGCCAAGAATGGCATCCGGTGGGATGGATGGAATGTTGGTCAGCTCCGGCAAAACCGGTTCTGGAATTTCCTCGGGTACAGGCGGAGTCGGAACCGGAGCCTGGACGGTGGGAAGCTCGGTCTGAACCGGTACCTCGGCTTTTTCAACCCGGGCCGCACGTAGGCGATACACTTCATCGGCCAAATTTATGGCCGCCAAGATACTGACTTTGAGAGGAATGGCCAGATTGGCATTTTTGGCAATTTCCTGCATTTTGCCGTCCACATAATGGGCCAATTCACGGATGTAGTCTCCGTTGGCCTCACCGCGAATGGTGTACTCGTTGCCAAAAATGATGACCCGGACGGCGGGACGGTCTTCCATCAGGTGCCTTCCTCCATTTCCATGACTTGAGCTTCTATTTTATCCAAATCGGTCAGGATTTTTTCAATCATCGTCACGGTTTTTGCACGTTCTTTGCGCAAACGCTCTAATTCACGGTCTTTGGCTTGGTCCTCCAGACGATTATCACGATTGGCATGCACATGCAGGTTTTCCAGCTCTGTGGCACGGGATCGCCAGTGACTCACCTCGGCCTTGGACTGCTTGAGTTCATTGATAAGCCGGTCCACTTGCTGTACCAGCTGGGTCCATTCTTGGGTCGACATGCGGCTCCTTGTACCGGTTAGCGAAGTTGTGCGCCAAACATCTGTTGAACCTTGGCGAGGATTTGAGCGTGCAATGTTTTTATCTCTTCGTCTTGCAAGGTGCGGTCTTGAGCCTGGAAAGTAAGGGCAAAGGCCAAACTCTTTGTTCCCGGGGTCATGTTCTCACCGCGGTATACGTCAAACGGTTCCACCTGGATAAGCAAGGGACCGCCTACTTGCCGGATGGCTTTCACCACGTCGCCGGCCTGAGTCGCTTCGGGCACGGCCAAGGCCAGATCGCGACCCGAGGAAGGGAAGCGTGAGAAGTTTTTTACCCCATGCCGCGGGCCGAAATAGCTCCAGAGGATTTCCAAGTTAATCTCCGCCACCCATAACACGGTACGGAGCTTGTAAGCTTCTTGGGCCTCGGGGTGCAACGCACCGGCCCAGCCGATTTCGCGGCCGTCCGGAGCTGTAATGGAAAACGACATCACCGGATGCAAAAACGGGCGTTCCACGGGTACGAACTTGAACCCAGGGGCTCCTGGGTGCGTCACCTTGAGCGGCAAACGAGCAAACCAACCTTCGAGCAAACCCTTGAGATCATAAAAATCGAGCTCCGGCAAATGGGCTTTGCCCATACGCCAGTCCAGCGGATATCGTGTTCCTGCCATGGCCACGCCCATATGCTGGGGTTCGGCGGGCAGGGGTTGATTCGCCTGCGGTGTAAAGACAGCGCCGGTCTCGAAAATCAGTACCCGTTCCTGACCGCGGCGTTGGTTGTAGGCCACGGTTTCCACCAAGACCGGCAGGAGCGCCGGCCGCATAATGGAGGTTTCTTCGCTGAGCGGGTTTTTCAAGGCCAGGCATTGGCGCCAAGCGTGATCCTGGGGCAGACGCAAGCGATCAAAATGAGCAGCGCTCATGAACGAATAATTGATCACTTCGTTGAGCCCGCATCCGGCGGCCACCTGGCGGCATTCCCGAATAAACATGCGCCGCGCATCGGGCAGCGGGGCCACCAAAGGCACACGAGGAGCCACGGTGGGGATCCGGTCAAAGCCGATCATTTGCGCCAATTCTTCGATCAAATCTTCTTCTATGGTGACATCGTTGCGGAAATGTGGAACCCGGATCGTGACCGAGTCGGGCTGGTTGCCGCTTTCAACCAAGAAACCCAGGCGGGAGAGGGCTGCCAAAGAGGCTGTTTTATCTACGGGCATGCCCAGCACACGTTCGGCTTTGGTCAGGTTGAGCGTGATCTGTAAGGGTTGCTTGGGGGTTGGGTATTGGTTAATCACACCCTTGAGGATATTTCCACCGCTTACTTCAGCGATCAATTGACTGGCACGATCCAAGGCCAAAAGCAAACCGTTTTCCGGATCCGTACCGCGTTCAAAACGATAAGAGGCTTCGGTAGATAAATTTAAAGCTTTCGAGGAAGCACGCACTGCCCGGGGTTGGAACCAGGCGGATTCCAGCAGGATTTCAGTGGTTGTAGCCGTGACTTCACTGTCCAGTCCACCCATAACCCCGGCTATGGCCACGGGGCGTTCGGCGTCGGCAATGACCAATTCACCTCCGGCCAATGTGCGTTTTTCACTGTCCAAGGTGACTAGGTTTTCTTGGGACTTGGCCTTGCGTACTCGGATTTGAGCGCCGGCAAGACGCTTCAGGTCAAAGGCATGCAAGGGATGTCCGATTTCCAAAAGCACATAATTGGTAATATCGACCACGTTGTTTACCGAACGTTGTCCAAGTTTTTCCAAGGCATCCTTGAGCCATTTGGGGGAGGGACCGATGGTGACGTTTTGGATGATGCGGGCACAGTAGCGATCGCAGCCGCACTCGGGTTCAATGGAGACCTGAGCCACTTGGGCGGCGTTGGGCTCTGTTTCCACTAAGGTCAAGGCTGGCAGTTGCATGGGGCGGTTGAGTATGGCGCAAATTTGACGAGCGATACCCAAATGCGAAAGACAATCGGGACGGTTGGGAGTTACTTCAATTTCGATAATGACATCGCCTTTTCCCAGGGCCTCACCAATGGGAATGCCCAAAGGAGTGTCGGCGGGCAGGTGCATGATGCCTTCGGAGACTTCGGCCAAGCCCAGTTCACGCTCGGAGCAGATCATGCCTTGGGATTCTTCGCCCCGGATTTTAGCACGCTTGATCTTAAATTCTCCGGGGAGTACGGCCCCTTCCAGCGCGACGGCAATGACATCCCCAGGAGCGATGTTTTTGGCTCCGCAAACAACTTTCAGCAACGTACCCGGGATTTCAATTTCAGTTAAAGAAAGCTTGTCCGCATTCGGGTGGGGAACAACGCTCTTCAAACGTCCCACCACAACCTTATCAAAGTTGCAGGAAGTATCCACGATGCTGGATACTTCAATGCCGGACATGGTTAAACGCTCGGCGAGATGGACGGGGGTTATGCCCGTTAAATCCACGAATTTGGCTAAGATGGACCAAGAGATTTTCACTGCCAACCCTCCACGAAAAGATGGCAAATTTTTTCATAGAAACAGCACTGTGTCAAGGCGATTCCAGGCTTTCTTCAAGTAGTTTGTGAAACCCGGGTTGAGCCTTTGCCGTGAGTTTGAGGTATTCCTTGAAGTTCGGGCGACCTTGCTTGGCCAGGCTTGAAGCGATCACGTCTTGGGACACTTCGGGTGTCTGGTACGGCGGGATTCCAGGGCTCGGAAGGTCTTGTTTGGGAGTGGCATGATCTCGTCGGATGTGTTTGCTTTGTTTTGGGCCGAGGACTTGGCCCAAATGAATTTTAAGCGGGCATTAAAAACGCTTGAGTATACAAGGGAGTTAAGGTATATCTGAAAGACCTTATATTTCCAATGAAACGAGGCCCACGCGTGACTTCTTCGCCCGCGATTCTTGAACGCTTCTCCCGAACGGCCACTGCCTCCCAATGGGAGCGGATTGGGTTCCGAAAACGTGCCGGAGTAGCGGTACCGTTGTTTTCAATTTATTCCAAACAAAGTCAGGGCATCGGCGATTTCACCGATCTGCGCCTTTTGGTTGAGTGGTGCCGGCAATGCGGTCTAAGCATCATTCAATTGTTGCCGATCAATGACATGGGGTTCAACTTCCGACCGTACGATGCCCTCAGTATGTTTGCTTTGGATACCATGTTTCTTTCCCTAACCGAGCTTTGCGATGTGGATACCCAACCCTATCTGCCCGCCATTGAGACTCTGCGTAAAAATTATGCCTTGGATACCCTCCAAGTCAATTATCGCATCAAAGGGGCTAAGCTCGAGGTTCTTTGGAAAATGTTTGTTCAAAAAGATTGGGGTCGTTCGAAAAAATTTAAAGCCTTTCGCGAAGCCAACCAATTTTGGTTACCGAATTATGTTCTGTTTAAAATCATTAAGCAATATCAGGAAGACCGCAACTGGGAAGCATGGGATCCTACCTTGAGTCGACGCGAACCGGCGGCCTTGGATGGTTTCCGGCAGCGTCATGCCCAGGAATTGATGTTTCAGATGTGGCTGCAATGGCAGGCGGCTGAGCAACTCGGAAGTGTGAAGCGGTATGCCAATGAAAAAGGGGTTTTGCTTTTAGGTGATATTCCGTTTTTGGTTTCGCGCGACAGTGCGGATGTATGGGCGCATCAGGATTATTTCAAACTGGATCTGGCTTCCGGGGCGCCGCCGGACGGTTATGTGGCTACCGGACAGCGTTGGGGCATGCCGCCCTACAACTGGGAAGCCATAGCGGCTCGGGATTATGATTACGTGAGGCATAAACTCAAATACGCGGAACAATTTTTTAATATGTTCCGCATTGATCACTTTGTCGGGGTTTTTCGTCTTTGGACCATACGCCTGGATGAACCCTTGGAAAACGGCGGGATGAACGGTCGTTTTGATCCAGCCGACGAATGGTGGTGGGAAGCACATGGGCGACGTTTGGTGGAAGTGATGATTCAATCCACCACCATGCTGCCGTGTGCCGAAGATTTAGGCGTGATACCGCCTTGTTCATACAAAGTTATTGATGAGTACGGGCTTTTGGGCATGGACATCCAACGTTGGTATCGCGATTGGGATCGTACGTTGGCGTTTAAGAAACCTGAGGAGTATCGGCTCAATTCAATCTCGGTTATTTCCACGCACGATATGTCGAGTTTCCAAACCTGGTGGGAATACGAGGTTGGAACAGTCGATGAAGAGTCCTTTAGGCAAAAGTGCGTGACCCTGGGGTTTGATCCTGAGCTGTTGAAAAAACGGTTGTTCGATCCTAAAAAGTCGTTTCTGGGACGCTTGGCCTGGAAACGGGAGTTCGATACAGTCGAAGCGCTTCTGGCGGTTTTAGGACGCGGGTATGATGAAGTCAAGCCTCTCATGAATTTGTATCGCGAGTCTTATTGGGAGCAAACTCAGTTTTGGGATTATTTGGGCTTGCCGCAACCTTGGGAGCCGGCGTTTTCGCCTAAATTGGCACATGCGGCCCTAGCGGCCATTAACCGTTCGGCCTCGATGTTCAGCATTCAATTGCTCCAAGATTGGCTGGGGGTAACCGAAGCGTTTAAACATGTTGATTTCTTAAAGTACAGGATCAATTGTCCGGGGACAGTATGTGAGGACAATTGGACACTTAAAATGCCGTTCTCATTGGAAACCATGTTGACGTTTCCTGAGAATAAATTAATTTTAGAAATGAACCAAGCCACAGGGAGAGATTGAATAAAATCATTGGTTATACCCGGAGGCGTAATCTGACCATGGACCGAAATGGCATAAAGAGTTTTATTTTAGGACTGAGTATTTTTGGGTTTGGGTTGGGAATCTGGTCAGGAGCAGAGGCCAGGACTCAAAAAGGGCGCACGGCGACTGAACTGGAAAAACCGATTGAATGGGGCGAGGCACCGGAAGATACCACTTCACCCGAAGGCAACACCGGGGATGCTTCAGCCAATGAGCTCGGTCGCAAAAAACGCGGACGGCGCCAGGCCGGGGATGCCGGGGCAGAAGGCGGAGCGGAAAAGACACGGGTATTGGGTGCTTCAGAGACCATGGACAAGTTGTTTCCCACGCCGACCCCAGAAACCAATTCTTTGGATCGTGAAATTAAGGGATGGATTAGAGATTTAGGCGGCGAAAATCATCAACGGCAAAATGCGGTTGAGCGCTTGAGTTCGGTTGGCAAACCGGCGGTTCAACCGTTAAAACAAGCGCTCAAGGATCCATATAAATTCACTCGGGTAGGAGCATTGGCCGCCTTAGCCAATATTCGGGATAAAGCAACGATTCCTGAAATTGAGGCCGCTTTGGACGATAAAACCAGTGAAGTTCGGGCCGAAGCGGCCAAGAGTCTGGGCAAGATGCGCAGCAAGACGTCCTTGGAACTACTGTCCAAGCGACTTTGGGATTCCGATGTACGGGTGCGGCGTGAAGTCGTCATTGCCTTGGGACGCATAAAAACCTCGGATGCGCGCGATTTGCTCCTGTCTGCATTGGAAACGTCTGACTATCTGGATGTCCGTCAACAAGCTGCGCAGGATTTGGCAAATTTTTCAGGGAACGAAGTCGTTCAGGCCTTGTTAAAAGCCACCCACGAGAAGGACGTCAAACTTTGCGCTTTTGCCATCCATGCCTTGGGAGAGATCGGTGATCCTGCGGCACGGTCCCGTTTAGAAGAACTCAGTCGGAATCGTGATCGTTCGATCCGTGAAGAAGCGGTAGAAGCGATTAAAAATCTGGAATAAGCTTAGCTGAAGAGCTACCCAGGCGTCGTTTTTTCGGTCATGATTTTGGATGGAAGTTGAATTTTCTTGCAGAAAGTTGCTTTCCCATCGTAAAATGCAAGCGTTTTGTCGAAAAGCTATCAGGAGAAGGGGTCTGTTCACGTGAGCGTTTGGTATCTTGGGATTGATTTGGGGGGCAGCAACATTACCGCGGCCTTGATGGATGCTAAAGGGAAGATGCGCCATCTAAAAAAAATTAAAACCTTGGCTCATGAAGGCAAAGCCAATGTGATTTCACGCATTGTTGAATTGGCCAAGGCTGTGCCCGAAGAAGCTCAAGTGAAGGCTCACGAAGTGGTCTCCGTTGGGATTGGTGTTCCTGGTATCATTGATGTACCCAATGGCATGGTCCTCTATTCACCCAACATGCCTGGCTGGACGCGCGTGCCAATTAAAAAAATGCTTCAAGCCTCGCTGAAGAAAACCGTGGTGATTGACAATGACGCAAATGTAGCTGCGTACGGTGAAAAATGGCTGGGGGCTGGCCAGGCGTATCAGGATATTGTTGTCTACACATTGGGTACCGGCGTGGGCGGTGGCATCATTTCCCAAGGCAAGATTTTTCACGGTCATGCCAACGCGGCGGGTGAGTTAGGGCATATGACCATTCTGCCGGACGGCCCCAAGTGCGGCTGCGGCAATCGTGGCTGCGTGGAAGCGTTGGTGTCCGGAACTGCCATTGCGCGTATGGCCCGTGAAGCTTTGGAAAAAAACAGCCGATCCTTGTTGTACGACATGTGCGGGAAGATTCCGGACGATGTTACGGCCAAGATGGTGTTTCAAGCCGCACGCAAAAAAGACACCCTGGCGCTCTCGCTGGTGGAACAAGTGGGGCGGTATTTGGGTATTGGCATTGCCAATACGATCAATTTGCTGAATCCGGAGCTGGTGATTGTCGGCGGTGGAGTTTCAGGCGCCGGGGAATTGCTCTTGCGTCCCACTCGGGCCGAGGTCAAGCGACGTGCATTGAAGGATTCTTTAGCGTGTGCCAAGATCGTAGCAGCGCAATTAGGTGATCAAGCCGGCGTCATCGGCGCAGCCGGTATTGCCATTCTGGCGAAACCAACACGAACCACCACCCCGGGAAGGCGGCGATAAGCATGATTAAGTCGAAGATTTTATTCATCGAGGACGAAGAAGACGTTCGCAATGCGGTGAAGTTTATTCTCGAGGGGGAAGGCTATGATTTTTACAGCGCCTCCAACGGTCATGAGGGCATCGCCAAGATCACGAAATTTGACATTGATTTGCTCCTGTTGGATGTCATGATGCCGGGGATGGATGGGTTTGAAGTCTGTCGCGCCATCAAAAGCGAGCCGTCCATTGATTTACCGGTGATATTTGTTTCTGCCAAGGCAGAAGCCACGGATATTTCCCGGGGGTTTGCCCTCGGCGCGGACGACTATATCATTAAACCCTTTGAACCCAATGACCTGTTGAACCGCGTCAAGCGGGTGCTGGATAAATATCAGCGTATTCGGAAATCTCGTTCCAGCAATTGACCTCGTATTCTTTTCTGCTTGTTCCAAACCGTTGACTAGGACGGCTCATGGCCCCAATGCATTGTTCGCGTGAAGAATTCGAAACATGGGTGTGGGAGGCCGTGAGTGCCATTCCCAAGACTTTTCGCGACCGCATGCACAATCTGGCGTTTACGGTTGAATGGGAACCTCCCAAGCATGTGCGACAGGAGTTGGCCGTACGTGCCCAAGACGACTTGTTGGGCTTGTATCAAGGGCTGCCCAACACCCATCGGGGAGCGGGCTACGGCAATGTGTTACCGGATAAAATTTCTATTTATCAACGTCCGCTAATGGATATGTGCTCGACGTCCGAGGAACTCCAAAAAGAAATTCGGCGAACGGTATGGCATGAAGTCGGCCATTATTTTGGTTTGTCCGAAGGGCAATTACGGCGATTGGAGCATCCGTCCCGTTTGAAGCAAAAGAAAACGAAGACGCAGGAATAGGGGAGACGACCATGAAAGTGGTTTTGCAGCGAGTCAATCGCGCGTCCGTGCATGTGGGCTCAGAATTGGTGGGGGCCATTGGTCGCGGGTTTTTGCTGTTGGTCGGCATTGGGCATGAGGACACTGCGGCGCATGTCGTGGCGTTGGCAAAAAAAATCGTAGGGTTAAGGGTTTTCGAAGATCCACCGGGAAAGATGAATCGTTCGTTGGCGGAAGTCGGCGGGGAAATACTGGCCGTCCCGCAGTTTACCCTCTGGGGTGATACGCGGAAGGGCCGGCGCCCGGATTTTACGGCTGCGGCGCCGCCGGATATGGCCTTGGAATTGTTTCAACGGTTTTGTCAGGAACTCAAGCAGTTGGGGGTACCTGTGGCCACAGGTGCATTTCGCGAGCATATGCGAGTGGCTCTGGAAAACGATGGACCCGTAACGCTTATTCTGGACTCAAGCGAGCTGAATCTCTCATCATGAAAAACACACTCACACTCTTACATACGGCCGATCTGCATTTAGGAGCTGCGTTTTCAGGATTGGGCCCCCGTGGGGTCCAACAGCGCCAACGTTTACGCGAAGTGTTAAACGACATCCTGGACGTGGTCCGCCAAGAAAAGGTTCAGGTGGTACTTTTAGCAGGTGACACGTTTGATCATGGCCGCCCTTCACCGGAGTCCATCACGGCTTTTTCCACCTTTGTTCAACAGCTTTACACCTTGGGTGTGCCAGTGGTCCTGATAGCAGGAACGCACGATCATTGGGCGCAAAACGACTTGTTTCCCAAGTTGCAGCGTGCGTTGGGGGAGGCGCTGGTGGTTCTGTCTCCGGAAGAGCCGGTGTGGACGCATACGCTTTTGGGTCTGCGCGTTCAAGGGGTTTCATTGGTTCGTCAAGATGAGCCGGAACACCCCTTATCCTTGATCCAACGCGATTCGCAGTTTTCCGGCTGGCAGGTGGGCATGGCGCATGCGGCCTTGGATTTGGGCAAAGCCAAAACCGTAGAAGCTCGTTTCTCCTTAGCGGACATCGCCGCCACGGGCATGGATTATCTGGCCCTGGGACATTGGCACGGCCAGCAGGAGTATTCCTCGGGACCGGTGACTGCGTGGTATTCCGGAGCTCCGGAAATGATTGCCTTGGATGAGACGCAATCAGGGCAAGTACTCTTGGTGACGTTGCAGGACGGACAGCCGGTACGTGTGATTCCCCGCCAAGTTGGAAAACGGAGCTGGGTGCATGTTGATGTCGAATCAACGTCAGTGGACGCGGTGATGGAAAAAGTGAAAAACGTTGTTTCCCCGGATACGGTTTTGGATCTTTCCCTTAACGGCATCATTGGACCGGAACAAGCTCCGCTGAAAGAAGACTTGGAGCGACGTTTGGCGCCCTTGTTTTTTTATGTTCGCATACACGATCGTACCCGGGCTGAATATTCAGAAGACGACTTGAATCAGTATCCGGACTCTACCGCCTTGGGGCGTTTTATACGCTTGATGCAGGCCGATATTGCCGGCGCAAGTGAACCCCGCCGTTCCGAACTGCAAAAAGCATTGCAGTTGGGTGTTGCGTATCTGCGCGGAACCGAGGTTGCGCTATGGTCATAAAGCAACTGGGACTAAAACGGTTCAAATGTTGGCGCGAAGGGACCATTGACTTCACTCCTGGAATCAATGTGGTGTACGGGCCGAACGAGTCGGGGAAAAGCACACTGCGGGCGGCGCTTATGGCCGTGCTGTTCGGCAACCCCACGAGTCAGAGTGAGACTGTGGAAAAATGGACCAGTTGGGGACAGGCCGAACGCTGTGAACTGCGTTTGGAATATTGGGATCGCACGGGACAAGTATGCAAGCTGCGCAAAGATTTTGCCGAGCATAAGATGTTTTTCATGGCGGGCGAAGAGTCCCTCAAGACCCCCAAGGCGATTCAGCAGCAGTTGGTGGATGAATTGGGCATTCCCAGTGAAGACTTTTATGCCTTGTGCGCCTCGTTGGATTCGAAAACCCTCTCCGATTTAGGTGCGGCCCGGAAGCAGATTGGAAAAATGCTGGCAGGGTTAATGACCGGTGCGGAAAATGGTTCCGATGTGTTGCAGGCGATCAAGCGTTTGGATGAATCTCTGCGCGAATTGAATAAAGGGCTGAATTCCCCCTCCAAGGTGCCGGGGCCGTTAAAGGATTTGCGGGAAAAAATTTTACTGTGGCTGTCAGAACGCCGGAAGACAGAAACGGATTTGGCCGGAAAACAAGAACGTGAACAATCGTTTCAGAAATTGCAGTCGGAATTGGAACGCGAGGAGAGCAGACTCCGGGATCTGGAACACGTATTAACCGCCAACCGTAAGCTTCAGGAAACGCAAAAACGCCGGGAGGCCTTGATCCAACAAGATCAACGTTTTGAACGCGTGAAACAACAGTACGAACGGCTGCGGAATGAACTGGAGACCTTGAATCGACGCTTGACCCAAGAGCCGGTCGCCATGATCAAAGCTTCGGAATACGAAGCCGTTCGTGACTTAACCGTACGTGAGGCACAACAGGTGCAAGGTACAGAACCCGTAACTCAAGCCAATGCTTCACTTATGGGTTTTTGGATAACCGGAGCGGCATTGGTGGTTATCGGTGGCGCTTTGCTGGCCTGGAAGCAATGGATGTTAGGCGTGTGTGTGTGTGTGGCTGCGACCGTGGTTTGGGGGTTGGGGTGGAAACGCCTGCAGCAACAGCACGAGCAAAAAACCAAAGATGAAATTGCCCGCCAAGCCCAACAAACAAAGATGGCCACCCTGCGGGAAGAACGTCAAACGTGGGAGTCGCGTGTGGGGTTGGGTTTGGAGGACATTCTCAAACGTTGGCCTGAAGCCCAACAGGGAGTAACCCAGAAAAGCGCCTTGGAACGCCAGTTGCAGGAGCATGAATCCATCGATGAAGCCCAATGGAGCGTGGTGCGGCGAGAATTGCGTTTGCTGCAAGATACGCTTGAGGACCCGGCATTGCTTCCGCTATTGTTGGAACCCTTGGAAATGGCACGCAAAGAAAGGGAGTATCAAACACTGAAAGTACAGGTGGAGGAAAAACGACGGCAACGCGATAAGCTTCAAGCGCTTCTAGAACACGACCCGATCAATCCTGACCGCTTAGCCGAATGGGACGAAATGCTCGCGGAGGGGAAGGACCGCTTGGCTTACCTTGAACAACAGGCACGGATAGGCCAGGCTGCTTTGGACGGGTTGGAACGGGCGCGTAAAGCGACCCTGCATCCGGCCCGCCAGATCCTTGAAACGCAAGCGGGTGAAATTTTAAGCACCATTAGTGCCGGGCGATATACACAAATGAGCGTCAATGACGAGGACTTGGCCTGTCAAATCCTTGTCCCGGAAACCCAACGTTGGGATGACCCCAATGTGCTTTCGCACGGAACCTTTGATCAGTTTTATCTCAGCTTGCGTTTGGCCTTAGGTGATATCTTGGCCGGCGGGAAGAAACCGCCCCTTCTGTTGGACGATCCGTTTATGACCTTTGATCCTGAACGGCAGGTTCGCTTTTTGGAATGGCTCCAACACCGGTCCAAGGAACAACAGATAATGTTCTTTACCTGTCGCACAGACTATCACCGTTTTGCCGATACTGTGATTGATATCCAGTCGCTTACGTCGGCCGGCCATAAGGGGGTATAGTCAGAATGCGTGAAACCATAACCATTGCCGTCTGTTTGTTGTTGGCCTTTGTAGGTTTGCAGACCGGTTTTTTGCGCACAGGCATGGACTACGACAATTTGCAGAAAAAATTTGAGAGCCTGCAGACGGCCAACGACCGTCTTTCACAGGAATTAAGGCGGATGCCCCAAAGCGGAGGGCTCGTGAGCACGGACGTTGCGAGTGCCAATGACAACAAACAAATAGAAGAACTGAAAGCTGAATTGGAACATTACCGCACTCGGGAGAACGGCCATCGTCAACCCCTGCAGGAACTCAAGGCGAAGTGGATGAAGGCATTGGATCGGGAAATTAAAGAGGGCAATTGTGACATTAAGGATGAAGATGATCAAATGGTCATCGCGCTGCGAGATGTCTTTTTATTTAAATCCGAAACCGAGGCCCTCAATCGTCCAGCCCAAGAATTATTAACTAAAATGGGCGCAGAACTTCGTGAACAAAAAGATTTGGAAATCCGTGTGCTGGCGCATACCGATTTGATTGTGGACGGCAAAAACCTGGAAGAACGCAATAGCAAGGCCCAGATTTTAGCCGCCGCGCGTGCGCAAGCATTGAGCCGCTTTTTGGACAGTACGGGCGGGATTGATCCTGTTCAGCTGTCGTATGGAAGCTGTGGTCCCAATCGTCCGGTCGCAGCCAATGATTCCGAATACCATCGAGCGCAGAATCGGCGTTTTGAACTCTGGATTACACCGGTAAATCCCCGATTGTTGAATCAAGCCCGCAAGATTGTGCATTTTGAAAAACAATTCAAAGGCACCGCACCGCAACCTACTGCACGGCCCGTTAAGCGAAAATCCGGTTCCGAGGAAGGGAGCGCCCAACCCCTTGGCGCCGAAGCGTTGGATCAAGACGATTCGACGAATTTTCAAGGCGGGTACGAGAAACCGGGCGAATAATTTTTTCTTCGGTACCATTCATAGAATAAAACTATATTTTTCGAGGTCTGTCCAAAGCATCATTGAAATGCAACGGAAGGTGATGGCTTTGGACGATCTAAAACCCATACACACTTGGCCGCGCGAGGATCAACCACGCGAACGATTGCTGGCCCTTGGTACACCTGCGCTTTCAGATGCGGAATTGGTGGCGATTCTTTTAGGGACGGGTATGAGACAACATTCAGCCCTATTTATTGCGCACCAACTGCTGCAAACTCGTGGCGGCTTAGCTTTGTTGGGGCGCATGACGCCGGCTCAATTGGCCGCGCAACCCGGTGTGGGACCTGCCAAAGCCGCGCGGATATTGGCGGCGTGTGAACTGGGGCGCCGGCGTGAACGGAAGCGGACACTTTCTCCTTGGTTGATTACCAGTCCAGCAGAGGCTGCCCGGTTTGCGATGACCCGCCTGCGTGATTTGACGCGCGAATGCTGCCTGGCCATGTATTTGGATATGAAACACCGCATTATTAAGGACGAAATCATCAGCATCGGGAGTTTGGACCAAGCGGTTGTTCATCCTAGGGAACTTTTTAAATCCGCCATCGAAGTATCAGCAGCAGCCCTAATTCTGGCCCACAATCACCCCAGCGGGGATCCTACCCCCAGTCGTTCAGATGTGCAACTAACCGAGCAATTGGACCAAGCTGCAAAACTTTTAGGGATTTGTCTACTGGATCATGTTATTATAGGCGACGGTGAGTTTCGCAGTGTGATGACTGAGCTTCGCCGCATATCCAGTGGGGGTGAACGTGTCCGTGACCGTAAAGGAAATGACTTTATTGCAAAAAGCTAAGATCTTGACGTATGCTGCGTTGAATAAAAAGGCGATAGATCCAGTTATTTTGAACCTAAAAGAGCTTTCGTCTGTGGCGGATTTTTTTGTTATCGTCTCTGGAAGTACCGAGATTCAAGTATACGCCATATTCCAGGAAATTGAACGCATCTGCAAAGAAGAAAAAATTAAAGTAATTCATGTGGAAGGTTCACAAGGCGCGAAATGGATTTTGGTGGATACCGGCGGTGTAGTGGTTCACATTTTCCGGCAATCCGAGCGTGAATACTATGATTTGGAATCGCTTTGGCAGCATGCTAAACGTGTCGCATTGCCTAAGCTCTAGGTATCCGCAACTGTTTGGGAGAGATGACTTCCCGTGGCCAGCAGATCCAGACACCAACCGATAGTAACCTTATTGACTGATTTTGGCACCAGGGACGGCTATGTAGCCGAATTGAAGGGTGTTTTACTATCTGCAATTCCCACATTACAAATAGTGGACATTACGCACGATATAGAACCTTTTCAGGTTCGTTCGGCAGCTAGGGTTTTAGCCAATGTTTATAAGGCTTTTCCTGATGATACGGTTCATTTAACTGTGGTAGATCCAGGAGTGGGCAGTGCCCGAAAACCAATTATTATAAAGTCTCAGGATCAGTGGTTTGTAGGACCGGATAATGGTGTTTTTTCCTGGATTACTCAAAAATACGCATATAAAGCCATCGAAATAAAGCGGCCCTTGTTCTTGGAATACCATACATTTCATGGGCGAGATGTTTTTGCACCTGCGGTAGTCCAAATACTTCAAAATAAAAATCTTAGTTCAATTGGCCCCTCGTTAAAAACCATTCAGCAACTATCGGATCTGGAAGTACGCCAAACCGCAGCCAATGTTTGGGAAGGAATGGTGGAACATATTGATCGTTTTGGAAATGCAGCTACCAATATTCCGCATAAATTAGCCCAACGCTTAGAAAATCCCGTTATGTATGTAGGTCGCCGAAAATTTTCTTTATGGGTGGATTTTTTTTCGGCGGGGACAATAGGCCGCCCCTTGCTTTTAAGTAACAGCCATGGATTTGTAGAAATTGCACTTCGGGAAGCATCTGCAGCCAAGCAGCTTAACCTGATTGTTGGGCAAAGGGTGCGCTTGGCGAATAATATTTGATTTTTAATGGTTTTCGATTTTTCGAATACTTGACTTAGATAAGTATTTTTGCAATAATTAGCATGATTTTGCGCAGATAGATATCAACTAGGAATGGTGGGGAATGTCCTCACACGAATTATTGATTGAACGAGCGCGCTCCGATACAACGATCCGATGGTGGGGAATTGCTGTTGTATTAGGAATGGTTATCTTACTCAATCAAAACCGAAGCTTGGGTGAATTTTGGCCTGTTTTGGTAATGATTGGAGTGGGCGCATTGTATAATTTTATTCTTTCTGTATTTGCATATCAAAAGCAAGTTCCTCGCTGGTGGCCATTCGCAGAAATTGTCCTGGATTTAATTCTTATAACTGGATTGATTCATTTTACTGGTGGACTGCTTTCCAGTCCTTTGTATTTTTTATTTCCATTGTTGATGTTTATACTCGCGTTTCATAAAAATCTTCAAGAATTAGCCTTTACGGCCGGGGGATTGCTATCGGCTTTTTTCTTTCTCTTTTTAATCGAACCTATTTTCTGGGAACAAACCCATGGTGTTTTCTTTGATCGTTTTCTGATTTTAATC
The DNA here is from genome assembly GCA_964604705.1 of uncultured bacterium. Lineage (GTDB taxonomy): Bacteria > Oederibacteriota > JAAXVQ01 > JAAXVQ01 > JAAXVQ01 > JAAXVQ01. The sequence goes on from CAZSAP010000005.1 coordinate 286,818, forward strand.
GGAGTTTCGGCGGTCACGCTGGTATTCACTACGTTGTCCAATCGTGAAATCAAAGCGGCTCAATTAGCATTAGAAGACAAACGCTTGGAATTGGTGGAAGCCCTTCAAATAAATGAAAAACTGCAAAGTAAAATATATACCTCCACACAGAAATTAGAAGAAGCCAATGTCATGCTCGTGAAGAAGAATCTTGCAATGATGGCCTTGCATGAAATCTATCTGGCGATGAATTCAACCTTCAACTCCAATCATTTGCTCAATTTGGTTTTGGATACGGCCATGTCGCTTCTAAAAGCCAACACGGGTTGTTTAATGCTCATTGATTCAGTTGATCGGCGAATGCGGGTAAAAGAAGCACGCGGGTTGGATCGGAAAAAAGCTCGATCATTGGTTATTCGTTTGGGCGAAGGGTATGAAGGGCAAGTGGCTCAAACGGGAAAAGAACAAATGATCGGCGATATTTCCCATTACCCAGAGGTCATTCCTTTAAGTGCGGACACTAAAAGCAAGATGTGTTCACCCTTACGGATAAAGAACAAGATTGTTGGAGTCATTTCCATTGAAAGCAATCGATTCAATGCATTCAATAAAAGTGACCTCGATTTATTAACCACGTTGGGATCTCAGGCGTCTGAAGTATTGCAGAACGTTGAATTATATGAGGAAATGCGGAATAAAGCCGACGGGCTGTCATTGCTGTTCGAAATAAGCAAAGACATTAGCACCATCTTTAACCTTAAACGTTTGCTGGCTACGGTCTTGGAGCGGTCCATGCAAGTGATGAAAGCTAAGCGTGGTTCGCTGATGATTTACGATAAGGAACATGATCAGCTTGCGATTCGAGCTTCTGCCGGGATAACCTTGGATACAAAACTGATTCGTTTGGATGCGGGCATTGCAGGTTCTGTATTTCGGAATAATAAGCCGGTCATTATTCCAAGTGTAGAGGCCAGTCCACTGTACGATAAGGCCAACGATCATATTTATGCAGGCAAAAGCATGATCGCCAGCCCTTTGTCCTTGCGTAAGAAAGTCTTTGGCGTTATTTGTTTGAATGATCGTGATGGTCGAACCTTTTCGCGAGATGATTTAAAGCTGCTCAGCGCATTGGCTGCCCAGGCCGCAATTGCAATTGAAAATGTTGAGTTGTATGCCAACCTACGTCGCGACTATTTAAATGCGATCAAGGCACTGGCAGCGGCGGTTGATGCAAAGGACCATTATACGCATGGGCATTCCAATAAAGTTATGACCTATTCGGCCATCATTGCCAAGGAATTAAATCTAAGTGATAAGGAAGTCGAAAAAATAAAATATGGTGCTTTGCTGCATGACATAGGGAAGATCGGCATTTCGGAGGCGGTTTTGAATAAACCGTCGAAACTAACACCTAAAGAATTTGATACCATTGCCATGCATCCCATTTTAGGGGTGTCGATCGTTCAAAATATAGAATCCTTAAAAGAGTTGATCCCAATCATTTTATATCACCATGAACGCTATTCGGGCGGGGGGTATCCTGAAGGGATATCAGGAAACGCAATTCCTTTAGGCGCGAGAATTGTGGGTGTGGCCGATTCCTGGGATGTTATGACCTCGGATCGTGCCTATCGAAAAGCGTTGCCACTGGATGTCGCTTTGGCAGAGGTGAAAAAATGTGCCGGAACACAATTTGATCCGGAAGTGGTTCAGGCGTTGTTGCAGGCACTGGAAAAACATGAAACCATAGAGCCTGTAACGATTGAGGAAGAACGGCCGGATTTTACGTTGGATGAGGATGAAATAAGCCGTTTAATGGATTAGTGATTTTTTTTTAAAAAAAGATTGACTTGTGTTTGGATTCTAGTATAATCCCCCCTGCTCCAACAAAGACGTTTTGCCCAGACCGGGCGAGAAAAAAACGTCGAATAAAAAATAAAAAAAGATTGACAAAGTTGGCGAAGAGAGTATAATTCGTCTTCGTTCACAAGAACGGTTTTGAAAACGACCGGAGCAAAGTACTCGCCGAGGTTAAGAAAAGCTTTGCGGTTGTTCAGGTAGTCCTTCTTGGGTTTTCCTGAATGGATCGAAAAAAAGCAAAAAAAAAATTAAAAAAAGATTGACAAATTTCTCGAGGCGAGTATAATCGCAATCCGCTTGAAGAAAGCGGAAACGAGAAACAAACGGCCGATACGCGAAAAAACGCGAAGTAGGCAGCGGAAAAAAGTTTTCTTATTTTTCACAAAAATAATTGGTCCTTGAAAACTAAGTAGCGAAATGAAATACGACGAGGTCCTTGATTTAATTTATTTGAGATAATTATTAGAGCTATTTTCAAATTCTCTTTGGAGAGTTTGATCCTGGCTCAGGACAAACGCTGGCGGCGTGCTTAACACATGCAAGTCGAACGGGGTGTACTTGGGGGTAACTCTGGGTGCACTTAGTGGCGAACGGGTGAGTAACACGTGGGTAACCTGCCTTCAAGACTGGGATAACCTACCGAAAGGTGGACTAATACCAGATGTGATGCTGAGGTGTGATTCCTTAGTATTAAAGGATGGCGCAAGCTATCGCTTGAGGATGGGCCCGCGGCTGATTAGCTAGTTGGTAGGGTAATGGCCTACCAAGGCGACGATCAGTAGCCGGCCTGAGAGGGTGTACGGCCACACTGGAACTGAGACACGGTCCAGACTCCTACGGGAGGCAGCAGTGGGGAATCTTCCACAATGGGCGCAAGCCTGATGGAGCAACGCCGCGTGAGTGATGAAGGCCTTCGGGTTGTAAAACTCTGTCTTGCTAGAATAAAGCTGCAAGGTGAACAATCTTGCAGTCTGACTGTATAGCAGGAGGAAGACACGGCTAACTCTGTGCCAGCAGCCGCGGTAATACAGAGGTGTCAAGCGTTGTCCGGAATTACTGGGCGTAAAGGGCGTGTAGGTGGGCATGTAAGTCGGATGTGAAATCGCTGGGCTTAACCCAGCAACTGCATCCGAAACTGCGTGTCTTGAGTGCAGAAGAGGAGAGTGGAATTCCCGGTGTAGCGGTGAAATGCGTAGATATCGGGAGGAACACCAGTGGCGAAGGCGGCTCTCTGGTCTGTTACTGACACTGAAACGCGAAAGCTAGGGGAGCAAACGGGATTAGATACCCCGGTAGTCCTAGCCGTAAACTATGAGCACTAGGTGTAGGAGGTATCGACCCCTTCTGTGCCGCAGCTAACGCATTAAGTGCTCCGCCTGGGGACTACGGCCGCAAGGTTGAAACTCAAAGGAATTGACGGGGGCCCGCACAAGCGGTGGAGTATGTGGTTTAATTCGACGCAACGCGAAGAACCTTACCTGGATTTGACATCCCTTGACCGTCTATGAAAGTAGGCTTTCCCGCAAGGGACAAGGAGACAGGTGCTGCATGGCTGTCGTCAGCTCGTGTCGTGAGATGTTGGGTTAAGTCCCGCAACGAGCGCAACCCCTACTGTTAGTTGCCATCAGGTCAAGCTGGGCACTCTAACGGAACTGCCGGTGTTAAACCGGAGGAAGGTGGGGATGACGTCAAGTCCTCATGGCCTTTATATCCAGGGCTACACACGTACTACAATGGTCGGTACAGAGGGTTGCAATACCGCAAGGTGGAGCCAATCCCAGAAAGCCGACCCCAGTTCAGATTGGAGGCTGCAACTCGCCTCCATGAAGGTGGAATCGCTAGTAATCGCGGATCAGCATGCCGCGGTGAATACGTTC
>CAZSAP010000006.1:0-178263 GCA_964604705.1 uncultured bacterium
GGTATTGCGGTAGGCTTAGCACACGCAAAAAAAAAATGCAAATCACTCTCCTGCCCGTACTGATCGATATATCTAAGGAGTTTGTATGTCCATGACCTTGACTCAACTGGTCCTCGCCGCCCTGCTCCTGGACGCCTGCCTCGGCGACCCCCGCTGGCTGCCGCACCCTGTGCGCGGCATCGGACGCCTGGCTGCGTGGCTGGAACCTCGGATGCGCCAGTGGGTGCCTCAGGAGAAACGCTCCGGTTTCCTCACAGTGCTGCTTATCGTCGGCACTGTAGGCTTGATCGCCGCCGGGCTCTTGTGGCTGGCCGCACGCCTTCATCCCTGGGCTTATAACCTGACTGCCCTGGGAATGATCTACTCAGCGGTCGCCGCCCGCGATTTGCTGACCCACAGCCACCGCGTTTATACAGCTTTGAAGCAAGGCGACCTCGCCGCGGCCCGTCTACGTGTAAGTGCCCTGGTGGGGCGCGACACCCAGACCTTGGACATGGCCGGAGTGACACGCGCGGCTGTGGAAAGCGTGGCCGAGAGCACGGTCGACGGCGTGACCGCGCCACTTTTCTATGCCTTACTTTTCGGACCCATCGGTGCCGTGGTGTACCGAGCCATTAACACCCTTGACTCGCTCTTCGGGCACCTGAACCAGCGCTACACGCACTTTGGTTGGACCGCGGCCAAGCTCGACGATCTGGCCAATTGGCTGCCGGCCCGCTTAACCGCACCGCTGGTGAGCGTGGCCGCCTTCTGCCTGCGGCAACACCCACGCCAAGCCTGGTCCATGCTGCGCCGCGATGGACGCAAGCACGCCAGCCCCAATGCCGGGCTCACCGAAGCGGCCATGGCCGGCGCCTTGGGCGTGCAATTGGGCGGGGTAAATGTCTATGCTGGCGAAGCGTATGTCACCCCCAGCTTAGGTGAAGCATGCGTGCCCTTGGCGCCCAGGCACATTGCCTGGGCCAATGCGCTCATGCTGACCACCACGGTCTGGTTTGTCTTCACCTGCGCGGCCTTGCGCTGGGTCTGCGACTATGGTTGGACACTATTCAAGGTATAAAGAGGACACGTTCATGGTCAATGCTTGGTTCCAAAAAATCATATTCTCGCTTACGCTAAGTCTAGGCCTACTGGTCACCGCCCAGGCGGCCCAACCGTTGCGCATTGTATCGGCCGCCCCCAGTGTCACTGAAATCCTTTTCGAACTGGGACTCGGCAACAGTCTGGTTGGGGTCACGTCGTCGTGCAACTTTCCCAAAGCGGCCAAGCGCATTGAACCCATCGGCCCTTTCAATCAGCCGAATATGGAGAAAATCCTAGCCCTTTCCCCAACCCTACTGATCGCTGCCAACGCCAGCTTGGGCTCGGCCGAGAGTACACTGAACCAAGCCGGAATCACGGTGCTCAACATTAAAATCGGCAATTTCGACGAACTCTTTGCGGGCATTCTCCAGATCGGACAAGCCACCGGCACGCGCACACGTGCACAGGCCTTGGTAGATCGCCTGCAGTCCGATCTGCGCGCAACCGCTCAGATCTACGCCCACGTCCCGGTGGCCCAACGCCCGAAGGTTTTCGTGGAACTTTGGTACAATCCCCTGACCACGGCCGGGGGAAGCACCTTTTTAAATGAAGTGATTGCCCGCGCCGGTGGGAACAATGCCGCGGCGGCGATCACACAGGAATACCCCCAGGTGAACCCCGAGGATGTCATTGCCTGGAACCCCGATGTCATCTTGATTGCCCGCATGCTGCCTACGACCCAAGCCTTGGACGAGATCAAGCACCGGATCGGCTGGAACGCCATTCGGGCCGTGCAACAGAACCGGATGATCACGGGAATTTCTTCCGATTATCTGCTCCGACCGGGTCCACGCTTGGTCATTGGAGTTCGCGAACTGGCCGAAGCACTCTATCCCGATAAAGGAACCCCGCATGCGCACTAAAGACACACTTATCTATGGACTTTTAACCCTGGGCCTGTTGCTGGTCATGAGCCTTGCTTTGCTCACCGGACCGGTGCATGTGCCCTGGTCGGAGGTACTGCATTCCAACATCATCCAACTCCGCTGGGCGCGCATCCTCCTGGCCTTGCTGACCGGAGCCGGGCTTTCGGTGGCCGGAGTGATCTTCCAAGCCTTGCTGCGCAATCCCTTGGCCGAACCGTATCTGCTGGGCATCTCCTCTGGTGCGGGCTTGGGCGCGGCCACAGCCATCATCACCGGCTTGACGGCCCTAACGGCCTGGAGCATCCCGGGTTTGGCCTTTGCCGCCGGGCTGGGCACCATTGTGCTGGTGTACGCCCTCTCACGCACCACCGGCGGCTTGGTCCCTATTCACACGCTCCTGCTCACCGGTGTGATTGTGAACGCCATCTTCGGCAGCCTGCTCATGTTCATGGCCTCGGCCTCAACCTCGGAAAACTTGCACAATGTGGTCTGGTGGCTCCTGGGCAGCTTGCAAATCTTTGACTGGAGTTTGTTGCGCCTTACCGCGGTGGTGGTGGTCGGCGGCCTGACCGTAACCCTGATCTTCGCCCGCACCTTGAACCTCATGACCTTAGGTGAAGAATCCGCAGCGCATCTGGGCCTGCGCGTGGAGCGTACGAAGCTGCTCTTTTTTGCCGTGGCCTCGCTCATCACCGGCGCCACGGTGGCCGCGTGCGGTCTGATCGGTTTTGTGGGTCTGCTGGTACCGCATTTCATGCGCCTTTTGCTCGGACCGGATCACCGGCGCTTGGTACCGGCCTGCGCCTTGGCCGGAGGCGCGTTCCTCATTTTGGCCGACACGGTGGCCCGTACGCTCATAGCTCCCGTCGAGATTCCCATCGGTGTGGTGACGGCTCTGTTGGGCGGGCCGCTGCTGCTGCTTCTGCTTCGCCGCAAAACCACCTCGGGGAGGATGTAGCATGCTGACCCTACGGAACCTTTCAGCCGGCTACCCGCACCATCCGGTGCTGCACGACATTTCCCTGGATGTGCGCCCCGGCGAATGGCTGGGGCTGATTGGCCCCAACGGATGTGGCAAAACCACCCTGTTGCGCGTGGCCAGCGGTTCCATGTCACCCACGCACGGGCAAGTTCTGTTGGAAGGCAAAGAACTGAGTGCCTACGCCCCGCGCGCGTTGGCCAAACTGCGGGCGTGCCTGCCGCAGCATTTCTCCCTCGAATTCCCCTTCACGGTTCGTGAAATCGTTCATCTGGGCCGTTCGCCGCACGTCTCGATCCTAGGCAGCGAAACTCAAGCCGATGAGCGGATGGTCGAACACGCTCTGCGCGTTACCGATATGGCGGCGCTCGCCGATCAGCCGATCACACAGATCAGCGGGGGTGAACGCCAGCGCGCGTTTATTGCGCTCTGCCTGGCTCAGGAACCCAAGCTGCTCCTCTTGGATGAACCGACCAGCCACTTGGATGTGGCGCATCAACTGAGTTTGCTCAATGTTTTAAAGGAGTTGAACCAGAGGCAAGGGCTAACCGTGGTGGCGGTGTTTCATGATTTGAATCTAAGTGCGGAATACTGCGATCGGCTCGCGGTGCTGCGCGAGGGGCAACTGGAAACCGTAGGCACTCCCGAAGACGTGCTGACCTCCGAACAACTCAAACGGACCTTCGGAACCGAACTGCATGTGGGGCGCAATCCCAAAAACGGGAAAGTCCATATTTTCATCTAATCCCTGCCTGGGTTATTTAGTTTTCCCGAATCTTAAAACGCCCGACCAGCGACTGAATGGTTTCGGACAGATCCAACAATTCTTTGGACTGCTTGTGCAAAATACTGCCCTCTTCCATGACGTGTTGGCTTTCCTCACTTACCACAACCGTATCCTGTTCAATCTTGTTGCTCAGGCCCACGACTCCGGCGATGGCTTCGTTGACATTGTCCAACCCACCGACAGCCTCACTGATATTCCCGGAAATACTCATGGTCGTGCTGGTCTGTTCCTCCACCGAAGCCGCGATGTCGGTAATGGCATCGTTGACCTCGACCATGACCTTGTTGATTTTTTCCAACTCCGCAATCGAATCCGCGGTGGCCCCCTGCATATTCTTTAAAATCTCACGAATGTCAATGGCCGCCTTGTTCACTTCGCCGGCCAACTTTTTGACTTCATCGGCCACCACGGAAAAACCGCGCCCCGATTCCCCGGCCCGGGCCGCTTCAATGCTGGCATTGAGGGCCAAGAGCTTGGTCTGGGAGGAAATGTCGGAGATCGCGTTCACAATCGAATTAATCTCCGCGGTCTTGGCAATCAATACACTGATTTTTTTCGAGGCGTTGTTCACCACTTCCACCGCATCCGAAGCCACGCTGTTGGTCTTGGCGGCGTTGTTGGAAATATGGTTGATGGTTTGACTGTATTCACGTACCGACTGATCCACATTGGAGAGATTGGCCGAGGACTGCTCGGTGGCGGCCGAGGTGGTGGCCACATTCCTATTCAATTCTCCAATGTTCTGCTTAAGGTTCTTAACTTTCATATCCAAACTGTCTGAACTTTCGATCAGCCCCTGGCCCATCTCCGCCATATCCCGCGAGGAGCGGTCCATGCGGGCCGAGGTTTTCTTAAAGGTACCGATGAGATTGCTCAACTTGTCCAAAAACAGATTAAAACTGCGCGCCAGTTCGCTGATCTCGTCTTCCCCAACCATGTCCATGCGTTTGGAGAGATCCCCTTCCCCAGCTGAAATTTCTTCAAATTTCTTGTTCAATCCCCCAATGGTATGCGTCAAACTTTTGATCAATCGGATCAACACCACCAAGGCTAAAAAACTGATCAGAATCATTGGAACAACAATCATGATGATTAAGATAAGCTGATGCAGCCATATTTCCCGACTTTTTTGCGCCACCATGGTATCGATATCGTCGATGTACACACCCGTTCCGATAATCCAATTCAAAGGTTTAAACTTGCGGACATAGGATAGCTTCGGTTGTTCGGTGGTCAGGCCATCTTTGGAAGGTTTCGGCCATAGATAATCCACAAACCCGCCGCCCTCTTGGCTTCCCACTTCACAGAACGCAAGAAACATACTCCGTTTTATGCCTTGCGCACAATTGTACTTAGGTGAATCCATGACTTGGCCTTCCAAGGCGGGCGAGGTAGGATGCATGATCATGTGGGGAAACGGTTTCGCCATATCGTTGATCCAGATGTAGCCCGTCCCGCCTGAGTAACGCATGATCCGTATTTGATTTTTCATGATCTCGGCAGTTTCATTCAGGCCACTTTCGACATAGCTTCCGGTCCCTATAATCCAACCCCACTCAGAAAATTGACGCACATAGGAAAGCTTCGGGCGTTCGGCGGTCAGCCCGCCAGGAATGGGTTTAGGCCACAGGTAATCCACAAACCCACTCCCCTCTTTTTCACACGCGTCAAGAATGGCGACAAAGAGATTTTTATCCACCCCTAGCGCACAGTTGAATTTCGGGTCATCCAAAACCGTTCCATCCAGTTTCGGGAGAGTAGGATGCATGATCATGCGCGGGATAGGTCGAGCCATGTCGTTAACCCACACGTACCCCGCACCGTTGGCGTACCGAATTTGTTTTATCTCCGCCAGCGCAGCCGCTTGGGCTTGAGACAAGGTTAAAGACCCTTCACGGACCGCGTTGGCTTTGGCCTTTAAAATGGCATCGGCCTGATTGATGACCGCTTTCAGCTGCCCACCGTTTTCACGAATGTATCTTTCCATCAGTTGCCGGTAGGTGTTTTCCATGGTGGCATACGCAATGTCGATATAATTTTTTAGCGCTTCTTGGGTTTTCCCCAGACTTTCGGTTCGATAGGCTTGAATGTCGTTGGTGGACCGTAGGATGGCTCCAACAATGACGGCCAAGCTCGTGCAGACGACCATGGCCAGAACCATGGCCTTGGTTAGAAAGGTCAGTTTAAATTCCAAGGTTAAACGCTTGTGTGGAAAAAACTTTTTAAGATACTGCTCAGGTTCAAACATGCATCACCTCAGTACGTTGATGTAGCCCACATAAGTTTAGCATGCCGCGCAACAAATTAAAAAAAATCAAAATAAAAAATTCACTGCCCAACCTCGTATATACCCCACCCATATCATCGGGTATTATTCCCCAAACAAAACCTGCACAGATTTTTATATTTTTTCTCATTGAATTTTGCTGAAACCACCGATACTCTTTTAGCGTGTAAGGAGGCCTGATGGGAACTGTCAAATGCACATCGTTCAACGGCATCAAACAGCACTTCAAAACGCTGGCTTCGGGAACCGAAGATCGCTTCATCCAAACCTTGCCACACGATCTGGCTGAAATCTATCGAACCCTCATACCGGTTAAACGGCTGCCTATCGAAATCACAGCCATGCTGAACGAGGCCATTGCCAAATTTCTGTTCCCAACCTTGGCTTCGGCCCAGCAACTTTTTCAACTGGGAACGCTCATGGCCAAACTGGACATGAACGGACTGTATAAAATCCTGCTAAAAGTGGCCACCGTATCCTACGCGGTCCAGCAATCGGCGGTCTTTTGGAAGACCTTTCACGATCAAGGTGTAACGCGGGTGGAGGAATTGGGGCCCAAACACCTGCGCTACACCATTTCGGAATACCCTGGCATGCCCATTCACTACCAACTTTTCCTAAGTGGATGGATTCATGGTTTGCTCGAACTCTGCGGGGCCAAAACCATTGCCATCAGTTTAGCCCCACCGACTGGAGTGGATGTGGTATACGACATCCACTGGAGCTAAACCTTCCCCACCTAGTTTTTGGAACGGCGCATGGTTTGTTTGGTTGTTTTTGCCTTTTTGGCAGGCGTTTTGGAAGGTTTCGGCTTGGGCAACGGAACTTCCCGCGTGGTGATGCGAATCAGTTCGCTCAACCATTCGCGATCATCCAATTTATCCTCAATCAAAAAAAACGGCTTGGCACCCGGATAGGGCGGTGCTTCACTGACATCCCCAATGTAATCCCGTCCACCGGATGTGGGTTTGACAAAAAGCCGGTTGTCACAGACCAAGGCGACAACCTTCCCACCCCGGTACACCGCGTACTCCCCGAACATTTTACGGTAGGTCACGCCCCCGGCCGGTTCCAACACTTCGGCCACATAGTCCATAAAGTCTTTATCCGAACCCATAGCGCCTCCGCATCGTATCCTGTGACTGTTCACCGGTTAAGGGTTTACAGCGCTTCCCTTACTTGAAGTAAGTGCGTATCTTTAGTTTCCCGGCTTTTTCGGCTATGGACCGGAGCCACGCTTCCAGATCGGCCTTGCTGTCCTTCACCGCATCGGCTTGCGCAGTCAGATACCCACCGTCCACGTCCATATATAAAAAGCCATTGAACGTCGTGGAGGCGTTCACCATGCCTTCGCCGTCTTCATGTCTGGGGGTATGCACTTTCTGAATCAAAAGATACCCCTTGGGCAACGCAATTTTTTCAGGAGTACCGTAATGGGTCTCGTTTTGTTGGGTCGCCGGATGCGCCGAGGTCCAGTTGGCCACCGCTTCTTTGCGCTGGGCGGGCAACGAACTCCCACCCATCATCTTCCCCATCTCGCTGGACATATCATAGGCATTCATGACAATCTTCAGTTCGGTTTGATAGTCTTTTACCGTGGTTACACCCGAGCCCAAGGATACGTTTAACAAGCTTTTCATATTGGGTTCCACAAAAAAGCTTTGGTCTTGGGCCTTAAACGGCGAGGGCATGAGCGCAACGATTTCCGCCGGTATGTTTTGTTTCTGGTCCTGGGCGTTTTGCATCATCTTCATGGCATCGGCGTACGCCGGATCATCGGTCACTGCGGCCTGAGCCCCAGCCAACCCGAGCCCCAGTGAGCTCAAGGTCATCCCTACAACCATCCACTTCATGTTGGTCTGCATGTGTCCCCCTAGAAAGTCCCCCCGCGTAACGCGAGTGCATTGGACGTGCTCAAGTATTTTAGGTGGGTTCGCGTTTATTTTCCAGAAATTTATATAAAAAAAGCCCCCTCTTTCACGTGTGTGAAAAAGGGGGCCACCGCATCCATAACAGTCCTACCGGCGCTTACCCAGCCTTACTCCGGTTGAAGGGCGCGCACGGCATTCATGCCGCCGGTGAGATTTTTCACCTGCGTATACCCATGATTTTTCATGATGCTCAGGGCCTGACCCGAACGGTTCCCGCTCCGGCAGACCAAAACCACAGGTTTATCCTTGGGGATCTCCGTGTAACGTTGTTCCAGTTCAGGCAGGGGAATGTTCACCACTCCGGGCAACTGACCCAAAGGTCCGGTCAATTCCTCAGGCTGGCGCACATCCACCAGCAAAGGCGCCCCGGGTTGGTTGAGCTGCGCCAAAACCTCTTTCGCACTCACCTGATCACTGGACGCATTGCCTGAAACACACCCCCCCAACATTCCCACGATCAAACCCAAAGCCATTGCTCCAGCCCATACATTACGCATAGGTCCTCCTGTTTGACTTTATTCCCAGCGGTAGGTCAATCCGCCCATGGCCGCAAAACGCGGTGTGTTGTATCCTACCACTTCGGTGTACTCGGCGTCCAACACATTGGTCACGGTAATGCTTGCGTCCAGATGGGTCAGCACCGCATAGCCTACCCTCACATTTACCAACGTGTACGGGTTGAGGGTCACCCGCATTCCGCTTTCCTTCCCCCAGCGCGGCCCCACACGTTGCGCGGATACGTGGGTGCTTACGCCCTTCCAGGTGTAGCCTGCGTCACAGGTAACTTTGTAATCCGGCCGACGTTCCAAGGGCAAAGGGCCAACAACGTCTTCATGGGAAAGGTCATTGGCCGTGAGTTTCGTGTACCCCACGCGCACGTTCAAGTCTTGGACCGGAACCGCAGTCGCATATATTTCCCAACCTTTGGTTTGAACTTTGCCTAAATTCGCATACCTCCAGGTTGAAAAATCATAATTGATCTGATTGGTAAAATCCGTTTGAAAATAAGTAACCCCGGTTTTGAATACATGGCCTACTTTTTGTTCCACTCCCGCATCCCACCCGGCGGACGTCTCGGGTTGCAAATTCACATTGCCGTAGCTGGAATAGAGTTGGTAGAGCGAAGGCGCATTAAACCCGGTTCCGTACGACCCCCGCACGCTGGTGCCTGAAGGCGTCCAGGTGTAAACCGGCGCCAGACGGTAGGTAAAGCGCGTGCCGTAGCGGTCGTACACATCCCAACGCGTACTCACATTCAACGCCGCATCCCACTTTGCGAGCTGTTCCTCTATGTACACACCCGTAAAGTGCGTGGACTGTTCATCAAAATAGGTGTAATACTGGTGATCCTCCGAACGCCCTTGTTCCTGGCGATAGTTCACCCCCAGCACCAAGGAATTCCAATCCACCAAGTCAAGCTGCTGGCGCCAGTCCAAATTCAGGTTGCGGCCGTGGTAGGTGCTGACATAGTCTTCCCCCGGTGCCGGTTGGTCACGGTACTCCCGGTCGTCTTGCGCCAATCCGGCATTGAGCGCTTGCTTCCACCACGGGGTCCACTGCCCTACCAGATCCCAGTGTGCGGTTTGCTGTACGGAATGTTTGGTGAAATTGGATGTATCGCCGAAATCGCCACTGAAGTAATCCAACTGCCCGTCCTCTTGCCCCTGACGGTACGACGCATGCGTGGACCAGTCCGGCGCCCAGGCATAGCCCAAGCCCAGATCAACATTCCACAAGCGATAGCCGTTGGGTTCCAGGTCGGGCTGTGGTTCCGAGTATGTGCGCGTCCGCTTGGCAGCCGAAAACCCTTTGGACGTGCCCCACGACGCAGCCGCACTCACATCCACACCCTGCGCCGAACCCGTAGCTTCGGCCGCCGAGGTCCAGGTCGAATGCTTCCCACCGGACACATCCAGACTGCCGCGCCATTTTTTTCCGCCTTGCCGGGTGATGATGTTCACCACCCCGCCCATGGCTCCCGAGCCATAGACCGCGCTCTGCGGCCCGCGCAGGACTTCAATGCGCTCCACATTGTCCACACTCAAGTGCGAAAAATCCGCCGCGCGCCCCGGCGACATGGCGTCGTTGATCTCCACCCCGTTGAGCATGACCAAGGTACGCCCGGACTCGGCTCCGCGAATGTAGGCCTCGGCTAATTGACCCGGCCCACCGCTGGTAACCACATCCACGCCCGGCACCGTGGTAAGCGCATCGCCTATGTGGGTGATGCCTTGCGCGGCCAAATCCTCCCGGGTAATCACTGTAACGGAACTCCCGATGCGAGAAAGCGGCGAGACGACTTTCGAGGCTGAAACCACCACCGGTTCCATCACGGCCGTAGCCTTAACCTCGGTACTCGCGGGTTCTTCTGCCCCAACCACGCCCCCGCTCAAAACCCAACCGCCTAAAACCAACCCCATAATCACGAACGTACGTACCTGCATTGCTTGTATCCTCCTTATGATGTCCCCCAAAGGGATTCTCCAGTTCGGTCGTTTCCTGGCTCGCGGTCTTCCGAAAACGTGCGCCTTCCCAGTACCTGGTACCAGTGGCCTCTTGACACGCTTCGTCGCGCTTACAGTTGCTGGGCAGCCGAGGATTTGCACCCCGTTCCTACAACCCGAACCGGTCCTGCACCTAACTCCAATCTCCTCCCTTCCGAAAATAAAAAACGCCTGAGCCGCTTGGGTAAAGCGGTCTCAGGCGTTCCGTTTTTAGCCATGAGTAGGCCGAGCCTCTTTTTCCGTCAGAGGTATGCCCATGTCCATCAGCGCAAGTCGGTCTTCTGACTCCCGGATCGTTCCTCGGACAGCACCTTCCCGGGGTCACCCCAGTGGCAATTGCTTCTGTCCTTTGGTCCCCGGTTACAGCGGCGGGTCCGTCTCCGATTCTCACGGAGTTCCCATTACTTGTGCTTGCGCAGCATTCTAGTGTCTTTTTTAATTAAGTCAATCTTTGTTTTGCACCCAAGCGTCGCCCAGCTCCGCACGCAGGTGCCGAAAAAAAAGGAGGCGCGCTTTGCGCTCCAACCACGGCACATGCCCACACTCCGCCAAACGGATCATTTTGAAATCCGATAACACACCCCGCAAAGGTTCCTCCACCCCAGACGCAGGATGCGGATCATGTTCTCCATGCAGTGCCACCACCGGGCAGGCAATGGACTTGACGGCGTCCAACAACCGACCGCTACGCCGCAGCTCCGCGGCTTCGGGCCACACGCCCTGAAAAATGTCGGCATTGACCTGCACGGCATCGCCGGTATCCGGGAGTGGGTCGTAGGCATCCACGTGTTGATACACCTTCCCCAAGTCCGCCATGGCCGCGTGACGCGTCGAGGCATCCGTATCCTGCAAGCGTGCCAGGGCTTGGCGGACCTGCTCTTTCTGCCCCGGTGACATGCGCTCGGTTCGTACTGCCTCAACCTGCTGGGCATCCGATGGTTTAAACCCTCCGCTGCTGATTAAAATAAGTTTCTTTACCAACCTTGGGTATTTTGTGGTTACAAGACAACTCAACCAAGCACCCCAGGAAAAACCGACCAAGATACTAGGCACGTCAGCATGATCTTCGAGAAACGTGCCTAATTCTTTCACCTGTTCAGGTACCGACGTACCTGTTTGCCATGGCTCCAACACACCACACGTGGGTGCGAGCTCACGTGCCACCGGCGCCATTTCTCCGGCTGCGCCCGGCCCGCCGTGAACCAAGACCACTCGGTACGGTGGCACTCCGTACTTTCGAAAACGTTCCATCCCCCACCTCTTACTTTATTCGATTTCCCAACCGATACTTACAGCGAAACCATACTACGCAACAAAGGACCACATGTCTACCCTCCAATCCAGCTCACACATTAAAGGAATGGTTTTGCTTACCATTCATACCTTGCTGAAACAACAGGAGGAAGGAACCACCGAGCGTTTCTTGGCACAACTTTCGCCTGCGAACCGCACAGTGTTTGAATCTGCCACCGCGACCCAATGGATCCCGAGTCAAACCGCAGCAACCTTTTATGCAGCGGCAGCGCCCTTGCTTTTCCCAAATCACACCGATGACATTGAACAATTGGGACGCGCACTTGCACAAAATGCCCTGGGTGGTCTCTATAAATCAATCCTGGCTATAACCTCGGTCACCTTTTTAATCAAACGCACGCCCTTGGTCTGGACACTGTATCACAGTACGGGCAAAGCGGAGATTATCCTAACCCCCGGAAGGCATCAAGGCCGGATGGTTGTACGCCAAGCGGCCGATATGCCGCACATCATCCTACGGTCGGTAAGCGGATTTAGCCTCCATGCTTTGGAAATGGCCGGTGGACATTCCGTAACCTGCCAGTTAAATACCGAAAATCCCGATGCTTGGGAATGGCTGTTTGATTGGCTGGCATAATCAAACACAGATTTTGCTTAGACGGAAAAACTGATGTTGTGGCGGGACAATGAACGTTGATTTAGGTTCGAATGGTCTTTGGTTTGACCCAGGCTTTTCACCTCTGAGTCCTTAGCGTTCTCAGCGGCGTTTTGTTTGGCCAACTCCGCCCGGGCCTGAGCCTCAATTTGCGCGGCTTGCGCGGCTACGGCCATGTCCATCCCCGAAGGGTTGGAGGGCGCCATGGCCGCTCTGCGGACTTGTTGCATTTTACGAATGGTTTCCTCAGGATCCCCGCCACTGCTTATGCGTATAGAAACACTCCCCCCCGAAATGTAACGTTTTCCGTCCGGACCCATTTCATACTTGTAACTGACCGCACCGGTAAGTCCGCCCCCGGTCGCCATATGCGCCATTTCGTGAGCGATCACTTCTTGTTCACGCGCTGCCATTTCATTGCTCGCCCGTTTTATGTCCGCCGCTTGTTTATTCTCTGCCAGTGAATCTCCCTTACCCTTTTCCCCGGCTATTTTTGCCTGATAGGCTTTGGCCAAGTCAGAAAGTTCAACCTCATCCCCCTGGCCGTACGTGACAGTGTCGCCAGATTCAGCGCCTTCTGCCCGTACGGAAGGACGGAGCTTTCCAGGTTCGGCCAGCACTGGTTCAATGTACCTAAATTCTCTGATTCCCGTTACGTCCGGCATGCTTGCCTCGAAAAAGAAACTTTGGCCTTCCTCTCTCTCTTCGTGCCTTTTCAGAAAAAACTTAAATGAGCTTAACGAGAACGTTCATACGCTTTGATTTATGGGGTTTTTCGTAGTTTAAGGATCACCCTGCATTTTTACATATGGGGTGATAGCGGTTCCTGCTCCACAGCTCGTTGCCCTTGGCGTAGGTATCGTACGGCGGGAAAAGCCAAGGCGTGTACCCTGCCTGCCGCGCTGACCCGGAGCGCGCCCCCGGTTGGAATCCCGTAACCTGGATGCTTGGAGAGCCTAAGCGAAACCGCCATTTTCAACTCGTCCCAGCCGTCGCCTTCGGCATGGGTATCGCAAAGCACCGGCGCGATACCCAAACACGCAAACAACTCGGCCGTCGTATCGTCCTTAGGATCACGCCAGCGCACCCACTGTGTCCCGAGCATGATGCTCCCGGCTGAAATTCCAAAAAACAAAGTGCCGCCTTTCTGCAATTCATGCAGAAAATCCACCAGTCCATGCTGCTGCAGCCAACGCATGCCTTCATCCACATCTCCGCCTGAGACAAACACAATATCTGCGGTTTGCATTTGCCTTTTGGCCAAAGCCACATCGGCTTTGGCCTTCGCCAATTTCACCCGTTCCACGAGCGCCCCGGTCTTTTTCAACAAGGCGGCCATGGCCCAATAGAACGCCGGGCTGTCCCCATTGGCTGTGCCAATATAAGCCACCCGTGGTTGCGGTTTCCCCGCCTCAGCCACAACCTGCTGCAATAAGGGCAGCAGGCTTCCCGGTTGCCGCCAATTTCCACCGGCCAAAAGATAAACAGGCTTTGGTTTACTCATGCCAACAACCCTTTCACATCGTAGTCAAACGCCGCATGGGTACGGCGATATTTCCCTGAAGGCGCCGGCTCCAAAATCGCTTTAACCACAAGTCCGATGCGTACGTCGTGTCCGTATAAAAGAAGGAGCGCATCCGTCACCTGCGTTCGAACGCGGTTGATGTCCTCCCCCGGCTCAAGCACCAACTCAACCTTGAACTCGTCGGCTTGGGTTTGCACCAGGCTGTAATCCCGTACACCCGAAACGCCGGCCAGAGTCCGATCCACCCGATAGGTGCTCACCAATTCTCCGGAGCGGGTAAACGTCACGTTGGTGAGGCGTCCTTCTATGGCTTTCAGGCGCAATCCCTCACGCCGCCCGCACGGACAGTCCGGCCCCTCCTCGAGGCGCCCCAAATCACCCACATCAAAACGAACCAAGGCTGTCCAAGGATTGTGAAACGTGGTGACCAACAAACGGGCCAGTCCTGGCCCGCCGTGTTCCGGACGCAAGGGCTGAAGATCCACCCGACAAAACTCGGTGTTCTGGTGGAGGGTTCCATGCTCGCACTCCATAAAAACATATCCGGTTTCCGTGGCTCCGTACGAACTCACCAAGGGTGAGGAAAACACCCGGCGTATGGCGCGCACATGCAAAGCGGACGTGAACTCATAGGTGAACAAGATCACCGGTGGCTGATAGAGCGCCACTTGGTGATCAAACGCCCACCACGCCAAATGGGCCAAAAGCGAAGGGTTGGCTTCCAGCACCACAGGTTGAAAGGCCTCCAATTCTCGGGCCATGCGTTCCAGGTGAGCCCGGGTCCATTCAAACGCACTAACTTTTTCACTTAAAAACAAAAAACGATCCAAACGCCGGGCATGCATGGGCAGGTCGGACTCGGAGCGAAACCCAACACTAAGCGCACTGGCCAGCTGCGCCTCACGCTGGGTCCCGGTCAAATGCCTGGTGTGCGCATTCAATTTCCAGGACGCCCGCTCCGAGGCATTCCACCACGTTTGATTCCACAGGTTGGTTACCTTTTCTTCGGTGGTCCCGCTGGTCTGCACATACTCGATCTCTCCGCAGCGCAAACCCTCAGCCACACTGCGTCCGCCGGGAACCAAGCCTTGGGGAAAACTTTCCCGCATTTCTTTTTTGGTTAGAACCGGCAACGCGGCATAGCGCGTATCCAACTCCACGTTCCCGCCTGGATCCAGGGACTGCCAGCCGCGATATGCAGGCGCGGTCTCAAACGCAATCCGCAGCGCTTGACGCGACAACTGTTGATACTGTTCGGAAAAATACCGGTTCATTTTATACGGTGGCCTTTCATGTCAAGGATTTAAAAATTATGCCTGCGTCCTATGCTTTGTGCAACCGGGAAATCACCTGCCTGGGAAAAGTCATGATTATTCTCTAGTGCGAGCCTAGACTTTACCTTAGGCAACGAACCTGGTATGATACAGCCAGCTATTTCTTGCCACGCCCTATCGACGCGATTCTGTTCGAGGCGGCCTCATGCTCTGTTTTTCAACACGACCCTCCATCCACCCTTGGCCCAGACGCTTATGCCTGCTGCTCCTGCTTTGGGCCGCCCCTGCGCACGCTTACTTTTTGGATGCGGCCAATGGCGCCCGACCGGCGGGTATGGGAGACGCGTTTGTCGGTTTGGCGGATGATTCCAACGCACTCCTTTTCAACCCAGCAGGATTGGCTACGCTAACAGAAAATGAACTCAGCGGCATGTACGCCGATCTTTTCACCAACCTCAATCCCATGCTGTACACAGGACGATCCGGAGCCTTGGGCTACAACTGCATGTCCAGTGCCGTACCGCTGGGCCCTGTCTGGGGAACCTTGGGTGCCGGCTGGCTCCATTTCAACTCTGTTTTGTATCAAGAAAACACCTGGATGTTGGCCTACGCTCACTCCCTGCTCCCACCGGATTTGTTCGAATTCCCCCTCTCGTTGGATGCCGGCCTCACTTGGAAAGGCTTGCAATGGGAGGTAACCCCCGGGGATTATTCAGGCAAGGAATGGAAAATGGGGTGGACGGCCGATACCGGCATCTTGCTCCGCGCGTTTAACCTTTTGCAATTGGGTGTAACCTGTGAAAATACAATTCCGGTCAACATGAATGTAGATGGACCGGGCGAACCTCTACCCCGCCTCTGGCGCCTGGGTTTGGCGTACCAAATTCACTGGTTGCACCGAACCATGGTGCTATCGGAATTTGATTATCGGAACCAGGTTTGGACCTACAAATTCGGCTTGGAATCTTGGGCCAACGAAGCCCTCGCCTTGCGGATGGGCGCTACCAATGACACGTTCACGTGTGGGTTCAGCTATGCCGTCCGTCATATCACCAACACCCCCTTTTCAACCCAACTGGATTATGCCTTTTCCTTTCCGTTCTGGGTTCAGGACACCCTGGGGTCGCACCGCCTGGGCTTGGTGTTTTTGTGGGATCCCACCTACTTAGAAAAAGAACGTAAAAAGCAGGAAGCACAAATACAAGCTCACGCCTTGGAGGAAAAAGTACGCAACGAACGCCTCTTGGTTCTACTGCAACAAGCCCAAGTGTTGGCCCAAGCCAGCGCCGACACCGTCGAACAAACGATTGTGTTGCAACAAACGCTGGCCACGTTGCCCTCCTCCGGCAGCATAAAAAACCTCCAGTTGATGACCGAACAAGGCAGCATGCACTTGTACACCATTGCCAACTCCGGGGTTCAAGCCGCGGAAAATGCCCAGCGTGCCGCTCAAGTGCATCTCGGCACCATTCAGGCGCAACGCGAACTTTCACCTGAATTACGCCTGGCCGCGGAAAACGAAGTGCGACGAATCGGTGACGAAGTCATCCGTGCGACCCAAGCCAAAACCCAGCTGAACTCCCCCTCCCGAAATAATGCGTTCCCCACCCCGACCCAACCGCTATCCCTTTTCCCCTATGTTCCTTGGGAAATCGCCAACCGCGAAATACAGCAACAGGTAACCCTCACGGCTCAAGCCATCACTTCTGTGCAAAACGCCCTGGACTCCCTGCGTTCCGGGTGCAAGATTCTCAACGAGTCCGTAACGTACACCTTCCGGAATGTCAACGATCCGGGTTTGGCCGATGAACTCAAACCGTTGATCCAAATTTCCGAACCCTTAAGCGTGCTCACCCGATCGCTGGATACCTTAGGGTTAACCGGTTTGGCCTCCTTACAATCTCAATACCATGAACTCCAGGCCTTGGCCTCCATGGCTCGCCAGGCGAAATCCTTTCCCGTCAACACCCGCGACACCATCACCATTGGGTATGAACGCGAGCAACTTTCCGATTTGGACAGCCCTACCAAAATGCTTACCTGGATCGAACATCTCTCCCAATATCTCTCGGCCCGCATGCGTATTAAAATCAATTATACCGCGTATCCGGATTCGGCCAGCCTTTTGCACGATTTGAGACTGGGTGAACTTGATGTCGTGGTCGTCCCCGCACGTACCGCCGAGACCTTGGCCTTGGGTTACATTGCCGCTCCCCTGCAAACCGTAAAAATTTCCGGACAAACCTCCCAACCCAACGGTGTCTTTGTACGCGCCAACGACCGTTTTCAAAAATGGTCGGATCTGCAAAAACGGACCTTGGGTTACGTTTCCGACGAAGGATTGCGTAACTTTGAGGTCGCCCTTTCCTCCGAATGCCCCAATCTTCCCATAGATAAATTTTTCCATTCCAAGAAGCATTTTAACAGCAATTTCGCCGCCATCATGGCTTTGCAAATCAACGCGGTGGATGTTGTAATCGGACCGCGTTACCTTCTAACCATTACCGATAAAAACAAAAACGCCTTCACCCAGACCTTGACCGAACTGTCAGGACCGAAACTGGGTTCAACACCGCATCCGGTGCTCATGACACGGACGCTGCTGGTGCGGAACAAATGGAAAAAAATCTCCACCTTGGCCGCTGAATTGGAAGCGTTGAAGGACACTCCGGCGGGGCGGGCTTTTCTCGATCCGATTCGGGTGGAACGTGTGGTTTTCTGGCATCCGGACGAAGCGACCACGACCGAACATGAATAATTCCGGGCCCCGTTGCCATAGAAAGGATGCATTCGCGTCATGATCCAAATTCGACAGCTCCCACTATTTCTGGCCTGTCTGCTCGCCGGCTGCGTCATGGCCTCGGCACCTTGGGTTCACGCCGAAGAAGGCGCCGTGGGCTGGAACGCCAACTTCTCACCCGGGACCCCACAAGCGCCGGTGCCCGGTTGGGAAGTAGAATACGATGTTTATAAAAACGTAACCTACACGGCACTTTATTTTAGCCACCAAGACGGATATGCCTATGTTTCCATGCAAGCGCGAGACGGGTACGAAGGCAAGGGCGTCGTCAAGTCCCCGTTGATTTCCTGCAACGTGGACACCTACAACATCCTTGAATGTTGGATTGCCGACATTACCGGTCAGACCTTAACTGCGTGGAATGTCAGTCTGGAAATCATCAACCAACTGGAAAACCCCACGGTCCTTGCCTTGCTGCCCAGCACCAACGGCGCCTCGGGATTGTTTTATTTTAGCTTGCAAGGACTTCCGAGCTTCTCCGGCGAGGTAAATTTCCGTATCCGTTTGGATACCAAACTCTCCAACCCGTCTTCCGCCAAGGGCTGGATCCTGATTAAATCCTTGCGTTTATTGACCCCACCACCGTATCACAGCGGGGATTACCTTAACGCCGGCAATCAAAAACAATACGAGGATTTTTGGTATGAGGATTTTTCTACCAATACACCACCGGATCCGGTTGGACGCTGGTGGGATGGCCATGATGAGGAAAAACTCAATTCTGAAATACTTCAACTTTCCAAAGGTGCGCGTTTCCGTCGTTTAATTCCAGGCAGCATCGGACACCTCCTCTCTCCCGGATTGTATTGGGACATGGCCACCTATCCATTGATCCGCGGTCGAATCACCGGCCTTTCGCCCAACACCCGCTTCACAGTCTCGGTGCTGGAAATTGGACGCAACGATAACGGCGAGTGGCAAAGCCGTGTCCTCGGTCAATTTGACAAAACCCTGGAGTGGGTGGTGGATATCCGAAATGTCCCCAACTGGATTTGGTCCAAAAAACGCATGTTGGCTGTGGAATTGTTCATTCAGCCGATTTACCCTGAACAAGACCCCGGAGAGATGTATGCAGACTTGGGTTTTGTCGCCATTAGCCGGGAACGCAAGCCTGTACCCCTTTCCGGACAAGTGCAAACCTATGCGACCCCCAACCCGTTTTTCCCGTTGCGCGGTCAAACCGTCACACTCCAATTTGAACTGCCCGACCCTACGGTGGATTACACGGTACGCATCTTTAACCTAAAAGGCCGGTTGGTGCGTATTCTGAAACACTGCAATGTATGGGATGGAAACGACGACCAGGGCAGACTCAGCGAGGGAGGCGCCTATGTGTATCAAGTGGAGAAAAACGGACAGCGCTATTCCGGACAAATCATCTTGATCCAATAGCTCTATTTCTGATGCACTTTCCCAGAAAAACGTGAATTGCCATTGAGGATTTTCCGCTCCATGATCATATCCACAGCCTGCATGCCTCCGTTGATGGTGCCAAAAACACCGTGGGCAAATTTGGGCTGATACAGGCCTTTGATGGGTGTATCTGTCCGCAGCCGCTTCAACCCGAAATTATTCGGTTCCGAGGCCATATCGTAAATGGCTCCACTGGGTGAACCGGAATACCGTGCGTACGTGGCTGGGGTACTGATATCCCGCACCACAATGTGATGACGCAAACCCGGAATCATGTATTGATCCACCAGGCCAATAAAAAACTCCCCCATACGTTCTTTCTTGCGTTTGTACAATTCCGGATCGGCTTTACGCCACATGTCCCACTCGCCCAAAGGCATGGGAAAAACACTTATGGTCAAAACCGGCTTCCCGCCGGTGACCAGGGTTGGACAGATCACACCAATATGAAAACATTTATCCGAATAAATCATTTCCCCGCGTTCGGCGGCGGCAAACACATGCTCAAACGTATCTCCACCGGTGGTCAGCATGGTGTACCCACAGTCGCAGCCCAACGCACCGAGATCCAGTTTATCATCCAGTCCGAGATTGATGGTCATGCTTGAGGGCGTCATGGGAACCGAGATCATTTTTTGCGCATACCTTTTGTTGGTTGCATGCAACAGTTCCAACCCGATTAGTTCCTCGGCCGCCTGTCGGACATCGACGGTACTGATGACGTAGTCACACTCCAGAGTCTCCCCATTGGACAAATGCACGCCCCGCACACGCTGATGTTCAACCCAAAGTTTGTCCACTTTGGTCTTTAAGCGTACCTCTCCCCCCAATTCACGAAAACGCGCTTCCATGTGTTTGGGCAATTCACGAAACGAGCCGGCAGGACGAAAGGCTTTTTCCAAAAGTGAAAACATCACACCTACGGGCAAAAGGGCCGCCACTTTGCTTTCCGGCCAGCCGCTCATGATGACAAAGAGACGCAAAATCTCACGGATCTCCGGATGCTGCAGATGAAAATGGCCCAGGTACTGTTCGAAGGTTTCGCCCACATGTCGAACAATTTTCGGACAGGCAAAAAAGGTCTGAATCAGTTCCCAAGGATTGGGTGCGTACTTGAGGGAATACAACTCCTGAAACATGGTGCGGGAATGTTCGAAAAAGCGGATAAAGTTGGCAGCCTCGCGGGGATACAGCGTACACACGTGTTGCTTGAAGCGTTCTTCCCCGGCCGGCAGCTCAATCACCTTGGCGGTTTTATACCGGGGGTCCGCCAGATACACGCGTCCGAAATTTCCTTGAAACTCTTTGAACGCTACATTTAAACCAAAATACTCGAAGACCGGCGCCAGATTGGAAATCATCTGGCACGTATCGAAGTGATACCCGTGGCGCGTATAGGTGGTCACACTTCCGCCGGTGATGTGCTCTTTTTCGACAATGCAAACCGGGCGGCGGTGCACATCGTTGTTCAAGGCCCACGTCAGACCGGCCGAAAGACCGGTCATACCGCCTCCCACAATAATCAAACTTCGCTTTGAACTCATGCTTGCCAACTGCGTTCCTCGTGTCCAGGAATTCCGTAGTGTGCCTCACGGAGAGGCCTAAACACACTACATGATTGTTTATGGGTCGATCAAGCCTTCCCTGGCTTTTAAGAACTCACGGTCGGTAGTGTTACTCAGCGGAGGCGTATACCGCTGCCTAATCTCGAAGCGGTCTTAAGGTCTGCAGCCAACCGGCGCGTGGGACATTATCCGTGATCGTCCCAAACATATTCAAGCGCAAAATCCAACATCTAAGCCTAGCGACGTCCCGACGTTTTCAGCGTACGTTTCTGCTCCAAGCCAAAACGTGCACGTAATTCAGGCCAAAGTTTTAAGAGCGAAATAAGCATGGCGGCCAAAATAGGTCCGATGAACACCCCCAAAATCCCAAACATATTGATGCCACCAAAGACCGCCACCAAACCCACCAACGGATGCATGGCCGCCTGGCCGCGCAACATAAGCGCCCGCACCACATTGTCGGTCATGCTGAATCCAGCGCCCAACAAAAGTAGCAAAACCATTTTTACCGAGGCCCCTTGCACATACAAATACGCTCCACCGGCCAACCACACCGGAGCACTCCCTACCACCGGTAACCAAGAAAACAAAAACGTGGCCCCACCTGCCAGAAAAGCGCCCGGGACACCTAAAATCGCAAACCCGAGCGCTGCGCCCAAGGCCTGCACCGAACAGGACAACAAACTGGCCAAGATGGTGGAAATGGCCGTGCTGCGAAACGTTTCCACCAGTTTTTCTTGCACCAGCGGGTTTAGGGTACTAAGCCCTAACACCCACTGAATAAACCGTTTGCCATCCATCAGGAAGAAAAAGCAGGCCACAACCGCCAGCGCCGTCTGCAACATAAACGCAGGAATGCCCTTGGCGAGGGCCAAGACTACCTGGGTTAAATATTGCCCCAAACTGTACAAGCCATCCTTGATGTGCCCACTCACCTGAACGGGATCACCGATTATTTGCCGCACAAGCTCCCACTGGCTTAATGACTCCACAATGGCTTGCGGAGTTAAACCATTCCAATCAGGAACCGCCTGCAGCACCACCATCCCCTGGCGCACGGCCATGATGGCGAACCCGGTCACCGGAACTATGACCAGAAGTAAAATCGAAAGGGTCACCCCGAGTGCCGCCAAGGTTGGGGGCCACCGCTTCAAACGCAACCAAACATACATGGGATGAATCAACATGGCCAGCGTTCCGCCTAAAAACAAAGCCATCAGGTAAGGACCAATCATCCAAAAGATCACCACCAAACTCCCCAGCAACAACCCCAAAAACGTTAGTAAATGCGTCCGTTCCGTTGATTCATGCATCGCGGCCAAGACTCCTTATAGTTGCTTTTTTCCATTTTGCGGTTTGTCCAGGAGTGAAGTATACTATAAACACACCGGAACAAGGATGCAAATTGGCTGCTATGCGTACATACACAACTCACCGATGTTTGATGCTTCTCGCCTTACTCGCCCTGAGTCTGCCGGTGCTGAGCACGGCTGGCACATTGGGCTACACGGGTACCGGCGACAGTTCCGAAACCTTTAGCAACTCAATCCGCGGAAATGTATTCAATACCGCCACCGGGTTTATTGCCGACACGGTCCATGTCTATTTCCCTTCAAGTCCCGGCAGCATGATGGTTGTTGGCGTTTATGATTTTAATCCGGGAACCGGACAACCCACCACCCTTTTAAGCTCCGTCACCATGGTAACCCCGATTGCGGGTTGGAACGCTTTCCCCTTGAGCACACTCACGCCCATTTACGGTGGTCCTGGACATTTGTACTTCCTCGCACTGCAATTCAGTTCCCCAGCAACTCCCGTCGGAATCCTCTCTACCGGTGGCGCCATGCAATTGCAATTTTCCCCCTGGGGTGGCCCCGACTGGCCGGATCCATTCAGCGATGCCGGAACTGCGGTGGCAGGTGCAAACGTGATGTATTGCATGTATCTTTCGGGAATCAACTTCACCCCGACCTCGACCTCCACGGCCACGCGAACCGCAACCCTTACCGCCACCCGGACACCGACGTACACGCGTACACCGACAGCCACACCCACACGCACCATCACCCTGACCTCCACGATCACGCTCACCGCTTCGATTACCATCACGTCCACAGGCACCCCCCTGCCTACCGCCACACCCACAGCCACGATCACACCTACGATTACCCAAACCGTGACCATCACCCCGTCACTGACCTTAACTCCGTTTATCATTGGTGCGGATCAGGTTGTCACCTACCCCTCGCCGGGCCGAGGCAACCGAATTTGGTTCTACTATCAAACCGGCGGTCCGACCAAGGTCACGATTGAGATCTACAACCTTGTCGGGGAACGTTGTACGGTTCTAACCGACGAAATCACAGAGGCCGGTTTCTCACGAACCCCTTGGCAGATTCACGACGTGGCCCCAGGGGTCTACCTTTTCCGCTTGCGCCTAGAATCCGCCAGTGAAACCCGCACGTTCCGTCTGCAAAAAATCGTCATTGTCAAATAGCTCCCCGCTGCCAGGGACGAGCTTAGTAGATCCCGGGGATAAATTTCTTCACCCGCTTGCGATACACCGCATAGTCGGGGTATTTGGCCAACAACCATTGTTCTTCACGCCGGGCTTTGATATCAAAAAAGCCGAACACCCCTACGGCCGCCACCAAGGTTAAACATCCGTGCACCCAACCTGCCCACCCTAGGGAAAGCAACACCACCCCACTGTAGATGGGATGCCTTACCCAACGATAGGGTCCTGTATCCTTAAACGTACCTTGCTCCCGCGGATACGGCAAGGGGGTAAGACTGCTCCCAAGCTGCCACATCCCCCATAACAAACTCACGCCCCCGAGCCCCATGGCCAGGAGACCCAGACCCGTGCCCAGCCGAGCCACCCCAGCCGGCCATATGGGACATCCGGCGGCATGGGTGGGTACGAACACCACACCTACCAAAATCAACAGTTGTATGACCACGTACCACTCACCCTTGTGTCCCCGCCACCATGTCATGCTTAACACCTCCTGGGCTTTACACTCGCATCGACAAATTATGCGGTTTACTCCGCTCAGCCGCAACAAAAAACACCTCGAAGAACACCCTCCACCGACTTTACTTTCTCTTTATTTTAAAGTACATTAGTCACCATGCAAATCTTCGGCAGACACATTCGGTTTTATCTCATCGGCCTTTTTTTAGCCCTTTTCAGCTTCTGGTGCAACCCGAGCCAGGCCACAACCTTGGGAACCACCACGGTGGGAACCCCCCATTCATGGATGGCGAATTGCTCTCACGGCAACACCTATACGGCCATTGCCAGTTTTACAGCCGTAGGCATGTATGTTTATCTCGAGGGTGTCTCCGGTGCGCACGGCAAGGGCGCGGTCTACCGTACCAGCGCGGGTCTGCCCACCACCCTACTCCAAGCCAGCACCAGCATAACCCTGGGAAACGATGGGTGGCACTACCTGCCCTTCGGTTCCTTGAATCTGGTTGCGGGAGAAACATACTTTATCTGCATTGCTGTGGATACAAGCTACGGCATTCGGCTTAATCCGGGTGTGGCCACAGCAAAGCATTACTGTTTTCTGACAGGCTTGACCTACCCCTCCAGTTATTCACCCACAGCCTTTAGTGAAGATGCCACATCCATGTACCTCACCGATATCCTCCCCACCCAAACCATCACGCCCACCAGGACCGCAACGCCAACCTCCACGGGCACGCGCACCGTATCACCGACCTATACGATCACGTCCACGTTCACGCATACACCGTCGATTACTCCTACGCGCACCGTTACCTTCACCCCGACGGCTTCCATCACCCCCAGCATCACGCTTACCCCGACCCCGACTTCGACGATTACTCCGTCAGCATCCATTACACCTACCTTCATCCCCACCGCAACGGCAACGATCACCCCTTTTACCACCGACCCGAACCTGGTGATCGCCTATCCCGTTCCGGCAAAGGGGCGTGAAGCCTGGTTTTCCTTTCACCTTCAGGGCCCAGGACATGTAA
This sequence comes from uncultured bacterium, assembly GCA_964604705.1. Lineage (GTDB taxonomy): Bacteria > Oederibacteriota > JAAXVQ01 > JAAXVQ01 > JAAXVQ01 > JAAXVQ01. Next base: position 24,935 of record CAZSAP010000006.1, read on the forward strand.
CGATTGAGCTTTATAATGTCGGCGGCGAACGCGTCGCCACTTTGACCGACGATTATTCTACCGAAGGGCGCAAATCTAAGGCTTGGAACATACAGGCGGTCGCCCCCGGACTTTACATCTATCGCGTGGTCATCGCGGATACGTCCGGCGCACGCACATCGCCTCTAAAAAAAATGTTGGTTGTGAAATAACTCTGTGCGTCCAAATCCGCCGCGGGTGAATCGCAAACGCCGTCTGGCAGAAAGTGAGCTCCCTTCATGAACGGGTTCAACCGTCACCAACATCTAGGTTTGATTCTGCTCGCGGTTCTGGGAACGTGCATGGTTTGGGGTGCAACCCCGGTTTTAGCCAACGACACAGTCAATCTTTTCCAAACCGAGAGGGCCAAGATCGAGCGCTGTTCGGACCCTTGGCTGACCCTGGAAGAACTCAAGGTGCTCACCGACGGCAATTCGCTCAATGCCCGCACACTCTCCCTGCAGCATGACATCCCTACGGATTTGGTCTACTCGTTTGAAAACACCATTGTCAGTCCTCGCCAGTTGATTGTGCAATTAAACTATTCCAGCGACACCACCACCATTGTCGGCCAATTTGAACTGCTCGGATCCATGATCTCATCCCAGGCGGGATTCCAACTTTTGCGTGAAGATTCCCTGCGTGCCACCAAAGTCCCTCAGGAATTCGCCTTCCCCTCCACCGGCGTCAAGTGGATCATGCTCCGCTTAAAGGTCCCTAAAGGAACCGGGAGGCTCCCGGTTTCGGAAATAACGCTTCAGGGTAAGGAGGGGCCGCCGCGTTCCAACTACGCCTTCAAGCAGTCGCCGGTCTCAGCCTTGCAAGTCATCCAAGGCTTAAAAACCGTGACACAACTCCGCCCCCGATCAACCGACGAATTGGATATGCTCGAAGATGCCCGCGACGGCAAGCTGGACCGCTGGTCCTTGGCCGACGCCGCCTTGCTGGCCCAAGGGATTGCTGCGCGTTCTTCCCGTGATGCCTACAAGGCCAAGCTGACGGCTCTGGAGCGTGCTGCGTCCCAAGCTCTGGCGGGCGTTACCGACCCCATGCAACGGGGCGAGAAGCTGTTGGCGTGGCTTCACGCCACCGTCTTGCGCGACTATCAGCCTGAGCAAATGTACCTCACCGTGTTGCTGGACACCTATGCCTTTAATTGCGTTTCCGCAACGGTACTCTACACGCTGCTGGGAGAACGCTTGGGACTGGATGTACGCACCATTGAAACGCCGGACCATGTTTTCTCAATCCTCTACCATCAACTGACGCACGCGGATGTCGAGAACACCAGCAGCAACGGTTTCAATCCAGCGCGTGACTCGGAAGTTTTACGACAGTTTTTTAACACCACCGGATTTACGTACATCGAAGAAACCCATAAGGATCAACGTCGAGAAATCACGAATGTCGGGTTGCTGGGCATTGTCTATTGCGCGCGCGGCGCGGAACTGGCACGTAAGCACCTGTGTCCCGAAGCCTTGCAGGAATTTTTCTGCGCCCTAACCTTAGATTCGGAAATCTATTCCGCCATCCATAATGTTTTAAGCACCCTCTCCGGTTGGAGCATTCTTTTGGCCATGGAGGGGAAATTTCCCGAAGCCATCCAAGTCGCCCAAGCCGGACTGGGCCTGGCGCCCAAAGACGAAAACCTGATTTTCACCCACAAGATCATTTGTTTGCAATGGGCCGAATACAAGCTCAGTCAGAACGATTCCCCGGGAGCGCTGGCTATTTTCATTCAAGCAGCCAAGGCCTCGCCCGGAGCTGGGTTTGAATCCCTTCAGGCACTGACGTTCATTCGCGGCGGAACCGCCCTGGCCGAAAAAGGCGAGTGGGAAAAGGCATTGGCGTTGGCGGCTACCGGCATGCGTACGGTCACCCCCGAAGCTCAAAAAGAATTGCTCACATGGCAAAGTTCGCTGTATTTTGCCTGGTGCCTCTCGGAGTTGGACAAATTGAATTACGAATCGGCCGTACGTGTTCTCGAAGCCGCCCTACGGGCGCTTCCGGACGAAAAACAATTTCCCTATTATTTGGGGTTTATTACCCAAACCTGGGCCGAGGATGCCTGGGAAAAAAACGATGTCCGTACCGCCGTCCGCATTCTGGGTGCCATGCTCAAGCGACATCCGAACGTACGGGAGGTAAAATGGGCCGCCCTAAGGTTTACGGGACGCATTGCCGAGCGTTCTCTTGAATCCATCTTCAAGCTGGAAATCCTGCTGCCGCTGGAAACCTTCCCCTTCTTGCTGGGCAACGAAGGTCAACTGCTCAGTCGCATCCGTCTTTTTTACATCCAACTGGCCATGCGTCATTTGCGGCATCAAGAGTGGAAATTGGCTTTGGACATCTACCATCGCGCGCTTAAACTCTTCCCGGCCGATGCCAAGTTGCGGGAGCAGGCCCTGGGACTTTGGAACAACTGGGTGTACACCTACATTCAAGCCGGCGAATGGGAAAAAGCCTTGAGTATTGCCGAACGCGCGGCTCGGCAAAATTTGGACAACGGTTATTTCCAAGAATTGTGCAGTGACATCATTGCGGAATACTCCGAAGTGCTCATGAAGCAAAAAGGCCAGGAAAAAACCGAAGCCTGGTTGGGTCGCATGGTGAATCGTTTCCCGGAAAACCCCTTTGTGCCCGAAGCCATTGAAACCTACCGCCAACACCGGATGGACGAACTCGAGAAAGACCCGCAAAAAAACGCCAAGGCCGAAGCTCTCAAGAAGCGGTGCGATGCGCTGCTGCCCGACGACGGCGTGCCCCAAAAATTAACCATCGAGCAATACGATGCCATTTCCATCAAGCATGCCCAGGTCGGTCACTGGGAACGCGCCATCCGCGTCTACAAGAATGCCCTGCGCTTCTACCCCAACGATGGACATGTGCGCAAAAACGCACTGGCCCTCTGGGACACTTGGTACAAATCTATTCTGCAGAGCGGGAACTACGACGAGACCCTCAGGGTGTGCGACCGAGCCGCCCAACAGTCTCCGGACGCCAAACATTTCGAGAACAACTTCGCTTTTGTCGTCCAGGAATATGTCCGATCCGCGTATGCCCAAGGTGGCATCACCCAATCCAGTGCGCTGGTGGGTGACTTGCTCAAGAAATACCCCTTCAAGCCCTGTATCCGTGAGAAGGCCCTTGATCATTTCGCCTCTCTCCTGGAAACCTCCAACGCTCAAGACCTGCCCCAATATGAATTGTTTGCCCGTTTGGTGATGCAGAAAGCCGATGCCTTGCTGAACGACCCCATGGTCAACGATGAACTCACCCACATCATGTACACGCGCATGGCGCGAGAAGCAACCCAACGCGGAGACAAAAAGAGCGCGCTGCAGTACCAAAGCGCGGCGGTTAAATTTGCGCCCCGCACCACGCTTAACCAGCAACAGGTCCTACCGGTTATGGAACCGCAATAGGCTCAAACACAGGAACCCCATAAACCAAGGTACCGCCGCGGCAGGCTTATAAGCGCCGACGTACGGTGACCGTATGCCGACCGCTCATGGTCTTGGGGACCTCGGGAGCGGCACATTCCTTGGGGAGTGGTTCATCGTAGGGAAAATCCGGAAAGAGCTTGCGCTCGATGGTGGTCTTTAAGATCTTCTCAATGTCCCGCACCACATCCTGGTCGGCCCAGGTGGTCAAGGTCAAGGCATCCCCCGAGCGGGTGGCCCGTCCGGTACGCCCGATGCGGTGGATGTAATCCACGGCATTGTCCGGCATGTCGTAGTTGATCACGTGCGAGATGCTCTCAATGTCCAAACCGCGAGCCGCAATGTCGGTAGCCACCAAAATCGGAATCGCCCCGGAACGAAACTGTTCCAAGATCCCTTGACGCTCTTTTTGATTTTTATTCGCATGCATGGCATCGGCCTCGTACCCGGCATGCTTGAGCAAACGCGAAACATGATCGGCCCGAATCTTGGTCTTGGTGAAAATCAACACCGAGCGCGGGGTCATCTCCTTGAGTACGCGCAAAAGCATATCGGGTTTCAAATTTTGCGAGACCGGATACAACGCATGCGCCACCGTGGTGGCCGGGGCCTCGATATTCGAGGAAATGCGCTTGGGCGAATGCAAATGTTCGCTAAAGAGGGTTTCCAACTTGCTGGTAAACGTGGCCGAAAACAAAAGGGTCTGCCGCTTCTTGGCCACCAGTTTCATGATCTTGCGTATCGAGGGCCAGAACCCCATGTCCAGCATGCGGTCGGCTTCGTCCAATACCAAAAACTCAATATGCTCCATCTTGCCATTGCCCCGTTCGATCTGGTCCAACAAACGCCCGGGACAAGCCACGATGATTTCCACACCTTCTTGCAAGGCCTTGGTCTGAATGCCAAACCCAACACCGCCGTAGACCGTTGCCGATTTTATGGTGGTGTGCGCGGCCAAAACCTTGATCACTTCATGAATCTGCTCGGCCAATTCCCGAGTGGGCGTCAACACCAAGGCCCGCGTATGATGCCCGCGCTTGTCCTTGGCCAGCAAGCGTTGGAGCATCGGCAGCACAAACGCCGCCGTCTTGCCCGTACCGGTCTGAGCCGTACCAATCAGGTCATGCCCTTCCAGAATCAAGGGAATGGCCTCCGCCTGGATGGGGGTGGGGGCCTTGTAGCCCGCCTCCTTCATACCCTGCATGATACGCTCGTCAAACTTAAATCTTTCAAAATTCATAGTCTTTCCTTTGTAGGACCCAGGGTCCCTAAATTCAATTCATCCCACATGCATCCGCAGGAACCTGCCTGCCGAACCACCGGATTGAATCGCTGCTGCCTCGGTCATGTTCAGACACGGTTTTCAAACTGAACGTTCCGGCGAGAAAATCAATATGCTGTATTCTACCTCAAGGATACACAAATAGCGAGGATCATCTAAGGGGAATGGTTAAAAAGCCCCGGAGGTATTCCTCCGGGGCCGAGAGCTCAGCTTACTTCGCCTTCACTTCAATGGTGGCGGCTTTCATTTCATACTGAATGGTCACTTTGGCACCGACTTTCAACTCACCGGTAACCTTGGTGGCGGCATCGCGGTTGATCTGCCACTTCTCACTGCCCTTTTGCACCGTGACGGTCGTATCGGTCATTTCCAATACGGGACCGGTCACCTGATAGGTCTTGGTTGCCGCCATGGCCGGCGCGGTCAACATCACTACTGCTACGGTTGCCAACATGAAACGCTTCATTTCCACTCCTCCTGCGAATAAAGAATCGCTTGGGTTTACCCAAGCTCAAATTTCCGAGGATTCTATCATACCCGCGCCAGCCAAGGCGAGCCTAATCTCGTATCCGCTCAGGCAGAAGCGACTGGGGTGCGTCGCTCCAAGGTCCTGGGATCAAACTGAAGTGTCCGGAGTTCGGGCGCCCAGCGGGCAGTCGCGGCTACGACCAGCAAGGTCAAGACGCCCCCTACGGCCACACAGGGCACGGTTCCAATCAAGGCGGCCAACATGCCACTTTCAAACCCGCCCAGCTCATTGGACGCACAAATGAAGACCGAACTGGCCGAGGCAATACGGCCCCGCATGGCTTCGGGCGAAAGCAGGCGCAGCATGGCGCGGCGGATAACCACACTCACACCGTCAAACACCCCGCTAAAAAACAGAGCCACCAACGACAGAATAAAATTCCGCGAAAACGCAAAGACAATCATGCTCAACCCAAATCCCACCACCATGAGCAAGAGATTGCGCCCCGCCCGTTCCATGGGCGTGTAGCGCGTTGCGGCCAAGGTCACCAAGACCGCGCCCAGCGAAGGCGCGGCATTGAGCAGTCCCAAGCCCTTGGCGCCCACATGCAAAATATCATGGGCATACACCGGAAGCAACGCAATGGCGCCGCCAAAAAATACGCCGAACAAGTCCAGGGCCATACCTGCGACCAAGGGCTGATTTTTGAATAAGAATCGCCAGCCTTGGAAAATGGAATCCCACAACGGTTCGACCACTGTTTTGTGAACCTGGGGTTTGGGACCTATGGCTTGCGTGCATATCCAGGCGAGTAAAAACAAAAAGGTGATCAAGAGGTACGAATGTGCCGCGCCCCAGGCATCAAAGATGAACCCTATGGCCGCCGGTCCAATGATCGCGCAGGTGATCCATGTGCTGCTGAGCCAGGAGGAGGCATTGACCGCAAGCGGTTGCGGAACCACTTGGGCCTCAAACGCCGTCCCGGCCGGGTCGGCAAACCCGCGCGCTATACCCGCAACAAAGATGATGGCATACAATCCCCATACCGAGGTTGAACTCGCATTCCACGAGAGTAAGGCCAGGGCCAACGTACAAACCACCGACGTAATGCGGGTCACCAACAAAATGGTGCGCCGATTAAACCGATCCGCCACGTATCCGCCGAACGGGGCCAAGGAAATCGCCGGAATCGCCTCCACCAAGCCCAACCACCCCAGGGCCAAGACACTGTGGGTGATTTGATAGATTTGAAACCCAATAATGACTGCCAACGCCTTGCTGGCCAAGGTAAAAAAGCCAATCGACCCGATGAGCAACCGGATCTCTGGCACAGCCAAAGAAGCAAATTGTTGAGACGTACGCGATGGGTGCGACATAATAGACATCGTTTATAGTACGAATCCCAGGCCTTGTCAAATTGTCAATTCACCCAGGCTACGGTCGAGACGCTTCGCACCAAGATCAAGCCGCAGTTTCCGCCCGGAAATGACGCAGACGCTGTTTCCTCAAACCGTCTTCAAATTCTTCACTTAGCTGAAATTCACCCGGGGCTTTTTCGTAGAGGGCAATGTATCCCAATTGCCCTCCGTAACTCAAACTCTCAGGGACATACACCGGATTGGAGTTCCAGTACCCAATCACCCGCACGGAAAAAACCGGAGACTGCGCCAAGGTTTGATTTAGGTGTTCCAAGGATTCGCTAAAAATCCGTGCATTGCCTCGCCCCGCCTCCACCTCACGGGCCGCGTATTTCATCATTCGGATAAGCACGCGTACCAGGCGTTGGTTGGTGTTCGTGCTAGGCTGGCGATGCCAACGATAGTACGCCTGCGCCAAGGCCCCTTCGGGAAGAAAGTGCCCCGCAAATACGCCGCCTCCAAGTGGGGTCGACAGATCCGACGCCAGGTTGCCCGTCACCGGGACCTGTTCAGGCAAGCGTCCAGTAAATCGAACGCACGTGACCCGTTGCTGCAGTGTGGACCATGCGCCTACCGACCGGGCAGACTCCGCCAAGATGTCTGCAACCACCGGAATCGCAAGTTCCAGTGAACGCCCTCCGGATTGAATGTTCTGCACATGTACCCTCCCGTTCACCATGCTGCCTACATGTTTGGAAACATCCTCGCCAATTAAGCGAGTCAAGGCCCGGCCTTCGGGCAGGGCCGTATTCTCCAACACCTGCTCCAAAGCCGCGCTTTGTTCCAAGGACAGAGACCCGACGGCCAAGGCTTGCCCAATGGCGTTTAAAGAATTCTGCAGGGCGGGTGTCGCGGCCAAAGGCTGTAGGGCGGTTACCAATTTCAAAAGTGCTTTTTGCGTCACACCGTCCATCAGCAACTGAATCTCATCCTGTTGCTCGCTGCCCGATGGAACCGCTGCATTCATTGGCATGAGCCTAGCGGCATCCAGCCCCTGCTCGCTGCGCAACAACAATTCCACGAGGTGATTCACTTCGGCTTCCCAACGGGCGGTCTGACGCGAGGCCTGTGCCGCCTTCAGCGCCTTTTGCAGGCCGATAAGGCTCAAACGTAGCGGTGTGTCGCCAATCCGGTCTGCATCCACCCGCATAAACGCCTGGACCAAAAGCGCACTGCTGCAGGGCTGACCGTCCTTAAGCAAATACTGCAGTTCCGGTTCCACATACGACCACAACCCCGCCTCTCCCGGACACAGCATCTGGCGATAGAGTTCCAAAACTTTCCCCAGGGAGGCTGCGGGCACTCCCAGGGTTCGTCCTCCGGACCTGCGATAATAGGCCTCGGCACTTTCTGTTCCAAGGGCCAAAACATCTTGCGGGCTTAGACGCTCAACCGGATTCTCCCAAGCGTCGTAATCCACTTGGTTCTGAAGTGTCACCAATTGGCTTAAGCTGCGCGTCTCCTCCGCATAGCGATCCAACGCCCGGGTTAATTCCAGGCGTACCTGCCTTGCCCTCCAAGCATAAACCCGTTGTTGCACCCAACCGTACGACGGAGCCGGATGTAACACACCTGCCAGATAACGGGGCAAGGCAATCACCACAGCCGTGTCTTCACCCTTGACCGGATCACTCACCCGTGCCTGCTCGACATTGCGCTCTACAAAACGAATGTCAAACCGGGATCCGGTTTTGAAATACACTTGCCCCATGAGATCAAACTGTTTCCCAAACACATCTTGGCGGGCATACAGCATTTCGGCGAGAATATGCCTTGAGTACAATGGCTCGTTGAGTTTTCCCCGACTTACCAAATCACGCAAACTTAAAGTCGCAGGTGTTTCATCCGAATCCAAAGCCTGCGCTGGTTTCACGCCCCGCGATCGTGCGAACGCGCTTTGGCCGATCCGTGACGAGGATGGTTGTGCCATCCATTTTTCCGCTCCGGGTAAAAGCGCGATCATTCCCGCCCATTCTCGTGAGAAGGACTCATGCAACCGAACCGCTTTGGCCATGTCCGGGCTATGCGTTTCCAAATACCCCATGGCGTCCAAATCCACACTCCCATTGGACCAGGCAATCGCCTGCCCGGCCGTTTTCCAAAACGCAGGCGACTTCAGGCGTTCGCCTAAAGGCAGAACCTTCTGATTAAGCCTTTCAGGGCGTGTCTGAAAAATGGCGTTTTGCACAGCCCAAGCCATGCGTAAAAATCTCAGCGCGCCCAAGAGAAAATACCCTCCGGCCACAAATAAGGCCAGGGCGGTAAACACCATGGCGGAGGCATGATCGCTGTGCAAGCCCAATACCCGGAGGCCGCTCCAGGCAAACCCGGCCGAGACCAACCCCGCGGCCACGCCGCCCAAATACCCCCACGCGGCTTTGAACGGATGCGTATATTCAATGCGGAGTTTACCGTTCTCACGCGTAACAGTGACCGGATGGCTGCCCAAAACATTATTTTTCACATCCCAATCTAGAAACGAAACCTTAAACAGAGACTCCTCGGGTTTTCCTACCACCGTGGCAGGACTCGCTCCCAGGTAATTTCCCGACCAAGCGCTGTATCTCACCTGCCAAACCAAAGTCCCGTTCTCATCCACTTGCTGCGGATAGCCTAGATACGCACCTTCGCCGCTGCTCAGGTCCACAAATAGGTACGAATAATACATTTTATTCAGCGACGGCGCGACACTCATATGCACCGTGCATCCTGAAGGCGCGACGGTAAACTCCTCATAGCCGGAAACCCCGTTCACGGTTGCCGGTTGGCGATAGATCACATACCCGTTTGAGGCCAGCACCATTGAGTAGCCTTGGGCATCGCTGTACAGCGTCTGATCCGACGATTGCACCTGGGCTTTAAACCGTTGCTGCTCAAAATCCAAAACGTAGGTCCCGTCCCCTTTGAGATACGCCCTAAACTGATTCCAGTGCAACAGGCGCTGAGCCCCCAGAAGGTTTTCCAACTCAGGATACTCCGCAGGGTGCTGATACTCAAAGGACACCACCCCGTCTTGGCTGTGGATGGTCACGGGCAAGTCTTCCATGTCCTTAAACGAAAAGGTGAAGGTAGGCAAATCCAGATAGCCGGATTGATTTAAATTACGCTGGTCCAGAATCGCCCCGTCATGGGCGTAATCTTTGAATATCACCATGGGGGGCGATTGAATTTCAGCCCAATAGCGCGTCCCCCCATTGGTGGGATGGATGAACAAGACGGAAAAATAGCTTTTTTCATGCAGCGTATCCCGCGACTCTTGCAGCACGCACCCCTGGGCGGAAATGGTAAATTGCTGATAACCGGTATCGCCGTTCGGAAAGCGATAGCCTTGCTCCTTAACCCGCACGTGGCCTTGGGCAGTAATGGCCACTTCATTTCCTTGGGCGTCCGAAAAGAGCAGGGTCTCAGAGGCTTGCACGGTCCCGCGAAGACGGTGCCCTTTATAATCCACTATGATCTCCCCGTTCGGCATCCGATAGGCTTGGAAGGTTCCCCACTCAAAAAGCCGAGCCGCACCGGCCAACTCATCGTCCGGGTCCACGACTTTGGCGCAGGAAGAAATAAGCCCGCTCATCGTGGGTACGAGTATCCCCGTGAGGAACCATGGATTCGCCAATGCGCTCCCTAGGGGTTGTAACAATGAAACGATCATGCCGCCTACCAACAAAACTCGGCGCCATGTGTTCAGCAAGGCTCTTACGCCGGGCAACATGGCGAGCATGCCCGAAAGCTCATGGGAGAATGTCTCGTGAAACCTGACCTCCTCGGCGACTCTGGGTGCGTTTTTCTCCAACACCCGCATGGCGGCTTGGTTTATGCGCCCGTCGGACCAGGCAATGGCACGCACTCCGCTCATCCAAAACTGCGGCGAAAGCATACGTTGCCCGAGTGTCTTTCGAGGTTGTCCTTGCTGATGTGGCAGGCTTTCAAACAGGGCGTTCTGCACCGCCCACGCGGTTCGAAAATAATTAAAACTGCCCAGGATAAAATAACCCGCCACGGTCACAACGCCCAGCCCGGCGAGGCTAAGCCCCAAGTTGGCTCCCGGGTGCAACCCCAAGATCTGTAAGCCTCCCCACATCAACCCGGCAGAAAAGAACCCTGAAACAGCCGCTGCCAAGTATCCCCACAAGGCGCGAAACGGGTGTGTGTAGGTAATCCGCGGTGTGGTATTGAGACCTGTAACCGAAAGTAGATTTCCCTCCCGATCATCAAATTCTACTGAATTCACCTGAAAGGGCACGGTTGCTGAGTTTCCGGTAACGATCGCCGGATTCGTGCTGAGCACGGTGTTGGCCCCATGCGCATAATCTTTGAAGTCGATTCGCCAAACACCATTGTCAACGGCCAACTCACCATAATACCTGGCTTCACCGTTGCTAAAATCTATAAACATAAACGAATAATAGGAACCCCAATCAACATACTTATGCACGGTGACGCCAGAGGGTGCGGCCATGAATTCCTCATAGCTGCTGTTCATAAAACCACTGCCCTTGTACAGCGTGTAGCGAATATAGCCGTGGGTGGTCACCTCGAGCCTGTACCCGCCGGGTTTATTCACATCCTGCTCAACCAAAATCCGATCGGAGGCAGCGACTTGGTTTTCAGCCGTATACGTTTGGCCGTTTAATTTAAGCGTGTAGGTATTATCCGATTTTAAATACACCCGCAGATCGCCCCAATGTAAAATTTGCGCAGCATCAATGAGATCCTCATCTGGATTAACCAAGTCTTTACTGCAGGCATTGATCAGAAGGGTTAGTGAGGGCATGACCACACCGGCCGCAAACCACCGGCTGCTCATGACCTCGGTTACGGGTTTAAGCACAGCGAGGGCCAACGACCCCAACATTACCAGGGTGCGCGCTCCGCGTGCGAAACCATAGAGCAGGTTGCGCCCCCATTGGGTGAGACGTTGCCCAAATGACGCAGACCTAAGCGCTTTTGTTACGTTCCCGTTCTGCGGATGCCCTTTGGCCATAGAACCTTTCAATGCATTTACCCGATCAGCTAAAAACGCCTTAGGTGAAGATGGGTGTCGGACCAGGCCCAGGCCGCTTTCCAACCAAATCGTTGCCGGCGTCAGTGCCCAGCGCCATGCCTCCCACGAGAGATCGGCTTGGCGGCGCGCCTCTGCTTGCGCATTCCGAAACCCCACCAATGCATCTTGGGTCTGCATAAGCAACGCGCCATACTGTCCGCCTTCCAACCGATCCAAAACATTCATATCTTGGCTTAGCAACTCTTTTTTCCCAATAAGCAAGGATGCACTCAAATGTTTAAGCGGAAGCAAGAAGACATTGTTCTGGGCCACCGCCCGCTCCCACGCGAAGACCGACGGACTGTTTTTCTGGAGTTGTTGCAACCACGAAAGCGTGGCAGCGCCCTTTTCCACATCCTCGAGCACGCCGGCGCTGCTTAACTGCAACCGCAGACTTTTTAAGAAGACCTGCACAGACACAGATTGACGACGTTCTTCCTCAGCGGTGAGCATCCGCGTAGGGATGCCTTGAGGCAACAGAGGTTCCAAGGCAATCACTTTTTGATTTTGCAACAACAGCTTTTCCAAGGGCGTTTTACGGTTGCGTATCAGTGAAAAATAGGGATTGACCAGGTCTTCATGCGTTATGCTGGGACGAACGGTAATGTAACCAACCCCTTGTTGCTTGAGGGCTTCCACGATTTTATCCGTATGAAAGCCTCCGGTGACCATGACCGCCATGCGGGCCCGTGTACCGTCCATTCGTTCCAACACATTTGTTACAAACGCAGAGCTTCGTTGATCCGCCAACGTATAAAACCGACGCACCTGATCCAGCACGGCATCCAGTTTGCTCCATTCCCCGTCCCACACCTCGTCATCCGGCATTGGATTCATCTCACTAAAATGCAGAAAACCCTCCACCCGATACCATTCGGGATGTTGATTAAAATCCGCCACCTCCTCCGGGGTTGCGGAGATGTTCAACAAATGCTCCATAACCTCCACTCGGTGCAGGCATTGGTCCAGCTCCCTTTGCACCGGTTTGGTGTAAAGCGTCTCACGCAGCACTCCGTCCAAACGCAGGCATTCGGCGGCCATGCGATCGGTATCCAAGGGCGCGCGCTCCCCGGGGAGGCGATTCCCCCAGGCGCGAAGCACGGGGTATGTTTCCAACGACACTCCCACCTGCTTGGCCTGAACACTGAGTCCTTGAGCATACTTGATCAAGGTAAGATGGCCTTCGGTCCATGCCTGCTTTAACGCATCAAACCGGCTCAATTCCGGGGAATACATTTGTGCTTTGTAACGTTCCAGAAACGCCCTCAAGTCGTAGACGTACCCTTGACTCTCTTCATTGAAAAAGGCTGCAACCGCTTTACGACTCTCCTGGTACAGCTCTTGGTTCTCCATTCCTCGCAACTCAATCGGCTGCAACGACATGGCTGCAAAATATTCAGCCCCGGATAATTTTCCCAGCCGCATGCAATGCTGTCCCACCTTGCGCTTTACCGACGTCCTGGGAAAACTGGCCAAAGCACTCACATTTATTGGAAGCGAGGCGCCTTCTTCGGCCACCAAGCTCACTTTGTGTTCCCGTACTAAGTACTCCAAAATTTCAGCGATATTATTTTGGACTTCGTAATTGCAATGCAAGTCCTGAATATGAACAACGACCCGCTCCTGGGCAAGAGAAGCCTGGACCACGGTTCCTAGATGGCCGGGTATCTGAATCGCCTTGGTGGCACTCACAGCCTTAATCGAGGAGGTCTTGTAGATACCGGGTTCGAAAGCCCAGCTCAAGGAGGGTAAGCACATAGCGATACTTACAAGGAGCACGAGACTCCGAGTTCCTAATTGATGTGCAACACTGAAGAAGCACCCCCATGATCGAATTATGGTTTTCGACATACGCATCTTGGGTCCCCCTGGGTCGAAGAATAGAAAAAGCAATCAACAACAAAGCAAGTTGTTTGCCAGCCAAGAATCTGCTTTCAGCCCGTCCTATCCTATGAGTGTCTACGCAGACATTTTCTTACTGTATGGCTCAAACAAAATTTCATTTCACTGAAAAGCTTCGATGTAATAACTGTTTTCCAATGATTTCGCAGGTAGGCACAAAAAGAATCCGCCCAATCATAGGGAGAAAACATTTTTAAAAGTCCATGTTCCGGAATAAACAATTTTATTTTGGGAGCAGATTTGAAAGACGCGACTTTCTTTTCAAAGGATTTTACTTTCATCTATGCGAGGAAAAAAAAAGGCGCCCGGTGGGAAACCTAGGCGCCGAAATACCTACTGGAGGTTGTTTGGCTTACTCGCGTAAGCGCACTTTACGCAAGGGGTGTGAGCGATTCTTCCTGTTTGTAATCTTCCAAAAACGTCCGCAAGCGTCCCAATATCAGCTTCAAGTCCTCCACATTGGGCAGGAAGACCACGCGGAAGTGATCGGGCTCCGGCCAATTGAACCCCGTCCCCTGCACCATCAAGACCTTCTGGCTGACCAAGAAATCCAAAACAAACTTCGCATCGCTTTTTATATTAAATTTCTTAACATCAATTTTCGGAAACAAGTAGAGTGCGCCTTTGGGTTTCACGCAGGTGATCCCCGGAATGGAACTCAACAGTTCGTGGCTCAAATTACGCTGCTCGTACAAGCGCCCGCCCGGCTTCACCAAGTCATCGATGCTTTGGTACCCACCCAACGCCGTTTGAATCGCGTACTGCGTAGGCACGTTGCTGCACAGACGCATGCTGGAAAGCAAATTCAAGCCCTCGATGTAGTCACGCGCCTTATCTTTTTTACCGGTAATCACCATCCAACCCGTGCGAAAACCCGCCACGCGATACGACTTGGACAATCCGTTGAACGTGACGCACAACACGTCCTCATCCAACGCCGCCATGGAATAATGCTTCACGCCGTCGTACACGATTTTGTCGTAGATTTCATCCGAAAAGACAATCAAATTTTTCTCTTTGGCCAATTGGACGATCTGCTCCAAAATCTCAAGCGGATAGACCGCCCCTGTAGGGTTGTTGGGGTTGATGACCACAATGCCCTTGGTGCGGGCCGATATTTTCTTTTTAATGTCCGCGATGTCCGGGTACCATTCCTGGGCTTCATCGCACAGATAATGCACCGGGGTGCCTCCCGAGAGCTTGACGGCCGCGGTCCAAAGCGGATAATCCGGCATGGGCACCAAAATCTCATCACCGTCGTTAAGCAAGGCATTCATGGACATGAGTATCAACTCACTGGCACCGTTTCCAATGAAGATATCGTTGATGTCCAAACCGCTGTTGACGCCTTTGATCTGGTAATACTGCATGACGGCTTTGCGCGCGGGAAAGATGCCGTTGGAGTCACAATACCCCTGGGCATTGAGCAAATTCAGTTTCACATCATGAATGATCTCATCGGAGGTGTTCAAGTTGAAGTAGGCCGGATTTCCGGTGTTCAACTTGTAAATGCGACACCCTTCCTCTTCCAGGCGCTTGGCCTCGGTCAGGATGGGGCCGCGGATGTCGTAGCAGACACCGTCGAGTTTGGTGGATTTGCGGAATGTGGACATGGCTCAAAGTTCCATTCTATAGAATGCTGAATTTGAGCCATCATAACCAACCGGACTTTATTTCACAATCTATTTTTTTAACCTCAGGGTGTTCTCAGCGCCAACTTGCCCGAACCACACTTTCGTCCCTGGATTTTCAGTTGATACACATACACGCCTGCCGGTGTGTTCCCGGTATTCCAACGCAGGCACTGTGAGCCGGGTGCACCCGCAAGCTGCAGATGGGCAATGCGCTCGCCGGCCAGGTTGAACACATCCAAGGTCACCGCCCCGCCCGCCTGCACCGCGCTCCATTCGGACGCCGACAAGTTGGGTTCATTCAAGTTAATCAAGAAGGTTGCAATCTGCCCTGCGCGCGCCGGGTTCGGATAGAAATAGATCAAGTTCTTAGGCACGATTATTTCCGGTGTATGGGAGGCGGTCGCAAAAGGCGTCACCGTACGCGTGGCCGTGATTACCGGCGTACGCGTGAACGTAAGTGTCGGTGCCGCGGTAAGTGTAATGCTGGATGTGGGCGTATGCGTGTAGGTGCAGGTACCCGTGGGCGAAAGGGTCGCGGTCAGCGTGATGCTGGGTGTCGCTGAAACCGTAGGCGTGGATGTACCGGTCGGACTCATGGTCAACGTAACACTGATCGTAGCCGTGGGTGTGCTCGTAGTGGTCGTGGTCCGTGTGTTGGTAACGGTCACGGTAGGCGTAGCCGTGCCGGTAGGCGTACTGGTTGCGGTCTGGGTTGGGGTTGCACTCCGGGTACCGGTCGCACTGATGGTGGAGGTTACGGTTATACTCGGGGTCTGGGTAAAAGTCCCATTGGGTGTTACAGTCACAGTTGAAGTCGGCGTCCAGGACCCAGTGACAGTGGCCGTGGGTGAGATCGTCGAGGTTGTACTGCGCGTAGGCGTGGCGCTTGAGGTGGACGTGAACGTGGATGTCGCGGTTCGGGAGGCCGTGGCAGAAAGCGTAGCGGTAGGTGTGTAGGTCGCGCTCACGGTCAAGGTGGCTGTTCGGGTCGCAGTGGCTGTGCTGCTGGGAGTAAACGTGGGCGTAACGGTCATAGTCGCTGAAAAAGATGCGGTCGGCGTGGGCGTGGCAGTGCTTGTCCTCGTAACTGTAAACGTCGCAGAAAAAGTTGAACTTACTGTACGTGTCGGTGTATGGGTCGACGTGGGGGTGAAGGTAGGTGTGATGGTTGCCGTAGGCGTGACTGTGGGTGTCGTGGTGCTCGTGGGTGTTGCAGTCCGTGTCACAGTAGAGGTTGGAGTCCTGGTGCTGCTGGGTGTAATCGTCGGGGTTATGGTTGCCGTGGAGGTCCAGGTCATTGTCGGCGTGGGTGTGGGCGTCGGCGTCGCCAGATTCGGATGCAGAAATCCAGCGTAGTTTACATAATTGGTAGACGTCTGAGACTCCACTCCAGTCTGCGCCAAGGCACTCAACAGCCGATAGGACGTTGATGTACTGGCATCACCGCCTGAGGTTTGCACATCGTCGGCTTCAATGTAGGATGTGGATGAAGAACCGCTGTGCGCACCTACCCAGGACGCACTCCAAGTTCCTAGGAGGGCCAGACACAGACCGACTGCTGTGTATATTGTTTTCCGCATGGCTGTTCCCCTTTATCCTAGACTCAAAATGCCGCGAGTTCCGTCCCAGCACTACCTTGATTGCAAATACCATACGGCCCGGCATGCGTGGGCCGTACCGGGTAACCGGCGTTGGCTGCCGAGTAAATATCGTTGCCAATCGGTGTTGTAAGTTCGCCAAAAAACACATTGTAGCTGATACGGGTACTGGAATAATTGCTGTTGATACTGATACCACGTGAATTATTGGTGGCGCCTAAATGTTTGATTGAATTTTTCAAAATAACGCAATTGGTGGTATTGGCCGCATAGATGGCGGTTCCATTTGCGATTTGCGTAATATCAATAAAATTATTCTCCACCCGGCAGTCCTGAGCCGCTTGCATGTAAAGAATATAGTTGCCGCTGGTTTGAGCCAGGATCTTGTTGTCACTAAAATCACAATTCACACAGTTTAGCAGGCTGACGATAAACGGGTTGGACATATTGGTGTAGAAGTAACAGTTGCGAACATAACTGTTCGTGGCGCTGGACAGGCTGAAGTTGGAAGAACTCCCTTGCAACGACAGCGTCAAATTTTCCATACCGCAATAACTCCCCATGGAAACCGTACCATTATTGAGCATGCTGATCACCGTCGTGCCATAACCCTGGCCGCGAACACTAACACCCGCAGGAATACTCAGGGATGACGTTTCATTAAAGGTTCCGGCTTGGACATCGATAAGCCATTGATCATTGGCTCCCGGTGTTGGGTTCTCCTGAGCAATGAGTTGGAGGGCGCCGTACACCGTGCACGTATCTCCCCCGTCGTGCGCGACGGTGATGACCTGTTGGTATACCACCTTGCGGCTGGCCATGGCGTACGAGGCATTGCTCAGCAAGTGGCGCGGTGAGAGCGTTTCGGTCTCCACCTGGACTTCCAGCCAATATTCCTTACGAAACGGAATGTTAATGGGATTGACACTCCCCAGCACCACATTGAAAATGCCGTTGGTAACGGTTACAGTACTCTGGGTCTCGGTCCACTGGGAACTCCCACCTGAAACCTGATCGTAAATCCTAAACACCATGCTTCGGGTCCCTGTGTACGGTGTGCCACCGCTATTGGTTAACATACCCTGATAATTCATCTTTTGTTTAATGTGTAAAAACCCAGCTGCTTCTGCCAGCGAAACACCCCATACACAAAGCAAGCCTACTGCCAGTACGACGTAGCTGTTTTTTAAACGCATCGTCCGCCTCCTTGACATCCCTTAGGGTTTCCCTCTGGGTTTTAACCGCGCTTATAGTATCAAGGATCGGCTTAACTGGGAAAAGATTAATTGAAAAAGGATAAGTATTTTCGAGAACAGCTCGGTATTTCAGCAGGTAAAACAGGTGAACTTAAAAGAAGGGCGTCCTTATCCTAGAGCCACATCCAAAATCATCATCACTAAAAATCCCAAAATGGCTCCACCGGTAGCAATCTCAGTATGATTATTCCGTTGCGATTCGGGTATGACTTCTTCGACAACCACAAAGATCATCGCTCCGGCTGCAAACGCCAGTGCATACGGCAGTACGGGTTTGGCCAGCACAACCAGGGCCGCGCCCAAACACGCCGCGACAGGTTCCACCGCAGCGGATAATTGTCCATACCCGAAACTCTTCCAACGGCTCATGCCCTCTCGCCGTAAGGGCACGGATACAGCAAATCCTTCGGGAAAATTTTGAATGCCGATTCCCAAGGTCAGAGCCACCGCCCCGGCCAGGGTTGCGTCCGGGAACCCTGCAGCCATGGCGCCAAACGCCACGCCGATGGCCAAACCTTCGGGGATGTTGTGCAATGTAATGGCCAAAACCAGCAAGGTACTCCTGCGCCAAGACGTTGGAATGCCCTCGGCTTCTTCCATGGGAAAACCAATATGCAAATGGGGTAGGATCAGGTCAATCAGGCGCAAAAAGGCAGCCCCGGCCAGGAACCCTATGGCCGCAGGCACCCAGGCAGGAAGACTACCCCCACGCGACATGCTGATGGCCGGCGCCAGCAAAGACCAGAAGCTGGCGGCAATCATAACTCCGCCGGCAAACCCAAGCATGCCGTCCAGGACCTTTTGATTCACCGTCTTGGTGGCAAAAACCGCCGAAGCCCCTAACGCAGTGATGCCCCAGGTAAAAATCCCCGCTCCCAAGGCCAGTAAAACCGGTGAAACAGCCTGCACACCTTCCAACATAGGCGTATCCTCCACTCAATTCAAGTGCTTATGAAACTCAATGCTGCACCCTTACCTATTTGCGATTTTTAAACACCGCCACCTTCAACTTCGCACTCGTCTTCCCGTCCAAGGTCAGCTGCACCAGGTAGAGTCCGGGCGCCACGCCTGCACAATTCCAGGTCAAAACCGCGCCCGTAGCCGCAGCCACGGATTCACGCAATTCGGCCACACGCTCGCCGGTGGTGTTATAAATACGAATACCTACCTCGGTGGGTTTTTCCTGCCGGGCGACCGCAAAGCGCATCACGTCCCCGGCGGGATTGGGAAAGGCCAGTACGACCTTTCCATTTAAATACGTTTCATCCCCTGGTGTTGACGTTGGTGTTACGGTTTGCGTCGGGACCCACGTAACCGTAGGTGTGGGGGTGGCCAAAGGAACTGTTTCATAGGCCCCAATATCCGTGCGCAAGCCTTGGGGACGAGTGGTCAGAATAAAATCCGCCGTGACATACGGCGAAGCTTCCCCGGCATCCACACACGGCGAGAGTGCACCCGGGCGGAACTGGAGATCCAACTGCGGATCGGCATAAACCGCATGGGTATTGGCGCCAAAATCAACATTGAACTGGGCGAACTGAGCCGTGGTGTAAGTTTGGCTCAAATCGTAAATGTAGGCCAGTGTGGAACTTCCGGTCTGATACCACAGATTGTAATCCATGGTACTTTTTAAGATCGAAGGTCGGTCCCCCAAAACAATCCCCAGCTTGGAATGGGCAAATACATTGTTGCGTATGACCAAATGATCGGTCGTCGATTGATTGGTAAAAAACGTAAGATGAGCAGGGTATTTGTCCGGACGTTGGGCGTAGCTCCAGCCGTAACCGGCATTCAAGCACGTGTTGTTCTCCACGTAGATGTGGCTCATGCTTGAACCGGCGGGTTGATTCCACATTTCAATGGACCAGTGGCAGTTGGTGATGAGGTTGTTTTGAAAATAAAGATTGTACTGTTGATTCACAGCCTTACCTTGCGGACTAATCCCCGTGTCGTAAATCTGATCCATCCGGCAGCGCTCCACCCAGCAGTCATGCGCACCTTCCCAGAACTGAACCGCATTGCCGTAACGCACATACGAGGGATACCCAAACAATTGCCCGCCGCCGATGTACGAGAAGTCACAGTCGCGGATGCGTATGTGATGGGAGTTGGTTCCGTTGATCCCATTGGCCCCGGCATAGCGCAGATCCAGATTCTCGATAATCACGTAGCTGCAATTGTTGATGTTGACCAGGTCGTAGTTGAGCGCACATTCAATCTTGGAATAAACACTCCCCGGGTTTCCCGTGGAAAACATGGTTAGTAATGCGTTGTCATTGTCGTACCAAAACCGACCTTGCGCGGTCAGCGAGTTTGAAAGCTGCACCTTCTCGCCGCAGAGGGCTTCACTGTTTAAAATAAGATTGCCCACATCCAGAGCCAGCGGCTCATACGCGCACGCTTTAAAACTAAGGGAATCAAGGTAGAACGTGGCCCCGGCGGGTAAAGCGTTGCCCAGCAACAGGGAAACCAAAACATCGTTGGCCGTACGATTGGCATGCAGATAGACCCGATACGTGGTCCAGGTTGGGGTTATGGAAAAATCCGTTTTGGATACGGCATCGGCATAGACCGTCCAAGGAGAGGCGTTTTTCACAAACGCTATGGAGTTTAGGGCAAACGCCGAACTGGCTTTGGCGCGAAACTCAAGCACATACCACTGATCCACCAGGACGGCCAGGGGCTGCGTTGAGAGTTGCAACGACGTTATAGCGGTTCCACTGCCTGTACCGCAAACCACCTTCCCCCCCGCCGGTCCCGAGTCATATTCCCCGACTGCGGTGGTACGACTTATGGTGGCATCGGCTCCGGCGGCGCCGTCAACATACAGGCTCCATTGTGCCAGATCGGCGTCAAAACTGGGATTGGGCAAAAGCTCTGCCCCCGTGGACGGAGCATGCCCAGCACTCCAAATATTGCTACCTTCATCATTCCATACACCCGAACTGCTGTAGTCGGCGGAACCGTACAGCTTGGGTTTGGCACCGGTGCCGTACGCACCGTAGGTCACACTGGCTGTGCCGTTTCCACTGTGCGGCACCAACTGCCCCCGGAACTCACACCCGCGCTTAAACAGAACCCTATCTCCAGCAGAAAGAGGCGCAACATTGACTTGAGCAATGGTCCGCCAAGGCGAGCCCAAAGTACCGGGATTGGTATCCACCCCACTTTGCGCGTCCACATAGTAATCTGCGGCCAAAGCCCACCCACCGACCATGGTTGACATGAGCAAACACAAAAAAAACACCCACCTGTTTTGCATACCCATTGCTCCTGAGAAGGCTGATACAGCGTGAGTGCATTATCCTATGTTTGCTTAGGTTCGTCCAAAGGAAAGATAAACGGACAAAGACAGGCTGGCCGATAGAGTCCGCTCTACCGGCCAGCCTTGAATGCCCCACTCGTTAAGGTTTGCAACGCTTGCAGGCCGCAAATCCAGCGCTTTCAGCTTCCGCCTTGGTCTTGAACACCTTCAACGTTTCCGGCTTGATCTTCTTCGCCGCTTGGCACTGCTCGGTGTGAAACTTCTTGGACTGCGTGCTGGCCATGAACCCTTGGGCCGAGGCCACACCCGCCATACTCAACACCCCCACCAACACCACTGCCTGCAACCACCCTGTCTTCTTCATACAAAACCCTCCCAGTCCATTGATAAGTGCCGAAGCACAAGGCATTAGACCGGGAGATTAAAAAAGTATTGCATGCCCCCCACTTTTTTCTTGACCCTGACGTTACGTCATAGTTTATGCTTACGCTTACTGGAGGTGACACGCATGAACTACTCAGTCAAACAAGTGGCCGCGTGGACCGGCATTAGCATTCGTACGCTCCATCATTACGATCACATCGGATTGTTGCGACCCGAGGCTCTATCCCCGGCCGGTTATCGCTTGTACTCAGACCAAAATTTATTACGTTTGCAACAAATCTTGCTTTTAAAGGAGCTGGAATTCAGTCTCGAGGCCATTCAAACCATGCTGGACCAGCCCGGCTTTGATCGCAAGCGAGCTTTGGAGACGCAGCGTAACCTGTTGCTGAAAAAGAAAAATCGTCTTGAGACGATCCTGACCACCCTTGAACGAACATTAAAGGCTCCACGTGGAGGTAAAACCATGAATGCGCATGATTTATTCAAAGGATTTGATCAAGCGGACATCGATGCCCATAAAAAGAAATACGCCAAAGAAACGAAGGCCGCCTACGGGCATACTGCGGCCTATCATGAATCCAACCGCAAAACCGCGAAGTACACCCCGGCGGATTGGACCCGCATTATGAATCAGGCCAACGAAATCTATCTTCGCATCGCGCGGCGTATGTCCCGCGGTCCTGAAGACGCGGAAGTGCAAAAAGCCGTTGCCGATTGGCGACACCACATCACCCAAAATTATTACACCTGCACGTTGGAAATAGCAAAAGGACTCGGCGAACTCTATGTTGCAGACTCCAGGTTTACAAAAAACCTCGATAAGATCCATCCAGGATTGGCTGAATTCATGAGTGCCGCCATAGCGTTCTATTGCCAGCGGGCCAAACACTAGACCATCGCCCCTGAGGAACACACAATGTGCTTTACTCAGGGGCGATTGGCAGAAAGAACTAGCGGGACTGTATTTTTGTAGGTTATTCCAGATGAATCCTCGGCCTTAACCCGAACCATCCACAGTTCCAGGATCCTTGCCCTAGGAGGACAAATGCCTTAAAGATTGCCCGGCCTTCGTCGCGGGTGTATAGTGAGCACTCAGGCTGATTCGTTTCCGGAGGTCCCCTCGTACATGCGGCGGTTGCCCTTACTCATGCTTACGATTTGGTTCCTGTCCTTGGCCGCTCTGGCTTACGCCGCACCGCTCCCCAAAGGTGCACGTTTGTTGGGCGTGGATGTGAGCAATTCACTCAACGCGTCCTACGACCAGGGTTTTCAAGCCGCTAAAAACGCCGGCATGGAGTTCACCTCCCTGGCCTTGCACTGGGACAGTTTGGAAAACCCCAACACCACAACCCCGGGCGGTACCGTCCCCGGCGCCTACTGCAATACCGGTTGGGCCTTTGCCGACGGGTACTATTCGGCCTACAACACCAAACTGGCGCTCATGGTCGGCCCCATTGACACCAACAACAAACGCATGCCCGCGGATTTAAGCGGCTTGGCCTTTGACCACCCCAGCGTGATCTCACGCTACCAACAAGTCGCAGACTACGTACTTGCCCAATTTCCGAACACAACCTTGGTGTGTTTTTCCGTGGGCAACGAAATCGACATCTACCTGAACAGCGACCCACTGCGCGCGCAGTATACAAATTTTTACCAAGCCGTGGCGACCTATCTCCGGGCACACCATCCCGGCCTCCAAGTCGGCGCCAAAGCCACCTTCACCGGTTTGACCCAAACCCAGGTCGCCTCGCTGCAAACACTAAACCTCAGCAGCGATGTGGTCATGGCGACGTATTACCCTATGAACAACGACTTTACGGTGAAAGCGCCTACGGTGGTGGAAAGTGATTTCGCCACATTGGTTGGACTGTACCCCAGCAAGCCCATTTATTTTCTCGAGGCCGGATACCAGTCAGCGACAACGTGCGCCAGCAGCGAGTCCCTGCAGGCGTCGTTTGTGCAGCATCTGTTTAATGCGTGGGACCAACAACTCGGACATGTCTCTTTGATTCATTATGTATGGTTGCATGACCGCTCGGTATCGGACGTGGATACGTTCTCTACGTATTACGGCAGTTGGGATCCCCGATTCCGGGAATACCTTCGCACCTTGGGCTTGCGCACGTACAACGGGCAAGATAAGGCAGGGTTGGCCGTTTTTAAACAGCAAGCCGCGGAGCGAGGTTGGTTTACAGATTACACCCCCACGGTTACCCTGACCGTTACACCCACAGCCACGGTCTCCCCGACCATCACCGTCCTCCCCACGCTCACCCCCACGCCGATCCAACCCACGGGCCCGCAACGGGTCTCGGCTTCTCCCAACCCCGGGCGAGAGCAGATCCTCTTTGCTTTGCCTTCCGACCAAGGCGAGGCGGTGACAATTCGCATTTATACCCTTTCCGGCGAGAGGGCGTATCAACTCACACGGGCGGCAGGATCGCAAGCATCACTGGTCTGGAATTGTCGTACGGCGGCGCCGGGTGTGTACCTGGTGCGCATCGAACGCACGGGTTACCCGAAGGAAACACTGAAAGTAGCGGTGGTGCATTAAGCAAAACGCGAGAAACAGCGTGGTTGGTTCAGCGGAGCTTCAAAGCGGTTTCCGCCAACCTGCTATCCATTGCATCCACCCGGCCCAAAAGCGCTTGCGGCGATAGACGGGATGAAAGTTTTGGGTAATAAACCCACTGAGCTCATCGGACTCCAAAACCTGAATATCCAAGATCCGATCTTCTTCCTCAGGGATCAACCCCGAACGGCGGATGGCCTCGGCCACCACCTCTATGGATCGTCTGGATTTGATGCCGATGACCACATGAAACGGTTGGAACGAACCGAGCAGTTTATGCGTTTGGGCCACGTAGGCTTCGTACACATCGGGAAAAAGCGCCAGAATGGCGCGAAGCGCCTCAACCAAACTTTCTTGCACTTGAGGTGGCTGACCCAAGACCAGGATCGACTCATCCTGGCAGGTGTAAAACCCGTAACGCTCCCACTTATCCCGATAGACCACCGGATACATTTCCGCCGGGGTGAACAACTTGCCAAACTCCCCCCCGGGGTTGAGAAAGAGCGGGCGCCCCATCATCATTTTAAACAGCTCGCGCCCCCGCATCCGGAAAAAATGGGCATTGGGATGAAAACGCCTCATTTGTTCTTCCGACGAAAAAAAAGTCGCGTACACTTCACCTTCGACTTCGATGCTGTTGGTAAACAGCGCGACTTGCCCGCCCGACTCTTCCATGGGCTTTTCGGTGATCAGATAAAACATGTGGGTCAGGCACTTTTCTTTAAACTCATCCCGAACCAAGGGATCTTCGGCCGCTTGCACCATTAATTTTTCCAACAAATTGACCGGTTCACTCATAATGTCCCTCAAGCGTACAGATACGTCCTTACCGGCCCTTATTTCAACTCAAGCTTCACTCCGGTCAGATCCTTATCCAATTTAAATTCCATTTCATCAAACCGCGGAGGTCTTAACACAGGACGCGCATTCCGATACATACCCACCGGCTCTGCCGGCCCCAACACAAAATCCAGCTTTCCGTTTCGATTCACATCCTGATAGGCCTTAATGCAGTAGGCCCCTTGCGGGACACCCTTAAATTCAAACGCCAGGCTACCGTTCTTCGCCGCACTTGCATCCATCGGCAAAAGCAACTGGTACGGTGTCTGCAAATCCTTTTTCCACTGCTCCGCGGTTACAACGGAAATGTAGATGTCACCTTGCTTTTGATAGTGTACGGTTCCGGAAAGCTTAAACCCTTGCGCCTGGGCCAAGACTGAATTCGAGCTGCTCGCAGCAGCGTTCAAAGTTTGAACGTCAAGCATAGGCGCAGTATCAGCCCAGGCAACAAGGTTGAGCAAGACAAAGGCAATGTGAAAGAAAACAACTCGCCATCCAACTGGTTTCAAAGGTTCAACTCCCTGATTTTTTCGCTGCACGTCCCTAAACACCTTAACGTTTAAAGGGCTTTTACAAATTCACTTTTGGGTGCTTTGCAAACGGGGCAATAATCAAAATTCAGTTTATCTGCTACATACCCACAATCTTTACACGTATAAAAATCCCCATCGGCTTTCCACTGGTTCAAATTCGCCAAGGCTTTTTTAAACCAATCCGCATGAATGGCTTCAATCTTCTTGGCTCCGTTGAACGACCGAGCTGCTGCGGTTTGCTTTTCGGCTTCGGCTTGTTTGACGAACTCAGGGTACATGTTCTCGATTTCGGCGGTTTCTCCAGCCAACGCCGCTTCCAAATTTTCCTTGGTGGTTCCAATGGTAGCAGGGACCAACGTAACTTTGGGTGTGCCCTTTAAGGCTTTTATGGCCTTGGCATGGTGTGCGGCATGAATGCCTTCCGACAAGGCCGCAGCTTCAAACAATTTCGCAACTTTTAAATACCCCTCGGCTTTGGCTTTTTTGGCAAATTCAGTATACTTGGCTTGCGCATTGGACTCTCCGTTGAACGCCGTCATCAGGTTATCCAAGGTCGCGGTACGTTTGGCATCCACGGGTCCTTCTGCAACTGCGACACCTAAAAAACTCATCACCAACAACCCACCCAACCCCATCTGCAAAAGCCTTTTCATTGCACACCTCCCCATAGACTATTGAACCAGACTCACCAGTGTACTGTGTCTGTCATTTTTTTCAAGTGTATGTTTTAGCATTTTAAGATTAGTTAAGGGTGCAACCCATTTAAGCTTGAGCCCGCAAGGAACCGCACTAGTACACGGCC
Source organism: uncultured bacterium (assembly GCA_964604705.1). Taxonomy (GTDB): domain Bacteria; phylum Oederibacteriota; class JAAXVQ01; order JAAXVQ01; family JAAXVQ01; genus JAAXVQ01. The sequence goes on from CAZSAP010000006.1 coordinate 51,398, forward strand.
GAACAGGGTTGCACCATGAGCTTGATGCCTTCTCCGGGAAATTCGCGGCGGATGGCCGCCACGCCCTCAGCCAAGGCGGCCTCACGCGCTTGGGGTGCCACAAACATGAACGCCGCATTCACCCCCGGCCAAATGTCATCGTTCAAATGAGGTCCCGACCTCCCCGTGCCCAGGACTTCCGGCCAGAAGGTGTAGGCCGTGATTTGGTGCTTGGTCATAAGGTCTTTGACATCGGGTTCCAAGGCGACATTGTAGACCAACCAGTACATTTGCCACTGTGACTTTACCGTCTTTTTTACTTTTTCCACGACAGCGGTTTTGCGTATCTTAGACCCTGGCATGATGCACTCCTTTTAAAGTCTCTATTCCACCAGCTTGCGCTTGAATTTCTCCTCAATGATCGTGTACAGCGTAGGAATGATCACGAGCGTTAGCAACGTCGAAAGTCCCAAGCCGAAAATAACCGAGACCGCCATGGGGGCCTCAAACTCTCCGCCCTCACCCAGCCCCAAGGCCATGGGCAGCATACCCGCAATGGTCGTAAGCGAGGTCATGAGGATCGGACGAAGTCGGGTGCGCCCGGCTTCGACCACGGCTTCGCGCAGGGTTTTCCCCCGACGCCGCAAGATGGTGGTGTAATCCACCAAGAGAATCCCGTTGGAGACCACAATGCCCGCCATCATGATGATGCCCAAGAATGAAACCACCGAAAGCGTATTGCCCGTCAAGAACAGACCCCAGATCACGCCCACCACACCCAGGGGTACGGTGAACATAATGATGAACGGATCAAGCAAGGATTCAAACTGGGCCACCATCACCATGTACACCAGCAACATAGCCAGCGCCAGTGCAAAGAGCAGGTTCTTGAAGGCATCGGTCATATCTTTAAACGTTCCGGTGACCTCCACGTTGAACTCATCGGGCACAGTGATTTCGGAACGTATTTTACGACTGACTTCCGAGGCCACATCCCCCGGCGCCCGTCCCGCCACCTGGGCCGAAACCGTAATCAGGCGTTCTTGATTCTTGTGATCAATCACCGTCGGTCCCTCGGCCGAAATGACCTGGGCCACATTGCCCAGCGGGACCCGAACGCCTTGCGGGGAAACCACGAACAACCGATCCAAGTCCGCTAGGTTTTTGCGATCAACGTCTTGGTATTGCAGCAATACATTGTATTCCTTGCCTTTGAGCGGGTCTCGATAAATGGCCGTAATTTTTCCGGCCATGGCGGTCTCCACCACGCCGCCGATCTGGGCAATCGAGAGTCCCAGTTCCGCCGAACGCTGACGGTTGATCACCACTTGGAGTTCCGGCAGCCCTTCCTCGCGGGAAATTTCCACATCGCGAACACCTTTGACCTTGTTCATCATGGTCCGGACACGTTCGGCCAGTTCTTTCCCCGCCACCAAGTCATGTCCGCGGATCTCCACCTGAATGGGGGCATTGCTCCCCATGTTCATGGACGACTGCATCTCGAAGCGAATTTCCGCCCCGGGAATCCCTTCAAGCTTGGGGCGCAACGCTTCCACCACCTGTTCGGTGGTGCGGCCCCGGTCTTTCCGTTTCACCAAGCGTATTTGGATGATTCCCGCATGCGGACCGCTGATGCCGCCGAAGATGCTCGCCATGGCGCCCATGCCCTGATTCTCAATCCCAACGCGGGCCAAGACCGATTCGGCCTCCGGCACTTCCTTTTGAATGATGGTCTCCATCCGGTCCAAAACCTCGACCGAACGTTCGAGGCGCGAGCCAATGGGCAGCCTTAGTTTAATGTTAAATTCACCGGAATCGGAATTGGGAATAAATTCCATGCCGGTAAACGGAACCAAAACCAAGCTTAGCACGCCGGCAATCACGGTGGTCCAAATCACCCGTCGCCGATGCACCAGGACCCAATTCAAGACCGACTGATACCAATCCGCGAATTGTTCATAGTAGTAGTTAAAACGCGCAATAAACCGCGCCAGCCACCCTTGCTTGGCGGCGACCTGCTTTGGATCCTCGACCTTGAGAAATTTCGAGGTTAAAACCGGGATCAGCATCAAGGCCACAAAAAAAGAGGCCAGCAAGGAAAACGAGACCGTGTAGGCCATGGGCTTAAAAATCACCCCGGCCAGACCCGTGGTGAAAAAAATCGGCACAAACACAATGATGGTGGTGATCGTCGCGGCAATAACCGCATTGCCAACTTCAATGGCCCCGAGCAGCGAGGCCTCGCGCGGACGTTCCCCGGCTTGCATATGGCGATAGATGTTTTCCAAGACCACGATCGCATCGTCCACCAGGCGGCCAATCCCCAGGGCGAGGCCGCCCATGGTGGCCATATTGAGCGTGAGTTTTCCAAAGTACAGCAAGGCAAACGTGGCTATGACCGAAATAGGAATCGCCAACGAGATAATGAACGTGCTCCGCCAATTCCCTAAAAAGAGCAGGATGAAAAAGACGGCGAGGATCGCGCCTTCCACCGCGGCATTTTTAACATTGTTGATGGAGCTCCCTATGAACTCCGACTGATCCATGATCTTGACAACCTCAACCCCGGGGGGCAAGTCCGGACGAAGCTTCTCAAGTTCCTTCCGGACCTTGCCGGCCAACTCCACGGTGTTGGCCGAGGATTCCTTCTGGATTTGCAAGAGCACCCCGGCTTTTCCGTTAATGCGCACCACCGAGGTGGTTTCCTGAAAATCGTCTTTAACCTCGGCAATGTCGCGCAGGCGGATCGGTACGCCGCGTTGGTTGCCGATGACGGTTTGGCCGATATCCTCTACGGTCTTGAACTGTCCGATCACGCGGACAATGTAATCCTTGTCCCCGGTTTTAATGTGCCCGCCCGGCGAATTCAAATTGGCCGCGGCCAGCATGCTCATCACCTGCTGGATGGAGAGCCCGCGCCCTTCCAGGGCATTGCGGTTGATGTGCACTTGAATCTCGCGCTGGAGCCCGCCCGTGACCGTGGACATGGCCACGCCTTCAATGCGTTCCACGCGCTTGCCGATCGTATCCTCGGCCACGGTGCGCAGCTCATCCAACCCTTGGTTTTTACCCGAGACGCCCATAAACATGATGGGCATCATGGAGGGATCAAACTTGATGATCATGGGTTTGTCCACCCCGTCGGGCAGATACTTGCTGACCAGATCGATCTTTTCCCGCATGTCTTGGGCCGCCGCGCTCATGTCCGTGCCCCATTCAAACTCGAGCATCACCACGGACATTTCCTGCAGCGATTTCGAGGAGACGTTCTTGACGGCCGTGACCGTGGCCAGGATTTTTTCCAACGGTTCCGTGACCATGCTCTCGATTTCTTGGGGACCCACGCCGCTGTAGCTGGTCACCACCACGACCATGGGAAAATCCATTTCCGGAAAAAGATCCACCTTGAGATTTTGGAGCGAGATCAGTCCCAGGACGATCACTCCAACAAAAATCATAAACACCATGAGCGGGCGTTTGATGGCAAAGCGGGAAAGAAACATAGCCGTGCTCCCTATTCCACAATTTTAACCGAGGAAGACTCGGTCAGACGCGACTGCCCTTGGACCACCACTTGATCCTGCGGGCTCACACCCGCAAGGATTTCCAGCCGGTCACCCTGCACCCAACCGGTTTGCACATCCTGGCGATGGACCTTGCCGCCTTGCACCACGTAGACAAAGCGCAAGCGGTTTTGCTTGAGCACCGCATCGCGCGGAATCAGCAGGCCTTTTTCCTTTTGGGCCACGATGATATGCACATCCGCCAGCATGCCGGACTTGAGCTTGCCACCGCTCTTTTGGAGCGTAATCTTCACCAACGCCGTGCGCGAGAGCGGATCGAGCACCGGGGCGACTCGGGTCACACTGCCCAAAAAGGTCTCCTCCGGAAAGGAGGTCACATTCACCTTGACCTTCTGGCCCACGGCCACTTTCCCGATTTCCCGCTCGATCACATGCACATTGATCTCCAGCTGCCGGGGATCCACCACGCGCGCCACCGGTGTGCCGGGCATGCCCATGCCCCCAGAGACGGCCTCGCCAATGTCGACCAGGTGCTGCGCCACCTGCCCGTTGATCGGCGACTTGACCGGTGAGAGCGAATATTGCAACCCGACTTCGTCCCGTTCAATCCAGGCAATAACCTCGTCTTTATTGACCCATTCCCCTTCGGTCCGCTCGTACCGGGCCAAACGCCCGGGAACTTTGGAATACGCATTGGCTTCTTCTTTGCCGCTGATGCTGCCGGACAGCTCGAGCGCATCCTCCACCGGCCCCACCACCGGCGACATCACGCGAACCGCAATCGGCAGTTCGGCCAAATCCGCTTTCCCACTGGTGATTTTGCCCACGATGCGAAACACCACCAACAGCACCAGCAAGCCCACCCCACTCCAGATGATCCACTTTGTTTTCTTTTTCATCACCGACTCCTTTGCTATTTCAACGCTTCGCCCGCGGCTTTGCGCAATTTGACCTGGGTCAACAAGCACTCGTACTGGGTCTGCAGAAGATTCATTTTCGCTTGGTTAAGGGCCAGTTGGGCATCCATGACATCCAAGTTGGTCATCATGCCCCCGGCGTATTGCTGCACGGCGATGGAATACCCTTTTTCCGCTTGCTCCACGGTTTTTCGCCCCGCCGCCAGAGAATCCTGGGCCGCCTGCAAGGTCAAATACAACGCTTCCACCTCGAGGCGGATACCGTCGTTCATGGCCTTCTCACCCAGACGCGCCTGGTCGGCTTTCGCGGCTGCTTCCACGGCTTTGGGAATCACGGCCAAGTTGTCCCAAAGCGGCCAGGAGAGCCCGAGGCTCACTTCCCACGAATGGCGCAGATTGCCGCCCTCGGGTGGAAAATCCTTATCCAAGGTATCGTAGTAGGTCCACGTCCCAGCCAACGCCACGATGGGCATATTGCTCTTCAGGGCCAAGGTATGGGCGATGTCGGCCATCTTTACGGTGCGGGTCATGTTGGCCAGATCCCAGCGTTGCGCCAAGGCCTGGGCTTGGAGCGTACTTAGGTCCGGCATGGGTGCAGGGCTGACGGCCAGGACATCGACCGCGTCTACGGATTGTTCCGCATCCAACCCCAGGGTCAGGGCCAGTTTTTTACGCGACAAGCGCAACAGATTCTGGGCTTTGGCCAACTGGGGTTTCAAATTGGCGGCTTGAACTTCCGAACGCAATACATCGTAGTTGGAGACCGAGCCCTCCCGGTACTTGGCCTTGACCACGGCCACGTGTTCCTCGGTCTGGTGCAGGCCTTCGGCCATCACCCGGGCCATCTCGCCTGCCACCAAGAGACTGTAATACGCCTCGGCCACATCCACGTACAATTGACTCGCGGCTTCGTCGCGCGCCGACTTGGCTTGGGCGTAGTTCAAGGAGGCCAGTTCCAGTCCATTGACCAGTTTGAAGCCCGTAAAAAGCGGTTGGCTGACACTCAAACGCCCGGAATAATAGTTGGTGGCCATTTCCATTTCCATGGGCGTAGAGCCCATGGACGAAAAGGCGCTCCCGAAATCCATGACCGTAACCATGGGTTTGTTTTCCAAAACATATTGAAACTGCAGATTGGCCGAAGGCCCAAACGCCAGCATGGCCTGCCACCAGGCGGCACTGGCTGCGGTCTCGGCCTTTTGGGTGATCTGATAGGTCCGGTTGCCTGAAGCCGCCGTGGCCAGGGCCTCTTGAAACGTAAGCGGGCGGACCGAGGCGGTCAGGGTATTGGTCAGACTTCCCGCCGTAAGGGTAGTAGCCGACGCCGCCGCGAGACTGGAAACACCGGCGGCAGGCACGCTCGCCGCACTCGCAGTGGCAGCCTGAGCCTGACCCAGCCCTAAAATCAACCCACTCACTAATAAAGTCACAAAAAAGCGTCGCACAACTGCCTCCTTATAAACGTATCCGTTACGCTGTACTTGATTCTTTGGTTTTCAGTAAAATCCGTTCGATCAATTGAAAGGCGCGGATGAACTCGGCTTGATCAGGCTCGTTCAGAGAGGCGAGCATAAGTTCAAAGACCAGGCGCGCATCCCGATGCTTGGCCTTGAAGGCTTCTCTCCCTTTCGGCAGCACCTTGACGCGAATCACGCGGCGATCCGCGCTGTCGGGTTGGCGCTCAACCAAGTGCAGCCGGACCATTCGGGCTACGATCTCGGTCATGGTGGGCATGGTGACTTGTCCGACACGTGCCAATTCCCGCATGGACGTCGGTCCGTTTTCCACCAGGTAAAACAAAACCGTCATCTGCCCTTGGGTCAAATCCGGCTTCATGCTCAAGCGGGTATGGATCCGACCGTGCAGATTTTTGCCCAGTCGGAGCATGACGCTCATTAAGTAATCGGCCCGTTCCGCCACTCGGTTTTTAGGTTTCATTGCAGACCGCCCATTTACTTCGTCTCGCAAATAGTTCGTGTTCCGAAATAATTACACGCCTTACCTAACTTTGTCAACGCCTTTCACATAACCTTCAGGTTCGGCAAGTAGCCTGGATTTTCTAAAGGATCTTTTACACCTACCGCCCCTTGCCCGGACTTTAACTGCCGTGGTATGATTGCGCGATATCATTTCCATCGTCGGGGGGGATACACGCATGACCAAACAGAAAGCGAGCCCACTGAACGCTTACTTTGCGTCCTTTCCCAAAGAGACCCGCACCCGGCTGGAAACACTCCGGCGGACCATTGCAACCCTGGCCCCTGAAGCCGAAGAAACCATTCGCTACGGCATGCCCACCTTCCGGCTGCACGACACGAACCTCGTGCATTTTGCGGCCTTCAAACAGCATATCGGGTTTTATCCCCTGCCCGCCACCATTGAACGCTTTAAACCAAAATTGGTTCCCTTTATGTATTCCAAGGGCGCGATTCAATTCCCGTTGGACCGGCCGCTTCCCCTCACCCTGGTAAAAGCCCTGGTGCGTTTTCGCATTCAAGAAGTCGTAGCCCCCAAAACCACCGCCACCGCCAAAGGCAAAACACCCGCACCGCGGTCCCCGCGCCGCCCCAGACATTCCATGCCCGATTTTATTAAAGACGCGCTTTTAAAAACCAAGCTCATGGAACGTTATCAACTCCGCCCCCCCTACCAACAAAACGATTATATTGGTTGGATTACGCGCGGCATCCAGGCAACCACCCGCCAAAAACGCCTGGCTCAAATGCTTGACGAATTGAAAAAAGGCAATGTCTACATGAAGATGCGCTGGCACGCCAAACACTAACCGGCGCTTACCCATCTCAGCTGAACCGCCTCCCCAAGCCCCAATCCTCTGTTCGAGGAGGTGCTAGGTTTTCCAATCCACATCCATGTGACCTCGGATCGCAAGCTCAAGCCAGAATCCCAGACTGATTAAAATCCATATTGGGGTATAAATAAAATAATAGACAATGAATGGCCAGGACTTGAATCGAAAGTGCAGGAAGCGTGCGAACCCATAGTGGAGGCCAAGGGAAATAACAAAGGCCGCCGTAAGCGGTAAAAACCCCAGGGCAATCCACTGTTTAAAATGAAGAAACGAGAGAACTCCACCCAGCGCACCGCCAGCTTCCTGTTGCGTAAATACCAGCAACGACGCTTGCCAAGCGGCTAAGGGACCCAGTTGCATGACCAGAAAACAGAGCGGAATCAATAAAAAAGGCAGCGTAAAGATAAAAAAGGAAAGCAAGAGACTGGGAGATTGCAGAGCGTGTACGGCCACCCCGGACAAGTTTTCTTTCAACCAGTAGATATTATTGGTAGCCCAACGCCGACGTTGATGGAACCATGCCCCCAAGGTAAGTGGCACCTCTGTTTTCACTTGGAGTGCCGGATCAAACCCAAAGCGCGCCCATTGATGAAAGGCCCGGGCCGCGAAATCGGAGTCTTCGTCAATCACGCGCCGGAAACCGCCCAGCCGGAGGAACCAACTTCTACGTACGGCAAACGCCGAACCGTTCATCCCCGGGCAGTGACCTGCCAAATGCGTAAAAAGCCAAGCCATAATGGCGTTGTCAAGAAACTCAAACGCCACCAAATCCGAGAGCCAGTTGGAGGTCGTGGCTTGTTTCGGAAGCTCCAGCAGATCACACGACGCCATGCTGTGAACCAAACGTTCCAACAAGTCCGGGCGATCGCTAAATTTCAAATCATTGTCCAGAAAAACGAGGGTTTCTGCCGTGACCGACGGCACCACCCGGTTGAGGGTTGCGGCTTTTCCACGCGCCTCTCCGTCAACATCTACCCGGACACGCCCGCGAAAAGGCTCCAACGCAGTGGCAATCTCTGTTGTCAGTGGACCGTCCACCGCGACGATGATTTGCTTGTGCGGGTAAGGATCCTTTAGCAATCGGTCCAGCATTTTGGAGATCCCCTTGGGTTCCTTAAATACGGGGATGATGATGGCAATCTGCATACTTTCACTCATTTTACGTCCACCTGTCCTGTGTGACATACGTGCGCGTACCATTCGCCGCTGGCCTTTATAAACCGCCGCCCGTCGGTGGCATCCACCCCCACCAAACCAAACCGCTGGGTGTAGCCGTAAGCCCATTCAAAATTATCCAACAACGACCAGTAGCAATACCCGAGTACATCCACACCGGACTCCATGGCCCGGTGCAAGGCCTGAAGATGACCGCGGATAAACGCAATCCGCTTGAGGTCACTCACCCGCCCCTTTTCCGGCGGGTCCGAATAGGCTGCTCCATTTTCTGTAATAAAAAAACGCGCGCCCGGGAAAGCACCGTGCAGCCAGAGCAACAATTCGTGAAATCCTTCGGGATAAATCTCCCACCCCATGCCGGTGTGCGTGGCATCCCTTTGCTCCAAGGTCGGCTTGGGTTGAAACCAATTCTTCCACGGGCTGAACTTCGTCAGTCGCGAGTAGTAGTTAACCCCCAGGAAATCAAGCGGCTGGGAAATGTGCTTTAAGTCACCCGTTCGCACCAGCCCAGGTTGCAGCCAGTGCAACCAACCGGCTACGGGCTCAGGGTATTGACCTAGGATAATGGGGTCGGTGAAGGTCCGGTTGCAAAGGGCATGCACCCAGCCGGTGGTTTGCATGGGTCCTCGCAACTGGGGATAATAGGGGTAGTAACTATTGGCCAAGCCAACCTGGACCGACGAGGACTCCGCCCGAATGGCTTCCGTGGCCAACCCATGGGCCAGCAACAGGTGGTGCGCAACTCGCAGGGCGAGGAGCGGATTGTGCCGGCCGGGCGCGTGATCCCCCACAAGGTAACCGTGCGTCACCACCGAGAGGGGTTCGTTGAGTGTGAGCCACCACTGCACCTGCCCGCCCAGGGCTCGCGCAACCGCACCGGCATATTCTGCAAACGACTCCGCAGTCCGACGTGCGCCCCAGCCGCCTTCTTTTTCCAAAGCCGCAGGCAGATCCCAATGGTACAGGGTCACGATAGGTTCGATCCCGCGCGCACGCAAGTCCGCCACCAAACGCCGGTAGAAATCCATGCCTTTCTCGTTCATGCGCCCCCGGCCTTCTGGGAACAGACGCGGCCAAGCAATGGAAAACCGGTACGCAGTAACACCCAGATCCGCCATCAGCTGGACATCCCCGGGAGCAAACCGATAATGGTCACACGCAGTATCACCCGTACTGCCGTCGGCAATGGCATGTCGGCGGCGCACAAACGCATCCCAAATCGAAGGGCCTTTGCCGTCCATTTCCGCAGCGCCTTCTATTTGATACGCGGACGTAGCCACACCCCAGAGAAAGGCTTTGGGAAATCGAATAAATTCCGGCATAGTATCCACCCACGCACGCTCCACTTACTGCAAAACAAATAAGGTTCTTGCATTCTAGTATGATTATTAGGGAGTCGAAAAAAAGTATCAATTGTACCTGGGTGTAAGCTGGCAGATTAGGCAGGAAACCAAAAAGCCACCCGGCGTGCGACCGGATGGCTTTTGGGTTTTGCGATTATCTAGAGTATTTCTTATTTAGCAGCGATAGTGCTCGGGCTCGTACAGTTACTTAATTAAGGCCATTTTCACCTTTTTCTCAAGCACCACCGCACCGGCGGCGTCTTTCACCTTCAGGTGCCCCAGGTAAATCCCCGGAGCAACCCCCGGACACTCCCAAACGATGAGGTTTTCCCCACCTTGTGCAAGCTGCTCGACATGGGCCACGCGCTCACCGGTCATTTGGTAAATATCCAAGCGGGCCGTTTGGGCCTCGTCAACCCGATACTTCAGCTTAACACTTCCCTTGGCCGGGTTGGGAAATACGCGGGCATCGCCCACATTGAGCCCTGAAACCGTAGGTGACACCGTGGACGTGGTCGTGTGCGTAGGCGTGGGCGAGGCCGTGGGGCTTACCGTGTACGTGGCCGAAATGGTGGCGGTGACAGTAATGCTGGGGGTCGCGGTGGCGGTGGCAGAAACCGTCAGCGTGGGAGTGGCCGTCGTCGTGCGTGTCGCCGTGGCCGAAATGGTCGCCGTAGGAGTGGCGGTTGGGGTGCGCGTCACCGTGGCGGAAATCGTGGCCGTGGGCGACGCGGTTGGAGTACGCGTTACCGTGACAGAAGCCGTCGCGGTCAAGGTGGCAGTACGTGTGACGGTTGCCGTCGGTGTATGTGTCGCGGATGCGGTGGCGGTCCTGGTAGCCGTGGGTGTAAACGTCGCAGTCAGAGTCGCAGTGGGCGTGGGTGGCACGGGTGACACAGGGCCAATTTCATTGGAATAATTGGAAACCGCTTGCGTATGGTAAGCCATAACACGGTAATAATACGAAGTTAAATAATTAGCCGTATTATCACTGTAACCGGTCGTATTGGCAGCCACGTCCGCCAATTGATCCCAATTCCCTCCGTCGAGGCTGCGCTCGACCACATACCCGGTTTCATCGGTGGCATTATCCGTCCAGGTAAGGCTCATTTGATTCCACACTACGGAGGTGGCCGCAAGGCCGGTCGGTGCGTTGGGTGCGGTTCGGGTGACCACATACGCCGTCGGCGTGGTGACGCCGGAGTAAGCCACGCAATCCAAGACAATGCGGCCATGCCCTCCCCAGCCGCCCATGCGGTTGTGCGTCGAGCCGGAATACGTTCCTCCGCCATTGCCATGCGCCATGGTGATGTTGGTTCCCAAGGGCAGATTATTGCCCTTGAGGAAAATGGACCCACCGCTGCCGCCGCCACCGGTTGAACTGTAATTCCCGCCCGGAGCCTTATCCACGCCTTGCCCACCCACTGCGGAAAACTGCCCGCCTCCTGTAAGGGTGTTGCAGCGTATGTAAATGATTCCGCCCCCGGCGCCTCCAGCGGTTCCCAATCCGCCTTGGCTGTCAGTGCCTGCACCACCGCCGCCACCGGAACCTAAATACATTTTAGAAAGCGCGGAATCTCCATACGTCTCATTGGTGCTTCCGTCGTAAGGCCCGCCCAGGCCTTGACCCAAGTTGGCATACGATCCTCCCGAGCCGGCACCCGGATCGTTGCTCCCGGTTTGCACCCCGTTGCCGCCGCCCCCATGCATGCCGCTTTGGTTGGAAAAACCGTTGTTATAATAGTTTTCTCCATAATACCCATACGACGTCCCTCCGGCTCCACCCCGGTACCCGCATCCCATGGCATTGACCGTCCAGTTGTTGTTAAGGGTTTGGCTGCAGAAGAAGATGACAATGCCCGTGTAATAACCGCGCGAACCGCTGGGGGTGGTGGTCAGCCCGTCATAGGGCGAGGCGGTAATGGAGGCAAAACTGTCGATCACTACATTGCGGTATTGGGGAATGCGCTGGACGACAATGCGCTGCTGAGTGGCTTGCCCATAGCTTTTCGTAGGCGCATTCAAAACAACAATGCCCGTGGAGGTCAATCCGGTGACATCCAAAATTTCAAAATTGCCCACATAATTGAAAATGACAGAACCGGGCGACTGCAAGTCTATAAGCAAAACTTTATCCCCGACGGCAATGCCATCGGGAGCCTGGCCAATGGTAAGCGTGTTTCCGCCCACGTCAGCCGTTACGCGATAGGCAATGCCGTCGGCACGGGTGCGCCCGGACTTAAGAATGTCCGTATTGAGGTTGGCATTGCTCCCCGATGTAATATAAAGGTCACCGTCCGAACCATTGCCGTAGGGTGAACTGGCCAAGACCTGAGAAACACCAAGCAAACATAACCCAACCAAGCACAAGCCAAAACGAAACCGCATAAAAAGCATAGACTTTTTCCCCTCATAAGTTAAGTGATGAAAGTAACTTGAATATCCGAAGTTTAGCATATTTCATCTGATTTTCAAGGGGTCGGCGCTGACAGTAAATGGGAGTAAAAAACAAAATACACAAACCAAAATAAAAAGCCCCTGGGGCGGTAATGTAGGGTTTACCGACCCAGGGGCTATGTGCCTCGTTAAAAATTAGTAGCGGTAGTGCTCCGGCTTGTACGGACCCGCGGCCGGGATGCCCAGGTACTTCGACTGTTTGTCTGTCAATTGCGTCAGCTTCACGCCGATCTTGCCCAGGTGCAAGCGGGCCACTTCCTCGTCCAGCTCCTTGGAGAGGCGGTACACGCCTACTTTGTATTTCCCCTTGTTCTTCCACAGGTCGATCTGCGCCAAGGTCTGGTTGGTGAACGAGTTCGACATGACAAACGAAGGATGCCCCGTGGCGCAGCCCAGGTTGACCAGACGCCCTTCGGCCAGCAAGTAGATCACATGCCCGTCCGGGAACACGTACTTGTCGTACTGGGGCTTCACGTTGATGCGCTTGATGCCCGGGAACGCATTGAGCTTGTCGACTTGGATCTCGTCGTCAAAGTGCCCGATGTTGCAGACAATGGCCTCGGTCTTCATCTTCGCCATGTGCTCGATCCGGATGACTTCGCAGTTACCGGTCGTGGTGACGTACATGTCACCCAGCCCCAAGGTGTCTTCCACCGTGGTGACTTCGTACCCTTCCATAGCCGCCTGCAGCGCGCAGATGGGGTCGATCTCAGTCACGATCACGCGGGCGCCCATGCCCTTCAAGGCCTTGGCGCAACCCTTGCCCACATCGCCGTACCCGCAGACCACAGCCACTTTGCCGGCGATCATGACATCGGTCGCGCGCTTAATGCCGTCAATGAGGGATTCGCGGCAACCGTAGAGGTTGTCGAACTTGGACTTGGTCACGGAATCGTTCACGTTGATGGCCGGGACGAGGAGCTCGCCCTTTTCAAACATTTGGTACAGCCGATGCACGCCCGTGGTGGTTTCCTCGGAAACGCCGCTCCATTCCTTGACCACATTGTGCCAGAAGCCCGGTTCGGTCTTCAGGGTGTCTTTCAAGAGGTTCAAGATGATCTGGACTTCTTTGTTGTCCGTCTTCTGGTCCAAGAAGGTCGGATCGTTCTCGGCCTTGTAGCCCCAGTGGATCAACAAGGTGGCGTCGCCGCCGTCGTCCACGATCTGCATGGGACCCTTGCCACCCGGGAAGGTGAGCATCTGCTTGGTGCACCACCAATACTCTTCCAAAGACTCACCCTTCCAGGCAAAGACCGGAATACCGGCTGCCGCAATGGCTGCGGCCGCATGGTCCTGCGTGGAGAAGATGTTGCAGCTGGCCCAACGCACGTCCGCGCCCAAACTCTTCAGGCTCTCGATCAGAACCGCGGTCTGAATGGTCATGTGCAGCGAGCCGGAAATGCGCACGCCCTTCAAGGGCTGCTCCTTCGCGTACTTCTCGCGGACCGCCATCAAACCCGGCATTTCCTGTTCCGCGATCTCAATCTCCTTACGCCCCCACTCGGCCTGGTCAAATGCCTTAACTTTGTAATCTCCCATAACGTCCCTCCGAAATGTATTTGGTGGTACTAATCCAGCACGACTGTTCTAACTTCCAGAAAATCGAGAATCGAAAATAGACCGCAATTCTGCTGTTCCTATTGTTCCATTTTCCATTGCTCCGGAGCCTGAGTAACTAAATACCCAGGCTCCCAGTATCGGCACTACTTCTTCTTTTTCCTCGCCTGAATCGCAAACGCTTCCAGTCCGTTTTTCAGCGGTATCGTCGTCTCGGTCTCAATCACCAACCCGGCCCGGTTCAGCCAGGTCTGGATATCGTTTTTGGCAAACCCCAGCCAGCGGTCATGGTACCGCGTCCGCAGCTTCTCGTCCGAGTGCTTGGCCAGGTCAAGCAAGAGAAAGGTCTTCCCCTTCTTGAGCACTTTGGCAATTTCCAAGACCACCTTCTCAGGCTCGGAGACATGGTGGAGCACCATGGTCATGACCGCACAATCCACTTCCTCATCGCGCAGGGGCAAGTGCGCCAAGTCCCCCACCCGCAGGCTCACCTGGGACGCGTCGAGCTTGTGGCGCTTGCGCGCCTCCTCGAGCATGCCCGGAGCGTTGTCCACGCCGATCACCTGCTTGGCCTTCCGGCAGAGCAAGGGCAGCAAGTCCCCGGTCCCGCAGCCCAGGTCCACGACCGCTCCGCAGGTAGGGATAAGCTTATCGAGGATCTTTTCCAGGTCCGCACCGGCCAAGAGGTCCTGCTTCAAGCGCTCCCAGTCCTCGGCCACGGTGTTGAAAAACTTAGTTGTGTCTTCCGTGCGTCCGTTGAAGACCCGTGCGGCGGTCTCCAAATCCTTTTGCTCGTGGGCATAGCCCATTTGCCGGATCAACTCCGCCCAGCTCGTGCCCGTCTGTTTGGTGTCGGCGGAATAAAACGACCACAGGCCATCCTTGCGGCACTGAATGAGCCCGCAGTCTGTGAGTATTTTCAAGTGGCGCGAAATCCGCGACTGCCCCATGCCAAATACGGAGATGAGCTCATTGACATTCAACTCATGCTTCAAGAGCACCCCGTAAATCCGCAACCGCGTAGGATCCGCCAACGCTTTTAACCGATCAATGATCAGCATCATATTTCACCATATCAGGATATATTGATATAGTATCGGTGAGAAGGGCGATTTGTCAACAGGGATTTCAGGGGGAATTCGAGGAAATTAAGAATTCGACGGAGGACTACTTACAAAGCCAAGCAAAAACCACGCGCAAAAATCAAGCCGTAAATCGTTTCAAGTGGACCTGATCTCCGAACACCGTACTTTTGGTTCATCGTGAAAAAATGCCAGTCACCATTTTATTTTATCTTAAAAAAGTATACTATCCGTTTGCTTTTCTATCATCTTCTGTAGCGATTCAAGTGACGAAAATAAATGTTTATCAACAAAATCAGTAAAATTGATTTTAAGAATTATATCGGGATTACTTAGAGCGCTATATTGATCTTCGAAATCTTTCAATATCTTTCTAATCTCAGGAATAAAAAAAAGCATATTGGGTTTGATATGTTCTCTGTATAATTTCATTTCAGCTATAAAATCACGGCGAGGTTCATTCGGTGGAAAAAGTGCATCTGCCATGCCAGAAACAAAATTATAAAGTTTTTTATATGCTAAAAACTTTTCTTGTTCATGTAAGCGTAGTCTTTCGGCTTTTAATATAGTCTTGCTAGCTAATAACTCTTTAATAACGACGCCAAGAATTCCAACAGCACCAAAAAGCGAAGTCCAAAACCAAGCTTGATTTAAAAAAAGCTTATCATTCACTAATAGCCCTGCTAAAATTTTTATAAAGTCACCCATTACAATCCTCACTTTCAAAAGGACACAGCTACCTTTTTCCTTCTTTTAAATTTCCCTATTTTCACCAGGACCAAAAAGTTCTAATATACTATTTTTAAGCCCGTCTTGAAATTCAGGCCAATTTGATCCACTCCATTTTTTAAATGGATAATGATTAATATCGAAATGCAATTTCTCAATCATATCTTCTCGGCAAGTCCAAATAACTTGAAGACCCAGCCCTTTTGCAAATCCTGCTTCATAATATACACCACCGCGAATTTGACTATCGCAAGTAAAATCCGCAATAACAAACCGTGCTTCACGTATCCCTGCCATTATTCTCGAATTGATATCATCTAAATGTTCGGCCATTATTAGATCATCTGGTTCATAACCCGCATCTCTCACAGCTTTACGTATCGAATCCCACAATTCAACCGGAGCAGCAAACCACCCAGCAATAAAAACTTTGTTGCTAAGTTCATTGTTTTTTTCCCGTTCATAATTAAGCCATCCACGTGCTGTAATTTTACATGCATACTCATTAGATAAATTCCCTTCTCTGACAACAAACCCCTCATCGATTAATGATTGCATAATGAAGTTAAACTCAGTTCTTCCCCTAGAGAACGTTATTGGATAATCGTTAGATTCGTTAACTCCGATTAAATCACCTGCGTTTTTTGTACTTACACTTAAATAATTAAATAGTTTGTCAATTTTTTGTTGAACAGTCATCTTTTTTAATTCTTCAATTTTGTGAAAATAATCAAATCCTGGTACAATAAATTTGAATTTACCACCTCGGTGGTGCAACTCCCTGGAATATCCAGAAAGCAAAAACATATCTTCTTTCAATTCTTTAAAGTTAATTTTTCCTAACTGCTTGGAAATCGCTTCATCAATTATGTAATCGCCACAACGCGGACAGTTAAATTCTAATATACTGGGAAATATTGCGCCCAGACCATCTTTTCGTGGAACATCCACGGATTTATCACATAAAGGACATTTCGTCATATTGCACTGCTCCCTGAATGCAATTATTTTATTTCTACATTAGTGAAAACAGAAGACATACTTTGGGGGACGGTAAAAACTCAGCAACTTAAGCTCTCTTCAAATCCTTAACTCGCTAAGTTTTTACTGTCCCCCATCACATCTACACTAAAAATCATTTTTTGTAATTTTCTCCAAATACTCAAAGTACACTTCTTCAATTTGCGTAACTTTGAGATTAGTAAAAACCGCTTCTTTAATTTGATTTAAAATCACTTTTTTCTCCTGTTGAGGAACATTAGCCCTGCTCAACCAGCTCTCTAATGCATGTATCTTTCCACCCGAATTGTTTAACTGATCTTCGGTTAATGCAGGTAACTCTGGCTGCTGCTGAATAAGATTTTTAATAATTCCTTTAAATACTTCTGGTTTTACAAAATCTTCTCCCGTGATAATGTTTTCTACTTCGAGAATATCAGAGTATATAAACCACTTACCGTACCCTGTATATTTTTTTTGCTGCTCTTTTGCAGCAGCATCATTGTCACTTAAAATAATACATTCCCTATTCGCTAAATTAAGTATTGCCGTGATACGTGGGATATCTTTCACCCCTTCCGCATGGCAAGTTCCAAAATCCTTAAATTTTTCTTTTAGCTTTTTGTATTTTGTAGGCGGATTTTTAATTGCTATTTCAAACATTTTTTTATCTCGCCATCCCTCAAAAACAATATTTTTTTTGTGCAAATTTTCAAAAATAGAATATCCCAATGCATTATATATAACTTCTTCATCTTTTATGTTTGATTGACTCGCCTCTTCAGCAGTAGTCACCTCATTTTCTTTCTTAACTATCAAGTGGCGTTCAACAGTCTCGCGGTCAACCATAAAAATCGAATGTGTACTAAACACAACTGTATTGGTCTCAGCTATCTTTATAAGTTCATCCTTAAGATACCTCGCTCCAGAAGGATGTAAACCAATATCGGGTTCATCAATGAGGAGCAATATATTTTTGAATTGTTGAGTCCTTTCTTTAGCTGATATTATTAATAAAAAGGTCACAAACCTTCTAAACCCGTCACTACGTTTCGCGAAATTATAAGTATTAAATTTATCCTCGATCCCAGCATCAATATCGAGCCCATTCTCTTGAAGGAATATTTTTATTTCCTTATTTTCTTTCCAAACATTCCGAATATGTTTAGTGGCTCTATCAGCCACACGGTTGAGTAAATTCCGAATACCATTGGTCCTTTTTTGTTCAGCCGTTATCGTGTCTTTAATATCAAAATACCCAGCCAATTCAAACATATGTTTCAAAGGCAAACAACTTGAGGGATCAGCAACAAAATTAGCTAAAACAATTCGCCCTGGCAGCAAATTACTTTCATTGTATGACCATCTTACACATTCCGGTAATTTCTCATCAATTGTAGACGTGACGAGTTTTCCAATAATTGAATTAATTTCTTCAGGGGAAATAGTTTCTAAATATTGCGAAGGTATTTCAGAAAAATCCCGAGTATTGATAAGTTTATATTTCGAAAGAGGTTTTTGATGCTCCTTAACTATATAATCCGTCGGGCAAGCAACACTAGGTTTCTTCCAGTATTCATATACACTATAACCTTCGCCCAAACTCCAAAAACTGCTGATTTTATCTTTTTTAATTATATTAATTCTATAAAGCCCTTCGTTTCTAGTGTTGCAAAATTCTTGTAAGGTTAGATCTCTTTTATTATATGACAAAATCGCTTCTCCGAAATCTATCGCTGCGACTTGATCTTTAATTGCATCAAAGTTTTTTTGGCATTCTTTTTTATCCAATTTAAAAACAAATCGCACATACGCTGATACAACAGGTGATTCGTCAGGTTGTGGATCTCGCCTATCCTCATCAGAAGGCATAAGCGTTTTAGAGAGAAACGACAATGCATCAAGAATATTAGTTTTTCCTGATTCATTAACCCCAACAAGGATTCGACATTGTGGTTTAAAACAAATTGAAAGTTCCTTAATTGATCTAAAATTAGATATATCTACACGACTTAATTCCACTTCCCCCTCCTTATTAGTTCATTTTAGTTTTAATAATAACGGTGCCAAATCAAAAATCCTAAAAAAAAAAAAGGCGCACTGAATAAGTGCGCCTTAGGTGTTCCGTCCTTTAGATTTCCCCGTTTCCAGATTCTCACCGAGCATCCTTGCCCCCTCGAATTCTTCATCTATCCTCGTTACATCCACTCCCCGGTCCCGTCATCATCCTTACTGCTTCAAAATAACGCCCTTATCATAATCCGTTTCATGCGTTTTGCAACCTCTTTTGCATCGGTCGTTCTTCACCCCTGTTCTTTTTTACACACGCTTGTCATTTCGAACGAAGTGAGAAATCCGATTTACTACTTTATGCCAAACACAAAACAGATTTCTCGGCGCTGCCTCGAAATGACATACTGAAAAGAACTCTCAAAATTCAAGCCGCGACACCGACTCCCAATACATTTTTAGTAGACGCATAGGGAAACTACGCGCTGAACTACAGAGCTATAAGATCACAGATAGTGATCTTATAGCTCTATATTTCGGGTCAGCGGTATGCGCCAACTTGAGATCACAGTTTGTGATCTCAAGTCTAAAAACTCTTTAGATGTAAGGCGAAACATAAAATTAGTTTGGTTGAGGATTCTCATCCCCGATGGAGTAAAGTTAAGTTTCTTTTTCTTCCCTGTATCTGTCACCGGATGCATGCTTCACGGAACTTATCACAGCTTGTGATAAGTTCCTACTCACTCCTCGGTCTATTTCGTGGAAACATGGCTATCTGGCATCACATTTTGTGATACCAGCTTTCAGACTTTGTATGCTGCCATTTCGCCATTTCGTGCCTGGCACCGATTTCGCCCTCCCCATTTTCAGATCTTCTCAGCAAAAATATAGGTCCTAGTCGTTTCCTCACCTTCGTAAGGCATCCGATTTATCAATTCGATAATCTTGAACCCATGCTGGGCAAGAAGGTCCCGGACTTCGTTGGGTTCAAAGAACGTGTAAGGGATTTGATTACCAGGCATGAAAAAATCCTTAACCAGGAGTTCTTGCTTCCCGGAGTGGAAGGACAGTAATAACTGTCCGCTTTTCATCAAAACTCTGCCGATTTCTTCGACAGCGTGCGCCACATCGCTGATCGTAAAATTAACAATCAAATACGGCGCCACCACTCCGGCAATACTTTGAGCTTCAAAATCCAGGTGGAACACATCACCGACACGGAAATCGATGTAGGGATTAAGTCTTTGGGCCATCTCAATCATCTTCTCTGAATAATCGATCCCGATGATCTCCAACCCCTTCATTTTCAGATAGTTGCTCACTTCTCCAGGACCACACCCAATCTCAAGGGCTGGGCCTTTATTCACCACACGCTCGAAAAAAAGATCATAAAGTTTTTTATCAAGTGGCTTATCGTACAATTCAAAAAAACAGCATTCCGCGTATTTCTCCGCCGCCACATTGTAAGCCTCGCGAATGATCGCCTTCCGTTGAGCATCCATGGTTGAATCCCCTTTTAATGGTGGTGACCGCGAAAACGCGCCAGCCACCAATTATGATTTTTGGAGGCCGGAGTCGACTTATCCACTTAACCACCAAAATCCAAAAATAAATACTTATGACTGGCGCCTTGCTATTTCACTGGCTTGATCCGAAAATCCAGGGCGATTTTCCCACTGGCCCGCTTCCCCCGGTGGGGGCAGCCAGCCCAGCAACAAGGGCGGCGCTTTCCCTCTTTAAGCTCCGCAAGTATCCGCTCGATATGCAGCTTCCGTGTCTCCGGTTTCTTGACAGAGATGACCCAGCAGATCCATTCATTGCGCATGAGTGGTGTAAGCGTACCCCACTCGGTTAATGCCGCTGGATCACTGGCCAGTGCCTTCCGCAAATCCTGCGGGAGCGCGTGTACCTCGCCACCCAAGATATCCTTTGGATTCATAAAACGTATCTCCCGGTACCAACCACTATATATTTTGTATCCTTATGTTTTATTCATTAACCCAACCAGTTACTCCGGCTTATTGCAGCTTATAGCCGGTCGGTACCTGGAACTTCGCGGCCGGTACGGCTGCGTTTTCCTCAATTTTGGTGGCCGTCATGGTGGTTTTCACCATGCTGCTGGAGTCACTTTGCATATAAACCATTACTTTCTTCCAGCCACCGTAGAGGGTTTTGTTCGCCTGGATCACTTCGCAGGTCTTGCCCGCCACTGTCATGGGCGCTACCTTTTTCACTTTGCCCGCCGCCAAGTCCTCCTTGGTGCCCATATCCGTTATCTCCACTCTGAGTTCTGTTCCCCGATAGGCTTTTTCTTTCTTGTTGGCGGTTTTCTGGGCATGATCAACGCCGTACACCCATTGGCCGTCGCTGAAAATCGAACTGACCAATTTCCCGTTTTTATAGGTCTCCTTGCATTCCTTGGCTCCAAAGTCGTCAAAATATACAATCATGGTCTGTTTGATCTCTGTCTTCGCAACCTTCATGACGTTTTCTATGGTCACAATGCCCGACTTGACGTCATACTTGTGCCATACCGCCTCGGCCGCCATAAGACGGCTTGCCAGCAACAAAACCAGCGCTGCGACTGCGTAACATTTTCTCATCCTCTTTTCCCCCTTTGAATAAAATGATTTGCCGCCTGCCAACAGTCCTATCGGTCCTATTGCACGATCAATTCAACCCTGCGGTTGAGTGCCCGTCCGGCTGCGGTGTCATTGTTCGCTACGGGCTGAGTCTCCCCAAATCCTTTGGGGGTCAGGCGTTGGGCGGAAACCGTATGGTCAACCAACCATTTCACCACGGCTTCGGCCCGGTTTTGGGAGAGCTTTAAATTATGTTCATGGGAGTTGGTCGAATCCGTATGCCCGGCGATCTGCAGCTTGAGTGCCGATTTGGCTTGGAGCGCCTTAAGAATTTCCTGGAGGGTTGCCTCAGAGTCGGGTCGTGGAACGGCCGAGTCGCTGTCAAAATGAATGCCGTAAACCACAGCCTTGCCTGAAGCCGCCAAACGCTCTGCCAAGCCTTCGCTCAGGCCGCACCCGTCCGCCTTTTCGTCGACCCGCGCCCCTTTCCACTGTCCTCCCACTTTTCCATTTTCAAACCAAATGCCGTTGATCGCACTGCCGGAAGCCGCGAGAACCAGCAAGGCCGAACCTGTCCGGTGCGATGCTTTTTCCCACCATTGACACTGCAACACCCGGCCTGCCAGGCTGCCGTTGAGCCGGCCATCACCTTTGTTATAGCAGCCCTTCACCACGTTTCCTGTTTGCTTCAACGTGAGCAAATCGTAATTGGTTTGGTACGTTCCGGTAACGTCTACTTTCGGCAAAGGGGCGCTGGGTTTGCCATAGGCTTCCAATTCCATGATCTCGGTAAATTGCGCATGACCATGGTTGGAAACAACCACAAATTTCAGCCACAAGCAGTTCACTGATTTTTTCAAGGCCACTTCCTGCCGTTGTCCGGGGGCCAGCGTGAGTGTCGCCAACAACACCATGTTTTTATCCGAGGCAACAGGCGAACCAAAGACTCGGATTTCTTTGGCGGAAATGCCGGGATACTGGCCGTCTTGCGCCCCGGTATTATCCACCGCCACGCTGGTGATGTCATAGGTTTGCGGCAGTTCAAAAAGCGCCGTATGCGGGAAGGGCGACCCGGTGCCGCTGCACCAACCGGTGACCGCAGTGCTGTCAATAAGGTTCAGACCCGTCCAGCCACCGTCGTATTCACTGCTGTGGTCCAGCATGACAGCCCCATTGGCGAAGTCCAGCAGATCCGTGCGCTTTTCAGCAGCAGCCAGGCCATGCGCGGCCATGAAAGCCAAAATCACGATCACAATCCCGGTCGGTTTTATAACCATTTTCACTCCCCCTTTATAATAAATTTTCACTTTAAGAGACGGTAAAAACTTAGTAACGTAAGCCGCTTCAAATCCATAAGTGGCTAAGTTCTTACCGACCCCATCGCGCACACACCCACTAGCGCCAGCTCGGTTTGCTTCTCCCCAGTACATCCTTGGCAACTGCCACGGGCGAATTGCCAGATATATCCACAACCCACAAAGTATTATCCTTCAATTCCCCGGTATCGGTCACAAACGCTAGTTTCTTCCCGTCGGGCGACCAAACCGGATCTTTTACGCCCGGTGAATTGTCAAATGAAACTTGCAGCGGAATGGGATCAACATCGTCCGTTAACTCTCCATATTTATCATAATACGGTTCCGATCTCCCAGGACCGGTCCCATCCGGATACATGATAAATAGGCAGTTTGAAAATTTCTCGTCATTGGATGTGAAGGCAATATATTTATTGTCAGGCGACCAGACCGGATGGTAACCCGAAGCCAGATAGACTTCATGAGTGCCTTCTGCGTTTATTTTAAATATCCCGGCATTATCCACCCGATTATAGTTGGCTTCCTTTTTCTCCATATAGTATGCAATATATTTCGCATCATATGAAAAGCATCCATCGTGACGTGTTTGTTCATGACCGGCAAACGGTTTCTCCCCACTTCCATCTGTCCGGACCAAGTACATACACTCAGGCATGTCGTCTGCCTTATTGCGTTCATCCCTTTTGTTATAAAGAATATATTTTCCATCAGGACTCCATTCAGGCGGATACTGATAATCGCTATGATGCGTGCAACCCGAAATAATCTTTTTCAAATCGGCAGCATCACTCTGCACGACATATATAGAGGTCGTATGGTCGGAATCACTATCTCTGTCTAAAAACGCTATCTTCGTCCCATCCGGAGACCACGAGGCAAGCTCGGCATTGTGCTCTGTTTCAGCCAACAGCCGCAAATTTTTACCGTTCCAATCAACCGCATACAGCCGGTTCTTGTAATCCTGACCGGCCGATGAGAACACGATGGTCTTCCCATCGGGTGAGACCGCAGGATAGGCATCGCTTCGTTCCCCCGTCGTTAGCCTGGCCCGCAGGCTGCCGTCGGGAGTGACGGCGAAAATAAATGTACCTTTGCCATCGCCTGCCGAACCGGCATACACAATGAATCCTTTGAGGTCCTTTTGGCATCCCGCAGTTGAAGCCAAAACAACTACCAAACTCATCAACAGGTAAATTCGTTTCATTAGCGTCTCTCGTTTCATAAAAGCCTCGCTCCTGTCACCATCCTCAACCTTTCAAAATAACGCCCTTATCATAATCTGTTGCTTATGTTTTTCTACCTCTTTTGCAGCGCCCTTTCCTCACCTCTACTGCTTTTATAAGCTTTTGTCATTTCGAACGAGCTACGCTTTCAGGGAACCCACAGGTTTCCCTGACGCGGACGTCCCGTCCGCTGTTCCTTCCTATCTCAGTTGGGGTGCTTCGCCCCCAAGCCCCCGCCTCTGTTCTAGGATGAGGCTGTGAGAAATCTGATTATCTTCTTTATGCAAAACACAAAACAGATTTCTCGGCGAGGCCTCGAAATGACATACTAAAAACGCATTCCCTACCTGGCACCGCTTTCAAACTATTTCACAATGGCGATCTTAAGTGTCTGCTTCACGGTTCCGTTCACACTTACACGTGCCCAATAGATACCGCTGGCCACCGGACTGCAGTTCCAGGTCACTATGGTTTCACCTGCGGGCAACGACGCTTTGATCTCCGCCACCTTTTCTCCGGTGGCATTATAAACCGCCACAACCGCGTCCCCGGGTTCTTCCTGCCAAACGGCAATCTTCAGGTAATTCCGCGCCGGATTGGGAAAGGCGCAGATGTGCCCGATTAAAACGTCCGCTACGGTTACGGTCGCGGTCGACGTAGGAGTGGCCGAGATCTCCGGCACCTGCGTCACAGTGGCCGTGGCTGAGGACGTGGGCGTCTGGGTGAGCGTGGGCACGAGCGTCGCTGACGGAACAGGGGTCAAGGTAAGCGTAGAGCTGGGCGTGACCGTGACTGTGCCGGTGACAGAGCACGTGGGTGTGACCGTGGGCGTGGTTGTGAACGTCCAGGAAGGGGTTGCCGAAGCCGTCGGTGTAACAGTCGGAGTGGCGGTGCTTGAGGCTGTGGCCGTGGACGTGCTGGTGGCCGTGGGTGTCGGGCTGATCAGCGCCGTTGGCGTGCCGGTAGAAGTCGCCGTCGGTGTGCTGGTAAGGGTAGGTGTCGTCGTGGGCGTCGGGGTGTTCGTCCCTGTCTGTGTGCTGGTGGACGTGGCCGTAAGCGTGGCTGTCGTCGTGGGCGTCGGGGTGTTCGTCCCTGTCTGTGTGCTGGTGGACGTGGCTGTAAGGGTGGGTGTGGGCGTGACAGTGGTAGTGGCAGTGTACGTGGTCGTGATCGTCTCCGTGGGCGTGAAGGTCCCTGTGACCGTCCATGTGGGCGTCACCGTCGCCGTCGGGCTGAACGTGGAGGTAACGGTTATGGTCGGTGTGAGTGTAACCGTCGGTGTGACAGTCGCGGTCGGCGTAGGTGCCAGCAGTTGAACATTGCTGGAAAACAATGAGGTGTTGTTGCTGTTGTCCGTGGCCAGGGCGCAGAGGTATTCCCCTGGGGCCACACCTGTGGGCACCCAGCTCCAATGCCCTGTGCCATCGGCCGTGAAGGTGGTCAAAAGGCGCTGGCTGCCGCCTTGTCCTGTGCGGGACTCTGCGGCATACAGTTCAATATAATCCCCGGCCGCAGCCGTGCCCGTCACCAAAAAAGTGAGCGCCGAGGTAATCACCGGGGCGGTCTTGTTTTGATTGGCGCCGGAGACCCGACTGATTGCCGCAGTAGCATGGGCGCAGAGGGTGTTGGCAAAAACACCGTTGTGCAGGGCGCTGGCGGAATTCAGACGGATGCCGTAGGTGGCATTGGCAATCAGGTTCCCGGGTCCGCCGGGCAGGCCCAGCCAGGTATAGGACCCGTAGCAGTCAATGCCGACATAAGGTGGTGTCGCGGGTTGGCTCAAATCCGGCATGACGCCGATGAGGTTGCCGATCAGGGTGTTGCCATTGGCATCGACGCGAACGCTGTCCGCCATGAGATTGCCCTCAACCCTGTGGTTCGCACTGGCCAAGTGCAGGTCATACCCCTGATTTCGCATTTGATAATTCCCTGCAGTGCTGATCCCAAAGCGGTTGCCCTTGACGACACTCTTGCCCCCTGCCAGATAAAGACCGGACGTGACATTGGCCGCAATCACATTGCAGCCGTCGGCAGTGCCCGTGCCGTACTGGTTGCCAACACCCGTGGTGCTGTAATCGTAGATGCCATAGTTGGTATTGGAGTTGGCCGCCGTGCCGTCAAAGGCCGTGCCCACATAGTTGCCGGCCACCAGGTTGTAACTGGCGCTGTCGAAAAACTCCAAGCCTATGGCGTTTCCGGAAATCACATTCCCATACTGCACGCTGCCGTTTTGCACCCCGCCGATGACATTGGCATTGCTCCGGCAAAAAATACCAACGGTGTTGGGCATGGCGCCGGTCCCTGACAAATTGGTCCCAACGTAATTCCCCGCTATGGTGTTGCCCCAACTGGCGGCATCCATGGACAACCCAATGCTGCTTCCCTTCCCAGAAATGACATTTTTCTCGCCTACGGCCCGGTTGCCGCCAATGAGGTTGGCGTACGATCCTGTCAGCACCACCTCGCCCACACTGCCGTTCCCCAGGGCTTCGTCCGTGGCTGAAAGACCAATGACGTTGTTTTGCACCACCCAGCCGTGGCACAAACTCATGCAGAGGCCTTGCTGGCCATTGCCGCTGATGCAGTTTCTCGACTCGCTGCTTAAGCCGATCCAGTTGGGTCCGCAATTGTAACCGTAGATCCCGCTGGAGGAATTGGGAATGGCTGCGCTGCCGTTATAATTCAGTCCGATGAGATTGGCGCTTACTGTGTTGCCCGAGCAATCCAGCATGCGGACGCCAATGCTGTTCCCGGAAATAACATTGCTTCCATTGATGAGGGTGGCGCTGGCACCGGCTTCCAAATAGATCCCGGCAAAATTCCAGCACGCGGTGGTGCCAATGTCATTGACACCAATATAATTGCCGAACACGAGCGTGTTGGTGGAATTGGCAATACGAATGCCGGCGTTGTTGTTCCAGCCAATGGAATTCCGCCCGCCCTGTCCGATCCGGATAAGGTTGCAATTCTGCACGGAAATGCCGTACTGACTGCAGCCCCGGTTCTCGCTGGCGTACCCCATGCCAATGCGGCAATCACCGATGCTGATATTCTGCACCCCGTTCAAGGAAATGCCGTTCCGCCCTTTGACAATCGCGAGACCTTGCAAAGAGGCGTTGTCCGCGCCGGCCGATACGGTGAACACATCCGTGGACGAGTTCACCGCGCCGATCAGGGAACGATTATTGAACCCTTGGATGGTGATCATTTTATCCACCACGAGCGTCGAGTTCACGGTCAGCGAATTGCCGAGGTCAAAGAACACCTGGATCAAATCCCCGGTCACGCTGTCCTGAAGGGTCTGACGCAGGCTGCCGGGACCGCTGTCGGCAGTACTCGTAACCACATAGGTGTTGGCAGAGGCGGACACTGCCCAGGTAAGCAAGACTCCCAGTAAAAGCAAACCAACCGTGAACTGCCGTTTCATAGTATCCTTCTCCCCACCCCGAGAAAATTCAAACTGCAAGACCTGGGTAGTTTAGCATATCTGCCGTGCTAGGGAAACTTCCTCCGTCCCCCTTTACACACACTTTTGTCAGTTCGAACGAGCTGCTCTGTTCCTTCCTTTCTCCGTTGGGGTGCTTCGTCCCCAATCCCCCGCCTCTGTACTAGGATGAGGCTGCGAGAAATCCGACAAACCACTTTACGCGATTTCTCGGCGCCGCCTCGAAATGACATACCTAGCGCTTTTGGGGCCAACAAGACCCGATCTATAACTTCACCGCTTTATTACAATAAAGTATTTATACCATTTTTCAATACTTTTATGTATCATGTCCACATCTTGCTTTAAGGAGTCTGGTTATGTCTATTCATGAGCTTTCCACCATCTCGATCTTTTCGGACCTAACCCCGGAAGAGCTTACCGCGATTGAGCATTATGTTTTCGAAAAGCAGTTTAAGGCAGGTGCCACCTTGTTCGTGGAGGGCATGAAAGGCGAAGTGTTTTATATAGTCAAATCCGGAACAGTCACGCTCTTTAAGCGCAACGGGGAAAAAAACATCCCCCTCACCCAGCTTCGGGTAGGACAGCTGGTAGGGGTTATGGCCTTACTGGACCAAGAACCACGTTCGGCCACCGCCAAGGTAACCGAGGCAGCCACGCTCTACACCATCACCAAAACGTGTTTCCAAGGAATTCTGGAAGCCACACCGCAGGGTGGGCGAAAAATCCTTATGTCCATTTTAAAAATAGTGAATCAACGTCTGCGCGACACCAATCACAAACTGGCCAACGCACTTTAACCAGCCGTGTAAAAACACCGGTCGCCGATTTGCCGGAAACGTGCTGGTCACTTATTCTCCGCCACTGAAGGTTTTAATCGCGCCTGGTTTATCCGCCGTGAATATCACTTGCCCATGTTTGTTGCTTTCCAGGATAAACGCCTTGAGACTTTGACTGGTGACATTGGAAAAGTCACCCACAATCGCCAGTTTCATTCCATAATTGGAATATGCCTGTAATATTTCCCCGGCCAGTTTGGTGCTGAGGTCAAAAAACGCTGGGCACACGTGGTGCTGTTCAATGACCAAGCTCTCCGCGCCCAGGTGGTAGGCGTTGGCCATGATGTCCTTGCCCTCACGGGCATTGTGAATCACGCATTCCGGGCTTACCAACTCCGCCACTTTCTTACGGCCTTGTTCATGCAGTTTAAATTCCATAATTGCAGCCCTCAAAGAAACGAATTACAAACTATAAAAAACGGTTTACTCGATGCGAATAAGCTTTTCTTTGGTCTTCTGAATATTCTCAAGCGCTTTGTAATGCCGGGGATTTAGGATCAGTATTTTCTCCCATTTCTGAACAGCATCTTTATAATTCGCCTTGCTGTAATCCTCAAGACCGCGGTTGTAGAGCGATTGAATTAACGCCGGAGCCAACTGTTCTGCACGCTTAAGTTCGTTTTCCGCCTCTTTATCTTCCGGCATAAGTGCCAGTGCATTTTTCCAGGATTGAATTTCAGTTATCAGATCCTGCGTGGTCTTCGCTTTCCGAGCCTTCTGACGATATTGCTCAACTTTATCTTCCCATTCATTTTCAGCTTTTTGTATTTTGGTTTTTGCCAGCGCATGATTCGGCTCTAAATCCAAAACCATTTTCCATTCATGGATAGCCATTTTGTAATTACCCGCCTGATACTGTTTGGTACCCAGATCCAGACGTTTCCGAATAACAGCCTCCATTTGCTTTTTCAATTTTGCATCATCGGGTTTAACACTTTCATCTTTGTCGCTTGTTTTCACTTCTTGTATTTTGGTTGTTTCAGCCTGGAGCTGAAGAGCTATACTTGGTTCTGATTTTTTCTTAACATCCAGATCCAGCGCATACTCCAGTGAAAAGCGATGATTCAATCCAAATTCACCGATCGGGATGAAGGCGTAGCTCACTTGCCAGTTCTGCCACTTTAGGGCAAGTCCGCCCGTCAATCCTGATTGCGAAGTTAAAAATCCAGATACATATCGCCCATATCCCAATCTCAAGCTCAACCATGAAACAGGTTGATATTCCAATGCCGTGCTTATATCGACAGCTGTATCTACCCAATAAAACGTGCTGTCAAGATATACGGTTAGCTCTTTAATAAACGCCTCATTCCACGAACAACCTAAAACAGCGTTTCCAGGCAGCGCATACCCAGACCCGGTCATGCCAATATCATGAAGGGATAAACCAAAGGCTGTACCTTTCCAGGGTGACTGCCAAAGGCTGCCAAACGAGAATCCCAATCCACTATCCGTAAAATTTTCAATATGCTCGCGATAATATTCCAGCTGCGCTCCCAGCGAAAGCCGGTTCTGAATTTTCAAGCCATAAGCCGCTTTCATATCCAACGCATATGGGGTGAATGTCTGATCCTTTAAGTATCCTTGATCATCTATGCTTTCCATTACTCCATACGAAAAATAATCCAGTGCGAGTCCTACCCCGCCAAGCGGCAAGGGATAGGCAGTCGACAAATAATCGCCCTGCATCTGGGCAATCCATTGATTATGTTCAAATCCAATTAACCAGTTGCTTTGAAACCCAAGCATAGCCGGGTTATAGTCAAAACCAAATGCATCTTTTTCAAACGAGGCGCTTATTGCACCGGATAGTGCCGAAGCACGCGCCCCTTTGTCCAGCAATAGCAGTTCGCCACCCGTATACCCAAAAAGGTACGATGGTATGTTTACAACAATTCCAATGCCCATAAAAAGAAGTAATCGTCTTATCATTTGCAAATCGCCAATTTTTTAAATGATGATTTCTGATTGCCGGCTTCTATCTGGTACAAATAAACCCCAGGCGGCACGTTACTTATATTCCATTGAATTTCATTCACCTGATTGGGGACACCCTTAAATTGCGTTTGCCAAATTTCCCGCGCCGAAACAGTATAAACGCGGATCGTTATTTTTCCATCCCCATCAGCCAGGCAGGCAAAGGTTACGGTCTTTCCCCGAACCGGATTGGGATAAGCACGGTTAATCACTTTGTTACCCACAGCTTGATTGCCGGCGAACTCAGGTGTAATCGTACTTGTCGGAGTAGCTGTACTGATGGGAGTGATTGTATAGGTCGCACTTATGGTTGCTGTAACGGTAATGGTAGGGGTAATGGTAGGGGTATGGGTCGGCGGCTGAGGAAGTTCATCAACTCCAATATCGTAGGCAGCAAAACTCCGGCTATCCCCATCAATATCATCATTGATATTAATCTCAAGATCAGCAGATAAGTCCGCTCCCTGATTACAGGCAATGGTATCACTGGCCGACAGATGAAAATCTTTAGCAGATTCATTGGCAAAAATCGGTTTCCCACTTTTAGGGTTTACACCTAGAGCTGGCCCAAACGCATTGGTCAAGTTATTGGTTGAGTCAGCATAAGTGGCATCGCCGGAAAAACTTCCCATAGAACAATCAATGGCCATACAATTTTTCAAGTGGATATTGGCATTAGTAAAATACATCCCATATTGACAATTGACGATTGTATTATTATAGGCATAAAGCGTGAAAAAATTATTAACTGATTGTATATAAACGCTTGTAGAAACTTCTGTAGAACTATGATAATCATAAAAAACATTGTTCCAAATCCTGGCTTTTCCACTTACAGAAGATTCAATTGAAATTCCTCTAACGACATCCGGTGATGTTCCTGGACCCCGGAAAACACACTTGCTTATAGCGATATTAGCTACCGTTGAAGGAAAAGACCCTTTGACCGCATTGGCTTCTGTACCAGTACTATTACTTTTGAACTGCAAGCCAGTTATTTCTGTAAAAAGCGGAATATTTAATCCATCAGCACTTCCCACTTCCATATGAAAAGCATTGCTATCCCAAGCGCCTTGATGCCGCTGGGACACCCCCACCTGGGCATTTATCCCGGTGGTTATATACGGTGTGATTATTTTCAAATAATTAAACTGATTGGTTATCCAGCCACTGAAGTTGGCGGTGTTGGTATTAGGGGCACCCGCGTAGCAGGCAATAGTCCATCCTCCGGTTGCGGGTGAAGAGATATTATGATTTGATGACCAATTGTCGAAATTATGACCTGCAAAATCACTTAACCCTGGGTTCTCCAGACCATTAGCCGCATCCGCCAGTGAAATATACGCCCGATGAATTCGCCAGTTTGTCGTACCAGTGGGAACTGTCCCTTGGGGATCTTCTCCGAAAGCATCACAAACTTCATAATTCCTTGCATTCATACGTACAACAATAAAAGCCACTGCATCCATAACGCCATCGCTTCCGGTATCGTAAACAAGGCAATCTCCAATGCCAATATTTAACGGTAGATCCGATTCAAATTCAGCACTACCGCCGATAGTTAATTTGGTCGTTCCATTGCCTTGACTTAACGGCGCTGTACATCCATAACCCATGCTTCGGATAATTTCCGCTGCCTGACTTCGATCAATAATCAGAAGGCCGATCAATACAGCCAATGCACTACTGGCAAAAATTTTCATAAGCAAACTCAAGACGTTATTCCCCGTCATGTCTTTAACCTCACAAGCATTGATTATTAAGCTGTAATTTTAGCACAACATTAAAAGCAAATCATCTGTACATTATCCGTTGCCAACGTTGGGATTGAGGTTCGGAATTGATTTATCGACGTATCTACTAAATTCCAAAAAACAAAAACATGCTTTAGTAATTGTGGTGGCTTTGTATTTCACATAAAAAAAAGAGGGGGGGGGGGCGTTTTCTCACCTTTACTCTTCCCTCATCAAGTTATCAATTCTCACTCTCCAGTCTAACCGTTTTTCCCGCATCCTACAGTTAGCCTTTCCGCACCGCTTTTAGGTAAGACGGTTTGCCTCAGATTCCAACAATACGGTTTGGTGCTTTAAGTACTTGAGCGGTTACGAAAAAACAGCCAAATATTGTATATGCAACATGGGCGACAGAAGGATTTTTACAGATTGCGGACAAGGGTTTCTCATGGCAAGGCATTGTAACTTGTGTGCCACCGGCCACATCATTTACACTTTAAATATCGGGGTCTCATTTAGTCGTATGCTGCCGCAGGACAAACAGTGCGGTTTGTGCACGCACAGGACGCTGCCGCACTTGGGA
This sequence comes from uncultured bacterium, assembly GCA_964604705.1. Taxonomy (GTDB): domain Bacteria; phylum Oederibacteriota; class JAAXVQ01; order JAAXVQ01; family JAAXVQ01; genus JAAXVQ01. The sequence continues at coordinate 83,678 of CAZSAP010000006.1, forward strand.
CATTTCCAGCGGGCTTGCTCTTGCTTCACAAAATAGCGTATGCCTTTGGCCTTAATCAGGGCCAGGTTCTCGAGCATGCTCATGCCGTACCGGGTGCGGTAGCGCTTGTCCAGTTGCTTGAGCCGCTGACAGGGATAGTGCGTGCAGTCATAACAATACTTTCCCTTACGCCGATCAGGTTTCCGGCAAAATCGGATCGTGCATGTCCGGCAATATTCAGGCGTGCTCGGATTCATACGCATGCAGCCCAAACACTGCTTTTTTTCACGCAAATGCCCTGAACATATACCACAGTTCATACCGCAGGGTGCAATCAGTATTGGGGTGATTGTCGTGTGACCACGTGCCATGCGCACCTCCTTTCAGGCCTCCACTCGGCTTAGAAAATCATCAAGAATTTCTGCAAACACGTCCGGCTGGTCCAAATGAATCCAATGTCCCGTACCTTCCACCACCACATGCCGGATCCCCGGAACCAGTGCCTGCACACTGAACGCCGAGACATTTTCCGGAACCACGACCGACAAGACTGGTCCCGGATAATTCATAAGCGCTTTCTGGGGATTGTAGTCAAACAATTCCCGGACTTGATTGATCACGGTATGTCTTGGCAGCTTGCGCATGCCGGCCAACACCCTTTCTCTCACCTCGGGTTTGGCCCTTGCCAGCAGTTGCTCCCAATAGTTTTGTGTCACCGAATCATAATGCTCACTATCCATCGCTTGCAGTATCTGCGCTCGTATCTCCTTGGGTAAAACATCAGGATTTCCGCCGCTGTCCACCACCATCAAGCCCGCCAAGCGCTGTGGAAAACGCCCCGCATATGCCATGGCCGCAGACCCGCCCATGCTGTGCCCCACCAGCACAAACCGTTCCAAGGCAAGGTGGTCCACGACAGCCGCAATCGCTCCCACCAAAGAGTCGATCATGCCTGCGCTTTCTTCCGCAGGCTCGGAAGTCCCGTGCCCGGGTAGGTCAAAAGCCACGCACCGCCGGCCTCGGCTTCGCAGGTGCGTCAAGGCTGCGTTCCAGTGAGTGCTGTCGCCCCCGGCAGAATGCACAAAAACCACGGGCACGCCCGACCGCCCACCCTCGTCAATATACAAATTGCCTTCGGATCGTTCGAGTATCATACAAACCCCTCCAGGATTATAACGACATGTCTTCGTTCATGCAGCCATTATAATCCACGGCTATGACAGCCCTATGTCAGGGTTGAAGGAAACAGGATGAAGCGGCAACCCTACGACTCATATGCGTGTAAGGCTTGAGCGGTTATCGCCTGAACCAAGGAGGCTTTCTTGTCCATATACTCGTCTCGGGTTTGGCAGGTTGATTCCAATTCACGTTTCAGTTGCATTAATTGCATCCGAGCGGATTCGTTTGTTCTTAAAAACTCCCTAAAGGCCAGATGTTTTTTAAGTTCATGGCACCCTTCGTAGCAAACATACAAATGGTGCTGGGGGAGTTTTTTTTGTTTGTCCTCGTCGGTCAATTCAAAGGCTTCTCGGCCAAGGAGGCCAAGGTCACCCAAATAGCGGTAGCCGAATTCCTCCAGTTGCTTTTTAATAACTCTGAATTTATTTTTTTCAATGATAAGGTCCAGGTCAATGATGGGTTTGGCGTTCATACCCACGACCGAGGTACTGCCAACATGTTCAATCGATTTGCAGTGACCCTGCACCCATGGTTCAAGCGCTGTTTTAATTTGCTTGAACCAGTTCGGCCAAGCTTCGTTGTAGTCTTGAATCAACCCTAAGCTCATGCAGAGGTTCACCTCTTCGAAAACAGCGGACGTCCCACCCGCTGTTCCTGCCTATCTAAGTTGGAGTGCTTCACCCTAAACTTTAAGCCTATGTCCAGGATGTGGCGAGGTTCGTTTAGTGCGTTATTGCGAGCTTGACTTTCCGCAGCTCTTTGCCGCCTTGTACCAGGCGAGCGAAGTAAATGCCCGGCGCCACACTCTGGCAATCCCATCCAATCGTAGTGACACCTTCTTCGCTCAGCACCGCAGGGATCAGGGCCACACGCTCACCACCGGAGTTGTAAATCATGACACTAGCGTCCCCAGGAAGACCGGCAAAGACCGCAAAGGTCACATGCTGCCGGGCGGGATTGGGGTAGCTGTAAAACGCATTCGCCAGCCTGGGCAGAAGCGGTACCACGATCGTTTGCGTGGGTGTGGCGGTGACCACGGGTGTGGCCGTACTGGTTCCTGTCGGGGTAACCGTGGCCGTGGGTGAGGATGTGGCCATGGGGGTCACGGAGACGGTCGGCGATGGGGTGGTTGTGGGTGAGGGCGTCGCTGTGGGTGAGGCGGTCAACGTAGCGGTGATGGTGCAGGTCTGAGTCTGCGTAGGTGACGGGGTCGGAGTGAAAGACGACGTGGGGGTGGGTGAAACCGTAAGCGTGGGCGTCACCGTGCTGGTCCAGGTGGGCACGGAGACCAAGGACACACTGACATTGGAACCAAACGCCGACGTATTATGGGCAGTGTCTGTGGCCAAGGCGCAGACGTAGTCCCCGATCATCAATCCATTGGGATACGCGAACCACACTTCCCAGGAGCCGTCGGCCTTAGCCTGGGCCTGGCCTAAAAAAGCGGCACTCCCGCCCGACTGACTCGCCCCCAGATTGGCGCGAAACACTTCAATAAAATCATACGGCGCGCTGGTACCGACCGCGCGGTTGAGGTAGGCGCTGGTTATCACCGGTGCGGATTTGTTCGCATTGCCTTGGTTGCCTGGACTTCCCAAGGTAATCCCGGCGGTCGTGAAATTGCCAATCAGGTTTCCATACAAGCCATTGTGCATTGAACTTAAACCCGTCACGGCAATACCATGGGCGGCATTGGTAATGATGTTCCCCTGCCCGGTTTCCGGTAAGCCGATCAAGTTGTCGTGAGCACCGTTGTCCAGGGATACTGCGTTGGTGAAGCGATCGTAAGGATTAAGCGCCCCGCTAGCCAAAAGACCAAACCAATTTCCAGTCACGGTGTTGCTGTGGCAATTTGAACCTGTGAGGTAAAGGCCTTCACTGCTCCCGCAAATGAGGTTTTTAGCACCAACGCTTGACCCGCCGATTTCACAGTTGTAGGCATTGTCCAAATAAATCTGTTGTTGTGCGTTGGGCAGCGAGCCCAGGCCATCTCCGGTCACGCCGAGGTAATTGCCCTGCACGCGATGTCCAAAAGAATGTAAATATATGCCATAACCGTTGCTGGAAATGATGTTGCGCAAACCAGGATCGGTCCCGCCCACCACTGTTCCCGAACAATCGGCATTCTCAACCCGAACACCCCACATGCTGCCGCGGGCCAAGGTTCCTGTGATATCCGTGCCAATCCAATTGCCTTGGATGACATTGTTCGCACCAGAGCTAATATCAATGCCATAGTTGCCGCCGGAAATGACGTTGCCGCGCGGGTGGCTGCTCTCGGCGTTGGTGCCGCCTATCGCATTGCCATGAGAACTGTCCGTAATAAAAACCGCCCAAGGATTCGCGCGATTGGTAGTGCCGTCCAACCCCAGGCCAATCACATTGCCGCAAATGGTGTTGCCCGTGCTGCCCGACAAGTGCACCCCGTAAAATGTGGCGGAGCCAATGGTGTTACGCTCATAACAACCACTAGCTTGGCACCCGCCGATCACATTGGCACTGGAATTGTGCAGGTAAATATTGGCTATGTTACCGGCCGCGGCGCCGGCGGGGGTAATTCCCAAGAGGTTGTTTTGAATGCGATTGTGGTCCCCGCCCTCCAGCTGAATGCCATAGGTACCGTTTACAATAACATTGCCCCAGTTCGGCAAAGGACGACCAATGTTGTTGAACTGCGAGGAATCCATGTAGATGGCTGTACCTGTACCCATAGGTGTACTCATATCCAAGGCCAGACCAAAAACATTTCCTGCAATGACATTATCGTTGGAGTACAACAGGTTCACGCCAATGGCGCTATTCCCGGAGATTAAGTTGCCCTGACCAAGCGGTCCGGTACCAAGACTGCGGTCTCCCCCGAGCTGGCAACGCTCACCGAGAATCAAGAGAACGCCCTGGGTATTGGGGCGTGCCGCAGTACCGCTGCGGTTAACACCGATAAAATTGCCCATGATTTTTGTGTCTTGTGCTTGAGCGACTATACCCTGGGTATTGCCGGAAATGACATTGAGGTCAGAAGTATTGCCGGTGCCGATTTGGCAAGCGTTGCCTGTAATCATAAGGCCCCGGTAGTTGCCACGCCCAATGCTGTCCGCGAAGTCCGTGCCGATGCGACAAGCGATCACAGTAATGTTGTCACTTCCCAACCCCAAGCCAATATCGGATGTGACGATGGCCAGGCCCGTAATCACACTGCCTTGACTGCCTGAGCTAAAATCAAGCAGAGTGGTTGACGGTGAAGCATTAACGAACGGGAAACCAATGACTTGCGAGCCACCGCCATCCAAGACGATGGGTTGAGTAATCGTGATCGTGCTGTTCACGGTCAGCGATGTACCGAGTGCAAAGGTGATGGTGTCCACGTCCCCATCGGCATTGGAGGCCTCTACGGCCCCGCGCAGGGTGAATGTGTTCCCCCCCGCATCGGCCGCACTATTGACCACGTAGTTATGCGCCCAAACCGAATGACCCGCCAGCAGGCCGGCCGCAAGCACGAGCATGCCCATCCATGTTTTTTTCAATGTAAGACTCCCACTTTTTTAAGAAACCGAGGACAGTAAGTATATGTTTAGTTAGTCTACAAAGTTAACACCGCCCCCCAAGGCTTGGCAAGGACTTATTCCTTACGGTCGTGCTCAAAATGGATTTGGTTTTTAAGGTTTGAATTTAACTCGGATCGGTGGATTGTGAAACCAAGCATGGCCCCCGCCTTCAAGGCCTACGCCAACGGAGTGACCCCACGGGGTCACTCCGTTTCTTCCCGGCGCGATTGACGTATAACTAGTAGTTGCCTTGGAGATGGCCCATTCCGTTTTGATAGACCCTGTTGATTTGGGAGGCGTTCAAGGCCACAGGGACCACCATAACCGCATCGATCATGCCGGTAAACGCATACGCGTTGTTCATGGCTCCAATGTTCATGATCGTACCGGTCCAGGCCGGCACCTTGCCCCCACCGTCTGCTTCCGCATTTAAAACACCGTTTATATACAGTTGCCACTTGGTTCCGGTCCAGACCGCACTCACATGCGACCATTGGTTCAAGGGCAGGATTTGCGTACTGGTGCAACCGTGGTATTCATTTGAGTTAATGGCAAAATGGGCGTTCAATTTCCCTGTACCATCCAACTGCATCACAAAATCACGGTTGGGATTCACTTTGCCCAAAATCATATTGTACGACCGCAATGCTGTGGGACGGATCCAGGCGGACAGGGTATACGCTTGCATGTTGTTGAAGTTGGCATACGTGGGTATTTTAAGGTAATTGCTGCCTGTGAAGCGGGCGGCGTACCCACTCCCCCCTTGGACAAAGGTTACGCCATTGACATTTAAGGCGGTGTTGCCCTTCCCTGTGGAATCTGAAAGAGTGTTGTCCATGTTCCACTCGGCTTTCTGCAGGGGCAGGTTGTAGGTTGTGATTTTATGCACATAACTGCCATCGTAGACCGGGTAGGACGAATCAATGTAATAACAAAAAATGGCGTCCGCAGGACCTTTCTCCACCACATACGCGGCATTGCCGGCGGAAAAGCCAAAACACAAGGTGCGCCCCGGTTTGCTGCTGCACGTCAGTTCAGCGTTGGTCGTGCCGGAAAACTCCGGAAACACGGTACATTTCGCGGACTGGACATCAAGGTACACCGGCCAGTGATACCCCAGATAATTGATGTGGGTCATATTCCCAGCGGCATCGTAGGTGACCACTGCCTGCTGCATGTCGGATGTCCAGGTGAGGGTGGTTACGGCCTGTGCCTTCAGTGTCTGTGTTTCGGGTGCAACCGGATTGAGTGCTTTATGTTTCGCACATCCAAAAACAAGCAATGCACCCAAGGCAAGCGAAAGCCCACTCAGGTTTACCAACGTACGTCTCATATACCCACCTCATCCTTATAAAATAGATGCATTTATTTTCCGGCGCTGCAAGGACGCCGCACCCGCGTTGTGCGAGCAGTCCTAATTTGATGGTTTGGGGAGAGGTATTATTACAAAAAAAAGGCGGTTGCCGCAGGAACAGAGCGTTCAGGGAAACCGCAGGGTTTCCCGACCTTGCTTCAGAACCTGATACGCGGCCAGGGCCTGCTTCCGCCCATCCGCATGTGAAACAATCGGCCATGGATACTCGCGTCCCAATTGCACTCCTGCCGCGTTAAGCACGCTCTCGGGTGCTTCCCAAGGCCGGTGCAGCCAACGGTTGGGCAGGGCCTTTAGTTCCGGCACCCAGCGGCGGACATACTCGCCGTCTCCGTCAAAGCGCTGCCCTTGCAAGCTGGGGTTGAAGATGCGGAAATACGGTGCCGCATCCGCACCACAGCCCGCCACCCATTGCCAGCCCAGGGTATTATTCCCAAGCTCCGCATCCACCAAGGTGTCCCAAAACCAGCGCGCACCACTCGGCCAGGGTTGGAGCAAGTGTTTGGTGAGCAACGACGCCACGATCATGCGTACCCGATTGTGCATCCAACCGGTGGCCCAAAGCTCACGCATGCCTGCATCCACCAAGGGATACCCTGTCCGGCCTTGCTGCCACGCTTGAAGTATCTTTGCGTTTTCCCGCCAAGGAAAGCGCGCAAACAGCGGACGCAGGGGCTGCTCCGGGGTATGCGGAAAATGCCAAAGCAAGTGTTGGGCAAATTCACGCCAGCCCAACTGCCGCAGAAACGTATTCGCGCCCTGTGTATGAGCATGAATCTGCATGGTTTCCCAAATGCGCCGCACACCGATCTCCCCCCAACGGAGATGCGGTGAGAGGCGGGAGGTTCCCACCTTGGCCGGCAGGTCGCGTGCAGTGGCATACTCCTCCAAGGCCGAACGCACAAAACGCTTTAGTGCACGCTGAGCCCCCTGCTCCCCCGGCGTCCACTGTGCCGCCAAGCCCTCTGCCCAAGGATGCTTGGGCAACAGCGCCCACGTCGCCAAGGACTCTGAAACCGGCCAGCACTGCGGGGAACGCCAGGTGCGCGGTTCACGCGCCGGACGGGCGGGCGGATACTGCGCGAGGCATTTTTTCCAATAGGCCGAGAACACTTGCACGGGTTTTCCCGCAGCGGTAAAAACGCCGTCTTGCGGAAATAAAACGTTGGGAGAGAAAATCTTGATTTGAACACCCAGCTCCTCCAGGTGTTTGGCCAACGCCTCGTCCTCACGAACCCTATCTGGATCCAGACTCCGGGTCCAAAATACCCGCGTGGCTCCGGTTTCCCGAGCCAACGTTGAAAGTGCCGCGAGTGCCTGCCCGCGCCGCAGGATCAGGCGCGATCCGCGCTTGTCTAGGTTGGCTTGCAAACTCAGCAGTGAATGATGCAGCCACCACCGGCTGGCAGCGCCCAAGGACCAACCCTTGCGCGCAGGCAGGGGGCCAAGAAACACCGGAATCACAGGCTCGGAGGTTGCCACGGCCGCTAAAAGAGCCGGGTGATCATCCAAACGCAGGTCCTCGCGAAACCAAAGCAGGGTCCCGGACGAGGCGTTCCGCGGCTTAGGCATGGTTGCGCAACATCCATTCCTTGGGATGGGGATAAAGGTAGTATTGGTCGCAAAGATACTCCACTTGGCGCGTGCGGACATAGTGCTGCAGCAACGTCAGGGGCACCACCAACGGCACCAGTTCTTTGCGAAAATCCTCGATGACGCGTACGATGTCCTGCCGCTCGGCCGAGGATAAATCCTTTTTGAAATATCCCAAAATATGTTGGAGCACATTGGCGTGCTTGGCCGGAGTGGCCTTGATCGCCAAGGCTTCCAAAAAGAGCGTCCGGTACGTTTGCATAAACGCCTGCGGTGCATGCTGCTTAATGTCCGCCACCCATTTCCCCAAGGCCTGATAATGCTTGGGGCTGTGCGACATGAGGAGAAGCTTCTGGCGGGTATGAAATTCCACCATGGCGCCGCGGGAATAATTCTTCGTAAGCTGTTGGAGACGGTAATAGCTAAAAATACGTTCAATAAAATTTTCCCGCAGCGCCACATCGTGGAGCCGTCCCTCTTCCTCCACGGGGATCAGGGGAAAGCGCTCCATAAACGCACGGGCAAACATACCTGAGCCGGTCCCAGCCACCTGCCCTTTTTCCTGATACACCTTGACGCGAAATGCGCCGGAACTGGGCGAATCACTTTTAAAAATAAATCCGCACAACTCCTCTTTCGCCAGTCGGTCCAATCGGGTCCGGGCATAGGCAAGCATGCGTTCGGTCCAGTCCTGGCCGGTTTTGTTCCCCACCAGGCGCGGTTGTTTGGGATCGCCTACCAAACGCACCGCTTCCCGCGGGATGCCCATGCCCACTTCCACTTCCGGACAGACCGGCACCCATTCAAAATAGCGGGCCAGTACGTCGGTCACATAGCGATCGCGCTTATGCCCGCCGTCGTAGCGTACATTCTCCCCCAGAAGACAACGGCTGACTCCGACAGGGATCTTCTCACCAGGGTTCTCCGCTAAATGACAGCGCTTGTTTGGTTGCATGTGCCCTCTTTTGATTCTAGCCACGTCTCGAAACAGCGAAATGTTCAGGCGTTCATTTGATATACGATCGGACCGCAATGGAAAAAATGTCCTGTGAATATTGATATGCCTTTTCTTTGTGCGGAAAACCTTGGTCAAACAACTCAACCTCGGCGGCGTTGAGATTGTAAACCTCGCTGTAGCGGAATTTCCAACGATCGCCCTTAAACGCACCTTCGTTTAGTTCCAGGGCCAACATGCCTGCCGGGTATTCGCCGTTTGCATCGCTTATATTAAGATCCTTGGCGCTTTTAAATCCGTATTTGCAGTAATTATGTGGGTCGCCTAAGATCACGATGCCGTCGCAGCCCTTTTCACGCAGAAGATTTTTAGTATGCCGGATCAATGCGCCGCCAATGCCCTGGCGCTGAAACTCGGGGTGAACGCACAACGGCCCAAACGTGGCAATCTCCTTAACCTCGTTGCGTTCGTTGGTCAGCCAAGACTTGGTGTACACGATGCTCCCAACAATCCTGCCGTTGTGCTCGGCAACAAAATCCAATTCGTTTATGAAGTCCGGATGCGAGCGCATGCGGTGGATCAGAAAGTGTTCATCGCATCCTGGAAAATAGAGATTCCAAAAGGCTTCACGGGTTAGTGTCTCAACCTCGCGAAAATCACGTTCGGTTTCGTTGCGGATATGCATGTCCATTGATTGAACCGTTCCTTTTACATTCTGAAAACAAGTGAGCGAAATGCGCCCACCACGAATTATTTAAATAAGTTTAAATCCCTGCTTAACCCTTGGCAAGGCATTACTTACTCTTTTTGAAACGCCGGCAACTTCCACTATTTATAAAATCAGCTTTTCAGTGGGAAAAAGCGGGGCATCTCACTCTCTCCCCTATGGCCTTTTCTGTTTTACCGGACAACCGCGATTTTCTTGATTTCCTTATACGTCTCTTGCCCGTAACTGTCTTTAACGACCATCCTCGCCAAGTAAACCCCCGGCGCATGGCTGGCGCAGTTCCAGTTCACGATATTCACTGCGCCCGCGTTCAAAGATTCCCGCACCCAGGCCACGCGTTCGCCGCTGATGGCATAAATCGAAACCTCCATCTGTGCATCACCGGGCTGGCTCGAGTAGGCAAACCGAATCTGCGCACGTCCAGGGTTGGGATACGCCACCACGCGGTTCGACCCCAGCCAAGGTGTGGAGGACGCGGTCGCAGTCATCGTTGGAGTGGCGACAACGGCGGGCGTGTAAACTGCAGCAAGCTTGGAGCCGGCGTCCGAACCACCCCTCAAACCTGTACTCGCGCCAAAGACCAGCGCGGCGGCATTGGTGCCGTACACCCTTACGGAGTCGAGCAACAGGTGAGTACCGGCCGCGCCTTCAACCGTGATCTGAACCCGGAAGTTCTTGGTGCTGTTCCAACCAGTGGTAGGCTGAACATTCCAGGTAAACGTGCCGGTCTGGCTGCTGCTCGGGTTCAACTCGTAGTACGGCATGCTTCCGTCCATGTCCTGGACGCCGACTTTCCAGGTTGTCGCAGGAGAGACTCCGGCGATTTTAAGTTCCAACTGATTGAAATCGGCGACATTGCAGGTCAGCACCGGAGAAAACACCTTGCCCCAAACATCCTGGGTGGTGCGGGTGACAGCCGCGCATGAAGCGGTGGCCGAGTACGCTATCCGGGCGTTATCGCTGGCCCGTTGCGAGGCGTCCTGCCACTGCGGCGGCTGCACCCAAAAGGTTCCGAGAAAATGATCCATCCAAAAAGTCCCGGCAGGCGCAGCCACAGGATTTGGCCGGGTGCCTGTCACCAGGCTGGCATTTTCCACCAACACGCTTCCCGTTCCTTGTCCACGCGGAAGCTCCTCAACCCCGACGGCAATATAAAAATCCTGCAGCCCGCTCTGGAGTGAGGAGGGCACATAATGGCGCAGGTTGTACTCCACGCCCCCCAGTGCCAGCGTTCCCACCTGCAGCCGAACCCACCAGCCGCTGGACCTGTGTCCCAAAATGGCATACCACGTGCCCGTCGAATTGCGCACATTGAGACGTAGGTCGTTTTCCTGGTTCATGTCCGCGGAAAACGTTCCCACCCATTCGATGGTTCCATAGATAAATCCGGGATTGAGGTTGACCCAAACGCCTCCGGAAGAATCCTGCGCCGAAAAATTCACCCGGCCATTCGCGTTGGCCCATTGGGACGTCAGCCCGGGCAATTGGGCGTTCAATAAGACCCGTTCCTGACCCACGACCGGAGGCAACACCTGCAGGGGCGACGCGACTCTGGAGACAGCGGCTACGTTTAAAAAATTGGTTCCCGTGTAAGCGTCACGCACCACGCTCGCCCCAGCATGCAGGACCCCGGCGGCTGTGAACAATCCCCATTGCTGGCCCTGCGAGGGAATGTCATTGAGCGCCCACACCATGCCCCCGGCCACATCGGTTTGGAACAAGTCGGTCAGCACCCGTGTATAAAAAGCACTCACGGCGGCTGGGGTGGGGTTGGTGGTGTAATCCATCCCGAATTCATTGAAAAGAATCGGTCGGACCGACACCTTTTGCTGCATCCATTGCCGGGCGTGCATGATCATGCCCCGTTCGCAGCTTTCGGTCCCTCCGGTATGCAAATCCAAAACATCCACGGACGTTAAATCCATCCGTTTGACGGTCTCCGGACGGGACGAGGCGGAAATAATCAGATGCCGGGCATCCACGCCCTTCATGTACGCAGCCATTTCCGCGTGCCACTCGTAGGCTTCGGTTTCCTGGGCGGCTGTGGCTTGAAAACCGTACAGGTCCAGTTCATTGGTTACACCCCAGCCCATGATGCGTTCATCGTCACGGAAGCGTTCCAAGATCGTCTGCAAGTGACGCTTCATGTTGCTCCGCAGGGCGGGACTGTAATCGCGGTCCAGGGGAAAAAACGCCCACTGTACCTTCAACCCGTATTTGGCAGCGTAATACAAGAACGCTTCGATTTTCGCCAAGGCATCCGGGGTCACGTTGGCTCCCCCGGATTCCGGGTAATGGACAAAGGTACGGATGGAGTTAATGCCCAATTGTGACGCGCGCGCAAGTTCCGCGTCAATCATGTCCGGGTTCCATTCGGTCCACATTTTTTCCCAACCATGGACAGAGGGATAGTAGTTTGCGCCCTTGATTTTAATCACCGTGCCGTTGAGCGCCAGTTGCTCGGGTTCGTTGGCGCTTACCTTTATCAATTGCGCGTCCGCGGCCTGGCGCCGCGTGCCGAAAATGCGGACGTAATCCACCACGACAGACTGCTGGGCGTCGCCTTCCACCGTGAGCTGCACGTAAAAACGTTTCTCACCGCTCCAACCTGTGATCGCCGGATAATTTGCGCGCAGGATGCCCGGGGCCGTTTGGCTGGCGCACAGGTCCCAGTAGTTGGCGGCGCCGGCTTCCTGAATCCCCACTTTCCAGGTCGCACTGCTGGAGAGGCCAGTGACATGGATCTCCAGTTGGGGATATTGATTGACATCGCAATGGATCGGCGGTGAATACACCATGCCCCAGGGGGCGGTCCCAGCCGTGCGCTTAACGGAGGCCTGCGAGACAGTCGCGGAATAGCTGATCACGGCGTTAAACCCGCTGTCCAGAGTAGCATCCCGCCATGCATAAGGCAGGCTGCCTGCGACACCCGAAAAATCTTCATACCAAAAATCAGCGGGCAAGGTGATCACGTCGGGTGTTGGAGTTGCGGTATGGGTGTATGTCGGCGTAATCGTACAGGTCGGAGAATGGGACAGCACGGGCGTGATGGTCGACGTGGGGGTCGGCGTAAGCGTGACCGTCGGCGTGTTGGTCAACGTGGCCGTGCGCGTAGCCGTCGGTGTGCGGGTAATAGTCGGCGTGCTCGTTAGCGTGGCCGTGTGTGTCTCCGTCAGGGGTGTGGTGCCTGTGGGCGTACTGGTTGATGTACTCGTGCGCGTACCTGTCGGCGCATTGGTTTCCGTCGGGGTGGCGGTGCTCGTCGGCGTGAAGGTACGGGTAGGCGTGCCTGTCCAGGTAACCGTACGCGTGACCGTAGGTGTAAACGTAGCCTGCGGCGTCACTGCAATCGTGGGTGTCACTGTGGTCAACGAACCCGCCTGATGGACACTCACATAATCCAAGGTTACATACCTGCCAGGCCCGCCTTCCACTGTCACTTGCAGGTTAAAGGCACGCGTATTATTCCAGCCCATTTTGCTGGGATATTCAAAAACAAAGGTTCCAGTCCCCGAAAGACTGGACGATAGATCCTGGTAATTGGAGGTTCCTATCTCATGGATACCCACTTTCCAAGTCGCATCAGGTGAGGCTGAAACCACGTTGACCTCAACCTGTGTGAAAATCGAGGTATCGCAGGTTATCACCGGCGAATACACCATGCCCCAAGTCGCATCCTGGGTTCGTGAAACCGCCGCGCTGGTGCCATTGGCAGCCAACGCCATCTCAGTATTGAAGGATCCGTTTTGGGTTTTGTCTTGCCAGCCGTCAGGCTGGTTCCCCGGAGTCCCGCTTAAATCATCCCGCCAAATTTCATACGGCCTGGGCCCGAATACACAGACCGAGTCCATGGTCAGATACTGTTGAGAGTCACCTTCAAGCGTGACTTGCACGAAAAATTGTTTTTGGCCGTGCCAGCCCGTGATGGCTTGGTAATTGACCCGCAGGATGCCCGGCGCGCTTTGGCTGGCGCACAGGTCCCAATGGTTGGAGGTGCCGACTTCCTGAATGCCGATTTTCCAAGTTGCCGTGCTGGAGAGGCCGGTGACATTGATTTCGATTTGGGGATATTGATCCACATTGCAGTCCACCAAGGGCGAGAGCACCTTGCCGTACGTGTCGCTCCCGGCGGTGCGGTTGATGCCGGTTTGTGTGCCTGTAGGGAGATAGGTAATCTCAGCATGAAAGGTGCTGTCTTGGGTGCTGTCCTGCCACCCTGGAGGTTGGGTGTTGACCGTGCCTGCGAAGTCTTCATACCAAAAATTCAGCGTCGAAACATCGGCCTGGGCCTGGGAAGCAGTCAGCCACAGCATGACCACCCCCAGCTGAAACGCGTATCTTACACACTGCCGACAAACCCCTTTTAAACGGGAGGTCTTTGGCACACGACTCACGCTTCGCGAGAAAGGTATATTCCTCGACTTTTTGATGTTCCCCTTTTAACTTCCAGCGACCCCTATACCAAGTTACCGCTGACGTGTACAAGGAAATCATACGTTTCCTGTACTAACCTTTTATACATTTAAACCTACAAACGTATCCTCCTTAGAGACTTTTATGTCGCATGCTTCTTTCCAGAAAAGCCAAACGCAGCAATCCAGAATTTGCGTGTATACCCATTAGATCAATGTGTCGGATATTTATTACAGTTTATTCCTGAGTCCGTTGATTCAAACGTTCCGTCCGCTGTTCCTGACCACCGTCACATTAGGGTGATTCGCCCCCAAACCCTCCGCCCCGGTCCAAATAAAAGGCTTTGCTTAAAGCCTTTTACAACGTATCACGGCTTTATTTTTATTGATGTTCGATTTTAATCGCTGTGCTGTCGGCATTGATCTCGATGTTGGCATTCCCCTCGTTTTGGGAGAGGACGCGGAATTCAACCCGCCGATTTTTTCCTCGCCCTTCCGGGACATCGTTGTTCGCAATTGGGTTGGCGGCACCAAATCCAACCGCAAGCATGTTTTCCGGTGCAATTTTAAAGTGAGTGATCAGGTACTCGCGCGTGGCTTCCACTCGGGTTTGGGATAAGGATTTGTTGTATTCCGCATTGCCGTAAGAATCCGTATAGCCCTCAATTCGAATGCGCAAAGTCGGATATTTTTCCAAAATCTTCCCGAGCAAATCCAACGTAGTATAGGAGATGGGTTTAATGGTGCTTTTATTGGAATCAAAATAAATAGGCTTTAACGCCCCCTCTTCGATCTGCATTTGAACGTTTTGGATCTCTGTGGTCAATTGTTTCACCTCTTCAGGTATAGGCGTGGGTGTCGCGACCGGCATGACTTGTGCGACATTTACCTTTTCTGGAACGTTCTCAAATACATGCGCCGTGATGCCCACGCGATGCGAACCGAGTGTATCGCTCATTTGAAAAGGCAACGTATACGCATAATCGAGGTGAAACGCAAATGGTTGACGCAGATCGAACGATACGCTCATTCCGCTGGTGAGGCAATCTTGGTTCGCCCCTACGCGCAGCGCCAGAATCTTATCGAAGAACATCCCTTCCAGGCCCACCTTTGTATTGTACGCGCCATTGGCGTACTCAACACCGCGGGCGGAAAACTCAACCTGGGTCAGCAGTGACCCAAAATATCCCCACTGCAGAGGCCAAAAATAGGCACCTCCGAACCGAACAGTACGCGGGACCAGTTCTGCCTCATCCACCCCCATGTTCACCGGCAAAACATTATCCACGCCCAAGCCGACTTGAACATTCGGCCACACGGTGGCCAAGGCGCCAAGATCGAGGGTAAAGCCATGACGTGATAGGCCTTGCGTATACTCGTTGCTGCCGACTTCCCAGGAAAGTTGCTTAAGGTTGGTTCCGACATCCAATTTGTAGGGTGACCAAACTCGTCGCGCGTAAGAAATTGACATGGTGTTTTCCTGGTAAAACACCGAGTGCAGTTGTGTCCAGGACGCGCCAAAATTCCCCACGCTCTCTGAAACGGGAATGGCCAGCGAGAGAAAGTTGTATCCCAAGCGATCACGATTGCCGTTGTACAACTGCGGATCAAGTCCGGAATAAAGACTCGCGTACATGCCCACCAGTTCATACTCAGAAATGCGCGAAAAACCGGCGGGATTGTATAGCACCGCATTGGCGTCATCGGCCACTCCAACAAACGCCTCGCCCATCCCTGCCGGGCGGATGCCGCGCGCCTCATCTTGAAAAAAACCACTCACCACCTGCGGCGAGCAGCTCATCAACACGAATGTCATCATCACGATCAAGGGACGCTTATGCATAACGGTATCTCCTTTTCACTTAAGCACAGCTGAACAGGTCCAGCTTAGTGGGCCAACAAAACGACTGTACCGCTCGCTTTTTCAGATCCGGCCGCAATTTGATAAATATAGAGGCCGCTCTCAACCATGTGTCCGTTTTGATCCCGTCCATCCCACTCGCGTGTATTGTTCAAGGTTCTTACCAGACGACTCTGAAGCGTAAAGATCCGGACGCTGTATCCGCCGCTCTCGTTTTGCAGTGTGAAGAACAAACGCATGGACTGCCCTCGCCCCGGGAAGAACGGATTCGGGGCCGCATACCCTCCGCCTTGCCCCAAGCGTTTTTCCGGAGTGGGGGTTGCCTGGAGGACAACCTCAGTGGCCGTCAAGGTCGGAGTGCTCGTGACCAAAGCCGTACACGTCGCACTGGGCACACCCATGGTGGACGTGACCGTGGGTGTAGCGGTGACGCTTAGCAACGGTGTTACGGTTCCGGTGAGGGTCACCGTCGCCGTGAAGGTTGCCGTGGGTGTGAAGGTCGCTGTGGTCGTTACGGTGGCCGTGGGGGTAACCGTACCCGTTATGGTCCCTGTAACCGTCGGCGAGAAGGTGGTGGTGATCGTGGGCGTGGTCGTTACGGTGGCCGTGGAGGTGGACGTATTCAGCGGCGTATGGGTGGAGGTCGGGGTTATTGTCGCCGTGGTTGTGGCCGTGGCTGTCTGGGTATGGGTGGGTGTCTCGGTAATGGTCCCGGTGGTTGTCGCCGTAAAGGTTTCGGTCATGGACAGCGTGGCCGTCAGTGTCGGCGTAGCGGTCTCGCTGATCGTACTCGTGACTGTAGCCGTAACCGTGTCTGTTGACGTAGGTGTCGGTGTGGCCGTCGCAGTATGGGTCGGCGTATCGGTCCCGGTATGGGTGTTGGTTGCGGTTGGGGTCGTGGTCCGAGTTACCGTTGGGGTTGTAGTAGGTGTAATGGTAAACGTGGGTGTGGTCGTCGCTGTGTGCGTCCGTGTTACTGTCAGAGTACTGGTCGGCGAGGGTGTGGGAGTGACCGTAGCAGTCAAGGTGGCTGTTCGCGTCACTGTGTAAGTTCGGGTCACCGTTGGAGTGGGTGTGAGAATATATGGAACACTATACGCCGAGGTGTTGTTATTCGCATCCGAGGCCAGGGCCGCCACCGGATCCCCGGTGGTAAAACCACTGGGAGTGAGCGACCAATTGCCACTGCCGTCAGCGGTGGTGTACCCCACCTGCTGCAACGCACTGCCGATGGCACCGCTTTCTGCCCGAAACACTTCAACATAGGCATTGGCTTGCGAGGTTCCGGAAATAGTACCGGTGGTGGCTGTGATAATCACAGGTGCCGGCATGCTGTTGTTGGCACTGCTGGCCAAGGTGATCCCGGCTGTGCTGTTCCCGCATACCGTGTTGCCGAACATTCCAATGCCGCTCACCGTGGCGCCCGTGAGCAATATCCCGGTCTGGGCCATGGTCACTAAATTACCTGCGCCCCCATTGGGCAAACCAATCCAATGGCCGCGCGTATTGATCACATTAATCCCATAGTTCATAAGCGCACTTTGCTTGCTCCCGTCGGGAAGCACGCCGATAAAGTTGCCTACCAGTGTATTGCCAAACACATTGGCTCCGTTGATGTACACACCCGTGCCGGTTGCGGGTGCACAGATATAATTGGCTTCGGGCAAGGTGTTGCCACCCACCCGAATATCCGTGCCCGTGTTAAAATTAACGCCATAGGTTGTGCTGCTCCCTGTCGCCACCAGGGCGGTCCCATCGGCCGAGGTGTTGATGTAATTTCCGGTCACGACATGTCTTGGGGAGGTAAGCGAGGTGGTGCTGGCCAAAAGAATCCCGGCTCCAGTATTGCCGCTGATCACGTTGCGCTCGTTGAAAGACGTGCCGCCGATTTGGGTTTGGGTGCACCAATAGCTAATCCAGATGCCTGTCACCGACCCACTGACCGCAGCGGTCCCGGCCGCGTTGAGCCCGATATAATTACCGGCAATAGTATTTCCAATGCCACTGTAGATGGTTACCTGAGTCGAGGCTCCGGCCATAACATTGCGCCAGCTGTCCCCGGAGGCCGGATTGTTGCCGCCAATCAGATTCCAATTACCTGCAAGGTAAATACCGGTCCCGGACGCACTCTTGGCAGGCAGCATTCCGGTAATATCCGTCCCAATATAGTTTCCACAGATGGTATTCGCGTCGGCATTGTAGCTATCGATATTTTTGGTAAACGCCGAGATATAATTCCGCTCAAGGTAGCCCGCTTGCACGCGTCCACCCACCAAATTGTTTGAGCTAAGCCACAGATACAGACCGGCGGATCCATTGGCAATGCCCGTGTTGCCCAGCGCATTGATGCCAATATAATTGTTTTGCACAATGTTCCGCGAGGTACCGTTGAGATAAATGCCGTTGCGGGCCGTTCCGGCAATCACATTATGATACCCGCTTAGGGGCAGCCCAATGAAATTTCCAGGTCCGGAATCGATCTGGATACCATTGCTGTTGTTTGAATACGACGTCGTTTGATCTGCACCTACACCAATAATATTTCCACAAATCGTGTTACCAATACTACTGCTGCCCGCTATTTGGATATGATAATTGGCATTCCCAGCAATCACATTGCCTTCCCCGAGGTTCATATCACCGCCAATACGCGATCGAGCAATCGTAAAGGCATATATACCCGTGGGATTCGACATACGCGTGATTCCATCGGCCAGTACGCCAATACAATTATTTTTCACCATATATCCGCTACCGGATGAAATATAAAGACCAGAATTGCTGTTCCCAACCAGCACGTTACGATTCGCTACACCAGCGGCACCGATCACGGAACTACTGGCATTGGATAGATAAATGCCATCCGTATTCCCAAGTCCAGTCGTGTTGGCCCAATCTGTTCCGATCCTACATCCCGTAACCGTGATTTGTCCCAGTGCTTGTATACCCCGTAAGGCTCTGACCAAAGCGATATCTTTGACTGTCGTACCCGCAGCACTAGATAAAACATAAATCAACAAATCAGAACCCGTGACTTGCCCGAGCAAAACAGTTTGGCCACCGTCGATTATAACCGGATAGGTAATAGTCAAAGGTGCATACACGGTAATACTGTTGCCCCCCATACTGGTCGTATTAAACTCAATGGTGTCCAGATCGACATTCGCATTGGCTTGGGCTACTGCCCAGCGAATGGTACCAACAATAGAGGTGGTTGCACCATCATCGGAAATACTGGTTACAGTAAACGTCGCTCCCCAGACCGTTCCCGAAAAACCCAGCCACAATCCCAGCATCCAGGTCCAAGGTTTAAAAACGCCGCATTTGCGCATATCGCATCCCCCCCCTTTAGGGTATTCAAAGGGAAGTCTCGGTTGGGTGAACACATTCCTGTAAATTTTATTGAAAATGCGATGGGTTATTGCTTAAAAGGAGGACGGTGCAAACGTGAATCAAACGCCCAATCCGTAGAAGCGTTGACGACCTAAATCAACGTGTTTTGAATTCTTTAGCAAACCAGCGGCTGATTTTGGTGGTATCCAACCCGACGTTGCCCACCCGGGGCGGACCGTTTTTCTCGTCCAGGCGGGACATGCGGTACAACAGCTCGCGCGGATAGTTCCCTCTTTCCAAAATCTTCTCACCCAGGTCATACAAACTCACAGGTTCTTCCCCGCCGAGATGAAACAAGCCTTGGGTTTCCTTGCTGAACAAATGCATCACCACTTCGGCCAGTTCTTTGCAGTCAATGCAGCTGCGCAACTCATCGTAAAACAGGGTCATGGGACGCTGGCGCTTGAAACGCGATTCGATAAAATCAATCGCGCCTTTGGTGCCGGTCACCGAATCGCCGGTGGGCAAGGCCAGGCGGATGATGCAATGCCGCGCGGCTTTGCGAATCTCGGCCTCGGCCCCGTACAACGTCTGCCCCACCACGCTGATCGGATCAACGGGATGATCTTCGGCGTAACCGGCAGGCGGCGGTATGCGTCCGGAAAAAACCAGGTCACTGCCCAGATACATCACATAGGCGGAGTCGCCAAACAGGTCAACCACATTGGCCGACCCCCTGACATTTACATTAAGCGCCCATTCCGGGTTTTCCTCACAGCCATCCAGATCGCACACGCCCATGCCGTGAATCACATGCGTGGGGCGAAACGTCTCTTTAATGTTAGCCAAGGCGGCAAAATCATTGATGCACACAGAGTGGAGATTTATGCCTTTGGGACGCGCCATTTGCATGGGACGAATGCCGTAGAGCTGATCGGGCGGCAACAGTTCACTAAGCCGCTGAAAAATCGGCCAACCGTGAATCGAGGTCACACCGGTCATGAGCACCCGCCACTCTTGCGGCAACTGCGGACTGGGCACTTGATGAATCATGTTGGTAAAAAAGCTGGAAAACTTCACGTGAAAACCCCATACCGATTAACGTTTCTGGACCCTATCTGTTTCCCTGACACAGCCGCAAGGTTCAACCTATAAAAACCAGCGAATGTAACACACAACTTTTTTCTCGTAAATACATTTCATGGCATCGATCGCCAAATCGTCATCGTCCATGGATAACCGCGACTTTAAACCGTTCTTCCGTCGACCCCGTTTTCACGCGCGCGAGATAGACGCCGGGTCCGATGGCGGCGCAGTCCCAAACCATTTCCGATACGCCGGCCGGTTGCGTCCCGACCAGTATGGCGACCCGTTCCCCCACCACATTATACAGCTCGATGCGCACCTCTTCCGTTTGCTCCAACTGGAGCGAGAAACGCAGCCGTTGGTCGGCGGGGTTGGGAAAAACCAGCGTACGGCCGTGTGCTGCCGCGATCTCCGTTGTGGTCTGCGTCGGGGTGTTGGGCACTTCGGTGGGACTGGCGGTCAGGGTGGGAGATTGTGTACACGTTACGGACAACGTCGCGGTGGCTGTGAACGTCGGCGTCATGGTTTGCGTTGCGCTAATCGTGAGAGTGGGCGTAATGGTTGGTGTGGAGGTAATGGTTGATGTAGGCGTCGCGGTGCAGGTGGTGGTCGCGGTCGGCGAATGCGTAAGCGTGGGCGAAGACGTGACCGTGGAGGTGATGGTGGGGGTTGGGGTGACCGTCGCCGTGGGTGTGATGGTGGGCGTGGTGGTGAAAGTCGGAGTCTCTGTCGATGTAGGCGTAGACGTTGCCGTGGGCAGCAAGGTCGTCGTGCTCACCGTGTTGGAATACCATGTCAGGTAGCTGCCATTGTAACCGCGCACGCGGTAATAATAGGTGGTACCAGGCGTCAACCCCGATATCGCCGCGCTGGTGGCCGCACCGGCATCGTAGTCTTTGTACCCCGGAAGGAACGACGTGAAGGCCGCATCCGTGGCCACGTCCAGGAGATACCCCGCAGCGCCGGTGACTGAATTCCAATTGCACGTGAAGCTCTGCATGGCGAGGCTGGTGGCTGCGGTGGCTGCCGGCAGCGACCCGTTGTACTCGGCGGCACCGCGATCCGCGGTACTGACCCGCAGGTATCCGGCCGCATCCACCCAGGGCGCACTATTGCTGTCGGCCGGATTTATGGCTTGGCTGCCGCTGTTGGGACGATGCGTGAGGACGTACCCGCCGTTGTCCGCCAACGCGCCCAGGTTGGCGGGTTGCTTGGCCGCTTCCGACCCCACCACGTCCGTAAACGTCCAAGTGCAGTTGGAGCTTCCATTGGAGCCAATCAAATTGTACCCATAGGTCGTGAAGCTAACCCCTGCTCCGGCCGTGGTATCGATCTCGATGTCTGAATAACCGCTGCCGTTCAGCGCCGTGTTTCCCGCCACCACGGTATTGCGGAACGAAACCGAACCACCATTGTAAGCGTAAACTCCCGCGCCGAGTGTACCCGAGGTGTTGTTGGTGACTGTGCAGTTGGTGAACGAGAGCACGCCCGAAGCACTGTTCCACATCGCAATGGCCGGCAAAATGGTGGACGTGTTGCCGCTCACCGTCGTGTTGACCAGCGAGCAGGAACCTCTCGGCAAATAAATGGCCGGCCCGCGGTAGGAGGAATTGGCCGAAATCGTGCTGTTGAGCACAGTTAAGGTACCGAGGTTGTAGATGGCCGCACCCCCGGCGGCCGTCCCGGAATCCATGGGGCAGGAGTTGTCGTGCACATAGCACCGGTTCAAAGTAAGGGACGCGCCGAGCGCCACGTAAAAACCGGCGCCCGAAGGCTGAGTGGACCCTGTGAGCGCATGGTTGCGGACCACACATCTGTCGAGGGAGAGGCTGCCTCCGGCTATTTGAAATCCGGCGCCGTGGACGGTGGTTCCATTGACATACCCTTCGGCCACGGTCAATCCCGAAATCGCCACGGTGCCGCCGCTCATGTCAAAAACACGCACCGCATTGTTTCCGGTCACGGTCAGTTGGTCCATGCCCGGCCCCTGGATGGTTAAATTCTTATTCAACGGAATGCTTGCGGTCACGGTAATGGCCGCCGGCAAGGTGAGATTGAAAACGATCGTATCACCCGCTGTGGCCGCAACCACGGTGTCGTACAAAGAACCCGCTCCGCTAGGAGCGGTGCTGGTCACCGTAAGCACAGACGCATGGGCCGCGGCTCCCCAAAAAATCAAAGCCAACAAAAGAGGACCTGTTTTACGTAGCATGGAAAACCCCAGTGAGAAAAATTGATAAACGGATTCATCATTGTAATCGTTTTATCCGGAGAAGGCAATTCCTTTGGCCATGGGATGTTTCGGAAAAAAATAGATATAAGACAAAATACCCGTACTGATTCCTAAATTCCCAAATGTGTTTTGGTCCAGCTTACTACGCTTTCAACTTATCACTTAAAAGAAGTTTTATAAGGTCCGGCGCTTTCATCATCAAGGGATTGGCGTCCGGTGCGGCTTGGGCGTGCGGGTAGTCGCGAAATTTGTTCCAGTCTCCGCCCCAGTACATGCCCACTTGACGCACGGCCTTGCCGTAGAAATCCCATTGCGGCTTGGCGGCCTGATAGTCCCAGGCGGGTTTGCCGTTGATGGTCGGCACAGCATCCCAGGCTTGGCCATAGTTGTGCCAGGATTCACCCGGCCCGGCATTGGTCACGTCCGGACCCGAGCAGGGGCCGACGGCCTTTATGATATCCGCTAAAAAACCAAAACCTTGAGCACGCAAGGTTTGAATTTTAGCTTTTATCTCAACCGTTGAGCGGGATTGACGAAACAACTTGGCTTGCTCTTCCAGGGTGCGGACAGTGCTGCAAATCAACAAACCAAACCCACCCTTTTCCTTGCACAACGCTTGTACCTTAAGTGCCTTCTCTTTAAGGTTGGGAATGAGATCATTAAGATCGCTGGAAGCCATAACGTCACCGTTCTTCGGCTTGATGGCCTTACCTGTTCAGCTAGTTCCTTTTTCAGAACCGTTTTCTTAAAATTTCCCTCCCCAGGAGTTGGCGGGAGGGGTCAACGCATCTCCCCTCACCATCTCTTTTGCGTCAATCCTGCTATCGGCGGTGCCCAGCGGTTTTGCTGTCCTGGGGTAGCCCACCCCCACACTTGCCCGCTGTACTCCGGCTTCAGATGCTTCACCACCAAGCGCTGCACCAAGTCCATGTTGGGAAGCTGCGCGTGCAACCCGATCATGCCGTTCATCACGCGATCCTGCCACTCAAACATGCCAAAGTCCGAACCGGTCACCCCTACCACACTTGCCGGTGACAAAAAACTGGGGATGGCACTTGCCAGCGGCACAGTACCGTCTCCGGTCAAAGTTGAGTTCATATCGTTTTCCCACCAGGTCTCCTTGAAATCGTTATCCGATATAGAAAACCAAGGAGAGTTGTCTTTGCGGCTTATCTCCACTGCCACCCGGGTTTTCTCACCCAAGCCAACAATCGCGAGCCATTGTTGCGGACTCAATCCCGCGTCAACCAAGTTGAGGGCATCCACCCGTGCGTGCAAGGCTTTCGCCTCGGTTAAAAAGGCCGTCAACATATTCCGGGCCGTTGCAACATCCGTGGCGTCGTTGGCATCCACGGAATACAAGCGGACGTATTCTTTCAGGGTTTGCAAGAGGCTGGGTTGCCAGGTCTCGAGGTTGAACAGATCGGTGGTAAGGGTGGTGTCCGTGCTGGTCACGGCTCCGGGGAACGCTGGCAAAAGTTGATAGATCGACGGACAGGAGCGGGCAAGTTCGCGTTCCCTTTCGCTGGGTTGGCTCCCGGTCAAATACCCTATGCCGGTCAAAAGTTTTGCCACAGCTTCCAGGGAACCATGGAAAGGTGTGGCCAAGGTAACGACTTTGGAAACGTTTTTACGCGCGCCGAACTGAGAGAGATACTCACAAATCACCAACCCGCCCATGGAGTGCCCCACCAGGTCCACCTTCATGTTCTGCCGGGCGTCTTTATAGTGCCGCAGGAGTTTGGTCCGGGCCAAGACTTCATCCACGAACGCACTGAGTTGCTGCCCGGTCCGGGCCAAGGTCTGGCGCCAATCGTAGGGAAAAAGGAAGACCGGAGTCGGTTGGTCCTGAGTCGGGCTAAGTTCATGCCTGAGCATCTGCACCAGTTCCTGGTACATGAGGTCAATGGCGCTCCTTGGCCGGATCCAGGCCGGCTCCAGAGCTTCGTAGCGCGTATCGTCCGGATGCAGCGATATTTTTTCATACGCCTGATTCAAAACCGCACTCCACAGTTCCTGATTGGGAATGGTGTACTCATCCTGCAACGTGCTGCCTAAAAGTCCTGGGATTACAATGACTGGATTTTGCATAAGGCACCTCCCATGCAGTATATGACAAATTCGTTCAGGCTCAAACAAAGCGTAACAAGTACTAAGTTGATAAATTGACTCCAGCACCCATTAATTCATAATTTGTAAGCCACACCTTATTCCCAACGATAATTCACCTCTTAGTATGCTGAATTTATTTCTTTTTCAATTATATTTTTCGGAACAGGGCCACTAAATAAAACATTAAAAATTGCATTCTTATTTGGATCGGAATATTTACTTAAAGTTACCATCGTTGCTAACATAGCGTTTAAATTATAAGGTGTTTTAAGCCCGTCTATATCTTTGAATCCCGAAAATTTCCCTGCCTCCACAAGAGCATGTACCACAAGATCTCCACAATGATTGCTGCCAAAAACAGGAGCGTAAGTACTAGAATAATTTTCATCCAAATATTCAGTTATGTTTTTTGCTTTGTCAGAACCCACTGAAAAACTATAGCTTTTTTCGTATCGATTACCACCTGTATCATCATATTTTTTTATGTTTTTTAAACTCATAAATTCATTTTCAGTTGCTTTAAGTTTAGAATAAATTTCTTCTTTTGTAGTTCCAGTAATTTTAACATTCCCATTATTCCAAGTTAAACCCGTTATACCTTGTTCAGTAAGCCTTTCTATTGCTTTTTGTTTAATGAGATTATCCGGATCTTTAGCAGACCCTTCCTTCGCATAATAATTCCAGCTTTCCTTGCCTTCTTCCACAATGATTCCTGCATGCATTAACGATATCCCGATTATTTTCATATCTGTATCTATGAGTACCTCAACCGTATGTGGTATTTCAATTTGGTCACCCGGCTTAATATAATCAAATCCTTTTAAATCGCCATTTGACGACTCTCGATTTCCATATTGTGGATTGGCCTTTTCAAGATCACCCAAATCTTTGCCGGATTTTTCTGCTATGCCATGAAATGTATCACCTGGTTGAACTGTATAGGAGTACTCGCCTGAAGGATCAACAAATATTATTGGATTATTTCTCGAATACTTATATGTGCTTTGTCCTTGTGAGGCTCCTTCCATTTTCGGATCAACAGAGATAAATCGACCATTTTGAACATCAAGGTATCTCGCGTCGAAGTAATACAACCCCGTACTGTCATCCCGTTCCTTCCCACAATACCGATACTCCTTGAGCTTCACTTCCTGCTGATTTGTCCCCGCTATAAACGACGTCCCCCCATAGGCGAAATACTCCTCATAACTAATAACGAATCCTTGCGCATCAAGCTCAAGCGACGCACTGCCCAGGTGGTTTTCGAACTGGTAGCGTGTTTTATTGGTACTCAGATCTGCCGCGCTCTCCACTTCACGGAACAAATCGTCCTGTGCCCAGTTATGTACGATGGCCATCCGCTTCTTGTCATCCATGACATGCAGGCTGGACCTATCCAGTATCTGCGTGGTATTCCGCGAAATCCGCTTGATCTCCACGCCACCCAGATAGAGTTTCTCTTCCACTTCCGTGACACCTGCGCCCAGGTACGTTTCTTTGACCTTGCGCACACGTTGCCCCTGACTGTCGTACACATAGTATTCAACATCATCCGGGTCACTCGGACGCTCAATGATCACAGCACTGCTGATGTTGTCCCTATAGTTCCAGTTCAGCTGGGCTATGTTCTCCAAGTGCGTGCAATTGCCGTTGGCATCAAAATAATCCGAAAAATTAACAGGGGCGTCGTTTTCTTTCAGGATGGCCCGGTTGGTGAGCGCATCCACGGCTATGTCGCGCGTGTACGAACGCGCACTGTCGGAGGCTATGTGCCTCATCTGATACAGGTTGCCGGCCTGGTCATACGCGTAGCGGTCGGTATAGTTCGCGAGTTTGTTGCTGTCGTTGGGATCGGTTAGGTTGATAAACGCGCTTTGCTTGAAGTTACCGATGCGTTTGTAGTACTCCGGCGTGTCCAAGCCTATGTGCTCCCGGCCTGTGGCTTCCAGCAGGCGGTAGAGCGCATCGTAGGTGTACGTGTGTTCCGGGTCCACCACCTGGTTGTTGTAAAACACCCGCTCGTGCGAGTGGTCCATGATCTTGGTAATGTTCCCCACCGGGTCATAGGTATACGCAATGTCCTGCAGCTCCTGGTTGTCGCTCGGACGCAGGGTTTTTAAACTCGTCAGGCGGAAAGTTTCGCGTTCATAGGTATACGTCGTCTTGGTGCTGTTGCCGTAGGTTATAACTTCCCGCTGCCCCTTGGGGTTGTAGCTGATGCTGGCGACAAACGGGGTGTACGCGGTTTCGCCTTTGAGTTTCACCTTCACCTGGTCGAGTTTGCCTGAAGGGTGAAAGACCGGCATGGTGCTGCTGCCGTCCGGCTGTTGCTGGTTGACGATGCGCCCCAGGGCATCGTACTGACTGAGCGTGGTAAAGGTCTCCGTACCCAGCAAGGCCTCCCAATTGCCGTTCTCAGGCCAGTTGGCTTCGTCTTTGTACTCTGTGCGGATTTTCCGATGAAGGGTTTGTGGTTCACCTTTAAAGGTATAGACCGGCACTTCATTGCGCCCGGACTGGTCATAGTGTTGGTACAAGCGCGTACGCAGGTTTTTCAACTTGGCATCGGTCACGCCTTCGCCGTAGATGAGGCGCTCCACCGTGTTATCCAGGCCAGTGCCAAGCACGTGTGTGGCCACAGGGCGTTGCAACAGATCGTACGTGGTCCGAATCGTGTGACCCTTCTTGTCCGTTGCGTGGATTGGCTTGCCCAACACATTGGTAAAAACCTTGTCGTCCCCGGCATCCATGTTCACGGTGCGCAAGATTTGCTGGTTCATGTCGTAGGTGTATTGAAACGTGAGTTGCCCGGTTTGGTTGGCCACTTGCCGTGGGTCGGTTATGGTCAGCGGTTTCCCGGCAATGTTGAACGTAGTGCGGGTAACCAGCTCGTTGGCGCTGCGGTTGGCGGGCGTGATTTGGTCTACAGGCAGCAAATACTCGCGGACCTCATACTCGCGCCCCAGCGTGTCCAGGAAGCTGACATGCGGCGTGTTAGCGTGCGCCTGTGCCTTGGTCAGGGCGGCTTGTTCGTCCGGCGGGAGTTGGGCGTATTTTTGAAAATATGCCGACTCGGTAACCGTATCGTTCTCGTCGTACTTGCTGATCTGCCAGGGCGTGAACGCCACTTTGCTGAAAAAGCCCTTGGGTGTGTCGGTGCGAATCACCCGCAGCAAGGGATCGTAGTGCAGCACCGGAGTCACACCGTACGTGGCGAAAAACGCCTCAGCTTCATAGTGGTAACTTGCCGTGTAGAACGGTTCGTACTGCTTAACAGGTTTTTCCTTGTTGTTGTACACCGTGCGCCCGCTGGCCAACCAACGCTCAGTCACGGTCGCTTCTGCAAATGAATTATCCGCCTGCTTGACCCAGGCGAGTCCCGGCTCCACCAGGATCTTCGTCTGCAGCGCCCGCCCAAACCCGTCGGAGTACGCGATGGTCCGCTGATACTTGGTCACTTCCGGCGCCACCAATTCCGAAACGTGCGTTTCCCGGGCAACCAGGATAGACTGCGGCGGTTCCTGCCGATCCTGCCAGGCCGCCAGGTCATAGTAGAAAAACGTGGTGGCGCCCTGCAAATACTTTCCAGGATCGGCCAGCACATTGACCAGGCTGGCGTCGGTCTGGATTTGATAGATGGGGTCGCCGTTGGACGCATAGATCGGCGTATCGCCTTTGACCACGCTTTCTTCTGCGCCGTAGATGCTGGTCGCGATCACCATGCCCACTTGATCGGTGATGGCTTCACTGATGTTGTCATTGGGATCTTTCAGTTGCCAGGGTTGCAGCGTGCGGTAATCGATCTTCGCCTGACTGACATTGCCCAGCGCATCCTCGGTCTGGAGGGGCGCAAACAGGTACGTGTCGTAGGCCACGTTGATAAAGCCGCCGAAGGGATCTTCGGTCCTCACAGGCAGATAAAACCCGCCCTGGCTGTAGTGTTGCGTGAGTCCCGGGTTCCAGTAGTACCCGTCGTGCAGAACATACCCGGCCTCCGCCAGCATGGCCGGTGTGACTGCACTGGCGTAGGTTTGTTCCACCTGCGCCGGGGTAAACACCGCAACCTCCGTATGATGCAGCAGGGCCTTGTCCGTAACCGTTCCCAGCGCCAGGGGCTGGGTCTGGGCTGTGTTCCAAAAAAAGTTCCGCGTGCTCTGGAAAAGCCGGGCTTGGAGTGTGGCTGGGGTGAAGGCTTGCTCAAAGGGAATCACGTTCGTCAGAGCGGTTTCCAGGTGTTGCTTGAGTGCGTAGAACTCCACGGGAGATGCGTCCGAAATAACCAGCCCGTTTATTTCATAAGCCTGAGTCTGGGCCGGCACGCTGACGAGATACGGTACACCCTCCCCGCCCCCTCCCATCAAGGGAGGGGAATCTAGTGAAGTGATATTGATAAACGCGTGTGTGGACAAGGTGGCATGAGCTTGCTGTTGTTCAGGCGTGGCGGCCGGACCGGTGCGGCGCGGGTAGACCACACTGGCGGACTTCAAGGTATTGCCAAACGCATCCACCTCCAGGTTGAACTCATGGCTGATGCGCGGATCGGCCTGGTTCTGCTCGTAGTGGAACGTCAGCGTCTCATGCGGATGCGGGAAAAACACAGCGTGCTTGTTCCCCACGGCCATGGGCTGCAGGGTCTTGATGTTAAAGTTCGCTTCCGTGACCTGATACGGCACGGGCACGCCCTGTTCATACACTTCACTGCGCAGCGCGCTGCCTTTCAAGGCGCGATAGGCCTCGCGCAAGGAGACCGCATCCAGGTCTGAACTGTTTTCGATGATCGTATCCGGCAGCAAAAACGCCTGGGGATCTTGGTGGTAGTATTCAGTAACATACTGTTTAGAGATCTTGTCCTGATCGATGCACGCGCCGTTGTGGAACCAGGTTTTGGTGAGTACGGGTTTGACATAGTGTTTGGGATCGCCTGAATAGGTTTCAAAGGTTTCCGTGTCTACAGTCTCCACCATGCCGAACCCGCGAAACTCGCGTTCCGCCGTGTCATAGTAACCATGGTGGTAAGTGTATTGATTGACCAGGCGGCTCCCGGAAATAAGGTCCAGCGTCTCGACCTGCGCCAATGCCTGAACCGGAAACGGCAGCTTGGTGATCCAGTGTTTCCCTTGTTTTTTATCAGCCAGGTAATACTGCGTGGAAGAGACGTAGGTGATCTTGGTGAGTTTGC
Source organism: uncultured bacterium (assembly GCA_964604705.1). Classification (GTDB taxonomy): domain Bacteria; phylum Oederibacteriota; class JAAXVQ01; order JAAXVQ01; family JAAXVQ01; genus JAAXVQ01. The sequence continues at coordinate 113,241 of CAZSAP010000006.1, forward strand.
CAAGGTTGTTTTTGATTTCCGACATCAAGTGCGGCTTGGTGGTCATGAGGTCCATGTAGCTGAGCTGGTACCGCTCTTGCCCCGGCCGCTTGGTGGACCAGACCAAGCTCAAGGTCCCCTTGCTGGTAAAATCAATCAGGGAGATCGTGGTCAACGAGTCAATGGGCATGGGGAAATCCAGTTCCTGTTTCGCGCCAAACCCATTCCCCGCTTCGTTGAGCCAGTACTCCACCTTGTGATTACCAAAATAAAAAATATCCGTCGTGCCGCTGCCGTCCAAGTCATTGAGCTGAATGTTGCGCGGGTTAAACTGGGCCTGGTCTTGGGTAAAACGCGGGGCGTTCTTCATCTCCACTTTCCGCCCAAAGCGGCCGAACCCCAGGTTGGGCCAATAGCACACTTCCCCGTTGCGGATGCGCACAATGTCGGTTAATCCGTCGCCGGACATGTCCGCCAGTTGGATGGATTGGGTAGAATCTGCAAACACCACAGCCGGGCCCTGCTCTTCCTGCTTGGGCTTGGGGATGCGCACCGGACTTTCGTAACCGGTTTTGCCCACGGAGGTGTACCAGGTAAAGACTTCGTTCTCCGTGATCAAAATGTCCGGCCTGCCGTCACCGGTCAAGTCGATCATCTTGGTATTGGGATCGTTCAAGTTAAAGGTGGCGTTTTCTCGGAACGGAATAAAGTTTTCCCAAACATCGTCTTTATACTCAAAATACCCGTTAAGGGTCGCGCCGCGCACCACCAGTTCCTGCGTGCCGTCGCTGTCAAGATCCGTCACCTGTAAAGGATGCCCGCCCGCCGTGACCGGCTGCGGCAGCATGGCCACCGAGCGCATCTCCCCAAACGTAGCGTTCCCCAGGTTGTCCTTGTAAAACAACTGCCCATCCTGATAACTTAAAACGCCGGACAAACCCTCGCCTTTTAGATCCACCCATTGATACGAAGCATTGTCCAGCCCCATGGGCAAGTTGGCCTTGGAGTCCGCGTCCGGCGTGCGGACCGTGGTGTCGATCACGGGCTGGGTATAGGCAAACTCCAGCGGTGGCAGCGACTTGGTCTCGTAACCACCGGTTCGGCGTTTATAGCCTTTTTGGACCAAAGATTTCAAAAACGTCATGGTGGGTTTGGCTTCGTGCGTTAGTTCCAGAGCCTTAACCAACTGCCAATCGTCCGCGTTGCCGCTGGCAGGGAAATTGTGAAACATGAGGACGCGTTGACACAGGCGATAGGTGCGGACTTCAAACCCGGCCTTGTAGTGGGAGAACGGGTCCTGCCGGACCGGCCAAGCGGTGGCTTCGTCCGGAGTGTCAGTGGTGTGCTCGCCGTAATCCAACACCAGCTGAAAATGTTGCCGTGTGGCATCCGCCGCAAAAGGTGCGTAACGCACGCGCTTGAGGTAGCGCTGATTAAAGGCAAACCCCAGTTTCAGCCGCCAAAACTCGGATACGTCGGCAGGTATGCTCTGGCTGTTTTCCTGCTTGTACTCGTACTCAATGGTGTTGCCCTTGGCATCAAAGGTTTTCTCCAAGAGCCAGGAAAACACTTTCAGCGGACGATCGGAGGCGAAAATACGCGCTTGCTCGGTGAGCCCATAGACCGAGGTAATATTCTCCTTGGTCGTGGCCTGCCAATGCACGGCCTTGCTCTCGGTGTTCTGCCATTTTTCAATGCGCGCAAAAAGCCCCTCAATGCGCGGACGATAGGTGGTGACTTCGAACGTGCCGACTTGCAGGGGCGTGCTGCGATACGCGGGAGCAGGTTTCTGCCAGGCACTGCCATTGTGTTCCAACACAGGCACCAGGTCTTCCGCGCCTGACAAGATAAACGTGTCGGTCCCGGCCGCATCCTCATACGTGGGCAGTTCTTTGTCGGTCTTGCGGGTAATGGCCGGTACGCCCACGTCCCACCCCAGCCCAAAGGCGCTGTTCCCACTGCCTGAGTTGTAACTCAAGTTCAGCTGCGGCGCAAACCCGCTGCGTCCGGGCGTAATGGGCAAAGGCACGCTGAAACTGCCCGTGCCCGTGACTGCATTGGCCTGGAACTTTTCCCCCAGGCCGCTGATGGCCCCGCCACCCTTGGGCAGGTTGATGGCATAGTGCTTGATTTTATTTTTATCATCCTGCCCGGCAGGCTGACTGTTGTTCGGCGTCTGGTTTTCCTTTTCCATGACAGGTCTCCTCTTTAGTATGTCGTAGGGGCATATGGCATGCGCCCCTACAGGCCGTGATGTTTAAAAGGAAACCTTTGTATCAAAAATCACAATCAAGGCTATGTTACGGATATTCTCAGGCTTAAACTTCACGGCCTGCCCGCTGCTCTGCGGCTTGATGGTCCAGGCAAGATCAACTTTAACCCCTTGAGTGTCGGTGATTGTTCCATGACTTAGCACCTTCGGTTCCGTCATCGTTTCAGTGGTCAGGTTTAGTTTAAGGTCCTTGAGCTCACTGCCCCCCGCTTCGGTCAGATCGTATTGCATATAGATGGACCTAATGTCGTCCTCGAAAATATTGGGGCAATATTGCGACTCAAGGGTGAAGGTTATGCCTTGCGCCGGATTGAGCATAAATTGATTCCAGGAATCGTTGAACGCCTGCTTGAGCAGCATCAACCCGAACCCATCTTCCATGGGCAGGTTTTGTTTCGCTTCATTGGCAAACGCCTCGCCGCCCTGCAGGGCCGTATACTCCACTTTGATAATCACATCCTGGATCTTAGAGCAGTCAATCGAACCCAACGCCCCGTTGAGTTCCAACCTCCAAGAAGAAACAGCCCCGGTGCCTTCAAACGGCAGGTAGCGTTCATCCTGAAAATTAAGCTGGAACAGACCGTTGTCATTCTCGGCTCTTGAGAGCGCCACCTGCTGGTTAGGCCGCCAATCCGCCCGGATGGATAGCGGCATCTGCTGTCCTTCCTGAGGGGCCAATAAATAAAGCAACCCTTCTTTATCCGGCTCAATCAAAGTACGGTGAGTCATTTGAGTTAAGGTGGCATTAAGGTTTTGGTACTGCCCCACTATGGCCGGGAAAGAGACAGAAATCGTCTTAATTTGTCGGCAATAATGCCCTGGGAAATCCTGGTCAAAGAGCCTTTCATTAAGATTAAACTCGCACACCCTTTTTTCCTTAAGCTTCACCAACGCTAACGGATCCAGCGCTGCCAAAGAAACCGTCTTTGAGATCTCAAAGCGCCGCTTGTTTTTCTCCATATAGGCTTTGTCCATGCGGTCAAGGTCATATTGCAACTTCTCGCCTGCCAACAGGCCTTCGTGCAGCGAGTCCCAATAGACAGGGGTGATGAAATTAACATCACTAGCTTTGAACCCAGTTTCATATTGAAAAGCCTTCTGCGCTATTTTAGCCAATTCCAGGGCCATCTTGTAGGACTGGAAATAGATAGTCTTGATTTGGCTGATCATCCACATGTAAAGTTGTTTGTTCGTAAACTTACTCTTCAAAAAGTCATCAATGGCCTCATTGTGTTTAATTTGTTTTTCTTGAACATTAATTTCTTTTTGTGCTGCGCTCGTCTGATAAACAGCACCAACAATTTGGTGTGTTATTTGGACAACGTCATCGCCTGCCAAGGTTTTCTGCAGCTCCCAATCCTGTTTTCTGCGATCCCAGCTTCCTAATGTACTGCATAAATTACTGGCAAAATTAAATTGCTGAGCGGTATCTGTAAACGAACTGCCAATTCCCAGAAAACCCGAACCAATTTCTTCGCCGCCATAGGTTAGAGCAAAGGGGGAACCAACTTTCGGCATAAAACGACTCACACCACCCAGGGTATTCATTACTTGCGCAACTGTAGTAAAAGCTTGAGCAACACCAGTCATAACTAATTGGGTAATTTCATATGGATTAAATCCTTCTTTTATTAAATTCTCATAGTGTTTTTTTCGGTCTTCTGCATTCCCCAGACTAGACTTCAACGATTCAACCGATGTCTTGGCATTTTCCAACTGATCATTTTTGATTTCTAATGTCATTTTCAAAATACTATTTTCTTGGGTATTACGGAGCAAACTCATATCCTCGGCATCTTTTTTCTCTAGAGCACTTAGAAACGCACCGCCCAGTTGAATTACCCGGCCTGTAAACTCCTTGGTTTTAGCCAAGATCACGGTAAACCGGTAATGTGGAACAGTCACATCAAAGTTCGCCAGCACTGCAGCCAGTCCACCACCGCCTGCGACTGCCTGTACCAGCGCCATGGGATCAATCGGCGGCTGGAACAAGGGCAGGGCCTGCTTGACACCTTCAATATTCAAACCATTCCGTATTTTGTATAGACGATCTTCCACCCGATCCCAATAGGTGACGAAGTAGTCGTTTTCCGGTATCGTGAAATACCCCCTGGTCACAAAATCATCGTTCGGCAGTCCTGGGCTTTCCAAAATAGCATCAGGCACATAGCCGTTGAGGGACGAATTTTCAAGTTCCAACAAAGTTTTATACCATTCTGCCGGATAGAGCTCCGTATAGATCTGATAATAACTTTGCACCGGTAGGGTCTGCTTCGCAATCACCTTTTCCGGTCTCCCACCCAGCAAGTCATAAGCCAGCACATAGAGCATGCGGGCTTCGTTGATGCTCTCCCGAGTGTACTGAAGGAATAGCTTGTCCCCCCAATCCATGAGATTGTCGATATAGCTCATGACCAACGCTTTGCGATAGGCGATTTGGCGCAAAGCAGCAATGGCATGCGGATCAAACGGGTCGTCACGGTACTTTTGATATTGTGTGCCAAACGTTTGAGCCGGTGGGTCTTGATGGAAAGGTAAAAACTTCCAGAAGTAATAAATGTTCGAACGCTTAAATAATTCCGCGATGGCAGCAACATTTTCTTTTTTCTCCAGGGCCGAAAGCAATACGTCCGTTTCGTAACATTGAATGAAACTTATCCGTTCTTCCTCGGACATGGGGCCCGTAACTACGAGCCGCTTCTTGGCGGAGTCATACTGGTATCGTGTCTTGTAGGTATCAAAATTGATAACTTTATGTAAAGCACCTGTAAAAGAAAGCGGCACTGACGACGTCTTCTCCATGGGATCATAGATAAATTGATACCACGTCTGGGCCTCATCCTGTTTTTGAGCCGTGTTCAGAGTTTGGGCGATTAAAAATGGAGTATGAAAGAATATTTCCCAATAATAGTTGCCATTCGCGCTTAAAAAATCCAAATCCCTACTTGGTGGCACACGAGGAATACGGTCTGCTTTGTAGTATATGGTGTCCACAGGTTCAACGGCCGGCTTGGGATATTTCTCGAATTTCGGCAGTTCTTCCTCTTCCTGAGTATTCAACTCCAATAAGCCGGAGACACCGTTGGCAAAGAGCTTTTGGCTAAATTTTTGGGCGGTGTTGGAAGTTAACCGAATAATGTGATAATCCGAATTCACAACTTCGTAGGGCCATTTTTCCAAGTCACTCACGCTGTAGCATACATAAGAAGGGGAATCTACAGTTTCAAGGTGACATAAATACAGATCGTCTCCCACATAAAACCCAGCCTCAACCTTTTTATTGAAATTTCCAGGCAAGTTGCTCCAATTTCCGGTTATAGGCAACGGATATCCGGATACTTTAGTAATAGTGCCTTTTACCGCCTCTGTATATACATGGTACACTCCCCCAACAAACGCATAAATCTTCTCGTCGATTCGGACAATGGCATCAACGTCCGCTAATTTCAGCCAGCTGCTTGAGCTGCTGGTTGTCTGGAAATTTGTTGGAAAGCGACTGTTGATATTGTCGTACTGAATGCAGAGATTGTCACTGAACAGATATATTCTTCCAAGATTATCCATAAAAGCGGCATCCACATGATCGGTGAAAATATTAGGCTTGTTTCCCCACTGGTCAGATAAGGGTTTTACGGCATCATCGTCACCCGATCCGTTGTATGGGCCAACATAGTGTGCTTCTGAGAAAAAGTACCACTTATTGTTATCACGGCCGTTAAAAGCAGCTTTGATATTGGCAATATTGGTTCCCCAAATACCGTTCCCCCAAATGGTCCGTACGGTCTTCCAATTGCGTTGAGCTGTTTCGTATTCATAGGTATTAAATTCAGTACCTGCAGTTACATACAGAATATTATCCTTAACAAACGCACCTTCCAACTCCTGACTCAATCCGGTTTCAGCCAGTAATTCATCAATGTCTTTGGTGGTATATTGGGTGCCATTGAAAATATAAATAGCCCCATTGTAAATAAACGCATTATCGATGCTCGCCCAGTTCCAACTACCCCAAAGGACATTGGAGTAAGTACCTAAATTTAAACTGAAGGCCGTTTTGGTTTGGACCGCTGTATACTCAGTGTAATTGGCAGCGTTATAATATAGGTGATAATTGGTAGTTATAATATGCGTAACGCCGCCCAGGATAAATGCGGTTTCCACATGTTCAACTTGTAACAGCGGCCCAGTGGAATCCTGAAATACGTTGAGATTCCCCCAACGGTCACTGATTAAACCCGCAAACACATTCTGCATCAAAGAATCATACACATAGTATTCAAGACCAGAAAAAACATGGGTCTTACTGTTGTTAACGGCATTGTCTTTAAACCCCGCGTCAATGGGATTGGTTACTTCAGTAAACGGAGTACCAAACACAACGTCGTCCTTTGTCACCTTGGGAACTTTGGCGGGCTTACATAAAAAATTGCCGCCCTTGGCATCAAAACTAAACCAAGGTAATGAAAATGTATCTTCAAAGTTAGTCTGCCATTCAATACTGGAGCGCGGCTTAATTCCAAATTCACTCTCCGGAAATTGATTCTGCGAATTTAAGGTTGTTTTCAAAGCAGAAGGCAGCTCTGCTTCTTCGACTTTTTCATAGGTAAGCTCAGACGTTAACCTACCCACTATAGTTGGATCTATCGTGTATTTAATATAGATATATTCCTGGTCGTCATATTCGCTGCTAAACGACGGATTGATCGCTTTAAACTCAAAATTCTTCAATTCTGCTTTGGTCCAATAACGCGGAGTTTTGGCTACTTTTTCCCCTACTTCCATTAATTGCTGTGGAACAATCCATTCTTTGCTTAAATTGTAAAATGAGTAATTAATAATTGAATCATAACGAATGTCAGCAGAATTACTACTCACCGTTGTAGTAGATGAAAAAGAGGTTTCGTTTTTATCGCGGTATTCCAGCCAAAATACAAACAATCGGTTGAACGCATAGACCGGATACACACGATCGGCATTTATCAACATGTTTATTTCCAGCCAAGGCTCCCAATCAATGGAATCAAATTCATTAGCTGGGACTTTACCAACCCGATAAAAATACTTAATGGGGGCCGAACGTGCAAATCCAAACATAACTGCATACGTACCGTCGACTTTTTGAAACACACTACCGCCGGCAATGATAAGGCTTGAAATCATGGCAAATTTTTCCAAATAATTTTTATAGGCGGTCTGCACCGACATTGCCGTTATATCGGTTTGCAACAATTCTTCTTCCAAGGCTTTAAAGACCGGACTTTTATCACCGCGCAATTCCGGGCGAATGTAGTTTTCTGGATACAGGAAGACCTTACGGTTGGCTTCCCAGACACGGTAGTTTTTCATCCAAATCCACCAACGCTTAAGCTCATCCAATTTTTCCTTACTGGCTTCCCAAGTCTCAAGATTGGTCAAGGTGCGATGGTAATACAACTGTGCGCAGGCAATGGCTTCGTTGATCCTGGAGGTAAGGGCATTTTCATTCATGTCCACATCCAGGAGTAGTTCCGAATATAGGTCGCGGCTGTTTTCCATGGACAACAGGTTTAAAAGATACGGCAACAAGGCATTCCGTTTTTCCCGGTTCATGGTATTTTGCAACTCATTGGACAGAACAACCCAATCTTTGTCGGACGTCTTGGTCTTCAAACTCTCCAGCAAAAGGTTGTTGGCCGTAGGTATATCCTCAGGAGTACCGAAAACATTCGGCCAGACCATATGAATCATGGTCTCAGGCGTTATCGCAAGCTTTCGGCAATAATCCATAATCTCTTTGATCTCCATAATGGTCCGGATGGTGCCGATGTCCACTGGGCTGTGGAGGATGTTGGCTGCAAAAATTGCATCAACTTGTGTTTGTTCCCACTGTGTGGCTTGGCTCAACTTGGCCGTAGTCTGTGTAGTGTCTTCATAGAAATTCAACAGATTGTACTCTTCTCCACTGTAGGTGCCGGTGAGTTGGCTGAACTGAGTAAAATCCAGTATATCGCTAAGCGTGAAGGCCGGTTTTTCGTTCCATTGGGGATCGGTTTTCCGGTTTATATAATTTAATTTCGCCAGTAGTATTCTGAGCTGGTCAGACCCCAACCCAACCTTTTTGACCAAGAGTACAAATTGCTGGAGCAGGTAGAGATTGGCCGTTGCTTCTGCTTGTGCCGCCAAGGAGGCTGGGGTCGGGGGTGTGACGGCGGCTTGCATCATCGGTACAAGCATTCGAACCAGCAGGTGTCGTTCAGGTTCTGTCGGTGACAAATAGATCGCCTGGCAGAGCCATTTCAAGCGGGCGCTGTCCAGACCCAGTTTGGCCTCCATGGCATTGAGCACGATTTGCAGTTGTTGTTCCTGGCGGGTGGTCAAGATTCCTAGGATCTCTTCGGTCTCACTACCTGCCCCATCCAGTTCAAGTTGCAAACGGTTGGCTTTGGCAGCAATAATTGTGAAAATTTGTCCTGTTTCACCAACACTGAATCCCGATAGCAGAAAGGCTGTCTGATTGTCTCCGGTAAAAAAAGCCCGGCCCAGATCGGTAAATTCCCCTAGTGTTTCCAAGGTTGGATCGCCTTCAACATCCTCCTGAAACAAGGTAACGTATTGTTTCGAAACATCCGCCAGTTGGTTTAAGAGACTCATGTATCGAACCGCATCCAGACCCATACCTGCAAAATCAGACGGCATGAGCACTATTTTTTTATTTAGTACTTTTTTAACCATACCCTCCATCAGGCCAAACGCAGGTAGGTTACTTACCAACCCTTCCGCCGTCAGGCAATCATTCTCGGGCGTAACCAATTCTTGGAAAAACTTAGTGGCGCTGCGTGCATCCATCCGTGAGCTTTGCAATTGAGCCGGCAAAATCAGTTGCCCGGCAATTTGATCCAGTATTTTCGCCATCAAGTCGGTTCTGTCCTTGGTGGCAAGAAAACCTTCTTCGCCACTGATCATGGTACGGGAACATAAGACGGCCAATTGCTTCACTGTAAGGTTAATGTCTTTTAACCAATCCAACAACCCAGCCAGAACCTGCAAGAGCCACATAACAGATTGCATATCTTGATTGTAAGTTTGGCATAACACCTGTCTAGAATTAAGCGGCGTGACTTGAAGCGTCGTGGGAATAAACGGGATAATCGGAATTTTTGTTTCAATGAGCCACATTTGATCCAATATATCCAAGAGGGTTAACAATTCAGTGATTGAGATCTGATAAAGTTTGGCAAGTTTGGCAAAGCGATAAAGCATGGTCAAATTGCTTAATGTAATGTTTTTGGGTTGCCCTGGGGCAAACAAGAAGCCATCTAGGCTATCCAAAAGCAGCTTCAGGTCCTGTTCTTTAAGGCTGATGCTGCTCTGGACCCGGCTCTTTATGTGAGCGCTCGCGCTTTTCTTCTCAAGCTCAGGATTGGCTATATTTTTATAAGGTTCGTTCAATATTAAAATCCGTTGCCCCTTGTCAAACACCCGATAAAAAAGGTGTTCCGGATAAGAGCCTTGGCCATCACCCCAGTTCTTCATATCTGCCCAAAACGAACACAAAACATCGAGCGCCAAGCCAGACCGGTCTTGCAGATACTTGAGCGCAGCGATGTACGTCAGCGCAGGTTCATCCAACTGATTCTTGCACGCGGTTCGCAGCATCAGGTCAGCATCGGCTGCTGTCCAGCCTGTAACTTGGCATAACAACATGAAACGGTTTAGTAAGTCCAAATGTTCCAAGGTCGGCAAGTCTTTTCTAAAATTATTCAAGCATAAATACGTCTTGCCCTCATCTACATAAATAGCTTCCAATAATGCTGCGTAGAGATCCATATTGGCTCTAACATTGGCTTTAACCGCGGTACTGATGCTGGGGGACGCCAGCATATTTTCCAGCAAATGTCGGGAATGAAACTTAATTTTCAATTCCGCTTTGGTTAACTCTTGTTCGTACCACTTTGTCTTTTCCGTTTCCGATAAAGTCATTCCATAATCATTACTTGCAAGGAGGCCAATTTCCTCTTTGGTCAACAGGGTATATTGTTCGTCCCGTGTGGTCTCTTGCATGGGCACAGTTACATACGCACTGTAGTTTCCACCCAAGGCGACCCATATCCGGCGCTGCTTTTCCGCAAATAACGAAGGTTTGTCCACACGCTGTGCGGTCAAAGAATATTTCCCACTGTCATATACTGCTTCCAAAATGGCGATGAGATGGCTCAAAAACGCGTGATCGGAAATCGCAATGGCATGCGCCATAGCATAATTAAGAATTAAACTACGCGCGTGGAACTTGATGCGCAACTCGGTCAGGGTCACAGGTTTCGGCCACAAATAGGCAACCTCGTCCGGGGTCAAGGGCCACAAAGCCATGGTGCGCAGTCCGTACTCATCAGCCAAGACCTCAACCTCACTTTGACTGTGCCCGCAATAATTCTCTGCCGAATTCAGCGCAATCATCTCCGCAGTCACATCAGGACCTGGCTGTTCCCCCAGTTCGACCAACACCTTCCGAAAGGCTTCTTTAAAAAGACTACGGACATCAGGAATGGAAGCCAACTGACTGGTAATGAGGTAAGCCGAGCCTACCTTATCCGTATAATAATCCAAGCTTTCGCGCCCGAGCAACTCGTACTGACTTTTCTCTGTCAAATCGAGTACGATTCGACGGCATTTAAACTTTATTCGCAATTCACTTTTGGTTAAATTCTTTTCATGCAGCCGCAAAACATCATACATATCCATGGGTTGAATGGCCGTGGTCAACAAAAGATACTCTTCAGCCAAGGATTTAACCTCATATATGGACAATCCTTTGTAATTCTCATTTGGTTCTGTCTGCAACATTTCAAAACCGCGCGACCCGAATCCCCCCATGGTTTCCCAAAGGTCTTTATAGTTTTCCGTAAACTCTTCAACTACTTTTTTTTGGGCATTGTCGACAAATTGGTAAACATTTTCCAACTTGGCCACCAATGCATCCAGCGTAGCATGGGAAGATATGCCGATGCTGTGGGCTATGGCATAATCTAAAATAAGTGCGCGGGAATGAAATTTGATGCGTAAGGCCGCCTTGCTCAAGTTCAGGCCCAGCAAAGGATAGATCTGCGCATCGGTCAAGGGCAAGAGACTGATACTGCGCAGACCGTATTCATCCGCCAAGGCATCAATTTGGGCTTTGGATAAATCTTTATAATCCTCGGAAAGCGGCGGTTCCACCATGACCGCCGTCCCCGGAAGATCCGCTAATACCCCCAGTTCGATCCAGACATTTTTGTAAACTTCCTCAAACAACAATTTTGAGTACAAGGCAACCATTGCAAGCCTACTGATATCAAATACATAACAACTTTCCAGCATGGCTGAGTAAGCCGCGTAGGCCGCTTCATCAGGAATAGAAAATCCCCGCGCCAGTGCAAATCTCTGTACTACTTGTCGAGAATGAAATTTAATACGGTATTGTGTTTTGGAAATCGTACCACTTTGGCTGGCCCATGCTTGTTTCTGTTCGTCAGTCAACTCTTGATTATTGTACGTCCGCAAATTGTACTCTGCAATCAAGGTATCAACTTCACTGCGAGGAATATTGTATATATTTTCCGAAGCCGTGGTGCTGACTCCATAGGTGGCTGGCGCCTGCCCGGCCTGCCCGCCAAAAGCCGCCCAAATGCTCTCATATTTATTTTTATAAAGACGGTAACCGATTTCACCTAAGTCGTTACTTCCAAAATAGAACGGAGCTGCCATTGTCTCGGCATAAACCGTGAGTTTAGCTTGCGTAGGTATAGCATGACCTTTGGTGCGTGCTAAATCCAGAATGATCTTGCGCAATCGGAATTTAAGCCGCAACTCAACCTTAGACAGATTTAAACCTTGCCAATAAATGATATCCGCGTTGGTCATGACCAAAATCGGGTGGGTTCTCAAGCCGTATTCGTCGGCAAGCGTTTCTACATCCTCGATCGACAATCCGCGATTGACTTCTTGGTCACTTGTTCCAGCTGATATCACATTCACGATCTCATGTATAAACAGCCAAACCGAAATATAATTGTTCTTAAATTCTTCATGTGTAGTATTTCTGGCTTCTGTGGCGAATTGATAGACACTCTCCAGTTTAGCTACCAATGCCTGCATCCGCGTTTCTGTGGGTATGCTGATATTGTGAGCAATGGCATAATTCGTAATGAGCTCACGAGAGTGAAACTTGATGCGCAGTGCAGTCTTAGTTAAATTCAAATCCACCAAGGAATTGATATACGCATCCGTTATGGGCAACAAGCCAATCGTGTTTAAATGGTACTCGGTGGCTAAAGCCACAACGGCCGCCTTGTTCAAGCGATTGTAGTTCTCAACGGGAGACGTTTGCAGCATAGGCGTATTCTCGGGAAAACCGGTTAAAACTCCCTGTTCAACCCAGATATTTTTATACATTTCATTAAACAACAGTGAGGTATATAAAGAGACAATCTCAATTCGACTATGATCAAAATTATAGATACTTTCCAACATAGCAGAATATTGGTTATATTTATCTTCCGTGAGTGTGAAGTTCCTGGCTTTGGCATAGTTCAACACAATCCGTCGAGAGTGGAATTTAATGCGGTAATCCATTTTGGATATTGTGGCGCTCTGATTTGCCCAAATGTCTTTCTGAGCTTGGTTTAATTCCTGATCATTGAAGGTCCGCAGATTATAATCCGCCATTAATGCATAGACATCACTGGCTGGTATATTGTAGATATACTCTGATTTGTAGGTGGGTATGGCGTAGTAGACCGGCGCTTGCGCTGCTTGTCCCCCGAATGCCACCCAAATACTCTGACACTTATTTCTGTAAAGACGGTAATTGGCCTCGTTAAAGTTACTCGATAAATAAAAATAAGGTACCTCTAAACTTTTAGCATATTCCGTAAGTTCGGCCTGTGTGCTGAAGGTACGCCCTTTTTCCTGGGCTAATCCTAAAATCAATTTTCGCAATCGAAAACGAATTCGTAATTCAGCCTTGGTTAAATTTAAGCTATGCCAGTAATTAATATCCGCAGCAGTCATGGGTAGAAGCGGGTTGGTTCTCAGGCCGTACTCATCAGCGATGGACTCTACCCCCGCAATGGTCAAATCCCGGATGAGATCAGATGCATTTGTTTCAGATATAATTGTGTTTGAAATTTCATGAACAAAAAGTGAGAAAGCTGTGTACTTTTCATATGCATCTTCTTGAATCGCTGCGATTTTCGTCTTCGCATATTGGTAAACTTCTTCCAATTTAACAACCAATTCTTCAAGCAGGCTTCGGGAAGCAATTGTTACATTGATGGCAATAGCATGTTTTAATATTAGCGCGCGGGAGTGAAATTTGATGCGCAAAGCAGTCTTGGTTAACTTTGCCGCTACCAAAGTATTGATCTCCGTTTTAGTTAATGGCAGCAACTTGAGAGTGCGCAATCCGTATTCATCGGCCAAGGCTTCAACTTCTTTTTTAGTTACCCCTGTATAATCCTCAATGGGCGAGATCTCCACCATGTCTGTGTTTTCTGGAAAATTAGTTAGAACCCCGAGTTGAACCCAGATGTTTTTATACACTTCATTAAATAAAAGCTTGATATAGGCAGGAATCAACTCGAGCCGGATAGTATCGAATGTGTATATACTTTCCAACATATCTGCATAATTAGAATAAACTACATCGTTGGGAATACGATACCCTACTGCCTTAGCAAGATTCAGCACCACCCGGCGACAATGAAATTTAATCCGGTATTGCATCTTGGATAGTGTGGCGCTTTTATTCGCCCAGGATTGTATTTGCGCTGTGGTCAAGGCTTTATCATCAAAGGTTCGCAGGTTATAGTCCTTCACCAATTGATTGACTACCGAGAAGGTTATGTTATAAATTTTTTCGCTTTCATATATGGGTATCCCGGTTTGGGCAGGTGCATTCCCCGCTTTACCACCAAAGGCTTGCCAAATACTGTCGCATTTCTTGCTATACAACGTATTGCAGGCATTACCAAATTCAGCGAAAGCATAAAACGGAGTTTCTAAGGCGTTTGCGTATTCGGTTAACTCAGCTTGCGAGGCCAAAGAATGACCTTTATCGTGCGCCAAATCTAAAATTAATTTCCGCAAATGAAATTTCATTCGTAATTCGCTTTTAATTAAATTACGCCCTTGCCAATAGGTAATATCGTTTGCCGTCATAGCTAGGGCAGGATGGTTTCTCACGCCGCATTCATCCGCCAAGGTTTGGACCTGTAGTGTAGTCAACCCCCGATTGAGGTCCAACGTATGCATCTCAGCCAATACACCATTTACGATTCCGCGCCTGAAAAAATCCCAAATCTTCTGAATTTCCGTTAAGAAGGCGTTGATATCGTTGGCAATCGTTATGGGTTCCAAAACATTCTTGATTTTATAAACATCTTCCAGCATCTGCGCATAACGATCTATGTCTGCCTCGACGCTTAAATTGAACGCAAGCTTTTGCGCCCATTCCTTGACCAGTTTGCGCGAATGATATTTAATCCGATACTCTCGGCGGGTTAAGTGTAAGCCCGCATCCGAATCAAACGGTATTTGCTTAAACTCCATGGCAAGGTCAGCAACTTGACTCGCGTTTAGTCCAGCGACGTTTTCATCTTGGTTGGTAACCAACATATCCACTGTGGAAAAATCAGCGGATTGACCGCCAAATGATTGCCATATTCGTCGGCCTGTATTGGTATAAATTTCAAAGGCCTTTTCAGCGCGGGGATTACCGGGCATCATGACATTGTTGATGAAAAATTCACCGGCTTTTCCTAAATTCAATTCATCCTGGCTGAGATTTTGAGACAGTATTTTCTGAAACTCCTTATCGCTCAGTCCTGCCTTTTTAAGCATGGTTTGCAGATTCTTCAGTACGTTTACTGGATCTTCGTCTACCCCGAGGCCCCACCGGTTTTGGAGGGATGCCTTGGTTATGTTCTTCGTGATCAACAAGTCTTTAACAACTTTATTTATGCCCAGATAATCACTGGCAAGCCGGGTAGTTTCTTGTGTGGCTGATAACGTCTTATTAAGTTCAGCCAAATTGGTTTTGTGATAGTTCAAAACATGCTGAAGTTCAGAATAATCCTTGTTAAACACTGACTGGAAAGGATAACTGGTTTTAGCGTTCTTCAAAACGTCGAACGCATCCATGCCCGCAAAATCCAAAGAATTTTTCAACTCTGTTTCCATACGGTCCGCCATGACTTCATTGACGATATCCAAATAGGGAATTTCATTGAACGTATTTTCACGGTTAAGCGGGATGGCACTGATATCCGGCCGCCGCTTGTCGATGTCTTCTTCAAACGTCTTCTGCAGTTCATTTTCCTTAAGCAGCATCAAATCTGTAAAGTAGGCCGCCGGCGACAATACAGATCTGGCTTCATCGGCTTCCTGAGTGACAACATCCCCAAAAATTTCTTCGTAACTGGCCGATCCTTGATCGTTTTTCATATCATCTTCCTCCGAAGAAGGTGTTTTGGTGCAGCATTTTTGGTTTAAACCCGTGCGGCCTTGACGTGGGGTTCGCTATTTTGCAGAACATCCATGTATTGAACAACCACTTGACTCCGCCTCAATATGGCGTTTTGATAAACTCGTTCAGTAAGTTCCAACTGCTGCCCAAATACTTCAGCTGTTTTTTTAAGGAATTCTTGTTTGGGCATGGAAGCGATTTGCACTGCCGAATCGATATCAAGCTGCAAAAGAGAGAAAGCGACATCCATGTTGTTACCCGGAATGATTCTGAGCAAACGTTGGTAGGCTTTGAGCAAATCAATCAGTTCTCTCTTATCGCTCTGCTTTTTTGCCCATTTCAATTTAGTCAAGGAATCCTGATCTTGAAAAGAAAGACGCCGTATATCTATGTCTTGATTTTTAGAAAGCATTTTCTGTAGTTTCAAAATTTGCTTATCACTGTATTTTTTTTCATTTTCCATAGTTGATCTCCTTGGTATTTTTGAGATTTACTACTGAAAAGCCCTAGCTCTAACGCAGTTGAATGAAATCGCTTATTTCGCAGTTTTCCATTAGATATCGCCGCATACTAAAATATTTCATGTTTTTTTACATTCGATGATTACGTTTGATTTCTAATGATTTTTAAGCGAATTTTGTAGCGACTAAAACAACTATAGGCAATATACCGCTTGAATGATCCATACTTCGGGATTTATTTAAAAAAAAGCCGTGGGGCACTTGACCCCACGGCTTCCAGACAATTATATGAAGAAAAAATCTTGCACAACCCTTGACCAACGTGTAACGCTCAGTTATGCGTACATACCATTGACCAAATTCCTACCACTTCTTCTTTTTGCTTTTTTTGAACTTACCTTCTTGCCCGCCGTACGCTTCGTTGGAAGCATAGGGTGAAAGCTTCGCACTTGGGCGCCCGCCAAAGGGCTTGGGTTTGCCATAACTCGGACCGGATTTGGGGCCCGCAATACTCTTATCGTCGGACACATGAATCGTCAAACGGTTGCCTTTGATTTGCTTGGTACGCAATACCTGAATTACATACTGGGCTTCGTCGGCGGGCACATCCACCAGCGAAAACGTATCGTACATGTCAATCCGGCCAATGGCTGATCCTGGGAGTCCGGTCTCACCGGCAATGGCGCCGACAATGTCACCCGGACCAATCAGGTGGACCTCACCCACGTTCAAGAAAAGCCGGGTCATGCCCCGCTCGGCTCCACGGGCATCGGGTTCCCGCCGACGCGCGGGTGCAAACTCATGGCGACTCCGATCACGGTCATGCCCGCGGTCGCGGTCTCGATCACGGTCACGTCCACCGCGGCGTTCACGCTCGGCCGTAAGCGTTACTTCTTCAAGCTTCGCTGCTTCCGGTACGGCCAGCGCCAATTTTAGCAAGGCGGCAGCAACCTCTAAGGTGGTATGCTCGGATCCTACGAACTTCTCGATCATCTCCGCGTACGCCGATAGATCGGCGGCCTCGAGCTCTGTCTTCACGGTTTCCAAGAACAAATCGCGCTTACGGAACATGACATCTTTTTGCGTAGGCACAGCCTGCCGCTTGATGATGACTTTCGAATAGCGCTCAATCTCTCTAAGCTTGCGCATGTCCCGACCGGCTACAAACGAGAACGCGTGTCCGGAGCGGCCGGCACGCGCCGTACGACCAATGCGATGGATGTAATATTCCTCATCCTTGGGAATATCAAAATTGAATACCGCCTCCACATCGTCGACGTCCAGACCGCGCGCTGCCACATCGGTCGCCACCAGGACATCGACAGTACCCTTGCGAAATTTCGCCATGACGCGGTCGCGCTGGACTTGATTCAAATCTCCGTGCAACGCTTCGGCTGAGTATCCTCGGGTTTGTAGTGCGCCCGCCACCTCGTCCACTCGGCATTTCATGTTGCAAAACACGATCGAGAGTTTCGGGTCGTACATGTCAATCACGCGGCAGAGTGTGTCCACCTTGGAATGCTCGGGAGTTTCGAAGTAGATCTGCTCCACTTTCGGTGCGGTCAACTTGTCATGCGTAATCTTGATCAGCTTGGGGTTTTTCTGAAACTTCTTGGTCAAGTCCATGAACGCCTTGGGCATGGTCGCGGAGAAAAACGCCGTCTGCCGTTCGGCGGGAACGTTCTTTAAAATCAGTTCAATGTCTTCACGAAAGCCCATATCGAGCATCTCGTCGGCCTCGTCGAGGACGACCATGGCAATGCTGGCCAGGGACAAGGTGCGCCGCTCAAGATGGTCCATCAACCGTCCCGGCGTTCCGATGATGACATGGACCCCGCGTTGCAGCATGGAAATCTGGCGCCCGATGGGCTGCCCGCCGTAGACGGGCAAGATCTGAATGTGATGCATATGCACCGAGAGCTTTTTCAATTCCTCGGCGACCTGGATGGCGAGTTCGCGGGTCGGACACATGACCAGCGCCTGCGGGGCATTGATTTTCGTGTTTATTTTTTCCAGCAACGGAATGCCAAAGGCCGCGGTTTTTCCCGTACCGGTCTGGGCCTGCCCTATCACGTCTCCGCCCTCGAGCAAAAGCGGTATGGCCTGAGACTGAATCGGAGTGGCTTCCTCAAACCCCATTTCTTTAATGGCCTTGGCAACCGGGGCAGAAAGCGTCAACTGATCAAAACTAATTTTATTCATGAAAACTCCTTATTTCGAACGCACTACGAATAGACGAAACCAAGCTCAAGCTCGTAACCCTAATAGGATGCGCCATGATAACAAAATTATCGGCAAACCGCTATTTTATACAAGGTATTCTCCGCGGGTATTCCAACCACAGCCTTCAGCGCATTACCGGGCCACGGCGATCTTGCACGTCCCAATGTCCCGGCCATCCAAAAGCAAATGAGCCATATAGATCCCCGGGGTTACTTCACTGCAATTCCAAACCACCGACTGTCCCCGTCCCGCGGCCAAGGTCCCGCTGAACGCCGCAACGCGTTCTCCAACCATGTTGTAGACGACCACCTTCATTTCCGCGGGATGATCTACCGCATGCGTGACAAACGTCATCCGGTGGTTGGCCGGATTGGGAAACGCCAGGAAAAAACGCCCGGTCAAATCAACTTCCGACAACACATCCCGGGTCGACGTTGAGGTCGGTGTGACCGTGATCAGGGGTGTGCCGGTAACGGTCAGTGATAACACCGCCGTGGGCAGAGGCGAGGCCGTTTCCGTGTGCGTAGGGCTGCAAACCGCCGTATGCGTTCCAGTAGGTGTAATGGTAGAGGTCACGGTAATCGTACCGGTCAAGGTCGCGGTCGCGGATTGGGTTGAGGTTGGAGACCGGCTGGGTGAAACCGTGACCGTACTCGTCGTTGAACACGTCGACGTTGGCGTCGGCGTAGAGGTAACCGTGCAGGTCCCGGTTGCCGTGAATGTTCCGGTGACCGTGGGTGTGGACGTATGAGTACGGGTGGGTGTGGGCGTGGACGTCGGGCTTTGGGTCAAGGTGGCTGTCAACGTCGAAGTGCGGGTCGCCGTAGGTGTAGCCGTGGGTGTCAACGTATGGGTGGGCGTGGCCGAAGGCGACGAATACAGCACGGTCATGGTCACGCCGCTGTCGACGGACTCCTCGCCATAACTGTCGGCTACAAAAACCTTCCACACGCCGCTGATGGCTGAGGCAAGATTAAAGTTGGCGGTCAGGTGCTGATTGTCGGTCACCACAACATTGGTGGCAGACACGTCCGTTTGACCCGCGAGCCTCAATTTGGGAATGAGGCTGCCGCGGTCGTCCTGAAAATTGGTCCCCGTAAGGGTGTACGTCAGAGTGCTTCCCTGCTGGGCCGACGTGGGTGCAATGGCCGAAACCGTAGTTCTAAGCCGGGCCATCCGCTGGACGTAAATATCCGGGCTGCCGGACACACCATCGGTCCAGGCCAGCAATTCTCCCTGGCCGCCGGTGGAAAAAAGGGCCGCGTTGTATTGTGATCCCGTGTGATCGCAGAGTGAGCTTCCGGAGACTCCCCAAAGCAGCGTGCCGGAGGCATTGACCCGCTGGGCATACAGATCGCCGCCGGTTGTGCGCATATCCCGCCACACCACCACCGCGCCGCTGTTGCCGTCGCTTTCGATCACCGGGTTTTGTTGGTTACTGGTATTACTACACAGCAGCACGCCGTTGGCGGTCCACTGAGGCACACCCGAGCCGTTAATCATCTGGGCATACACGTCCCGGTCTGTGGCATTGCGATAGTCACGCCAACTTAGAATGGCTCCGCCGTTGCCGTTGGTCGTTATCTGCAGATTGTCCTGATCACCGGTCGCCGTGCAGACGGCCACGCCGTTGGCCGTCCATTGCGCTACGCCCGCCGCATTGATCTTTTGTGCGTAGACATCAAGGTTGCCATTGCGCTCGTCTTGCCAGGCCACAATGGCGCCCCCGGCTCCGTCGGCAACGATCACGGGATCGTGCTGAGTCCCGGAATACGCACAGACCGTGGCGCCGGAATACAACCATTGCAAATCACCTTGGTCATTCACACGTTGGGCAAAAACATCGTACACCCCGGTATTGTTGCGATCGGCTGCCCATACGGCAATGGCGCCCCCGGCATTATCGGCGATCAGTTTTGGATTCACTTGGCTGCCGGTCGTGTCGCAAAGGCATTTGCCGTTGTTGGCCCATTGGTAGGAACCCGTTGCATCCATGCGTTGGGCAAAAATGCGATAATTGCTACTGTTGCGGTAATCCGGCCAAGCCACAATAAACCCGCCCGCGCCGTCCGTGACCATTTGCGAGATCAGCCAATAATTGGGATTCGTCAACCCGCTTTTAACGGAAACACCGTTGGTGCTCCATTGCACGCTGCCCGAGGCATTGACCCGCTGCGCATAAAGATCGTAGTTCGCACCACTGCGGTAATCCTGCCAGACTAAAAAAGCACCACCCATGCCATCGGCGAGAATCCTCACATCGGACTGATTTCCACTGTAGGTGCAAGCCGGCACACCGTTGGCCGCCCATTGGGCGGCGCCGAGACTGTTTACCCGCTGAACATACACATCGTTGTTGGTCGTACTGCGGTAATCCGCCCAAGCGGCGATGGCACCACCAGCACCATCGGTCGTCAGGCAGGGCATATCCTGCGTGCTGGCGGCATCGCAGATCACCTGGCCGTTATCCGTCCACAAGCCTTCCGAGGCTTGGAGGGACGAACCTGCTGAAATCATCAAGCCTGCGAGCACCCCGCAGATCCAGAAACGCTTCATAGTCGGGTCATTCCTTTCAACGCTTTAATTCCGGTTTTCCGCAACGGGCCGGGCCTAACCCAATGCCCCTAGCGGATAATGGCCAGCTTGCTGTTACCAAACTCCTTGTCATCCAGAAGCAGATGCGCAACGTACACCCCCGGCGACACTCCCCGGCAGTCCCAAACCAACGACTGCCCCCGTCCCGGCGCCAAGGCCGCTGACACGGTCGCCACGCGCTCCCCGGCCAGATTATATACCACCACTTTCAAGGTCACGGCACGATCCAAATTATGGGTGACAAAACAGACGCGGTCCCTGGCCGGATTGGGATACGCCAGGAAAAGCCGGGCCGTAAGGTCAATGCCCGCCAGGATATTCGGTGTGGAGGTGGTGGTGCTCGTGGCCAGAGGCGACGATGTCGCCGAACAGGTTGGGCTCAACACCGGTGAAGCCGTGGCCGTGGCGCTGATGGTCGGCGTTGGCGTGGCGGTCGGCGTCATGGACGGCGTGGGGGTAATGGTTGCGCTCACTGTCTGAGTGGCTGAAATCGTCGCCGTGCGCGTCACCGTGCCGGTAGTCGTACCCGTAGCGCTTGGTGTGGGTGTACGCTGAACCGTATGAGTCGAGGTAGCTGAAAAGGTCGGTGTGGGCGTCGTGGTGTGTGTGGTTGTCTGAGTAATCGAAGGTGTGATGGTAACCGTCGGGGTCAGCGTCGCGGTTTGGGTGATGGTTGGAGAAACGGTAACCGTGGGAGACGGCGTGGAAAACAAGACATTCAACACCACCCCGTTGTCATCCGAGATCTGCGAAAGGCTGTCGGTGGCAAAGACCTTCCAGTTCCCGGTAACCGCCGGGGCCAAATTGAAATTGCATGTCAGATTTTGCGCGTCTGCGATTGAGATATTGGAAGCAAAAATTTCCGCCTGCCCTGCGCGCTTGAGTTTGGCGCTGGCAATACTGCCGCGGTCATCCTGGAAAAACGTGCCGGTCAGCGTGTAGGCCAGATTGGATCCCTGTTGCGCCGTAACGGGTGCCATGGACGCCACCTGCGGCTTGGGTTTGATGATATGCTGGGCATACATATCCAACCCTCCGTCCCGAGCATCCTGCCAGGCGGCATATTCACCCTCGGCATTTCCAGAGAACAGCACCGGAGAATTTTGCGTGCCGGTAGCATTGCTAAGCGCCACACCACCTGCGCCCCAAATACATTGACCGTTTTTGGTAAAACGCTGGGCATAGATGTCGGTGCTTCCAGAGCGTGCATCTTCCCAAACAACGGCCGCACCGCTGTTGCCGTCGGCCGCGATCTGGGGATTGGTCTGGTCGGCATTCAAGGCTTCGGTGCATACCAGGAGGCCATCCCCGGTCCAGGCCATGGTGCCGGAAGCGTTCACATGCTGGATGTAAAGATCCTTGTTGGTGCCGCTGCGCAAATCTTCCCAGACAATGTACGCACCGCCCATGCTGTCGGCGGCTATCTGCGGGTTGGTCTGGGCATTGGCGGCCGTGCATACGGCCACACCGTTGGCGGCCCATTGGGCCACGCCCGCACTGTTCAAGCGTTGGGCGTAAATATTGAGGTCGCTGCCGCGGTAATCCTGCCAGGTTACAATCACGCCTCCTGCGCCGTCGGAAACCATTTGCGGATATTGCTGAGCCCCGGCCGCCGCACACACGGTGGTGCCGGCATAAGTCCATCCCAGGGTCCCGTTGGCATCGACATGCCGGGCAAAAATATCATAATTGCCGTTGCGGTAGTCCTGCCAGGTTAGAATGCCCCCTCCCAAACCATCCGAAACCATTTGCGGTGAAGTCTGCCCCGCCGGTGAATTACTGATGCGCACACCGTTGCTGGTCCATTGAGAAATCCCGGACGAACTGATCCGTTGCGTGAACACTTTATAATCGGTTACATCACGCTGGTCCTGCCAAACCATGATCACGCCTCCAGCGCCATCCGTAACCATGGACGGTATCAAATTAATGCTGGGATTGTAGAGATCCCCCTTAACGACCACTCCCGCTGTTGCCAGCAGCCTGTTGCCCGAGCCGTCCATATGTTGTATGCGAATTTCGTAGTTGCTGTTGGAATTTTGATTCAAAAAGGCAACAAATGCGCCATGCGAGCCATCGGCTAAAATCTGAGTGTAGCCTTGATGCAACGTACCGCTGCACACCACAGCCCCGTTGGTTGTCCATAAAGGAGCGCCACTGTTGTTCACCCGCTGGGCGTACACATCGTAATCCGTTGTGTTCCGGTAATCATGCCACGTCACGATCATCCCGCCGACACCATCTGTGGCAATGCGGGGCATTTCCTGCACGCTGTTGGCATTGGATATGAGCAAGCCATTGTCGGTCCAGGTCCCCTCGGCTGCCTGTACGGCCGGAACGCTTCCGAGGATCAGGCCCAGCATAACTCCAATCCGTAGGTACACTTTGATTATGTTCATGTTGGCAATGCCAATCCTTTCTTGCCGATCCTTATCTTTAAGAACCGGAGTTCATGCAGGCCATCATCATAAACGACCCACTCCCAGGTTACAATTCATTTTCAACCCCTGCATCCTGGCCTAAACGAAGCTTAGTGCCCCGTGTCCAACAGAAACCCGGAAACAAAAAAGCCACCCAGTAATTTTACCAGGTGGCTTCTCACTTTTTACTGGCGGGGTC
Source organism: uncultured bacterium (assembly GCA_964604705.1). Taxonomy (GTDB): domain Bacteria; phylum Oederibacteriota; class JAAXVQ01; order JAAXVQ01; family JAAXVQ01; genus JAAXVQ01. Next base: position 136,870 of record CAZSAP010000006.1, read on the forward strand.
GACGGGGCTCGAACCCGCGACCTCCTGCGTGACAGGCAGGCGCTCTAACCAACTGAGCTACGACCCCGTAATGGGTGTTTCGTCACAACGTGCGTTTTACTTTCCGAGCCAGACAATTGAACAATAGACCGCAATGGTTTTCTATTTTCAATTTTCCACTTCACCATTGCTCGGCGTTTCACTGGAGGTGAAACGCTGGTGGGCGGAACAGGGTTCGAACCTGTGACCTCCTGCTTGTAAGGCAGGCGCTCTAACCAGCTGAGCTATCCGCCCGTTCCACACACCTCATCACAACGGAGAGACAATAATACTAATTTTTTTCAAACTGTCAAGATTTTATTTGCGGTTCTTTTTTTCCTTTACATCGCGAATCATGGCTATTTCGTCGCAATCCGGAAACTTCGGACACTTGACGCACTCGGTCCAAACCTTGTGCGGGAGAATGGCCCGGTCGATGCGTTTAAAACCCATTTTCTTGAAAAAATCAGGTACATAGGTGAGCACGTAGAACCGCTTGATGCCCAAGTCCAAACCCTCGTCCAAGCACGCCTGCACCACTTCCCGCCCCAACCCTTTTTTCTGATACCTGCGATTCACGGCCACGGATTTGATCTCAGCTAGATCTTCCCAGTTGATGTGCAACCCGGCCACGGCCACGATTTTTTCCCGCTCTTCAATGACAAAATAATCTCGGATATTTTCGTAAATTTCCGAGAGCGGGCGGGCCAACATCAGCCCTTTTTGCGCGAGTGAATTCACCAGTTTGTGAATGGCCGGTCCGTCGGTCAGCGTGGCTTTGCGGATCATTTGTGATTCCTTCCCCAATGCAATCCTTCGGATAAGGCTTCCAGGTTGGTCTCCAAAAGCACCGGTTTCTTCGCGGACACAACCTTGAGCTCGGCTTGAATGTGTTCGGGCTGGACCAAACCCGTGATGGCCACAAACGCCCCCAACATGACCAGATTGAGCGCACCGCCTTGGCAGACCGTATCGGCCAAATGCGAGGCCGGAACCGGGATCACTTTCCCTTGTTCCTGCGGAGCCGGAGTGAGCGCCAGGTCCTGGTTGACCACGAGCATGCCCGAAGGCTTCACCGCTGCCCCGTATTGGTTACGCCCGCGCTGGTCCAAGGCCAAGAGCACGTCGGGATTGGTGAATATCGAAGCATAGATATCACGTTCAGAAATGGCGACCGAACAAAACGAGGTGCCCCCGCGCCGTTCCACCCCATACGAAGGTACATATGTGGCCTTCAAGCCCTGATGCACCGCGGCTCGCGCCAACAATTGTCCGATGAATTGAATCCCCTGCCCGCCGGAACCGGCGATCACGATTTCCTTGAGCATCTTAGGCGCCTTCCTTTTTCGGACCCTCATCCTTGATTAAGCCCAAGGGATAGACCGGCAGCATCAACTCTTCGAGTTTTTGTACGGAGTCGAGGGGAGAAAGCCCCCAGTTGGCCGGACAAATCGAGAGCAGTTCCACGATCGAGAAACCCGCCTTGGCTTCCTGGATCTCAAAGGCCCGCTTGATGTATGACTTGGCCGTGCGGATCAGCCCGGGTTTGTGCAAAGCACCGCGTGCCGCGTAAACCACACCCGGCAACTGCGCCAAAAACTCCGCCATGCGGATTGGGTACCCAGCCTCTTCGCTGGTGCGTCCCCGGGGCGAGGTCAAGGTCTTTTGGCCCAGCAGCGTGGTCGGTGCCATCTGCCCACCGGTCATGCCGTAGTTGGCGTTGTTGATAAACACCACCGTAAACTTCTCCCCGCGGTTGGCGGCATGCACAATCTCGGCCATGCCAATGGAGGCCATGTCCCCGTCACCTTGGTAGCAGATGACCAGTTTGTCTGGAAACACGCGCTTAATGGCCGTGGCCACGGCCGGAGTGCGTCCGTGAGCGGCCTCGGTGGTATCAAAATTCCAATAATCGTAGCCATACACGGCGCACCCCACAGGGGCCACCGCAATGGTGCGTTCCAAAGCCTTGGCGTCCACCACGGCTTCGGTCAAGATGCGGTGCGCCACGCCGTGTCCGCACCCTGGGCAGTAGCTGGTCAAGGCCGGCTTTAAACCTTCGGTGCGGGCGAATACTTTTTTCTCGCTCATGACAGCACCTCGCGCGCCCGATCGGCAATCTCTTGCGGAGCTGGAATGCCTCCGCCCGGCCGGGCCAGTAGTTCGATCCGAACCTGCTTCAAACTCTTCTCGCGGGCCACACTCAGTTGCACATCTTCAATGAACTGACCCAAACTCATCTCTACAACCAAGAAGCGATCGGTCTTGGTGGCCAGGGCCGCCAAAGCCTCGCTGGGAAAGGGCCAGAGGGTGATGGGCCTAAAGAGCGCCGCCCGAATGCCTTTGGCCTTTAGGATTTCCAAAGCGCCCTTGGCCAAGCGCGCCGAGGATCCGTAGGCACACAGGACAATATCCGGATTGGGATCTCCGACGATTTCTGCCCGCGCGTCGTTTTTCTCCATCAAGGCGTATTTTTCCGCCAGTTGAAAGTTGTGTTTTTCCAATTCACCGTTGGCCATGATCAGCGAGCGAATGTATTGCGGCGGACGCCCTTGGGCTCCGGTCAGGGCCCAGGTTTTTTCAGGCAAGGTCCGGCCGGCCAGCCACCCGGTCTTGCGGCGCTCAACCGGATCGGGCATGACCACCGATTCCATCATGGGGCCCAACAGGCCATCCGACAAAATAAGCACTGGGTTACGGTAAAAATCCGCGATGTCAAACGCGTCCATGGTTAGTTCCACCAATTCCTGGACCGTGTGCGGGGCCAGGACCGGAGTGCGGTAGTCGCCATGACCGCCCCCGCGTGTGGACTGCCAATAATCGGCTTGCGACGGGGCGATGCTCCCCAGCCCCGGACCGCCGCGCATGACATTGACAATGACGCCCGGAAGTTCACACGCCGCCATGTACGAAATGCCTTCCTGCTTGAGCGAGATGCCCGGCGATGACGACGACGTCATGGCCCGAGCACCGGTCACGGCTGCGCCAAAGACCATGTTGATGGCCGCGACTTCCGACTCGGCCTGCAAGAACACCCCGCCAACCTCCGGCATGCGGCGCGACATGTAGGCCGGGACCTCGTTTTGCGGGGTGATGGGATATCCAAAATAATACCGGCAGCCGGCCAAGAGCGCAGCTTCGGCCATGGCCTCGTTGCCTTTAACAAAGATAGGTTGGCTCATGATTGCTCCGTGCGGATGATTTCAATGGCAACATCAGGGCAGACCTGGGCGCAAGCCAGGCAGCCGGTGCAGGTGTTTTCAGCAGTACAGACCGCGATGCGAAAACCCGCCTCGTTTTTCTGATCGGAAATCGCCATGATGGACTTAGGGCAGATCGGAACGCACAATTCACAGGACTTGCACCGATTGGGATCTACCACGACTCTAAAATGTGCTGCCATAGTTAAGCTCCTTCACCAAAAAATCATTTTGTTATAGCACAGGCAGTAGAGCCGGTCAAGGGGGGGCGGTAGGAAAAACGCGGGCTTATTTCCTATATATATAATTCAGAACCAATGATATAAAAATCACAAAATAATTAAAATTCGGTGCTGTATGAAAATTCGGCAGGACACACTTAGCCGCAGGAAGCGAGCCTATGCTGTTTTTTATTTGGCGTTCTCCATATTTTGCTCACGGCGTATTTGCCCATGCGCTCGGTTATAAGCTCCCCAGCCGTTTTATACTCGCCGCAATGTTTAACCGCCGGAAGAGACGTTATATGCCGTACCTGTCACAGCGGTTGTTGGATGAGCATAAGAGAGCGCCAAATAAAAAACAGCATAAGCGCGCTTCCTAGGGTCGTTGTGCGGATGTGCGGCAGTACAGGTTGGCTAAGGTCTACTTGCGTTCCAAGAGCTCCCGGGCATGGTTCAACGCGGTTTCTGTGATAGGCTCCCCAGCCAAAAGCCGGGCAATTTCGGGAATACGTTGTTCAGGGTCAAGGGCCGTGACGGTCGTGGCCGTGCGCCCGTGTTCCACCTGCTTGGCCACCACCCAGTGCGCAGAACCAAACCGGGCAATCTGGGGCAAGTGGGTAATCACCACCACCTGGTGCGTCTTGGCCAACTGGGCCAGTTTGCGCCCCACGGCATCGGCCGTGGAGCCGCCAATCCCTGCGTCCACCTCATCAAAAATAAGCGTCGGCACCCCACCGGCACCGGCCGAAACCACTTTCAGGGCCAGCATGATGCGGGAGAGCTCGCCGCCCGAGGCGGTCTTGGCCAGGGGCTTGAGTTCTTCCCCGGGATTGGGGCCAATGAAAAATTCAACCTCATCGACCCCCGAGGCAGTACACCGAAACGTTTTGCCATCCCAGCCAATCCAGCCGTTGGCATCGTCCACCGGCGCCACCCGCACCTCAAACACGGCTCGGGCAAACCCCAGTTCCTTGAGTTCTTTCCCCATGTTCTGGGCCAGTTGTTTTCCAGCACCCTGGCGGGCCAGGGACAAACGGCGGGCTTTCTCAGCCAGCTCGGCGGCCAATACCTTCTCCTCTTTTGCCAACTGCTCGAGCTGTTCATCCTGATGCGAAAGCGAATCCAATTCCGCGGCCGCACGGTCCCGGTGCGCCAATATGGCTTCCTCGGTGCCACCGTATTTGCGCCCCAGCTTGTGCAAAAGGTCCAGGCGGTCTTCCACGGCTTCCAGGCGCGCGGGATCGGCCTCAAACCCATCGGCATAATCCAACAACCGATCCACGGCTTCGCCCAATTGAATCTCGGCGGCGCGCAGCAAATCCACCCATTCGCCCAGGCGGGAATCGTAGCGGATCAACGAGGTCAGTGACTCGGACGCGCGTCCCAGTCCCTCCCGCACCGAGGTTTCCTCCTGGCGGTGCAACACATCCAGCACCCCTTGCAACGTCCCGACCATGCGCTCGGCATTGGCCAGGCGGGAACGTTCCTCCTGCAGGGACTCCAACTCACCGCCGCGAATGCCCGCCGCGTCAATCTCATCGACTTGAAACTTGAGCAAATCCAGGCGGTGCATGCGCTCGGCTTCATTCAGAGAAAGGCGCTCACGCGCTTCCCGGCTGGCCCGCAAACGCTCAAACGCGGTGCGAACCTCGCTGCGCAAGGTCTCCAAGCCACCCCAGGCGTCCAGCAATTCCCGCTGCCGTCCTTTGTGCAGCAAGGACTGATGCTCGTGCTGCCCGTGCAGGTCCACCAACTCCTGCCCCAATTCTTCCAACACCGCCACCGTGGTCAGTCCGCCGTTGACGTAGCACTTGCCCCGTCCGGTGCGCGAGATCTCACGCTTGACCAAAAGGGTCTGATCGTCTCCGGCAGGCAACCCGTGCTCATCCAACAGGCTCTGAAGCTGCGGCAGGCGCGTCACATCCAGCAAGGCTTCCACCGAAGCGCTCTCGCACCCGGTGCGAATCACATCGGCCGACGCGCGTTCACCCAACACCAGGGACAAGGCGCCCAGCAAGATTGACTTGCCGGCACCGGTCTCCCCGGTGATGGCCGTCAACCCCGCATGCGCCGTCAAATGCAGCTCCGGGATGAGCGAGATGTTGCGGATGTGCAGTTCCAGAATCATGGTTCCCTCTTGGCGAAAACAAAGTATTCGACATTCCCATCCGTACCCGTGAGATGGCTGCGCTCCACACCCAGTTTATGCAAACCGTGTTCCTTCAGGCAGGCGGTCACGGACTTGACCGCTTGTTCCTGGGCTTTGGGGTCGCGGACAATCCCGCCTTTGCCAATGGCCGCAGGGCCGACCTCAAACTGAGGTTTGATCAAGGCCAACAGCCGGCCGTTCCGCTCTTTGATCAGCGGCGGAAGAATCGGAATGATCTTGGTCAGGGAAATAAACGACAAATCCATGACCACCAAGTCAAAGGGACCGGGCACATCCGAGGCGCGCAAATAGCGAGCATTGACCCCTTCCACCAAGGTGATCTGCGGATGCTCGCGCAAACGCATGTGCAGTTGCCCTTTGCCTACATCCACACAGTACACACTGGCGGCCCCGTGCTGCAACAAACAATCCGTAAACCCGCCGGTGGAGGACCCTAAATCCAGGCAGTGCCAACCTTCCACCATGACGCGAAAATCCTTAAGCGCACCTTCCAGCTTATCCCCGCCCCGGCTCACGTATTGCGTGTGCCGGGAATTTACGACAATGTCAATGTCCGCCAGCACCAGGTGACCGGGCTTGGTCAGGCGATGCCCTTCGGACACGATCTCACCGGCCATGATGGCCGCATGGGCACGCGTGCGCGTGGGAAACAAGCCCCGCTCCATAAGCAAATGATCCAGCCGCACCTTTGCAACCTTGGCTGGCTTAGGTTCTTTTACCACTTCAGCGTCCAAAAAACGCCTCCTGAAAACAATATGGACTTAAACATAAAATCCTTTAACTGTGCCGCTTGCGCAGCCCCAACACCTTGGCGACCAAAGCCTCGGAGGTAAGCCCATACTTGGCACGCAACTGCGCAATGGACCCTTGCTCGATAAACCGATCCGGCAGGCCGACACACTCTACGCACAGGTCGCGCACCCCGTGGCGCTGGAGCAATTCCAAGAAGGCACTCCCAAAACCGCCGGCCAACACATGATCTTCCACGGTGACCACCGCGCCCGTGGCCTTGCTCCATTTAAGCAACAATTCCTCATCCAGCGGTTTCACCGAACGCACATCAATGACCGCCACCGAGAGACGGTGTTTTTTCTTAAGCAGGTCCGCGGCCACCAGCGCCTCGGCCAGCAACGGTCCCACGGCCAAAATCACCGCATCCTTGCCACTGACGACCAAACGCGCCTTCCCCGGCAAGATCACAGACGTACTGTTCCGCCACACGGCATCCGGCGTGATTCCGCGCGGGTAGCGAATCGCCACCGGGCTTTTGGCCCGCAGTGTTCCCCGCAGCATGGCGCTCAAGTCCGCAGCACTGCTGGGTGCCAGCACCGAGAGATTCGGCAAATGCCGCAAATACGCCAGATCAAATACCCCGTGATGCGTCGGCCCGTCTTCCCCCACCAACCCCGCGCGATCCAAGGCAAAGACCACGGGAAGATTTTGCAAACACACGTCATGGAAAATCTGGTCGTACGCCCGCTGCAAAAAGGTCGAGTACACGGCCACGACCGGGCGCATGCCCGAAGCCGCCATGCCGGCGGCCATGGTCACGGCATGCCCTTCGGCAATGCCCACATCAAAAAACTGTTTCGGATGCGCTTGGGCAAATTCATCCAAGGAGGTCCCCGAGGTCATGGCCGCAACAATGCCCACTACTTTGGGATTGCGCTGGGCCATGCTGGAAAGCGTCTTGGCAAAGGCCTGTGAGAACGTCAATCCGGCACTCCCCTGGCGCACCCCGGTACGCACGTCAAACTTCGGGGTGCCGTGAAAGGCAACCGGGTTCTCTTCGGCTGGGACAAAGCCCTTGCCCTTGCGCGTGTTGATGTGCAAGAGAATCGGCCCATGCAACTGCTTAATGCGTTCAAGCATGGGAATGAGCTCATTCAGGTCGTGCCCATCCACGGGGCCAAAGTAGCGGAAACCCAGTTCCTCAAAGAGCATGCCCGGGGTGAGCAACCCCTTGGCAATCTCCTCAAAAAAATAGGTCAACTTGATCGCCGTCTGCCCGAACACGGGGATCTTTTGAATCAGTGTCTCCACGCGTTCTTTCCAACGGTTGTACAGCGTGCCCGTAAGAATGCGGTTCAAGTAATTGGAAAGACCTCCGACCGGAGCGGAGATCGACATGCCGTTGTCGTTTAAGATGACCAGAAAATTGGCGGCGCTTCGACCGGCGTCGTTCAACCCTTCCAGGGCCAACCCATTGGAAATGGAACCATCCCCAATGACGGAAATCACATGGTGCTTGGAACGGGTCAGATCGCGGGCGCGCGCCAATCCCAGCCCGGCTGAGATCGAGGTGGAGGAATGCCCACAGGTCATGATGTCGTAAGGGCTTTCCTCGCGTTTGGGGAAACCCGAGAGTCCGGCAAATTGGCGCAGCGTGGCAAACGCCTTCTGGCGTCCGGTGAGGAGCTTATGCGCATAGGCCTGGTGTCCCACGTCCCACAACACCCGGTCGCGCGGGGGATCGTACACACGGTAAAGTGCCAGGGTCAATTCCACGGCGCCCAACGAGGAGGCCAAATGACCACCGGTGCCGGAGACGGTTTCAATGATCCGGGCGCGCAACTCTCCGGCCAGCGTTTCCAACTGTTCAATGGAAAGCGACTTTAACTGATCCGGCGACTGTATGGACTCCAAAAGCGACATTGGCACCTTGGCAACCCCGTCTCGTTCAGATATAGAACACAAGCCCAATGCATATTCCAAGCAACGAACCAATCATCACCTGCACCGGGGTATGTCCCAGTAGTTCTTTCATGCGCTCGGGTTTGATCGGCTTTTGATGGTACATGTCGTCCACGATCCGGTTGAGCAGCGAAGCTTGATGCCCGGCGGCCCGGCGCACGCCTTGTGCGTCGTTCATGGTGACAATGGCAAAGCCCATGGCCAACATAAAGAGCGGACTGTTCCATCCGGTCTCAATCCCAATGGTGGTGGCCAAGCAGGAGACAAAGGCCGAGTGCGAACTCGGCATGCCTCCGGTGCCGACCAAAAGGCGGAAATTCAAAGTCTTATGCTGCCGGTAATACAGCAACATCTTAATAAACGACGCAAAAAACCAGGCAAACAGACAAGCCCAAAAGATCCGTGATGTGAAGATGTCGCCGAAAGCAGCGCCTGTACCCTTGATCATCTCCCCGACTTTTTCCACGGTTCTACACCTCGCGTTCTATGACAAATTGGGCCAACGCCCTCAGTGGCTCAGCCGCAGAACCCAGAGGACGCAAGGCCCGGCATCCACGGGCAATCAAATCCTGTGCTTCTTTCTTGGAGGCGTCAATTCCGAAAAACGCAGGATAAGTGGCCTTGCCTGCAGCCACATCTCCGCCGGTATTTTTTCCCAACTTGGCTTTGTCCCCGACAATGTCCAAGACATCGTCCATGATCTGAAAGGCCAGGCCCAAAGCTTCTCCGTACACACCCAAGGCCTTGACCTGGGCTGGGGTCGCACCTCCCAGCAAAGCTCCGACCAAAAGCGACGCCTGGAGCAATTTCCCGGTTTTGTGCACATGAATGTACTGCAACGTCGGAAGTTCCACCGGCGTTCCCTCGGCGTCAATGTCCGCCATTTGCCCCCCGACCATGCCGGCCATGCCGGCAGCCTGGGCTAAGATCGTCGTGGCCTCCAACTGCCGCTGTGCACCCTTGCTGCCCAAGTGCGCCAGCAAGCGGCGCTGCACGGGACCGGTCATGAGTTCAAACGCCGCGGTCAGCAAGGCATCGCCGGCCAAAATCGCAGCCGCCTCGCCGTACACCTTGTGACAGGTAGGACGTCCGCGCCGCAAATCGTCGTCGTCCATGGCCGGAAGATCGTCGTGGATCAGCGAATAGGTGTGAATGTATTCCAAAGCGCACGCGGCGGGAAGCACACTGCCCCGCGTGGCACCCACGGCCTCTGCGGCCGCCAGAACCAAGATCGGGCGCAGGCGCTTGCCACCGGAAAAAATACTGTGCCGCATGGCCTGGTGCAAGGTCTCGGGAAAGCGCTTGGCCGGAGGCATGTAGGTCTTTAAGCCCGCATCCACTTCCTTCTGCCGAGCCACCAAATACGCCGCGAGCTTAAACGCCGGGCTAGAAGAGTGTGTCTTGCGAGTTCCCTGGGCGCTTGTAGGCTGGCGCTTCGTCTTCATCTTCGTCTTCTGTGGTCGTGTCATCGTCATACTCCTCAGAGTCTGTATCGTCTTCCTCGGGGTCGTCTACCAAAGGACGTCCGCGCAATTGTCCGTTCTTATCTTCCAACACTTCCACCCGACGCTCGGCATCCTGCAGCTGCTTGGAGCAAAAACGGGCCAGGGTCACACCCTCCTCGTACAAGGTCAAGGCCTTGTCCAAAGGGGCGTCGGCCTGCTCGAGTTGCGAAACAATCTCATCCAAACGGTGCAACGCGGCTTCAAACGAAAGCGCCTCGCCGTCGGATACTTTTTCAGGTTTAGCCTTCGTACCACCTGTTTTTGCCATAGGTCCTTTTCCTCCCAACCGATGAAAACCATCGGGCGATATACAAGGTAATACCTGACACTTTTTTCAGCGAGGACTGCTCGAACCCCGTAAGGGGTGAGTTCCGCAGCCAGAAAAGCGCTACTCCCTGATGGACGCTATTATCCATCCGTTTTCTTTTCCGGAGCCACGGACAACACTTCACACGACGCTTGGCCCTTGGCCAGCCGAATGTCCACCCGATCCCCGGCCTGCAACTCCGCCGCATCGCGAATCAAGCGCCCTTCGGGTGCACGATACACCAATGAGTACCCACGCCCCATCACCTTCAACGGCGAGAGCGCCTCCAAGGCGCCCACCCAGCCGCGCAGGCGTTCCTGGCCCAGACGCACGCGATGCGTCATTTCCTGGTGCAACGCGTTCTTCAACTCGTCCAACCGCTGGGCCAAAGGCTCAAACACGCGGCGCGGTTGCTGCAGCACGGGAGCCCGCATCAAACGGTCCAAACGCTGCCGGGCCGTCCCCAGCCGTTCCTGCATGGAATGCACCAGCAAGCGCGAAAGCGACTGCACCCGCCCCAACAGTTCCCGCCGATCGCGCACCACCATCTCGGCCGCGGCCGTCGGCGTCTCGGCCCGCACATCGGCGACAAAATCAGCAATGGTAAAATCAATCTCATGCCCAACGGCGGAAATCACCGGGATTTTGGATTCGGCAATGGCGCGCGCCACCGCTTCTTCGTTAAACGCCCAGAGGTCTTCCAGCGAACCTCCCCCGCGTCCGCAAATAATCACGTCCCAGGTGCCCACTTCGTTTAGCCGGCGCAGCGCGCGGGCAATCTCGGCGGCCGCCCCTTCGCCTTGCACCCGGACCGGGTAGATGGAAATATCCGCCAGCGGGCTGCGGCGCCCGGTGACATTTAAAATATCCTGAATGGCCGCACCCGTCGGCGAGGTCACCACGGCAATGCGCTGAGGAAATTCGGGCAAGGCACGCTTGCGCGCCGGATCAAACAACCCTTCTTCCGAGAGGCGTTGCTTCAGTTGTTCAAAGGCCAACTGGAGCGCTCCCAGCCCCGCCGGCTCTAAAACTTCGGCAATCATCTGAAAATCGCCGCGCGCCGTGTAGATCGAAAGCCGTCCGCCGGCCACCACTTGCAGTCCATCTTCCACACGGAATTTCAAATTCCGGTTGGACATTTTGAACATGGCGCAACGCAGCTGCCCGGTTGCATCCTTTAATGTGAAATAACAATGCCCCGAGGAATGTTTTTTAAAATTGGATATTTCACCTTGAACCCAGACCCGCGTGAATGCTCCTTCGAGCATCTCGCGGGCCTGGGATACAATCTCCGTGACCGAAAAAACAGAACGTTCTGAGGCAGGGGACGACTCCAACGGCTTCATCACTTCTTTTTCATCTTCTCCTGGGCCGCGGCCATGGCATCCTTACACTTGGCTGCTTGCTTGCCCTTCGGGGATGCCTTCAGCGAGTTCTTAAATGCCTCAATGGCTTCGGGGTATTTGCCCACCTGGAAATACGCATATCCAGCCGCATAATAGTCTTCACCCATCAAGATCCATTTCTTATCCGTATCCGGGGCTTCCCCGTCCAGCTCGGCCAAGCGTGCAAAGTATTTGGCCGACGGCTCGTACTCTTTATTGTCCCAGTAATATTTGGCCAATTTGTTGCACATGCCCACATCGGTTGGATCCAGAGCAAACCCTTTTTCGTAGTACTTTACCGCGCTGTCCACACTCTCGCTCATTTCCAACTGCCCACCGTAATAATAGTACGCATTTTTAAAGTTGGCGCGTACCTTGTCCATGTTCTTCGGATTCTTAGCCACCGCTTTTTCATACGCTTGATACGCGGCATCAAACTGCTTATTCTTGAAGAATAAATTCCCAGTCCGAACTTCTGCGTCTTCGCTGGGTCCACAACCGATAAGTCCCAATCCCAACAGGCCTGCCAACACGAGCGTCATTCCCTTGCGCATGGTCGCACCTCCTGATTTATTAAAACCGAACACACCTTTTCCCCCTACGATACCCGCCCGCCGTAGAAACAAAGCGTGTTGATTTACAACTTGAGGGTTTCACCCGGTACAGCCAACCGTATTTTCCAAGCCGCCAAATGATCCACTTCGCGCTTGATGGTCTCGAGAAACTCGGGCTTCATGTGGTACAAAAACACCGGCACCCCGGGAGCATGTCCGATCTTGGCCAATTCCCTCCCCACATCTTCAACGCACAAATGCTTGGTCCGTCCCGCCAATTCGAGATGGGTTGTGGGAAACGAGGTTTCCATGAAAATCGCTTTCAGGTCTTTCACTGCGGCCACCCGATGCCAGAGGGTTTCCGTAGGCCCTGTATCCCCGGTAAACACCACGGTCCCGTCCGGACCTTGGATCAGATACGCCAAACCGGGGACCGAGTGCGGAACCGATACCGCTTCCACGGTGTACGGCCCTACGGTAAAGATTTGATCGGGCTGAACCGTGTGCAGGCGCACTATCGGCGTATCGGTTCGGGGCAAAACCGTAAAATCCGGCCAAATCACGCCATTGAAAACGTGCTGGCGCAAAGCCTGAATCGTCTCGGCGGAACCGTAGACATCCACCCCGGCTTCCACGCGTCCGATAAGATTGTCCAAAAGAAACGGCAAGGCATGAATGTGATCCAAATGGGAGTGCGTCAACAAGACAAACTGAATCAAGCGTTGTTCAGGCAGCGACAAAGAAAGCCCGGCCGTACCCGCATCCAGCAGCATATGCAGCCCAATACGAAATCCCGTCAGATCGTGCCCCGGTGCTTGGCCGCCGGCGGACCCCAAGACGGTTATTTCCATGATCTGCTCCCGCCTCGAGTATCCATTACAGTTCGAATTCCTCTTTCATTTCCAAATACTTGATGAATTTTTCCAAATTTTCAGGTGAAATGATGCTGATCTGCTGCCCGTCGAAGCGGATGATTTTGGCCTTTTCAAGTTTCCCCAATATATCCTTTACCTTAGGCATGTCCTGAGCCAATCCCACCATGTCCGCCAATTCGTTTGGCGTGAGGGCGATATCCATGACAAAGCCCTTGTCGGTGTTGCGCCCATGTTTATGGACCAAGAGCAACAAGGTGTTGGCCACGCGACGATTATGATCTTTGAGCATCAAGGTAGCAATTTGCCGGTTGGCTTCCCGCAAACGTGAACTCATATTGCGGAGAATTTTTTTCACAATATGGGAATTGGTCTGCATGGTTTGCTCAAAAACTTCCTGATTCAGCACAATCAGTTTGGCGTCCGTGTGCGCCGAGGCCGAAGCCGAGCGTGGTTCGTTATCAATCACTGCCATTTCACCGAAGAAATCACCTTCGGAGAGAATGACCAGGGTCTTCTCACCCGTGCTGGTATGCTTGCTGATTTTGATCTGTCCGGACTGGATGATGAACATCTCCTCACCCAGATCCCCCTCGCGAAAGATCGGAGTCCCCGCCGGAAACACTTTACCGTAGCGTTCGAAAATTTCTTGTGCGGTTGCCATGGTCGATCCCCCCTGAAATGAATCCGTTCCCTAAAAAACTGGGTCTTCGTTCATCCAACCCGGTGATCCGAACATCCGGGACCGCACGGTGTGCGGCCCCGAGTCCAATCAGCAGCCAACCTCCCGAGAGCCTCGGAAGTTCTGCAACTAAGCGTTGGTGTTTCCGCCCATGCGCTGCAGCAATTCCTGCAACTGCGCGCCACCGGACAATTCCGAAATGGACGCACCACGTTTATTGGTGTTTAAGTATTTTTTCATTTCCTCGGCCTCCACTTCATTGGCCGCTTCGCGAACCGAAAGACCGATCTTACGCTCCCCGGGAACCACCTTGATGATCTTGGCCTCCACTTCCGAGCCCAACGGCAATTCCGGTGTTTCCGTGCCTTTCTTTTCCAACTGCGAAATATGAATCAACCCTTCAATCCCAGCCTCGAGCTGGACAAACACACCGATCTTGGTGTTGCGCAACACTTTCACCTTCACCACTTTGCCCATGGAATACTTCTGGGCCGCCGCCACCCAAGGATCTTCGGAGGTTTGTTTCAATCCCAAGGATATTTTCTTCTTATCGGCTTGGAAATCCAGGATCTTCACCGTAACCACATCGCCTTTTTTCAGAACATCCGCAGGCTGCTTGACGCTTCCATCCCAAGAAAGATCGGAAATATGCACCAACCCGGTCACACCTTCGGTCAATTCCACAAACGCACCGTAATTGGCCAAAGACTTGACTTCCCCGCTCACCAATTCGCCAACCTTGTGGGCGGCAAAATAAGTGCCGTACGGCTCAGGCTCGGTTTGCTTCAGGCCCAGGGTAATTTTCTTAATGGCCGCATCGGCCAACAGAACCTTCACGCGCACTGTATCGCCCACCTTTACGACATCTTGAGGGTGCCGAACGCGCTTGGTCCAGGACATTTCCGAAACCGGCAACAACCCTTCCACCCCTTCTTCCAAACGTAGGAAGGCGCCGAAATCCGCAAGCGAAACCACTTCCCCCTGCACCAGGCTGCCCACCGGATACTTGGTGGCCAAGTTGGCCCACGGGTCCTGACTCTTTTGCTTTAAACCCAGGCCCACTTTGCCCGTGGCTTCATCCACGGACAAAACCAAGGCTTCCACCTCGTCGCCGACCTGCACATACTGACGGGCATTGGTCACCCGAGACCAGGACATATCTTCCAAACGCAGCAATCCGTCCACGCCGCCCAAGTCCACAAACGCACCGAACTTCGTAATGGTCTTGACCATGCCGCGCACCAAGCGCCCTGCGGTGAGCGACGACATGACAGCCGCGCGCTGCTGGTTGACCGCTTCCATCAACACATTGCGCCGTGACACGACAATGTTGTTCCGTTCCTTGTTAAGTTTAATGATTTTAAAGTGGAACGATTGACCCAGGTAGTTTTCCAAATTCGTCACCGGGCGGACATCCAACTGGGAACCGGGCATAAACGCCTGCAACCCGCCCAAATCTACGGTGTACCCACCCTTGCAAACGCCGGTGACAACGCCTTCCACCGTGGAACTGCTGGCCAAAGAGGCCTTGATCCGATCCCAGGCCAAACGTTGATCCACCAGTTTTTTGGAAAGAACCATGAACCCTTCGCGGTTTTCCTTACGCCGGATCAAGACCTGGACCGCGTCTCCAATCTTGGCGGTAAACTCACCCTTGGCATTCAAAAATTCATCACGGGCAATGATCCCTTCGGACTTGTACCCTACATCCACAACGACGCCGTCGCTGTCGATACGAATGATGGTGCCTTGGATGATCTCCCCTTGTTCGGGTTCGCTTTCCATGGACTGAGCCAAAACCGCATCAAAGTCAGCCGGCATTTCCTCTTCGATGTCTTCTGCTTTTGTTTCTGCAACCGCCGCAGGAGCCACTGCCGCCGTGGCCTGAGGCTTTGCGGCAGGCGTTGGCAACGGTGCGGCATCGGGTTCATTCCAAGGGGTCCCAGGGCCAATGCCCAAGATGGGTTCCGAACGTTCCGCCGGACCGCTCAACGGCGTAACGCTGTCGTCGTCCAACGGGGTACCGGTGCCGATGGATTTTTTTGCATCCGATGCATCACCGGAAAACTGAGACTGAGATTCAAACACCATTTCTGAAAGGCCTCCACTCATAATGTCTAAGTTGATCGTTTTAAGTTCAACGTCTTTTTGCCGAAGGGTTATTTTAACCCTTTTCATACTCATGCTAAAGTTCCCCGCCCAAATTTTTTAACCGCTGTACAATGCTTTGGATAATCCATTCCGGGGTTGAGGTTCCGGCGGTTACACCGATCCGGGAAATCCCGGCCAACCATTCGTTCTGCAACTCGTCCCCGGTCTCAATTTGATACGTCGGAATTCCGGTCTCACGACAGATGACCGCCAAACGGGTGGTGTTGGCGCTGTTGCGCCCACCTACCACCAACATCGCATCCACGCGTCCGGCCAATAAGCGAGTCTCGGCCTGCAAATCGGTCGTGGCATTGCAAATGGTATTAAATACTTTTAATGCATGCGTCCGGGTCAACAAGGCGCTTACCACCGCCTGAAGGTTTTCCAGGCTCTGCGTGGTTTGGGCAATTACGCCGTACCGTTTTTTCTCAGGAAGTTCGGTTACGATACGCGCATCCGAGACTACCGTAGCGGCCCCTTTGACCGTGCCGACAATACCTTCCACCTCAGGATGATCCGCATCCCCCACCAGAACCAGGTCGTACCCTTCCTTGACCAGCTCCTGGGCCAGGTTCTGCGCCCGTTGCACAAACGGACAGGTGGCATTGACCACGGTCAGGCCCCTACCCTTGGCGTCTTCAATCACCTCAGGCGAAACCCCGTGCGACCGAATGATTATAACACCCTGAGTTAACTCGCTCAAGTTTTTAACCGCTTTTACACCGGCTTTTTCCAATTCTTGGACAACCTGCGGATTGTGGATAATAGGCCCAAGTGTGTACACTTGGGTTTGATATTTACGGGCGGTTTCGAACGCCTTTTGAATCGCAGCCTTGACACCAAAACAATGTCCGGCGCGCTTGGCGACTTCAATCTTCATGCCGGTCCCTACTTCCCTGCAGAATGACGCGCGCGCTCTTGCTCAAACTCGGCTTTCAGCGCCGCAATGGCCGTCATGGTTCGATCGGAAATTTCTCGCAGCACCCGCTTTTCGTTGCCCTGCGCGAGCAAATCCGCAATCTCCACCGGCGGCCCGATGACGACCGTGATGGGAACGCGTTTGAGTTTACCCCGCTTGGGAAAGGCCTCAAAGGAACCATGCACGTAGACCGGATACACCGGTTTTTGCGCCATGTGCACCAAACGTCCGAACCCGCTCTTGCCCCGTTGCAACTCCCCGTTCTCGCTCCGAGTTCCTTCGGGAAACACCAACAGCGCACCACCGCGGTTCACCACATTTAAGAAGGAATCCCAATCTTGATCCGGCCCTTTCCCACGTTCAATCGGAACCGCGTGCAGCCAGTGGATGATTTTTCCAAACACAGGATTCCGGAACAGCGACGCCCGCGCCATGTAGTACAAATCGCGGCTCATAATGGACACGCCCACCAGCGGCGGGTCCAGATAGCTCACATGATTGCTGGCCACAAACAAACCGCCACTTTTGGGAATACGTTCTTCATGCAGCACCCGCAATTTGTATTGCCAGGTAAGAATCTGTTTGAACAGATAACGTACGACTAAAAAAAACAGGTTGGCCATCATACGGATGTCTCGGCTTTCTTCTGGACCAAGGCCACAACCGCGTCGACCACTTGGTCAACCGTCATTTCCGTAGTATCCAAGGTGTGTGCATCCGGGGCGCATACCAACGCACCCCCGGGACGCGCGGCGTCTTCACGGTCACGCCGTTGCAAATCCGCCAGCAGTTCATTAAAGAGCTGGAACTTGCCCTTGGCTTCCAATTCCTCAAAACGCCGGTTGGCGCGGGCCTCTTGGCTGGCCGACATAAACACCTTCACCTCGGCGTTGGGAAAAACCACCGTGGTGATATCCCGGCCTTCCATGACCACCCCGCCGGCTTCGCCCATGCGCCGCTGCAGGTCGACCAAGACCTGGCGGACCCCAGGATAGCTGGCCACATGTGCGGACACCAAACGGGAAATCTCCGGCGTGCGGATGGCCTCCGAAACATCGTTCCCATCCAGGAGCACTTTCCCGGTTTGCCCGGGGAGAAACTCGATCTTCGCCTCACGCGCGGCCGCTTCCACCGCGTCCCGATTGTTCATGTCCAAACCCAGTTTTTGCGCCCGCACCGTAACGGCCCGATACATTGCACCCGTGTCAATGTAGGCATACCCGAGTTTTTGGGCAACCAACTTGGCCACGGTGCTTTTCCCCGAACCGGCCGGCCCGTCAATGGCGACAATGACCTTCTTGGGCGAGTTCATGCTTGGCTCACCTCATGCAATTGTTCCCAGAAGTTCGGATACGAGGTGCGCACGCAATCCACATTGGTCAGGGCCACGCCCTCCTCGGAGGCCAAGCCGGCAATGGCCAAACTCATGGCCAGGCGGTGATCCCCGTGGGAATTGGCTTTTCCGCCGCGAATCTTCCCACCTTGAATCACCATGCCGTCCGGACGTTCTTCAATGGCGACCCCAATGTTTTTGAGTTCCTTGACCAACACACTGATGCGATCGGTTTCTTTCACGCGCAACTCCGAGGCCTCGGCAATTACGGTCTCACCCTCCGCCGCGGCCGCCGCGACGGCCAAAATGGGCAATTCATCAATCAAGCGCGGAATGAGCTTGCGACCGGTGATCTGTGCGCCCTTAATGCGCCGGCGGTAGGATACGGTCAAATCCGCCACCGGTTCCCCGGCTTGGGTGCGAATGTTGTCCTCGGCAATGGCCGATTCCATGACGCGCAAAACCTCCAACACGCCAGTGCGCGTACGGTTCACGCCGACATTGAACATGCGAACTTCGGAATCCGGCAGGATGGCGGCGGCCACGAGGAAAAAGGCCGCTGAGGAAATATCCGCCGGCACGGTGATCTCACGCCCTTGGGGGATGGTTCCGCCTTCCACGCTGACCGTCAACCCTTCCTGCTGAATCGGGATGCCAAAGTACCGCATCAGCCGTTCGGTATGATCCCGCGACGAGGACGGTTCTGTGACCAAGGTCCGCCCCTTGGCGTACAACCCCGCCAACAACAGACACGACTTCACTTGAGCGCTGGCCACCGGCGAAAGGTAGTTTAAACTGCTCAGGTTTCCGCCGCGAATGCGCATGGGGCACAAACCGTTGGGTTCGCTGGTAATCACGGCCCCCATGGCGGTGAGGGGATCAATAATCCGGCGCATGGGACGACGCTGCACCTGTTCGTCTCCGGTAATGACCGATTCAAAGTTTTGTCCGGCCAAAACACCCGAGAGCAAACGCACCCCGGTTCCAGAGTTGCCGCAGTCAATCACCTGATTGGGTTGGCGCAAGCCCACCCAGCCGCAGCCGGTAATGTTGAGTTCATCGCCTTTGAGCTCCACCTTGGCACCCAACTGGCGGCAGGCATGGGCCGTGTTCACGCAATCGTCGGCCGTGAGAAAATGATACACCCGCGTCTGCCCTTCGGCCAACATGCCCAAAATGGCAGCGCGGTGCGAGATGGATTTATCACCGGGCAAATGCAATTCACCGCGAACGCGGCGGACGGGACTAATGAACTTTTCGGACACGACGTCGTTTCTCCAATTCCTGTCTAAAAATACTGGCTTGTTCCAGTTGTTCCAACAAACGGCGTGCTTCCTGACTCTGCAACGACGCTTCCAGTTTGGACAGCTGGTGGCGCAGTTGCTGCACAGCCGAGCAGACTTCCTCACGGTTGTTTAGTAAAATTTCGACCCAGAGCGAAGGCGACCCCGCGGCCACCCGGGTGGTGTCGCGAAAACCCGACCCTACCACTTCGGCCACGCGTGGATCTTTGAGCGCCAGGTCACGCACGACATTGGCCAGGCAGGCGGCCACGGCATGGGGCAAATGGGAGACCGCGGCGACCCAGCGATCATGCTCTTCCGGCGAAACCACACTGACCCGTCGGCACCCCACCGCGCGCCAAAAGGTTTCCAACCGCGTGAGGGCGTCTTCCGGTGTGTGCTTGGTCTTGATCAGCATGCAATGCGACCCCTCGTACAAATCCTTGCGCGCAAACTCCACGCCCTCTTTTTCCGAACCGGCCATGGGATGCGAACTGACAAAGGTGAACCCCGGAGCCTGCGGTGCCTTTTTGGAAACCAAATCCGGCTTGTACAAAACCTTTTCCACATCCTGTAAAAAGCGCTGCTTGGTGGAGCCCACATCCGTGACCAGACAACCGTCCGGAATGTACGGAGCCAACATCTTGAGCATGGGCGCCAGTTGGTTCACAGGCGTGGCCAAAACCACCAATTCCGCACCGTGCATGGCCTGGGCCATGGAGAGTGTCCCTTGATCCACCGCCCCCAAGGCTTTGGCGCGCACGGCCGTAGGGCGACGACGAACCAACCCGACCACCTCACGGGCCAACCCGCGTTTCTTAACCGCCATGCCTAAAGACCCACCCATGAGCCCAATGCCCACAATGGCCACTTTGGAAAACAGGCGGGAAGCCGATCGCGAGGTTACCATGTCTTACGACAAACCTCCGAGAAGCGTCTGAGTTCTTGCGTCAATTTGGCAAAGTCCGACGGAAGCAGGGATTGATCCCCATCGGAAAAAGCTTCTTCCGGACGAGGGTGAACCTCGAGGGTCAAGCCGTCGGCTCCGGCCGCCATGGCCGCATACGACATGGGTGCAATCAAACTGCGCTTGCCCGTGCCATGCGAGGGATCCACGATCACCGGTAGATGCGAAAGTTCCTGCGCCGCACTTACGGCCGCCAGATCCAAGGTGTTACGGGTGTAGGTTTCAAAGGTCCGAATGCCGCGTTCGCACAACACCACATCGTAATTGCCGCGCGACAGGACATACTCGGCGGACATAAGCCACTCTTTAATCGTGGACGAAAGTCCACGCTTGAGCAAGACCGGCTTGCGCACGTCACCCACGGCCTTAAGCAAATCGAAATTCTGCATGTTACGGGCGCCAATCTGCAACAGGTCCGCGTATTCCGCAACCATGTCCACCTGGGTGGTGTTCATCACTTCCGTTACAATGGGCAACCCGGTTTCCTGCCGAGCCCGCGCCAAGAGCTTCAACCCTTCCTCACCCAAACCCTGGAACGCATACGGCGAAGTGCGCGGTTTAAACGCTCCCCCGCGCAACATATTGGCCCCTGCGGCTTTCACGGCTCGGGCCGTCTCAATCAAGGTCTCCCAATTTTCCACGGAACACGGACCGGCGATCATGGCAAAATGCCCGCCCCCGACCTTCACCCCGCCGATATTGAGCACGCTCGATTCCTTGCGAAACTCGCGCGAAACCAGCTTAAACGGTTGCAGGATTTGCATCACCTGCTCCACCCCGGGAAACGCCTGGAGTGGAACCGCTTGCAAAATCCGTTCATCCCCGATGGCACCCACGATCGTGCGTTCGGTGCCCTTGGAGATGTGTGCGGACAATCCTTTTTCCTGCAACTTCTCCACCAGGTGGGCAACCTGCGCCTCGGTGGCATCTTGTCGCATAACGATAACCATAACCAACCTCCAGAGATATCGAAAAGATAAGACCTATACGCCGCCTAGGTCCTATCCGTTGAACGATGAGTTCTGTATAAAATCAATGGCCTTCAACAAACGCGCATCCTGTTCCCGCGTACCCACAGTGATGCGTACGTACGGTCCGGGCATGGGGCGCACAATCACACCTTGTTTCATCAGTTCCTGAAACCACACCTGCCCGGTCCCCCACGGTACCGCGACCAACACAAAGTTGGCCTGCGAGGGCACCACCTGGAATTTTCGCTTGGCCAATTGGGCCGCCACCCACGTGCGTTCACGTCGCGCCAACGCAACCACTTTGCGCACATGCGCGGCATCCTGCAACGCCGCCACGGCCGCAGCCTGTGCCAAGGCGTTGACATTAAACGGCGCCCGCACCCGTTCCACGGCTTGCGCCACGGTAGACGAAGCCAAGCCGTACCCCACACGTGTTCCGGCCAAGCCGTACGCTTTTGAAAACGTACGCAACACAACCACGTTCGGATGCTGCTTCACCCACGCTACGGAATCGGCCCGCCATTCGGGATCGGCATATTCGTAATACGCCTCATCCAAGACCACCACACACGAGGCGGGCACCCGCTTGACGAACCGTTCCAATTCCTCGGGTTCCACCATGGTCCCGGTAGGGTTGTTGGGATTGGCGATAAATATCATTTTGGTCTTGGGCGTGATGGCCCGGGTCATGGCCTGGAGATCAAAGCCAAACTCCTTGGTAGGCACGGCCACCAAACGAGCTTCGGCCAACTGCGCCACGGTCGGATACACCACAAACGACATTTGCGACGTTAAAACCTCGTCGCCGGGATTTAAAAAAGCCTGGCCCAACAAAAGCAGCAGTTCGTTGGAACCGCACCCCAAAATAAGATTCCCGGGTTCCCACCCGTACGTTTTGGCCAGCGCCTGGCGCAACCGGAAACAGGCCCCGTCGGGATAAAGCGCCACTTCACGGGCCGCCAGTTGCAGGGCCTTGCCGACTTTAGGGGAAGGACCCAAGGGATTTTCATTGCTCGCCAGCTTGATCACATTCTTGATGCC
This sequence comes from uncultured bacterium, assembly GCA_964604705.1. Classification (GTDB taxonomy): domain Bacteria; phylum Oederibacteriota; class JAAXVQ01; order JAAXVQ01; family JAAXVQ01; genus JAAXVQ01. The sequence continues at coordinate 159,143 of CAZSAP010000006.1, forward strand.
CAGTTCGCGTTCCACATCTTCGATCGGCTTCCCCGGCTGATACGGAACCAAATCCTTCAAACAGGCTCGGGGGGTTAATGTCGGTTTGTTCATACGTTTTCTCCTCGTGGATACGATCCTAAAACCTTCAGGGTAGAGGTCAACGGCTCCAAGGCCCGCAACACCTTGCGGACATGTGCGTCTTCCTGATGCCCAAAACAATCAATAAAGAAAATATAATTCCACACCTTCTGCTTGGACGGGCGGGATTCAATGCTGCTTAAATTAACCCCGCACTGGGCGAACGGTTTCAAAATATGGTACAGCGCACCGACCCGGTCCTTGATGGCCAGCATCAGCGAGGTCTTGTCGTACCCCGTCGGTCCAGGAACCTTCCGACCCAACACCAAAAACCGCGTGGTGTTGTCCGGTTGATCCTCGATGCTCTTTTCTAAAATGTTCAATCCATATAGTTTCGCGGACATGCGCGAGGCAATGGCCGCAGCGTGTTTGGTCTTGGATGCCAGCTCGGCCGCCCGGGAATTGGAGAGTGCTTCCACCAACTCCACATCCGGCATATGGCTGGAAAGCCACATGCGGCACTGACCCAAGGTTTGGGGATGAATGAACAGTTTGCGAATCTGCGAACGATCCTTTTCACGCGAGAGCAGGTTGTGCACAATGCGCAAGGAAATTTCCGCGCAGATGTTTACCTGCGCATCCACAAACATATCCAGGGTGTGATTGACGACACCCTCGGTGGAATTTTCGATCGGAACCACACCGTAATCCACGCGCTCGCGCTCCACTTCACGAAACACATCGGGGATGCTGCGCAAGGGCAACAACGCGGTGGAAGAACCAAAGCGCTCACGCGCCGCTTCATGCGTGTAACTGCCTTCAGGTCCGAAATAGGCAATCTTGAGTTGGGTTTGGAGGGAAATGGAGGCGGAAATGATCTCACGATACACGGCCTTCACGGCCGGCGTAGGCAGCAAGCCGTCCTTGGCCAGGGTCTCCAAACGCCGCAAAAGTTGGCTCTCGCGGTCCGGAGCAAAAACCGGGGCATTGATGCGCCGTTTCTGATGAGACACTTCCACGGACAGACGGGCCCGCTCATTGAGCAGGTCCACAATCTTGACATCCAGTCCATCAATGGCACGCCGGATGTTGGCTAGATTTTTAGTGCCGCCCCGTTTTTGAGTCATCCTCGGTTTCCCCACCCTTTCGGCTCCATCCGCCCCCGAACATCCTGGCTTAGGCGTTTATACTTTGCCGCTCTTCAAGCGCGCGACTTCCTCTGTGGTCAAGTACCGCCAACGTCCCAGCGCCAGCCCGGCCGTGGTTAAAAAGCCAAACTTCACACGGGTCAATTTAATGACAGGATGCCCCACCACCATGCACATTTTCTTCACCAAGTGATACCGACCTTCGTTTACGGTAAGCTCGATCAAAGAATTGCTCTCAAACGTTTTCACCAAACGAACCTTGGCCGGCATGGTCATCTCCATGCGTCCGGTTTCAGAAGGCACGCGTACACCCGCCCCCAATTTTTGCAGGGTCTTCGTGGACGGAATCCCCTGAACCTTCGCCTGATAGGTTTTGGCAAATCCAAACCGCGGATGGGTCAGGCGCATGGCCAAGTCCCCATCGTTGGTCAAAAGCATCACGCCGGTTGTGTTGATGTCCAAGCGCCCCACCGGGTACACATGCGCCCGCACCCCGTGCAGCAATTCCACCACGGTGTTGCGACGCAGGGGGTCCTCGGCGCTGGAAACAACGCCCTCGGGCTTGTTTAAAAGCACATATACCTTGGGGTGAGGCCAGATCCGCTTGCCCGCCACCTTGACTGAATCATGTTCCGGGTCCACTTGGTACGCCGGCGTTTCCGCCACGGTCCCGTTGACCGTTACACTGCCGCCAAACACCACCTCATCGGCTTCACGCCGCGAATAATTGGCGTTCTCGGCCAAGAATCGATTCAAACGGACAAACACTGTTTTTTCATGCGATATTTCCGACATACTCACTCCTGCCCCAAGGGGGCCTCACGGCGTCCGGCATTAATTAAGCGAACGTTTGCCGCGCCCTTTTTTCGGTTTTTCGTCTTCCTCCGACCCTAGATCATCAATGTCATCAAGATCTTCGTCGTCTTCATCCTCGTCTTCATCCAAATCGTCTTCGTCCTCATCTTCATCTTCTTCGTCATCGAGGTCTTCATCGTCTAAATCATCAAGATCCTCGTCATCGTCCAAATCGTCTTCGTCCTCATCTTCTTCATCGTCGGCCTCATCGTCGTCTTCGTCTTCATCATCCTCGAGATCGTCCAAATCGTCGTCGTCTTCATCCTCATCTTCTTCGTCGTCGGCGACATCCTCGTCATCACCCGTGCTACCCTCATAGTCGTCTTGCCACGAACGCCGAGGTGCGGCTTCGGATAATGGCTTTTCGGTTGCGGACTCAGAAAGCACGCTCCCGTTTTCAAGTGTTTCCAACGTTCCTGCAACGACGGCCGGATGCCCGTTACCGCCATCGGATGTGGCTAAAGACTCTTCCATGTAGGGTTGCATAGTTACCTCCGTGGTTTCTGCCGTTTGATGTTCCTGCGGTTCCTGTGCCGGCATGGCGGAACCAGAATCAGGTGTACTTACCTCGTTGTCGTCTTTGGTCTTGATCTTAGCGACCAAATTCCCTTCGGGATTCATTTCCCAATCTTCGCCCACTTCGTCCTGCCGCAGCATATCCTGCAAATCCTTGAGTTCCGGCATGTCCGAAAGGTCTTTTAATCCAAAATAGTGCAAGAACTCTTTGGTTGTGCCATACAGCAAGGGGCGCCCTATGACTTCCTTACGTCCAACCACACGAATAAGCTTGCGCTCCAACAGTGAGTTGACGACACCGTCGGCCGAGACCCCGCGGATATCTTCCACTTCGGCTTTGGAGATGGGCTGACGGTAGGCGATGATGGCCATGGTTTCCAATGCCGCACGTGAAAGTTTGTTGCTGGAACGGTTTTTGTACAGTTTCCGAATCCATGGTGCGAGCGAAACCCGCGTCACCATCTGATACCCTTCGGCAATTTCCACCAAATGGAAGGCACGCGCTTGCGTATCGTACTCGGCCTTGAGTTCATCCAAACATTGGATAATATCACGCCGATCCATGTCTTCCAACAAGGCCTTGATCGTGGCCAGGGACAACGGCTTGTCCGATACGAAGAGCAAACACTCGATAATGGTTTTGGCTTCTTTGATTTCCATAATTATTCCTCCAACCCCACCAGCGCTTCACGTGCCGAAGCGGCAAATTCGTCCACGCGATGGAGTAAAATACGATCAAATACTTTTTCCTGAACCACTCGAATGGCTTTCAAGCGCGCCAATTCCAGGATGGCCAAAAAGACCGTTACCATGGCCATGCGGCTGGTCTGATTGCGAATGAGCTCAACAAATTCCAAGGTTGACGATTCGTCAAGCAGGTCCAAAATCTCGTTGATCTTCTGGCTGGTCTTGAACTCTTCGCGATCGATTTCCCGGAACATTTCCGGTTTGGCATACGCCAACACCTGTTTAAAGGCAGTCAATAAATCAAAGAGGTTCACTTCTTGGAACTCCGGCATGACTTCTTCCTCCGCCGGTGTGGATTCATCTTCCTCGGGCTTGCCCACGGCCCGCCAATACACTTCACGCTGATACTGCTCTTTGGCTTCCAGCTTGAGCGCCACTTCCTTGTACCGCTTGTACTCCAGAAGCTGCCGCACCAAGTCCGCGCGCGGATCCATTTCCACGCCCTCTTCCAAGGCCAGCGATTCTTGGGGCAAGAGCATGCGCGACTTGATGTGCATGAGCGTCGCGCCCATGAGAATAAAATCCCCGGCCACGTCGAGATCCAGTTCCTTGATCATCTCCACGTACCCCAAGAACTCATCCAAAATATCCGCGATCGGAATATCGTAAACATCAATCTCGTTTTTCTTGATCAAATACAAGAGCAAGTCAAACGGACCTTCAAACACATCCAGGTTCAGGCGGTAGCTCATGCGCCCCTCTTTTCCATGAGGCGAGGGCGCCATTGCATGGCTTGGCGCACTTGTTCCAGGGTTTCCTGCGCTCGCATCCGCGCCACTTCGGCCCCTTCACTTAAAATTGCGTCCAATTGATCGGGCGTAGCCGCCATTTGTTCCCGACGCATCCGGATCGGTTCAATCACCGCCTGGAGAATTGGGAGCAAGGCTTTCTTGCAAACCACACAGCCACGTTCGCCGGCCCGGCATTCGCGTTCCACGGTTTCGGCCAACTCAGGACGGTAGATTTTATAAAACGCCAAGGCCACACAATTCTCCGGATTCCCCGGCGAATTGGCCCGCACTTTATTGGGGTCCGTGTACATCTGCATGACTTTGCGCTGAATCTCTTCCGCGGAATCCGAGAGCATGATGGCGTTGCCGTAACTCTTGCTCATCTTGCGTCCATCGATACCCGGTACCCGCGAGCTGGGTGTCAGGACCGATTGCGGCTCGGGCAACACGTCGCGATACATAAAGTTCATCCGACGGGCAATCTCCCGAGTGATTTCCAGATGCGGCAATTGATCGGCCCCGACCGGCACATGGGTCGCCCGATACAATAAAATGTCCGCCGCCTGCAGGATCGGATAGCCTAAAAACCCGTACGTGGACAAATCCTTATCCGTGATTTCCTGCTGCTGTTCTTTGTACGTGGGACAGCGCTCCGCCCAAGCCAAGGGTGTAATCATGCCCAGCATGAGGAAGAGCTCGCAATGTTCAGCCACATCCGATTGAACAAACAGCGTTGCTTTTTTCGGATCCAAGCCCACGGCCAACCAGTCCAGGAGCATTTCATAGGTATTCTGCCGCACGGCGGCAGGCGCCGCGTATTCGCTGGTCAACGCGTGCCAATCGGCGATCATAAAATAACACCGGGCATCGCTGGACTGGAATTCCAGATAATTTTTCAACGCCCCTTCCCAGTGCCCCAAATGGAGCTTGCCGGTAGGACGCATTCCGCTCAAGATCACTTTTTTTGCATCACCCATACGCACGTCCATCCTTTCCCGAAACCCCAGAAGTTAAAACGGATTTCCAAAGGGGCCTAACACCAAATTAAGCAAGAGATAAATGGGCACCATAAAAATTTTCAGCATGCCCGTAAAATAAAGACCCATTAAGATCAAGAAACCAAACGGTGCCAACCGCTGATATTTGTACGCCCAGGGCCCCGGCAGCAACGACGCCACCAGTTCCGAACCATCCAAAGGTGGAATGGGAATCAAATTAAACGCGGCCAAAACCAAGTTTATGTTCATCCCAGCTTCTAAAACCCGGAACAAACCTGGGTTATTTAACAAGCCTAAAGCTCGCCCGGCCCAAGCGGCGCCAATAAACGCAATCGCCAGTAAAATATTGGCTAGAGGGCCTGCCAAGGAGACCAACGCGGAATCACGTCGGGGGTGCTTAAAGTTTTGAATGGTTACAGGCACCGGGCGGGCATACCCAAACACCATGCTTCCCTGCGACAACACGATCAGCAGCAACGGCAAAAGCACCGTCCCCCAAGGATCAATATGTTTCATGGGATTCAACGAAATTCGCCCCAGCATACGTCCGGTAGGATCGCCCAAACGGTTGGCCACCCAAGCATGAGCGGCTTCATGAAAAACCAGTGCCAATAAAAAACCCGGAATGGCTAAGACAATCGTCAGTAAGATATCAGACTCCACAACCACACCCTGCCTTATCCCGCTCCGCAACGCAAGCGGAAACCATTCCCAAGCCCTCCCGGCTCTACTTCCCGGGGGAAATGTTGGAACAGTCGCGGTAGAAATAATCGGTCAATAGACTAAAAACCTTGGTTTTATTCGTTTTTTCGAATTGCGAAAGAGTGTAGCAAAGTTGAATACCCGTGTCAATCGCAAAGGGTGCATTGTTTTTATGGATAAAACCCCTTATTTTAAAGAAGAAAACGGGAATTTAACCGCTTAAATCGGCGTTTGCCGAGGCTATTTTATTTCCTGCAACCGGTAGGTCCTGCTCCCCAAGCCGATCTTCTCACCATGTTCCAATTGCACCTGCCCATCCAGCTCTGGATAGGCCAATTGCGCCAGGTCACGCCCGTGGGCTTTCCGCACCGCATCCATGCACGCCTGATCCACGGCCACCGGATCATCTGAGACAAAAACGCCCAGATCCGGAATCAGCTTGGTTTGCTTATACCCCATGCAATCGCAATCGCGGGTCATGTTCATGGCCACATTGACAAACAGACATTTGGAACGCATGTGCTGAATCGCCCCGAGCGCATGTTCGGCAATGTGCCGCTCCATTTGGGCGCTTTCCATGCCCCAATTGTACTTAACCGCATCAAAACGACAGACGGCCACACATTCCCCACACCCGATACATGAGTCTTTTAGAATAAACGCTTTTTCTTCCTCTTCAACGATCGCATCCTCAGGGCACCATTGGATGCACTTCCCGCAAAACGTGCAAACCTCTTTGCGAATCTCCGGATGCATGGAGGAATGTTGACGTAACTTTCCCATGCGCGAGGCCAATCCCATACCAAGTGTTTTTAACGTGGCACCAAATCCACTGCCCAAATGTCCTGTCACGTGGGCCACGGAAACCAAGGCGTCGGACATAAGAATTTCACGCGCCATTTTCACCGTTCGGTTCAACTCCCCGGGAATTAAGACTTCCGTTTCCGTATTGCCCGCCAGGCCATCGGCTGAAATAAACGGCAGACCGGTAGCCTCAAAGGTAAAACCCTGTCGTTGCGCGTGAATATAATGCGTTATAGCGTTGGCGCGTTCCCCGCGATAAAGCGTGGAGGTTTCGGTAAAAAAGGGTTGCCCCCCACAGGCTTTGATTTTCTCGCCCAACACACGATACACGGCCGGAGGGACGAACGTTGTATTGTTCATTTCCCCAACATGTCCCTTGATGGCCACAAAATCTTCCGCCGATATTTTTTCTCCGCCACGTGCAACCTCAAACAACACGCCGGTGGCACGAGCCATATCTTCAGCACCAGCACCCTCGGGCAAGTGCATAAAATAAACATCCGTCATGGTCCCCTCCTATAGGCTTCACATCCCCGCAGCACGGCACACCCAACCCTCGATTCAAACACGAATGTGTTGAGTCTGGCCGTGCCGTCCCCCCAATCCCCGTCTATGTTCTAGGATGAGGCTAGGACGTATCTTAACCAAGTCATTCTCAAAATGAAAGCATTGATTTGCGGAAGAAAAAAAGCCTTGCCCCCGGAAGGATTCCGGAAGCAAGGCTCGTTTCGAATGAATGGCCTTAATTAGGCAGCATCCACCCACGAGGGAGGATACTGCAACCATTTAAGATCCAACCCTTTTAGCCGCGATTGTTGCGAACGGGCAATCATTGACAACATTTTTTTTCCTCGCAAAATATGCACACCCAGGGCTGTGACGGGAATACCCAGCAGTTGAGCCGCCTCGCGGTAGGAACGATTTTCCAAATAAGTGGAACATAGAGCCTGACGATATTTTTCAGGAAGATGCAGCAACAAAGCATTTAAGCGTCGGACGGATTCATCGTGACTGTAATGTTCTTCTGGATTTGGACACGAGCAGGGAATGGAATCTTCCACAATTTGCGTTTTTGAATACTCAGAGAAATTAATCTGTCTCCGCTGATACCGGCTAAACTGACTGTTGCAGGCATTAATGGCGATCCGAATCAACCAGGTGGCCAGACGCGCTTGACCACGAAATTCAAAAATCTTCTTTTCAACCATAACTTTAAAAAACACATTCTGGGCGACATCTTTGCCATCATCATTGGAACGCAAGCGTTGGCAACAAAATTTCAAGATACGCGGGTAATGCCGTTCAATCAATTCCTCCCCAGCCCGCTTATCTCCCAGCTTAAACGCGCGGATCAACTCCAAGTCCGTTTCTTTATTGAGTGCGATGGTTTGCATAAGATCCCCCCCAGGAAAGTAATCCCAAAGGGGATATATGCAATATAGGTGCCAAACTTATGGTTTCTCAAAAACCCTTTAAAATAGGCTTCTATTAAATTCAGATCTATAAAAAGAATGCTTTCTGAAAGGGAAATCTTTCAAACCAAAAGCATTTACTTTCGCCCCATGCGTGCCTATTGCCCCATTATCAGGCGTTCAATATCAAAAAATTGCATCTCCTGTTTGGCTTCCGCATCTAAATGCAAACTTAGAAGCGCATTCCTTAATTTTTGGAGTTTGGGTCCCTTGCCCGGGGCTAAATTTTTGCGGAAAATAACCGGAGAGTTGGAAAAGGGTCGCGAAAAAGCTAAAGCTTTAATGCCCACTGGCTGAGGTTGTTTTATTTCAATTTTTACATATTCCCTTAAAATGCGTTCATCCGCCAAAACCACATCCACCTCGTGTAACTGCAAAGCCACAATCGCATCTCGCGAACGCGGCAGTTGATGCTGTTCCTGAAACTGAACCGTGCCCAATTGAAATTGGGTGCGCAACTGGCGTAAATCATCCCAGGAAATATAGCCCAAACGAGTATTGTTCAAAGATGCTAGCGTGTTCAGCGCGTTGTCATCCCGAACGACCAAGCATAAACGATGGGTATCCTTGCCATATATAATTGGCATCAAGACAGAGTCTACCAAATTCTGTTGCTGCGCGTTTTTGAGCACCGTGCTTGAAAATAAAACCATATCTACCTCTCCTTGTTGGAGAGCCGTCAATAGCTCGCTTGCATTGTACGAATTATGTTCCACCCTAATTCCCGTCTTGATCTGGAGGATCCTTTCCAATTTCGTAACCGTCCGTAGGGAATCCGGTAAATTAGCATATTCTTTCAATAAATTGCCATCGTATCCAATGATCACCCTGTCTTGATTATTGCCGATCGGCCAGTTTGCACCCGTTGAATTCCCAGGCGGCAGCGTGGTCGGGCGCCCGGGTTCATCCGGAACTGGAGTACCGGGGAGTCCTGGGGGCGCCGCCACCGCCGCCGGAAGCGAGTTCCCCGCATTGCTTGCAACCCCTTCCGTCCCTGAGGTTCCGGGGGAAGGGCTTACGGCCGGAGGAACGACCATGACGGGGCGCGGAGGTTCCCACCCAAGTGTCAATTCAAGACGATGCGAACCCCATGTATCCTGAATGAGAAAAGGGTAGGTGAAGGCATAGTCCAATTGCAGGCTCATATTCAGTTCAGGCCAAGCGTAGCGTACACCCATCCCGACGGTGGCCGCTTCCGAATGAACGCCGCCACGCAATGCCACACTGCGCTTAAACCACCAAGATTCCAGTCCCAATTTCGGAGTATAGCGAAAATTCCGCCATTCCATTTCCAGCGAGGTAAGCAGCGAATCTATATTCCAACGTTCAGTATGCCACAGGTACGTGGCCCCAGCTCGCCAAATGATCGGAACATACTCTGTGGTGAGCAAGCCAACATCCGCCGGCCATAAATTTTCTCCGGCCACACCGACAGTCCAATCTTTGTAAGGCGATACCATCAGCCCTAGATCGTACGTCATCGCCATTTTAGAACGCGCTGGGTAATAAGCCTTGTCTTCAGTGTATTCATTGGAGGCTACGGACCATTGCAAGGCCTTGGCTGTAACGCCAAAATCCAACCCCAAGGCGTCCCATACCCGATGCGCATAGGAGAGCATACCCACATTTTCTGAGTACAGCGGCGAATACAGACGAGACCAAGCTCCACCCCACGCTTCTTTCCCCGTACTTCCAGGAACGCCGACAGCCAGAAAATGATATCCGGAATAATCCTTGGATCCATCTGCCAGGACTAAATCGAGCCCCGCATACAAATCCGCATACATGGCCGAGAGTTCCCAAGAATGCATTCGAACCAACCCTGCAGGATTAAACAACATCGCGTGGGTATCGTCGGCCACACCTACAAAAGCTTCACCCATGCCTGCGGGACGAGCACCGACCGCTACATCTTGGAAATAGGCCAGCCCCGGTAAAACAGACCAAATTAGGGTTGTTAAAGTAAGTATCAGCTGTCGACTTCGCATCGCCCACATGTGTTTCACTGCCGCCCCCCCATTGACTGCATCTATCTCATCCTCTTAGAAAGGATAAACTACGCTTCACGTTTGAGTTCAAAGCGCCGCATTAATTCGTGCAGGTATTGATACTGCGCCATCCCCATGGCCTTGGCGGTTTTGATCGCATTCCAGGCATGTGCGTCAAGCTTCCGCCGCAAATACTCGCGTTCCAAATTCCACAAGACTTGCTTTTTAAACGTTTTATAGTCTACATCCCACGCAACCGTTCCACCGTCTACATCCAGCTCACTCGACGAAGGAAGTTTAGAATTATCCCGATTTAAATAAGTCTGTATATCCTTTAAATCAATGTGCGTACCAACCGCGTTTCGCACACCTTCCTCTACGGTATTCTTCAATTGACGAACATTTCCGCCCCATTCCGACGAACGAAGGACATCCAACACATCCGGGGTCACGTAGCTAATGTTTTTACCGTATTTAGGATTGAACTTCTTTATAAAATGTTTAACCAAATCAGGCAAATCTTCTAAGTGATCCTTTAACGGCGGCACCTCTATAACCGTGTTCATGAGTCGGTAATAGAGGTCATGCCGGAACTTCTTTTGTTCCACAAGTAACCTAAGATTCCGATGTGTAGCCATAATAATGAGCACATCCAAATGAATCGGATCGGAAGAGCCTACCCGGGTAATGGTCTTGCTTTCCACTAACGTCAGCAGTTTCCCTTGTTGCTCATAGGGCACATCACCAATTTCATCTAAAAACAAGATCCCGCCTTGGGCTTCCTCTGCAGCACCTGCCCGGTCGGTTGTTGCACCCGTAAATGCATTTTTTACATATCCAAAAATAGTGGTCTCAAATAGATTTCCAGGAATGGTATTTAGATCAATCCGTACAAACGGCTTGGTATTACGCATGCCCACCTGGTGGAAAATATCGGCTAAAAGTGTTTTTCCATTTCCCGTCTCACCCAACATCAGTATATCGCACTCAGCTTGCGCAGCCCTAAACACCGACATCGCAAGATTATTGATTACTTTAGAACGTCCCACGATATTATCAGTCCAAATGTCTTCTTTATCCGGAACGGCAAGCGGTGTGGTATTAAGAAACCCGCGTAATTTTTCCAACAACTGATTAGGGTCAATGGGCTTATCCAAATAATCGTCTGCTCCCATTTTCAATACATCCATCACCCTCTTAGGATTGCCGATTCCACTCACAATTAAAATCGGCAAAACTTCCTTGGACCAGCGTTTTCTCAGATGTTCCAGAATCACCGCGCCGGCATTCTCGCCTCCATACAATTCTAAATGTAAGTCGAGAATGACAATGTTTGGCAAAAACGCCTCAACTTTTTCCATAGTTTGTTCAAAATTCTCAGCAGCGGCAACCTCATATCCCTCACTGTTGAGAATGCCAGTTAGGCCTTCAACATAGTCTGCTTCATCATCCACAATTAAGATTCGATTACGCTGCTGGCTCATACGCAAATCCCCCACTGGTTCAAGCTTAGTTAGACGCACTTTCTTGCGTCCTTAGTGAAAAATAAAAAGTTGTTCCAACCCCCACCTGACTTTTAAAAATCCCGAGTTCACCGCCAAGCTGCCGGATAAACTGTCTGGAATTAGTCAATCCAAGTCCCGACCCCTTGGCGGCTTCTTTATTCAGGCGCACAAAGGGCTCAAATACTTTTTCCCATGCATCAGGCTCTATGCCCACTCCTTGATCAGCCACAAACACTTTAACCCACTCTGGATCCGACTCTGTCCAAAGTTCCAATGTTGTGTCTTGGGGCGAATAATTGTATGCATTGATCACCAGATTCATAAGCACCTGTTCCACCATGCGTGAATCCATCCAAACGAATTCACTATCTGGAATGCGGGCATTCAACACGATCTTTTTTTTCACCAAATTACCTTCAAAACTGCGCACAACGTTGCGGATCAAACGCGCAAGATCTTCACGCTTGGGTGACATGGTCACCTCACCCTTACTCAGCCGTTCATGATCGTTCAAATTTTTGATCAAATTGCCGATGGCTCGATTATTTTCCAAAACAACATCCAAATCACGTTCGATCGTATCAAGTGACTTTCCCGATTTTCTCTGCAGACGCATCCCCTCAATGCGCACCCCGATAATATTCAAGTAATTATTCGCGTTGTGCGTCAACGATTGGATCATTAAACTTTTCATATTTTCTTGCTGCTTTAGTTGCGTCTGAGTATCAACCAGCACTTTATTTTGCTGGACCAAGCGTTGTCGGGTCTGGTTCCAAATCGAAAGCACCACGACCAAGCCCGCAAACAACGTCACAATGATGCCACTGGCCAACAAAATATATTTTTTACGGTTGTCAAAATCCTCAAACGAAAACACAATGCGCAAAGTACGCACATGATTTTCCTTTTGGTACGGCAACATCTGATCCAAACACAAAAACTTAGAACGCTTGATGGTTTGTACCGGAGTCTGCGCATCCGAGCCCAACGGCAGTTGGGATGTATCTTGCGGTTCTTGACCTGACTGCAACACCCGAATCCCATTAATGTAAAAAGCAATAAAACGCACGGAGGACGACTGGGTCTGAAGTTGCATCAAGTCCAACAGGTCATCGTACTGATTGTTCAGCACACAATTCATCGTCATCTGGGAAATCTTCGCCGCCACATTGCGATATTCCAAAGTCTGGTCCCGTTCCAAGGCATTGACATTGATCCAAATGACGCTGCTGGCGGTCACTGTAAATACAATGGCAAACAATCCCCAGCTTACAATCTGATGTCGGATCAGCCATGCTTTCAGTAGACCGTACATCCCTGGTTTCATCCAGTCTCCCTATCGAATCAAAACCACTTGACCACTCTTCCGGCCCGTCGGGAGTATCACTTGAAACAAGTAAAGCCCCCCCTCACATTTTCGTCCCTGATCATCGGTCCCGTCCCAACCTAGATTTCCTAACCCATCATCTGGAAATGCTTTAACTTGTTGTCCTTTCAAGTTATAGATGTGCATTGTGGAATTCCTCAAACTTTCTTCACAGCGAAACTGGGTTTTGACAGACTTAGCCGTTGGAACAAACGGATTAGGAACAGCCACGACATGAGCCCCATACGAAACTGGTGGGGGCGGGGTAAAAACAATCTCATCGTCATAAAGCATAACCCAATCAATATCAACAGAAGAATCCCCTTCTCCCTCAACAGTAATTTCAACCCAGACTTGACGCACACCCAAATCATTTTTCCAACCGTCTCCATTTTTAAGATCCAGTTCGAAAACCCCTAATCTATTGGTTCGATAATTATTTTTTTTATCTTCACTAATTTGGTTCCCCTGCGTATCTTCAAATAGAAACGCCTTGGTTTTTTTTCCAATAGCTTCTGGCGCATAATATTTAACATCTACCAAAATATTATCTGTCGTCTTCTTGGAAATATAAATCGCCACCTTGTGTGTCCGGGTAGTATCAATCAAAACGGCAGGTCCAAATACTTTGCCCCATTTGCCAACTCTATCGACACAGACAAGATGTGCAAACTCTCCCGTAGTATCATAGGCTAAACGCGCCATATTCGCTGGATCCGAATTATCAACATCCCACCATACCGGAACTCGTGTATTAGAATTCCCTTTAAACTCTTCACGCCACATCACATTTTTAAAAACATTCCCTCTAGTTTCCCGAAAAACCACAATATCGTCCAAATAGACGTTCACCGGATTTGATGCCTCACGTCTTAGATAAAGTCGAATACTAAACGTTTTTCTACCCTTCCAACCAGCTTTATCAGCAAACCTAAACGTAAACGTTCCTGTGGCACCTGAATCCGAAATATCACCCCTCTGTTCCGATAACGCCACCTCATCCCCATTCGAATCCAGTACAGAAATTTTCCAAAAACCCGTCGCAACATCAACAACACGAAGTTCTAGTAAGGAATATATATCGACATCACACGTAATAGGGATGGATTGAAAATAGGTAGATTGCCCTAGTGGTGGGTAGGCAGAAAATTCAACTACCGAGGTCTTTCCCTTGTCTTGAATCAGCGCCGTTTGTGTAATTCCGGAAGGCGAGATCCAATTCTTATCAATTTCTTCTTGGCTATCAAAAAAATTCCCCCAAGCGAGATCATTTTGATCGGGTGCAAACGTCACTTGTTTTCCAACATCCAGTGTTTTATAAGCCGCAGCACTCCCTGCATTGGAAAACACCATTCCTACAGATAACCCCACTAACAAACATACTACCCATTTCCGCATGCGCCCCCCCACCCCTATGATCTAATAGATAGATACACAAAGTAATTCCTTTCTTACAAAAAAAATACTACAGAACCTAAAATTAGGTTTTTAGACTTTGGATTAATAGTTGTTTTAACCCTTCCAGGTCAATGGGATAAGGATTATTCAAGTGATTTTTGGAAGGTAAGGCCATTTGGGCATATTTCACGACATCCACATCTCTCGGGGAAAACGGCAAAGGGCCCAAAACCGAATGCAGCCAAGCTCGCAAATCCGCCAATGACGCCCATTGGCCCAATTTCAAAATGGCATTAACCTTGGGTGTCACGGAGCAACAACGTTCCAGATGCGCCGCCAGCAGATATCCATTGGCACGGCCATGGGGCAAATTATGAAAATACGTGAGTGGAAAGCCCAAGGCGTGAACAGTGGCGGTGGCGGCCGTGGCAATGACCCATCCGCCCAACAAGGAAACGCGCATGAGCCCATCGCGCTCGGCAGGCGTAAGTTCGCTCCGTTCCAACGCCGAACGTACTAGTCCCCATTGCCGCAACCCTTCCTCGGCCAGGGCATCGGACATAGGCGTCGCTTTGCGTGCCAGATACCCTTCGACCAAATGAGAAAAAGCATCAAGCGCTGTGTCGCGCGTCACGTCCAAAGGAAGTGCGTGCGTATACCTCGGATCCACCACCGCCAAGCGCGGAAAAAGACTCGCATCAGCCATGGCCCGTTTGGTACTACGAACATGGTCGGTCAGTACGGCATAGGGAGTTACTTCAGAGCCTGTACCTGCGGTCGTAGGGACTGCCAACACGGGCAAAGGAGGGCGCGCATAGGGTGGTTGGTATAAATGCTCTGCTGTCATTTCAGGATGGGCTATAAGCACAGCCACGGCTTTGGCCGCATCCAAAGGCGAACCGCCACCTATACCAACGATACAATCAACACCTGCCTCCCGTCCTAGACAAGCCAGGCGTTCAACGGTTTCAAACGAAGGATTGGGTTCCACCGAAGTTTCCAACACCCAGGTTAAGCCGCCGGTCTCGAGTGCCCGGCGTGCATCGTCCCAGGCTGTATGTGCACGTAACGAGTTTCGTCCGGCGATAACCAGTGCCCGCGTACCGAATAAACGTAACGAGGGGTGCACCTGTCCCCAGCTTCCCGGCCCATAGAAAACGCGGGTTGGGTTGTGATACTCAAAGGCGTCTAAACGGTTCATGACTTATCGGAGGTGGGCGGAAACGGTTGCCGGGTATGCAGTTCATTGGCCTGCCGGATTCCAAAGAAGACATAATCGGCTCCGGAAATCGCCGTGATGGCTGCAACCACATACACCGCGTACAAAACCAAGTCGTGCGGCCCATGGAAGAGTTTATCCAACATGACCACTCCAACGGCCAAGCACTGCGCCAACGTGGTTATTTTACCCAAGGGACGAACGGTAATCTTGGCAGTTCCCCAGGTTAAATACATAATCCAATACCCCAGAGTAATAATCACATCGCGTGAGACCACCACCACGGTAACCCAAACTGGAATGCCATCAATTATCGGCAAAATAACAAACGCCGACGCCAGCATCAACTTGTCCGCCATGGGATCCAAAAACCGCCCCAGGGTGGTCACGCGTGTACGCCGTGCTATGTATCCGTCCAGCATGTCCGTGATGGCCGCGGCACAAAACGCTGCAATCGCCCAGCCCATGCGGTCCTGCAACAGCATGGTGATAAATACTGGAATCAAGAAAATGCGTGAGGCGGTTAGCCAATTCGCCACCGTCATGGCACCCTCAAAAATTTTGTTCATGTTCCCCCCGTTCAGCCGACACGTCGCGCTCTCCTCCCGACAACTTCAGAGGGCACATCCCCCAAGCCCCGTTCATCTGCTTAACAAAGTACGAGTCAGGTCCATGGTGTATCCACCCATGTTGCCGGCAGTTTAAATCCCGCGCGCCATTGACGCAACAGCGCGTTGCGAATCTCAGGATAAAACGTAATGGTTTTGAGTTCCTTCTGGGATAGCCAAGCCGCACCTTTAAGACGGCGGTCTTGGTTCACGGTCACGTCCCCACTTTTAAGCTTCGCGACAAACGCCATGTTCACAATATGCCGTTTCCCCTTGGGGTCAATGGATTCATTGATCAGAAGCAATTTCCCCACAGAAACATTCACTGAAAGTTCTTCGGCAAATTCACGCACCAGAGCTTGAACGCAGGTCTCGCCCCATTCCAAGCCTCCGCCCGGCAAGAGATAATACATGCGTCCATCGCGTTCGTGCCGCACCAAAAGTATTTTGTCACCACGGGTCACGACCCCCGCCACGCGAATTCGTGGTTCCGGATGCTTCATAACAAACTCCCCTGACCTGTGGGTAGAATCCGCCCCAGATGCGCATAGGCCTGAGCCGTAACCCGCCGGCCGGCCGGTGTGCGTTGAAGCATGCCGATTTGAATTAAAAACGGTTCGTACACATCTTCCAAGGTCTCCGTTTCCTCACCCAAAGATACCGCCATGGTATCCACTCCGACTGGACCGCCGTTAAAATGATCAATGACCGTGGCCAATAAGCGCCTATCCATTTGATCCAACCCCAAAGGATCGATCTCCATCAAATCCAAGGCTGCGGACGCAGCCTCGCGGGTCACCACAGCGCACGCCTGAACTTGGGCATAATCGCGCACACGCTTAAGCAAACGGTTGGCGATGCGCGGAGTTCCCCGAGAGCGGCGAGCAATTTCAAAGGCTCCGTCGGCATCCACCTGCAGATTTAAAATACGCGCCGAACGCAACACAATGGATTGTAAATCTTCGGGCGAATAAAAATCCAGACGATGCAATACGCCAAAACGGTCCCGCAGCGGACTGGTGATCAAACCCGCCCGCGTGGTGGCTCCGATCAAGGTAAACTTAGGCAAATCCAGGCGAATGGAGCGCGCACTCGGTCCTTTCCCAATCATAATATCGAGGGCAAAATCTTCCAACGCAGGATAAAGAATCTCCTCAACCGTGCGATTGAGGCGATGAATCTCATCAATAAACAAAATGTCATAGGGTTGTAAGTTGGTCAAGATGGCCGCCAAATCACCCGCGCGTTCAATGGCCGGACCCGAGGTAACCTTGATGTGAACCCCCATCTCATGCGCCATAATCATGGACAAGGTGGTTTTCCCCAAACCCGGAGGACCTAAAAACAAAACATGATCCAAAGCCTCACGACGTTCCTTGGCCGCCTGAATAAAAACCTGCAAGGCAGAGACAATCTTGCTTTGTCCTACATAATCACTCAAGCGTGTAGGGCGCAGAGAAAGCTCGTGTTCCTGCTCCTGCGGCGCATCGCATTGGTCAACCAAGCGTTCCTCTTCGGATACCTTTTCGAGCTTCTGCTTTTTCAAACCCAGCCTCCTACGGTCAACCTCTGAAACATTAAGCGTGCTTGAGTGCCCGCCGGATCAATTGTGCCACTCGATCCGGTCCCGGTTCCACGCCCGGATCGTCCAATGCCTTCTGCAAAGCAGCCCGGGCCTGCAGGGCCGAATATCCTAGCGCCAGCAATCCTTCCAAGGCCTGAGCCGTTTCCTCATGTTGTCCCACAGAATCCGAACTCGGACCTACGCTGGGTGTTTTAAGCTTATCTTTTAATTCGAGCAGCAAGCGCTCAGCGGTTTTGCGGCCAATCCCCGGCAAACGCGAAAGCGCGGCTACATCTTGGTGCACGACGGCTTGTTCCAACGCGGGCTTGGTCAGGCCCGAGAGCACGGCCAAAGCAGCTTTAGGTCCCACTCCGTTTACTCCCAGCAGCAGCTTAAACAGTTGCCGCGTTTCCCAACTTAAAAAGCCGAACAATTGCACGCCATCTTCGCGTCCCAAATACCAGGTGTACAAGGTCAAGGTCTCACCCACCGCCGGCAAACGATCCCATTCGGATGCCGGGAGTGTAACCTCATAGCCTACCCCTTGAACATCCAGGAAACAGGTAGCTTCGCTTTTTGAATGTATAACTCCGGTTAAAAATGCAATCATGGGTTCTATCTTTCACTCAAAGGATGACAAACAATGCCGGTTGCCTAGGTTGTTAATGAATCCGGTAGCTACGCCGTGAATGCGCATGACACACTGCCACAGCTAAGGCATCGTAAGCATCATCCAAGACACTGAGCCCTTTTACATTTAGCAGTGTTTCCACCATTTTTTGGACCTGAACTTTCGTTGCAGCACCGTAGCCTGTGACAGCCATCTTGATTTCTACAGGTTTGTATTCAGCCACCTGAATCCCGGCTTGGGCACAGGCCAGGACGATAACCCCGCGTGCTTGCCCAACATCAATACCGGTTTTAACATTTTTCGAAAAGAAAAGCTGCTCCACTCCGGCTTCCCGGGGTGAATACGCCTTTATCACTTTTTCCAACTCTGCATACAGCATCATCAAACGTTCCGGCAAGGGGTGCCCGGCGGGAGTTTCAATAACGCCGCACCCTAAAGAATGCAACCGGTTCCCTAAAATCTCAACCACACCCCAACCGCAACGGCCAAAACCTGGGTCAATCCCTAAAATCACCGGACGTGTGCTTACCAATTCTTTTCTTCCTGACCCCAAGGTGACTTAAAATCATTTTTCTTATCTTGGCGGTCTTGCTTTTGACGCTGTTGGTTTCTATCCTCTTGATCATTTTTATCCAGCTTATCCTGCATCTCTTTCGGCAACGGTTCAGGCTGTTGCTGTGGTTTTTGTTGCGGCTGCTGCTGCGGATTCTGTTGCGGCGGCGGCGGTGGTTGCTGTTGCTGCTGTTGCTGCTGTTGCTGTTGCTGTTGCTGTTGCTGTTGCTGTTGCTGTTGCTGTTGCTGTTGCTGTT
>CAZSAP010000006.1:178363-178468 GCA_964604705.1 uncultured bacterium
GCTGCTGTTGCTGCTGTTGCTGTTGCTGCTGTTGCTGTTGTTGCTGTTGTTGCTGTTGCTGCTGTTGCTGCTGTTGCTGCTGTTGCTGCTGTTGCTGCTGTTGCT
>CAZSAP010000006.1:178568-255909 GCA_964604705.1 uncultured bacterium
TGCTGTTGCTGCTGTTGCTGCTGTTGCTGCTGTTGCTGCTGTTGCTGCTGTTGCTTTTGCTGTTGGTTTGAAGAACCGCCACCACCGCCACTGCTCCCGCCACCACCACCGCCACCGCCGCCACTGTTGTTCTTTTTACTGTCCTCGTTTTTCTTTTTGGCGATGCTTAGGTTGTTTTGAACATCTTCATCCTTAGGAGCAATCTTGGCGGCTTTTTCATAGGCAGTTACAGCCTGTTTATAATTACGCAAACGCATGAGTGCATTCCCCATGTTGTAATGCGCTTCGTACAAAGTAGGGTCGGCTTGCAACGCACGATCGTACTGTTTGATGGCCTCTTGATAATCAAATTCTTTCATGGCCTTGTTGCCGGCTTGAAAATAGCGTTGGGCACAGCCTGAAAGCATAACGCCAAGCAAACACACGCAGATCAGCCAAATTTTCGTGTTCATGATTTGGCCGCCTTCTTCTGCTGAACGGCCAAACGCAGCGCCTGCCCCCACACCAAAAAGAACGCCATAAATTGCTCAAATGCCAACAACAACAATCCGGGAATGGCAAACCAGGTATAGTATTCTTGATATTTCATCTTTCGCTTTTTCTCAGTATGCGCAGACTTGGTTAATCGGCTGATATCTGCATAAGCTTGCATAAGCGCTTCGCTGGTTTGTGTTTGGTAAAACTTTCCTCCGGTTTCAGACGCAATGAGTTTCAACAACTCCTCATCCAACTTGGTAACCACAGGTTCTCCACCAAACATTTTTACTTTGGGTTGGCCTTTTTCATCATTGCCATCTGGAATTTGAGCCCCGCCAGGAGTCCCGATGCCAATGGTAAATATTTTTGTACCAGCGTCTTTGGCCTTTTTCAAAGCCTCTTTCGGATCCGATCCGCGTGTGTTCTCTCCGTCGGTAACCAAGACGATAACCGCATTTTTCTGATTTTCTTTGCCGATTTTTTCCAAGGTAAAATTGATGGCATCACCAATGGCCGTACCGTCCAAGGGTAAAAAATCGGTATTAATAATATCCATCATCATTTTGGCCGTACGGTAATCCAAGGTTAAAGGCGACTGCAGAGAAACCGTTCCCGCAAACACCACCAACCCAATGCGGTCGGTTCTCAGACGCTCAACAAAATCCTTCAACGCGGCTTTCGTGGCCTGCATGCGGCTGGGGGTCAGGTCCGTGGCTTTCATGGAGGCGGACAAATCCACCAACAACATAATATCCAAACCTGTTTCGGTGACTTGTTCCTCTTCGGGCTTTGGATTCCCACCCGGGCGTGCCAAGGATAAAACCACCAAAAGTACCCCCAAGGTATAGAGCAGCATCCGCGGAAAGGCTGCCACTTTCTTGCCCATCAAAGTAGGATTCTGCAGCGAAAACAATTGAGGATCTGAAAATTTCGATAAGGCCTTACTGCGCCGGGAGAATTCCAGCCATTTCAGAAACACCAATACCGGAACCACCGCCAGGGCCCATAAATATTGCGGTTGAATAAATAAGAGTTCAGGTATCTTCATGTCAGCGACCTCAACCAAGTACTGGCCAGCAAGGCTTCCAGCAATAACGCCACACCCGCTGCAGCCAGAAAGAAAAAGAACAGCTCACGATAGTGTGGGTCTTTGCGTTTCTTTTCATCTTTGATGAGCTTATTGATCTTCGTGTAAATCTCACCTAAGGTCTTTTCATCCGTGGCTCGAAAATACTCGCCCCCGGTCTTAGCCGAGAGCTCTTGCATGACCTTATCGTTGGGCTCTTCCCAATTCATGGGTTTGCCATCCATGTAATACGGTTTTTTCACCCCGAATTGATCTTTGGTATAAATCGGAGCACCGCCCTTGGCCCCGATCCCGATCCCGTAAATGCGAATTTTGCGCCCCGCGGCCGCTTCCACGGCCTTCAACGGTTCTTCGCCGCGGTTGTTGGTGCCATCGGTGGCCAAAACAATAATGTTGGTCTGTCCGGCAAACTCCGCCAAACGATTCACGGCGGTCAAGATCCCATCCCCAATGGCCGTACCGTCGGCATCCACGGTGTTCAAATCGATCTCGCGAATCGCGGTAGTCAAGACATCGTGATCCAGCGTAAGCGGCGATTGCGTAAAGCTCTTAGCCCCAAACACAACCACCCCAACCTGGTCTTGTTGAATCTGCTTCACAAAATCTTCCAGCACTTTCTTTTCGGCGGTTATGCGATCCGGCTTTAAATCCTCCGCCACCATAGACCCGGACAAATCCACCACCAGCATGATATTGACGCCTTTGAGCTTAACCTCTTCTTCCCCCATCAACGCTTGAGGACGCATCACCGCCACCGTGATAAACAGCAAGGCCAAAATGCGGAGAAAAAGGGGCAAATACCGCAGACGAGCCGCCAGGGATTTGCCCGCCTTGGCAAACGGAGAGACATTGGAAAAGACAATGCCCTTGCGACGCATGCGCTCCCGCAGGGCCAAAAACGCCACCAGGACCACCGGAAGAGCCAGCCAGGCCAGCCAAAGATTCGCCCACTTCACCGGATTTTCCTCTTTCCCGCCCGTTTGAAGAACTCAACGATCGCATCAATAAACGAACGGCTTGTATCCAAATACACCAAGTCGGTTTTGCAACGCCCCAGCATGTCTTCCAGCTTCAGGCGGTGTTCTTCGGCCAACTGTTTGTACTGTTTACGCGCCTTTTTGCTGCCTGTATCAATGATTACTTTTTTCCCGGTTTCCGGATCTTGCAATTCCACAATGCCCACATTGGGCATCTCGCGTTCACGCCGGTCGGTTAAAATGGCTGCAAACACATCATGGCGGAAATTGGCCAGACGCAACTTCTGCTCAAAGTCGATGTCGGACAAGAAATCCGAGATCACAAAGGCCGTACATTTTTTTTTGATGATATGGTTGAGAAATTCCAGGCCGCAGTTCAAATCGGTTTTAACGGATTTGGGCTCAAACATGATCATGTCGCGAATGAGGCGCATGACATGCCCCCGCCCCTTGTTGGGAAGACAGTAATGCTCAATGCGGTCGGTGAAGATCACCAACCCCACGCGATCGTTGTTTTTCACCGCGGAAAACGCCATCGAGGCCACAAACTGCACCGCCAAATTGCGTTTCATGTGATTGATGGTTCCGAAATCAACGGACCCCGAGGCATCCATGAGAATCATCATGGTGCGTTCGCGCTCTTCCTGGAACAACTTGATGTGCGCCACCGTTGTGCGGGCCGTGATGTTCCAATCGATGTTGCGGACATCGTCGCCTTCGACGTACTCACGGACGTCGGCAAACTCCATACCTTGGCCCCGAAAACGCGAGAGGTACGCCCCTCCGAGCATGTTCTCCACCAAGACACGGTTGATTAATTCAATCTTACGTACTTCTTTGAGTACGTCCTTTAAGTTCATTTTCATACTTCAAACTCCCGCTCAAGGTTCACGGGCATCTACGCCCGCGGCCCAGCCACGACCTCGATCCAATGAACGCGAAGGAACCCCTTACGGAACTTTTACACCCTTTAAGATTTCATCCACGATGTTTTCCGAGGTAATTTCCTCGGCTTCGGCTTCGTAACTGACAATCAAACGATGCCGCAAAATGTCATGCGCAATGGCCTTCACATCATCGGGAGTGACATACCCGCGCCCTTCCATAAAGGCATTACCCTTGGCCCCCGTGGTGAAGTTCAACGAAGCGCGAGGACCGGCACCGTTTTGAATGAGATTCTTAATTTTGAGACCATATTTCTCGGGCGTACGGGTGGCGTACACAATATCAACGATGTACCGTTTGATCTTATCGTCGATGTAAATGGAATTGATGATTTTGCGCGAAGTGATAATGTCTTCAGGCGTACAAATAGGTGCTACCGTTGGATTCATGCCTTTGGTAAAACGATTCACGATTTCAAACTCATCATCCGGTGTAGGATACCCAATACGCACCTTAAACATAAAACGGTCCAACTGGGCGTCGGGCAGCGAGTAGGTACCTTCCGACTCCAAGGGGTTCTGGGTGGCCAGAACCAAGAAAGGCGCTTCCAGTTTAAAGGTCTGACCACCGATGGTTACCTGTTTTTCCTGCATGGCTTCCAGCAAAGCGGCCTGCACTTTCGCGGCCGCACGGTTAATTTCATCGGCCAAAACGATGTTGGCGAAAATGGGCCCCTTTTTGATTGAGAACTCGCCGGTCTTGGCATTATAAATGTTGGTTCCAATGATATCCGAAGGGAGCAAATCGGGGGTAAACTGAATGCGTGAAAACTTTGCCTGGATACAGGTAGAGAGCGTTACGACGGCGAGTGTTTTTGCCAGTCCGGGCACACCTTCCAACAAGATGTGACCTTGGGTTAGCATGCCCATCAACAACCCGCGAATCATAACCGGCTGACCCACCATGACCTTGGCCGATTCGGTTTGAATGCGGCGCAGGATTTCGCTCATTGCCTTGCCCGTCTGATCCAGTTCATGAATTTCCGCCATGAAAGCCTCCCGATTCCGATATCTTTGAATGAATGAACCCTGATCCGCTTGTTGCCCAAGCGCAGGGTGGCGCCCAAACAAGGACTAGGTAGTTCTAAACCGAATACGCACCCGCAAATCCGCGGAACTATTCGTCTTCGTCGTCGTCTTTTTTCTTTTTGGGTTTCACCACTTTGATTTTAATCTTACGACCGGCTTCAATAAAATTTTTAATGATCCCATGCAACACAATCATTTCGTCTTCATTGGGTACATACCCACCAAACTTGGCCTTATCTGAGGTCTTTAAAAAGCTCTCCAATTCACTCAAGGTTTTGTTGCCAAAACCAAATTCTTTCATCTTCGCCAACAACGCCGGAGTGGCCAAAATATCGCCGTCTATGCCAAACTTGTTCTGCAAATAATCTAAAAAAGCACGGCTCAAGGCAGCGTAATACGCTTCCAGGTTTTCTTGTTCCGCATGACCAATGGCTTTATCCAAGGCGCGCAAGCCAATATCCTCAGGAATCACTTTGGGGGCCGAAGGCTTACGGAACATGAGCAAAATAAGCACAAGGATAATGACCGCTGCGCCGCCACCTGCCCCGCCCCAGAAAAGCATTTGTTTTTTCTGCATGGCGGGGGACGGTGCGGCTTCCGTGGTTACAGCCGCCGGCGCCCCAGTGCCCACAGGCGCGGCCGCCGGTTCCACCGTAATAAACTTCACCTCGGTTTTTCCGGTTTTCAATAGATTGGTGGTAGGATCTTGATAGGTAATAATGGCGGCCGCGATGGAAATCTTCCCCGGCTCCGTGGGCTGCAGCAGCCAGATTTTTTTTAAAACCTGGAATTTTTCCGCGCCCTCACCTTTCATTTCCGTGGTTTGATGTTCATCCAAGACATTGAATTGATTGAAGGTCGGGGGGGTAATGTTGGGCGCCATGGTATTTTCACCAAAATTAATGGTGATCAAATACTGAATATTTTCCCCAACTTTGACCTTATCTTTATCGGTAAGCGCTTCAAACGAAACTTCATCGAGTGCCCATATGGCGCTGGGAACCATCACCAACGCTCCCAAGGCGATCGTCAGCCAGCGTAATGCCTTTATCCGCATGCAGCCTCCTTGGCAATACATAAAATCCACCCATTTTATAAGCGAAATCTGAAACACATTAGCAAAAAAAAAAACAAAAGTCAATACGGGTATATTTGCCAAAAAACCTGAGCTTAAAATTCTGTACAAAAAAAAAGTTTTTAGTTAAAATCTATACCACCACTCGACAATTATTATGTTTTGTACTCCTAAGACCGAAGCTATAAAGGTGCTCCAAGGCACCTAAGACCATAAACCGAGGGAGGCACTACATGGGGTTAACGATTAAATCAGGTGTTAGTACGTTGCCCGAAACTGCCGCAGCTGTCAAGGAAGTGGTTTCTCAGATCAAGCAAGACAGCACCAAACTGGTTATCTTCTTCTCCACCACAGGCCATGACGGTCAAGCGCTCACGTCGGCGCTCGCCTCCGCACTCCCCGGTGTTAAACTTGCAGGTTGCTCAACCGCCGGTGAGATCACACCCAAAGGATTTTTAACCAAATCATTAACCGCTATGAGTTTCGCTTCCCCGGATTTTGCCGCTGGCGTCGGTGTAGGAAGCAACTTGAGCGCTCAACCACAGGAAGCGGCCGCTGAAGCGCTACGTGCGGCCTTCAAGGATTTGGGCGGCGACATCAACAACTTTGACTCAGCCAAACACGTACTCATGGTCTTGCCGGATGGCCTGAGTGGAAAAGAAGAAATGTTCCTGCTGGGCTTGAACGATGTGGCACCCAACCTCTCCGTGGTCGGCGGCTCTGCCGGTGACGATTTGCAGTTCAAACAAACCTATGTCAGCAATGGTAGCAAAGCTCTTTCCAATGCCGCCGTGGTGGTGTTGATTAAGACCAGCCATCCTTGGACCATGGTCAAAACCTCCAGTTACAGCTCCACTGGCAAAACACTGACCATTACCAAGGCAGATACCGAAAACCGCATTGTGCAAGAGTTCAACCATCAACCTGCCGTAGTGGCGTACGCGCAAGCTGTGAACAAGCCTTTGGACAAAGTCGCGGATTCGTTTATGGATCACCCCATTGCCGTGGAATTGCCCGACGGTTTCTACAACCGCAGCCCCCAACAGATCACCGCAAATCAAGGGATGAAATTCTATTGCAACATTGCCGAAGGCGCAACGGTCTCCGTCATGCAGCCCGGTGATGTCAACGCCAACTTGGGCAGCCTCATGACGGAAATGAAACAGAAGCTTAACGGGAAAGTCGCAGGCTTCGTGGCGTTCAACTGCATCCTCCGCTTCCTTGAGGCCCAAAACAAAAAGCTCAACGACGATCTGTTTAAAACCATAAACATCGCACCGGTCATCGGCTTTGCAACTTACGGCGAGCAGTTTAACACGCTGCACATCAACCAAACGCTTACGGTGTTGGCGTTCGGTGCCTAAACAGACCATGGTCGACATCGATCCGAATTTTATAAGGAGGTAGTACCATGGCTCTACAAGATGAAGCCAAACAAATCGTAGCGAAAGTCTTCGGCCCTGCCAATGCGGCGAAAGTGGATGCCTTTGCCCAGGAATGCAACCCGGAAACTCGTCCGAAAGAATTTCTGCAAAAATGCGTGGATCTGCTGTCGTCGATGCTCGGGCCAAACTTGGCTAAGGAAAAATTTAAGGATTTGCTCAACCGCTATTAGAGACCACCATGCCCCGAATCGGAACTACTCCGGTTCGGGGCCATTTAAATGCTCAGGAGTCGAAAACCATGTCACCTTATACCCCCACTTCCTCGGATTCAGCCGATTTTTTTTCCTTAGACTTCGTCGGTAAATTCCTCCCTTTCTCGGGTTTGGTATGGGTCTTGGCCATGGTTTCGGCATTTTTAACCCATTCCCTTTCATGGAATACCACGCTTATCAGCTTGGCCTTGGCACTGGCGGGTGGTATCGGATTCGCGATTTGGAGTGGACGTAAATCCTCCGACCAGTCCAATCCTGTACTCGCGGAACGTTTGAAAGCATTGGCTGAGGAGAAAGATCCTGGACCGCTTGCTCGAGGCGAGGTCGATCCCCTCCTGCTGTACAGTGAAATCATCCGACAACACATTGCCAAGCTTGAAGCCCAAGGTAAAACCGACAGCCACTCCAATATCAAATTGGACGATTATCGCCATTCGGTCACCGAGTCATTCAGCCTCATCTCGCAACTAACCCAATCCATTGAACAAATCACCACCACGGCCAATCAACAAAGTGAACGCATCAGTGACATAAGCACCATCGCTGACCGTATGCACGAGTCGTTTACGCAAGTGAACGAATTCATCCTGCAGGCCGTCTCAGGCAACAAAGCCGCCATCACCACCGCATCCCAAAACAAGTCGGCTGCGGCTCAGTCCGTGGAACTCATGTTGCAAATCAAGCATATTTTAAGCAGCTACATCACCTTGATCAAAGAAATGGGTGGATCGGGTCAGGAAATCAGCCAATTTGTTGAAATCATTAAACGCATTGCCTCACAAACCAACTTATTGGCCTTGAATGCGGCCATTGAGGCAGCCCGTGCCGGTGAACACGGCCGGGGCTTTGCGGTGGTGGCCGATGAAGTGCGCAAATTAGCTGAGCAAAGCTCGACCTCGGCCAAAGATGTCACGCAAATTATCAAAAGTGTGGTTCAGCAAACACAAAAAGCCTTGGAAATTTCCACAGAAAATGAAACCACGGTGGCACAAGTCCAAAACGTGGCCGATCATTCCCTCGAGGCCTTGGCTGCACTGGAAGTCACCATGCAGTCGTTCTCACAGCAATTTTCACAAATCAGTGAACTCACCGAACGCCAAGTAGGCGGAATCAACACCAT
Source organism: uncultured bacterium (assembly GCA_964604705.1). Lineage (GTDB taxonomy): Bacteria > Oederibacteriota > JAAXVQ01 > JAAXVQ01 > JAAXVQ01 > JAAXVQ01. The sequence continues at coordinate 186,935 of CAZSAP010000006.1, forward strand.
CAAAATGGGTTTGCAGGATTTAAGTTCGATTGCCGAGGAATTTGCGGCAACAACCCAGGAAGTCAGCGCAGCCAGTACCGAGCTAAAAGATCATATCAATCGCTTGAGTCGTTTAACCCAAGAATAATATCTTACCAATCCACTTCATCCGATTGTTCCGGGGTTGGCTTGGCCAATGAACTCCCCGGACGAAAAGGGTATCCCGCCTTGGTCATTTGCTTTATATAATCGGCTAAGCGATCCGGTGGCAAGTTGAAAATGTCTGCCGGCCCGAGTCCTCCCTGATCCGCCAAGTTAACCTTTTTCTGCGCGTTCACATTTTCACGCCTGCGAATCGCTCCTGTGTTTCCAGGCTTTTTTCCTGCTTTGGCTCCAAGCCCACTTTCCCCCGATTCACCTTCCGTCTCTGGCGTTTCAAGTTCCAAACGCTGGCGAGTCAAATCTAAGTTGTACCAAGCATCTTCATCATCCGGACGAATGCGCAACGCCTCTTCATAACACGAAATAGCTTTTTTCCAATGGCCCTGCTGATAGGCGGCATTCCCGGCATTGAACCAAGCCGATTCCCCCAAGCGGGGGTGGGAATAAACGCGGGCATACATGGCTTCCGCTTGGCTGTACTTCCCCGCCGCATACAAATGATTGGCTTGATTGTAAATATTTTCCACTGGGATTCCCGCACAACGCACCACCCAACCCCAGAGCCACCACCAGACAACCAAGGATGTCATGGGAGCCACCTTTCAGCGCGTGCCCCTAACCACCGTTCCAGCCCCCATCCCAAACAAGCAACTAAAATACACCACGGAAAAAGTTCAATAGCTTGAGCTGAATCAGCGAAGGGGCGAATCGGTTTCTGTACATTGGCTGAATTCAACCAGGCATGCTGCTGGAGGGCACGCACCAAAGTCGCAGTAGCTGCGGCGGTACCGCGCGGGACCTCCCAATAGTCCCCTTGCGTTATACGGGCAATATGTACCAAGCTTTCGGAATTCAGACGTGTCATCACACGTTGCCCTTGATGCGTTCGATATTGCGGATTTCCCCAAAAATCACGTCCCAAGGGAATAAGCGCCCCTTCCGAGGTTCCTACCCCAATGCAAAAAACGGGTACCTGCTGGGCAGCCAAAACGCGAGCGATGCGCTCCGGATCTCCGCCCCGATTCATTTCCCCGTCCGAAAAGACCACCACGGCACTCGGGGTTTTCGGCAAATGTGCGGACTCAATTTTCTTACTCGCCAGACGCAAAGCATCTTCAAGCTGAGTCCCATGTTTGGCCAGTGATTTTGTGCGGACGCTTTCCACTGCCTGGGCGAAAGCCCAGACATCCAACGTGGGTGGGCATACCATTCGAGCCTCTTGTTCGAAAATAATAAGTCCGGCCGGAACCGTGTCCAAACGACGGGTGGTTTCCAAGATCATGCGTTTGGCCAGAATCAAGCGCGACGGTTTTATATCCTCTGCCTGCATGCTGAGCGAAGCGTCCAAAATATAAAAAACCGAGTACGCAGACGAGGTCCTTTTCATGGCCGAAGCAGGGATCCATTGTGGACGCATGCACGCACAGACCAACAAGGTCATAACCCCCAGCCAAAGCAGCAAACGACGCATGCGCCCACGAAAAGGCGGTTGCACAATCCGCCACTGTGAACGCAAATCCGGTTCCGCATATAGGTCTAAGGTTTTTTTCTGCCAGTGTTGGAACCAAACATAACAAACCATAAACACCGGAAACACTATGAATCCCCAAGCGAACTGTGGATACACAAAACGGAGCAAAGGTCACTCTCCTTGGTTGTACGTAAGCCTTTAGGTGGACAACAAACGCCGGAACCAAATTTTGGCCAGAACAAAATCAGCACTTAAACAAAGAAGCGCCATAAGCAGTGGAATCCAAAACAATTCTTGCACTCCATGACCGGGCTTGTGACGCTGCTCAGCACCGGCTTCCCAGGTCCTCAAGGCGCCTAAAACCGCATCCTGTGTCCGGGGTTGATCCAGTCGTATAAAATACCCGCGTCCATGATTTTGGATAAGCTGTTTGAGGCCCTTTTCATCCAAGGTTTCCCAGAATTCTGGTTGGCCGTATACATCCAAAACAGGGCGACGCTGTTCGACCGCTTCGTCCCACTCCCAGCGCGGTGTAGGCTGAGTCCGCCCCACCCCCACCAGACAGAGTTCAATCCCCCGTCGGGACAATCCGCGAACCGCTTCCACTGGATCGGCACCGGTGTGATTCACCCCGTCGGTCAGCACCACGGCCAAGCGCAGGGGAGGATTCTCCGTTGATTCAGGGGCACTCACAGCCGCCATCAATCGCTCTGCACTTAGACGCAACGCATCTCCAAGCGAGGTTCCTTCTCCGACCGCACTGCTTACATTGGCCTCGGCCAAGGACTCAAGCACGAGCTCATGATCGGTGGTCAATGGAACCCTCAGCAGGCTGCGTCCGGCAAAAACCAAAAGCCCCATACGGGCCTCGGGATGTTGTTGAATAAACTTTTTTAAGAATGATTTTGCAGCATCCAAGCGGCTAGGCGCAATATCATCGGCCCGCATGCTGCGTGAAACATCCAAAGCCAGCAGGATGTCAACAGCACGGCCTTGAGGCATTGCAGGATTGGAGCCGGGTATCCAGGGGCGTGCCAGCGCTCCAACCAAAAATACCCAGGCCAGGGTTTGCAAACTCGGAGCCACCCAGCGTCCGTATTGGTGCAGCTGGCGAGTCGCCCCCCGTGCCATTCGGACCTGAGTAAACGCCAAACCGGTTTGTCGCCGCTCCCGCCAGGTTTGATAAAGCCAGGGCAAAGCCGCTCCTGGCAACAACCATGCGGCGACAGGTACGGCCCAATGCCACAACCAAAAACTCAATGGGATTCCGGTTTGGATTCTTCGGTACCGGCGGCCGAGGCGAGCTGAACATCGGAAGCGGACTCGCCGGCTTCCGGCGTTGTCCCGTCGGGATTTAATGCAGGAAGTTCTTCCGGAGGGGGCGGTTGACGAACAATGCGCTTATCGGGATCTAAAATAATTTCACGGGTGCGAAGATCAATGGTGTCGATCAATTCCTTATCCGGGACCAGGTTGGCAAATTTAACATGATCGCTTTCAACAAAATAAGGACGATATCGTTCAACAAACTCTGTTTTAAAATCAAGTTTTTCCATCTCCAGCAACAGTTCACGCGTAGTCATTTCGCGGGCATTAAATTTATACTCCTCTTCCAAATACTGCCGGAGCACCATGGATAGCAACGAGTACAGCTCATTAATTTTGCCTTCTTGCTTAAGGCGCTCCGCTTCCTTGAGTGCATCCAGAGCACGCTCCAGTGGCGATCTGGGATCGATCGGAGCCTCCGGTTCTTTGGGAACTGGGATCGGTCGATTTCGATAGTACGAAACGCCGTACAAAAGCGCCGGAATCAAAATAACCACAAGTGCTATCGGTAACCATTGATTAACCGAGATATGGGCCATGGATTTGTTGGAGCGTAAAATACCAATCTCCGGCGTGGGCGTGGGCAAAGCGGTTGCCCCCGTAGCTTCGTTGACCTGAAGAAGCACTGCATTGGTTTGTTTAACCACACGCTGTTTGGTGGCTGGATCCACCCACTGGACTTCAGAAGGAGGCAACGTCAAATTTCCCGTATGATTGGCAATCAAGGTAACTTCTTTGAAATTCACCACGTAGGTGCGACCGTTGAGAATGTTGATGGACGAGCGGGTAATGGTATCTTGCACTTGGAAGAGCGAGGTTAAATCCGGAGGGGTAATATCCGGACTGGATTGTTGGGCACTGGCGACCATGACTTCCACTGTATATAGGACTTGGTCGCCAAGATTTACAGAGGTTCTGTCGGTTTGCGCACGGAAATAGTCCGCAGGATCTTCCGCCCACAAGGCCGTGAACCACATGCCCATGCAGAGGCTTATCATCAACAGCTTCCGAATCATCTGTGCTCACCCATCCTGGTCAGCCCGAGTTATGGAATACGTCATCTTACGTACAGGCACTTCCTAAAACACAGGGCTAAAAATCAGAAGTCGCTGAAAGAGAGCTTGGGCGCGGTCTGGCTACAGACCGCGCCGTAAGGCCCATCGCTCAGCGACTGAACGACAACAATATTTTAGCGTATTTTAAATTATTTACCAGTTACTTTTTTCTTGATTTCCTCAGCTTGTTTTAAAACATCCTCTGGTTTAGCTTCGCCAATCAAAATAGACTGCATGCCCTTGGAAAGTACTTCCCGCACTTCAAACTTCTCCTCATTTTTCAGATCCGGGGTTAGATTGCGCATCCCTTCGGCAAAGCCTTTAAGGAGCGGATCCAAATCGTCCATGGAACTAAAATTCGCTGGAATCTCATGCGCTTCCTTGGCCAAGCGAACCTGCTGTTCTTTCGAGGTGAACCAACGCAGAAACGCCACGGCGGCTTCCGGATATTCCGAATTGGCAGTTACCGCACATCCCTTGCCCACACCACCAATGATGTACATGGGATTTTGCGCATCGTCGGGTTTGGGAAAGGGAAACACACCCATCTTCAAGTTTGGATTCATGCCGAGGTAGACATTAACTGCCCAGGAGCCGTTTAGCATCATGGCTGCTTTTTCATTGGCGAAGTTGATCTCAGCTTCTTTGTTCGCCATGGAAATCGCACCCGGGTACAAGACCTTATTGTTACGGAGATCTTCCACCCGCTTCAAGGTCGAGACCAAGCCGGGATCGGTATAGGGCAATTTACCCAACCAAAGATCACGGATTTTCTGCTCACCCAAATAGGCCCATGAATACGCATTGAAGAATGTATAATCGATCCATAAATCGCCAAAACCAACCAAGAGCGGTGGAATCCCAGCCGCATTGAGCTTCTTACTGACTTCCATGAACTCAGACCAAGTCTTAGGCGGTTTTTCCGGATCCAAACCGGCCTTCTTGAACAATTCTTTGTTGTAATAGATCTGAATGTTCATGACCGAAACCGGAACACCCCAAAACGTCTTCGGGGCCACTTGATACGCATTGCTCTCGTCGTAGTAGAACGCATCCAAGGCGCGCGGAAAAAAGGTGTTGCGCCACTCAAAATTATTGGCATTCAACTCGTTGGAGACTTCATAAATCTTATTGGCATTGATGTAGCGAGCCAACAGTTCTCCGCCTCCGGCCAATCCAATAATATCCGGCAAGGTGTTGGCTTGCGCTGCGGCTTGAAGCTTGTTGAAGTAATCCGCACCCACTGGCGCCGACAACTCAAACTGTACCTTCACCCCCGTTTTTTCCTCATACTCCTTGGCCATGCTTTCAAACAAGCCTTGCTGATCCGCCCACCATTCCCAGAAGGTGATCTTGACGACTTTCTTCTTATCACCCTTATCCGCACTGTTACCTCCACCGCACCCGACCAACCCCCAGCTCAAGCTCAAGATAACGGCCAGTACTGCTCCTACCCCTTTAAGAACCTTCATTTTAATTCCTCCTTCCAGTCGTTATTGCCTACGATGTAGTAAATCGTGAATCCACGACTCTCACCCGGTCCCAGTTTCTCTTCTTTACTCAACAATTCCATGGTATAAAAATTCGCATCCTGCCACACACCTATTTCCTTAACTTGATCAGGATCAAACATCTGCATAAAGTAATCCTTGGTGCCTTGGTTCAAGGCCACCACCCACCCGGCATTGGGCACATAGGTGTCCTTGCCGATTTTTCCAATAAATTTGGTTATCGACAGGGTTTCCTTGCCGGGCTTCTTAGGATCGGCAATCGGAACAATGATGCGATGGTTTTCACCCGCATAGCGATCCGGTCCCGGACACAAATCCGGGTGATTGTACCAAAGATATTTACGCGGGACATCGGTCAAGTTACGGATCTTATAGTCAATCCGCAACTTGCGTCCTTGCCCGGGCAACACAAAGGTACGTTCCAGCAGCAATCCATTTTTCGTTTGCGTGGTCATCTTGACCACCGCTTCATCCCCACTGCCTTTGATTATCTGGGCGGTCCATACATCGTTCCAAACATATCCCGGCCACCCTTCAGGGAACCAATCGTTTAACCCGCCGTACTCAATCCAGTTACCATCGCCCTCAATTCTATTAATGTTGGGATAATTCTGGTAAAGCATGTTGGCGCCCGACTTGCGGTAGTAATAATTTAAAATACGGCCGCCCATTTCCCGCTGCGCCTGGATTTCCACTTCACTGTTGCCCATGAGAATATCATGATCCCCACGATTCATCAGGTCGCCGGCCAAAGCCCGGGCATCCCCGGCCTTGACCACAGGATACTCAACCGAAATCGTCTTGGTGCCCTCTTGCGCTCGTACTTCAATGGTCATGGACTGATCGGAATTGCCCATAGCCGTAACATTAAACTCGATGTTCTGATACCCTCCCTCAGGTACGTTGAACGGAATTTCTTTGCGTTCCAACAAAAGACCTGACGAAGGACTCAACACAATCGTTCCACTGGCCGCCTTCTCGGGTTGAGCAATCAAACGCAGAACGCATTTGCTCTTCTGGCCAGGAACCAACATGCGAATACCCTCAATGGACAACACCCGCCACAATGGAACCACTTCCACCTTCACCGGTGTGGTTTCAGTAACATTTTTATCCACCTTGAAGGAAGCACTCAATTCAAAAACCTTTTTATCATCCAACGCCGGAGTGTTGACCGTAAAGGTATTTTTTGATGTAGCGCCCGGAGCCACCGTTACCGAGCGACGATTGGCACCGGTCCAATTCGCCGGAATATCCAGTTCCAAGTCACCTTTAACCGCGGAGGAAAAATTATTTTTAAGCATAACCTCCACCGTGGTCTGTGCATCTGCCGTCATTTTTTCCTTTGCAGGTTGTACGGTAATTTCAAACGGTGAGACCACAGGAATAATACTTTGTGAAACCATGACGGTCTGACCTTTGCTGCCTTGAGTTACCAACTCCCCTTTTAGCCAAACCATGTCCCCAGCCGAGGCCGTAGACGGAATTTGTAACGGAAACTCCGCTGACAAATATCCGTTCCCCATGATCGAAACGGGTTTGGTCTTGAAATTCTGATCCGGCGCCAAAGTTAAATAACCTGCCTTGGCATCAATAACCGGCATATTTCGCTTAACCAACCAGGCGGACAAAACCAAACGAGCATTGTCCAAACGACCCGAGGTCAAGTTTAATGCTTCCATCCCTAGGTTTACTTCGGTGTTCGCTGAAGCCGTCCCTTGAGGAATGCGAATATTTACCGAACAAGGAGGCTTGTATCCAGAATCGTACTCTACCGAATACGTGACCGGACCGTCCGACGCCACGCTTCCGTCTGTATAAAACGTCACCGTTTGAGGCGTTGTAGCCACCAAGACGACTTTGTTCGATCCCTGATAAACCGAAATGGCCTCATCCAACTTCCAATGGGCTGGACGCGGTACGGTCAGCAACGAACTCTGAGCTTGCAATTGCTGTACGGTTATTTTTTTATCGGTGGTCTCAATAATAAGGTACTGCTCTTTGGCCAAACGGAATCCATAGAGCCGCGTAAACAAACCTGCCAAAAAGGTCCCTGTACGATTGGTGGCGATGAATCCATTTTTTGCCACAGTATGATTTAACACATTCTTTTCATGCACATCGGAAATATTGGCCAAAATGCCCAAATCAGGATAGGCCGCCCAGTAGAGCCGTTGCGGTTCCGGCTGGCTAAAATTCAAAAGTGGCTTCCCGGCATAGCGGGAGGCAATGCTCTTTTGCAAGCGATCAATCACATAGAACCATTTTTTCTGATTGGCCCACTGAGAGACCCAGCGCGCGGTGTACATGTTGTAGCCTTGCACCAGATAAAAGGAGATCTTTTTATCGGAATCTGCAAAAACTTCGTGCGCCAAGTTGTGGTGATAGAACAAGACGTTTTCATGGCTTAAATATTGAGCCATGGGAAAATATTCCCAACTGTTTTCACCCCACCAGCTATTGTGATCCTTGCTCTCGGGAAAGGTAAACGAAACCAAACCGCAAAAACCAGCAATATACGGAACGAGTCGGTCATACCCTTGTTCAGTGTACAAGGGACCGCCGCGCTTGACGTTTTCCTGAACGCGTTCCAGCCAAGCTTGACAATAATCCGCTGGATTGCCCAGAGTTGAGTTGGTGTCGTAATACACAAACCGTGCTCCAATCTGATCTAAAAAGAGCATATCCATCTTGTATTCTTTAAAAAATTTATCTGTAACAAACTCCATGTTTTTCTTCACATCTGGATGACGTGGGGAGGTTGCCCAACCCGATCCTCCGGAAGGATAAACTTCAAAGATCACTTCGCCTTTTAGGTTCTTAGACGCCACTTCTTCCGGACCACCCAGTTTCTTTAAGGTCGGACAAGTATTCCAAAACGTGGGATTGGTATACGGCATGGTGGCCATACCCTTGGATTTGGCCAAAGCGACAGACTGTTTGAAATCCGCATCATTGCCGTAAGTGGGGTCTACAGGCCAGTAATCCGGCATATGCCGATCAAAGCCTTCCAACCACCAAGTAACGTAATGAATGATCGTGCCTTTGGGAAGGTCGTCATAATATTTTTTCAAATATTCAAAATCGCGATTCAAATCCAAAGAGATCTTCAACAAAACGCCGTTGGTAACTTTATTGAACAACGCCCGTCCCAACTTATCCACGGCCAAGGACGCCTTGGTCAATTTATTGTCTTTCTTATAATGTTTAAGCGCTACTTCGACTTGTTCACCAAACACAAACCGAAGGGGCTGACTTACCCAGGATTGACGCGGATGAATATACGTAACCCAGCCGTGTTCGAAAGCACCACTCTCACCTTTGGCCGGCGAGTATCCTACGTTTACACGAGTGGCCATAATCGGCTTATCGGCCCACAAGAGATAGATCGCCAATTGCCCGCCGTCACGCATGGTCCAACTGACAAAATCCGAGAATAATTTCGGGTAATTGGTCTTCATCTGACGCTTATCTTTAAAAAATTTCTGATTGAACGCCACACCAATGCCCCACGGGAAATAGAAACGATCCATTTTCCGGTAATCAAAACAAACCTTGGGCATGTCCACAGCCGTTACGATTTTATCTTCACCGTTACGGAAGCTTGCGCTCAGATCAAAATAATTTTGACGCGTAAATTCGAGATTGATCAGCATTTGTGAAGCGCCTCGTTCATAGTTCAGGCGCAACGTGTTGGATGATTTAAGCCACTCGTAGGTGAAACGCCCACCAGGCCCAGCGATGAAATCTTGGGCGTTCATGTAATCTTCATTTTTAAACATCAACCGCCAGAGATACGGTTGCTCGCTGCCTAAAGACACCTGCGAATTATGCGCCTTATCCAGCATTGAGATCAAGGCTCCGGTTTGACGATTCAAAGTCACTTCGTAATTGGCATTCCCGACGATCAAACGATCTCCACTGTCGGTAAAAGCCGGGTCCTCATTCTTCACCGTGGTCGCTTTCACCTTGTAGGCGTCCCCGTATAAACTAAATAAACTGCCCTTGTCCACGCCCTCTGATTTCTTCTTGAATTCATTGCCCAAGGGCCGATTGACCGCGGGTTGTGGCACGGCCAACGGCGGCGGGGGAGCAATCAATTGCGAAGACACGAAGCCCGCGAGCAATTTCATGTTTCCCTTGCCGACAAACTTCACGGTGTAAAATTCAATTTCACGACCTTTGTTGGGTATCTGCGGATTGTCCGTTGTAACCCCGAGCTTCACCACAAATGATTGTGGTCCCTGCAAATAGTCCAATTCCTTGCCTACGTTGAAAACATACTGACCTGGCTGCAAAATAACCGGCTTAAGCCGATAGTACCCACCGCGAAACTGCGGCCCCTCGAAAATAATGTACATTTGCGCGGTAAGATTGCGCACACTTACTTCCATGGAAGGATAATCTGCAAAATCAACATCCACGGCTTTATAAACGCAGCCGTAGCACTGATCTGAGGACGCACCTACCAGCTTCAAGGTTTTATCTTTGCCTTTGGCCAAAAATGCACCGGCACTTCCCCCGCTGTCCCAGCGACTGTTCCACCCTAATGACGCCGATTCCTGCGCCTCTGCATCACTCCCGGTTTGCAGTACAGGCGGAGGAATAATGCGCGCATCGGTCTTACTGGCCAGTCGAATACTGCTGAACTTTGCGGAAAGACCCTTGTTGGCAGGTCGCTCGTTGGTGGTCAAGCCGATTTCCAAGCGGATACGCCGCAAGCCTTTTAAACCGCAAGCTTTGCGGATGTTATACGCCCGTTTTCCAATCTGACGAGTTCCCTCTTCCACTTTAATGTAGCCGGTTTCAAAATTCGGATTTTCAACAATGATGTACCAATCGGTATTGCAGGCGGCTGAATCAACCTCGAGGTAGGGGTATTTGTCCAAATCCCAATCAATGTGTTGATAAACCGTTCCATAATTGCGTTCATTCGAGGTACCAATGACCGATGCATAATTTCCGTCGACTTCGATTTTCGCGCCGGCCGGTGACCCGTCATCCCACGTATCACGCCATTTTTCCAACGACCGATGTCCGGAGTCAAACAAAACTGCACGGGTTGCCCCATTCCCTGATCCATTACCATTGCTTTTTTCAGCCGATGCAACCGGCGCCAACATGCTGACCAAAAATGAAAACATGAGTCCTACCGACACATACTTGCGCATGAACGTGGAAAGCCTCCTTCGATGTTTACCCCGATTATCCTTTGACGGCTCCGGCGGTGATTCCTTTAATGATGTACTTGGACAAGAAGAAATAAATGACCAACAACGGAATGGTTGCAATGGTCAAGCCTGCCATCAACAGAGAGTAATCCGTAAGATGCTCCCCCTGGAACACCATGATCCCGCGCTGAATGGGCATGAGATCACGGTTGTTGATAATGATTAACGCCAGTAAGAATTCATTCCAAACAGCCAAGACGGTAAAAATGGAAACCGTCGCAATGGCAGGCTTGGACAACGGCAAAAAGATCTTCCAATACAAGTCAAATTTGTTGCACCCATCAATGACTGCCGCTTCTTCGATTTCCTTTGGAATGTCTTCAAAAAAGGTTTTTAAGATGAAAATGCCCAAGGCCAAACCCGCATTGGTATAAGGCAAAATCAAACCCAGACGCGTGTCGGCCAAGCCCAGCTTAATCAAGAGCACATACAACGGAATAAATGCCCCCGGAATCGGAATCATGAGCGAGCCAACGAAAAGCAGATAAAACAAATTACGCCCCGCAAATCGGAAGCGAGCAAACACATACGCGGCCATGGAAGCAAAGAACAGGACCAATCCCAAGGTCACAATGGTGTAAAACAAGCTGTTGAAGAAATACACCCCGAACGAACCCACCTTCCAGGCGGTGGCATAATTCATAAAGTTCCAAGCTTGCGGGATCAACGAAATGTTGGTAAACACTTCATTCTTTCCTTTAAGCGAAGAAGCAAACATCCACATCAAAGGAAAAACACTGACAAACGTCCAAAAAATCAAAATAACATGGACCGGAATATTGGCAATGGCTTTACGACTAAGCTTCATCATTCGTCTCCTATACCTTTCTTTATATAAACTATCGAGAGTCCATCGCGCGGCTAAGCCGTAGCTGCGCCATGGACAAAATAAGCAAGATCAATCCTAAAATCACAGCTTCGGCGGTGGCATATCCAAACTGGAAAGATTCAAACGCGGTCTTATAGATACGCGTTACCGGCACTTCGGTATGGAACCCGGGTCCCCCGTTGGTCATGGCCATAATTAGGGGAAACGTTTGCATGGTTCCTAAAAGAGTCAGAATCGAAACCAAGGTTGCCGTCGGAATCAATGAAGGCAGAGTGATATGAATGAACCGTTGCCAAGCGTTGGCCCCATCAACCTGCGCAGCCTCAAACAGCTCCACGGGGATGACCTGCAAGCCAGCCAAGAACAACAAAAAGGCATTGCCCAACCCCTGCCAGCTTTGAACAATGGACACGGAGAGCAATGCGGTTTTAGGATCGGCCAACCACGGACGGGTCAAGTTTTCCAGCCCAATCATGCGCAGCCAATAATTCAAAATTCCGTATTCATGATTGTAGATAAACCGCCAAATCAACCCGACCACGATCAAGGAGAGCACCGGCGGGATGTAAAACACCAGACGATAGAAATTTTTGGCCTTGAGATCCCGATCCACCAGAACCGCAAGAAACAGCGCGACGAGATTTTGGGCGAACATCGCAAACATCGCGATTAAAACGGCGTTCCACATAGAAAGCCACCAGATCTTATCCTTGGTGAAAATCTCAATGTAGTTGCCGAGTCCAATAAATGAAGGGTTGTTGGAAATACCGTCCCAGCGGAAAAAGCTTATTTTAAATGTTTCCAAAAAGGGATACATACCAAACACCATGTAAATCAGAAACGCCGGAAGAATAAAGAGGTAAACCCCCCAATGGCGTTTGGTTTCCTTCCAGTGAAAATTAATACCTAACATCGACAGCCCCCTTTAATAAATTAACCCGAGTGTGAACAGCTGCAACCCTTCGTAGCTGGTATCACTCCAGGTAATGATTTTATACGCGTAATCCACGCGAATATTGTATGCGGCCACGGCCGTTTGCAATCCCACACCCAACGCCACGCCTTCGTTGCTCCCGGCTGCGGAAGTATAGCCGATCCGTCCGGAAAACGTCTCAGCGTAGGTAAACTCCGCACCCAGATGCACGCCGGTCACGGCCTCCGTGGTCTCTTCCACTTCCCCAACCACAAAAAAGTTTTCCAAAGTTCCAGAAAGCAAATAATATTTTCCAGAGAGCGCCACCCGTAACGGCAACGGATCGGCCTCGGTATCAAACTTCATGGGTGTGCCCGCATTCCGGACCGCCAGACCCACAACCACGTCCGGCATGGCCTCCCATAACGCCCCGGCATCCAACGCAACCGCATTGGCCGAGTAGGAACCCAACACTGAATTCATAAACTTCAAACTTACACCGTACGACAAACCGCTCAGCCACTCGCGCCCAGAACGGGCCCAGGAAGCCATAAACAATTTATCATTGGCTTCCACACTGGGAGCATCATTGCCGGCATCGTTGAGCGTGGGCATACCATGATACACTAAAGTCGCGCCAAATACACCTAAGTCTGTCCAGGGAAACGCAATATTTAAGTTCTCGGTATAGTCCTGCCCCAGCCCGCCTTGGTGCGTAAAGAGCCCCTTAATCCGTTTGATCGAGTACAGGCCGGCCGGATTGTAGTACACCACCCCAGGGTCATCCGTGAGCGTACTCCCTGCCCCGCCCAAAGCCGTATTGCGCGCCGTGTTGGCGGTCACCAACAACAAGCCTCCGCTGGTTCCCACCGAGGCCGCCTGGGCGCCCAGGGTACCCAGCAACCAAACACTGCACATCATTATGAGAAGACGCTGCGTTTTCATCATCGCACCACCGCCACTCGGATGTTTTGACGATAGACATCGGTCTCCAACCGGATAATGTACACCCCGCTGGCGACCCAGTTTCCTGCGTCGTTTTTCCCATCCCATTCAATGCTGCCGTAAATCGTATCGGTAACGTCTTTTTCTTCCAAGGTCCGGATGGTCTGACCGGCCAGATTGAAAACCGTTATTTTATACTTGTTGGGGCGTTCTACGCCATAATAAAGTTTTAGAGGGCCATCCTTGGGCAAGAACAAATTCACCGCCGGGCGGAAATTATTGGTGACTGGGGTTAGCGTGGCCGTAGGTGAAGCCGTGGGCGTCGAAGTGATCCCCAAACGGACATAGTCCAGGGTAACATTGTTGGTTCCGCCAGCGTTATCCAAACGCAATTTGATTGAGTAGGTATGTGTCCCAGACAAGGCTGCCGTATTCAAAGCAGGAATGTTTCGCGTGTAAACACCCGGTGACGTAATCACCGCGCCTAGGTCGTAGGCGGTATACGGGGCCGTTTCCATCTGCAAGCCCAAGAAAAGCTTAGTGTTCGGAGCAATATCCGAAACCTTGACTTCAAGTTCTTGGTAAGCATTAAAATCCGTGGTTAAGATTTTGGAAAGCACTTTCCCATATCCAGCCGAGGTGTTGGCAACCAAGGCCAAGGTATCCGCTTGCCGTTTGATGGTTGCTTGATAGCCAGGGTTGGTGGTCTCATCCCGCCAATCCGGTGGTATAACCGGCGCAATGCCGTTGGTGAAATGATCCAAGAAAACGTTTTCAACTGGAATTGGAGTCAAGGTTACTGTAGCGGTCGGGGTTGCTGGCAGGGTATGCATGATCTGAATACGATCAATGGTACACGTCGTCCCCGCTGAACCATTGGCCCAAACTACGATCTTGAAGGATTGGGCTCCACTAAAGCTGGCCAAAGCTGCGTAGTTGAAAATATAAGTGCCAGGCTGTGTATAGTATGGGCCGAGTCCATCAGTCGTCTGGTTTAGATTCGTTACCGCTCCACCTTTATCAACCTGAAAACTCAAACTCGAAGACGCAGAAATCCCTGCGATATCAATCCGCAAGTAAGGATAATACGTAGTATTTATCCCTACTAAATCAGTGGTGTTTTGAGCTTTCCCATAAGTACCCGAGGTTATGGTCAGATACGCATACCCACCTGAGGCCACCATGTTTATATTTGCATCGGGGGTCCATCCCGTGGGAGGTGACCCGGCAGTGCTGAAGGGTTCATCGTAAATAACTTCCGGTACTCCGGACGTTGCTGTTGCCGTTTGTGTGGCTGTAAAGGTCTGGGTTTGAGTCCGTGTTATAGTGGCCGTAGGTGTTACCGTGGCAGTCACCGAAATCGTGGCGGTCGAAGTATGCGTGGGTGTGTTGGTCGGAGTTAGGGATTGATTCGGCGTTGGGGAAACCGTTGGCGAGTTCGTTTGGGTAGCAGATATGGTCGGCGTGGGAGATACGGTTAAGGTTGCCGTAGGTGTATGCGTGAGGGTAAATGTGGATGTAGGCGTGGGTGTGTTGGGGAGCAAAATGCGTACGGAATCAATAACGATCGATCCGCCCGTTCCTTCCACAACAAATTCAATGCCCATATTCTTCGTACCACTCCAGCCACCGCTCAAGGTTGGAATATCAATCAAGTATGTTCCCGGAACAGTAATCGCCGTGGCACTGACATGCTCTTCCCAAGGCGCAGGAATAAACACGCCCACCTTAAGCCCGCCGGAATTCACTGCTTGAACCACCACTTCCAGCTTGGGATAGGCGGTCACATCCACATTTTGCGAGAACGAAAGTACTTTTCCCCAGGTCTGCCCTGCAATCACCGTCACGTTTACATAACTATCTGTAACATTGTAATTGATCAATGCATGATTGTTGGAATCGTTCCGGTCATCGTACCACCCTGCTGGCTGTGTTCCCGGGGTACCACCTGTAAAATGTTCCAACCAAAAATCAGTTGCCCAAACACTGGCAGCCGTCCCTAAAAGGACGGCCACCAGCAAGAGACTCAACTTCAATACTTTCATATTGCCACCCCCACGTTTGGGTTAAGCTGGTTAGAACGAAACCGTGACTTGCGCCCACAGAGCGCCCTGACCACTGTTCGCCCACTCTTCATACGGGTAATACCATTTTTTCAATTCGTATTGAATACGTACAAATCCGCGTGGAATATTACGTACGATACCGATCCCCATAGAATCCTGGATCAAATACGGTTTGCCCATTTTTGACAGCTGGCGAATTTCGCGACCAAAATCAACCGCCAGATTGTATTGATTCATAATCGGATAGCTGTTCTTCAAATAAAACTGATGAATCATCGGCATATCCAAATCTTTGCCTGGAGCGTAATCCTGCGGCAGGTAATAGGTATTGTACAGCGGGCACCAATTAAGTGGCCGCGTTCCATAATTTGCTTGGACTACGTTAAACATACCTACATAAATCGGAGTGATTGACCATGCATCTAACAGATAATGCTTATACCGTACATCGACCACCGTTTCATTGCCGTAATCTGCCGTTTTCTCGCCTTGAAAGCGTTGGTTGATACGGTAACGGTCTAAGAACGTGGCTTTCAAACCCCAAGGTGTATCGTAATTAACTTGAATCGCGGGCGTAACTACAAAATTATTGTTATAATCGTCTGTCGTCGTAATGGTCACATCCCACGGACTGTACATGTTGTATTGGGACGATATGTTATCGCTGATGTTAGCCACATACACACCGGCCTTAATGAACCAATCTTCAATATCCGTTTTAATGTAATTGAGTTGGAAATCAATGGTTTGATTGTGACCATTGGAGGAGATCCGTTTGACATTCATGGCACGCAGTTCGGTTTCGATGTTGGAAGCCAGAGTACCTTCCAAGACTTGGCGCGGTACAAAAATCGAAACATCGTACCCTTGCTGATCGCGCCGATACGTGTAGTCAGGCTCATGATCGTTTTCCCGGCTGTCCAAGATCCCGTTGTGGTTACGATCGTCGGCTTCACTTAGCAAATAATCCTGCGGAACGTACAGACCCACAGTGTATTCTTTGTCCGGAACTCCACGGTTGGAAAAATCACCGAACACCACACCGGATTTATCCTTAAAACCGTCAGGCAGCTTGGAGGCATTGTCGTTGTCATCCACAGCATTGTAGCCCTGCAAGGACGTATCGTAATCCGGCGACACATTGTACAGTGCCGCCTTCACCATGGCACCCGAGAAACCGCGCGAAGCTTTAAGATAATACATGTTGGCTTGCCGATTTACCCGTTTCCCTTGAAACGTCTGGTTGTGCGCAATGGAGGCATCCACTTCACCGTCGATGTTGATCCCCAACAGTTGCCCGCTGATATCCACACCCAAGACCGAACGGGCATTGGTGCCTTCAGTGGAATCGTACTTGCCGGCTTTTAAAGCCACCAAGACCGCGCCGCAGTCGTAGGCTTGATTTGGAATGATGCTGCCGTTGGTATACGCCGACTGGTTAAACACCACCATGCTTGGATCGGTCAACCAGTTGGCGGCATCCGAAGATACCGACAACCGTACTGTACCCGTAACCGTAGAGGTGGTCTTGGGCAAGACCGCTCCGGCTTCGATGTTTCCCCCGACCGTGGCGATTTCCGAGGGTTCCAACAACTCACCGCTGGCGGGCTTGACCAACGGTACGCGATAAACAATGTAGCCGCCCTTGTTCATGCCCACCGCATTGTTAGGATCAATATAGGCATTGCCTTTATCGTAGATGTAGCCGTTTCCGTTCGGTGGGGTAAGGTCGACCGTGATCAAGGTGCCATCGGTACCGGTGATGCGAATGTTATTGGTCTGGTTGTTGTTGTAGTACACGGTTTGATCGGTTAAATTTTCCACCTTGATATACACCGATGGAACATATTTCTTGTACGTATCTGACCCGACTTTTCCTTGCAACGAGGCGCTGTCCATCTCGCCGTTGCTCTTGGAAAGGTTGAGGGCCGTTAGACCTAAACGCAGCGAACCCGCAGAAAAGTTGAAAAAGTTCGTAACCCGGGCACCGAGTAAATAGATATTGTCCTTGTAGTCGCCTTTGGACGTGTACAAACGCGTGCCCACAAACTTGAACTGCATGTCGTTAAGCTTGGGTTTCCATAAAAACCCACGCCCAGTCGAGGCTTTTTTCAGGGTGTTGTCTGTAAACATAGGGTCGTATACCGATCCCAACTGAAACATGTTCCCGGCATAAAAATCCTGGAAACGGAGCAACGCAAAATTCCATTTGGGGTTAATGGCATTGCCGTACGGATCTTCCCAAGCCGTGCCATCAATGGCATTGACCATGTCATACCCCAACGAAGCATAAATTTCTGTATCCTTCATTGGGGTAAGCGCCATATTCAGATACATTTTTTGGGCAATTTCCGAATAGCCAATATTTAAAAAACTGAAACCATATCGATCAGGTTGAATTATTTTTTGTCCAGCCGGTGGAGTACTATTATCCGGATACTTTTGCGTAGACAACAACCCATCGGTCCAAACGCCTCTGAAGGTTTGGTCCGCAACCCCGCTCACTTTCAATATATCGGCATTTTTGTCGGGTGCAACTTCCACCGGATTCACGGACATGACCGGGTTGAACAAACCTTGCATAGCGGACATCTTCTTAGAAAAACCAATGGCGGCGATGGTGGACTGAGCACTGGTGCCTTCCAGCCAGATCTCAATGAAGAACGCTTCCTTCTCGTTCCACCCAGTGGCTTCAGGCACGTTTACCACATACACGCCACGCCGTGAAAACTGCGGGATGACGGTGCGGAAATTATCCCGATTGCGCGCCTGCACAAACTGAACTTTCATGTTCCCTTGTTCAAACTCACGTTCCAACTCGATTTCAAAATAGGGGTAGGCGGCCAGATCCACCACTATGGCTTTTTTGGGTGAACTGAACTTGCCATAAAAGGCTTTGTCCTTGAGTTTGATATGCAGACGGCCACCTTTTTTAGGCGTGGCAATAACGTTGCTGCCCTTCTCTACGGATTCATCCTGCCATCCGTTCAAACCCGTAGCCCAATTCTCAAAATACTGATAGGCAGCGGCTGTGTCGCCACGAAAATCCGCCATGGGTTCGGGTGTGGGCGCTGCCGTAGGTGTGGCTTCGACTTTTTTGCCTTTGCCGTCGCCGGCTTTAAGATCCACCTTGGCATCGGGCTTCGCCTCCGTTTTCACTTCCGGCGCGATTTCCACCAAGTTCTCACCAATACGCAGTTTGGAGAGCACAATCGGCGAAGACGCGTTCTCCACCCAAAGCGTTACCCAAAAATTCTTTGTTCCGTTCCAGGCCGTCATGCGCCCCACACTGGCGTTGTACACACCGGGTTTGCTGATGCCACTCAGCACTTTGTGGGCATCGTAGGGAGGTGTCGCACTGGTGACTTCAACGTTTACCACCGCACCCGTGGGTATGGCATCCACCGCCACCTGCAACACCAGGGTTGGTGTGACCTTCATGGAAATGCCCTCTTCCGGACTCATCACTTTACCGAACTTGGCCGTTCCCAAGACCTTAATCTTGGCGTTGGTTCCTTCCGGAGTCAGTGAGGCGTTAAACCCCGGGTTGGTGCTGTTGTCTCGCCAACCTTGAAAATTGGATTGATAAAAATCCACAGCCCCGGCTGTCAAGGCTGTGGTCAACAACACCAACGGGAACGCGAGCCAAAACGGTTTTATCCGCATATCCATGTCCTCCGATTAAATTAGGGAGTGCTTATTCTTCTGTGTTCTCAAAAACCCGAATGTACTTGATCACTGCGCCGTGTTCGGCCGCAGCGTTCTGGGTGGTTTCCAACCAAATCGCAATCCAGAAATTCTTCCCGCCGAACCATTTGGTCTTTTCCGAAAGATTCACAGTGTAAACCCCGGGACTCTTGATCCAGGTGATGGCCGTATGATTATCAAAGGGCGGTTGCGCGGTCATGACATCCACCTTCACCCGGCTTGTGCCCATATCCCCGACGCAAATCTGAATCGCCGTGTTCGAGGTAATGTCGGCCTGTATGCCCTGGGTGGGAGACATCAACTTGCAATACCCTTTGTTCTGAATGAACTTTAACCGCGGCACGCCTTCTTCAAAATTCACCTCACTAAAAAACGACGGATCGGTCTCAGCCGTACGCCACCCGCTGATTCCATTGCGAAAATCTTCATAAAAAACACTGTTGCTGGGGGCCGGCGCGAAACTCTTGGCCATGTACGACTTCAACGCCGCTTCTTTGCGGCGAACAGCCTTGATGGCTTCATCCTGAAATGAAATATCCTTGATGGTAACCGATTTGTTTTTGCCTTCCATCCAAATAACGATCCAAATACTGGAAACACCCTGCCATCCGCTCAGCTTGTTGACATTCACTTTATACTGCCCGGCTTTGCCTTCCACGCGAGCAATCTGAAACGTGTCGTAGGGTTCGTAAGCGCCCATCAGACTAATGGTGGCTGTGGCTCCGGCATCAATGCGCTCAATATCCACCGTGACTTCCGTTTGCTTGGTGAAGTTAATGGTAATCGGTTCACTCTTGGACATGGTCTTGCCGTATTCCACATCCAGGGTGCTAATGGTCAGCTTATTCCCGGCCGAACGCACACGGGTGTTGAACCCCGGATCCGTGGAATTGTCACGCCAATTTTTAAAATCTTCACGAAATAAAACACCTGAAACTTCTTCAGAAAAAGCCATGGTTTGAAACGCCAGGAGGGAGATTACCAAACCCAGAATACGTATTTTCCAATCATTCCTCATCACAGTGTACCTTCGTTGCCAGGATAAAACTCCGAACCCAGCGAAGGCGGACCCATTGGCCCGCCCTCACTGGGTCGTGAGTACTTACTTCTTCCCTTTTTTCTTCGCGACGGGTGCGGCGCCGGCTTTTTTGGCTACCGGCTCATCCTTCATACCATCGGTAACTTTGAAATCCGTAATTTTCGCAACGCGATCAAACCCTTCGAGCCAGATTTCAACCCAGAACGAATGCTTTCCGCTCCAAGGCGTCTTGCTCGAAATAACGGTTGTGTATTCACCGGCTTTATAGGCTTTAAGAATTTCATGCGAATCGTACGGTTCACCATTGGTCATCAAGTTAATCTTAATATCGCCCTTGGGAATATCCGCCAATAACTTAAACGAGATTGTGGTCTTCTCATCAATGTTCAATTCAATTCCACTTTCAGCCGACATAACTTTTCCAAAATTATTTTCCGCATTGGTCTTAATGGTCAATACGCCTTTATCGACTTCTTTTGAAGCATTAAATCCAGGGTTGGTGCCTTCATCGCGCCAGTTGTTAAAATCTTCTTGGAACAGAACTTTTGCTTGTACTGCGCCCGCCAAACTCAAAATCATCATTCCTGCCAATAACACTTTCAACCGCTTCATGTTGTCACGCTCCTTTTCTTATTATATGCATGAATTTTATGCTAAAAAAGCCTTGATTTCGAACGCTGTAACTTAGCTCATCAAACCAACAAAGTCAAGAAAAATCCCCCCTTTTATAGCTTTTTGAGCATTTTTTAAATGGTTTATGATAAAACACAACGTTTTTTCTTTAAACTCAAAACTCAAAAGTAAACTTTTTATCTTTCTTTTGTAATTAAGACGGTGCTAAATCGACAAATGTTACATAGTTTTTTAATTTTTTTTAATTTCTTGGTCACCTCGACCGTTTTCTATTACAATGTCCCAAAACCAACATAATTTTAGGCACTTGGAGAACCCATGCACCTTTCCCATAAACACAAAAAAGTCTATGCAGACTATTTTACCTCATTTTTTTCGCGTGAACTCTCCGGTACCTCCCAGATATGGCAATACTATCATGGTCCAAAAGTACATTGGAGCGGCGATCTATATGAAGTACCCGGATCACGCCGTAAAGAGACAGCTACTCCGTTTTATCCACTTATTGGAACCTACGATGCCAAAGACCCCGATGTCTTGGAATATCATATCCTGCTGGCCAAATTGGCCGGATTGGATGGTTTTTTCTGCGAACACGCGCTTCCTACCGGTCACGATGCCGAGGTTGCAGAAACCATGGCTCGCTTGGCTAAGCGGTTTCACTTTCACGTCGGTATTCACTGGATCACCATCAACTTCACCCAGCGCACTCCTGGACTCAAAACCCGCAAAGATGTTCTCCGCGCCGCAATACGTTGCCTGAAGCGTGCCTATAAACACATTTACTCGGTGGCCGGCATCTCCCACCGCCATCGTCCGGTTGTGCTTTTTTTTGTCCTGCAGGCTGAACCGTATGCCTCCAACCAAATCGCTCAAACTCATTTTTCGGCCGATGAAGTGGCTGCACTTAAGCATGCCTGTCCTGAAGTAACCCCCTACTTTTTAACCTTTGCCTATGACCAAAACTTCCGATCCAAACTTTCCGAGGCCATCGATGGGTACTATCCTTGGCTCATCCCCGGCGGCTCCCCGATACCGCCCCATCTCACGTACGATACGTATTCGACTTCCTCTGAACAACAAAAACATCTGCGTAGGTTTTACCGCCGAGCTCAGGCCGAATGTTTGGCCGGTCGTACTTCGTTGGTGTGGGGTGGGGCCTGGCCCGGATTCGACGATCACCGCGGACGTGCCTGGGGCGAAGATCTGGCACGGTGCATCCCACGGGAAGACGGGCGTACCTTTCGACGCACCTGGCAAACCGCACTGGAGGCCCAGGTTCCAGCCATTCTCATCGCAACTTGGAATGATTGGGTTGAATCAAGCAGCCTGGAACCCAGTGTTGAATACGGCTACCGAGACTTGGAAAACGCACAAACCCAAATCAACGCTTGGAAGCACACCTCGCTTTCACAGGCAAGCCTGCGTTGGCCGATCCGGCTGTTTCACTTACGAAAAAGAATCAACCGTTATCGACAATTGCATTTCCCAAAGGCCCAACTGGTCCACCTGGATCAACTCGCTGACCGAATTGCTCTGGCGTTGAGTCGTTTCCACTGGATCCAGGCACGCACACACATCCTAAAGCTAGAAGCCTTTTGCACCGATCACATGGATACTCGGATCCTTACGGAATCTGTAGCTTATGCTTGGTCACCGACAGCTTCTGACTCGCCGCTCCGTGTTCGCGGGCTCAATTCCGCCCATGAATTCAATACCCTGAGAATCTCGTTGTCACCCAGGATGGCCTCGGCCTTGAAGCAACGCCTGGTCACAGGACGTTTAGCCTTCACCTACGCCAGCAAGCATCAGACTTGGTTTCAAATTGTTCAACGTAGTAATCGATGTGAAAAAGAAATTGCAAACTTCTGTAAGCAGAGCAAAAAGAAGTGGGACCGAGTAGAGTTGGATGCCCTTGCCATGTATGTCCCCAAAGCAGGTAGCGCGGATTATGGATTTTTAATTTCTGTAACAACCCCTAAAACAAAAGCAGTCTTGCGCGAAATAACCCTAACCCTTTCACTGGCCTCACGCGCCCCAAATGCCGGAACCATCCGGGTCGGGGTGAAACGGCCTAACGAAAGGTAAAGCGTATAACAATCGAACCTTTCTGTTCAGCTTGTTTAACATTAAGCGGCAATGGCGCAAATACGTATTTCTTCAAGGCGTCGACGGCCAGCTTATCCAATTCAGCATACCCGGACGTCTTTTCAACATACAAGCGATCGCCCACTTCCCCATCGGGATTAACCACGAATGCAATCACCACTTCGGCTTCTACGCCTTTTTCCTCCAACCAACGCGGAACCACAGGGTTTTCTTTATGCAGAATCTCACGAGTCTTGACTTCACCGGAAATAACGGAATCATGACTCAGGCTTAGCCGCTTGGCAGTATCTACGTTGGTTCCCTGTTTACGTTCGGCTTTAACCTTTTTAATGATCATCTCAGGTTGTTGAAATCCACGGCGATTGATGTCCGGCCCAAAATCAGCTGGAGGCAAATCGCCGGCAATTACTTTGGCATCCAATTCGACCAACGGCGATGCGTCTTGACGAACCAGATCAATTTTCTTGGTCGGGATAGGTGCGAGATTCGGCGCCGGAGCTTGTGTGTCAGGCTTTAACTTAGGCAGCGCAGCCAAATGCGTAAGCTCGGATTCGGAAATCTTATCCAACGCCGGAGGTGCGGCATTCAATCCCACCACCCGGTGAAACGAGGTTCGTTCCAATTCGGCCATGGCCGCCTCGGCCGCCACGACTTTATTGGCGTCCTGGGGCAAAGGCTTGGGCGGCGCCGCCAGTTTGTTCATGAGTTTTTCAAATTCAGAAGGCTTGGGTGCTTCTTCAAGGTACTCAACTTCGGTGAGTTTTAGGGTTTTTTCACGTTCGGCAAATTTCCCTGAACCGAACCACGACAAAAGCGCCGCATGCATAATCAAGGACCCAATGATGGTAACCTGCAAGCGGCCATTCGGGCGATCCAGAAACATACGCTACTCCGTCTTGGATTCTGTGCCAAACGTAATCCGTCGGGCACCGGCTTGTTTGATCATGTTTAAGGCATCGATGACAGCGCCACTTTTGGCATTTTCATCGGCGCGTATCACCACCAACTTATTCCGACTGCGTTTGATTTTATCCCGAATCAATTCCTGAAACTCCTGCAGCCCCACTTTGGATTCATTCACCGCCAACTCGCCATTGGGTGACACTGCCACAAACAGGTTTTCTTCTTTGGTTTGCTCCGAGGTGTGTGCCTTTGGCAACTTGATTTCAAACGGCGGCTGTAAAAACATAGCCGTGGTAACCATAAAAATAATCACCAAAACCAGACAAACATCGACCAACGGAGTGACATTGATATCGGTGACCAATTCCTTTGGATTTTCGCTGCGCATTTTACTTTTCAGCATGCGTACCCTCTTACTCTATGGTTTGGAAAGCGCCCCGGCTTGGGTCTCTGCTTGCGAGCGTCCGAGAATCACCAAGTTATCGGCTCCGGCTTGTTTGGCCACGTCCATAATCTTCACCACATACCCATGACGAACTTCCCGATCCGGATTGATAATCACGCGGCGTTGCTGCGCGGTCCGTAGCATGGTCCGCAACAGAGGCGCCAACTCCGCTTCGGTTACCAGCTGTTGATTCAAACGGATGTCTTGCCCTTCCAGCTTGATGATGATCGTGTCCTTCTGGGTCGTTGTGGATTGGACGTCCACGGCTTTTTTCTCACCGGAGGTTACAATGATCCCGCTCTGCAGAAACATCGGGGCCGTAGCCATGAATATAACCACAAGCACCAGACTTACGTCCACCAACGGTGTCATGTTGATGGTAACGATAGGTTTCTTGTTGTTCAGCATCATTGCCATGCGCAGGCTCCTAGCGCTTCAGCATAAACAAAATTTGTTCAACTGCGGCTTCAATGTCCGTAATGGTTTGGCGGACGCGGGAGACATAATAATTGTAAAAAATAACCGCCGGAATAGCCACCGTCAAACCGGCGGCGGTGGCCACCAAGGCTTCTGCAATCCCGGCCGCAACCACATTGGGTCCACCGGACCCGGCCGAAGAGAGCGATTGAAACGCTTTAATAATCCCAATGACCGTTCCCAACAGACCGATAAAGGGCGAGGTGTTTCCCAAGGTGCCCAAAATGCCTAAGAACCGCTCCAATTGAACCTCTTCCTTTTTGATCAAGCTGGAGAGGAGGCTGGTAAGGCTTTCCAAGGATTCTTTATGGTTTTCCAGCGTCGCCTTGACAATGCGCCCCATGGGACCGCGCTGTTTTTCACAAAACTCAATGGCCGGCCCCAAATTTTTCTTATCCAACAAAGGCTTAAGTTGATCAATAAATTTATCGGTATTGGCCAGATTGGTCCAATAATAAATGGCACGCTCCAAAATAAAGACCACCGACAACACCGAACAAAACAACAGCACCACCAGCGTTGGGCTTGAAGCCAACATGGCCATCCACTTAACATCCATCATTGCACGTTCCTCCACGTTTGATTAATGTTGTTGCGCTCACTGAGTAGATCATTCCGTCTTAAGGGTGGTCTCTCCGGCACCCGCTTGCTGCGCACCGGGCTTTAATGACGTTATTTTTACCATAGCTTCTCCCGTAACGGGAGCATTTTTTATACGAATATTTTTAAGGCGCAAATTTTCCCGCGCAAAATACGTTTTGAGCGCTTGCGCACGTTCGTTCGACAGATCCGTATCCGCTCCCGAACACTCTATTTCCAAAATCCAAGCATCCTGCTGGTTCACGAGGTTGGATACCTCTTGGATAATTTGCTGACCCTCGCGCGACAGGCGCGCGCGTTTGGCTTCAAACGCCGAATCTTGCATAAAGGTGAGCGCCATCCGGTAGGGTTCTTCCCACATAAATTGGTCAACATAAAACGTCTTCTGCGGAAGGCGAACACGCGCGCCGTAGTAATCTTCCAGGGTGAGCTCAGGAATATAGGCTTGTCCGGCAGAGACAGGATTGTATTGTGCATCCCGACCGTTCCAGGCAAAGGCCTCGGGTGGATCCCCCACGCCGCTGAACGTTTTAATCTCACGGCCGCCTGCATCCCGAATGGCGACCGACCAACGTGCGATCTTGATTCGACTGGTATCCAAGCGCCCCAAAACAAAGACCATGGATTGTTTAAAATAGCTCGCCCACGGGGTGTACACCTTGTAGCTTTCCAAAGGCACAGGATCGATTTCCTGATACAGGTAGCGTGACTCCCCCGGAATTTTTACACCTTCATGCTTTTTCGCCAAGGTACCCAGCAGATACCCC
This sequence comes from uncultured bacterium, assembly GCA_964604705.1. Taxonomy (GTDB): domain Bacteria; phylum Oederibacteriota; class JAAXVQ01; order JAAXVQ01; family JAAXVQ01; genus JAAXVQ01. Next base: position 213,104 of record CAZSAP010000006.1, read on the forward strand.
ACATCCAAACGGTCTGAAAGGGGTTTACGGTCCGACTGGATCGTAGCCCGATTCTTCCCAGAGGCTGAAAAATCTTTGGCCGTAGGCGTCACGTCTTCGGACCAAGCTCCAGGAACCAGGCACAAGGTTCCGAGCAAACCAATTAGCAACATCTTACCAGCAACCTTCATGCGCTATCCTTTCGCCTGGCTTTGCAGAATGCGTTGCAAGAGTTTAATGCGTTTTTGAGCCGCCTCACGCCACTTCGGCTGTGCGGCCACTTTCAACAACCGTTGATACACCTCAATGGCCGAGGCCCAGGCTTTTGCTTGCTCATGTACCGACGCCAATTCCACCAAGGCCAACGCGTATTCCTCTTGCTTGGCATCGCCCTTCTCCATAATGCGCTGCAACATGGCCTTGCGTTTTTCCGGTTCTGCCTGCTCTTGGTAGAGCCCCACCAAGCCCAGCCACGTTTTCATTACCAGCTTCGAATCCTTGAGTGCTTCCATCCTCTGCAAGCTCGCCTCAACCCCCGCCTCGTTTCTGTCGGCGGCATGCATTAGCACCAAACGCGTGATGCAAGCAGGGGTATTCGGGTCCTGCGGATAATTTTGAATCAGCTTGGTGTAATACTCCACCGCTTTCCCCGGAACCTGGAGTTTCTCATAGGTGACCGCGGCATTGAACCATGCACGCGGCTGATACTCCTTGAGGGCATATTGGTCGGCGCAGGCGGCAAAATGCTCAGCCGCCGAGGCAAACCGTTCCAATTGGAATTCCGTAGAAGCCAAGCGAAACATCATTTCAGGCGCCAACTCATGTTGAGGATAGTTTTTAATAAACGCCTCTGTCTGTTGCGCGGCATTAAGCGAGTTCCCCAACTGTTCCTGACAGACCGCCAAATAATACTGAGCGTTGGGGGTCCGTGGACTCTTGGTATAATTTAAAACAAACTGCAAAAATTCATGCAGGCTCTCATTGTATTTTTCCTTTTGGTAATACGCTTCACCAATGCGGTATTGAATGTCCTCGGACAACGTGGAACCCGGAAATTTAAGAATAAATTCATGAAATGCCGGAATACTGTTCAAACGATCCGCAATGCGATACGACGAGGATTCGATGGCGTTGCGCGCTTCCTTGGCTTCGTCCGAGTCCGGATAGGTTTGCAAAATCTGCAAAAACCGTGGAATGGCCTCTTCGTCTTTTTGTTCGTTGTAAAAGGTCTGCGCAATCCTCAATTCAATCATTTTGCGTTCTTTGGTATCAGGAAAACGTTTGAGCAAATCCAGATAGACTGCTCGTGATTGACTGTTCTCCCCACCTTGAAAATACGTGTCCGCCACCCAAGACAGGGCCTGAGCCGCTTCAGGTGCCTGGGGGTACTTGGCAACCAGATCTTTCCAGGTGTCGACCGCATCCAAATACGATTTATTAAGATAGTGCGCCCACGCAATTTGGAACATCACCCGCGGTGCCTCAGCATGCGTCCCGGACGCCTGCAGCCATAGCTGATACGCATGGATTGCATCTGGATATTGTTGACGGTTGAACAAGGCGTGAGCCCGCAATAAAGCAATCTCATTTTGCAAGTACACCGGAACGTTTTTGGCCTTCAGCAAGCGGTCACTTTGTGTAAGCACCGAGGAAAAATCCTGCAATTGAAACCCGCACCAGACTAAACCCGCCCAGACATACATCTCGACTTTACCCCGTGGGTAATACCCCAGGGCTTTGTGGTATTGTTCACGCGCTCCACCGTAATTGCCTTGCCGATAAAACGCCTCGGCGAGCAACAACCGCGCCCAGGCCGCCACTTCACGATATTCCAATGCCGGTTCCCGACCGGATAAATCTTTTTCCAACAAAGCCCACTGGGCCACCAATGTCGGAGCGTCCTGACGGGTCATGTAGTAATCCGCCCACGTGTAAAGCCCTAAATCCACCAACGGATCCTTCGTCTCAACCAACCGGCGCACGGAACGAAACGCCAAAGTCTCGCGTCCCACTTGCAGATACGCGCGAATGGCCAGCGTATGCGCAAAACCATCGGGGTGTTCGGCCAGATCAAAATACTGAGTCAGCGTTTTTGCAGCTTGCTCCCAATTGTTCAACGCCGAATGGACAAACGCCAGTTTCAACAGCCATTCGGCTCGAAAATCCGAGCGTAATTCAAGCGCAGAGGTATAGGCATTGGCCGACTCCGTCAAGCGGTTCAAGCTGAGCGCCGCTTCACCCAAGGTGCTCTGGATAAGAGCGCGGTCGCTTTCCGGAAGGCGATCCAAAAGCGGTTTTAACCCAGAGTAGCCGTTTAGCACGTCCTCATAGCGGGCTTGGGCCAGCCAAATGAGCAAACGTACGGCCGCCGCTTTGGGCGCCCACAGCCCCTGGGGATAATCCTTCAAATATTGCTCGCATAATTTCCCCGCCGAGAGATAATCTCTGGATTTGTAAAACGCGCGAATTTTGAAGTATCCGGCCATTTGCAGATGGTTCGTCTGTCGGGCGTGCGCCAAGACCGAGTTGTAGGCCTCAATGGCTGCCAAAAACCGTCCCTGAGATTCCAAGATGGCTCCGGCAAACAATTGGGCCAGTGGATCGCTCCCCAACTCTTCATAAATTTTTAGCGCATCAAACGATTGCCCCTGGTACTCCTTCATGATGCCAAATAAAAATTTCACGTCCGGATCCAACAATGCGCGGGGATACGCCGAGAGCAAGGAAGAAAAAATCTGTTGAGCGTCATTCACTTTGCCCAACTTTAATTGGGCCTTAACCAACGCCAACCGAATTTGTGGAAACAGAAAATCCGCTTGAGCATCACGCGTCAAATCATTCAAAATATCGGACGTCCGGGCATAATCGCCCCGATTGTAGGCCAACTCGGCTTCACGAAATTGGGAACTCACGCGCAAGGGACCTTTAGGCGCTGCGGAAATCAAGGCATGAAACAACGGTTGCGCCTTATCCGGCGAACCGGCCAGACGATAATTTTCAGCCAGAAAAAACTTGGCTGCCAATTGACGATCGCGATCGGTCTCCTGGGTTAAATAACGATTGAGGTGTTCGATGCTTTGGGGGTATTTTTTTGCGACGTATTCATGAATGGCATTTTGCCAAGACTCCGCTGCTAAAACAGAAGAATTTTCTGCAGCGGATGCTGACAGCATCCCCCAAAAAAGGAAACTAGCCAGGATACTCCCGGCCCAGCGGATCTTTCGTGAAATCAATCGCGAGGTCTCCCCATCCCCGAATCGCCATTCACCTATGGTGGAAAATTGATTCGAATGTCGCTATCTTAGCATACTTATCCGCAAGGCAACCGGGTATTTTCACAGAGGTATCCGCGAAGGCGACTCCGGTTTGAGGCGGCCAAACAAGCGTGCCTTACGGTGTTGTGGGTTTGCCTTCTTTTTGCCGATGTTGCTGATTGAACATTTCCTCAACATCTTTGGAATTCAACTGCATCTCGTAGACTTTAACTTTCGCCTTCTGCTTTTCAAGATCATCGTAGCGAACGATGTCCTCAGGCTTGACCGGCTCTGTTTTGGAAACCTCGGCACCGGCTTCACTGGACCCGGCGGGCTTCGCCATTTCAAACCCAGAAGGAATCAGCACTTTCACTTCGATTCGACGGTTGGCTTGCCGTCCTTCAGCCGTACTGTTGGTGCCCAAGGGACGCGTATCTCCATAGCCAACCGGAATAATATTGTCGGGATTGATCTTGTAGCGTGTCTTCAAATACTCACGCACCGCCTCTGCACGTGCTTGGGAAAGCTTCAGCGACGTTTTCGGGCGCCCCTGGGATTCCACATACCCTTCCACCCGTACACGAATATTCGGGTACTGTTCCAGTACCGAGCCAAAACGATCCACGGTGACATAGCAGGTCTTGAGCAGTACCGCCTTGTTCTCTTGAAATTGAACCGAAGGCAACTGCCCGAGCTTGACCAACTCTTGAATGCGGTTGATTTCATTCCGAGCGCGCTCAATATCTTCTTGGAGCTTGCCCAACATTTCCTTAAGCTTGGCTTCTTCCTGAGCGCGAGCCTCGGCGAGCTCCTGTTCCCGCACGGCCGCCATATTTTCCTCAGCGGTGATCTCCAACGTGGGTGCCTTGGCCGGCAATACTATAACCTTTGTGGGTAAGGCGGCCATTGGCTGTTGTCCCCAACTCGCGGTTAGCGAAACACGATGTGTGCCGTAGGTTTTTTCCACGTAGAATGGCAAGGCAAACCCGTAATCCAGTTGCAACTGGGTCATATTCAATTGCGGGAAGGCATACCTTCCTGAGAGGCCTACGGTGAACTCCGTAGAGTTCATACCCAAACGAGCACCGGCCAAGCCTTGGAAAAACCAACTTTCCACTCCGCAACGAAACGTATTTGTGTTCTGGGCATAGCTGCGGTTCACCCACTCGGTGGAAAGCAACACACTGTCCAACGGGGTTTTCAAGGGTCGCAAATCCTGGCTCCAGGACAGCCCCAACCGTAAATTCTGAGGAACTTCTTCATAGGTGGTTACCCCGACATCGGTAGGGATGAGGTTTTCCCAACAAAGACCCGCCACAAATTGCCGCGGCAAGGGATACAACACCGCCAAATCTGCAGTCACACCGGTTTTGGACATGGGTTCTGTATAATCGTTGGCTGGGACATTCCAATTTAAAAACTTTAAATTTCCACCCACATGAAAGGTTTCGGTCTCAACTGTCAACGTACGTGCATAAGCAAGGTTGAATGTGTTTTCACGATAAAACTCAGAATTAAACTGTGACCAGGAAGCACCAAAGTAGCCCACCATGGGATCCACCGGAACCGAAGCGGCAACATAGTTGTAGCCCAAACTGTCGCGTTGGCCGGTATACAAGCGGCCTTCAAAGCCTGTGAACAAACTGGCGTACATGGTGGTTACCTCATAGCGGCGCATATACGCGAGCCCGGCAGGATTCCAGTTGACGGTGTTGACATCATCGGCCACAGCCACAAACGCGCGTCCCAACCCCGCCGGACGCACACCTGCTCCATAGTCAAAAAAATAGCTCCACGCCGTGGAAGCCATACAGAACCCAACAGCCAAGACACCCAGTGCCACTTGTGTTGCTCTAACGTAGCTCATTTAATGACCACCATGGTCCCTGAAATGAAATGACCTTCCACTTCAATCTGATACAAATACAATCCACCTTCCACCAAATGCCCGTTGGAGTTTCGGCAGTCCCAATAGCGTACATTGTCCAGCGTAGCCACAGGATATCCGGTCGGATCATATATTTTGATTTTTATGCGAGAGTCAGAATAGTTGGTGTAAAAGTTAAAAAAGGCTCGCTGCCCCAGTACAGGTTTAACCGGGTTGGGTGTAACATAACACCCGCGATTAAAATCAAACGGGTAGTGAAAAAAATCCATCACCAACTGTCCCACATATTCCTGCGAGGTCACATGACGCAAATCCGCACCAAAATACAAAAAGGCATACGGTCCTTGCATAGGACGGTCGGGGGTAGGATATTTCCCCACACCGTTTACATTGGCTACAATACGGTCTGGTCGTTCTGCATCCCAGGTGTTGATACGATCAACATCACCTTTATCATACACCACACCCCAATATCTGAGGGTACTATCATAAAGCGCAAGTCCGCCGACCACATTGGTCACTGATTGCGGTGTGCCCAATGTTGCAGCAACATTCTGATCCACAGGATACGATTGCCAATAAAGCGGTATTTTATAATTTGGATTACTGTACCCGCGCAATCCCCGATACAAGCCATCTGCTGAAGCTGAAGCCGTTCCGGTCAAGCGCAGACGATTATCCGAATACAGTTCGATTCCCCAATTGAGGTTTTGACCGGAATTAAAATTTAGCTGGAAGTAAAACGGCATGAGGGTTAGTCCCTGCGTAGGATCCATGCGCGGAATTTCCACACGTGTGCCCATGGAATACGAAGGAAGCGTCAGGCTCCTGGCTTCAACAGTCACATACGAGGCCCATGCACCCGAGACCCAGAGTCCCAGTACCAAAAGCAAATATACAAACAATTTTATTGCCCGAACTCCCATACACCCTCTCATCTCACTGGAGTGTTTCACTTAACACCCGCTTGACTTCTATATCTTTTTTCGGAAGCCCAACTTCAGAAACGCCATACAAGGTTCCCCAAAACAACTGAACTCCAATCATATACGGTGGTGACGTTAACTCCGGTTTTGGACCCTTCCATAGTATCGGTTGCGTTTCACCCGGAAAGATAGGGCGATCCGGTCTCAAATCCGATTGCCAAATTCTTTCATGTTTGGCATTTTCCAGCCACACCATACCAAACGGGGCCAAATGCATGAATCCGTTATTTTTTACTGGGATTCTGATTTCCCAATCCCCTGTTCCTGATAGCGGTAGTGTGCGAATGTCTAAGACCTGGCCTTCTGCGTGTTGTTCGCCGTTAAGACGGACAAACACAGGAAGACCAAAACGTATATTGAGCGGTATGGGTGTATTGACCTTCTCGCCCACAAAAAGCAAAAGGACACACTCACCTTGTCCATCTTCGTACCCTTGTAGCTCAAGCTGTACACGCTGCCGAGCACCTTTTTCCAACCGAAACCGGTTCGGACGCACGGTACACCACGTATTCACGGGCGTCTTGCAAGGTCCTTGCCGACGATACTCAACTCCCAAGAATACGTTTTTCGATGTGTCTTGATCATTAACCAAATCCACATTCACAGTCAGAGTTTGTCCCTTTTGCAAGGACAACACCAACATCTCCGGTGAAAAAGAGACCTGTCCCCAGACACTAGGCAAGGTTACAACCCAAAAAAACACTGTGAAAACAATGAATTTCATATTTAAATTATAAACCACTTTGCTAAAAAACGCTTTTTTTATTTCGTCCCACAGCCTATTTCTTAGCCGGTAGCACAAATTTTTCAGGCCTTGCTTCCTTATGCAAATACACGGTTATGTATTGAATCGCACCGGAATCTAGTCCGCTCGAAATTTGTACCAAATACCCGATCGGGCCCTGTGAAAAATCCGCCTGTTCCGGAACTTGAATCGTCATCTCCACTTGCTCGTGCTTTCCTGGACTCAAACGAATTTCATCCTTTTTTAAAGTAACATGGTCGGCACTGCCGCCAAAATGTGTATCATTGTCCAGCAGCATGCTGGTTTCTTTGGGTGTGATGGACATGATCCGATAGGTCTGCGCTTGATCCGAAGTATTGGTTACTTCCACAGGCAAATTAGCCTCACTAACCACAGAGACGCGCTGTCCCGGAGCGATCTTCCACAAATCCACCCGACCTGGTTTAATTTCAAACTTAACATCCAAAGGTTTGTTTTCCACCTGCTTGAGCGCCGCGTTATTTTTCACAGGCGCAACCGAAAAAAGAAAAACGCCTTTGGCCGCATACCCAACCTGAAACCCACCGCCGCCAATATGGTTGACACTGGCCGAAACATTCACTTGATATTTTTTACCTAAAATTTTCGTATCGTTGGGCAACGTCACCAACAGGTCACTGTCAAGTGTAGCAAAAGCCGCGACCGTCACCGAAGCATATTCCGTACGAATCCATTTCGCCTCCGGAATGGCTTCGTACCCTGCCAAGATTTCCTTGGTGGGTTTCTCAATCGCAATGGTAATCTGCATGGGTTTATCAAATTTATTGGTCACTCGGATGGGTAGGTTCGCAACTTTCTTCATGCTGACCGTGGTACCTATGGGCAGATTGCCGATAAATATCTGACTGTAATTAAACTTAATGCCGCCGGTTTCAGCCAAGGCCCAACTCGAAAACAACAAGACCCCACTAATAAGCCCAATCCCCAGTTTAAACCCACGTACCATGGTCACCGCCCTAGTTAAGTAATAAGGAGTGGGAACCGTTCGCACGATTCCCACTCCTTAAACAAATGAATTATATACCCGGAGTAACACCCACAATGGTCACAGTAATGCGTTGTTGATTGTCGTACGAACCTGTAATAGGCGCATCCAGCATGTAGCGCAAACTACGGCTGGCATTGGAGGAACTGACATTGTAGCCACGGAACTGCATTAATTCACCCGTGCGGCAAAGATTGGTAGCAGAAGCGGAGTTCAGCGTACCTGTGATCACGTCATCGGCTGCAAAATCACCGACAACCAAATCATGTGCAAAATCCGGGTTGGCCGGAGCATCCGCTACGGTCAAAGGCGCCGTGAAAACACCCGACAAACGCGCTTCGTTTGCAACTGCCGGAACTGTACTAACCAACGTCCAAGCGTTGGCCGTCCAAGTCACAGCTGAAGCCACACCGGCTGTAACATGGTAGTGAATGGTGGCATAACCCATTTGATCTACCGTCGAGCGGGGCTGACCTGACGCCAATTGCGAAAAAGATGCTGCTCCTGGTTGAACCGAACCCCAATTTACTTCGGCATTGGTTGCAACCAAGTCAATGGCATAACCAATCTGTACAGTAATCGGAAAGTTCATTGTATCAGTTGCTGCCATGGAGATCCCCGAAACCATACCTACCGCCAACAAAGCCAGAAGAATTCTTTTCATTAATCGTTCTCCCCTCATTTTTTTTGCGTCGTAGACGCAAGTGGTTCTCTGCTAAAAAACCAACTGCTCTGCTCCCCCACCCCCCTTCCCCCGTTTAGTAAATGAAGTCCTTAGCAACCTTGCGGGTTTTTCCACAGTTTAACCAGTAAACTGCGTCCTAAAACAGTTTAGCCCCCCTGATTGCTGAAAGTGCACAGAGAATGAACAAAAAAGGTTCCGGCAGCTAAAAAGTCTAGGCATTTATTAGACTGATTTGGCGAAAAATAATTACGTACATTTTATATTTTTTAAATTGGGATGTGTAGGCAACGAAAAATCCAAATTGCACAATAAGTATAGCAATGGTTTCAGGGAAAACAAGCTAAAATTCCAATATTTAACACCCGCATGAACGAGCCTTGTTCGGTACAAGGAGAACCCAGAAAGGCTTCCCCTTGTACCGAATAGTGCCTGTAAACAAAGGCGATTATGCCGCCTGCGCCGTGCTGCGGAACATACGACGCTGCTGTTTCTCAAACCAGCCACGATCCACCTGCACCGGCAACTTCTGCAAGACATCACGTAAAGCACCCAAGGCTCCACGATTGCCCGGTTGTGACAGCAACTCCGGAACCACCAAGGTCTTCTCGACTACACCACGCGGAGTGGAATCCCAAGCACCGATGGACTGGGCATTCAATACTGCCAGATTTTGAGCCACGGCACTAAAGGCAGCAACTGAACGTTCATGCTCACCCAATAAGGTTCTGGATTGAGCCAGATACCCTTCGGCTGTAAGACGATCAATCTCAGTGCGTTGAGCCTTCAAGACACGAACCATGGCTTTCACCAAGCGTTGCGTGTTCAACTTGGTCGGATTCGCGGCAAAGCGCAAGTATACTTGACCCAAGGCTGTATTCGGTGCTTGCAACAAGTCTGTCATAACCGAGGATACACCCACCTTTTGAGCTACGACTTCAGCCCAGCCCAGTGGATTGCTCCGCAGCAAGGAAGCCTGCAAACGTACAGCCAGAGCATTGGGCAAGACCGAAGTCATTGCCAACAGCGTGCGTACCAACACCGCACTTCCCTTGGCAGGTGCTTGGACCTGTTCAGCTACGCGCCCTGTGTATTCACGAGCAATGATCGCCTCCGGCAACTGGCCTGTCTGAATCATCTCGTTGTTCAAAGCGACTTTCAAAGGACTGCTGACTTCAAAAACCTTGCGCGTTGCCACCGACATACCCTGAATCTCATGTGCCGCAAGCAAACCGGTCATGGCCGCATGTCGATTTTGTCCTAGATCTTCGCCAATGGTCATGAACCCGGCATTTTCAGCCTTGGCCGAAAGCGCCGCTTCACTCACCAAGGCTGCACCAACATTGATGTCCAAGGGTGTCATCGTACCTGCGGTTGAACCGATCGAAGCACTTAACACCTGATCCATGGCCTTTAAACGCTGGATCAATCCAGTGGCACGCATGGCCAAAGCCGGATTGGACGTTAGAGTGGCCAGAGCCTGGTTCACCCGAACTTGAAGTCCCTTATAGGTAGCCGGCATGGCTAGAATGGCCACCTGCTTGAGCCCTGCCATAGCCGTCTCCAGGCCACGGGCGGGCGTGCCCAACGGCTTGGCCAATTGACTCTGCACCAACATGGAAAGCAGATCGTTGGCCACAAGGGCTTGGGACTCAGGTGCCAGTGTACGGGCTTCGCGCGCCAACTGCCGAAGCTCAGCCACGCGTGTTCCTTCTGCTGCCGTAGAGCTTTCCAAGACCGAGATCAAGGTCTCCAAATTGGGTTCAGCACCTTCTCGCAGTTGTTTTTGCAATTGCTGATTGACTTGGAGCAAGGACTGATCGGCTTGTCCTTGTTTGAGCGCATCGACTTCCGCCAGCCAATTTTCGGCCAATGTAACCACATCGTGGGTGCTCAAGCCTACTTTTTCACGTCCGGCAAACCAGTCGGTAGCACGAACCCCGGTCGTCAGCGAATCGGACTCCCAGGCGCGTTTTTCCTCAATAGTATCAACGGCCGCCACGGGGTTCATGGCCTCAGTCAGCGGATCCAGGCGCGTTTGGGCAAAATAGCGTTGCGCCTGATAGCTTACAATGGTCGCAAACAGGAACGCATGAATACGATAGCTCAGGCGATCCATAACCGACCGTAGCGAATTGTCCAGACGCGGAACCGGCTTGGACAACTCGGTTAACAAGCGCGCGGGCACATAAATGGTCGGATGCTGGACATTCTGAGCATCCCGACTTCCGGCTTCGGCATACGCGCCCAAATCCTCACCCGTGACCAACTGACGCAATCCACTCAGGCCCCGTTCGGCCAATGGACGGAAAAGGATCTGTTGGACATTGTATTGACGTGCCGTAGGCTCATCGATCGCAAACTGGCGTTTCAACCGGTTCAAAATCGGATGTTGATCATCCACAACCACTTGCTGGGTGGGAGTTGAGTTCATGAAGAAGATGACCGCCAACCGGATCAAGCTCAGGGCGCCTACAAACAAGCTACCCAGGGCACCCAGTGGCGCGCGCAGATTGAGGTTGCCCGCCAATTGCGAGTCATTGGCAAAAAGCGCCGATGAAAGAATGTACCGCACCAACTGCAGGGGCCAGAAGCGGGTCCCGCGATACGGCGTGTTCACATCGTCTTGTTCCGGCAATACTTGTTGCATACGACGCAGTTCCTGGACGGCGGTATCGGTCTTACCCTGCTGTTGGGTTCCCACAGTTCCGGTGGTGATTCCGGTTCCGGACGTAGGTCCTTGCGGAGGTTCCTGGTCGCGTTGCTTGGCCTCGCGACGCACCAACCGTTCCAATCCGATTAAGCTGCGGAACCAATACAATGGATTGAACTCCAACGTAGCCTTCTGCATCAGATCTGGACGACGTGCATTCATGTGCCGAGCCAATTCCAAGAGTGGAATCATGGTGTCGTCGCCAAACATGGCGTTGCCGTGACGAAGATCGTCCGAGGGCATCCAGCGCATATTGGCGGAATTGGACAGGTGCAAATGGTCGATCATGTCCACGTAGCGGTCAAAGGCCGCCACCACTTCCTGATAGACCGAGGCACGCACTTCGGCGATTTGTTCCGGACGTTGGGCACGCTTGTAGGCTGCGAAAAGATCCGGCCGATTCTCGTGAATCCAATGCCACGGGTCAAAAAGCATGAAGATCGGGGCGACCCGCCCGGTCTCGGTCTGGTAGGTCTGCCGCCACTGCCGCACATAATCCATTTGTGCGTGAACGTCAAACTCCCGGCCCGCTCGGAAATTCGCATCGTTGTGCGCTTCAATCATAAGTCGAACATTGTTGCGGTCCGCCATCGTCAAGATAAAGCGCATGGCTTCATCGGCGGTCGCAAGCTTCTCTTGCTGCCGGACCAGTTCGACAAATTGCGCGAGATCCGAAGAATGAATCACCAACTTGCCCGGTTGTTCACCGGTCCAGGTACGACGCAGCAAGCGGAAGACATTCCACAGCGGGAACGGATACTGCTGGGTGTGAATCGAAGAGATGTTCAACTTGCCGCGCGACATGTCGGTCAAGGCCTTGTCAATTTGCAGTGTGTCGGCGTATACCTCAACCCGGGTAATGCCGAAGAGCACCCGCGCCAAGAAGACATAGGACCGGAAGAACGGACGAATCAACGCCGCAACCGCCGACTGCAAAAATACCGGCATCAGGCTCAAGGGGTACAAAATCATGGTGGACACCGAACCATTGGAGTACATGGTCCGCACCATCTTCAGATCGTTTTCGTTCAACAAAGCCTCACTTTGCAAGTCAGCCGCCGAACGTGCGGTCACGTCTGTAGCCACTGGAATAGCCGGAGCCTGACGTTGGGCCTCCTGCTCTGAGATCACGGGCACCTGTTCCCCTTCACTCTTGGCGGCTTGACGTACTGAACGTTCAAATCCAAACAAGGCACGCAAGAAGTAGAAGGGGTTTACTTCCAAGGTGACCTTCTGGAGCAGATCCGGACGTTGCTCACGGATGAAACGCAAGAGTTCCAGGTTCGGAATCATGGTGTCATCGCCAAAGAGCGCGTTGCCGTGCTGCAAATGCTCGTTGGGATACATGCGGTTGCTGGAGTTGCTTAAGTGCACCCACTCAATCAAATCCTTGGCGTTTTGGAATTCCTGTTTTGCCAAGTGCAATACCTGAAGACGGATGGCGTCCAATTCGCCGGGGGTGGTGGCCTGAAGGTACTTGGTAAACAACTCAGGATAACCTTCATGTATCCAATGCCAGGCGTCATAGACCATGGCCAAAGGCATGACTTTGTCGTCCGGATGCGCCTGCGCCCAGGCTTGACGCCAAGCACGAACCCGCTCCACATCCTCATGCATGGTTTTGGCCCCGCGGTTGTACTCCCAACGCACGGGTTCAATCAAGATCGTAATGTTGTTGGCACGGGCCCGTTCCAAGAGCGCCATTTGTGCGGACTTGGTTTCATACGGCATGGATTCGCGTTTGGCAAATTCCGGCAAGAGGAAGACATCCAAATCTTCCGTATGGAGAATCACCTTAGCGTTGTCACCGGGCTCAAACTTCGTGTTTATGAGACGATAGAACGATTCGTAGTTCGCAACATTCCAATCCGCATGATGCGTAGTAACGTTTAAACGTCCCTGCGAGCGGAACGTATCCACCGCCTTGGGCAAATATCCATCCAAGTAAGCTTCGGTCTTGGGCACACCCAAGAAGGTTGTGGCAATAAAGGTATAGAAGAGTAAGAACGGCTTGATCATGGAACGAATAACGGCACGGGCCGCCAAGTTGCGAATCAGGTTCAACGGATACGTTACAGCCGTTGAAATTGCGCCGTTTTGATACACCGTGCGGAGCAATTCCTTGTCCGCATGGGTCAAGGTGCGCTGTTCATCCATGCGTGAGACGCGCGCCATCTTGGCCGGCATCAGGGACTGAATGAGTTCCGCTTTGCCTTCCAAGGTGTAAGCGCCCAATTCCGCAGGAACCACGATCGACTGTCCGGTCTTGAGTTCCAGGGTTCCGTTCTTGTGCTTGAGCACCGCTGTTCCGTTGACCACGGTCAAGGTATGGAAGGTACCCTCGGTCGCCATTTCCAAGGACCCATCCACTTGCGCACGACGGATACGGAAATAATCGCTGACCATGATTTCCGAATAAACGCTGTTGCCCTGCTGGCGCAGTGTCACCGGTGCTTGTGTAAAACTGGCTTTGTTGGTGGCGTTGAAGTTCAACACGTCCATGGCCTTCTCTACGTGCAATTCACGTGCAGGCTGACGGTTCCAATCCCAAACCCGGTAGGTGATGCCCGAACTCTGCTGAACTTCGGCCAAACGTACGCCCTTGCCAATCGCATGAATCGTTCCCGCCGGAACCAAGAAAACCTCTCCGGGCTTGACCGGGAAGGCATTGAGATACGACGTTAGATCCTTGCCCTGATCAACCGCGGCTTTGAAATCGGCCGGAGTGACATTTTGCTTGAAGCCCAGATAGATCACCGCGCCAGGATCTGCGTTGGTGATCACCCACGCTTCATTTTTGCCGAACTGACCTTCGTTTAATTGTGAATATTCCTGTTGCGGATGCACTTGCACCGACAGGTTATCGTTGGCATCCAAAAGTTTAATCAAGAGCGGGAAATCATTGCCAAACTCTTCCCACACTTGCTTGCCCACCAATTGGGTTCCTGCCCGCTTCAGCAACTGCGCCAGCGTGGTTTGCTTGCCATTAATCACGACCGGGCTCGGGTGATCCGTATGTCCGGAAACTTCCCACGATTCGGCTACGGTCTGATCATTGGGTTGCAGTCCCTTCAGTTGCTTGATCCAGGTCTTGCCGCCCCAAACAATGGAGACGAAATTTTCACCCATAACCACCGGCGCCACATTTTTCATGAACGCTTTGCCTGCGGCATCGGCGTCCGTACGTTGGGTGTCGGTAAGCTGCGGATCCAGCACTGGGCGCTGGGTCGTAAGATAGATCTTCCGGAAACCCACCAACACGGCTGCAGTAATGCCGGCCATGGCCAAGACAGGCATCCAACTGGCCAAAATACCCATGAAGCCTGTGATTGCGGCTCCACCCAAGTATTGCATCGTAAATCCGTTCACCGCTGCGGAAATACCACCCACGTTGGCGCTTAAGGCCGGAAGCAACGAGGCCAAGCCTGTAACGCCTACGGTAATAATCCCCACCAACGAGGTGAGCACAATGGCGGTCTGGCGCCCCCAGACCGCAGGCAATTGACGGACCTGCGTCCAGTACGCCGCCAATTCACCCGAGAGTCCGCTGCGCATCGGCAGACCCAGTTTCTGGCGATTCACGTGATCCGAACGGTGTGCGTTTTCATGTTGGAAAATAGATCGCTGATGGCTGACCGGCAAATACGAAAGCCGCGCCCAATTGGCCACGATCTTGCCCGTGGTTTCATCGTAAAACGCGATCTTGGCCATGTCTTTGATGGAATAAGCCTCACGCTGTGCTGTAGTCAACGCATTCATATCCAAAACATCGGGATTGTTGATCCAATCACCAATCACCGTCTTGTTCACATCGTCGCGCGGACGACCGTCGGCCGCCATGCGTTCGCTCCAGGCTATCCGAATGCCTTGCGACAGGAAGAAAATACCGACCATGGGCATCAAGACTGTACCCAAGGCCCCAACGATAAAGCTGGCCGCACCCAAACCAAGACCCATGCTGGTCAGCCCAATCAAGGAACTGTACCCCAGCACCAACGCCGAGGTCGTGGCCAAGGTGCTCAGGGACGTGGCCACACCTGTCACCAACGCACCGATCATGGAAATCGGACGCGTTTTGCCACGATCCCCCGGAGTTACCGGAGCCTGAGTCCCTACAAATTCACTCAAGTGCAGACGCCCGGTCATGACGTTGGCGTCTTTTATTTCTTGAGCAAACATGGTTTTCCACATCTTTACGGTATCCTGCACGTTTTCATCGGGAGAAACATTTTTCAAATACTCTTCCACCGAGGTGTACCCGAATTTATTCATGGTTACATAACGCAACACTTCAATGTCGTCGTCGGAAAGCAACTTCATGTAGTTGCGTTCATTGACAAAGGGAATCAAGACAAACGAACGTCCTTCACCGTACACCTTGCTCCCGGTGTAATTGCGGTACAGGTAACTGCCGCCGGTTTCCAAGACCAGGGAATACAAATCGGCGTACGACGGGATGGAGCGGGCATCCTTATGCCCCATGCGGTTGAGAATGTGCTGCAAGTCCGCCGGTGTCACTTCGTAGCTGATCAACCCACGACCCAGCCGGGTCGTAAGATCTGTAGACAAGGCCTTGGCCAAATCTGCGTTGTTGGCCGTACGGACATCCAAATTGGCCAGCGGTGCTTGCGGATTGTAGGTTTGCTTGGCCTGGGGCTGCGCTTGGCGCAGGGTCCCGACATTGGCGGTCATGAATTCCAACAAGGTTGCGTAGTTCCAACCCTGGAAGAAACTGATCGTGTCCTTGGCCCCCATGTTTCGAGCCACATTGTCCATCTCGGCTGCGGTCAAGTCTTTGTAATCATTGCCCAGGTAAAGGCGAAGATCACGGTTCATGGTCGCGGTCAGACGTTCAATCGTATGGAAGTTAAAACGATCGGTCTCTGAGAGTTCACGAATTTCAGGTTGCTTGCGCCCCAAAAGCTTATCCACAAAGGCATCGGCGGTATACCAGACCTGCTGGTAGTACACCTGGCGCATATCCCACCGATAGTCGTAATTTTCGCCCGGTGCGTAAAGCATGTAGTTGTACTTGAACCGGTCGTACACAGGCTTATCGTAAATGAGATTGATCGAACGATGGAGCATGCTCACTCCGGCCGCCAAGAACCAGAAGCTGACCAACGTAATTGTCCGGATGTTGAGCACAAAACGCACCACATTGATCGGAGCCCGTACCGGCAAGGTGGCCAATCGCAATCCGATGGCCACGGTCTTTTGCGCCAAATTCCCCTCCTGCCGCCAATAATTCAAGGTGCTGCCAATCTTCGAGAAGAAGCCTTGCTCGCCATCTTTGATGCGCAGCAGTTTTTTAATCCAACTCTTCACAGCTTGCCCGGCACGGTACATCACTTCCAGGAATCGTAGGAAGAAGAGCAAGCCCACCACCATACCCGTACCCAAGGCAGCTTCCATGGCCAAGAATATGGCCGGAAGGCGTAGCTCACGATGCGGTACGTTGGTGCTGTCGCCGAACCCGAGTTTTTCAGCGGTCGACGGATTGAACTGATTGCGGTTCAACGCCGGAATATCCCGATTGGGGGACCAAAGAATCGCCCCGTTGGACATACGCCCGACACGCTTCCAGCCAGCCATGGAGAGCATGGAGTCGTACTGGAATTCACGCGGATGCGTCATCACGATCCCGATCCGATAACGTTCCGGTTCGGAGAGCATCTTCATCAACAAGTAGGAAAGATTATGCTTCTTATATAATGATTCGCCCGCCAGCTCCGGATCCGAGACCTGGAAGAAATCAATCATGGAAGAGATACGTTTCACCCCATGGAAACGGGGTTCACGGTTCGGGGTTAACGTCGTGTATCCAAAATTAACATCCGGGGCATACCCCATACCAATGTCGAGGAAGTAGTAATAATAGCCGGGCAAAATACCGGCCGGTTTCCCACCAACCTCCGGATACTCGTTCTTTGTGACATCCACCAACGAATTGTGAAGTTCATGCCACGGGATATCCGGCATGCCGGCTGGCTGCACTTCGGTCTGTTTGGTTTCAGCCGCATCCAAAACCACCTGTTTCCACATATACCGGTTGGCCTCAAATGACGGAAATTCCGAATAGCCATGCGTGATGGTATGCGGATCCGCTTTGGCCAATAGACGAGCGGCGGCGGTCATTTGCACCGGTGTATTAAAGCCATATTGCCCACGGGTTTCTACACCTATCTCCAAAACATAGGTACGTTGTCCTGAATTTTTCGGAAGCACTGTGCGCAAATCATACAAATTGAAACCCGGTTCCAGAACCGGTGTCAGGTTGTACGTCTTAATATGCGCCTGAGCCTCGGCTTGAGTCATGGTGTCATTGACATCGGTGATGTCCAGAAGGTTCACATAACCGTAGCCCAAGGCCGACATCTGATCAATGTACAGTTCCAAATACGGCATCTTGGCCGGATCAAAAACCACACGGCGGAAGACATTGCCATAACCCTTGGTTGGATCGGCACCCTTGATCATTAAATAGGGCTGTTGATCTTTTGGACTGGTCACCAACTGCGCCGTAGCGCCTGAAACCTGCCCGTTTTCATACTGCGACATCAAGGATTCAGAGAAACCGCGCCCGGCCGATTCTTCGGAAGCTGCACCTTTAGCCTTCACCGGCACATTCTTGCCATCCATGTAGAACCAGGCATTGGGCGAGGTCAAGTTCATGATATCTTCGGTGGGATTGCCTAGAGCTTCGCCCGGCATGACCCGCAAACGTGAAAGCGTCATGGTCTGTCCTTGGTTGGTCACCTGATCGGCTTTCCAGGCTGCGCCATTGGGATGATATTTGGCCACCACGCCGATTTCCAGCCATACATCACCCTCGGTCAAAATATTCCCAAGATCGTACCGGTACGTTCCCGGGCGCAAGATCTTCATTTGCGGAATCAATTCTTGGCCCTTGGAATTCTTAATGACAAAGTAGCCCGAGGACGAGACTTGGTCCACGGTGAATTCGAGCCAGCGGTTTGAAGGATCCACGCGGAACTGGCGCACGGTGGTGCCGGCAGCCAGTTTGTCACGGTACTCGCTGTTAATCTTATCTTGGTTCATGGCATTAAGCTGCGCTTCGGAAATCGGCAACGCACCACGGTTCCCGGTCAGAACCATGCGCCCTTGGGCATCGTAAGAAACCCCAGTCCCGTTCGCAACCCAGTCCATGAGGTAAATCTGCTTAATCGGATCGTAGGCCCATGAACCCTTGCGCATAATATCCGTACCGCGTTCCAGGGAATCCGACCCCTTAACGATCGACATGGCGTTAATGACCACGCGTTGACCGTTGTTTGTCTGGCCTTCGGGCGTAGACGGTTTGGTCGGATCTTGCCAGGGGCTGGTCACACCAAACTCAATCGGAATCTTAAACAACGCCAAACGCGCATCCAACGCCTTGTGTTGGGCGGCCGAATACGCTTCCATATCCGTATCAATTTGCTTGTGCAGAGCGTCGTTCTCAGCTTTGATTTGCGCCGTGACGCCGTCACGCCAAATCTTAGCCTGGGCCGCAATCTTGCGATTGGCCTCGGCATATTCGTTACGCGAGACCACACCGCCATAGCGATTGGCCAATTCATCGTTCAATTGTTTCCGATAGGTCTCAGCCTTTTGTTGAACCTGACGATTCACGCGCGTGTATTCCTCACGCGGCACACCGTCCGGATATTGTTTTTCCAGTTCCGCATACATTTGTTTCAGCCATTCGGCCGTCTGTGTTTTCACCTTGCGGTCAATGGTTGTATACTCACTCTGTGGAACCGACCCGTACTTCGCAGCCAATTCGTTGTAGAGTTTTAATTGCAGCTCATGTATTTTCTTCTCCACATCCAGCCACCGAGGCTTGATGGTGCTCTCCTGATACGCCTTGGAGCCCAATTTTTGATTCAAGGCCTCATGCCGACGCTTGCCCTCAGCGGCAATCTGTTTATCCAAATCGGCGTGTGCTTTCTTGGGATCCACATACCCTTCACCCAGGCTTTGCAAAACTTCCTTGGGCAAGATATCGCCCAAGTTCAAATAATACACACCCGGCTTGGTAATGGGCATCGGGACCGTATAACGTTTGGTGTACTTGGTGCCATCGTGCGCGTAAGGAATCGAAAGGTACATTGAGCTGGTAATTTCTGTAATTTCCAGACGCAGCACATCGTAGCCCTTGCCGTTCAAACTGGTGTAGAAAACAGCGCCGCCGTATTTACGCTGATCTTCCGGATCGGCTGTGGTACGGGTCCCGGTCAACGTCACACGCGTGCCGCCCTGGCCGTTGTCCGCCAAGTCCACACGCGAACCGTAGGTCTCAAAATCACTGGGCTTCATGCCAGCCGGAAGAATATTAACCGCATCCCCCGGGGAGGACGAAACCTGGATGTTGTTGAAACGCGAGTTCGACATCTGATCAAAATATTGCTGTTCGTTCAACGGCATGTAGCCCTTCCAACTGTCGACCAAGTTGGAGAGCGGGAACATCAAAGGATCCCAAGCTCCAAATTTGCGATCAATGTAACCCACGATCGAGGCAATTTGATCCAAGGTGTACTGCGCACTGATATCGGGAGTCATATACTGCTGCAGGTTGTACTTCCGAATAATGCGCTTGTTGTCCTGCTGGGCGATCAGAATTCGCGGATCCTGCGTCGGATCAGCCTGATACGCAGCCAAGAAGCCCAAGATACCATCCTTGGGATCTTTGGAAGGCTGGAAGCGCAGCAAAAGATCTTCAATGGTTGGTTTTTCAAACGATTCCTTCATTTTCCACTTGAACAACGGAACAGCCAAATCGGTCCAGATGGAACCGCCGCCACCTTTGGCCGGAATACCCAAATCGTAAAAACCAATTCGTTCCGATAATTGCACAGCCAGCTTAATCTGCTCCGGTGTCATCTTGTCCCGGTAGTTGGTCTCATTAACCCAATCGTTGTTGCTGATGGAATCGTCCATGTAGGCAACATATTCGTCTGCAATGACGCGAGACAAGGTTGCACGGTTGTGATAGAGGACTAAGAACCAATCTTGAATGCCAGCGGCTTCTTGACGAATCATACGGCGCATATCATCCGAGCTGATGGTACCTGGAATGCCACGACGATTAAGCTCGCGTGTAACTTCAATGGCTATGCCATCCAAATCCGCCACCGGATCCGTGAACTGACCCGTGACACGGCGTTTGATCAACTGCAAAAGACGATCACCGGGCGAATAATTAAAGAAGGTCCGGCGTACGGTGGTGACCATCTCGGTTTCAATTTCCTGCGCAGAATACGTGGCCAAATATTTCTCCACACTCATGCCCGGGTGATTGCGCTTAATCACGCGGTAGAAATTTTCTTCGGCAATGTCCACCGACGGATGATTCGTGAATGCACGAATCAATGCCGCGGTGTCGTTGGATGCAATTGTCAGCGTGGGGTCCTTGTATGCTAGGCGGAGCGAGGCCTGATTCAACTTCATGTCCGCCGAGAAGGCCAAATCGGAAGGACCGATCCAGGCATCCCACTCGGAACCAAACACATCCCCGCGATACTCCAGCGCCGCTTCATTCCAACCACCCTGCCAAGCCTCAATCCATTGAGCGCTGTGTTTGCGTGATTTCCAGCGCTCAACAATTTCACTCATGGCATTCACATCGTGATATGCAATGAATGATTTCAAGTCACCGTAGATGGGTTTCACCAACCGCTGGGCAGGAATGTTCCGCCAATACTGACTCATCCAGAACAAGGCATTGCCAATAAACGTTTCACGCCGGAATTCCAACAATTTTTCCTGATCGGCTTCCAATTCAATGATGGTCAACAACGCGGTCAACGATATATTGTGCTCACGGGCAAACGCATCGATGTCCGCGCGATTAAACCCAATATACTTCTGAGCCATAACCAGGGCATGACCCTCTGCCGACACCTCGCTGACTTTTAATTGTGAAGCCAAAGGCCCTGTAGCTTCCAGTTCCAAACGAACCGAAACTTTGCCTTGGGTTAGATTGGAAATCCCAATTTTTTGTGCCAATTGATACAAATTGAGTCTGTTTTCACCTGCAAAGAAGTAGAAAGGATTTTCCAAAACCACTTCACGTCCATCAATGAAGAGACGACCGCGCGCCGTGGCTTCCATTTTCGGAAGATCCACCCGCAAGAACGGAGTACTGATCAAATCCTGTTCCGTGCTGACGGTGAGTTTGTTATCGACAAACGGAACATTGGATTGCAAAACCGTATGCGCCTGTTGCGTTAGTTGCGTGCTCGAACCATTGACCGTTTCCACACGCTCGAGCACCATCGAGGAGGTACCTTTGGTCGTCTGGGTTTCGGAAACACCAATTTCCAATTGGAAGGTTTGAACATCACGCTGGAGGTTGTCCGGAAGATACTGACTCAAATCAAAGGTAAATTCCCCTGCGGCATGTGTGTCAATCTGCAAGCGGATAACTTGATTGGTCTTGGGATCACGCAAGAACGCGTACCATTGCCCGGTAACATCGCTCACCTTAATCTTGACGACCGCATGCTGAGTCATGTCGAGCGTAAACGGTTGCGATACAATCGCCGCATAGTTTTTCGCTCCCTGCTGTTGGACGGTCATCCCATTCGCCGTGGTCAGCATGCGTGCTGCATCGGCGGCGCCGGTCCAGCGACTGCGTGTGGCCGCCGAATTGGCATCAAACAACACATTGGTAGTGCCGTAGACTTGAACAAATCCATCACGTTCCAACGGAGTCATAACCGGCATGGAACGACGTGGTACTTCGCGTAAGTTCCGGAAATTCGTAGCCTGGAACGTTACATACACACCCTCGGTCCCAGGATTAATACTCTTAACATCCATTCTACGAGTGCCATCTTTGGCATAAAGACCCCACTTCTGGTCACCCACATCATTAAGCGACCAAACCATGCCGCCGGCAATGTCGGTTTTAAACACTTCTTGGAATTGTTTAAAGAAGAACGCGCCGGCCACATCTTTATCGTTGGCCGGATTGCTGAAATCCAAGCCAAATTCTTCAAACAAGATTGGCCGAACCGTATTGGTGCTCTGCATGAGTTGCTTGGTACGAACAATCATGGCCAACGCCGAATCCTGATTTCCACCGGTATGCAAAGCATACACATCCACGGAATTCATATCCAGCTGCGTCAACAAGTCCGGACGCGAGGTAGCGGCAATCACCAAGTGATTCGGATCCACGGACTTCATTAAGGCGGCCATGCGGTTGTGCCATTGGACCGCTTGTTGCAGCCGTACATCGTTGGCATCGTTGAACTGGATGGCATCCAAATCGGTTTCATTGGAAATTCCCCACCCTAAAATGCGCGGATCGTTTTTGAAGCGTTCCAAAACCGCACTCACATGTTTCTCTTGATTGGCCCAATCCGCTTCGTTGTAGCTGCGGTCCATCGGGAAGAAGGTAAACTGGACCTTCATCCCGTGTTTGTTGGCAATCTCAATAAATTCCTGCATATGGGCCAACATGGTCGGATCCACATTGGCGCCACCGAACTCCTTGTAGTGCACAAAGGTGCGGATCACATTAATGCCCAATTCTTCACCGCGCGCCAATTCCCGATCGATCATCTTGGGATCCCACTCGGTCCACATCTTGCCCCAACCGTGTTCAGAGGGGTAATAGTTGGCACCTTTGATCTTTACCACAATGCCGTTAATGGAAATTTGGTCCGGCTGTGCGTTGTTAATCGCGGCAAATCCCTGGGGTACAGATTGCGACGTACCCAATAAATGTTCGCTGGTGCTGGTACGCTGTTCGTTGGGCAAACCGGTTACTTTGGTAAGATCCGCGGTCACATCGGCCTTTTGCTCACGGTACGGACTGAACCGGTAGATGACCGCACGTGAAAAATCCACCAGTGGATGCAAGCCAATCCCAATGATAATCTGGAAGAAACGGTTTTGACCAAGCGGTGCCAAAATCATAAACATAATGGCCGTCATGGTCACCACGGCTCGAGCCACGGCCCAAACACCCGTACGCACAAAGTCGGTTAAAATCCAAGCTTTGATGTGGTGGCGTTCCAGACGACTGTGCTGAACACGCATGTGTGTCAGCCGTCCGGTCCGCCAGGCAAAAACAAATAAAGCAATGCCTAAGACTATGGCCGGAACACCGATAGTCCAGGCCTGGGTTAAGTTCACCATTTCTCCCAGGCCGATGGCAGAAATCCCCAATACCTGAATCAAACCGATGGTTAAGAAATCCTTCAAACGTCGGGCGCGAGCGGCCTTCCCTTGCTCATCTGCCGGAAGTTTGGCAAACTCATCGTTGGCCACATTTTCCAATTCCTGCCATAACGCATTGGACACACCGACGCGTATCTTCTGGGTATCGGCTCCATTGACCAAACTGTCGGCAATATTACGCGCCTGCTTCAAATACTCAGCCTTCACCGCCGATCCAAGTTCCGTAACATCCGAGGCCCGTAGACTGTCGGCCGCATCTACAAATTCCTGAAGACTTTGAATGTAGGCATTGAACGCTTCGTGGAGCCGTTCTGAAGCTTTATCCAATTGAGTTTGCTTTTGCAGGCGTGCTCGATCGGTGCCGTTGGCGCCTTTGGCCTTTTCTTCCGCAGCCATGGCCGCTTCAAGTTCCACGGTTAAACTCGCGGTTTTGGTTTCCGCCTTGTTCAATTCATCCAAGGCTTTGGAAATCGAACGCGATGCAGAATGAATAACCCCCGTGGCCTTGCTCACGGACATAAAGTCCGAAAGCGGAATACTCTGAACCACTTCTTCGGTCTTTAAGAAACGACCCAGCAAAGGAATCCGGGTGGCCAAAGCCCAGGGAACATTTAACAACGAGGTGAAATTCAAGATTACATCGACAATTCCGCCGCCAAAAACTTCCGAAAGGATGGCGCGTTCTTCACCGGCCCCCCGTTTCGCGTGTTGCTGCTCGTGACGGATGAACGCATCCAATTGCCGGCGTGAGATCCAATCATCCGAATCCAATAAACGTTCCGAAACCAAATATCGTCCCGTGCTCGGCTGATACGAGATCAACGGGAAGTCGTTGCGCAAGGAGTGATACGCATCCCGGAACCCACGCGGTTGACGGACCGGAACCAACTCAACACCCGTGCGTTTCTGAATTTCAGCCACGCGATCGGCGATCTCCATGGCCTTCCAACGGTGACTGGCCAAGCGGGACATAAAACCTGAATTTAAAATTAGATACTTGGACGCTTCCACGATAAGCATGGCGGTTGAAATCATAGCCGGGAGCATGAAGAGCCATCCCCCGTTGAGGAAGAACGTAATGCCCATGCCGCCCATGGCGAGCATCAAAGGCAGGAAACTCTTGGGAGCGACCTTCTTCACCACCGGAGCAATCTTCGTTCCGCTGGTGGTGGGCTCCACCGTACTCTTGACTTGAACCGGTGTATACGCCTGGATGCGTGCATTGTAATCGGCCATTAAACCCAAATACTTCAAATACGCTTCGGTGGCGGTTGTGCGCGCTTCCATGTAGGCTGAGACATACGCAATGAGTTTGCCGGGTTCATTGGGGTACTGGGTTTGCGCCATCTTGAGCGCATCCTCGGCGGCGGTCAAGGTCTTGCGCGTCTGATTGTAAAGGGCGGCCTGGTCGTTGATCTGCCCTTCCAAGCGCTTGAGCTCCGCTTCCATGCGAATGCGAACGCCTCGCGCCAAGTCCACATTTATTCCACTGGAAATGTCATTGAGACGTCCCGAGAGGAGATTCTCCCCCGAGAAGGAAATAATCACATTCGCGGCCAATTGGGAGGTAAAAACCTTATTCTCCGTTTTTACTCCCCCGGTGGTCTGAGCACCGGTAATCGAGACATGTCGGAAACGGCTTTCCAAAGTCACAGTCGGCAAAAGCCCCTGCACCACCGACGGCAAGACCGATTGGGTGCCCTGAGCATCTTTCATAACAGCGGCCATATTGGAATCCATGGTTCCGGCCAAAGCCAAGACACGGTTCAACTGAGTCTCGAACTGAGTCTGGTTTAAGAACTCAGCCACATTGCCCGTCGCCTTATAATCAAAGACAATATTGGCTCCCAACAACTGAGAGAGTTCGAGCTTGAGTGCATTCAACGAGCGCTGTTGTTCCAACAATTTCGTCTGAGCATCTTCGTATTGCAACTTCACATCTTTGTCCGCAGGTGACGCAGCGGCCATTTGTTTCCAACGCGCCACTTCATCCTGGGCAAACTTAACCTTCTCGGCGCTTAACGCCAGTGAGAAATACGTACGTATCGCTTTCAGCCAAGTCTGGTACACCACCTGATCGCGTTGCACACGTTTCTCAAACGCCTGACTGCGAGCCCACTGAACCTGCTGTATAAATGAGGGAGACCAGCGGATTTGAGTCGCGGCATCCACATAGCCCGACGTGGTGGAGTAATCGGTGCTTACTCCGCCGTTGGTTTTTGAGAAGGTTTGGTTGGCCAAACCACCCGAAGACATGAAGGAAAGGGTGAACATGGTCGGATCATTGATCGCGGCATTGGACGATTCGTACAAGCTCTGGGCCCGAAGGACGTTGGGCGAAGAAGCAATAAGCGAGCTCATTTGCTGAATAATCGCTTCAGGGTTGGTGACGTTGATCTGAAGTGTAGGTGTGGTAACCGTGGCGGTAACCGGCGCCCCGAGTTGCAGAAGCTTGAGTTTGGCCCGCGCCACATGTCCTTGGAAGAACGTCAACTCGAGTTGGCGCGCGTACAACTGTTGTTCCACAAACGCCACATAGCTGGGCGTTACTTTGCCGGCCGTCATGTCAATTTTGGCTTGGGCCAAATCCTGTGTGGCGAACGTCACACGCTTTTTAGCCAACTCAAGTTGTTGGGTAACAAACATGTACTCGGATTTAGCCGTTTCTTGTTGTTGTACCAGCTGACGATCCCAGAAGGTCAACGCTTGATTGCTCTCCGTATACTCCGCCCGAGCCTGGGTCTTCTTAGAGCTGGACCCACCACCCAAGGGAATGGACAACCCAAAGTAGGCCGTGGTGCCTTTGGTGTTGAAGTCTTGTGCGACACCCAGTTGCCAACGAACGGGGTCGCCTTGCCCATCAACCCGCATATTTGCAGAAGCACGTTGGTTCTGCGCCACCAGGAGCTTGCGATACGCTTGTGGATCATAGCTGTTTGCGGTAAGTGCACTCTCAAGCTCGCCCGGCAATTTATCCAAGAGCGTTGTGACATCGCCTTCAAACGCAAGCACGGTTCCGGCCGGAATATTGGCCAGACGCATGTAGCGTACAATGGCAATGTCCATCTCTTGCTTGATCTGTTCCAATGTCGACTTGGCCGCGGCCAAGTTCTCCATTTCGGCCCTTTCAAAGAAGGGTTCTTGCGTCTTTTCGGCTTCCGCCTTGGCTTTATCAAAACGCTGTTGTGCCTGCACCACCACTTTTTCTTGGTAATTTACGCGGGCTTTTAATTCCACCACTTGAATGTAGGCGTAAATAATATCAATCATGGATTGATTACGGGCAAATTCACGCGCCGCGTCGTTCTCGATGACCTTGGAATGCGCCAAATTGCGTTCGTTCCCTGTGCCAAAGCGCAACGGACCACTCACTTCAAGATTCAACCCCGTACGCCATCCCTTGTCGCCGGTAAAATCAGCACCAGCCTGTTCTTGTTTGTTAAAAAAGCGCTTACCCCCGTAGGCATTCAAATCAAGCGAGGGGTTGTTCATGCTTCCGGCAACATTGCCTTCTTCTTTGGCAGCTTGTCCACCCAAAATCGCGCGCCGGATATCCACACTGTTTTCCACCGCTAAAACCATGCTTCCGGAAAGCGAAGGCAAGGTTACAGGTTGGGTAATATCGCTGACTTTTTCCGTACCGGTGAGTACCAACGATGCGGTCAAATAATCAAACCGTGCAGCCGCTTGTTGGGTGTACAACGACGCCCACTGACCGCGTAAATGTGCCACGAGCATAACATCGCCCATGCCGAGTTGATAATCCGACTCCGCCTTGGCCAATTTTTCCCCGGTGGCCTTCATCTGGCCTTCGATCAGCCGCATCCGCTCCAAGGCATGTGTCATTTGGATCTGCGCTTGCCAGGTCGCATACACACGTACACGCTTAGCCTCTTCATAATCCACTCGCGCCAACTGCGAATTCACAGCCAACAAACGTTCCTGTGATAGGGTTTTGCCAAAATCCGTATGCAACAAGCGCGCACGTAACTCGACATACGCTGCCATGTCACCCAGGCCTGTGGAGTTTGAGAAAACCATACCGCTGGCTGTCAGCGTGGGAATCCAAGAACGGTTGGATGCGATGAGTTGACGTTCAAACTCCGACATCTGCACATTGGCCTGAGCCAGGTCCACTTGATTGGAGAGTGGCGCCATCTTGAAATAGCGCTGGAAAATATCATCCAACTCCTTTTGCGTTACCAATTCACTGCCCACATCCACTTTCGTGTTTACCGGATTTCCAACCACAATGTTCATGGTACGCATCTTGTCCAAGGCATCGGCCTGGAGGGCCAACAACGCGGTGCGTTCCTTCTGTGCCCGGGTAAAGAGCTGTTGATGATATACGGTCAAGGCCTGCTTCTGATCGGCCGGTGCATCGTCAATGACCTTTTGATTCTCCACGATCAAAGACAAAGCATCGTCCAAGACGGTCTTTTGCTTGGCTACGAGGAAATTAGCCTGGCGCAGTTCGATGTACGCTTTGACAATTTCCTGGATCATGGAGGTTATGTCGTTTTGGTACTCCACCTGGCGCAGTTTGGTCTTGGCCCCCAGTTGTGAGAAATAAGGACCCCAGGTCGGATCAAAAATCTTCTGTGAAATGCGGAAACGCTCATCGGTGATAAGGAAGCCATTTGAGATCTGCCCCCCAGTGACCCCGCCACCTTCACCAAAATAGGTTGAAACCAACGGAACCTTAACCGAGACCGTAGGTAGAAACGCCCCCAATTGAGCCTGGAACACGTCCGTGCTGGCGTACTCGATGCGTCCACGGTCCGCGGATAAATTCGGTGAATTGCTCAACCCCTTGTCGATCAATTGGGTGAGGTTGTTGCTGACGGTGATGGTGTCGCGGGGTGCATAGGTTCCGCGGTCGCGGTACACCATGTCGGGCGAGGTACTGCGGGCCATGGCCATGCTGCCGGTGGCGCATCCGCCCAGGAAGAAGAGTGCCATGGGGATGAACAAGAAGACCATACGTTTGGCCAAACGCAGCAAGGCATTGGAATTCAAAAAGCGTTCCCAACCGCTGAGTAGACTGGGATTCAGGCGGCGTCCAATTTCCTGTTGAACCAAGGAACGCAGTGCATCCCGAATGTTTTCAGGATATGACGCGACCAAATCCACCACTTCCGAAGCCAGTTGGTTGCGATCCAACGTTCCACGGCTTTCCAGGTTCAAGCGGTTGACCAACAATTTCGCAATGGTCTGCATACGCTGGCTGGCCAACAAAAGCGGATTGATCAAATCCGTTCCCAGCGTAGTTTGCCCTTCGGTGGTGGTCAAATCCAAACCGGCTTTGACATACCCGTCACGGAACAGAATAATCGAGGCATCCGTGATCACCCCCTGCTCACGCAGCGCCGAAATCTGGGCTTCACTGCGTTCGGCTAAAAAGACAACGGACTGAGTTTTGTTTCTAAGTGAATTGGAGAGCGAACCCCAAGCGGCCGTCAACTGCTGTTCAATAATGACGGAAATGCCAGGCTGAGCCGCTTCAACGGCGTCGTCTATATATAATGAAGCAATCCGACCATTGACATTGATGTTTTTGATCTGACCATTGGTGACCTGATCCGAAGTTGCGATCTGATAGGTCGTCTCAGGAACTTCAGTGGTTTCTGACGCAGGCGCACCCACGGTGCGAGCCAAGTGTGCGATAAACGCAGGAATCGCAGCGATGCGCGCTCTCAATCCAGCGTTGTTCACCAGCAAGGCAATGGCGCCCCCCATGGCCAATCCGCCGGCGCCCAATCCAAGCAGTCCGCCGGAGGCCATAAACAAACCAATCAAGCCAGTGACCAACAACGCCGTTGCGCCCAAATTGATCAAAAGACCCGCTTGAGCAACCGCCGTTTCACGCACGGTCTCGGCCATTTTTTTCAGGGGCGCAGCCACGGACAACTGCGGTAAACGTCCTGCTAAAGGCACATAGGCCGAGCGCAAAGAATTGTCGCTTAATTGTTGATAGCTTTGTACCCGGGCCTTGGCCTGAAGATTGTCATTGATGACACGCAAGGCGCGGCCAATGGCATCACGATTTTTTCGAGCCACTTTTTCATCGGCAGTCACGACCAAAATCACACGTGCGTTCTTGTTCAAGGTCTGGGCAGTCTGCTGGAGATACAGGAAATCCGATTCATCCAGCTTCTCCGGATGATTCAGACGGAAAATAACCGCAGGTTGATTTTCCTTGCCGAAGCTGGCCTTCTCTATATTCAACGGCCGTCCCAACCGGAACCCACCGTCGATCTGGCGCAACGTCCCAGCCAAAGCCTGCTGATAGAGCTCGGTATCGGCTACAGGCAAGGTTTCCTGAGCCAGTGTCCCGGTGGGCAAGGTGGCGGAAGCAACCACCGTTTCCATGGCCACTCCGCGTCCCAGCAACACATCGGCCTCGCGCAAAACCTCTTCAACCGTACGTTCGGGCATGGTTACTTCCACTTTAATCGGGTTCAATGCCGCGGTTAAGACCACCCGTGGAACGGCTTGTGCAAAATAATTTCGGGTAATCTGCGCGGCCCGCGTCTTGAATTGATCCAAAGGCTCACGCCCTGCGTAGGCCAGGAACATACCGTCTTCTTTCGCGGATTCAATCGGCCGCAGGAAGTCAGGTCCCCACGATTGCTTGATTTGCGTTAAGAGACTCTTCTTTTGATCGTCCAAGGAAATGGCCGCACTGCTCACCAATCCGCGGTGCAAGGCTCCAATATATTGGGCCAAGACATCGGCGATCTCCTGACGCGCGGTGTTACCCTTCTTGGTTAAGAGTGCATCGGCGATGCGCAACTGGAGCGCGTTGGCCAATTCCACGGACAACACGACCCCGCGTTCCTGGAGCGCCAGCATGAGGTTCAAGAAACCGGCTTCCACCACATCTCGGTTAGTCAGGGAGTTCACCGACTTCTGCAATTGCGCGGTTAAGCTTTCGCGGAGTCGATAGCCATCTTGCTTGGTGTTGGTCAAGGCATCGTGCACCAAGGTGGTCATGCGGTTGGCCAATTCCTGTGGGAACTGTTTGCTGATCTCGGCTTGCATGGCTTCTTCATCCCACAATGAGACATCGCGATAGTGCCCGAACTGAGCCACCAAATCCGCAGCCGCCTGCTTAAGCGACGATTGAATCTGGGTTCGATTGATTTGATTGACAACCAACGTGCCCACATCCTGGCGGATGGCGTTATCCACATAGGCCCGGAATGCAGACTCGTTCATGTTGGAGATTGTCTGCTCCAGCACACGACGCTGTATGTCGGCCGTGTTCACGGGTGTGAAATAGCGGTCATGATACGAACGTTGCTCCGCCTGCTCACGTGCGTTGCGCACATGCGCTTCGGAAATGTATTTCAACACATACTGCATGAGCTTCGTGCCCATGATGTTGCCCACGGCCCGATTCATAAAGAACTTCGCAGAACTTGTGTCCGCGTAACGCTGCATGACCGCATCATCGGCCATACTGTAAATCTTTACCGCGTACCCGACCAAGCCTTGGCGACCCACACGGCCGAACAACTGTTCGTTGGCATCCGAACTGGTCGGAACCTCGGCCTCAACGGCCAACATGTCCTCACCCAGAACATTAAACCCACGAGTACCACGCGGATTGGTGATGGTCACCACAAACGGCAAACTGGCAATCTGCTTAATGGCCGCCAACTGTTCCTTGGTGGTTTTGGAAGAAATCACCGCGACCGTCAACGTCCGGGTCTGGCTCTGGAATTTTTCCAAGATCTGTTTTTCAGCAGCCTGACGTGCCGTGGCATCCGCGATGGACTTGACGCCATCCAAGGCTGTGCGCAATTCCGCGGCGCGAGCCTTGGCTTCCTGGACCAACTGCTGCATGCGATACGGCGAAGTCTCGGCATCCATGATTCGAACCTGCGCAGTGCCGGTACGATCAAACGTTTGTTTCAACATTTGCGTCAAGGCCTGCAGCTTGCCGGTGGTGTACGTTCCAATCAAAATGCCACCCAACACCTTGTGCTCTTGGATGGTGTTCTGAAGCGCATCGGCCTGGGCCGCCGGCTCCATATAATACTGATCCTGATAGCGATCGCGCACCAATGAAGCACCCTGATCCGAGGGCAGGTGCAAGCGGGCTAAACCCAACCGCTCCATAAGTTCTTGCTGTTCCTCACTGTTTCCGGTCGTAGCCGACATAAGGTTGCGCCACGGATAGCGCCGGGCAAACTGAGCCGGCAACAACTGGCTCTGATAATCCCCAATGTTGGTGAATTCCATGCCGCCGCGAACCAGCGAATTGGTCTCAACCAAGAATTCCTTGGCTTGCAATGCCTGATGAATGCCACCGGAAACTTCCTGACCCGGCATGTCTTGCCCGGTTTCGCGATTGATCAACGTCACCTGACCCTGAGTCACGCGATATTCGCTAACCCCAGGCTTGGCTTCCGCGGCCTTGGCCACATCGTCGCGCCGTTCGTAGAAGAACTGCGCATCCAAGGCTGCTTGTAAATACGATTGCAACATAGGGAATTCCGTCAAATTGGTGCTTTCGGGCAACCCTAAATATCCCTGCGATATCATCTTTAAACCGTCTTTGGTCAAGATGGCACGTTGTTCACCTGCTTGGTACGTCACTTCCACCAAGGGGGTCTCCGAACCCTTCTGCGCTTCAACCACCCGACTTACCAACCCGGCAAACAATAAACGCAGGGCAGCTGGATTCTTAGATGCAATGGTCTCGAAGGCTTCGCTGTTGGGCAACGCACTACGTCCAACTTCATTGAAACGGATGTTTTGCGTTCCCAGATCCACCTTGATCATACCTGGTTGCAGCCCCTTGACCACATTGCCCAACAACTCTTTCATTTCCGCATCCCGCAGCGTATGCTCCACGGTCTGATTGATCGAACGCGGAGTAGTGCCCTCTACGAAGTAAGTGACGTCGCCTTCATCGTCAATACGGTAGTACGGTTCACGTGTGTTGAGCCCAATCTGATAATCAAAATTAAACGCGCTTTCGGTACCGTAGGTGATATCCGCTTGATACGCCTTGGTCAGGTCAAATTCCTTAACCATGCTCTGGGTCGTTGAGTTCCAAACCAACACAGCCGGACGCTGAGTCTCACGGTCAAAATACCCTGTCACGGCCACGCTTACTCCCAGCGGCGCCAACAAACGCGCCACTTCCTCGCCTTGCTCCATGGCCAAATCAATGTTCGGTGTGATCAAGTGCGAACCACGGTTCAGCAACGAGACGGCAAACAACGCCAAGGCCGCGGTCTCGGTCTTACCCTGGCCGGTGGCCAACTTAATGGCGTAGGCGGCCACATCCACCATGGAAACCTCGGGGGTGACCAGAAGACGGAAGAAGCGTGCGACCCGCTGCCAACCACGGGCTTGCTTCAATTCCGTAAACGCCAACGCAGCCATCAACTGATTGGGGTGAATGGTAAAACTCTCCAACAAACGACGCTTCACCGGATCGCTCTCAGCGGCCGCGCGTGCACGTTTTTGTTGTTCGATGGCCACCACAGCAATGGCAATGGCTTCGGAGCGCTGTTCGCGGAAGCGCGCTTCTGCTTCCTTCTGGGTCATATCTTTAAACTGTGCGCGCAACGCATCGGTCTGAGTTTTCAACTCCGCCAAGCTTTTGCCCCGCAGACTGACGCGCATATCATCCACTTTGTCGGCTTCGGAGCGCAATTGACCCAGCGCCTTCATGTACGCGTTTTGCGCACGCCGCGGCGCAATCCACTGGCGATACGCCAACCAACCGATGGCAATCCCGGCTGCGCCAATGTAAAACACCCACGACGCCAAACCAATCGTAACCGCGACCGACGTGGCAATAAACGCCACCTTGGCCAGGTTCACAATGCCGTACAACACACCCACCACACCCGCCACCACGCCGACGGGAACAATCAAGGGCAAGATGGCGCCCACCCAGGTGCGGGGACGTTGCTCCACCGACATCTGAGCCTGCGCCCGTTGCTGCGATACAATGCTGATGACTTGATCAATCACCGCCACGGCCGTGCCCACCAAAACCAAAATCGAAAGGCCAACGCCGCCCATGCCAATGGTCTGCGGAAGCAAAGCCATAGAAATGATCGCAGCCGCGCCACCCACCGGCAAGAATGTTAAAATTCGCGAGAGATAATTTCGCGTCTCGGCGCCGGGCGTTTTTCCAGGAATGTATTTTCCCGACTGGGCCAATTGTGCGGCAATGTCTTTCGGATTGACCATCAAGCGAGTGATGCCCAGAGCAAACACCAAGATGGTGCCGACCACAATCAAATTGTAGGTCAAAGAGACCGGTGCGATGGCAAAACCCAACCAAGGCAAGGTCACCATGGAAATCAAGGCAATCAACGACTGCGAGGCAAACAGCGCATTGGCTCCTGTGTAATCGGCCTTAAAGGGCAAGAAACGCTTCGGCGTCGTCTGCTTTTTTCCTTCCTTCATATCCCGGGTGGAACGCACGGGGATCTTGAAGTACTTGGTGCTCAACACCACCGACAGCGCGGTGATGGAAAGCGCGCCTACGATCCACGTCAGTGCTGGCATCGCCACCAGACTTCCGGAAAGCGCCAAACCGGCTTGACTCAACAACGACGGAATCATCATCACGGCCATGAGGATGGACCCTTGCTTGCCGCCCAATCCGCGTTCCTGCAATTGCGAATTGAACCAGGTCATGGCCACGGCACCCAAGGTCAGGGTGATGATGCCTGTGAGCATCAGCGCCGTGGTCCCAAACAACATCGGTGTCATCATGACCACAAACGCAGCCTGCACGGCGGCCAAACCTACGGAGATCCACTTGGTGTAACGTTCGAACTGCTTGCGTCCGTTCTCACCGGACTTCTGAAGATTTTTCAACGAAGGATTGAAGAAACTAAGCGCCATCATAATCATGGACGCACCGTAATACGGCGCCAAGCCCAGACCAAATACCGAGAATTTCTCCAACATCCCGCCGGAGAAGAAGTTAAATACACCCATGGCCCCAGTCCCGCCCAAATTGGCTGCGGTCTGGAACAAGGTGGCATCCACCCCTGGAATCGGAACCATACGCCCCAAGAAGTACAGACCAATGATTCCCGCGGTAATCAACACCCGCTTGATCAAATTGGTAGGTATACCTTGGGAGAAACGATTGAAATACGTTCGCACATCTTGGCTTACGGATTTGATCTCCGAAACATCTTTAGCCGTAGCCGCCACCGAGGCGGTTCCGGCTGCGCGTTGCGCCCGATTGGCCACGCCGAAAATTACCGGCAAGCCAACCAAAGCAACTCCGGCCACCACACCTACCAACGGCAAGAAAGCAAAACCCGTCAGCAAGGTTAGTAACGCGGGTATGCCTACCACCAAGCCCAATGCCACCGAACCCAAGGACGCCAACACAGAAAGATCCGCAAACCCCGCTTGCGACGAGAGGCGCCGATTGACTTGTCCGAGTGCTTCGGTACGCGCTTGCTCGGCGTCCACTTTCACCTCGGCCTGCGTCGTCTCCACCGCCGGCAGAACCACACCCTTGGTTTCAGCACGTTCCGTAATTCCCTTCACCGGCGCTGTGCGTTCAACAATAACGGTTTCGCCTTGTTGAGTCACTTTCACGCTTTCCAGTCCGAACAACGCCACCAACCCTTGATCGGAAACAGCTTCGGTATTGACCGAGTTAACAATCCGAATCAATCCCTGCCCGGCCGGAGTTTTCATGTCCGTGCCATCCACAAAACGCGCGGTCTCGGGATCGGCTTTCAGTTCTTTGGTTAAATCCTTCAACTTCGCGGACAATTCTTTTGGCATAACCAACACACGACCGTCTTTGACAGCCACAACATGCGCGTCCAAGCCTTTTACAATCACGGTGCGTCCAGCATCGGCATACACCACCGTGTCGCGCGTGTTGTCCAACTGAACGTTCCCCTGACCAATGGACTGATTGCCCTCGGCGTCCTTGCGCTGGGTCATGGAACCCCAATCCCCCTCGTCAAACCAGGGGAAGGTCCCGGCCACGGTCAACAATTCTTTTTGCAGTTTCTCCATGATGGCAAAATCCACAGAAACCGCCGCTTCTTTCGGAATGCCGTTGTACGCCGCGACAATGCCGCGCTGGGCGGTTTCGCGTTCAGCCGGCGTGCTGGTGGCCGTGCGCAAAACGGTCAAATGCTTATTGATTTCCGCCATGGCCTGAGCAATGGCCGGCGCATGCTGGCCGAACATTTCCAGACCAAAATCACGCTGCATGACAAACATGCCCGCGTTCCACACATAATCTCCGCTGGCAACCAATTGTTGCGCGGTTGTCAAATCCGGTTTTTCCTTGAAGCCCAAGCCCTGACGCACTTGCGTGGTGCCCTGACCCAGCTTGGTCTGTGTGCCGGTCTGGGTGTAGCCGTACTGTGTGGCCGGGAAGGTCGGTGTAATGCCAATGGTTGAAACAACGCGCTCGCGGTTTTGTGCACCCTTAACCGCTGACTCAATGGCAGCCTTGAACTTGTCAATGGCGGCAGAATAATCGGCGCGCTCATCGGCCAAATGCTCGGCAATGACATGATCGGCCGGCAAGAAAACCGCCGTCGTGCCGGGTTCCATGGTCGTAAGATTCAAGGCAATGGCTGCCCCGGTGTCTTTCTTGCCCGGCTCGCCGATGATATTGTTGATTGGGAAATCCGGGGCCGACTGCTTCACCTGATCCACAAACGTAGAACGGGTCGCAATCATAATATGGTCTTTAGGAATCCCCAACTGCATTACACGCTCAATGGTCTTTTGGAGCATGGTCTTGCCGTCTTTGGAGAAGGACTGGAACTGTTTCGGGAAAGTGCCGTCGGACGCCGGCCAAACGCGTTCCCCGCCACCACCGGCGAGAATCACCACGCGCACCTTGCTCATATCCGGAGCTTTGACCATGTAGTAGACAGTCTTGCCGTCTGCGGTCTCTTTTTTATCAATTCCCTTCAAGGTGGTGGTGTCCGCTTCCAAGGAGGCAAGATAATCCAACACTTCCAAGGCATCGGCTTGCGAGAGCTGCATTTGGGTCATGACATCTTGCACGGTCAAGGGTTGCCCCTCTTCCATAGTCGTATACGCCTGCATCTTTTCCTGAATCAAACGTGCCGCAGGGGAGACCGGTATGTTCAACGCCTTGGAATAGCCTTGGGTTCCCGCCAACGTATTCAATTGTTGTTGCAACGCTTGCATCGTGCGTTGCTGCGTCGTGTTCAATGTATCCGTACCAAACACCTCAAATTCTTCCCCAGGGGTGCGGTTTAAAACTTTAACCGAGACGATCGCCAACGTGTACTGGCCCTGATCGAGCTTACGCCGTATCTCGGTCGAGTACGCTTGAATCGGGCCAATCTCTACAATCCGGCCTTCATGATCCACCAAAATACTAACTGCCGCACGGCCTGAAGTAGCATTGCCGCCCATGGACTCCTTGACAAGACGGTCGCTAAAACGCCCGTCGCGGAGAATCTCCACATTCTTTTCTGCAATCGTCGCGATCTCGGTTTCGCTGGGTGCAAACCGCTGACTGTTGGTCAAACGGTAAAGCGCACGCTTGAACGTATGCCGCAGAGCCTCATCACGGTTAAAGGCCCAGGCCTGGACAATGCCCCAGACAAAATCCCAGACCATCTGCAGCCCCGCGCGAATGGGCAGTACAAACCCAAACAAAGAACCGGTAATGGGCAACATGTTCTGGTTGATAAACGACCAGACCAAGACTGGACCGAGTTTTAAGATATTGAAATCAATAAATTTCTCTTTAAAGGTGGACTGCTTCTGTTGATCGGCCGCACTGGTTCCGGGGGCAGCAGGCTTCTTCCCGAAAAGGGTGGTCAAGATCCCGTATTGTAAGGAAATGCCCAAGCCCATGGCCATGGCACCGCCGACGCGCATGAGCTTGACAAACATGCCTCCCAAAAAGGCGAGCTTCTCGTTCATGCCAAAAAGTTGGAGGAAACCCGAATCTTTCAACCCACTCAGTGGCAGCATCCAATCCAA
This sequence comes from uncultured bacterium, assembly GCA_964604705.1. Taxonomy (GTDB): domain Bacteria; phylum Oederibacteriota; class JAAXVQ01; order JAAXVQ01; family JAAXVQ01; genus JAAXVQ01. Next base: position 250,565 of record CAZSAP010000006.1, read on the forward strand.
GGTGGAATACAACAAGGCGACTTGCAAGCCTACCGTTCCACCCAAGAGGGTCGAGAGCATGTTTTGTTTCCAATTAAACTTAGCCTTCCCAGCCAGTTTCTGACCCAAAGCATCTTGCAGACCGGTAAGCACTGCGCCGATGCCCGCGTTGATAAAATAACTTTGGTTGGCAGCCACAAAATTGGCCACCTGTTTGAGCAGTTGCATCTGTCCATCCACACCCAGCGTAAAAAACGCCAACGTGCCCAACCCTGCTGCCAAACCGCCGAACACAATGCCGCGCACCCAACGACGTGATCCTTCAACGCGAGCCTGACGCTCATCCCAAGCCTTTTGGAAAGCCCCGTTGGTAAAGGTAAACTGCTTCAACCGGCCAACGGCATACTGAGCCGCTGATACAATCGCAGCCGCAATCCGAATGCCTAAACGTGTAGCAAAGAAAACACCAAAACGCGCCCAAAAACCCAAGCCTGTGGGCGGTGCGCGGAAAGTCTGACCCTTGGCCAACTTGCCCACCACGGCATCGGTCGCGTCCATACCCAACACTCGACGAAATTCACCGTAGTACTGCTTGCCGATCTCTGTAGGTACCAACGTCTTCCCGGCCGCCAGATTTTTCTGTGCCTGCGCCAAGCGTTCCTTGGGGTTACGTACCAAATCCGTCAAAACCTTGGCACATGCAATGGCGTCAGGAACCAACACTTTCGTAGCCGCATTCGGATCCCGCTTGGTGGGAACGCCGTTGACCACAATGCCTTCTTCTTGCAGATCGCGCATGTCGTCGTAACGCGGATCTTGCAAGGAAGCCACGACCGGAGTCCCGCCCAAGCCCACACCTTCATGCGCCGGTCCCGATGTCCCCGTGGTGGATCGATACAACAGCAACGAAACATCGTAGGCTTCATTGACCACATCAAAATCCTTACCCAAAAATCCGGCTCGGTAGACAATGTTCACCCCTGCCGCTTTGGCCTTGGCAGCAATCCAAGCTCGATACGCTTCAGGATCTTTTAAATTCAGCCCTTCCTTCTCAGCTTGATCAACTTCAGGATTAGAAATAACCAGCACACCGGCACTTGGATTCGCCCGATAATATTTTTCCTTTTCTTCCGTATATCCCAGCGCATTCGGATTATCCCCACCGCCCAACAACCCAATGACTTTCCCCTTCATATCTGGATTGGTATCGAACATCTCTTGCAAAGCAGCAACTTGGTCTTCCACCAACTTGTAATCGCCCCACTTGCCGACCGAGCCGATAAAAACCGTTTTTTGTCCCTCAAAAGTTAAATTGCCATACCGTTCCATTTTAATGGGTTCGCGTTTGAAATATCCATGATGCATGCGGCGTGCATTAATGCCATAGATATCGCGATAGGCATCGATATAACGATCGAGCATTAAATACACTTGATCCACCATTTGCAAACTGCGTTCGATAATTTCCGACCCCGTTACGACCGCAATTTTTCCAATCAAAGCCTTAATCCCGAATCCCGGCTTTACTTTCTGTCCGGCTTCCAAATCCATGGTATGCACGGTATGGTGCATGGTTACCGTGGTTGGGATACCTAACATTTTCTGCACCATCGAGGGAGCAAGCGCTCCCAGCAATCCCGTGGGCTTGTCCGCTGCCGAAGAAATCAGCCACTGGAAATTCACAATGTCAACTTTATGATCCACCACGGACTTGGCCAAGGACGCCACACTGGTGATTCCGTTAAACTGAGTCACTCGATGAATTTGAACCGGAACCTTTTTGGTTTCACCCGTGGGAAGCACCACGTCCACAACTCGGACATTTTCCGGTTTCAGTTGAACAATAACCTCTTTCTCGGAATCTTTTATTTCACCGGTCAAGCGATCTTTGAATTGTGCAGGTTTGAGAATGCGAACAATCTCACCCTTATCCAACATCCCGCGTGCTTTGGTAGCATCGATGATGTCGGTATCGTGGGCAAAAACCTCGACCGAAAGGGCTCCATCTTGCGCCAGAGGTGCATACCCTTCCAAAATAATTTTATTAACGTATTCGGCCAACCCACCTTGACGGGAATACGGACTGACAATACCGACGCGAATTTTCTGACTCTCGATATAATCCGTCAAAGATAATCCGAGATGTTCCACCGTGTTGCGCCCTAATGTATACAATTCCATACGATCGGTCTTGTTGGCAAACGTCTTGGCCAACTGCTGCGCCAAGGCACCGGCGAGTACGGCTTCGTTCCCCAACTTCAATAATTCATCCGAGACCAAAAGCCGGTTATTGCCGGCATCCCAGCGGGTCAACTCCTGCATGGTGCGTCCCACAGGTTTTAATTTCGCCACCTGAATGGTGACATTGTCCGGCATGGTCAAATTCTGTGATTTCAGCTGAACCATGATCGTATCGGCCATTTTCTGGACTGGCCAAGAACGATTGATGGACTCAATTTGCTTAACCTGCTTATTCAGAAGAAGCAGCGCCAGGGCAAATCCCGACAACACCGTGATAAGCGCCGCGGACGTCACGCCGGCCATCACCAACGACAACAAGCCAAACGCCGCAATGGCGCCACTCATGCCGAGCACCGCCAAATTCATCAAGCCAAGGCCTTTGATCACATTGCCCAAGGTCAGTGGAATTTTCGATTCCTGCGCGGTTTTTACAACATTCATATTTTGGAACGTGATTTTGCCCACAGGCAACTTGTAGCTTCCAGGGACCAAGGCGTATTTGGCCATGGCCACAAGTTTGGCCACCGCGCCCGACTTCCCCTTGCCCTCCAGCTCACGATCCGCATTGATCATGGCCACCAGCAATTTCAACATGGATCCCGCAACCAACGCCGCAGTCATACCGAACAAGCGCTGTCCAAACGTCTGGCGGGGCATGACATAATCACGGCGTTGCTGCAACACACGATACAGCATATCCGAATTGTCTTGCGGACGTACCGTGGAGTCTTCTTCCAACGCCTTCCAAGCGATCGGCACTTCCTGCACTCTCTCGTTGAGTAAGCGGGCTTGTGCCAAGTACGCTGTATCAATGGCCATTTCCTGCGGATACTGGGTGAAATTCGCATGCATGGCGCGTAGAATTTCCGGAGTGAACATCTTAAATCCGCGCTGAGTGTCTTTAATCCGATTCAAGGGGGAATTAAACAACAGACTGTTGACAATAAGGTTGTAGATCAGTGACTTCAGTTTCCGGCCTTCGGATTTATTCATCAACAACGACTCCGCCTCATCTTCCGTGGAGCCGACGGCCATCCCCGCACCTTGGTTGATGCTGTCAATCAACAAGCCGGTTTGAATCAGATCTGTGGAAATATCCGCATCCGTATACGCCACATAGGATTTCTCACCTTTGTTTTGTGCGGACAATTGTTCGCCCATCCACATCAAGTACTGAACCGATCCGCCTTTGCGCGTACGGCTTTCGTTGATGTATTGGGCCATGACCGGGAATGAACCAGGGTTGGCTTTTTCCTTTAAAATCGCGTCTTCAACCCGCACCACTTTGTAGGTCAGTTGGTCACCGGCTTTGGCTTCCCATGAATTGAAACGGTCATTGCTGGCTTTGCCATTCCCCAACATGGCTTCCAGGAACAACTGCATGGCGGTACCGGAATGCATGTCAATGCCCGGCTTGGCTTTCACCGAAGCGTATTCATCATCGCTGATCAGCATCTCCACTTTCACTTTCGGATTAAGCGCCAAAATACGCTGCAACTGCTGATGTTTCATGCGGAGAAAATCTTCGTTAAACAGGCGCACGGTTTCTCCGTAAACCGCAAACGACATGTAGACGGTGGTGGGTTCCTTCAATTGCACGATCTTCGTCATGGATTCTACGTTCTTATCCGCACTGCGATAAAGGTCCGAGGCGACGTTCACTTTGGCTTTGGCGTGCACAGCTCCAAACCCCAGCTGCTGTGATATTTCAAACAAAATGTTGGTTGCCAGCATGGTGGCATTTAATTCCGCACGATTCTTAGCGTCGTACAACCCCATTTGGTCCGGGGCATTTTTCATAAACGCCACAGCTTCGGCATGTTTGCCCGCGTTAACCAACTCCTGTAAATTCACGTAGAACTGTGTAATGCGCGCCAAGCGTTCTTTTTTCACATCCAACTTTTGGGTTTCCGGATCGTAGGAACGCAGGACAATCGCTTGATCGCTCATCAAGTCCAACAAACGTGTCTGGACTTCCTTGGTCTCCTGACGAATCGCATTCAAGGTCTCCGCATTCACTGTTGCCTGAACCAGCAGACGAGCTGCTTGAACAGATATTTTCGAATACTCTTGCGGCAAGGCTTGCAGAACCAACGTTTCCGCATTTTGAGACAGAATCGGGTTCTGCAGCGCCGCAGACCAAATCGTGGTCAACACGGCCAACGCCTGATTTTCGGAGACAAACTCCCCGCGCGTGCGGGCTTGCGTGTATTCAGCCAGCAACACCGATAACTGTGCCGAATCCGACATTTGTCGAACATTCCACGCCATATGGTTCCACAACGCCGGACGCGATGTGGCGACCGAATTGGCAATTGAACCCAAGTTCGTGGTGTAGGCCTTCGCGATTTTCCGCTTCCCGAAAACAGGCAAAACAGCAGCCGCCATCAAAGGCGTCGAACTTACACCCTCCGCACCGCGAAACGTAATGCCCGACAAGGCCAAAAACGGAGTTACGGCCAAGGCCAGACTCACCACAACCATTACGGGGTTTTCGCGAATAAAATTCACCAAACGGGTCAACACACTTGCAGAACGTTCCGCGCCTTGAACCGTCGCTTCACCTTTGGACTTCCCAAACAAACCCGAAAACATCTGACCAAAACCATTTTGCGAACCACCCGGAGCCACGGCAGCCGTATTGCCCATACCGACCAGACCCGCAAACATGGTGGTGAACCACTTCATGGCACCCGCGACACTGCTGGTCTGAACCGTGCCCAGCACGCTCTTCTCCATGCCGGCCAAGACCGTGTTCTCCACCAACACCGCTTCGGTCTTCCCGTCCACGCTTACTTTGGCCAAGTTCTGGTTTATCGCCACGCCCTGACCTTCCGGACGGATCACCAACGACAGGGTGCTCGCACCTCCCAAGCTCATGGGTACAATCATGGTCTTAGTCGCTTCGTTCACCTGCACCTGATCCCACAAAGGCTGAATCTGCGCATTGACCTGCGCGCCCTTGACGGCCGCTTCGTACGCAGTTTTCACATCCGCCAGCTTCGTACTCGCCTGCGCCGCCTCGCCGAGTTCGCCGGTCTTCAAAACCAAATCCATTAACTTGGCAAATGTCTGCACCGCTTCCGGCTGCTGCGCCAACTCTTCGGCACTCAAGGCTTTTTCGA
>CAZSAP010000007.1:0-244544 GCA_964604705.1 uncultured bacterium
GGAGTAGCCCTGTAAGCCGAGTTCTGTGCCTTGGCAAGCCAAGCGACAGTCATTTATCTGGGACCACCCTTACGGATGGCCTCTAGCAACCAACCCGAGGACACCGCGAGCAGCGGATTAAAACCCGTTTCCGGATTTTAGGCCCTCCTATTTGGTCTTGCTCCAGGTGGGGTTTGCCTTGCCGTCTCGGTCACCCGAAACGCGGTGAGCTCTTACCTCGCCATTTCACCCTTACCGCCGACCTTGCGGCCGGAGGCGGTATCTTTTCTGTGGCACTTTCCTTCGCGTCGCCACGACTGGACGTTATCCAGCACCCTGCTCTAGGAGCTCGGACTTTCCTCCCCAGGGAAACCCCTGGAGCGACTGTCCGGACTACTCCGTTCACAGTTTTAAAGCATTCTCCCCTTAAAAACAATCAAATTCAGCCACGCCTTCCAAAATACCTTATTTAAAACGATCACTCGACCTCCGGGTGCACCCCAAGGTCCCTATAAACAAAAAGCCTTCGGGATGCAACTCCCGAAGGCTTTTAAGGTTTCTGGCTGAACAATTATTGCTGATTAAAATCGACTTTCGGCGTTTCCTTGGCACCGGCCGCAGCTTCGAACAACTTGGCTTCCTTGAAATTAAACGCATTGGCAATCAAGTTCTTCGGGAAGACCCGAATGCTTTGGTTGAACAACTTTACCACTTCGTTGTAGCGCATGCGCTCCACGGAAATCCGGTTCTCGGTTCCGGCCAATTCGTCCATGAGCTGACGGAAATTCGCGTCGGATTTGAGCATCGGATAATTTTCCACCACCATCAACAGACGGCTCAACGCACCGGAAACTTCATTGGCGGCATCGATTTTTTCAGCGCGCGACCCTGCACCGGCCAGCTTGGCCCGGGCATTGGCAATGTTTTCAAACACCGTTTTTTCCTGCTTGGCAAACCCCTTCACTGTGGCCACCAAGTTCGGGATCAAGTCATTGCGGCGTTGCAGTTGGTTTTCCACCTGCGACCAAGCCGCCTTGACTTCCACATCCATGCGGGTCAAGCTGTTATACGAGGAGATGGCATAGACCGCCACGCCCACCAGCGCCATAATAATCACCAACACCACTACACCTACCACCGAAAGAATTGCCAACGTCTTCTTTTCCATAACCCTTCCTCCTAAAAATGATCTTAAAGCTCCCCGTGTCTTTGGTTTGTTCGGAGATGCTTTTTTGTCCGCTCTTGGACCCCGTTCTACCAACTTCCTCCTGAACCACCGCCGCCGGAAAAACCACCGCCGAAACCACCGAAACCACCACCAAAACCACCGCCGCCGGAAGAAAAACCACCGCCCCCTAAAAACATACCGCCGCTACGAAGGCCACGCCGACTGTTCGAAATATTGCTAATTACAATAATGATCAAAACAACCAAGAAGAGAACCAGCTTAAGCAAGGACTTGCTCGACTGCTCACGGTTCTTATGGGGAGCACGCGCCGCAGCGCCTTCCAAGGTCTTTCCTTCGGCTTGGGCAATCTCCTGCGCAAACCGCAAACCTATGTTGGCCAAGCCTTCGCCGAGCTTTCCTTGCTTTAAATAGGGCGTGAGATACTCGTCGCGAAAACGCCCCACCTTCCCGTCAGGCAACACCGCTTCCAGACCATACCCGGTGATAATACGGAGGCGGCGTTCCTTTATGGCCAGGAGCACCAACAAACCCGTATCCTTACCTTTGGCGCCAATCTTCCATTGATTGAACACCGCCATCCCATAGGTGAAATCATCGTAGGGATCAATCGACGGCGCAATCACATACACCAGCTCGGCTCCGGTAGCCGCTTGCAAATCCTGTGAAATGTCTTGGAGGGAAATTTTTTCTTCCGAAGACAACACCCCGGCAAAATCATTGACAAACCCTTGTGGGGCCGGAATTTGAGGCGCATCGGCGGCTAGAACCACAGACATGGTTCCTGCCAATAACCACGCGCCTAGGACAAACCGCTTACAGACAGTCCACAGTGCACGCAATTTTTTCCACCTCTCCCAGATACGCTGACATAAGTAGGACCAATTCCCCTGAAGAGAGCTTGAGCTCGCCTCGGCGCAACTGACGGATTCGTAACAACACGCTTGCATCGACACCAAACCGCTTGGCCACTTCATTTAAAATAGCTACCTGTTCCAGCGGAGGTTTCACCTTTTTCAGACGCAACGCCGTACGAAACGCCGGATAGTTGGCGGTATGTGCTGCGGTCAGCAAGGCGGTCAAGGCTTTAACATCGCTCCCCACTTCCAAATAACTTTCCCGCAAACGCAGGACGCGCCCTTTCAATTCGTGCTCACACTCATGGCGTAGGTTGGTAACCGCGATTTTTAATTTGCTGAAACAGTCTTTGCCGGTCAGCAATTTGTGTTTCTCTTTAATCTCAAAAAATTCAATGGGAAAGACATCGGCCGAAGTCTTGATAAATTCCTCGGTCAAGACCAGCGGAGTCGCCAAACGCAGCTTTCTCAACCGCGTCCGCCAAGTACGCACCTGTTCAAGTTGCGCCACACTTGCATCTGCGAGCACCATCACAATATTGATGTCCGACGTTGCAGGCATAAAATCTTCGGTCGCGGCTGACCCGTACACGGCCAAGGAAATCAAATTGGCCTTGAACGTCGCCTGCGCCGTGCTCCGTATTTCTTCAAACATTTTTTCCTTTTCCATCATTCTTCCTTCTTCCCGGAACCAATGTGTTTTTCAATGTGCTTAAGCAATTTTTCCGTCGGACAGGGTTTGACAAGGAAATCATCGGCTCCGCCTTCGGCGGCCCGCTTCAATGCTTCCTGGTGCGACAAGGCCGTGAGAAAAATCACGGGAATCCCCTTGGTCTTGGGATTTTCTTTTAAAATCTGACAGACTTCATAGCCGTTCACGCGCGGCATCATGATGTCCAAAATAATCAAATCCGGTTTTTCACGCGAAACCGCTTGGAGCGCTTCCCAGCCTCGGGTGTAGGGCGTCACTTGATACCCTTTGCCTTCGAGAACATCCTGAAAGAGCTCCAAAATGTTCGGATCGTCATCTACAATTAGAATCTTTTTACGTGCCATGATGTCACCTCATTGCCTCAATATGGGGTAGTTTGTAATGTCCGCCTGCAACTTTCAAGCTAAAAAGCATCTTTTTCATTAACCCTAACTCAAAACCGCCATTGTTCGTCTCAAAAACATGCTTTTGCGGACATGTTTTAGTATCGACGTTTCAACGGCATTCCAAAAGGGAGATAAAAACCGAAAACCCGGAAGCTATTCCAAACGGTCCCCTTCACCAAAACGGTACCCACACGTATACGCTTGGCCGGTCATGACTTTGGCATTGGCGCACTGCACCGAGTGCACCCAAACGGTGGTTCCCTCGCCGGCTGCGACCAACCACCCTGCGTCGCTGTTGATGCGCAACAGGGTCCCGGGCACTGCATCCCCGGGAACGGTTTCGGTCGAGCGCTGCGTACGGATAATTTTCAATCGCTCCCCACGCACCGTGGCATAGGTTCCAGGCCAGGGATAAAAACCGCGGACGTGATTATGCACAACGTCGCCACGCCAGGACCAATCGATCTTCCCATCATCACGCGTCAAGCGGGGGGCAAACGTCGCTTGCGCCTCGTCTTGTACCTCGCCCATGTGTCCCTGGGCCGCGTTTAAGGCCAGCAGGGCCTCGGCCACCGCCGGACCACCCATTTGGCTCAGTCGCGCTAAAAGTGTTTCCGCGGTCTCATCCGGATCAATCTCGGTTGCACGCAGGACCAAAACCGCGCCGCTGTCCACCCGCTCGGCCATTTTCTGCACCGTGATCCCCGTCTGGGTTTCTCCGCGCGCCAAGGCCCACTGAATGGGCGCCGCACCGCGATATTTCGGCAGCAACGACGCATGCAGATTCACACAACCTAAACGAGGGCCGTACAACAGCTCCGATTTCAGAATCTGACCAAACGCGGCCACCACCACGACATCCACGCCGGCCTGGTGCAACTGCGCTAAAAATTCAGGTGTGTTCACGTTGTCCGGCTGCCATACGGTCAAGCCCAATTCCAACGCCGCCTGCTTAACTGCCGACGGAGTCTCGGCATACCCCCGGCCTTTGGGTTTGTCCGGACGCGTCACAACCGCCGCGATGGGAAATCCTGCCTCGGCCAAATGCCGTAGGGTTGGAACCGCAAAATCCGGAGTACCCATAAATACCAATTTAGGCTGTGCGGTAAGAGTCATGTTAAATGGCTGGAGTTCCGCGACCGGCCATGGTCGCTTTGGTATGCTTGCTTAAGTCTTTCAAGGCTTTGTTTAATTTCAAGCGGTGCATCATGGACATACGCTCCACAAAGACCACCCCGTCCAAATGATCCAGTTCGTGCTGACAGACGCGGGCGAGCAGGCCCTCCACTTTCAACGCCACCGGTTTCCCCGCGAGATCCAAGCCATGGATCTCAAGGCCCAGATTGCGCTCCACCGGTCCCCAGATCCCAGGAAAGGAAAGACACCCTTCTTCCTGCACTTCGGTCTCCTTGGTTACGGCCACGATCTCGGGATTGATAAATACGTATTGCTTGGAAGGCCCTTTTTTCGAGGAAATTTCGGCCACAAAGATACGCTTGGCCACGCCCACTTGGTTGGCGGCCAAACCCACGCCATTGCCCTCGGCTTGCATGGTCTCAAACATATCCGCAACCAATGAACGGATCTCATCGGTAATGGTGGTCACTTCTTTGGCACGTGTTTTCAGGACAGGATCGCCCCACGTGCGGATGCGTAATACGCTCATGATCATTCACCTCACAGCCGCGTATTGTAGCCTACGCCGGATTGACTGCGCAAGCATGATTTCCAACACCGGCCGATTTTTGCTTAAAACCCCTTACAACAAATCCAACGGATCAATATCGGCAATGACTTTGACCCCGCTGGGTACCTTCTGAGCCAGGGCCGTGCGCAAGACCCGTGCACGCTTGGCCACACTCGGGCTCTTGACCAATACCAGGAAGCGTTCTTCCTTGGCCACGCGTGACTTGGGTGCCGGGGCGGGTCCCAAAATCAACGTTTCGGCATCGGCGGCCCGCTGCATGCACTTCACCAAAAACTGCGCATGCTTAAGCGCACGCTGCGGCTGCGTACTCCGGCAGACCAAACTGGCCAAGCGAGCAAACGGCGGATACCCCAAGTCGCGACGCAGCGCGATCTCCTGCGTGAAAAAGTCAACGTAGTCCTGACGTCGCGCCAAGTCCATAATCGGATGCTCCGCATTCATGGTCTGCACAAGCACCAATCCGGGTTTCCCTCCGCGCCCGGCCCGCCCTGCGACCTGAACCAACAACTGAAAGGTCCGCTCTTGCGAGCGAAAATCCGGAAAGTGGAGCGCCGTGTCCGCCGAGACAATCCCCACCAACGTCACGTTGGGAAAGTCCATGCCCTTGGCCACCATCTGCGTGCCAATAAGAATGTCCGCCTCTTGCCGCCCAAATTCACCGAGCGCTTTTTCCAAACTGCCGCGCGTCCGGGTCGTATCCATGTCCAGGCGCAACAACCGTGCTTTGGGGAAAAATTTCTGAAGTTCTTCTTCCACGCGCTGAGTCCCCGCACCGGTGAGTCGGACACACGCCGCCCCGCATTTGGGACACGCCGGAGCGGCCGGAATCCGCCGGTCGCACGTATGGCAACGCAGCTGGTTCCCTTGTTGGTGGTAGACCATGGACGTACTGCAATCCGGACACGTAATCACATGCCGACAGGCAGGACACATCACCACGGGCGCAAACCCGCGCCGATTTAAAAACAAAATGCCCTGCTCGTTTCTCTTCAAGCAGGCCGCCAGTTCATCGATCAGCGCCGCGGAGAACAGCGGCAGCTTTCCTTCCATGCGCATCACTTCGGTCATGTCAATCATGCGCACTTCGGGTAAGGCCTTGTGATCCACCCGGGCCGGCAAGGTCAGGAGCCGGTAACGCCCCTCTTGGGCATTGTAGTACGACTCCACCGAGGGTGTGGCCGAGCCTAAGACCAAAACCGCCTGGGCTGCGCGGGCGCGTACGGCCGCCACGTCGCGCGCATGGTACCGCGGAGCATCATCTTGCTTATACGACGGTTCGGATTCTTCATCCACCACCAACAGGCCCAAATCCTGCACGGGTGCAAAAACCGCGGAACGCGCACCCAAGGCAATGCGCGCCTCTCCGTTTTTCAAACGACGCCACGCCTCGGCGCGCTCGCCCCCCGACAGCTTCGAATGCCACAAAACCACCTGGCTCCCAAAACGCGCCGTCACCCGCTGGCAGGTCTGCGGTGTCAGCGCAATCTCCGGCACCAACAGTATGGCCCCGCGTCCTTGGGCCAAGGCATGTTCAATGGCTTGGAGATACACCTCGGTCTTCCCGCTGCCCGTGACGCCATGAATGAGAAACGCGGTGTACGCTTTCTGATCCAGTGCATCCCGCAAAGCCAGCAATGCCTCAACTTGCTGAGGCATCAAGACCGGCGGGGCATCTCGCACCACAGCTTCGGATGCGGCCACGGTGTTCACCTTCGCCCGGCGCGCGGAAATCAGGAGCGGCGGCCACATGACATTGAGCGCTTCACCCCAGGTGCACTGGTAATAGTCCGCCATCCACTGCCCTAAGGTGAGCAACTCCGCAGAGAGGCTCAAATCGTCATCGTACACCTGGATCACATCCTTGACCGCCGGCACGTGCGATGTCGCGTTCAAGGCCACCACAACGCCCAGGGTGGTTCTGCGCCCGAGCGGCACAATCACCCGCGTGCCCAGATGCACTATGGTCGCATCCAGCGCACGATACGTCAGCACCGGCAACCCGGGCACCGGAACCGCCACATCCACCAACATGGCTACTGTGGAAACCGCTGGAGCTTCGCTTTTAGGTGTGGTGGGATCGTTGGGGGCATCGATCTCAGACTTAGATCGCTTTTTTTTTGTTGGCGGGGTTGGCTCTTCCGACTCATGTGTTCCTGGTGTCATTCCCATACCTCTGCGCAATACCATTGTCGATTCTTGGTCAGCGCGTGTTTTACAGCCAAATAAAAACAGGGGCACTGGCGAACGTTCCGCCAATGCCCCTGCAAAATCTTACCCAAAAAGGACTAGAACAATCCTTTAAGCATGTTCTTCACAGCTTCCGGCGGACCATCCTGTGTTGTCTCAGCCGTCGGCTCTGCTTTGCTACCCTTGGACGATTTGCCCTCGGCAGGCTTGCTCTCGCCGGCCGGAGCGGCCCCACTCTGGGCTCCACCCATCATGCCTTCCGGCACCTGAAGTTCTTCCACGGTCATGCCCGCAGGCACTGCGAACAGGGCGTCGTCGATCGACTTATCCATAACCAGATCCTTAATCACACTGACGGTTTCCGAAGCCGGCATCTCGGTGGTCATGAAGACAATCTTCATCTTATGTTTCGGGGTCTTGATCTGATGCTTGATTGGGAAATTTTCCTTGGTCCACAACCATTCCTTCACATCGCTGGTCACGGTGTTGTTCATCATGGTCACCGTGCTCTTGTAGGCGTAGATATCGCAAGGCTTGCCTTCCACCGTTTCTTTGCCCAGCTTCTTGGCCGTCTTGCGTTGGCGGACCGACTCTGCCACCATGTCGCTGCTCATGATCTGGCCGAACATTTTCTGAGCCGCTTCGTTCCACTTATAGGCCTTTTTCTCGTCCAGGTTGATCATGTAGACATCTTTGCCATCGTCGAGCATGACCACGGTCTTGCCCTTTTCGTCTTTGGTTTCCATGCGGTACTTGTCTCCCGAGAGCCATACTTTGGCTTCGGAGTTTGTGGACTTGCCGTCTTCACTGGTTTGCGTGGTGGAGGTGGTCCACGACGCGGTCTGGTGCTTGAATCCGTTTTCCCTCATCAACTGGGGGATACGCTTGAGCGTAGCCGGCTTGGCTTCCTTGGCCGCTTGCGCAACCACACCCAAACCCAGACACAGCGCCAAAGTCATCACAATTGCTCTTGATTTCATAGTAACTCCTCTCAAAGTGATCCCCCCTTTACGGTAGGACAATATTCACATTCGATGTATAGGTCCCGGTGGAACAAATGTAGGTAACGGTAACCGTCAAGGTTGCGCCCGATACATATGTGTACCCGGGCCACGAAAGAATGACCGTGTTGTTAAACACTTGCGCAATCTGCTGGTAAATCGTGCTTAACTGTGCGGAATTCGGCGCATTGTAGAAAAACCCACCCGTTTGGCTGGCAATGGCCTGCAATCCCGTGGTGTCTGCCCCACCCAGTCCAACCGTAAAAATAGCCACCCCGTTGGCGCGAGCGGCATTGATCAGCGCTTGCTGTGACGTAATGATGCTGCTGTTGTTCTCGTACCCATCCGTAAAGGCAATCACTGCACGCTGTCCGGTTTCCCGGGCTGTATCGGTAATCCCCATGTATGTCGCATCGTAAAGTGCAGTCACACCCCCAGCGGTCGTCGTCCGTGTAATGGCGGTTTGCAACAACCCCTTGTCGGCTGTATAGCTTTGTTCCCGAACCACGTTGGTGCCGAATTTAATGATCTCGCCCCGATCCGCGGCTTGCATGTTGTTCACGAAGGTTGTCGCCGCCGTTTCCAAATTTCCAATATCACTGCTCATGGAACCCGAATAATCCAAGACCAGGGACGTTGAAACCGCCTGGCCTGAACCACTGGCCGTATTCAATGTAATGGACCCAGACGATACCTGACGCCCATTGTACGTCACATTGAAATTTGCGCCTTTAAAATAGCTGGCTGGAATCGGGTTTCCGTTTTGGTTCACCACCGACATATAAACTCCGCGTGTACTGATTTGCGATGCGGTCGAGGCAATACTCGAAGTCGTGGTGTCTGTTGCGTTTTTTGTGATCCCTGCTGCTGAATTGCCCGACCCGCCACCGCTGAATGGATCGGTCGGATTCCTCAATCCACACCCCGCAAGCGAGAGAGCTGCAATGAAACCAGCAACTATAAACGCTGATACTATTCCGCCTTTTTTCATCATCTGCATTCACCTATCCCTTAAGATGCTGTTGCCATTAAAACGTAAAATTAACATTCGAAACCGTATTTCCACCCGTAATCACCACGGATCCGCTATACGTGCGCGTTGTTAAAGCAGTATCCGTCGCTGTCACGGTATACGTGCCATCGGCACAATTCGAAAGCGTGTACGTACCTGTTCCAGTAATGTACGTGGAACGAAACCCGCCCGCACCACTGGCATAGATCGTTACGATACCCGACGGTGCGCCAGAAATCGTTCCCGTAATGGATCCGGTGCCACCACCCGTACCCGGAGTGGGGGTTGCATGCCTTGCTGTAGGCGTGGGTGTCGGAACCGACCCGGTGCCCCCGCCGTAATTTCCATCGCCCTGGCCAACACTGCCAAACGCGCTCTCATGCGGATTGGTCGGGCTAGAAAAACAACCCGGTAATACAGCGAGTAGTGCCAATAACGCCACGGGCAAAAGAAACTTCATCCATGTTTTCATAGCCTTCACCTGCCTTTAAAGTAACCGCCCTAGGCGGGAATTAGAACATCAAACGCGTGCCCAACACGAACTTCAAGGCCGGACTCATGGCCGGCTCCGTCATCCCCGCCGGAGGATTGGACGGATATCGGTAGCTGGGGTTGGGAATCATGTATCCCAATTCCTGGTAGAACGCGAGATTGGAATTTACATTGAAGACCAAGGTCTCGTCAATTTCCGTACCCAAATAGGTGCTCTTGACGTTATCGATTTTATCCATATCGTTATAGAACCAAATGGCAACTCCCGGCTGGATCATCTTGTTCATGATATCTGCGTTGGCATCCAAACCAAAAGCAAAAACCCCCTGATACTGTTGAATCTTTGATGACCCTAAGCCATCCACATAGGTATACGCGCCAGCACCGTCTTGCACTTTGTTAAACCGGCCCGGGCCCGAACCGACCAACTGATTAGGACTGGCAAAACCCGCTTTGGTGTTAACGGCCGTATCTGGATCGCCACCCGTAAAGATCATGTGCGCACCCGCTTTAAACGCAAACGATTCATTGCCGGTACCGAACGCCGCATCTGCCTTCATGGCAAACGAAGTCGCATCGTAATTGTTGGCCGCAGCGTCTTGCGCCATGGCGAACTGGATTACAGGTTGTGCACCCAGCTCAAGACCGCCACGACCGGCTGGCATATTCATAAAATATTTGGCGCTCAAAAAGATCAATGAATTGGTCTTGTCCGACGGTGTTCCGCCTGCAGGCGTGACGGTGATCGGCTGGGTATTGATCATCAAGTACCCACGCAACCCCATATCTTCAGAGAACATGACGGTAGGAATAAAACCAATGCTGCCGTCCATCACTCCGATGGTGGTGGCTAAATTGGTATGTGCATAGTAAAATGCCAAATCGACATTGCCCAGATCGTATCCCAAGCTTACGGCATCGGCCTGCATGCCCAAAATCAAGTCCGAGGTATCACCAAACACCTGACGCCCAAGCTTGTAGTAGAAACTTCCGCTCTTATATTTTCCGTACAATTCATTCACTTTCAAGGTCGGATAGGTCAAACCCGCATATCCCGGTTTTTCAATGTCGGCTGTGATGCCAAACCCGTTCTGAAACACATCGCTGATAATGCCACGATACACCGGATAAAAATACCATTTTCCGGTCTGATTGGTATTGGCAAAGGTTATGTTGTACATATCAATCAAGGATGTATCCATGGAAAAATTGTAGGCCAAACCAGGTGTCATGGTGTCAATCTGGCGCTTGGCCGCGGTCAAAGGATCGTTCGCTTCGGCCTTCGCGACTGCCTTAGGTGCGGCGGCCTTCGGTGTTTCCTTGACCGGTGCCGGTGCGGCGGGTTTGGCCCAGGCGACATTGGCCGCCAAGACCAGAGCTGCTGTAAGTAGAACGAGTTTCTTCATGCTGTATTCCTCCCCTTTTTTTTGATTTACCGAATGATTTCGGAAAATCGACCCACTAAGTTAAATCCAAAGCCCTATGGACGTCAAGCGGTTTTTCCGGCCCGTGCTGGCATCGCCATAATCCCTTGCTAATATCACTGTTTATTGGCGGCCCCTCCGGATTTTAATCCCAATTTCGCAGCCAGTCGCTTCATATCTTCCCAAACCAGACGCTTATTCTGCGGATGATAGATCAACGACTCCAGGTGTAGGGTGGGAATCAAAGGAATGCCCCGGAAGCGTTGGTCTGTTTCCCGCAAACGGCTCAGGGGCACCGAACTTTCCAAAAGCGTTTGCGCAGCGTACTCACCCAATGTACAAATAAGCTTGGGCTTGAGCAAGGTTAATTGTTTTTCCAGATGCGACTTACAGGCGGTGATTTCATCGGGTTGTGGATTGCGTGCACCCGGCAAACGGCATTTTAGAAGGGTACATAAATATACCTGGTCGCGTGCCAGGCCTATGGCCGCCAATATTTTATCCAGCAACTCGCCTGCCTCACCCATGAACGGACGGTTTTCACGCTCTTCGTCGGCCCCGGGGGCTTCGCCAATAAACACAACCGGCGAATCAATCTTGCCTTCCCCAAACACCGTGCGGTGACGTGTCTTATATAATGAACACGCCAAACAGTTTTCCACTTCTTCGGCCAAAGCTTCGAACTCATGCCCGGCCATTTCAAACTTAGGCCGCGCTGGGGCTGAATCGCTTGAGCCCATGCGTTTTTTCACGCTCGACAACCCGGAGGTGGGTGCTGACGACACCGCCGCACCGGCCGAGGCCTTCTTTTCTCCGCCGTTATGCAAAACCGTAATTTCTTCACCGGAGCGCAACATGTCTTGCACCACGTTTTGAAATTGGCGAATGCGCATGAGCAATGCTTGTTTGGGTGTATCCGTCACGTTATTGACCCTCGGATGGTGGTGGAAGCACTTTGGTTTTTGCAATATCCAGGCCTAAAGATACCATATGCGTCAAGCCTGCCCCGGGCAACTGCTCGGTTGTAAGCGCATAGTTCAACCGCAGCCGCCCCCAATGGCTTAGGGACAAGAACGCTCCCAACCCACCGGTCGGGCGACCGTCGTCAACGCCCGCCCGCACCGCGAGCCAAGGCAGCGGGAAATACTCCGCGCCCAAATGATACCCCGGCGTTTGCGCCCCGTGTGTGGATGAATACTCAAGTGTCCCGTCGGCCGCCACGCGTAATTCGTTTTCCATGATATCCCATTGCCCGCCTACGCGCCACAGAGCCGGCAGGCGCTCAAACCGACCACCCCAATCCAGCTGCGAATAGGCATCCTGATACATGACGCCCCAGGAGATCTCACCGATGCGCTGCCAGAGTGCCAGATCCACACCTAGCCCCGACCCTTCGCTCTCATCCAGTGCGTGTTGCAAAAGTTTGATGTTGGTTCCGAGCGCCAAGTTAGGCATCAGCTGTACACCGCCGGAC
This sequence comes from uncultured bacterium, assembly GCA_964604705.1. Classification (GTDB taxonomy): domain Bacteria; phylum Oederibacteriota; class JAAXVQ01; order JAAXVQ01; family JAAXVQ01; genus JAAXVQ01. Next base: position 12,419 of record CAZSAP010000007.1, read on the forward strand.
AAAATCCATGCGGTCTCACGATCGCCAAATGTACTTTCCGGTTCTGGACGATTGCTGCTCCGACGTTCCAAATCGTCTCCGGCTGAATAAAAAATACCGGAAAACGCAATCGCTCCCGGATGCTCGCTTCCGGAGTTGTAGGTCTTGCAGGCATTAATAAAGTTCCAAGTGCGCCCTTCTCCCAAAACCGAGGTCTGGGAATCCAAACTCCAGTTCTCCACACGAATCAACGCCGCCGGATTCCAATAGGCTGCGCTCGCATCCGAGGCCACGGCTACCTGCGCATTGCCCATGCCCAACGCACGCGCCCCTAGACCTTCGCGCAAATACGGCGCCGCCTGACCGGCCGTACCCTCGCTCCACGCCGAATGGCCTATACTAAGACCAAGAAGACAAACCCAACCTACACACATCAGACCATGTACCCAACGGCGTTGCATTACGTTTTTCATTGGCTCACCACGATCTTGTTGGTATAGACAGTGCCATCAATCTCCAACCGGTAAGGATACACCCCGTTCACCACGGCTTCACCGCGATCGTTACGCCCATCCCAAGCAATCACACCACCTGGGGTCGCTTGCGCAGGCGAAACATCCTGGCTGTGCACCAGATGCCCGATCGTGTCGTAAATACTGAGTTTAACACGTGTGGGCGTTTGTCCACCCACCACCGGCATGACCACGTAGGTGGTTTCATTTTCAGGCCGGAACGGATTGGGATAATTATACGACGCTCGCCCGCTGCTGCGAGGAGCATATGTGGATTGACGGGTCAAGGCCTTGTAGCAGTTAACACGTCCCCAACCCAGGTATTGATTCCATCCGTCGGCGTAACCGTTGCTCCCGGTTTTTTCCGCAGTCGTAATTAATATATTTTCAATTTGCTCGGGCGTGCGTGACAAGTCCTGCGCAAACAGCATGGCTGCCACACCGGCGACCACGGGGGTGGCCATGGACGTTCCCGCATGGTACGCGTATGTCGGTAAGGTAAACGAACCAGAAGGATAGGTGCTTAGAATGGATGTGCTGTTGGCTGAAGGAATTCCGCCCGGAGCGGCAATGTCCACATAACTCCCGAATTCGGAGTAGTACGCCCGTGTGCCGTTTTTATCGCACGCAGCAACCGCGACCACATCCGGATAGGCCGCCGGATACATAACCGGGTTGTCCAAATTGCCGTTGTCGTCGACGGCTTCGTTTCCTGCGGCCACCACGACCAAACACCCTAGGTTGCGTGCATAATGAATGGCATCTTTTAAGGTATCGTTGGCATTGGGGCCGCCCAAACTCAGGTTCAACACCTTGGCCCCATTATTGGCTGCCCAAATAACGCCATTGGCGATGTTCGTATCGGTTCCCGATCCATTGGTATCCAAGACTTTTACAGGCATGAGCTTGATGTTGGGCGCACTCGCCACACCGGCAATGCCTATCGAGTTGTTGGTCGAAGCTGCGGCAATGCCCGCCACATGCGTACCATGTCCATGATCATCATTGCCATCGGCTGTAGATGAGCGTGAAAAGTTTTTTCCCGCCACCAAGCGCCCAGACAAATCCGGATGCGAAAGCATAATGCCGGTATCAATAATGGCCACAATCACGTTAGCGCCTTGGGGCAATACCTGCTCAGCCCAAACACGATCCGCCTGCACAGCTTCCAACCACCACTGGTCCCCATGTTGATAGTAGTAATCGTTCGGACCGTTGGCCAATGGTGCAAACGCATAGCGTCGGTAATTAAGCTCGCAGGATTTTACCATGGGCGAGGTGCGCAGCTGCGCCATCACCGTTTCCAGCGCCTGCCCCTCAGGCACGAGGACACGTTCCACGTTAATGGCAGCGATGCGCTCAACCGACCGAACGCCCGCCTGTTGCAACACACCCGATTGGATCTTAGGCAGGCGTTCATCGCTCAGCGAGAGGCGCTGCATTTCCCGCGTGACCGCTTCGGTACTGGGCTGCGAAACCCAGTGCACCAGAATCTCACCCGGTTCATGGTCTGCGCGTTTCATACCCAGCATGGCCCACGCGGTCAGGGCCCAAAGTTGCAGTACGAGCAGACTGCTCAGCACGATCCAATGAAAACGACGTAGCATAAACCCTCGCAAAAATGAGTGTGTTGAAACGATGTGGCGCGGATGCTAACGGGTACGCGTTCCAGGCACGATAAACTCAGACGCGCAGGGCCGCAGATAAACTTATGTCAACAGCAAGAGGCGTTCTACATGATCAAGTATGACGCACGCCAACGCAGCTTTGGACTGCTTGGCCAAGGGTGTGGCATTGCCCCTCTTATCCAATACCAGGGCCGAGGAGGCTTCCTGGTCGAATGCGTCGTTCTCCCCACCCGCGGCATTGGCCACAATCATATCCAAATGTTTCTCGCTTAGCTTTTTCAAACCCGCCGTCTTAAGGTCCGCCACACTCTCTGCGGCAAACCCCACTAAAATCTGATGCGCCTTGGACGCTCCCATTTCCGCCAAAATGTCAGGATTGGGAGTCAGCTCGAGGGACGGTTTCATTTCATGTTTTTTTAATTTTTGCTGCGTGGGGGTCGCTGGACGGAAATCCGCAACCGCAGCCGAGGCAATCACCACGTCGGTTTTTGGAAACACGGCCATGGCTTGGGCGTGCATTTCGCGGGCGGTTTGAACTTGAAAAACAGTGACACCCGCAGGCGGCGTTAACGCCACCGGACCGGAAACCAGCGTCACCACCGCGCCGCGCCGCCGGGCTTCTGTTGCCAAAGCATACCCCATGCGACCGCTGGAGCGATTGGATAAAAAGCGAATGGCATCCCACGGTTCACGCGTTGGGCCTGCGGTGATCAACACGTGCTTGCCGTTAAGCGGGCCCTGCGGAACCAAAAGTGTCTGCACAGCCGCGACAATGTCTTCCACCGACGCCAGTTTCCCCGCGCCTTCTTCGCCACACGCCAAAACGCCGGACACCGGATTGACCCAGCGATGACCCAGTTCGGTCAACGTTTTCACATTGGCTTGGGTGCGCGGATGGTTCCACATGCGCGTGTTCATCGCAGGCGCCCACAACACCGGAGCCTCCGTGTCCAACAACAACGCGGCCAGCAGATCGTCGGCGCGACCGTGTGCGGCTCGGGCCAGGCAATCGGCCGTGGCCGGAGCCACCACCACCGCCTCGGCCCATTGCGCCAAAGAAATGTGCGGAACCGGGGACGCGGGATCTGAAAACAGTTCCGTGGCCACGGGACGACCGGTCAAGGTGCGAAACGTCAAGGGCGTGACAAAACGGGTCGCGTTGGCTGTCATGACCACCGTGACCTCACACCCCGCCTGGGTTAAGCGTCGCGCCAGGTCCGCCGCCTTGTACGCCGCGATCCCGCCACACACACCCAGAATGATCCGCCGTCCCGCCAGCATAAAATGCCTTAGGCCTTTTCGGTCTTCTCGTTGGATTCCTTCACGTAATGCTTCATGGCCGTGGTGGTGACTTTCTCGTTCGCCACGTGCTCCACTTGCATCTCTCCGTCGGTGATTTTATTGGCGGTGATGGACATTCTCACTACCGCTTCGTACTTGCTGCCGATTTTTTCCAAAATCTTTTCCAGATCCAAATTATACTCACGCATCTTTCTTCCTCCTACGCCCGTTTGGGGCTCTTTGAACGCGTATGGCGTTTTTCACTGACCTGTGTCCTCAACCGCTCGGCTGTAATGATCGCTTGGAGCTGCTGCACGGCTTCGGGCAATGTATTGTTGACGACTTGATAATCGTACTGTGGGGCCAACGACATTTCCCAGCGTGCGTTTCGCAAACGCTGGCGGATGGTATCGCGACTGTCGGTCCCTCGTCCCTGCAAACGTTTTTCCAAAACCTTAAACGACGGCGGTTGGATAAACACCAACACCGCGCCTGGGTCCTGCTGCTTCACGGCCAATCCGCCCTGCACATCGATCACCAGCAGCACATCGCGTCCGGCGGCTTGTTGTTTCTGAACCGCAAGGCCCGGCGTTCCGTAGCGGTGTCCGTGAACTTCCGCCCACTCCAAAAACGCCTTCTGGCGAATCAACCGGTCAAAGGCCGCATCGTTAATAAACACATAATCTCGTCCCGGCTTTTCCCCGGCCCGAATCGGACGCGTGGTGGCCGAAATGCTGCGGATCAAGCGCGCATCTTTTTCCAACAACTGCTCACACAACGTGGTTTTGCCGCCGCCCGAGGGGGCAGAAATGACAAACAAACGCCCGCGAGGTTTCATTTTTTCTTCCGCCACTTTCCTTCGGTATCCGGTCCCTCTTCAGGTGCCGGGAGTACGTCCGGGGACGGATGCAAACGCTGAGAAATCGTCTCCGGTTGCAGCGCCGATAGGATCACATGATCCGAATCGGTGATTAAAATCGCGCGGGTGCGCCGTCCGTGCGTCGCATCCACCAACTTACCCGCACCCTGGGCCTCTTCGCGCAGGCGTTTCACCGGAGATGAATCCGGTGCGATAATGGCCACCACGCGCTGGGCCACCACCACGTTTCCGTAGCCAATGGGGATCAACGTCAACTCCACGCGTCCATCCTCCTAATTGCAGTGGTGCTGCTCTACCAAGTACGCACTATTCGAGGTTCTGCACTTGCTCGCGAATCTTTTCCAGTTCTTCCTTCACGCTTACCACCCGATGCGCAATTTGCGTGTCCATGGATTTGGAGCCAACGGTGTTGATCTCACGATTCATTTCCTGAATCAAGAAATCCAAAGACCGTCCCACCGGCTGCCGGGCCTTTAGAAATTTTCCAAATTGCAGCACATGCGAATTCAAGCGCACCAGTTCCTCGGTCACATCGTTGCGCAAGGTCCCGGTTGCGGACTTGACCTCGGCCGCGTTCTCGCTGCGCATGGCGTTGAGCACCGTCTTCTGGCGCTCGGCTTTCTGCAAGCGCACATTGGCTACGACCCGCTGTTCAATGTCCTTGCGAAGGCGTTGGATGGCGTTCACTCGTCGGCGAATGTCGTCCACCAGACGCTTGCCCTCCGTGCGGCGCATGGCCTGCAGTCGCTGCAAGGCGTTGCCCAAGGCACGCAAGGCCAAAGGTTCCAACTGCTTAAGCGGCAAGGCTTTGGCCTCGAGTCGAAACACATCCGGCTGCGCGGCAATCCAGTGCATGTCCACCTCGCCCCTCAGACCCAACGCACGCTGCAAACGCAGATAGGCATCCTTGTACTGTTTGGCCAACACCGTGTCCACGATGGGCGACTTGCGCTCCAAGGTCGGGGCCGTCACTTGCATCCACACATCCACATGACCGCGTTGCAACACGGCCCGCAAGCGGTCCTTCAGTTTCGGTTCCAACGCCCACAACGGCGCGGGCAAATTCAACATGACTTCAAAATGCCTATGATTGACCGACTTGAGCTCCACCACCACAGACGCCGTTGTCTGTTTGGCCTCACCCCGTCCGTATCCCGTCATGCTCAGAGCCATTCGTCATCCTCGCGGTTTGAAATGCGGCGCTCGAACCATCGGTGAATCACCATGGCGACCATCATGCCGCCGCCTAAAAAGGCCAACACAAACATGAATACTTTATCCCCAAGGGAAGGGGTTATGGACGAAAACGATAAAAGCGCAATCACCGTAGCCGCGATTAAAAGAATCATCCCCAGGATAATCAGCCGCACCTCGGCGCGCTCCGCCAATTCCGGAGGTTTCGGAATGGATTTCATATGCCACCCCTAACGAGTTTTTTGGAAACTACATATTCTATCAGCCTTTGTCACTTTGTCAATTTTTCTTATGGTTTTTTTACAGTGAAATTTCGAGGGGTATTTCATGCTGTAAATCCAATGGTGGATGGACTGTTTCACTCCAGGACAAGCGTAGATAAACCTAGGCAGCGGTTGAAAAAACAAAACCGAGAGAACCTTGCGGCCCTCTCGGTTTTATGAATATCGCTACAGCTTAACCTGCTGAACTTACTTCTTTTTCGCTTTTTTTGCCACTTTTTTCGCAGCCTTCTTCACCGCCATGTTTTCACCTCCCCTCGTACTGTTTGCATTTTTATACCACAATATGTTGGGTTGGAAAAGATTTTTTTACTTATTTGTTAGTTTTTTTTTATTTTTTTGCCCAATTTCCTGGCAACAAAAAAATTACTTAATCGTAACTTTCGTCATTTTATCGCCGCGGCGAATTTTATCCACCACATCTTGCCCTTCCAACACTTGTCCAAAGACTGTATATTTATGATCCAAAAAGCGGGCATCGCCCAAGCAAATATAAAACTGACTGCCGGCCGAATCAGGATCATTGGCGCGCGCCATGGCCACAGTGCCCTTCACATGCGGATGCGAATTGAATTCCGCCTTAATGGTGTAACCGGGACCGCCGGTTCCATTGCCATTGGGATCCCCGCCTTGAATAACAAATCCCGGTTCCACGCGATGAAACGTGAGCCCATCGTAAAAGCCTTTTTTCGCAAGTGTGACAAAATTCTCCACGGTCTTGGGTGCATCCTCTTTATAAAACGAAAAAACAATCGTGCCCTTTTCTGTTTCAATCACCGCCTGAGTTTCCTTCACTTCGTTTGCCATGGTCGTTTTCGTACTCCCTTCATTTGCATTGGAATGAGTGCCGGGTGTCGAGGCGCACCCAGCCAAACACACAATCACTGCCCCGAGGGTTCCAATCCAACCTGCTCGTTTCATGCTGTCGTCCTCCTTAAAAATCTGCTGCACGTGCTGAAAACGAAAAACACTATAATATCCTTCCGGCGTTTTAGCAAGAAAAAGTGCCTGTACGTAAATCCTTCAACAGGTGCTCTGGGGTGTATCCAAGGCCGCCCGAATTTTTTCGGAGAGCATTTTAAGGCTTAATGGTTTTTGAATATATTGAATGCCCGGCTCCAACACGCCCGCATGATCGATCACTTCGTGTGTGTAACCCGACATATACAGCACTTTAAGTTTCGGCAAAGCGGCCTGCGCACGCCTGGCCAATTCTCGTCCGTCCATGGTGGGCATCACCACATCGGTGAGCAGCAAATGAATGGGCTGCTTCTCTCTTGCAAGCAGGGTCAGACAGTCTTCGGGGTTCTCGGCCAACACTGCAGTGTACCCTAATTGCTGCAGCATCTCGCCGGCGACTTTCCTTACCATGGGATCGTCTTCCATAATCAAAATCGTTTCCGTACCATGCGCTGGAGTTAGGCCACTCGATTCATCGTGGCCTGTACCTCCCGCATGGGGCTGGTCCCACACCGGGAAATAAATTTTAAATGAGCTGCCCTGCCCTTGGTTCGATTCAACCAAAATAATTCCACCATGTTGACGCACAATCCCATACACGGTGGACAAACCCAATCCGGTTCCGCGCCCCTGTTCCTTGGTGGTAAAAAACGGCTCAAACAAGCGATCCAAAACCGCCTGGCTCATACCCATCCCGGTATCCCCTACGGTCAACACGACATACGACCCGGGTGCCAATACGGCCTCACCGCTGCCCAGCCCACTCGCCAGGTGCACCGCATTTACCTGTATTGAGAGTACGCCACCTAAGGGCATCGCATCTTGTGCGTTGATGGCTAGATTCATCAACACTTGCTCCACTTGTCCGGGGTCGGCATAGACACAAGGCAAAACCGGTGCCGCAATCACGCGAATTTCAATATTCTCGCGCAACGTTCGACGTAACATGGGTTCAAATGACTTTGCAACGGACTCCAATTGGACCGGCTTTAGTTCCAACAATTGCTTGCGGCTAAACGCCAGGAGCTGGCGCGTTAGGTCGCGAGCACGTTCGGCCGCATGCAAGATACTTTGCACTGGACGATAATGCTCGTCTCCAGTCGCGAGTGTTTCCAAAAGCAATTCAGCGTAGCCCAAAACCGGCGTCAACAAATTGTTGAAATCATGGGCGATCCCTCCTGCCAACAACCCGACACTTTCCATTTTTTGGGCATGTTGGAGTTGCAGTTCAAGCTGTTTTCGCATATCCTCGGCTCGTTTGCGTTCGGTCAAATCGCGTACCAACGCTAAAATCCACGGCTCGCTTTTCCCGGTCAGAGAATGTGCATCCAAGCGCCGCAATCGCACCTCGATGGGAAACGCCTCCCCATTTTTGCGTTTGGCCATCCACTCAAAATCCGTGGTTTCGCCACGCAACGTTGCCTGGAATTTTTCGTTGGCCATTTCCGCGGTATACCCATCACCGCTGGTTTTGCTTATCGGCATCTCCCGCCACTCGTCCCGAGTGTACCCGTAGGTGCGAATTACATTTTCATTTACATCCAAGATGCGTCCGTCGGCGGCATGAATGAATATCATATCGGGTGATGCATCGTATATGGCTTGCAAATGCTGTTTGGCCGCATGCAAGGCACGTTCCGATTGTTTCCACGCTGAGATGTCACGGATGGATTCAATAGCGCCGATCAGGTTGCCTTCGGCATCCAGCAACGGCGATGCCGTCACCCAGATGGTGGCACCCCGCTTATGATACAACTCAGGCGTATACGCCTCGGCATAGAGAACATTTCCCCGCCGTTCCACAAAGCTGTATTTTGCAATGAGCTCGTTATCGTCCTTTTGGAGCAAGTCCATGAGAAATTCCCGTGGCTCCCCATAAAACGGAACTGCGCTAAACGCATGGTCCTTCCCCAATATCTCGGCCTTGGGTACCTCGGTCATGATTTCCATGGCCCGGTTCCACGCAATGATTTTTTTGTTCCGATCAATAATAAAGGTCGCGTCCGGTAAAAAATCAATGATGTCCGCCAATTGTTTGTTCGCCATCTTGAGATTTTCTTCGGCTTCCTTGCGATGTGTAATATCAATAAAGGTAGCCAGGCTTTGCTTGGTCCCCGGAATAAGGGAAATGGAAATCACAACTTTTTTAACCTGTCCGGTTCTAGGCTTGAAGGAAAATTCATACGTTCCAGGTGCTGATGCGGCGGTCTGCCGACGTGTACGGTGATACTCCAACATGCGCCTAATGTCGGCCTCTGAGGCGACAAATTCCATCCACTGTTTTTTTCCTATCAATTCTTCACGCGTGTAACCGCTCAAGGCTTCAAATCCGGAATTAACCATGGAAATGACCGAGTTATCTTCAACACAGGCCATGGCCGCTTGATTGTGTTCAAATAAAATGCGGTAGCGCTCTTCCGATTGTTGCATCACCAAATGGGTTTGCTGTTTTTCCAAGGTCTGTTCGGCCAGGGCGCTTAAAAAGCGCGCCATGGCCGCGTAGTAGGCAACGATGGAATCCACTCGTTCTTGTGAAAATTTAGGTGCCCGTTCAAAAGCCTGAAGAAACGCCTCAAGATCCAAGCCAAATTCATGTGCCTTGGATTGCAGCATCTCAGGCATAGGCGGGTCATACTCAAGGTGAAACGGGGCGAGAAAAATAATGGCGACCGGTTGCTCAGAAAGAACGATAGGAATGCCTACATACCAAAGCCCAAATGCACAACGTGCTTGAATGGGCTGCCCCTTGGAAAAACAACGTAGCATTTGACGATGAACGTCGTTGCAATACGCTTTCGCTGCCATCTGTCCCTGATGAACACACACACGGGCGTCGGGTCCACCGGTGGTGATCCAGGGCTGCTGCGTTTCCGCATCCAAAATAGATGTGGGCATACCATTGGTTTGGTAATGCGCCTCCACCAAGTCTTGCACCAACCGTATGTCGATCAGTTCGGAAAACCGCAAGGTTGACATGCGGCTCCTTTCCCTAACCGGTATAGATACACAAGGGTCCTTTTCACCCCAAGTATCGAACCAACACACTAAAAGCTTATGCCCCCACTGAAGTAGGCCACGCACCATAAGGTACCGATCAGACCGCCACCGACGGCTGCCATACTCCTGAGCAAACCTTGCACCGCTATATACTTTTGCTGCAACGCTTGGAAAATGACATACGTCATGGTTGGAAGCATCAACAAGCCTGCTGAAACGGTTCCCGGAACCAAGTCCCGTAATTTTATCGTGAGCAAGGCATGTGGAAAGATCACATTCAATCCCATGATGCCGGCATATCCCAAAGTCAAATACCAGGCCTTATGGCCTGCCGGCCGCTTCCAGGCCCAAGCCGTCAACCACCAGGCGGCCATGGTTAAAACGACGGTCAGGCTACGGAAGGTCCACGGTGACCAAACGATCCCGGACATGGGTTGGCGGCCCAACCAAGCAGGAAGCCAAATGCTTTCTTCAAGATTATGGACAGTGGTGGCGAGGGGGAAGAGCCAAAGCCATACAGGCCCTGCATGGCTTTGGCTCTCGGTACGAACGACGGGATGTTTTTCGGCCTGGGCCGACATGATCTACACTTATCTCTTAGACTTGGATACAGACTGCTTGAGCCAATTTAAAAATCCGCCTGCCAGAATAATATCCATCTGACGGTCCGAGAGCGGATAATTCATTTCAAACGTTTTGCCCGTGCCCTCATTTTTCACCAGCACGGCTTGGCGAGTTTGCAAACGTTTTTTCAAATCCGGCAACGATAGCACTTGCCCTTGCAACACAGCGTCATAATCCTTCGGGTCCTTAAACGTCAGTGGCAAAATACCGAAATTGATCAAATTCGCCAAATGAATACGGGCAAACGATTTAACCATAACGGCCCGCACACCTAAATACCGTGGAGCCAAGGCCGCATGCTCCCGTGACGATCCCTGCCCGTAATTTTCACCACCTACGATATAACCGCCTTTTTGATCCAACGCACGTTGGGCGAAATCCTTATCCAGCCCTGTAAAAACATACCGTGAGATGGCAGGTATGTTGGAGCGCAAGGGAAGAATCTTAGCCCCGGCAGGCATGATGTCATCGGTGGTGATGTTGTCGGCTGTTTTCAACAACACGGGCCCCGCATCGCTCTCAGGCAAGTGTGCAAACGCCGGCAGCGGGGCAATGTTCGGCCCACGCTTAATCTGGATTTTCTCGCCTTTGGCCGGAGGGAATATCAACAGGCTGTCGGCCGCTTCCGCCTTGGTGGGCATAACAAATTTTTTAGTACGCTTCAAGGTTCGCGGATCCGTGATGCTGCCGGTTAATGCCGCGGCCGCAGCGGTCTCCGGTGAAACCAAATACACTTTCGCCTCCGGTGTACCCGAACGTCCCTTAAAATTTCGGTTGAACGTACGCAAGGTGACAGCATCCGAGGCCGGGGCTTGGCCCATGCCAATGCAGGCGCCACAGGCCGGTTCCATGATGCGCGCGCCGGAGGCAATCAGGGTTTGCAATGCACCGTTTTTGGCCAAGGCTGAAACAACCTGTTGCGAGCCTGGCGAAATGACCAGAGATACATTGGGATGCACGGTCTTGCCCGCAAGCATGGACGCGACGGTCACCATATCGGCCAATGATGAATTCGTGCATGAACCAATCACCACCTGCTGCACGGCGATGCCCTTGAGTTTGGTCACCGGGGCCACTGCGTCCGGCGAATGCGGCTGTGCGGCCATGGGTTCCAGTTCCGATAAATTAATTTTAAGTTCGCCGCCTGAATACACGGCCCCAGGATCGGCCTGCAGAGGACTAAAATCCTTGGCACGCCCCTGGTAGGTTAAGAAGGCTCGGGTTACGGCATCGGAAGGAAACACACTTGTTGTCGCGCCGGTCTCTGCTCCCATGTTGGTAATGGTGGCTCGTTCTGGGACTGAAAGGGTGGCCACGCCCGATCCCGAATATTCCAATATCCGTCCCACGCCGCCTTTAACCGAGAGACGACGCAAGACTTCCAAGATGACATCCTTGGCCGAAACTCCCGAACGAAGCTTACCGGTTAGAACAACATTGAGGATCTGCGGACAGGCCAAATGAAACGGGGCGCCCCCCATGGCGGCAGCCACATCCAACCCGCCCGCACCAATGGAGATCATGCCCACACCCCCGCCGGTCGGCGTGTGTGAATCCGAACCCAACAAAGTCTTCCCGGGTTTGCCAAACCGTTCGAGGTGCACTTGGTGACAAATGCCGTTGCCCGGACGCGAAAACACGGCGCCGAACTTGGTTGCCGACGTTTGTAAGAAGGCATGATCGTCTGCGTTTTCAAATCCCGTTTGCAGCGTGTTGTGGTCCACGTAGGATACGGAGAGTTCGGTACGGACCTTGGGAATACCCAAGGCCTCAAACTGCAACCACGCCATGGTTCCGGTGGCATCTTGGGTCAAGGTCTGATCCATCCGAATCGCAATCGGCGTCCCTGGAACCAGCTCGCCTTCAACCAAATGAGCGGCCAATACTTTTTCAGCCGCCGTCAAGGGACGCGTGTTTTTTTTGAAAACCTTCGTTTGGTTGCGCCGTGCTAAGGTTGTCGTACGTTGCTTCATAATTCAGAACCCTTTCGATATGGTTTGGGACCTTCTTCAAAGAGGTCGTTGCCCTGCAAATCCACAGCCACGACGGCTGGAAAATTTTCAACATTGAGACAGTAAATCGCCTCTGGGCCTAATTCCTCATACGCAACAATGGTGGACCCTTTCACACGCGAACCGTAATACGCTCCCGCGCCTCCGGCCGCCGAAAGGTAGATGACCCCATGTCGGATCAATTCAGAAACCGCGCCTTTGGAAAGCGGCCCTTTGCCCATGACAGCCGCAACCCCTGCTTGTACCAGGGCCGGCAGGAAGCGCTCCATACGCCGGCTGGTCGTGGGTCCGGCCGCACCGACCACTTCCCCGGGAGCCGGAGGGGTGGGCCCGACAAAATACAACAATTGATCTCTTAAATTTACCGGCGGTGTCTTGCCGTCCAAGAGTAAATCATTCACACGCGCCAGGGCCGCATCCCGCCCCGTGAACACAGGGCCGGACAAATTCACCCACTGACCTATGCTTAGCTCTTTCAAGGCTTTACGATCCACTGGGAGAGTTAACCAAACGCCGCTCATAGTTTCACCTCCAAAACACGGTGACTGTGACACTCCACATTAACGGCCACAGGCAAGGAGGCAATATGACACGGCATGGCTTCAACGGCCACACCCAATGCCGTAACCGTACCGCCCCATCCCTGCGGACCCAAGCCTAAATGGTTAATGCGTTCCATAAGATGTTTTTCCAGCTCGGCGAGCGTCGGATCCTGTGAAGGTGTGCCTACCGGACGCAAAAGCGCGCGTTTGGCCAGGGCCGGTGCGGTCTCGAAATTCCCACCCAATCCCACACCAATAATCAAGGGCGGGCAGGCAGCGGCGCCATTGGCGCGAATGGTTTGCACCACAAATTCCGCCACCCCTGCGCGTCCGGCTGAAGGCGAGAGCATGCACAAGGCACCTGCGTTTTCACATCCCCCGCCTTTGGCCATGATGGTCAATTTCAACCCCTTGCCCGGCACTACTTCGTAATGAATCATGGCCGGCGTATTGTCTCCCGTATTTCCGCGCGTCAGCGGATGCACGGCGACCGAGTGCCGCAGACGGGCATCTTGTGTGGCCTGTCGCACTCCCGCGTGAATGGCTTCGTTGACGTCCCCGTCTTTAATCAAGACTTCCTGCCCCAATTGCACATGCACGACCGTGAGCCCCGTATCTTGACACAGTGGATGAAAGCCGGCCGAAGCACGCTGGGCGTTTTCGAGCAGCAGCTCAATGGCCTGCCGGCCCAAGGGCGAACTTTCCTTGTCCTTGGCGGTTTCCAAAAGCCGTTTCATTTCCGGATCAATATGGTAGTTGATCTGCTTAAGTGCGGTTGCGACTGCTGTGGTAATTTCCGAAGCTGCAATTTCGCGCATGATCATCCCCCCTTTGAATAAGCCTTCACGGCCTAACACGTGTGCATCCGGCTTTGGGCGCCTCACTGGCAACGACCTTCATTTTACCATACTCCATCGGGGCCTAGGCGCTATTTCCACCAACTGTCGATCTGTTCACACAACCCACGAACTGCGTCCGCGGACCGGGCCAATTCCGCTCGATCCGAAGGCCCCAGCTCGATCTCTATCACTTTCTCCGCCCCTTGACGTCCCAAGACCACGGGCACACCTAAAATTTGCTGATTAAAACCATAAGACCCTTCCAACCACACGGCACTGGGCAGGATCGCTTTCTCGTCGCGTAAAATGGCAGCCACCATCCGGCAGGTTGAGGCGGCGGGAGCATAGTAGGCACTCCCGGTTTGCAACAGTTTTACAATCTCAGCACCACCTTGCCGGGTCCGCTGCACAATCGCGTCCAAAACTTCTCCTGGTAATAGCTGTGTCACGGGAATCCCAGCGGCGCGGGCCAGTGGCAAGCAGGGAACCATATCGTCGCCATGCCCGCCCAGCACCGTGGCCTCCACCACAGCCGTGGATACGTTTAGCGCTTCGGCCAAAAACGTACGGAAACGCGCCGAGTCCAACACCCCAGCCATGCCCATCACGCGGTGCTTGGGAAAACCCGATGCCTTCAACGCCACATACACCATGGCATCCAGGGGATTGGTGACCACAATGATGACCGCATTGGGTGAAACCTTGACCGCCCGTTCTACGACCGAACGAACGATCTCATAATTGATTTTCAATAAATCATCCCGACTCATGCCGGGCTTGCGCGGCGATCCAGACGTAACGACAATCACGTCTGAATTGGCCGTATCCTCATACTGCGAGGTCCCTTGCACACGCGCGGTGTAGCCCATGACCGGTGCGGATTGATTTAGATCCAGTGCTTTGCCCCGCGCCACGCCTTCGGCAATATCGACGAGAACCACGTTTCCCAAATTCTGCTCCACCAAACGCTGAGCGAGCGTAGCGCCGACATTCCCAGCGCCGATCACGGTAATTTTTGGCAATGACATAACATTATCCTTCTTTCTTTTTTTTCACCGGACGATAAATCCCTCGTTGCCGGAATCGAGTCATCATACAAAACTTTGACTGAAAACAAAAGCAAGAATCATCACTGAACCGGAAACCACCCCAACCCACGCACCTTGATCAAACACATGTTTTAATCCCTTGACCTATACCATGTAATTTTTTAAGGACATTCAACGGTTGGCACGCTTATGGCAATAAAAAAGGGGGTACGGTAATCCGTACCCCCTGTACCCTCTTCGGCTTATTTTTAAAGGTTTTTAATGATCTCGTTGGCGAATTCGCTGCATTTTACTTCCTTGGCTCCGGTAACTTGCCGGGCCAAGTCATAGGTCACCACTTTGCTGGCAATGGTTTTCCCTATTGCGCTGACAACGGCGTTGGCCGCTTCATTCCATTTCATGTACTCCAACATCATCACGCCCGAAAGAATCAACGAACCCGGATTGACTTTATCCTGGCCCGCATACTTTGGCGCCGTGCCATGCGTGGCTTCAAACACCGCCACTCCGTCACCAATGTTGGCCCCAGGCGCCATACCCAAACCACCGACCTGCGCCGCACATGCATCGGACAAATAATCCCCGTTCAAGTTCGGAGTCGCGATGACTTCGTACTCCTCCGGTCGCAAAAGCACTTGCTGAAACATGGCGTCGGCAATGCGATCCTTGATCATAACTTTGCCCGCTGGAATTTTGCCGTCAAATTTATCGTACACATCTTTTTCCGTAACGGTCTGATCCGAAAATTGCTCAGCCGCGGTTTGATAACCCCAATCACGAAATGCGCCTTCCGTATACTTCATAATGTTGCCCTTGTGCACCAAGGTCACCGTACGGCGCCCTTGTTCGATGGCAAAGCGAATGGCCGAAGCCACCAAGCGCGCCGTATTTTTCTTGGTCATGGGTTTAATGCCAATGCCGGCTTCAGAATCCACCGGCGCTTTCAACTCCGTGGTGATGTACGCGGCCAATTTCCGCGCTTCCACACTGCCCGCTGGCCATTCGATGCCTGCGTATACATCTTCAGTATTCTCGCGGAAAATAACCACATTCAGCTTTTCCGGATGCGTTACCGGAGCCGGGGTGCCTGCGAAATACCGGACCGGACGCACGCACGCATACAGGTCCAATTCCTGACGCAAGCTTACATTAAGCGAGCGAAACCCGCCCCCTACCGGTGTGGTCAGCGGACCTTTAATGGCCACACGGTACATACGGATGGCATTGAGTGTTTCTGTCGAGAGCGCCGAAATACCCGCCGCCACGGCTTTTTCACCGGATAAAATTTCCATCCACTTAATTTCGCGTTTTCCGGCGTACACTTTGGCTACAGCCGCATCCAGCACGCGACGTGTCGCGGCCCAAATATCCGGTCCGATTCCGTCCCCCTCAATAAAGGGGACAATCGGCTTGTCCGGGACTTGCAAACGATCTTGCGCCCAGCCGATCACTTGTCCATCGGCAGGCGGTGTGTATTGAATGGTTCCCACGTATCGCTACTTCCTTCCTATTTTTTAATCAGCGCAACCCATTCGGAATAATGAATCTTCGCCTGTGCCCACATTTCTTCTTCGGCAATACCGGTTGTACGCCCGGCCGTATATTGTCCGTCCACCCATTCTTTAATCGCCAGTACGCCTGCGTCCGACTTGGTCGCTTTGTTGCTTTCCGGCAATTTCAACCGCCCGTTAAGCCAATAGGCGATTCCTGCGGCTCCGGACTTGTCGGTAATGCCTATATCCACTGGACGGTTAAGCACTTTTTCGGTATCAAAAATATTGTATATTTCCTGATCCTTCATCAACCCATCGACGTGAATACCGGCGCGCGTGACATTAAAGTTGGCGCCCACCATGGGCTGGTTATGCGGGATCTTGTAGTTCATCTCTTTTTCAAAATACTCGGCAATCTCCGTAATGACCGTTGTGTCCATGCCGTCCGTGGTTCCACGTAGACCGATGTATTCAATGACCAGGGCTTCAATGGCCGTGTTGCCCGTACGTTCGCCAATGCCCAACAACGAACCATTGGCTGCCGAGCAGCCATAGAGCCAAGCGGCTACGGCGTTGTTCAAGCCACGATAGAAATCATTGTGCCCGTGCCACTCCAATAATTCAGAAGGCACGCCGGCCAATTGATTCAAGCCGTAAATGATGCCATTAACACTGCGAGGGAGCATCACGCCTGGGAAGCTCACGCCGTACCCCAACGTGTCGCACGCGCGAATCTTAATTGGGATACCCGACTCCTTGGAGAGTCGCATGAGCTCTTGCGCAAACGGAACAATAAACCCGTAAAAATCTGCGCGCGTAATATCTTCCAAATGGCAGCGCGGAATCACACCGACTTCCAAGGCAGCTTTGACAATATCCAAGTAATCTTCCAACGCCTGTTTGCGTGTCTTTTTTAGTTTATTGAAAATATGGTAATCCGAGGCCGACGTCAAAATGCCGGTCTCCTTCAGCCCCATTTCTTTAACCAATTTAAAATCCCGTTTATCCGCACGAATCCAACCGGTGATTTCCGGGAATTCAAATCCCAGCTCCTGACACTTGCGGACAGCTTCTTTGTCCTTATCGGTATAGAGGAAAAACTCCGATTGACGAATCTTGCCCTTGGGACCGGACAATTTATGCAAGAGTTTATACAGATGGACGATTTGCTCCACTGTGAAAGGAGGTAAAGCTTGCTGGCCATCGCGGAAGGTCGTATCCGTGATCCAGATGTCCTCGGGGGTCATCATGGGGACTTGGCGATGATTGAAGCACATCAACGGAGGCATTTCGTACGTGTAAATATCCCGATACAAATTGGCTTCCTTGACATCCTGAAGTTCGTACTTATAGTCTTCCCGTTCTAAGGTTCTGCGCTGTTTGTTGAATTTGATCATGGTTCCGCCTTCCGACATCATGCTAACCGACGTCTAGGTATTTAACGCGTTACTATACGTAAGCAGCTCGACCTTGTCAACCTCGGTCTGCATCACCCACGCCTCTTTTTAGGCCTTTAAATACATGAGAATCTGGTACACCAGCATTGCCGGCCATACGAGAGCTTTCAATATTCCCACCACTCCACCCCAAAAAGAAGTCGCTTGTTGGACAAAGTAAACCGCCGCACCAATAAAGGCCATAAAATAAACTCCGCCGGACGGACCGTAATTGCGCATAAACCCCTCCAAAAATTCGAATAATGATACGCAGGATCGTTTTCGAGTTCAACGATACACGCGCAATTCATCCATTTCAATATAGGTACCCCCGCCGCCTTCAACCACCACTTGAATGCTGAACCGGTGCGTATTCCCGCCAACCGTCCAAACCCCGTTCATAATGTCCCGATAATTAATCACAAATATTCCAGTGGATGTGGTACTGGAGCTAATATCCCGATAGGCCCAGGTCCCTTCGGTTTCTTGAATCCCTAGCTTCCAAGATGTACTGGGCGATACCGTCGTGACATTGACCCATATAAGTGGAAACGCTTCAACATCACAAGTAACGTTGGGTGAAAGACACCGCCCCCAAGTATCGTCCACGGTACGCGTAACCGCTGCGTAGGATGCGATGTAGGAATAATTGATTTCCGCATTAAACCCAGAATTCTGAGTTTCATCTTCCCAGTTGGTAGGCTGCGATCCAGCCGACCCATTAAAATGATCCTGCCAAACCATCACCGGTGTGGCTGTCGCCGTAGGTGTAGCGGTGGTGGTGGGAGAAGCCGTGGTGGTGGGAGTAGGTTCGACTACAACGGTATGCAGTTGAAGGGTGGCGTCCGACCATCCTGTATACTCGACCAAACGCATCAAGCCTAAAACAGCAAGTATAAATACCAGTGTCCCAATCCACGACATTAAATAATCACGTTTTGATTTAACCACGCCCTACGCCTTTTTTAAGCTAAAAATAACTACTGATTCACTGCCCCAATCGAGACTTGATCAAATCGAGTGCCTTTCCCTGCGGCGTTGCTCTCAACCACCAATTTCAAATAAAATGATTTTGTTCCACCCCACCCCGTCAACGCCTTCAAGTCATAATTATGTATCCCCACACCGATACCACTGGCGATTTGTATATCACTTTGCCCGGTCTCATGGACCAACAATTTGTTGCCCGTGCTAGCATCCACTTCCGTAACCACAACCGTCACAACGCCAAACGTATCCACATTAAGCGTCAGAGTATTGGATGTCGCACTTCCCCATACATCGCCGGCATTGGTCACAAGTTTGGCCGAATCATTGCCATTGGCGGCAAAGGTGACATTGTATTCATGGAACCAGCCTCCAGGGGGTGTTCCAGAAACGCGAAAATCATCCGTAAACCCCTGCGCCGAAGAAGGATAAACCCAGATTTCATCAAACCTTGTTCCGGTACTGGGGGTAGTGCTTTCAATCACAATCTCAAGATAAAAACTCTTAACCCCGCTCCATCCCGTCTTGACTGGAATGTTTATATCGGTGACTCCTGCTCCGATTCCATCTGCCACCAATATGGCGGTTTGACCGGATTCGTGCAAATACATTCGGTTTCCCGTGCTTGCATCCACTTCCGTGACCACCACTCGCAGGGTATTATTGGTATCGACATTCAAGGTTAGGGTATTCGAGGTTGCCCGTCCCCAATTGGCCAAACCTCCCACCAAGGCTTTGGCCGATCCTTGCCCGCTGGTGGTCATGGCACAGTTGTATTCGTTAAACCAACCACCGGCTTGACCCACCGTGGCCTCATCAAAGTGAAACATAAACGGTGTAGAAACCGGACCCGGTGTATGGGTCGCGGTGGCCGTCGGTGTAGGTGTATCGGTTCCAACAGGGGGGGTGGGTGTCACGGTAGGGGTAGCCGGCGCCAATTGTACAACAATGGCGTATTCTTGCGCGGCTGCGCCCAGAACCGTTTGTGGATGCATACTTTGCCAACTTAAAGCGCATGCGAGCATTGCCGCACCCGCCCACCAACGATACCGTCTTATCCTATTTGCTTGCATGCTTCACCTCGAAGGCGATAGGTACTCAACCTACCTTTAGACCCAACAGGTTCCTCTGAAATTACAATTGACCCATTAAAAAATCATACTATTGCCAGTCCTATGAACCACAAACCCAAAACTCATGCATGGTTTAATTATAGCGTATCTTAGACTTTTTTTTCCATGATTAATGACTTCGCCCCTGAAAAATCAAAAGCCGCGAACCTCCTCGCGGCTTTTGATAAGCGTCATGTATGTCTGGTTATGCCCTTTGATTTTCACTCATCTTCCGAAAGATCGTCTCTACGAATCCATCCTTTGTATCCCTCGGCCGGAAGACCCACAGCCACCCATTCACCTTCACGCCCTAAAATCCGCACTTCACGCCCCTCGGGAATAACAAAGCCAACTTGGAACTCCTGATTAGGACCGTTTCTCGCTTCGGCACGCGCAGAAACAATAACACCCCATTGGTTGTTCCTATCCACAAGGATTCGAATCGAGGCCCAGGTGGCCACCCCAATAAACAGAAGGCCCATTCCAACCGTAACCCAACGCAGACTCGTCATGCTGTTTCGTGTAAAAATCAACGCCATCACCAAGCCTGCCAAAATCCAAAATAGACTCATGGCCGCCAGCGCCAGGCTTTCAGGGGCAAAGTAAGCAAGGGCAAATTCCAGCCATTTGGCCAAAGGGCCTTTCCGATCCGCAGGTTGTTTAATAAACGTGCGGGCATATTCAAGATTAAACCGAATGTCTTCGTCGTGCGGTTTTCGCTTTAATGCTTTGCGATAATTCGCAATGGCTTGACCCAAATGTCCTAATTTGAACTCCGCATTGCCTAGGTTGTAATATACATCTCCTGAGTCAACGCCTTCTTTAATCACGGTTTGATAAGCCTTAACCGCGGCGGCATACTCTCCCCGATCATAAGCCTCCCGCGCCTGTTTGAGCCATGGCTCATCGGTTTGCGCCCATGCCAGGGTTCCAGAAAAAACCAACAAACCTATCCAAAGGAGGGCTTTTTTCATTTGCGAGTCTCCTTTTCCAGCACTTTTGAAAAATCATCCAGCAACGCTTCCGCGAGTTTTTCATGCTGCTCCATAGATGATACCTGACTCTCCCCTGGGGCGAAACGGGCAAAATCGCATTCATCCAAAAGTCCGGATAATTGCGTGACACGGGCGTCGGCGGCTCCAAGGTCGATAAGTCTTTGGAAAATTTCGCGTTGTGTGACCCCCGAGCGCGAGAAACCCAAGCGATCGGCCAGATACCCAACCAAAGCCTGTGAAAGCACACTGTAAAATCGCGCTGCATCCTTGTGCATCCGCGCCTGATGAGCCTGCCGCAGTGCAGTACGGGCACTTTTCCCAGCTGAACGCTTGCGGGCATATCGAGGGTCGGCTTCCAACCGATCTTGTTTACGTCTCCACCACCACGCTCCCGCTATGAGCAAAGGGGGCATTGAAAATCCAATAATCCAAAAACCCTGTCCCCAGGGTTTGGCCACTCCAGTGAGTGCCACGTACGTTTTTAAATAGCGGATATCTCGGGCCATGACTTTGATCCCTGGAGCTGAGGTCTCTGTTCCTGAGATCGATTGGGCAGGCAACGCGGACATGGTTGTCAGTGGGTCTCCAGGGACAACTTTCAAGCGAAGACCGGGTACTGAAATTTTTTCAAACTTCCCGGTTTTAGGATTGAAATACGAATACATTAGCGCGGGTAAGGAAAGCTCCCCGGTAATTTCCGGCCGCAGAAGGGTACGAAAAGTTTTCGCGCCGCGAACCCGACCATCTTGTTTCTGGACATCGGTCGTGGTCACTGTATCGTAGGTGCGAAATCCCGTAAAGCCCGGCAATTCCACCTTCCCTACGGATTTAACATTTCCTTCACCAAAAATGCGTATTTCCAAATTAACCGCTTCACCCACTTTGGCCACTTGTCGATCCAACTTCGCCGAAAGAGACCACTGCCCCACGGTTCCTGAAAAATCACTGGGTCGACCCTGGTCGGGTATAGGTTTGGCATTGATATGGATGGGATCGGATCGAACCGTCACCTCTTTAGCCCCCGAGAAAAACCCCCGCATGAATTCATCGGCAAACGGGTCGCCGGTCCGCCGACCCACATCTTGAACCTGAATGACCATGGACGCAGGATTGATGGTGAGCTTTCCGGCTGTGGTTGGAAAAAGCACCGATTTAAGTTCGCTCACCCGATACTCTGCACCATTGACCACAGCTACATAATCTTTCTGATTGGAAATCTCTTCTGTCCAAAAACCTTCCGCCGTAGGCTTTTGGAAACTCCGCTGACCGAGAATGGGGATTCGCGTGTACAGTCGAAGTGTCAGCACGATAGGTTCGTTCACATATACATCTTTTCGGTCAACTGTGGTGGTTAGAAAAACGGTTTCATTACGCTGAGTTCCAGGATTGGACGCTGGATTGGACATGCCCGCATTGGCATTCCCGGCATTTCGTCCGGCCCCAGGCTGGGGGGCGGTTGCCGACTGCGCCCCGGCATGGCTGCCCACGGTAATCTGGATCGGCGCCGTGGAAAAAGTCTTCTTGTTGTAATTGACACTCACTGCGCCAATGGTCAACTGTCCTGTACGTTTTGGAACCAACACATACGTAAATTGAATCGATGATGAAATTTGCCCGTTCACCATATTGAAACTGGATGCCCGTCCAGCGCGATGAACCTCAAAGTCTGTCAAATCCGGCAGAGTAGGCTCTCCGTTAATGTTGACCTGTCCTTCAATCACCACCACCAACTGAACGGCTTCGCCAATGCCCACGGTTCGCGGCGAAGCCTGCGCAGAAATGAACAGATCATCGGCCATGGTCCATGACGACAGGCCCAACACCAACCCTATAGCTAACCATCCGATATACTTTTTCATACCCAACCTGGTTGATTTTATGATTCGTCCAAACATAATGAACCTCGATAGTATACGTAAGCCACGCCTATTTTACCAGTCTTCCGCGGCTGAACTTTGGCCCTTGCGACCTTTGTCTTGTGCTCCACTTAAGCGTTTTCTCTGTGCTTCTTGCTCGGCATCCCGAACTGCATCCAACAGCTGTTCAGCTTCCTTTTCGCTCATTTCCCCCGGCTTAGGCGCTTTTTTTTCACCCGAGGCGTTTGGTTTCTCCTCACCGGAATCATTTGGCCCATCTTCTTGTTTATCTGATTTTTGCTCACCTTTGTCATCAGGGCCTTTTGAGCCTTGTGATTTTTTCAAAGCATCCGAACCCTGTGACTGTTGTTTTTCCGACTGCGACTTATCCGCTTTACTTTTATCTTGGCCCTGCTGCGACTGCCCATCCTTGGGTTGTTGCTGGGGTGGGGATTGTTTTTTCTCTGGCGGTTTTTTCATATACCGCAGGGCCATTGCCAAATTATGCAACGCCTCTTTATCTTTTGGATTCCATTTTAATGCAACTCTGTATTGCTCAATAGCCTCTGTGAATTTTTGCTGCTGTAAATAGTTATTCCCCAGATTGTAAAAAGTCTTCGCCTTAATCTCTACATCCTTAGTCTTAACTGCGCGACGATAGGCTGCATCCGACTCTTCAAAACGCTTTAATTTGTGCAGTGCATTTCCCAAATTGTATTGGACCACGGGAGATTCCGGACGCTTAATTTGTGCATCTTCATACCTTTGCAATGCCTGCTCATATTTTTGTTTTTCAAACAAACGATTGCCTTTGTTGATATCCGAACCTACATCTGCCCAACCTGAATAACTGTTGCCCAATAGCAGCAACGGCACAATAACCAGCCACGCCTGTTTGCGAATAGGCAACCATAAACTGGCCAGCATCAACAAGATCCCCGGTAAAAGAAGAAACTGAAAACGTTCCTCGTATGTTCCGTATTGCCCTGCTGAAATATCTTTTTTTTGCATCTGACCAATCAGCTCGGCCATACGCTCAACTTCCAGACTTCCTGCAGCCGCCGGCCAATACGCTCCATCCGTAATCTGTGTAATCTGCTTGAGCATGCCTTCATCCAGTTTCGAGACCACGGTTTTTCCTTGCGCATCTTTCATGTATCCAGATACCCGTCCCGTTTCGTCCCTCAGGGGTAAAGGCTCTCCATTGGCTGTTCCAAAACCAATACTCAAAATTCGAACCCCCGACTCTTTCGCCATTTTAGCCGCTTGTTCGGGATTGGAATGATGATCTTCTCCATCGGTTAGCAACACCAAAACGCGTGAACCTTCGCTTCCTTTAGGAAAGTTAGCTATCGCCGCTTGAATAGCCTCGCCTAGCGATGTCCCGGGAATCGTTATACTGTCTGGCGTAAGATAATTAAGAAACATTTTTGCAGCTGAGTAATCCGTCGTTAAGGGGCAGGCTACTTGGGCATTGCCGGCAAACGCAATTATCCCCACACGATCACCTTTAAGTTGATCAATCAGCGCGGTCAACTCTTGCTGTGCCCTTTGCAACCGATTTGGCTTTACATCTTCCGCCAACATGGAGCGAGAGATATCCAGTGCAATAAAGACATCCACGCCCTTCCTTTTCACTTCCACCATTTTACTTCCCCATTGCGGACCTGCTAACGCCAATGTGATAAATAATAGCCCAAGCATCATCAAGCCGAGCTTAAGGGTTCGCCTTAGCGATGAGAGATGCTCGGTAAGTCTTCGAAACGCCTCGGGTGAGCCAAACCGTTTTATATCCTTCCCTCGCTGCCAAACCATAAGTAACGCAGCAATGGGAAAGATAATTAAAAAGCTCAGCGCTATATAAAGAAAAATTGGATGAGAAAAATCCATATACCTGCTCCCGGCAACCTGATTAAGGAATTCTTCTTAAAACAGTCTCACCTAATACGGAACTTAACAAAAGCAATCCTAGTCCCCAGCCCAGCCACAAAGGATACAAATCACGATAATGTGTGAATTCTTTTATTTTATACTCGCTTTTTTCCAAATCATTTATTTTTTTGAAAATTGCTTCCAACCCTCTGGTATCTTTTGCTCGAAAATATGCACCATTGCTTACAGCCGCCACTTCCTTCAAAGTTATTTCATCAAGATCTTCCTCGGGAATTCTTACATATCGTGTTCCAAATAGAGGATCCTGAACAGGCATAATGCCACCTTCGGGGGAACCGGCTCCGATGGCATATATTTTAATGCCCAGAGCCCCTGCAGCTTTTGCTGCTGTAATCGGATCAACCGCACCTACGTTGTTACGGCCATCTGTAATTAAAATAACCACCTTACTCTTAGCCTGAGATCCTCTTAGTCGATCAATTGAAGTAGCAATGGCCATCCCAACAGCCGTACCATCCACCTGTGTCATATCCACTGAAGTTTGATTTAATAAATCAATGATTGCGCGCTTATCTATGGTAATTGGGCAGATCGTCATAGCCACCCCCCCAAATACCACGAGGGCAATTCTATCTCGGGACCTGCCTTCAATAAATTTCTTGGCGACTTCCTTGGCTGCCCCAAATCTATTTTGCGGCTTAAAATCAACCGATCTCATGGATCCTGACGTATCAAGACAAACAACAATGTCTACTCCTTGGCCCGATATCTCCTCGGTCTTTAATCCCTCTTGCGGGCGTGCCATCGCAACAACACATAAAATCATTCCCACAATGGCAATTAATCCCAATATTTCATCTGGACCAAGAATCAATCTAGGAACAAATTTTTCCATACTGGAAATATCTGAAAATTTAATACCATTCGGCCGCTTGGAACGCATCCATAATATCCACGCTACACCTAGAATAGGAAGTATAAGTAAAAGCCACCAAGGATTCGCAAATCTCATTGGCTCTCTCCCGTAGTGCTTTTGTTGTTCACAGCATTACTTTCTTTCTCGATTTGCGCATCCTTGATCGCCTGTGCCGTCTCCTCAACAAATTGTTTTATATTTATCCAATCTTGATCAATTTCTTTGGTATCTGGAAACGCCTTAGCAAATTTAATCATATCGCCGCGTTCTAACAGATCTCGAATGGTACTTATGTCTTTACGATTTAAAATGGGTTTAAGCTCTTTAATTAATTCGGGTGTTGTGCGATCCGTTGCTGAAATATTATAAGTTCCGCTTAAATACCGTCTTAAAATATCTATAAGCACGACATAATATTCTTTAAACGCACTTTGCATCAATAAATCAGAGTTTTTTAATGCTTCCAACTGTTCAAGTGCTATTTCTTCAGGTGGACGCTTAGGTTCATTGTTAGAACCGCTTCCAAGTAACCCGGTTTTTCTTGAGAACCACCAAATGCCCAACAATATGCCTAGCCCAATTAAAATCGCTAGTAAAATATGCCAAATTGAAGCCAACCATATGGGCTTTTTGAGATCAAAAATACCCGCTTCCAATTCACCCTTCTTATTAACCTTGGGAGCAACTTGAATAACCATTGATTCTGAATGAATTTCGCTTGTTTGATTGCCTTGATAATTGATTTTTGCAATTAGCGGAGGTATTTCTACATTTCCATCCATCATTGTCATTATTTTTATCTTATCGTTTCGAATAAGCCTTCCGCTTTTCTTATCTTCACGAAAGGATCCTATTTTAACATCCTGAAAAACCCAGTCCCCCCATGGCTGTAAATAATTAAATTCCTTTAATTCTACATGTCTAGCTTTTTCAATGGTTACTTCGCATTCAAGTGATTCGCCCATCTTTGTGATTTTAGAATGTGGGTGAACCAAGATAACTATCGAAGGTGCTGTAGCTGTCGCCTGGGCTGTAAGTGTATTGGAGGGGGATGTTGTGGAAATTAAATTTACATCGTACCCTTTTGCTTCTAATCCAGATACTCCAAATAGAAGCATCGCAATTAATATTGTCTTCATTATATAAGCATTCATATAGGGAATAATTCCTCTAGATTGATCTTTAACGAAACCGCTTGGCTCTCATTCTAAAAAAGCTTAATAATGGTTCAACATATGATTTTTCTGTGTAAAGTTGTATATGATCCACTCCCAAGCGCTTAAAGAATTCACTTTTTTGTTTTGCCATCTGTGCCACATTTTTCTGAAACGAGGCTCTGGCAGCGTTCGAACCCGCCCAAATAAGGTGACTCTTTTTTTTCTCGAGATCCTCAAAAGCGATAAATCCAACCGATGGTAATTTTTCTTCCCCGGCATCTTTGAGCTCAAAGGCAATAACATCGTGACGGCGATTTGTAACAGCTAAAGCTCGTTCAAAGCCATTGGCCTTGAAATCTGAAATGATAAATACAATACATTTGCGTTTGATAACATCATTTATAAATTCCAAGGGTGGATTTAGATCCGTGCCCTTTCCTATAGGATGGGCATATAAAACATCCCTTAAAATTCGTGAAAGATGCGTCGTTCCCTTAGCCGGAGGAATAAATTTTTCCACACGGTCTGTAAACAATAGCGCTCCCACACGATCATTATTTTTAATGGCCGTATAGGCTAATACTCCAGAAAGCTCAGCGGCCATTTCCAGCTTGGTCTGATTCCGCGTTCCAAAAAATTGGGAGGCCGAAGCGTCAACCATCAACAAAATATTCAACTCGCGCTCTTCGACAAATTTCTTAATATACGGATGCCCCATGCGCGCTGTCACATTCCAATCGATTGCACGAATATCATCCCCGGGTTGATACTCCCGAACTTCGTCAAATTCCATGCCCCGGCCCTTGAAGACGCTCTCGTACTGGCCCCCAAACAGCTCATTGACAATCCGTCCGGTTTTGATTTCCAGGCGTTTGATTTTCGCGATGACTTCTTTAGGCAGCATACCCTATGGAACCTCGACTCCATCAAAGATGGTTTTGATAATGTTTTCCGAGGTCATTTGCTCGGCTTCAGCTTCATAGGTAATTATGATCCTGTGTCGTAAAACATCCAAGCCAATGGTTTTTACGTCTTCTGGCGTAATGAACCCCCTGCCATTTAGAAAAGCATATGCCTTCGCAGCCAGGGTCAAGCTGATCGTCGCACGTGGCGAGGCGCCATAGGCAATCAACCCTTTCAGATCCTTCAATCCGGCAACCTCAGGTTCGCGTGTGGCGAACACCAAGTCAATAATGTACTTTTGCATCTTCTCATCTACATAAATCTGCTCAACCAATTTCCGGGCACGCAAAATATCTTTGACTGTGACGACCTTGTTGGCCTTTGGCGATTCTCCGCCGGTCATGCGCACGAGAATCTGCCGCTCTTCCTCGCGCGTAGGATACCCGACTTTTAATTTTAAAAGAAAACGATCCACCTGCGCTTCCGGCAACGGGTAGGTCCCCTGTTGCTCAATCGGATTTTGGGTTGCAAGTACCAGGAAGGGTGCTTCCAACGGATAGGTGTGTTCACCAATTGTGACTTGGCGTTCCTGCATGGCTTCAAGCAACGCACTTTGGACTTTCGCAGGGGCGCGATTGATTTCATCGGCCAGGATTAGATTGGCAAATATGGGCCCTTTTTTAATGGCAAAGCCATCGCCCTTCGGTTGATAGATCATGGTTCCAATAAGATCGGCTGGCAAAAGATCCGGAGTGAATTGGATACGCTGAAAGCTCGCATCCACACAGTCGGAGAGCGTCTTCACGGTGAGGGTTTTCGCCAACCCAGGCACGCCTTCCAATAAGACATGCCCATCGGCCAAGAGCCCAATCAACAAACCGTCCACCAGATAATGTTGGCCGACAATGACCCTTCCGATTTCATGACGTAATTCCTCTACAAAAACACTCTCTTTTTTCACTTTCTCGTTTAGCGCTCGAATATCTTTATCCATTCGCCCTCCCTACGGCTTTTAAAATGTGCTCTGCATAATTGTGCGATGATGCGCTGTCTGGCTGACAGCAGGGTAACATTACAAATTTTTCTCGCAGACTGTCAATCTTAAAACAACCAACAACGAGCGATTAGACCCCCGAGTATTCACGAAGTTCTGAATTTATGGCTGCAGGGTATTCACAACCGTGATGCGCTCCAGCAAGGTTCCTTTCGTGCTGGATTCGCCGAGGGAAAGATCCGAGACAACCACTTTGCCTATAATGACCTTTCGGTCCTGTGAGTTCGTAAGCGGTTTCCGAAAAGACCAGATATCATGAATGGCATAATAATGATTGCCTTCTCTTCCTAGGTACAACATAACGTGTCCGGGAAATTGCAGCAAGGCGGGACGATCCACTTTTTTTAATTGCGCCATTCGAAAGGGCGTTTTTTGTTTGCGTGTAAACTTAACAATCTTGTTTCCCACACGCCCTTGATACCCGGAATTACGTGGCAGTACCAATCCCATGCACGCATAGACATCCATAACCAACTGTGAACAATCGCGGTATTCTCCTTGCCCACCCCAAGAATACGGTGTATGCAAAACACGAAACGCTTGTGAATATACATTTCTTATCGTACACGGAATAAAGCCTTCCGAAACCGCTTCCAATCGTGAAATATACGCGTATTTTTGCGCAAGACGGCTGTTGCCATCCGAATCGGGCAAAGCAATTTTATAATACAGAGGTTCAATGCTCACCAACGGACAGGCGGTGCCCATATAAAATCGTTCGACCGTTATTGTATTTCCAGGTTCATCCACAACAGGCACCGAATGCCCCACCACCACCAGCCGCTGCGCCGGTGCCATCCAGGACACCAATTCTTCACGATCCTGGCAGACAACCAGATCTTCCTTGGGAACCCAACCACGACATGCCGGGGCGATGACAAAACACCACTTACCATCGCGACTGGTATGTAAAATCGCCAAAGGCTGATACGCCTGCACGGCTGACACTTGAATCCCATCAAATTCATAGCGTGAGGGAGCAATTTTCAATATCGCTTTGGTCGGATAATAGCGGAAATCCGCCCGCCGACGCATAATTCCATAGTAAATGGGGTTTTCATCTTGCACGGCTTGAAGATTAAGGTTGTCGTCCAGTGCTTGCAAAACCTCATTGGGCACCTTGCGGCCGTATTCATCCCAACGCGGTGACCGCCGAATGCGATCGGTTTCTTCCTTTAAATAGGCTGTCAGCACATTACGCGTAAGAAATCCCGGACGAACAAAAATAGGAATACTGGCCCCACCGTTGCTATTGTTGTTACTGTCCTCATCTTGATGTTCGACATCTCTGGGTTGCTCGCTCCACACCTTGTCGGAAAGTACATCGTTGGAAAATCCGCGAGCTAAATTGCTTTGATTCAGTTGTTCAATTTGACGCGGCGTCAATAGCACCCGGTCCGGCTGGGGGAATTTGATGATCCAATAATCTGGATCATCCATGGGGGGAACACAGTTGGCCAGCGGCATGGCCGCCATCTCTGGAGATTCTTTGGGCCATTGAGGTATGGGTTGATCCGGCAAGGTCGCACACCCTGCCGAGCCCAAAACCAGTATCACCATTCCCAAACGTAGGATATCGTTCATCACTAAACAGCCTCGAAGGTTCATAACGTGTAAACGCTATTGTAGCGCGTTTTTAATGTTTCTCAAATAAATCTCTTTCCCGCGCTCCTTGCTATCAACCGCCCCGGCCAAAGCCAAGCATACCTGATTTTAAGTATCGCCGCCTTCCTGCCGACACTTAATTGTAAGCAGATATTTACAGTTGAGGTTTCCATGACATCCCATGCGCAGGTACTCATTCAAAACTTGGAAAGCAAGGTCCAAGATATTTATCCCATACCGCATTTGCTCGAAAAAATAATGCGCGCACTCAATGATCCCGAAAGCACCGTTGAGATGGTCGAGCGGATTTTCAAGTTGGAACCCAGTCTCACGTTAAAGCTTCTAACCCTTGCAAACTCAGCGTATTTTGGGCTCCCTGGGAAAATCACCAACATTCGCTCGGCCATTACCTTGTTGGGACTGAACATGATAAAAAGCCTAACCATTCACGCCAGTGTGAATGAATTCTTTCGTTTCGGAACCCATATCCCGGGTTTTTCCGGACATGAATTATGGAAACACTCAGTCGGCGTCGCCGTGGCCGGTAAATATCTGGCCCTGCGCTACTCGCTTGGACATCCGGATGACTTTTTTACTCTGGGCATTTTACATGACATTGGGCTCATCCTTGAATATCAATTTTGCCGTATGTCCTTCATTAACATCATTTCAAAAATGTATGCCGGCAACGATAAGCTTCCGACCTTAGAACGTAACGAATTGGGCTTAGACCACGCTCAATTGGGGCGCTCTATGTTTGCCGCCTGGAAACTTCCGGCATTTTATTCCGAGACCATCGCGTTCCATCACGATCCCCTGTCGGCTCCAGAATCGATCCAACCTCAAGCCATTGGTTTGTATTTAGCCGATCTTATCGTACGCAAGGCTGGTTTTGGTTTTGGTGATCTCCCTGAGACAGTTCCGGAAGACATCTGGAAAAAAACCGGAATCCCGTCTTCTGAGCTGGATGACTCAGTACCTATCTTCCAAAAGCAAATCACTGAGTTAACCTTATTTTTTGAATAAACAACTGTGTTACTGCTGTTTTGGCTCGAAAATCGCGGCTTAAATGTGGTTTCCCTTGAGCGAAACCGTTTGTCCCAAAACGTGCTGGTAGCGAGAAAGACGCATGATTTGCAAATGATTAATCACCCTTGCCATCCGGTCGTATTCCTTCATATCGGAAAATTCAAATCTGCAGCCAATACGAAAACCCTCGGGACGTTGTACCCGACACCAGCGGACTTTTAGCAAATACGGGTCTTCCGGCTGGGCTTGTCCGGTAAGTGCCTGGAGGAGTGAATCAATCTTGAGCAACGTCTCCGGCGGCAAAAACTGCCCCACCCGCAATCCCAATCCGCCGGCCGATATGTCAAACAAGGTGGCCGGAAGTGGGCCTAAAACATTACCCTCGGGCAGAACCACTTGTACCAAGGTTACATGCGCACGATGCTCCAGCCGGTAAAAGGTTCGGCGTTGCACCCGCTCCAACTGGTTGTTATGCTCTACAATTAGTAACGGTGGTCTTTGGCTGACTTCTAAAATTTTTCCCTTCATCCCATAAATGCTATCTTCACGTATGGTGCTAAGATCCACGCTCATGTCCGGCAAAAAGGTGGTGAGCTGCCACCATTGATCGGGAAGATCCAGGGAAATGAAGCGCGGATCGCAATTTTTCACCCAGGGATGAAACCGCAAGGGGTATTTGGCATCCTGAAGAGTCAGAATAATTTTATGCCCTGGTTGAAAAACCTCTCCGGCAGATAAAAGCATACGTCCTCACTAAATCGTAATGTCCAGTTGGTGCTTGGGTTCATCTGTATTTTCTTGAACCAATTCCACACTCGTCCCTTCGGCCTCATGAGGACTGTTTAAGTGCGAGCCGCCGTTCTCTTTCTTGCCCTGCGGTGAGTCCTCTTTTTTGCCTTCGGTTCGAACCCCTTCATGCTTCAACTCAACTTTTTCATGTTTGTGTTCGCGTTGAAGATTAAACTGCGCTGCCAAATTGGCTTGTTGTTGAATGTCATCGCGTTGTGCGGCCACTGTTTTCTCGATCAGTGGTGTACGTCCCAACATATTGTGCAATTCAATGGGCTCAACCATACGGCTCACCCCCTTACCCAGCTCCTTAGCGGTTGACAAACAACTTCTTCAACCCGCCCAACTCGTGATGCAACTGTTCAATGGCCCAAGCATGAATCTGGCAAATACGAGACTCGGTTAGATGCATGACTTCCGAAATCTCTTTGAGTGTCAAATTATCCCGATAATACAACCCGAGTATGATTTTTACCCGATCCGGAAGTTGATCGATTTTAGCCGACAGATATTTAAATTTCTCGGTCGGGCTTAAGCCGTCCGCCTCCTGAATCCAAGGCTGCATGTGTTGTTGATTGGGACGGTCGGTATACGTGATTAATTCCTCATCGGGATCCTCTGCGCGATTAAAGTTGGTACGCGTGGTTTCAAGTTCCGCTTGCAGATTGTAGAAACGATCCAGACTCAGTCCCAATTCTTCCGCGGTTTCTTCGTCGGTAGGCGGTCGCAAAAAGCGGGTTTGCAATTCCTCACGCGTTTTATCAATTTGACGCTTCTGACGCCGCGCCCGTGTGGATAATCCGTCCAGCGCGCGCAATTCATCGTACACGGCGCCTCGGATACGCTGTTGCGCATACGCAATAAATTCAATGTTGCGACTTAAGTCAAATTTTTCAATAGCATCAATGAGTCCAATCACGCCCGCATGAACCAAGTCGCTGCGATCCAAGGCCCCGTCGGCAAAATATATTTCCATCCGACCGACAATGCGCTTCACCGCCTGGAGATACCGCGTGCACAACCGTTCATGTGCCCCGGCATCGCCTTGTGTTTTATAGAGCTCCCAATCTTTAAGTTCATCGGCTTCCACGCATCATCACCTCCCAGTCTTAACAGCGGACGTTGATGATGCAACCAAATCTTTTTTATCTCCCGGCGATTTAGGCGCCTGCTTGGATTTGACGTTGGGCTGCGACCAGCGTTCCAACCACCAACGGAAGAAAAAAGCACCTAATCCCGAAGCCAAAATTACCACGCACGTGCGCATGACAATAATCTCGGGAGCATGCCCCAATACGGCTTCGACCAGCATGGTCAATCCGGCAAACCCCAATACGATATTTCCGACAAACCCCCAAAGACGATTCACGGGTACACCTCCCCAAGCGGAATACCCGTACATGAGAGATGGCGAGCGCCAAGATCCTCACCCAGAGGTTTCCCTACGGGAAGGACTCCATCGCTTTTGCCGTAGCCTTCCAATCCGTACTGTTTCAATTTGTTGAACAGCGTTTTGTAGTCAATCCCCAGCCAGCGAGCTGTTTTTATTTTATTGCCTTGCGATCGTTCCAGCGCGCGTAAGATCATTTCACGCTCCACCTGGGCCACGACTTCGCGCGAGACTTCCTTGATCGGCCGAATTTCATCTCCCAAGGGACGCATGAGAAAAGGAATGACCTTGGCATCCTTCCGCCCTGTAAGCTCTGCCGGCAAATGATCCAGGCGTACAACATCGCTGGCCAAAATCAGAGCGCGTTTGATCACACCTTGAAGTTCACGTACATTTCCCGGCCACGCATACTGACTCAAACAGGTTTGTACCTCGGGTGAGAGTTCCTTAATTTCCTTTTTAAATTCATGGTTAAATTTATCTAAAAAGTATTTGGCCAAGGTAACGATGTCGTCTCCCCGTTCACGCAGCGGAGGTATCCTCAAGGGAAACTCATTCAAACGGTAATACAAGTCTTCGCGAAAAGTTCCTTGGGCAATGCCGAGTTTAAGATCTTGGTTGGTCGCCGTGATGAGTCGGATATCGATATGAATCGGGACTTTCCCACCCAGGCGATAAAGCGTACGCTCCTGAATGACCCTTAACAGTTTCATTTGTATGCTCAATGGCATGTTTCCGATCTCATCTAAAAACAAGGTGCCTTGGTGCGCCATTTCCAAACGCCCCATCCTGCGTTCCGCCGCTCCGGTAAACGCGCCCCGCTCAAAACCAAACAATTCGCTCTCGACTAGATTTTCTGGAATGGTCGAACAATCAATTCCCACAAACGGCAGCTGAGCGCGGCTGCTTTGAAAATGCACAGCTCGTGCAATCAGCTCTTTGCCGGTCCCGCTTTCGCCCAAAATCAAAACAGAGATGCCGTGTTGGCTTGCCAGTTGAATCTGGCGCGAGAGCTCCTGCATGGCCGGACAATCCCCAATCAGATGGGAGGCCTCCCGCGTTTGGTCCACCTGCTTTTTCAATACCTGAACCTCATGCACCAATTGTTTGGTGTTCATGGCATTTTTTAAGGTAATCTTCATTTCTTCCACGTTGATCGGCTTGGTTAGGAAATCATAGGCCCCGAGTTTCATGGCTTGAACGGCCACCTCAAAACTCTCAAAGGCGGAAAGAATGATGACCATAAGATCGCGATCAAACTCCCGTATCCGGCGGAGAACTTCGAGCCCATCCATCTCAGGCAGCCGTAGATCCAGGAGCACAACGTCCGGACGTTCCTTGCGGATCAGTTCCAAACCCTCTCGCCCGTTCTCGGCCACCAAGGGAATGTAGCCTTCTTCCTCCAAGATGCGGGTGATCAGCCAGCAAATCTCGGGTTCGTCATCAATGGCGACTACTTTTTTCATTTTCACAGCGTCCATGAGGGCCTGACTCCCGTCTTAGTCTTCGGTCTCATTCCATTCCCGAACCGTGCCTCCAACCTCCGGCCACGAACCGTTCCAAGCATGCGGTGCAGGCAACTCCACCCAACGCCGTCCACCCACCCATTTTTGCATCCAATGCTTTATCCGATACCACCATCGTCCCATGTTAGGGCTCCCTTCTGCCGCAGCCAAACCATCCGCCCTTAAACCAACGCGGGCATCTCTATCATTCCCAAAGACTGTACCTTAAACTGCTGAGGCACCTCGTTGTACGAAAGCACCACCAGTTGCGGAAGCATGCGCTCGGTCAACCGCTTGACATGCAGCCGTATTTGCGGGGAGCAGAGCACCACAGTGTACCGTGAGGCCGGCATAACTTTTTCCATGAGCTTTTGAATCTGCCCATACATGCGCTGGAGCAGCGACGGTTCAAGTCCATACGACACTCCCTGAGGCGAGGCCTGAACCGAGTCGGCAATCGCACGTTCCAGGCTCGGGTCCATGGTCACCACCGAGAGCACGTTTCGATCCGATTGAAACTGCTGGCAAATGGAGGCACCCAGGGCCGAGCGGACATTTTCCGTGAGCACATCCTGATCCTTGCTGGCACGGGCCGTATTGGCGAGCGCTTCCATGATGCTCACCATGTCCCGGATGGGAATTTTTTCCCGCAACAGGTTCTGCAGCACCAACTGGATCTCGCCAAGACTCAGGAGATTTGGAATCAGTTCATCAATGACTGCCGGATACATGGGGCGCAAATGGTCAATGAGTACCTGGACTTCCTGACGCCCCAAAATTTCATACGCATGGTTCCTTAAAATTTCCATGAGATTGGTAATCAGCACGGTCGCGGCATCCACCACCGTATGCCCCATGGCTTCGGCACGCTCGCGCCAGGTTTCATTGATCCAAACGGCTTGCAAGCCAAAGGTCGGCTCCACGGTCTTAATGCCCGGCAAATTGTTCAGTGGACCGGAGGGATTCATAACCAAAAAGTGCCCCGGGTAAAGCTCATGTCGGGCGCACTCCACGCCTTTGACCCGGATGGTGTAGGTGTTCGAACCCAGCTTGATGTTGTCCTTGACGCGGATGGGAGGAACAACAATGCCCAGTTCCACGGCCAAATTTTGCCGGACCATTTTTATGCGATTGAGCAAATTGCCCTTGCGTTCCGTATCCACCATGCCCAGCAGTCCATAACCCAGCTCCAGTTCCAGCGGAGGTACCAATAAAAAGGGAGCCACCATGTCCATCGGCTCCTCGGTTTGCTTCTGGGTTTGAACCTCGGCCTCGGCTTTGGCTTTTTCCTGCCTCTGGGAAATCCGTGTGGCTGCGGCAAACAAGGCCGCCATAAACAAGAAGGGGAATACGGGCAGCTCCGTAAAAAAACCCGCACACCCAAAAAGCATCATTGTAAAGGCGGCGATTTTCAGGGCCCGTGGGCGTTCCAGCAGCTGCATGACCGACTCGGCTCCCAGGTTGGAACCGGAAGCGGCCCGTGTAATGATAATCGCCGCCGCAACAGAGATCAGAAGCGAGGGGATGATGATTACCAGGCCTTCTCCAATAGTGAGCAGCGTATACGTGCGCAGTATCTCCTGCCACCCCATTTGCCCCTGGAGAAATCCAACAATGATGCCGCCAATGATGTTGATGACAATAATGATGAACCCGGCGACCACATTGCCTTTTACAAACTTGCTGGCACCGTCCATGGCCCCGTAAAAGCTGGCTTCGGCATTGATGTCTGCGCGCCGAGCCTTGGCTTCGTCGTTGGTGATCAATCCCGCATTTAGATCGGCATCAATGGACATTTGCTTGCCGGGCATCGCATCCAACGTAAACCGCGCCGTGACTTCTGAAATTCGCTCCGCGCCTTTGGTGATGACCACAAACTGAACAATGGTGATAATCAGGAAAAGTACCAACCCAACACCGGGATTCCCCCCGGTCATTACTTCGCCGAATCCGCGAATCACCTGACCGGCGTTGCCTTGGGTAAGGATCAGGCGGGTGGCGGAAATGTGCAGCGAGAGGTCAAACAGTGTCATAATCAAAAGCACCGAGGGAAAGACCGAGAAATCCAGAGGACGTCCGATGTACATGGCCACCAACAAAATGACCAAGCCCAGCCCAATGTTGGCAATAATCAAGATACTCAGCAAGGGGGTGGGCAGCGGTATGACCATGATCACCAACAGCGAGATAATCGCGGCCACGATGCCCAGCTCCCCATACCGGTTGAACGTTGCTTG
Source organism: uncultured bacterium (assembly GCA_964604705.1). Lineage (GTDB taxonomy): Bacteria > Oederibacteriota > JAAXVQ01 > JAAXVQ01 > JAAXVQ01 > JAAXVQ01. The sequence goes on from CAZSAP010000007.1 coordinate 49,554, forward strand.
TGCCATGGGCTACATCCCTTTTCTCGCGCGTATCTTGTACAGCGCGGCCAAAATTTCCGCGATCGCCCGATAGAGGGTCGGCGGAATCTCCTGTCCAATTTCCACAAGTTTGTACATCGCCCGTGTCACCATCTTGTTTTCAATGACCGGCACACGATGCTTCCGGGCCACGGCCACGATGCGCTTCGCCCAGAAATCTTGACCTTTGGCCACCACTTTGGGAGCTTTCATGCTCTTGGCGTCGTAGCGCAACGCCACGGCATAGTGTGTGGGGTTGGTCGTGACCACATCGGCCTTCGCCACTTCTGCGGCCATACGCGACATAACCAGGCGACGGTGCTTGGAACGGCGTTTGCTTTTAACCGTCGGGTCTCCTTCGGCCTGGCGATATTCATCTCGGACTTCTTGTTTCGTCATTTTCATGTTTTGTTCAAACGAATACCGTTGCCAGAAAAAATCAGAGATTCCCAGAATGAAGAAGAACAAGCCGACCTTCCATGCCATTTCCCAAAGCAAATCGGTAGAGAGTTGGAGACTCACTTTGAGCGGTGCGTGCAGGGTTTGAATCAGTTCCGGCATACGCTTGGAAAAAACCGACCAGGCAATGGACCCTGAAATTAATATTTTGATGGACGCTTTGATCAGTTCAACACTGCCTTGCGGGCTAAAGATACGCTTGATGCCGTTTAAGGGATTCATTCGCGCCAACTTGGGGGTCAGGGCGCTGTTGGACAGATAGAATCCAACTTGCAAATAGTTGTTGATTAAGCTGGCAAAAAAAACCGCGGCCAAAAAAGGCAGCAAGATCGACAAGGCCGTAATCCCCGTCTGCAGCAACACTGTATCCATTTCATCGGCCGTGCCTGAAAGTGTGCCAAATTGTGCAAAAATCTTGGCAACCATGGTTTTTAAGTGGGTCGCCATATAGGCCCCACTCAAACCCAAAGCCGCCATGCCTACACCCAAGTTAATGCTGCTCGAGAGTTCCGCGCTACGCGCGACCTCGCCCCGATCGCGCGCTTCGCGCCTTTTTTTGGGTGTTGCCGATTCTGTCCTACTCGGATCTGCCATTGCCCCTGCCGCCTTTACGGTGCCAAAATATGAACAAACCCTTTGAGCTCATGTGCCCATTGCCGGAACAAACCACTTTCTGCGGTAATCAATCCCATCAGCATCATGGTTAGGATAATAAAGCCAAGCACGATCTGGACTGGCATGCCGATCACGAAAATATTGATCTGCGGCATGGTCTTGGCGATCATCCCTAAAATCACGTTGCTGATAAACAAGGCCGCCATGATCGGCATCGAGAGCTTGAGGCTTATTTCGAAAATTCTTCCCAAGATTTGAATCCAACTGTGCATAGGACCAAAGGTATGTGGAAATCGAACCACGGGAAGCACTTGAAAACTTAGATCCAAGGCCCCGACCAGTGCGTGGTGGCCGTCCACCATGATGAAGACCAAGACGGAAATAATGCTGAATAAATTTCCGGTAACTGTATTTTGCTCCATATTGAGCATGGAAAACGTAGTGGCCGCCGAAAACATCATCTGAAAACCCACCCATTCGCCGGCCGCTTGCAGCGCTGCCAACAATAAGAAGATAAGTATGCCCATGAGCCATCCCACCAACGTTTCTTTCAGTAAAAGGGCGAGGAACAACGGCCAGTTCAACGCATGCGCAGTCACCGATGATACGTTCCAGTGAAAGAGAAACGCGGCCAAGCAAAGTGACAAGGTAACTTTAATGGGCGCCGGAACCATACGCGTACCCAACAGCGGAACCATGACCAAAAACGCCGCGATTCGCGCCAGGCTTAACATGAACACTTGGGCCAATGAAACCAGCGATTCCATACCTTTCTCCTCAGCGCAAATAGTGCGGAATGTTTACAATGATCTGATGGGTGTAGTTGGTCAACATGCGCATGATCCAGGGACCAAACACCAAGACCGAAACAAACACGGCTAAAATTTTTGGGATCAGCGCCAGCGTCATCTCTTGAATCGAGGTTACGGCCTGAAACACACTGACGAGCAACCCAATGAACAAACCCAACAGCAGCGCTGGCGCCGAGGCCAATAAGACCAGCCAGATCGCATCTTTCGCCAATTTCATAACCACCAATTCATTCATGACGAGCCTCCTAGTGAAAACTCCGCATCAGCGATCCCACCAACAAGTTCCAACCATCAACCAATACAAAGAGCAGAATTTTAAACGGCAGGGAAATCATGACCGGCGGCAGCATCATCATGCCCATGGAAAGCAAGACGCTGGCCACGACCATATCAATGACCAGAAAAGGCAAGTACAGTAAAAACCCAATGATAAACGCCGCCCGCATTTCGCTGATGATGAAGGCCGGGATCACGACCAACGTGGGCACATCCTGAATGGTGTGAATGTTTTTCATACGCGCCAATTTCAGAAAGAGGCTCAAGTCCTTTGGCCGCGTTTGGCGCAGCATAAATTGCCGGAGCGGCTCAATCCCGCGTGTCCCGGCCGTTTCCCAAGAGATGGTTCCGGCCATATAGGGCTTCACGGCCTGTATTTGAATCTGGTCCCACACCGGCATCATGTTAAACGCTGTTAGAAAAAGCGCCATCGCGACCAATACTTGATTGGGGGGAATTTGGGCCACGCCTAGGGCATGCCGTAAAAAGGAGAGTACAATCAGTATTCGGGTAAACGACGTACAAAGGATGAGAATCGCCGGCGCCAAGGAGAGCACGGTTAAAATTAAAAAAATCTCAATCACGCTGGATAATTGCTTCGGGGAACTCGGTGCATTAACCTGTACCTGAAGACCGGTTGGACCATTGCCCTGACTTACGCTTAGATTGATCCCCGGTTGGGCCATAGCGCAATCCAGCGAACCGCCCCAGACACCCAATCCGATCACCAGCCCTGTCACCATCAACCAACGATACATACGTGTTCTCCTCAACGCTGATGCAAACGTAGCCGTGCGTTCTAGCCTTACCCGCGCTTTTGTGATTTAAGCAAGCCCCACCAGATATCTTGAAACGTCTTAGGCGACTCGCGCTTTCCTCCCTGAAGCGGGGTATTGCGCTGCAATCCCACTCCGGGAATTTCAATCCACATTTCCAACGCCTGCTTTTTAAAGATGCCCGCCATAATTTTGCCTTGCTCTTCCCAGACCATAAACGTTTGCTGCGAATTGAAGCGGTTGCACACCAAAACATGTGTAGGCTCCGTCGTCGCCAACGCCGGGGCCTGACGACGCAGACGCGCCACCCACCAGGCCAAACCGGCCATGAGACCGAGCACGACCAGCAATCCCAATAACATTTTACCGGCCTGTCCTTCCGGCGCCGTGTAGGTCTCGGCCGCGGCTGCAACCGTATTCCCCCAGGTCAGCGCCTCGCTGGCATCGGCCTGGGCATTGCTTCCGTTTAAAAACACACCACTCACCAGAAGCAGCAGACCGCTTAAATATAACCATCGCACCCAGCCCCTAAGCATTGCGCACCAACTTGGTGATGCGAATGCCAAACTTATCACCAATCACAACCACCTCGCCCAAGGCATAGAGGTTATGGTTGATCACCAGGCGCACCGGTTCTCCCACTGTCTGGGCTAGCTCCACCACCGCACCCACGCCCAGGTTCAAAATTTTCTCCACGGTTAAGTTGGTGTTCCCAAGTTCCACACTGGCCTCAAGGTTGACATCCTTTAAGTAATCAATGTTTCCCATGGGGGCATACGTCCCGGTTTCTTTCAAGGGTGGGTACTTGACCCGTTGAATCGACGCTTCGGCCTCGGGTTCTGCTTTCGGAGCTTCGGGTGGCAACAACCCGGCCTCACGCTGGATTTTCTCCACTTCTTCGGCTTCCGTAAGTGTGGTTGCTTCGATGGTACTGGATGCATTCACTGCTGTTTCCATGACCTTACCCCCTGTTTTCACTTGACCGGACCGACGCTCCCAAATCCTGAGCCAGTGCGGATATTTGAATGGCCAACTGCTTTTGCTGCGTGCCCATGCGGGCTAAAAATTTAAGACGTTGATTGAGATACACTTCCACCGGCGCTTGGATCGGGTGGTTGAGCTCGAGACAGTCCCCAACCTGAAGATTAATGATATCGGAGAGCCGCACGGAAGTGCGTCCCAGCTTGACTTGCAGCGTGACATTGGCTTCGGCCACAGCCCGCGTGAGCCCCCAGGGACGAGGGCCGCCCCCTTCTTCAAGCAACGGTTCGTTTTTCGGCTCGTTCTCTTCCAACCACGGCTTAATCACGCTGTAGGGAAAAATAATGTTGATCTTTCCGTGCAGCGGTTCAATGTGCAGAGTAAATCCCGCCAGCAAAAGGATTTCATGGCTGCATGCTTCCATGAAGGCTTTTTTATTTTCAAATACCTGCCCGGGGAGCGCTCCGGTAAAGCTCGCCTGGTTCCAGGCGTTCTGGATTTCCTGGACCACCATTTGCGTCACTCGGTTGAGCACATCTTTTTCGAAATCCGTCAACTCCGGCTCAATAAATAATTCTTCGCCCGTCCCACCCAACAGCTTCTCAAACATGTAAAAGGCAATAGGGCGTGACCAGGAAATAAAGAAACGTCCGTCACCGGGCTGTAGAAGCCATTCGCCTATAACCGAATCTGCATCTTCATCGCCTTCGGCTGCAAGATTCTCCGCCTGCACTTGTTCCAAGCCCAAAAACGTGGTTTCCGCCTGAACCTTCAAGTACAGGCTAAATCGCTCCGCCAAACGCGCCACGACACGGGAGTACAATCCACCCAAGCGTACTCTCTGCGCCTGAGTAAGCTTACGCGGTGTGCGAAAATCGTACTTACGCACTCCGGATGGCAAGGTCGTATTTTCAAGAATTCCGTTGTTTTCAGGTTCCGCCATGATGGTTCCTCGCCTAAAGTTTATTGCAACGTAAACGCGGTAAAATAAACTTCCACATTGTTTAATTTCAATTGCTCCTTCAGACGCATGCGCAAGGTATCTTTCAATTCGTTTTTTCCCTGAACCGTACCCAGGTCTTTGAATTTCCGACTCGAAATTACGGAAATAATCGTATCGCGAATGACCGGTTCTTGAGGCTTGATGAAGCCCACCAAGGGAGATTCTGCCTTTCCACCGCCGTGTCCCCCACCGTGTCCACCGCCGCCTCCGCTTTTCACACCTTCAGGAACCTCACCCACCAGTCCCAAGCTAATCGTTGTCCTTAGATAATGGCTCTCTTCTGCGTCTGCTAGATTTACCAAAAATTCCAGCGGATCGTAGAAAACCATACTTGGGGCATTATGTTCCCCCTCGCGTTCACCTTCGGCCCCTGGTACAGGTGTGGGTTTAAGCGTATTCACATTTTGATTGATGGTTTTCACCGTGAATACCGAGGTGGCCACGGGGACCACCAGCGAAATACCCAGCACCACGAACAACAGCAGCCTGACTTGGGGATCCCCTGCCTTGGTTTCTCCACCCGCTTCTGCTCCAGTACCCTTTTTATCGTTCTTATCCATGGCTTCCCTCACTTGTGTATGATGTACACATGAAAACTCACCTCCTTAAAAGCAACTAACGTGCCATGGTTTTTTCCAATCCGTTATAAATGCCTTAAATACGTACAATAAAAGGCTTGTTTTAAAAGTGTTTTTGAGTTCACTTCTTCTGATGGCTCAAATTGGAAAAACGGGTGAGGGGAAGATTCCCTAGTGGGGAATCCATTCCATAGGTTTTTATCTATGACTATGGAACCAAATACCCTGTGCCATGGAACCGCTTCCGCAGCACAGCTTTAGCCCTTCCGTGGAAACCGTTTTTTGAATGTGCAAGCTACAAAAAGATTTAATCCTGGAAGATAAAAACACGTACCCGATCATTATGCTCATTGGCAGGAGAGGCAGTCGCTTCTTTGGAAATGGGTCGATATTCACCATATCCCGTAACTGAAATTCGTTTGGGATCAACCGTACCTGTACTCAACAAATATTTAACAACCGAAGTCGCACGGGCCGTCGAGAGTTCCCAGTTGTCCAGAAAGGTTGTCCCTTTGGCTTTACCCGAGCTGGTGTGTCCTTCAACCGAGATTTCATTGGGTACGCTGCTTAATATATCAATCATGGCCCGTAATATTTTTTTGGCTTCATCGGAAAGCTGCGCCGTCCCACGGGGGAAAAAAATCAGATCGCCGATCATTTCAATGGCAATGCCTTTGTTGGTGGCGACCACCTTGGCTTTATTGGAAGGGGAGACTTCGTGAAGCTTATCTTCAAATTTTTTGGACAATGCCTTGATTCGCTGATTTCTCGCCTCCTGCTGCTGCTTGGCACGTGCCGCAGCCAATTTAACACGCTCGGCTTTTTCAGCGGCGGCTATATCCTCTTGTTTGATGGGTTGATTCAACACCACGGGAGGCAACGGGGGTGCAACCAGCGTCTTTGTGCCCTTTTCAAGAATGGATTCACCCCCGGGCTTTTCCTGAATTGAGTGGTTGTTGAACCCAGAGCGAATCCCGATTGCCGCTTGCTTGAATTTTTCCAAATTCATAACCGACATGGAATACATCATCATGAAAAAAGCGACCAAAAGGGTGATCATATCGGCATACGTCAGGAGCCAACGCTCAGAGTTTTCTTCTTCATGTTTTTTTTGGCGCTTGCGGTGCCCACTCATTTTTTAGCCGCACCTTTCAGGGCCTCGGCGACTTTAACCCGAACACGCGGAGGTAAGAAGGCCAGTAATTTTTCTTCAAGAATTCGGGGATTATCACCGGCTTGAATCGAAAGAATGCCTTCCAAAATGATACGGCGCAGCAAGGTCTCTTCTTCACCGCGGCGCTGCAACTTGGCCGCAATCGGGAGATACAACAAATTGGCCGAACTCACTCCGTACAGCGTCGCAATGAAGGCCGCCGAGATGGCGGGCCCCATGGTGTCGGGGGTCGAAAGGTTGGCCAACATAAACACCAAGCCCATAACCGTACCGATAATCCCCAGCGTGGGACCGAACCCCCCCATGGTCGCGAATATTTTATGCCCGCGCTTATGCCGTTCCTCCAACAATTCCAAATCCGTCTCTAAAATAGCGCGTACTTGGTCCGCGTCCATGCCGTCCACGACAATTTGAATCGCCTTTTTAAAGAAATCATCCTCGATGGTTTCGATCACACTTTCCAGGGAGAGCAACCCTTCCTTGCGAACCGTCCGGGACAGATTAACCAACATGGTAATCGTTTCCTCTAACTTCACACGCCCACTTAAAAACGCTTTTTTCAAGACACTTGGAACCGACATAACATCATCCATGGAAAGACCAACCACGGTCGCCCCAATGGTGCCACCAAAAACCAAAATAAAAGCACCGGGATTCACCAAGGCATTAAAATTCCCACCACCCTCGATCACCACGATCAAGGCCAGCGACACCCAAGCTAGGATGAGTCCACCGATTGTTGCCAGATCCATAGCGCCTTACTCCTTGTCTCAAACCCTACCGCTTGCGTGCACTCCGGGCGGCGTGAACTTTCACCCCGCGCAAGCTGGCATGCCAGCGAATGATCTTTTCCATAACCAGCTCCATTTTTTCCAAGACCACAACTTTATTTCCCGAATTAAGGGTAATGGTGGTATCGGGCACAGAATCCACCAACTCAATCCAACGCTCGTTGATGTACATCTTATCCCCATTGAGCTTGGTTACTTCTACCATGGGTTCATCCTCCTCTGACTCCGCCGCACGCGACGCGGATTAGCGTTTCAGATTCATCAGTTCCTGAAGCATTTCATCCGACGTGGTGATAATGCGTGAGTTGGCCTGGAATCCGCGCTGCGTAATGATCATATCGGAAAATTCCTGCGCCAAATTCACATTGGACATTTCCAACGATCCTGCGGAAATACCGCCGCGCGCACCGCTGTTGGCCGTTCCGATTTGCGCCACACCGCTGTTGGCCGACTCGGTCCAAATGTTGGAGCCTTCCTTCATCAAGCCTCCGGGATTGGTAAAGCGCGAAAGCGCCACTTGCCCCAAGACCTGAATAATCCCGTTGTCAAACACACCGTTGATGATCCCGCTGTTGCTGATGTTAAACGTGACCAACGTTCCGGGCGCATACCCGTTTTGTCCAAAGAGGGTCACGGTATTGGCGTTGGCCAGCTGGGTCATCTGTGCAAAATCCGGAGCCACCAACAAAGGCGTTGTAGCCCCGTTGGCCAAGGTCATACTCAACCCGCCGGTAGCGCCGGCCAGACCGCCGGTGGCGTTAAAGGTCAATTGCCCTTGGTTGACCAAGCCCGCGGCCACAATCCCGGCACCGGAAGCTTGCCAATCCCACGTGTTCGCCGCGGTTTTCGTGTAGGTGATCGTCACGCTGTGAGACTCACCCAAGGAGTCGTAAATGAGAAAATTGTTGTTGTAGGTACTGCCTACGGCTTGTCGCTCATCCAAATTGCCCATGAGCGTAGCGGTGGTCGTGGCGCGGGCATTCATGCGGGCTGCGACCGGTATGGTTAAATCGCCTATCGGCTGAGTGGTGTCCACAATACCGTTCACGGCCGTCCAGCCCTGAACGCGCAAACCGGTTGCCGGTTCCACCAACATACCGTTGTGATCCAACCCAAAGCTTCCATCGCGCGAGTACACTCTGCGCCCGCTGTCATTCAAAATAAAAAAACCATCGCCTTGCACCGCCAAGTCCGTCATGACCCCTGTGGACTGCAAGGCACCCTGGGTATGCAGATTGTCAATGGTAGCCAACTGAACACCCAAGCCGATCTGCCGGGAGTTCATGCCACCGCGCGCTCCCTGACTCGGGCTGGCGCCAGAGAGCGTTTGGGTCATCATGTCTTGGAATATGGCTCGCCCGGTTTTATACCCGGTGGTATTCACATTGGCAATGTTGTTGCCAATAACGTCCAATTTCGTTTGGTGATTGGTTAAACCTGAAATCCCGGTAAACAATGAACGCAGCATAAAAATGCCTCCCTAAGGTTACTGAATGGCTTGAATTTCGGATAGCTTCACAGCCTGATTGTTCACGTACAACTGCGGTTCGGATCCGGAAATATTCACGGATTGGACCATTCCATAAAACGCAGTTTGACTCTTGGCAAAGGTTCCGGCCACGGTCTTGCCGATCAGACCTGCCGCCCGCGACTTCTCAATGGATTCGTTGGTATTTTGTGATGCTTCCAAGGCTGAAAACTGAGCCAACTGGGCCACAAACTCCGTGTTGTCCGTTGGATTCATTGGATCTTGGTTTCGTAGCTGTGTGGCCAACAAGTTAAGAAAATCCATTTTTCCCAAGCCCCCAATTGCATTGACACTCATTGCCCTTACCTCCTTTAGTATCGACCCTGCCTACCGCCTGCTTAAGCCTGCTCACACCATCATGTCCACCTGGGAAAGCGCATTCCGACCCCAGCGATGTTCCTTGTGTGCGCTTTCCGCTATTCCCAACGAATGAATGCTTGTACTCCCGGCTCCGCGTCCTGATTTACCCTGGGTGGCCGCGGGTCGTTCTCCGGCCTCCCGGCTCATTTGTTGGCGGACCTCAACGGACAACTGCCCTACTCGAATGCCGGCCTCTTCAAGATTTTTCCGGATCAAATCCGATTGACCCTGGAAGAACTCACCCAAACCACGATCCTGAACGGTTAAAACCGCATTCACCCCTACTCCGTTGTTTTCAACCCGAACTTGCACGCGGCCCAACTCCGGAGGATTCAAATCAATTGTAATGCTCTCCCGTTTTCCCTGGAACACCGGTAAGGCCGACTGCACCATGGATTCCACGGTCATCTTTTGTTGAAAATCAGTAAGCCGTGAAAGAACCGCAGCCGGGGTTGCTCCCTGCGTCTTGGCCGCACCTTCGCCCGCGCCTCCCCAGTTCGGGGCCGCCGATTCCGCACGCACTTCCACTCGCCAGATCATGGGATCAAGGCTTTTCTCCTGAGGCATAACCGATTTGGCCGATTCGACTCCATGCTGAACACGTGACGTTTTCTCGGAAAGCCCGGGTTCGCTCGACTTAAGCGGGGCTACCTGAAGGATATCCAACGGCAACCATGGTTCTGAGGTCTCACTACTCGAACGTGCGTTCGTGGAAATCACCTGCGTCTGTTCGCTTTCCAAACCGGGTGTTTTGCCTTTTCCGGATTCGTTTGTTTTGGTTGGATCCTGGGTACCCTTGGCTGCCGAGGTCATCGTGGCTACCACGGGTTGATCAAATACCAATTCCCTCCAACCTTCAGGAAACGCGGCATCAAACGCACTGAAATCCAATTTCAGTTTCCCGCCAACAGGCTCCAGGTTGTTCGAGTCCTCAGCTGAAGCCGAGATGTCTTTGGCCTCCTCGCTTGCTCCGGCTAAGGCTCCTACTTTCGATACCTGTTTATTCGGACCGTTCCCATCACTCCCACCGGGCAAAATGAACCCTGGAATCCATGCCCCGGAGGGTTTCTCATTCACCCGCCCCTTCGCAGCAGCGTTCTCTTCCGGAACAACGGCCTGATCCACTGGAGTTTCCAGGAGGATGGTTAGTATGTTTTTTAATTCTGAAGTTTCTTGCATCCAAGCCGGCACGGGCATGCCCGCGGACCAGGGGGTCTCCCCCGTGGAGACAACACCCTCGTGTACGACGTCTTGTTTTTCCACACGCTCATTCCGGTCTCCCTCCAACATATCGGCAAAAGGTCTTTCCGTGGTATCGGTCGTATATCTATCTTGCGTATTCGAGGGCAGCGAAGGTCCTGGAACAGCCTCAAATGCTTCTGTGGGTGTAACCTGAATGGGCAGCGTTGACATGGTCAATTCCTTTCTAGGCCTCCGACGATGCGGAGTGTCTCATGGACGTTAAATCATCACTGTTTTTCTGATCCTGGCGTCGTTCATGCTTTTGGTATTCTTCCAAACGGCGTTCCCGCAATTTTTCTAAAACCTTCACGGCTTTGCGCGCTTTAATCAACTCCACTTGCTGCCGCTTCAACTCCGCTTCCAGGCGCAAGATGGTTTCCTGTTCGTTCTTTATTTTTTGATCCAGACTCTTTAGGTAGGCGTGATACGCCTGTTCCAAGCTCATATCCACATTCGCTTGCTTATGCGCACGCGCCTCATTTTCAGAATCCACAATCCGTTTTTGCAGTTCCTCCAATTTTTGATACTCTTCGGTCAAGATGCGGCTTTGCACGGCCAATTCTTGTTTGAGTCGCGTCTCGTGCGACTGCCGTACCTGCAACACGGTTTGAAGTCCAAAGCGAAACCGCCGCATACGCGACCCATCCTTTCAAGCGCAGCTAAGCTGCCCCTTGTAAAATACGGCTCATCTGAGCCCACATCTCTTCGGGACTAACTTTCTCATCCACCTTTTGGCGTAAAAAGGTACGGATGTCTTCAATGCAAAGCAAGGCTTTGTCGATTTTCGGATTGCTGCCTTTGGCATAGGCGCCGATGTTGACCAAGTCTTGGGCGTCGGCCATGGTCGCCATGGTATCGCGAATCTGCCCGCCGAGTTTTACCTGTTCCGGGGTGCAAACCTGGCGCATCAAGCGGCTCACGCTGCCAAGTACATCAATGGCCGGGAAATGGTTTTGCGAAGCCAAAGACCGCGAGAGCACCACGTGCCCATCCAAAATACTGCGCACATGGTCGGCCACCGGTTCGTCCATATCGTCGCCTTCCACCAAAACCGTATAGAAGCCAGTAATGCTCCCACGTTCCCCAAAGATGCCGGAACGCTCCAGCAGTTTGGGCAACGCCGCAAAGGTCGAGGGGGTATATCCTTTGGTGGCCGGCGGCTCACCGGCGGCCAAACCGACTTCACGATACGCCATGGCAAAGCGCGTAACCGAATCCATCATGAACATGACATCTTTGCCTTGCTTGGCAAAATATTCGGCCAAGGTCGCAGCCAACTTGGCCCCATGAATGCGCACGACAGGCGACTCGTCCGAGGTTACGGCCACAATAACGGAACGACTGAGACCTTCCGGTCCCAAGTCGCGCTCCACAAATTCCTTGACCTCACGCCCGCGCTCTCCGATCAGCGCAATCACATTGACATCCGCCTGGGTATTTCGCGCCATCATGCCCAACAAGACGCTCTTCCCCACGCCGCTGCCTGCAAAAATGCCCATGCGCACACCTTTGCCGCAGGTGATCAACCCGTCAATGGCCCGCACACCCGTATAAAGCGGTTCGTTGATCGCACGCCGTTCCATGGGATTGTTCGGCTGGGCATGAATGCTAACGCGTTCATCTCCTGTGAGCGGACCCAACCCGTCGATCGGTTGCCCCAACCCATTGAGTACGCGCCCGAGCAATTGCGGACCCACTTTCGCAGTAAAATGCGTCCCGCGCGCGACCACCAAATGACCCGGACCTACACCGTGACATTCGGCCAGCGGCATGAGCAAGACTCGGTTTTTCCTGAACCCGATCACTTCAGCCGGGGTCGAGATGGAGCGATCGGCATTGAGTACCTCGCAATGCTCACCTACGGTGACACTCGGACCGCGTGATTCAATGACCATGCCCACCATGTTCACCACATGCCCCTCGCCGCGCACTTCGGATGTCTCCCGCACCACAACTTCCGCACTGCCTTCTTGTTGCACGTCCTCGTTTCGAAGCAAGAGCTCGCGCTCGATTTCTTCCAATTGGGCATTAACCTGCGCATTGATCGTGCCAAACTTGGTCTCAAGCACGCATCCGCCGCGCTCAATGCCCGCATCGGCCACAAACTTTAAATTTTTCGGAGCCACATCCACGGCCGGGGCCAACAAAAGATGGTCCTCGGGGTTTAAGCGAATGGTGAGCATGTCTCCAGGCTCACGATGACGCGCCAGCACTTTGCGGATGCTCTGACGTATCAGCTCGGCGCGGTCATCGCTTACCTGTCCCACAATTTTTCGCACAATGGCCAACGCCAGGACGGCGACACGCCCTTCCACCCGTTCCAAGAACTGCGCCAGATCGTGGTCAATGCGCGAGACCGACTGGGTCAATACCCGCAAGGCCTCACGAAACGAATCTTCCGCCTCCAGCTTGCCGGCCACGCGTCCGGCTTCAAACGCGGTCTCGCGCTCGCGCTCCTGCTGCTGGACCGATTCCAAAGCCGCACGCTCCGCATGGGTCACCACATCCGTCGCAACCGCGGCTCCATCGGCACGGGTCTCCCGTGTAAACACAGGAACAAAGTAATCGTTGGCGCTGACCTGTGCGGCTTTGATAACCTTGGACCTAGACCACCTCATCGGTTACGCTCCCTTTATTTAAAACAATCACGCCTTCTTCATCCAGACGCCGCATGATCTCCGCGATCTTCATGCGCGCAGCCCGAATGGTCTCGGCTTTGACATTACGCATAACCTCAATATCTTCCTTCAGCATCTCGGCTCCGCGATGCGACATATTCTTAAAGACGATCTCTTCAACCTCCGGAGTAGTCTTGTTCAGCGCCGTAGCCAAATCCTGCGTTTCAACTTCTTTCAGAATGCGCTGCACTTCCATAGCCTCCAACTTGACAATGTCCTCAAAACGCACCAACTTCTGCTTAATCTCTTCGGCCAACTGCACATTCTTGGCCTCCATCTCTTCCAAAATCCGATGCGCCGCCACTTTGTCCATCTGGTTCAAGATATCCGCGCACAGCTGCACCCCGCCCAATTTTCCCAATTTTCCGTGATCGGTCTCCTGACGTAGCCGCTCCATCAGTCGCTTCTCAATCTCCATGGCCATCTGGATGTCCGGTTGTGTTTTATCCAAAATCGCCAAACGACGCATGGTCTCCCCTTGCTTGGCCGTGGATAAATTGCTCATGACTTTGCTGGCCACCTCACTGGCCAGGTTGGCCATGACCAAGGCAATCGCCTGTGGATGTTCACTGTGCAAAACCGCCACGAGTTTTTCCGGTTCCACCTCGCGCAGCTCCTTAAACAACACAATTTCCTTTGAGCGTTTCATTTCTTCGAGGAGCCGTTCTGCGCGGTCAACCCCCATCATGGGCGCCACCACATCCTGCATAAATTTGAGTCCGCCTTGGGCCACGGTATCTTGTTTTTGCATCTCGGTTAAAAATTCTTTCAACACCTGCTCCCCTTCGTGCTTGCTGATCTCATCGCAACGGAGCATTTCCTTGCCAATGCGCTCCATGGTCTCGGGATCAAACTGTTTCATGATTTCCTGCGCCACTTCACGTCCCAAGACCGTTAGCAGCACCGCTACTTTATGCAGATTGGATTTTTGCCCGATTCCCAACATAAATACGCCGTGCCTCCTTTATGAGAGCCAGTGCTTCAACACTTGAGCCGAAGCGCCTGAATTTTGTTTGAGCATCGATAACAACGCCTCGGGCGTCATGGGCTCGTTGCCGTTTTGCCCATTGGAGCCATTGGAGGAACCATGATCGCTTAGATTCACTTTGTTAAGATTTTTCATGGTCATCATGAGAAAGAAGCCGGCCACGAGCACCAGCAAGCCGAGCGGCACCCAACGCGTCAATACTTGCATCCAGAAACGTTCCTTTTGCGATTTCTCCAACAGCTTTTTGTCTTCATCCAAGCCTTTGCGATTGAAGGCCATGGCCTTGACTTCCATCTTATCGCCGCGGTCAGGAATAATCCCCAACCCGCGTGACAAAACTGTGGACATGTCGGATAACTGTTCCGGAGTGAAGGTCCCGTCAATAAAAACACCGACCGAGAGTTGGCGAATCATGCCCGAGGCCGTATTGATGCGCTCCACGGTGCGATTCATTTCATAGTTGATCACACGTTCGTTTTTCTTGGTGGCCTTATCCCCGGTGGCTCCCCCAGCCGGTGGGTACCCCTGCAGGTTGGACGCAGTTCCAGCACTGCCTCCGGCCGCAGCCGCATCTTGGGCGGATTCAAACATATTCTGCTTCTCGCTGCGAACCAAACCCTGACGCCCGACAATGGGCGTGTAGCTTTCACGCTCTGTCAGCACCTGGTTAAAATTGATCTCGGCCGCGACCCGTACCACGGCTTTGTCCGGTCCGAGAATCTGGGCCAACATGCTCTCGGCTTGGGTCTTAATGTTTTCCTCGACCTTCTTTTTGTAGGTGATCTGGCGATCGCTTAAGCCGCCCAAGCCTTCCGCTTCTCCTGCGGCACTCAGCACATGCCCCTGCGTGTCCACCAGCGTTACCCGTTCCGGTGTTAAACCCCGAACCGCGCTGGCGATCAAATGGCGGATGCTGTCGATTTGACGCGGGAGGAGCGTTCCGCCGTTGTTAAGCTTGATGAGCACCGAAGCCGTGGGCGTTACTTGATCCTCAAACCACAGATCCTCGGGTGGGATCACCAAGTGCACGCGGGACTTGGCGACCGCATCCATGGATTCAATGGTGCGTTCCAACTCGCTTTGCAGCGCCCGCATGTAATTAATCCGCTGGACTTCATCCGTGGTGCCAAACGACATCTTATCAAACATTTCAAACCCAACGTTTTCACCCCGCGGCAAGCCTTTCCCCGCCAGTTGCACGCGCAGGTCGTACACGCGCTTGGAAGGGATTTCAATCTGGGTTCCACCGGCATTAAGACGATAGGGAACCTTTTGCTCACGCAGGTATTCCACAATGTTGTTCGCATCTTTGGGGTCCAGATTGCTGTACAGCAAGGTGTAGTCCGGACGACTGACCATGTACATGGCTCCCAGCAATCCCATGGCCACGACCGATACCGTGATGATCACCAGGCTTTTCTGGTTCGTGTTCTGCGAGGTCCACCAGGTCTTAAGTTGATTGAGTAACGCTTCCAGCTGTTTGGGCATGTGCTACGCTCCTTGGGTCTTGGTCCGCAAGTTTACACTTGCATGTGCATGATTTCGTTGTAGGCTTCCATGGCCTTGTTACGCACTTGAACGCCGAACTCCACCGCCAGATTGGCTTTCTCAATTTCCATCATGAGCGTGTGCACGTTCGGCCCCTGCCCGGTCAAAAACGATTGAATCTTTTCGCCTATGCCTACCTGCCCGGCGTTCATGCCCTCAAGGGTTTCGACCAGCAACTTTCCAAAACCCGGTGAGGCGACGGCCTGCGCCGCTCCGGTGGCCGTAGGATCCAGCTTGGCTTTCTGCAGTTCGAACGCACTGATGGCCGAAGCAAAATCAATATTCATACCACCCCTCCTATATTTCCAACGCGCGGCGAATCATGTCCTTCGCGCTTTGCAAGGCTGTCACATTGGCCTGATAGGCCCGTGTTGCACCCAGCATATCCACCATTTCCATCATCACATCCACGTTGGGTTTGGCGACAAACCCCTTATCGTCGGCGTCGGGATGCGACGGATCGTACACTTGCTTCAAGGGCGAAGGGTCGGATACGATCCCGGCGATGCTCACCGCCGGCAGCTCCCCATCTTCCCCATTGCCCTCGCTTACCAGCTCCACCAATTGACGGCGAAAAACCCCGCCGTCGCTGGTCTTGGTGGTGTTGACGTTGGCAATGTTGCGGGCGATTACTTCTTGCCGAATCCGTTCCGCGTTCAAACCACTGGCGCTGATGCCCATTTCAGGAAAAAAATTCATGTTTAGCCCCTCCCGCCGGAAATGACATAACGCATCATGCGTAGATTTTTTCCCGCCACCCGGCTTAATGTGGAAAATACCTCGTTGGTCTCAGCCAAATCCACCATTTCATT
Source organism: uncultured bacterium (assembly GCA_964604705.1). Taxonomy (GTDB): domain Bacteria; phylum Oederibacteriota; class JAAXVQ01; order JAAXVQ01; family JAAXVQ01; genus JAAXVQ01. The sequence continues at coordinate 66,193 of CAZSAP010000007.1, forward strand.
TTCCAAACGCACATTGTTCCCATCCGGGCGTCCAGGGGTGGTCGTGTCCTGCGTGGTGGCCGGAACCCACTCCACGCTCGACTCGTCGGAGTTCATGCCTCGTGGTACGGCTCGCAACGGCATTTTTTCCCGATCGTTCCCCTCGGTTTCCAACAAACGCGTCATCTCGGATTTAAAATCCATCTGCAGCTTATGAAACGCCGGTGTGTTAACATTGGCGATGTTCCCAGCAATCACTTTATGCTGGGCATCCAGCACATCCATGGCCTTCTGCATTTGGTAAAACCAACCTTCAACCGGTCCTGTATTCATAACGCCTCCTATCCCACCACATCCATGCGCCGGCTGGTCACCGGCGGCGACATGCGCAACGCATGCATAACCGCCATTTCCTGATGCACGCCTTGCAACACCTTGGCGACTTCCTCAGCCTGCAGGCTCAATTGTCCGGCGTTTTTGTGATGCCAATCCAAGGTTAAAATGGTGGCTTCGCGTAACATTTCCCATTCACGCGCTACGCTCTCACGTTCGATGGCGGGCAAAGTGGCCATCCAGGCTTTAATGTTGTTTTGCGGCACCGAGCTTTTAGCGACCTGCTCTTCCAATTGCGTGAGTAGGGTTTCCTTCTGTTGAATCAGATTTTCCATAAGCGAAAGATCGGCCGGTTCTGTATTTTGGGGCCAGTGACGTTCCAGTTCTAGAATCGCCAGCATTTTTTCCCGCCTCATTTTTAAGTCTTCACGAATGGTCCGATACATATCCGTCATGGTCTTAACCCACCTTTCCCCCATCTTCCCGGCAGTGAATTTGCAACTCCTGTGCCAAGAAGCTACCGTCCACGGGCTTTTTTAGGTCCTTACCTAAAGACGTCTATTTTTAAAGGGAATTAAATGCTTATCTGCATAAAGTAACGCGGCATAATTCCCATAGGCTTCTAAAATCCATAGCGACTGCGGAATGTATTCCATAGGGTTTGCCAGGAGAGTATGGAAAATAATCCCCTGTTCCTGAAGGACGGCTAGGTTGTAGAACGCCTGCACTCAATCCCAACCCTCTGTTCTAGGATACGGCCTTGATTTTCACTACTTTGATTGGGGTGTAGACAAAAATACCCTGGACTGTGAAACAGCGAGTGTGCGGGCGAAGGTTTAAATCGCGTGCTCTTTTCCTGGCGGCAGTATCATTTCAGGGGAGTGGGGTGTTTTTCTTTGGTGAGCGAAGCCTTGGGTAAAACCACTTTAAACAGGGCGCCATCACCGGTTTTGCTTACAACCTGAATCTCTCCGTGATTAAGCTCTAAATTCTTTTTCACCAGATACAACCCGAATCCCATACCCCGAACCCCCCGCGTTGTGCTGGTACCAATCCGATAGAACTTATCAAAGATCTTGGCCTGTTCTTCTTCCGGAATGCCAACCCCATGATCTTGAATCTCCCAGAATACATGGGCTTGATCGTAATGGGTGCGAATCTGGATGGCGCCTCCATGCGGTGAGTACTTCACGGCGTTTTCCATGAGATTACGCAGAACTTTGTACATGCTGTCACGGTCAACCAGGGCAGGCCAGGTCTGCTCAGGAAACGCGGATTCAAAAGAAATTTTTTCCCGGTCGTAAAAAATATCCTGCAGAATTTCCTGTGTCAGCTCTTCTAAGGTAATTGGTTCCAAATCCAACGCCACCCGCCCATCCTCCAACTGGGCCGTGTCCACCAGCTGATTGATAATGGTGTCGATACGCTGACACTGGCGCGTGATGCTGTCCATCATCTTCTCCACTTCCTCGCGCTCAATGCGCCCATTGCGCCGAAGCATCAGAGCATTGGCGTTGATAATGGTTAACGGTGTTTTGATTTCATGCGTGGTGATGTTTACAATGTCCCGCTTTAAATTGTCCAGCTGGATGTACGTCTGTACGGTTTTGCGTTCTTTCTCGTAGATACGCTCATTGACCAAGATCAACGCCGCGTGCTTGAGCAAGACATCCAAAATGCTGAACGTCTGCTGGGTAAATTCACCTTCCGACCGATCAAAAACCAGTTCCAAGCGCCCAACGCGCTCGGTCGACGTGGCCAACGGCACAATCATAAAGGACCACCGCTCTTCGTTCTTCTTTCCCTGTGGGCGATGGACCGCCGGCATGACAATGGCATGCCCCTGCTTGTATACCCATTCATAAATCGCCGCATCCACCTGAAGTTGTTTTTGAAACGTTTCCACCAACTCCATGGTTTGCGCATGCTGCAAAACGACACCCAAGCTCTTACCGTCGTCGCTCCAGGTTTCCATGTACACCGCGGCGGCCTCAAAACGAAAGAGTTCCTTCATGACATCCAACAACAGTTCCAAGATGCGATCCACCGCATGGCATTCGCTCACGCTCTCAATAAACCGAAAAACCACCGTCATTTCATCTATGAAAAGCCGTAATCCACGCGTGATCTTATCTTGAATTTGAATGTAATTTTGCAGTTCTTCCCATTGGTCAACCCCGGCCTTTGCAACAAGCCCGGTCCTTCCAGGGTGAAGGGGGTGGGGGCGCGTACGTCGTACCTTGGTTTTTCGCAGCGCACCGGTCCGTGCGTGAATGGGCTTACGGGCAGTCATTTTATCCCACCGCCATAAACGTCTCGATTTGTCCCAACTCTTTCAACACCACCGCTTCAATCTCTTGAATATAAACATCATTGAGACTGATGGCCTCTCGCCAAGCGGCATCGGCCGCCCAGGCACGCACACCTTCATCAGGGTTGCGGATTTTGCGTGCCAGCATGTCTCCGACATGCAGAATCGTCGTAAGTTCTTTCCCATCTTTGGCCTTTTGCGGAAAGTGGTGAAACGCGATGGGTTCGACAATTTCTTTGGGGAGGTTCCACCTGTCCACAATCCAGGCTCCCACCTGTCCGTGATCGGCCCCTATGATATCTTCCTCGTGTTGCGCCAAAAACACATCGTCGGTCTTATGTTTGCTCAGCACCAGGCGATACTCATCCGGCATGTAATGACAGAAAAAGACCCGGCCAATGTCATGCATAAGCCCGGCGAGATACCCCACATGTTCCCAGGCTTCAAGACGCCGCTTGAGAATAATTTCGCGGGTCGCAATGGCCGTGGCCACCGAATGCCGCCACTCTTCCTGTCGATCGATCGGCACCACATTTTTCTTGCCGGCGGCCTTAAGATGCGCGGGCAAGGTCAATTCGTTGAACTGATACATCATGGTGGTCAGCATGAGGTTGCGAACCGTGGAAAACCCCAACAACACTATGCTTTCCGTTACGGTCGTGATGGATCTGGGAAATCCGTAATACGCCGAGTTGGCCATTTTCAAAATCCTAAACGTCATGGCCTGATCGGAAGAAATAATGCCCGTAATGTCCTCGGCCGAAGAATACGGATTGTTTAATTCCTGAATTACGCGCGCAACAACGGTCGGCAACGTAGGAAACTCCCCGATGCTTTGCGCTAATTTTTTAACTTGTGCGGCTTTCACATCCAGCCTCCCTGGACGGTCTTATCCCCGTTGATGAGTGTCGCCTGTTCCTGCCTATCTCCGGTGGGGTGTTTCGCTCCCAACCCCTAAGCCTCTTCTCTAGGATAAGGCCTCAACAGATTTAGTTACGGTCGATTTTATTAAAACACTTAATCCAGGCAGGCATTTTTAGTCCTGCTCTTGCTTGAAACCACAGTGTAACCCTACGAAGTTCCACAAACAGCATAATGCTTTTGAGGATTATTCCCGAGACTATTTTCAGAAGAGCCAAAAAGGGCCGGGAACCCACGTCGGCGAGGCTGTGTCTTGCTTGGCCGAGCGCAGGTTCAAGCTGGAGGAACGATGCCGCAGGAGTATGAGCAAAGCTTTCAAATAAAAAACGAACACTATTTGGCCAGCATTCATTTGGCCAATCACTTAACCGAATGCTATTTCACGCTCATACCCAGAGATGAAACTTTACTTATTACCGCTGCTGAACTGGAGGCCTTGCTGGAGTCCAATGAAATTCGTATTGGGTTGGATCGAGACATCTTGCTTCAACTCTCCGAAAAAATCGCGGCGCACGAACCGATCGCAGATGTTTTAGTGGCCCATGGCGCGCTGCCGGAAATTGGGCAGCCGGCCTTTCTGGAATTTAAGACCAAACCGTTTTCCTATGAACCCAACTTTAACGAGGCCGAAACCAACGGTCAGATTGATTTTCATCAAACCCATCTTTTCGAAAACGTAAAAAGCGGGGATGTTATCGGAATCGCCCATCCCGCCATTCCTAGCAAGAACGGACAGACCGTAACCGGCAAAATTATCCCCACCTCCCCGTTACGAACCACGGCCGCCACCCTGGGATCGGGTGTTAAATTTGACGATGTGCAAAACGAGTACATTGCCTTGATCAACGGACGCGTCATGTATAAGGATTCCGTACTCTCGGTCACTGAAGAGTTTCTGGTCGAAGAAGATGTGGACTATAAGGTAGGACATATTGATTTTGTGGGTTTTGTAACGGTTCGTGGCGATGTACTCGATGGATTCAATGTACGCGGTAAGAAAGGCGTAAAAATCTATAATAACGTGGGTAATTCCAACATTATCTCCGAAGGGGATATCGACCTTGGCGGCATGACCGGACGCGACGGAGGTGCTCAGATTCGCTGCCAGGGCCGAGTCAAAGCCGGCTATTTATACAATGTCGATGTGGAGTGCAACGGCGATGTCGTGGTCCAACGCGAAATCATGCATTGCAACATCAAATCCAATGGAATCATTCGTTGCCAAGGCCGGATCGTAGGCGGGACCTGCTTGGCGTTGGGCGGTATTGAAACCGTGATCGCCGGTTCTGAGTTTGGCATTAAAACATTTTTAAACGCCGGCATCGATTTTCATGTTGCCAATACCGTTCATCAATTTGTGGCCCAGCTGCAAGCCATTCAAAAACACCTGGGTGAACTCTCCGCCCAGTTGGAAAAAGCCCAAACAGAGACCCCAGCAAACACCCAACACCTGACCCTGCTGCATGCGGAATTGGAAAAAGCCCGTCTCTTGAAAGATAAGGCTCTCGAAAAACTAAAATGGCTACAGGCCAATATGTCCATGCATGCCAATCCAAAAATCAACATTGGCAAAGAGGCTTTCCCCGGCGTCTCGTTTCAATTGGGACAAAGCGAACTTGAGTTCAAGCAGTCGCACCCCGGCCCTTTTTCAGCCATTGAAATCATTGGTTCGGAAATGCGGTTCCTTCCCTTGACACCACTCACACGCAAGGCCTCAGATTTGGAATTGGAGATTTTAGCTCGTGAAAATTCAGAATAGTTCGCTGAACGGTTGCAGCAAAACTGCCTAAAACAGAGATAGGTTCTAAGTGCCTATGCGCCTACCTCTGTTTCGACTGTATGACCGCTTACGCTACGGTCTTAGCCTTCATGACGCCTTCATTCCAGCCGTCGCGCAATGTGCGGAGCAACGTTAAACCCTCTTCAATGTATTCCCGCTTCTTTTCAATATTTCCTTGCGAAAAACGCCGCATGATAAACTGATAAAGTGCATCCAAATTCTTAGCCAACTCTTTTCCCTTATCCAAATCCAAACACAACGCGAGGTAGTGAACAATTTTCTGCGCACGGACCAAATTCCAGCCCATGGTGGCATAATCTTTCTCATCTAGGTTAAACAGCCCCTGATTGACAAACTTAATGGCCCCGTTGTAAAGCATGAAAATCAATTCCTCACGCCCTGCTGTTAAAATTTCATTTTCTTGATACGAGCTTTGCACCCCAGGCTTCGATAACTCGGTTAACACCATGACCATCCCCTCCTTCTAACTGTTCGGCTAGCTTTTTGCCATTAGCTGGGTGATACGATCACCCTGTGATTTCAACGTGGAAATCATGGATTCCATGGACGCAAACTGCAAGCGCATGGTTTCCTCACGTTTTACCATTCTTGCTTCCATATCATTGATCTGCGTCGCCATACTGTTTATCTCGTTATCGTAATATTTTTTCTCGCTGGTTACCGCGCCGTTTACAAAATTATTCAGAGCATATATTTGGTCTTTCATCTTCGACATCAACCCCGTACCCGGAGTGTTAAACATCGCATCCACACCCGTAGGGTTGCTGGTCAAGGCTGCGCGCAACTTACTCTCATTCACCTCCAGCGTAGCGTCTTTTCCAAAATTGGCCGCTGAACTGGTCACCCCGATTTGGGCCAGTTGATTAAGTGTACTAGGCTGTCCACTCACCACTTGGTTCACCACTTGCGTCAATTTATACTTGGCATCCAGAAACGTAGCATCTCCGGTGAACTGTCCTTGAATGCGTTCCTCGGCCGTAGTAGGACTCTCTGCCCGTTCTTCCCGCGTCTTGGTATTAATGTAATTCATCACATCGTTATACTGCGTGACAAACTCTTTCACTGTGTCTACCATACTGTCCACGTCAGGACTTATGGTCACCAGTGAGGTTCCTGTTCCCTTGAGGTTGAGTGTAACCCCCGGAACCACGGTATCCACGGTATTGCTGGAAAACGTTTGTTCCGCTGCTCCATTGACCGTTATCTTAGCATCGGTCCCACTTACAGTATCTCCGACCCCACCGACCGGAGGGTTGGTGGCTGAAAGTTTCAAGGCATAAAGGATGTTGCTGCTGTCGCCTGCAGCACCCAAAACGATCTTTTGAGAGCTGCCTTCGCTTTTCTGCGTCAGCATCACTCGGCCACTAGCACTGTCGTAGTTGGCCAGAACTCCGGCGCTTGATGAACTGATCCGGTTCATGATACTGCTGAGCGTATCGGTGGCTGCATTCACACTAAACGTTACGCCATTGATGGAAAAGGTGCCGTTGGTCACTGCCCGGTCCAAATGCGCGCCTGCCGCATTTAGGGCTACATACGGATCGGTCTTCACCGCATCGTTGCCTGAAAACGTTCCGGCACTCAGATTCATGGCACTTAAAAAATTACCACTGCTTTCCGCAAGGGTGAACTGACTGGTGCTGCCTGTACTGTTCGACGTAAGGCTGAACGTCTGAGCCGCAGCATCAAACTTGGCCGTTACACCCAGGCCTGCATTGTTGATGTTCCCTACGATGGTGTTGATGGACATGGTGTTATCCCAGGCCACGCTGGTTCCGTTGATGCTGAACGACCCAGAAGCCTGTGCCGGCGTATTCAAATTTGCGGCCTGGGAAGCCAGTGACTGGGTTGGATCAACCGTCATGCTGGGCGCATTCACCACCGCACTGCTTAAAGTCTGTGCCCCACGTGCCGTGGCATCGGTCCCAGTATACAAGGCAGCCTGGCTCTGAGCCATGGCCGCGGTAGCAACCTGCGTGACATTGATTTGATAATTCCCTTGCGCCGGAAGTGCTCCGGTAATCGTGGCCTGCACCACATTGCTTTGTGTGGTGGTAGCGGTTTTCTGCGCAAAGAATGGACTTGATGCATCCGAAAATTTATCCATGATGGTACTTAATGAACTTAATTTCGAATTAAGCGTACTTACGACCGTACGCTTGGCCACATAATCCGCAGCCTTATCCTTTAGCATACTCTGGGGACGGCGCTCCAAGATCATAAGTTTTTCAATAAGACTGTCGGTATCAATCCCCGATGCCAATCCAGAAAAACGAATTTCACCCGTCATGACATAAGTCCTTTCCTTCTCCCCCAATAAACCTCTACACTATAACTATCGTACAATTTCATGGTTTACTTTAATGATTTATAGCCCGGGAACAAATATAAAATCATTTGTTTGTAAGGCTTTTTGGGTACAGGGCGATTTGAAGGGAAATTCTTCTGGAAGGACATACGAATGAGCTACGCTTTAAAACTACGAAGGTGGGCCAGCCATAGGGCCAACCCACCTTCGGATACCTTGCCTCTTTACCTAGCCGCGCAGCAAGCTAAGAACCGCTTGCGGCTGTGAGTTGGCTTGCGCCAACATGGCCACGTTGGATTGCTGCAAGATCTGCATGCGTGTGAAGTTGGAGATTTCCGAGGCCATATCCACATCGCGGATACGACTCTCAGAGGCGGTGGTGTTTTCAATCGACACATCCAGGTTACGTACTGTGTGCTCTAGACGATTTTGGACTACACCGATAGCGCCGCGTGTCGTCGAAATTGTATCAATAGCCGTGTTGGTTGCGGTAACCGCAGAAAGTGCGTTGGCCACTGTATCTACGGCTGTGGCGGTCATACCCAAGGTGGCTACGGATGTGCTACCAATGGCCACATTAATCTGATTGTCCGCAGCCGCAGCCGCTCCGACCTGCATGTTCCCGCTCAAGGTTCCATCCAACAACGCTTTGGTATTGAAGGTGACGTTGGTGGCGATGCGATCCATTTCCGCTTTCAAAGCCGTGACTTCGTTGTTCATAACCGTGCGGTTCCCGGCTGTCAAAGTTGCATCGTTGGCCGCGCGCACAGCCAAGGTGTTAATGCGCTGCAAGATACCATGCACTTCATTCAAGGCACCTTCTGCAGTTTGCAACATCGAAATACCTTCTTGTGCGTTCATCTTCGCGGTTTGTAAACCATTGACCTGGGCGCGAAATTTTTCGCTGATGGCCAGGCCTGATGCATCGTCACCGGCGCGCACAATGCGCAGACCGGTTGACAATTTTTCCAAGGACTTCGAGATGTTGTTGGTGACTTTGTCCAGCGAATTCAAGGCGTTGATCGACGACATGTTGTGATTGATGGCAAAACCCATGGTGAGTTATCCTCCGTGATATTTTTCCGGCATCCTTGCCGTATCTTCAACCAGGTGCTGAACATGAATGGCGTATTTGCCGCGGCCGCGTCACAACCCACCGCCCATGTTTCATACTGCCTGGAACAAGACCATTAGTCCTTACCCATCTCTATTCGTTCCATTTTCCAAATATCTTAAATACAGATTCCTATTTTCTTAAAATTTTATATAAGGCCCCCTATAAAAAGAGGGGCTGACCGAAGTCAGCCCCTCCCAAGGTTCTATTGATGAATGTTGCTTGTCGGTGGTTAGCGTAGCAAGCTAAGAACCGCTTGGGGTTGCGAGTTGGCTTGCGCCAACATAGCCACGTTCGACTGTTGCAAGATCTGCATGCGTGTGAAGTTGGAGATTTCCGAGGCCATATCCACATCACGGATACGACTTTCAGAAGCCGTGGTGTTTTCAATCGACACATCCAGATTGCGTACCGTATGTTCCAAACGATTTTGCACCACGCCGATGGCGCCGCGTGTGGTTGAGACCGTGTCGATGGCGGTATTGGTTGCGGTCACTGCGGCCAAGGCGTTGGTCACTGTGTCAACCGCTGTGGCGGTCATGCCCAAAGTCGCTACCGAGGTGCTGCCAATGGCCACATTAATTTGGTTGTCTGCAGCGGCGGCGGCGCCGACCTGCATGTTTCCACTCAACGTTCCGTCCAGCAACGCTTTGGTATTGAATGTAACGTTCGTGGCAATGCGGTCCATTTCCGCTTTCAAGGCTGTGACTTCGTTGTTCATGACCGTGCGGTTTCCGGCGGTTAACGTTACGTCGTTGGAGGCGCGTACGGCCAACGTGTTGATACGCTGCAAGATGCCATGCACTTCATTCAAGGCACCTTCTGCAGTCTGCAACATGGAAATGCCTTCTTGTGCGTTCATCTTCGCGGTTTGCAAACCATTGACCTGGGCGCGAAATTTTTCGCTGATGGCCAGGCCCGATGCATCGTCACCGGCGCGCACGATGCGCAGACCGGTTGACAATTTTTCCAAAGACTTAGTGATGTTACTCGTGACTTTGTCCAACGAATTCAAGGCGTTGATCGACGACATGTTGTGATTGATTGCAAATCCCATGACAGTATCCTCCGTGATATTTTTTCGGCATCCTTGCCGTATCTTTCCGCGGGAAACCCTGCGAGGTGGATGAAGGCTTGGCGCCGGCCGGGTCGCTGGACACTTCATCCTGGGGCGATTTCGCCCGTTTCAAGATCGGTTGTTGCCTCTACCATTGTCTTTCGTACCATTCAGGGATTTTGTTAAATTTTATTTTCAAGTACTGGAAAACGCTTTTTGAGGAAGGATATTTCTGGGTTTAACAGAGAAAAAAATACGTTTTCTACTTTGCTAAGCCTATAAAAGAACCTAAAACGATTCAAGGAGATGATCCTTGCGGACCATCTCCTTGAATTCATGGCATCGTCTTTGTCCTAGATGTCGAATTAACCTCTCAGCAGGCTCAAGACTGCCTGGGGTTGAGAGTTGGCTTGCGCCAACATGGCTACGTCGGATTGCTGCAAAATCTGAAGACGTGTGAAGTTGGATATTTCTGTGGCCATATCCACGTCACGAATACGACTCTCGGATGCGGTGGTATTTTCAATCGAGACATCCAAGTTGCGAACCGTATGCTCCAGACGATTTTGCACCACGCCGATGGCACCACGATTGGACGAAACCGTGTCAATGGCAGCATTGGTTGTGGTTACGGCCGTTAAGGCATTGGCCACAGTGTCAACGGCCGTTGCAGTGAGTGCCAACCCAGCCACGGAGGTGTTGGCCACCGCGACTGTGATCTGATTGTCCGCGGTGCTTCCCGGACCTACCTGCAAGTTGCCGCTCAATGTTCCATCCAGCAAAACCTTGGTGTTGAAGGTAATGTTCTGAGCAATGCGGTCCAGTTCGGACTTCAAGCCCTGAACTTCCTGATCCATGACCGTACGGTTATTCGCGGTAAGCGTAACGTCGTTGGCGGCGCGAACCGCCAAGGTGTTGATACGCTGTAGGATCCCATGCACTTCGTTAAGCGATCCTTCCGCGGTTTGCAGCATCGAGATGCCTTCCTGCGCATTCATTTTGGCGGTTTGCATGCCGTTGATCTGCGCACGAAACTTCTCGCTGATGGCCAACCCGGACGCATCATCTCCGGCGCGCACAATGCGCAAACCGGTTGACAACTTCTCCAAGGACTTGCTGACGGACAGCGTGGTTTTATCCAACGCTCCCAATGTGTTGATGGACGAAAGATTATGATTGATAGCAAAACCCATGATAATATCCTCCCTGATGGTTTCTCGTAGGCATCCGTGCCTACGTCGATTTGATGTGCGCGAACGCACCTACTGCACGGGTGAACCATTCGTACGTTCCACCTCGATGTCGTAAACAGCCGCCGTTCAACAGGGCCACCTGCCGTTCGGCGTACTACCCCTCCTGCGACACCCCTCCTTCCGTTGGATTAATTGCCCTTACAGACCGTCTTTCATTTTTTGAAGTTTCTCGGGCGTCGTCACCACCGCGGCCTGATTCTGGGCGTGAATCTCAGTATAAATTTCTTTTCGCAGGATCCGCAGAGTCGTTGGGGCCTTGATCCCGATCCGCACCTGCTCCCCGCTGACTTCCAAGATCTGAATTTCAATATCGTCACCGAGAATCACAGACTGCTTTTTCTTTCGTGTCAGCACCAGCATGTTCGTCGCCCTCCTTGGCCACTGGTTTAAGTTCATCCTTGAGCAAATGCCGTGTACGGTACATTCCGTTTTCATTGATGATCTGCGCACCAAGACGCTCATTTTCGTTGATCACAATGGGCGCCAGCAAATTGACCGTAGCCTGAGTCGGATCCGGCGGAATGACCACCACGGTCATGAGCACTGGGGCTTGGTCGTCTTTAAGGTTAAGCAGGGTTTTTTCCGTGGCCGACAGCTCCAGTTGATAATCGTCTTTTAGCACCAACATCGGCAGGACCACAAAGGCCCATTCCGGCTGATCCACGCATTGCAGCCAGTAATAGGGCAGGGTCTCGGGTCGATTCACCAGGCAAAACTTTTTATGCTGCGGAAATCCGATAATGCCACTTGGAAACGTCAATACTTTCTCCTCCTCGATCTCCACTTCCCCGAAATGCCGTGTCGTAAATTTCACAGGACATGTCTCCTTTACCCTAGATTGTAATTAAGGTTGGGAATACTTCCGGCATTCGGTCCCCTCCGAATTCGGCCCACCCCGGTGAATCCTATGCTTAGTAACGACTTACCCTAAAAAATCCATAAGCTTGCGCTGACTTAATATTTTGGCGCTGCTTTGCATCGCGGCGTCATACACGTTTTGCGCCGTCTGCAGACGCACAATGGCCTCGGGCATATCCACATCCGCCAGTTGAGAATTCAACGTTGTCAGCGCGGTCTTTTTGGCTGAGATGTTGTTGCTGGCCATATCCATCATGTTCGTTTTATTGCCCAGCTGTGAAATTTCAGTAACAACCTGCTTCAGCGCATTATCCGTGGCTGTGATGCCCGCCACAATTTGTGGATTGTTACCAGCTCGCATGGCGTCGCGCAGATTGATCAAGGTGGCAAAAACATCCGTCCCTGCGGCGGGTTGAAAAATCTGATTGCCCGGGACATTCTTATTCACCATAAGCCCCGAGTCGACCTCGACTTGCTCCACCCCACTGTCACCGACATACGCCACCGCGGTAATCTCTCCGGTACCGCCACGGGTTACTTGGAAAGGCGGATTGAGCGTTTGAAACCCACCGTAGAGATACTTGCCTTCCGACTGGCTGTTGCCGGCGTTGACCATCCTTTCCAAGATGCCGTTCACTTCATCGGCAATGGCGTTGCGCTCTTGTGCATCCAGGGTGACATCGTTGGCCGCGCGAATGGCCAGGCCATTGGCGCGCTGCAACGAATCCGTGGTCCCCGTGAGGATGGTCTCCGAAGCCGAGACCCAGTTGGTCACGTACTTGGCATTCCGCTGATATTGATCAATCCCATTGAGCGCCTCGTTGATGTTGACCAGACGCTGACTGCTTAGCGGATCATCGGACGGTACATTGATGCGTTTCCCAGTCGAGACTTGATTGTGGTAATCCTGCAAACGGGCCAAATCAATATTGAGGTTTTCAATAATTTGATTGGAGACCATATTTCCGCTGACGCGCATAACCCTCACCTCAATTCACTCTAACGACCCGCTCCCATGCGGTTGATGATTGTGTCCAACATGCTGTCCATGGTCGAGATCACACGAACGGCTGCGTTGTAGCCATCCTGGTATTTCATCATGTTCGTCATTTCTTCGTCCAAGTTAACCCCGGATACTGAATCGCGTTGTTGCTCTAAACTGTTAAGCAGTGCCTTCTGTGTATCGTTGCTCATTTGATTGTGCTGACTGTCCAACCCTACCTGAGCCACGATGTTTTGATAATATTCACCGAATGTCTGCGAACCGGCAGCCATCGTTGCGGCTTGTTGAATTTGGGCTATGGCCAAAGCATTGGACCCATCCCCTGGTGCCGAAGGGTTACTGGCAGCAGCAATCAGCGTCGGCGTCGCCACGATCGCAGCATTGACTTGCATGGTTGAAATATCCGTGCCTGTGAAAAAATTAATCCCGCTGGGTGCAGCCGCGTTCAACGCGTAGCCCGCCGCTTGCATGGGATTTACGTTGTTCATGACACCTACGGCCACTTCGTTAAGCGCCTGCCGATACGCAGGGATGTATGTGTCGCGCAAATCCAGCATGCCCTTTATTTCGCCTCCGCTGATGACGGCATTGCTTCCATCGTCGGACCAGGTGATCATCGCGTAGTTGCTGTTAAGTGGATCGTCCACAACCGTAAGCGGAACAAAGGTACCATCCTGTACCAAGGTATGACCGTTGATGGTGATGTCGTACAAACCGTTCGGCATCACATGCCCTTCGTAGTTGGTAATTTTAGCCAAATCCTCAAGCATTTGATCTCGCTTATCAAACAAGTCATTGGGTTGCGTTTCAACACCCAAGGATTGATTGATCTGCACATTGATGTCCCGTAGTTGCGCGCCCAATTGGTTGATCTTGTCCGCTCGGCTTCGGATGTCTTCGTCCGTGCTTTTCTGGATGTCTTGCAATTCCGCATCCTTGGTTGACATAAGGCGTGTCAGACGCTGCGCCTTGCCGATCAAACTGTTACGTACAGCTACGTCCTCAGGATGGACCGAGAGTTCCTGCCACCCTGCCCAAAAATCACTTAACGCCTTGCCCACAGATTCCTCCGAAGGCTCATGAATGAGCGCTTCAATCCGTGTAAACGTATCCACTTTGGCGCTGGTTTCACCCATGGTGGCGGTTTCATCATGTATTTGTTTTTCTAAAATCATATCCCGCGCCCGGGTTACATAATCCACCTTCACGCCGGTTCCCAACTGAGTGGGAACCTGAAGGCGGTTGCTCATGGGCAAAAACGGATCGGTGGCCACCAGCGATGTCAATTGCCGCGAATACCCGGGGGTATTGGCATTGCTGATGTTATGCGCTGTCGTATGCAACGCCAGTTGACTGGTGAGCAACGCACGCTTGCCGATTTCCAATCCGAAAAAAGTTGAATACACAGCGTACTCCTATCTTTACAACGCTTGATTCACCACATGGTAATAGCTTTTTTGCATTCTCCCGCCCTGCGCATCGTACACAGGAGCAGCGCCTTCGGGGGTTACCAAATATTGAATCAGCCAACTCACAAACTGCTGCGAATGCTGGATCAATTTACGATTGGTCTCATGTTCCTTCTTCACCTGAAGCATGCCTTGCTGCAAAGCTTGAATCTGTTCCCGATAGAGCTGTGTCCAAGCTGCAGGCACCAACTTCAATAAACGCGCGGAAGTAAGTTCTGCCTCTGGTATCCCCAGTTGTTGACTCAACTCCAAAACCATGCTCTGCCGTTCTTGTTCCATGCCCTGAAACTCAATCATGGCTTGTTCTTGCTCAATCACAATCTCACCTATTTTTTTAATTTCTTCTTTGGTCACGGCCGCTCTTTGCGCCTGGGCCAATGCAATCATGCGTCCGCAATGCTCGGTCATGGCTGTCATGGTATTTAATAATTGTTTCCACACAAGCTCCATAGGTCATACCGGGAAAAATCTCCCGGCCCCTCCTTCCCAAGGTCCTACCCTTACCCAACGCTTATGCTTCTTCCGTCATGCCCTTTAAAATTTCTTCCCCACTGGCACTGTAGGAACCGGAAGCCACTTGCGCGGATAAATCTTTAAGCAACCGACTCCGCTCTAATTCCAACTCATGCAGCTGATCCTTAAGCTTGTTAATCGTACGGGCCTTGGAACTCACAGATAAACGTTCCCAATACGAAAGCTTCCCATCGCCCTCAGGTCCTTGGGCCGAAGCCAGCTGATCACGGCTGGCTTTGTCCAATTCTTGGCGGGTCAAGGCCATCGAGTGACCCACATCTTCAATTTGCATATTGGTTTGGTATTGGTTCTGCATGCTTTTAAGCTTATCCACCATGGATTGCATCTGCGCCATGGCCTCACCGGGTTTTCCCACCCAAACCGTTTTAAGACCGGCTTCTCCCTTGGCGTTGTTCGTCGTTTGCACGCTCTTGGCATTCACGCTTGTAGGAACCACATTGGCTCCTGAAGTTGGCGGCGTTGTGCTACGCTCACGACGAAGTGGTTGAACCTGTTCTTTTTCCCACTGCGGGGACCTGTCCGGCGTTGGTTGAATCCGATCGATGGACATTTTCCGTCCCCCCTTTCACGTTCTTAGGCGCTCCGACTTCGGCCTTCGAGCCTATTTCTGGCCCATATACGATTTCGAACCATATTTGACAAAACTTAAGTTTTTTTTCACTTCGCCGAAGCTTTCAGCTTATCGTAAACCATCTTGCGTGATTCCCAATGTATTCAAGGCTGTTCCAGCCAACGCTTTCCCTAATCCCAACCCTGCTCCCTTGGATAATTCCTCAGCTACGGTTTGTCCTACGAGCGACCACATCCACTGCTCCTGTTGTCCAGAAGCACCATGTTTTTCATTCATTTCTAAGGTTTTGGTCATTTCTGAAAATAAACTGGCCGTAAAATACGTTTCAAAATCCCTACATGCCTTTTCCAAGCCTAAAGCACCCTTTTCTATGCCTTGGTTAAGGCGTTCTGGGGGAATAACCGGTTGGTTAAATATGGGAGATATCCATTCCATTTGCTGCCTCCTTACCGTGTGACAATGGTCCCGTGCAAGGCGCCCACGGCTTTTAGATCCGATAAAATAACAATAATATCGCGAGGTAAGGTCCCAAGTGCGTTCAAGGCCCTTACCAGCTCTTCAATACTGGTTCCTTCAGGCATAACCACCAGGTTGCCCTTACGCTCATCGGCTCGAATCGAGAGCTGCTCAGAAACCACAGTTTGCCCCATGGTAAATGGCAAAGGCTGAGAGACTGTAGTTTCACCCGCAATCGCGATATGCAAGCTTCCATGGGAAATGGCTACCTTCGAGATACGCACATCCCCGCCAATCACCACAGTACCTGTCCGCTCATCAATCACCACACGAGCATCGTTTTGCTGGGTAACAGAAATGTTTAAGACTTCAGCTAGGAATGCCGTTGGCTTTTTCTGATACGCCTGGGGAATGGCCAGTACAATATCGGTGCCATTGACTGTACTGGCGCTGTCTGTTCCAAATTTTGTCTCAAGCGTTTTTATTATTTGCGTAGCCATGACAAAATCCGTACGTTCCAAGGTAAGGGTGATTTTATTGTCTTTTAAAAATTCTGATGTAACCGATTTTTCCACAATTCCACCATTGGAAATGATTCCTCCGGTGGTTACATTTTTTTGGATGGATTGACGGCTCTGCCCCACATAATAGCCCCCTACTGACACGGGACCCTGGGCCATGACGTAGACCTGGTGATTTCCAGCCGAAAGGGACGTTAAGAGCAAAGTCCCACCCTGCAGGCTCTTGGCATCCCCCAGGGAGGACACACTCACATCTATTTTATCTCCCGGAGCCACAAAAGGCATCAAAGTCGCAGTAACCATAACCGCTGCGGTGTTTTTTGATACGAAATCTTTCTGATTTAGATCCATACCTAATTTTTCCATCAAATTTGCCATGGATTTAAGTGTAATCAGCGAATTGCGGCTATCCCCTGTACCTTGTAATCCCACCACAAGTCCATAGCCAACGAGAGCATTTTCTCTCAAACCCTGGATATGAGAACAATCGCGCAAACGAACTTCAACGCCCATGGCATTTATTATTCCAACAGCCATGATCCAGACGCCGGTTATGAGAGCTATCCGTGATAAATGCATGCGATTGCCTCCTTCTGCCTTAGAATATCCAGAGCCACTCTAAAATTCGACTGATATACCCAGTTCGAGCTTTTTCATGCAATGCGCCGGCCCCCATATACTCGATTTGGGCATTTGCCAATCGATACGAAAGTACCTGATTGGATGAATCAATATCTCTGGGGCGCGCGATGCCTTTTACGCTGATTCTCTGCTGTCCACTATCAAATTCAATCTCTTGAATCCCTGAAATTTCCAAACTTCCATTAGGCAATATTTTTTCCACTTTAGCTGTAATCATGGCGTTCATTTTCCCGCGGCGGGCCAGATTGCCCCCACCTCTTTGCTTTGAAGTCAAGCCACCTGATGTCGAACCGAGCACATTGCCCAAAATACCAGTCGTATTTATCCCCATGGAGGTTTCTTTATTCAAATCAGTAGAGGCAATTTGCTCCCCTTGCGATGTTTCCAAAACTATGACCGTAATCAAATCCCCAATTTGGTACGATTTCTCACTTGTAAAAAGGCTGCTGCCGCTTCCACTTAGTGACTCAGCTTGGCAAACACCGTATGCAAGCATATGGATTAGAATTAGGTATGTGAGTGCTTTTGTTTTCATAGTCACCACCTACTTACAAGCATTACATCAGCAGTTTCATATCCAGCCACCGAGGCGGTAATAATTTTTCCGTTTCCAATTAGCTTAACTTTAATCTTTTTTCCAAAATAGCCTTCTTCTAAAGTCTCTGCATCCGCCTGAATACATACGCCATTTCCTACTACCCTTACCGTGATCTGTTTACCTCTGGCCATCTCTGGTATGGCCTCCAGCGCATGTGCTGTAATAATTTCATTCGGGCTCATGTATTTCCTAAGCCTCTTTTTCGACAATTCTTGCTCTGAAATAAAGGCGTCTCCTGGAATAATTTCTTGATTCTTTTCTTCCCAACGCCAGTCCTCACCTGCAATTTTTTCTCCGCGAGCTAGAACACGATTGGCAACCATAACCTTTTTAAAGCTCTGCGTTTGTACCGTAATAACACCTTGCTCTTTTTCATTCCGCTGAACCAATAAATGCATTATTTTTTTTGGTTTTTCCACACCTTGAGCAATTTTTAAAATCCTAGCTTGTGTCCCCGGCTTAAGAGTATTCCAGCCGGGAGGAGCGGCTATGACCGTTGCTACCCATCGACCCCCCGGTTGATGGTAGATAGCATTCAGCCATTGCGCGGCCAACTCCTCCCAGCTGATGATCTCCGCGGCCGAGGCTAGACCAACGAAGATCCCATGGAAGACGATGAGCATTACCCATATCCTCCAATTCGATTTCATCTCAAACTCCTTAACGACGCAAATTATTGGCCATACGCATCATTTCATCGCTGGCCTGGATGGACTTGGTATTGATTTCATACGCTCTTTGGGTTTGAATCATGCTAACCATCTCTTGAACCAAATTTACATTTGAACGTTCCAAGCTTCCCGCGGCAATATTTCCCAATCCGTCTTGACCCGGAGTGTTTACCACCGGATCTCCGGCAGCCGGAGTGAGAGTATATATATTCTGACCTTCGCTGGCCAAACCAGCGGGATTAATAAACCGAGAAATCTCTAATTGCCCAATGGCTCTTGGTGCGGTATATCCGGGAGTTAGCACATTGACTGTCCCATCTGGGCTGATTGATACTTGCTGGGTATCGGATGGAATGATAATTTCCGGAGAAACCAGATACCCTTGAGCCGTAGTCAATCGTCCTTCGCTGTCCACTCGGAAAGACCCATCACGCGTGTAGGCAATGCTTCCATCCACCTTCTGAACCTGGAAAAAGCCTTCACCTTGAATGGCCAAGTCCAACGGATTGCCTGTGTTTTCCACCACACCTTGACTGAACATTCTGGCAATCGCCGTATTCCGTGAGCCCAAGCCCTGAGTGCTCGCACCACTTTCCGCAGCTGTGATATTTCCAGTTTCCTTTTGAACTTGCTGACTGAAGATATCCGCAAATTGCGCCCGCGAAGACTTGTAAGCCGTGGTATTCACATTGGCCAGATTGTTGGCAATGGTATCCATGTTTAACTGCTGGGCTGTCATGCCTGTGGCTGAAATCCAAAGCGAATTCATCATTGATTCATTCCTCCTTGTCCCACTACACTACTCGCCCTATCGTATTAACCGCATCTCTCAAGGTTTCATCCTGACTCATCATCGCCTGCTGATTGGCTTCATAAAGCCGAACAATCGAGATGAGATCCACCATGCTCTTGGGACCGTTCACGTTTGAACCTTCCAAGGCTCCCTGAATAACCTGGCCTTGGTTGCTTTCCAGGCTCTCCAGAGCGGCTCCATCATGGGTCACCATCAATCCATTTCCTAAAGGGCGCAGGGGGCGATCCGCCTTAACCAACATGAGTCGGTCAACGGCTTCCCCTTGGACTAAGATGTCCCCGGTTTCAGAAACCGTGAAAGAGCCGTTCGGCAGGATGATGTCCCCCTGTTCCCCTTGCACCGGCCATTGGCCGGCGCTTATCAGGCGCCCCTGCTCATCCAAACCGAAATTTCCATTTCGGGTGTACGCCAGGCCCTGAGGTGTTGCCACTGTGAAAAACTGATCCTGCCCCAATGCCATATTTAAACTCTCGCCGGTGATTTGAACCGGTCCGCTTTGCATATCCAGGTTGTTATGCGTGGCCAGGCGTCCTGCCTGGGTTTTTTCAACTTGCACCAATTCTTGTTTAAATCCCGTCGTACTGATGTTGGCCAAATTGCTCGCCAGGGTCTCTTGCATCTTGGCCAGACTATCCAAACCCGTTGCTGATTGATAAACTCCGTTAATCATGCGCCCTCCTAGTGCTTGGCATCGTGCTTTAGGTCTTTTGTCTTAATACCCCAAAACCAACTTTTCACTGAGGAAGCCGCCTTTTCCTCAACACTCACTCCAACCCGTGCTTTGGATAAACTCCAATCAGAGCCAGCGCCGGGCATTTGTTTGTTGTACCAGCTGCTTTTCCATATGCTGTTTTTGTAGGAATAGGGTCGCATCGCGGTCTCCTTTTTTTTCCAACCCATATAAGAGCAAAATGCAGGCCAAGTTTCCTCGCCTTTAGTCATTTATTATTCTCTTGTTAATTAAGGGTTTTATTAGGTGGGTAGGAGATTACCCAACTTAAGGAGCTAACTTACGGAAGGGGTTCCATACTTTTTATACTTAACTATGGCTGTGATTCCATAGTCGGAGACCTTCGTTCCAGGGGAGTATTGATGGAAATCACCGGTTTCTCTGACTCAGACATACTGGCGGCGCATCCTTCCCGATCTCAATTGGGGTGCTTTGCCTCCGCCATCTGTTCTAGGTTAAGGTGTTGACACACTCACTTAAAAATCTTTGGATTATGCTATAATGCCTTGGCTTTGGAAGACCAGCGCAGTTACGATGGAGTGTGTGACGCATGCCGAAAACGGTTTCTGAATACAATGCTGCCCGGGAATTTGGAATTAACTTTCAAGAAAGCCGTCTACGAAAATCTGCGACCATCATCCAACAGCTCAGTCCTGGAAAAATGCTGGATATCGGCTGTTCCACAGGTGAATGGGGAGCTTTCTGGAAACAATACGGTTGGAGTGTGTTCGGTGTCGACGTAAACTCCAAAGCCGTAAAATCCGCACAAGCCAAGGGCCTTACAACCTGCACCTGTGACATCAACCTGCAGGCACTGCCGTATGCCGCGGAAACATTTAATCTTATCTTTGCCGGAGAAGTCATAGAGCATCTGGTCGATACGGATTTTTTTATTTCCGAACTCGCGCGTACACTTGTCCCAGGCGGACATGTATTGCTGACTACGCCTAATCTCGCTTCCTTTGAAAACCGTATGCGTTTGCTTTTAGGAAAATATCCGCGCTGGCTGGATTATCGTCTGACGGATTGCGGGCATGTCCGGGGTTATACTCCGGAGGTTTTAGAAAAGCAACTTAGCTCCCACGGATTTTCCGTTAAAAAAAAGCTGGGCAATTGGGTCCCCTTTGTACCTCAGTCCTGGATGGATGATGTACGTCACCCTTGGTTAAGCTTCACTGGATCCCTATGGCCCTCGCTCTCCATGGATATCCTCATCTTGGCACAAAAATCGGAGTAGATTGTCTCAACCTTCAGGATATTTTACGCTCAGGAGATTAAGCCACGATCGGTAGGCGTAGGTGGAATTCCGCACCTTCAGGCGCAACTTGATTGAGTTCAATGCTGCCCTGCATTTCTTCCAGTAGATATTTTACCAAAAACAAACCCAACCCAGTACCATCCACCCGCGTACTAAAAAAGGGTTCAAAAATCTGTGGAGCATGCTGCGGGGAGACTCCGGGCCCATTATCCGAAAACACCAGTTCCAACCACGCGGTTTTCTCAATGTATCGAGCTTGCACGGTCACACAACCACCCTCGGGTAAGAAATTATACGCGTTCAGGAAAAGATTGATTAAAATCCGTTGCAGTTGCTCTTCGTCTAGAAACACCTGGGGCAAATCATGCGCGACCTCAACCCTCAACTCGAGACGATGGTGCGCGTATTTTTTGCTGATAAACGTCACTACTTTTGCAATCACGGCATCCAAGCATAATGGCTGTGGGTGGATTTGGACAGGACGCGCAAAGGTCATCAGTTCTTTAATGGTTTGATCCACGGCCCGAACCTTTGAAATCATCCCGCTGTAAAGGTCGCGCTCACTGTTGTCGACCGACATTTTTTCATACACCAGCTGCAGGGTAGTGCCAATAATCGTCAAGGGGTTACGCATTTCGTGGGCTACGGCGGTGGCGATTTTCCCTACAAGCGCCATTTTTTCAGCACGCTTTAAGTGATCCTGTGTGTTTTGCAGACGGGTCATCATCGCCTCCAGATGACCGTTCTGCTGGCGCAGTTGAAAAATCAAGTATGCGTTTTCAATGGCTTGGGCGATGTACTCTAAAAAAACATCCAAACGCTCTTGACGTTCGCGGGTGTTTTCCGAAAGGCGCATGCTGGCCAACACCAACGCTCCAATAATTTTGTTTTGCAGCTGTATGGGTTGAATCATGTGCTGCGCAAATCCCTCGGCTAAATTCCGAATCAAACCGTACCCTGATTCTGTTCCTCCCAATTCCAAAGATTGGGTGCGGGCGGGTTCCGTACGATAGCGTGAGACCGCATCTTCGGAGAGATTTTCTATGGCGGCCATTTCCAAAGACCCGTTCTGCTTGTTGGCCAAAAGCAAAGCGGCACCATCGGCTTGAAAAAGACGGCAGGCATATCTCAACACCGCTGAGATCATGGGGGCAAATTCCTTCTCGCTGTTAATCGCTTGGAAAGCCTGCCGTAAATCCAACCAAGATGCATCCTGGTTTGCTTTTCCCAATCCTCGCTCTCTCACTTTATGCACCACGGTCATATACCGGCCCACCTTCACTGGATATGCGTTTCAACAGAAGTATCGGAAAAATGCGAAATGAAGTTTAAACCGGGGAGGAACGGAAGGCCGAAAAACCGCATGGTCTTTTGGCAAAAAGAGGGGTTAAGGCTTGTTTGACTGCGGTTTCCAATGTTCGGGAACAAAGATGGCGCGGCTGTCAAACCTCACCCGCCAGCGATAGAGCAACCAGTATGCCCTCGGACGCAGCGGGTTCCCTATTTGATCCAAGAGCAGATGCTCGAGCATCCCGAGCCCAAGTCCGCCCAGCCAATGCGGTGCCACACCCAGGGCCGCCAAGCCTAATACAAGCACCACCCACTCCCAGGCGTGAAACCACAGCCAAACCGTGGGCGCGTTGAAGTCATACCAATACTGGAAAAATTCGCGATTGATCCGCAGGGGGTGTCCCAGGAAAACGTACTCCAGGACATGATCCAAATCGATGAAGAATCCTCCGAGCGCAAACATACAACCTGCGGGAAGCGATCCGGTTAGCCACGTCAAGAGGGCTCCTCCACTCACCGAAGCCGCAGCATGCCAGCGTGCCTGCATGAGGCTACCGCCTCTCTTGTGTACGCAGGTAGGCACGCAAGGAGCGATCGTAGGTCTTTTCGGCATCGGCATCAAAATAACAGGCGGGCAGCTCCTTGGCCTTGCGATGATACGCTAGGCACTCACAACAATGGCCATGGCGTTCGCAGGGATAGGTGCAGTTGCATGTCAGCGGCAGGTGTGAGGACGGACAACCGGACGGGGAAGACGCATTCAATTTAGTCTTGCGCCTTTAGAATGGCATAAACAATCTTCAATCGACCTTCACGCTCGTTGAATTTTACCGCCATACGTTCGAGAATCTGGTGGACAAGATTGCGGCCGGAAAATTCACTGGGCTCCAAACGGCGATACAAGAGGGTGTCCGGGGTCGAGGCTGGGTTTTGGCTCCCCACCAACTCATCCGAAGCGAGCTTGGCTAGATTGACGTTTACTTCATGCGGGTGGTACCCCGTGCGACCCACGATCTCGGCCGCGGTCACCACATTGACTTGGTAGCGATAAAACAACATCAATAATTCCATTTTGATGAAGCCAATGGAATAATGTCGGATAAATTCAAGAAGGATATACTCCCAGTCAAAGGAGTCGAGCGGCACGTCTTGGTTAAAGTTGATCATGAATCCATCCTGCCGTGGTTGTGTCAACCCGAAGCAATGGGGCAAATTTTACCCTCCATCCCGGGGCTTGTCAACGAAGGAATCATCTCTTTGGCGCCCCTGACATACAACCCAAGGCCGAAGTCCGCATTTGGACTTCGGCGTGTGTTTTCTATTAGACCTTTTGGAGCGAATTTTATTACATACAATTCTGCAAGGCCCACGGGCAGGCAATTAAAATTGAGTTTTAAATATGACGTTCAACAAGTCGTCATCTTGATAATGCAGTGTTACCCCTGCTTTGTAGTAAGGCTGGCGTAAAACGTCCTCCACCCCGGCCGTGAGTTCCATAATGTCCAGAAAGGCCACTCCGGTGCGCACGTCCAATTGCGTGGGATTCAACTCAATTCGGTAGGTATCCAGCATCAGCTTAACTTGATCGTTCCAAAGGCGCATATCCAAACCCGCGATAAAATACTCGCTCTTGTTGATACCGCCGCGAATGTACAGTGGGGAATTAAACATTTGCCAGGCCAATTGCGCGGTGTACGTGGTTTTTTCTTTTTCATTGCCGTACAGCGCACTCACTTTTTCAATCCCCACTTGATAGTAGCGTTGGCGGTTGGGCCAGATCAGCAAATCCGCACGCCCGGACGCCACATCTTGATTCAAATACTTGCTCAGCCCAAAGCTAAAATCAAACCGAACCTGATCCACCTTTTCCTGAATCTCGCCCACGCGTTTAATAACCTTGGAAGCCGTTTTAACGGTTTGATCCAGTGTTTCTTTGGTTTCTTTAGAAAGTATTTTTTCCTCTGCTTTTTTCAGATCCGCTACTACCGCACGAATGTCTTGAACCGCGGACACCAGCTCATTGTACAACGCCGGGTCTTTCATCAGTTTTCCGGCGGTACCCTCGCCGTCGTTTACATCCTGCACCATGGTGCGCAATTCCTTTACCGTGGCTTGCAATTCACGATACAGCGTGGGGTCTTTTACCAACATGCCCAGACTGCCCCGACCTTCGGCCATTTCCTGTGATATTCGGTTTAAGTTGGAAAGCAATTCCTTGGCCGAAACCATCATGGCGGCAAACTCATCCTTGGTATTGGCCGGCGGTACACCCACAACGACTGCGCCGTCTTCCACACGCGCGGCCGCTTGAGATCCGGGAGTCAAATCAATGTACATGTCTCCCAGTAGTCCCATGCCTTCGATCTTGGCTTTGGAATCGGTCTTCAAATATCCTTGAACTCTTTTCTCAACCTCCAGCACAACCTTCAGGCGTGGCGGATCACTCTCTGGCACAAATTCCACGGATTTGACCGAACCAACCTCCACTCCGGAAAACCAAACCGGTGAGGAAGCACGCAATCCTGCCACTTGGGGAAAATAGGCCACCAATTTTATTTTGGACGAAAAGGGATTAACCCCTTTGGTTGGAAAGATCAAGGCCAGCAACGTCACAGAAAACGCAATGGCCAGCAACGCTCCGACTTTCAACTGCATGGCGGGATAATTTCGGCTGCTCTTCACTTCAGACACTCCTTGTTTGAACCATCATGGTAAAACATATCCATCAGCTTGGATTGCTGACTGGCAAACTGTCGGCGTGATCCCTTCCAAGCCACACGTCCGCCTTGGATCATGACAAAATGATCGGCCACCTCCAAAGCATCCTCGAGATCATGTGTGACAATCACACTTGCCACCCTATGCTCTTTTTTCAATCGATTGATCAAATCGGTCGTCGTCCGCGAGGCCAACGGATCCAAACCCGTCGTCGGTTCATCGTACAAAATGCATTTCGGCTCATAAATCAAGGCTCGGGCAATCGCAACCCGGCGGCGCATTCCACCCGAAAGTTCCTCGGGCATCATATTAATCGTATGTCCCAAGCCCACGGTGTCGAGCATCGCTTGCACGCGCGGGGCAATCTCGGCATGTGTCTGCCGGGTGTGTTCCAGATAATAATACCCGACATTTTCTCCCACGGTCAACGAATCAAAAAGCGCGCCTTCCTGGAAAACAATCCCCATGCGCTTACGCATCTCAACCAAATCCGCATACGGCATATGCGAGAGCTCTTTTCCAAACAGCCAAACCTCGCCTCGATCCGGTTCGATTAAGCCAAGTATAATTCGCAGCAACGTACTTTTACCTGAACCCGATGCACCCAAAATGGCCAGTGTCTCTTGCTCCCCTACGGTGAGATCAACCCCGCAGAGAATGGATCGACCGCCTATTGAATAATCAATATTGCGCAGCTCAATCATATTAAACTCCGAAAGCCTTAAGCACAATGTAGCCGACTATATAATTGGCCAAAAAAACCACCACCGAACTGTTGACCACGGCTTTGGCCGAAGCTTCCCCCACACCCCGAACACCTTGGGCCGCACGCAAACCTAAAAAACACGAGACCGTGGCGATGATGAAACCAAACACAAACGGTTTCAGCAACCCGCCGGAGAGATGACGAAGCACAAACGCCTTTCTGGCTTCAAACCAAAACACTCCGGGCGCTACCGATGAGACCATGAAGCCCCCCAGTAAGGTAATCAGGTTCATGACCATGGTCAGGGCCGGAACCATGATGAGCAGCGCCAACACGCGAGGAACCACAAGTTTCTGCATGGGATCTTGCCCCAATCCCTCGATGGAATCAATTTGCTGCGTAACCCGCATCGAGCCCAGCTCAGAGGCAATCCGCGCGCCCACCCGCCCAGCCAACATGAGCGCGGTAAAAACCGGGGCCAATTCACGCACGGTTGCCACCGCCAGCATGCGCCCAATGTAGACCTTTGCCCCGTAGGCATCCATTTCAGCTTCCATGATAAGGGTAATCGCCATGCCCACGAACAATCCGGTGGCAATTAAGATCACCAACGACTGAACACCCAAGGAATCCAAATGGTCCAGAACATCCCGGTATTTGGGAGGCTTGCTGAAAAGCTGTTTAAACGACTCCACGCAAAAGAGCGTATAGTCGCCCAGAGTCGTTAACATCTTTTTAGATTCTTGCCATAAAGGTATTTCCACGTTTTCTCCTGTAAACCCTATTCCTTCAACACGCTACGCGGATTTTTCGTTACTCTGGAAGGTACTTTCTTGCGCTTGCGCACGCCAGCGACGAAACTCATCCTCAAAATTGGGGGTGAATATGCCCGTCCCTAAGTGGCGGCGGATCTCCGAAACCGTCCACCAGCGCCCCTCTGTGATCTCGGTGGGATCTGGAAAAACCGCATCGTTCCAAAGCAATTCAAACGTATCCACCCACTCCGTCTCTACCGGGCTGCACATTTCATAGGCATACAGCCAACGTAAACTCCGTTCGGTCCGAATGCCCAATTCCTCTGCCAATTCACGTCGCGCCCCCAGCGCTGGCGTTTCCTGCGGATGCAAGTGCCCCCCGACGGATGTGTCCCACTTCCCCGGCTGAATATCCTTGGTCCAGGCTCGTTTTTGCAGATACAGCCGCTCGGTTTCATCGCGCACCAAGACATGCACCACACGATGACGCAGACGCGGATTGCCATGACACTCGCGTCGTGTCGCCAAGCCCAAAACCTGTCCTTGGCGGTCTATTACTTCAAACCATTCAGTCGCAGGAGTCATGGTGTCATCATATCAGATTCACTCCTAAACCGCCACTGTTGCCTACCTCCGGGCGAGCAAAAGGAATTCAAAATTATCTCAATTTCATTTAAACCATCAACCTTTTTTATCCGTTACTGGGTATGTACATTACTTAAAAGAGCGAGCCTATGACACAGAACTCAGAACAACCGTTTCTCATCCAACACTTCAAACGCCTGGCCCGTTTGGGAGTTCTAGGCATATCCCTTTTGGCTTTGGGGTATTCCGCAATTAGCTATTTCCACCCCATTTCCCAAATCGCGTTTCATACCCAAGACATTCTTATCGGCACCTATATTTTTGCCTGCGTTCTACTCGTTCTCAAATCTGTGCTTTATCGCTACTCCTCGGGCGAAAGCCTACCCGCGGTGTTGGCCATGGTCTTTGGGTTCAATGCGCTCTTTATCCTGTTCAATACCGTATGGGCGCATTTCCCAAGTTATTGGAACCATCCCTTTTTGTGGGCTCTCGAAGAATGCACCACCTCGCTCCTGGCTTTTTTTAGTTTAGGTTGGTTTCTGTTGCAAGAACCTAAAAAACGGATTCTTAATTTTCGTGGTTGGCTCTTAGTTTCCTTCCTGGTGGTTGTGTTGTCCCATTTGTGTTTTGGACTTCTTTTAAAACTCTATCCGCTCTTTTTCCATAGCGCTTTCTTTTCCCGTACGATGTTTGCGGTGCCCTTGGTCATTTGGTTGCTTACCTATGGCTTAATGCTCCGGCGCTGGCATGCCCTGGAAGCTAGTTTTTTTACCTTTTCCGTATCTTTGGGGCTTATTCCCCATCTCCTGGCATACGCCCTCGAAATTGCCGTTTCGACATCTTCACCCTATTCTCCATCCGGCATGTTTTGGATTTTGTCCATATTCTCTGTACTCCTCATGTTTTTGGGTTTGTTGGCAGATTTTATCCAACTCCGCTTGCGAACACAAAAAGCCGGAGATTATTTTAAGCACTCCCAAAAAGCTTTGGTGGAACATACCCGCTTGATTGAGCAAGCCAATCAAGATCTGGAAAATCAAATTGCCCAGCAACAAATCCAAGCCGATTTGAATCAAGTGCTGACACTTTCTCTGGCCAATCTCCCTCTCAAGGAAATGTTGCACAGCATGATCGGCTACCTAACCGACCTCCCTTGGATGGCCTTGACCGGCGGCTGGGCTATTTATTTGAGCAATGCCTCCAAAGAAAATTTACGCGTACGCTACACCCACAAACTGCCTCCCGAGTGGAGCGATCTATTCCCCACACTCAATTGGCCGCAGTGCCTCTGCGGCAAAACGCATGAACAAGGTACGGTTATCGTTTGTACTGCCTCCTTCACACAATTGCCGGAAAACCCTGCACTCCAGTTTCCACATTACGGGGTGGCTCTGCAAACCACCGAGCACGAGCCCATTGGGCACCTGGTCCTCTTGGCCACACCTGGATCGGCTTGTGATGCACCGGTCCAAGGGTTTCTTGTATCTGTTGCACAAATCTTGGTGGGTGTCATACAGCGCAAACAAGCCGAAGATGAACTCCGGCAAGAACGGGATAAGATCAATCAATACATCAATAACGCAGGGCTCCTTTTTGTAATTCTAAATCCCGACGGGACCATCCAGATGGTGAATCAAAAAGCCGCGGACATTCTTGGGTATCAAACCTTTGAACTTTTAGGTAAAAACTGGTTTACCTTAGCCCTGCCCGAACGCTTGCAAGTGGAGGTTAGTGATTTATTTCGCAACCTTGTGGACTTCGGACAAAAGGGCATGGATTTCTACTACGAAAATCCCATTCTTACCCGAGACGGTGTCGAGCGCTTGGTGGCTTGGCACTCAACGGTCATCAAAAATGACGACGACTCCATTCAAGCCATCTTGGCCTCGGGCGAGGACATCACCGAACAAAAACGCCTACAAAATCAACTGCTGCAAGCCCAAAAACTTGAATCCATAGGCCAGCTGGCTGCAGGTATCGCGCATGAAATCAACACACCCACCCAGTATGTTGGAGACAACATCCGTTTCATGCAAGAGTCCTTCCAAGACCTATCTGCCGTGGTTCAGCAAATCCCTGCTTTTCTGCAAGCCGCCAAACAGAACACGCTTACGCCTGAACACCTTTCTGATCTGGAAACCGCCTTAAAAAAAGCTGATATTGAATATCTTTTGGAAGAGCTGCCCAAGGCCATTGACCAATCCTTGGACGGTGTGACCCGTGTTTCGACCATTGTCCGCGCCATGAAAGAATTTGCCCACCCCGATGCCGGTGAAAAAACTCCCACGGATTTAAATCACGCCATTGAAAGCACCATCACGATTTCACGAAACGAATGGAAATACGTGGCCGACATCGTTACGGACTTTGATCCGGCGCTTCCGTTGGTCCCTCTGCTTCCAGGTGAATTCAACCAAGTTATTCTAAACATGCTTGTCAATGCCTCGCATGCGATAGCGGATGTCCTTAACGGCCAATCCGAACAAAAAGGGACCATCACCCTGCGTACCCGCTTGTTGGAGGCGTATGCGGAAGTTCAAATCTCAGATACCGGAACCGGTATTCCCAAAGAGCACATCTCCAAAATTTTCGATCCCTTCTTTACCACTAAAAAAGTCGGGAAAGGAACAGGGCAAGGCTTGGCGATCTCGCACAACGTCATTGTTGAAAAATTAAAAGGCACCATTGAGGTTAAATCGGAAGTCGGAAAGGGCACCACCTTTGTTCTTCGACTCCCGCTAAGCGATATTTAAACTATACTTATACACGCTTTGAACCGAGACTCTAGGTAGAGGGTGCGTATGCCAACTACCCCGAGCAGAATGTTGATGGAATTGGGAGGTGCAGCCCGTGAGCAAAAAACACATCATCTTTGTCGATGATGAACCCAACATTCTGCAAGGACTCTTGCGTATGCTGCGTCCTCTGCGTGACGAATGGGACATTGAAACCGCCGGCAGCGGACCTGAGGCTTTGGCCATGATGGAAAAATCCGCCTACGATGTTATTGTCTCGGACATGCGCATGCCCGGCATGGACGGAGCGCAGCTGCTTACCGAAGTACGGCAGCGCTACCCGCAAACCATCCGGATTATTCTCTCCGGGCAATCGGATCAAGAAAGCATCTTGCGTTCTGTGGGACCCACCCACCAATACCTTTCCAAACCTTGTTCGGCCGATATTTTAAAAACCACGGTCAGCCGTGCCTGTGCCTTGCGCGACCTGCTCTCCCAAGAGCAATTGCGCCAACTGCTCTCCAAAATCCGCAATCTTCCCAGTCTGCCCTCCCTGTACATGGAGGTCGTGACCGAACTTCAATCCCCGGATGCGTCCATTGAACGTGTGGGTAAAATCATTTCCAAAGATCCTGCCATGTCCGCAAAAATTTTACAATTGGTGAATTCTGCTTTTTTTGGATTTCCTACCCGTATCACCCATCCCTCGCGCGCGGTAACCATTCTAGGCTTGGAAAAAGTTAAATCCCTGGTCCTCTCGATTCATGTCTTCTCTCAGTTTGATGCGGCTCAATTGCCCAATTTTTCCCTCGACGGCTTATGGGATCACTGCCTTAAGGTCGCCAATTACGCCAAGTTGATTGCCAAGGAGGCCGGTGCCGGCGCCGCCATGGTCGACGATTGCTTTTCGGCTGGCTTGTTGCATGATACGGGTTGCCTGGTGCTGGTGGGAAACATGGCGAGCCAATATGGGGAGGCCTTGCACTTGAAGCAACAGAAAAACATAACCCTGGAGGCTGCTGAAACCGAAGTCTTCCAAGCAACCCACGGGGAAATTGGGGCCTACCTGTTGGGACTATGGGGTCTGCCGCATCCCATCATCGAAGCCGTTGCTTTCCACCACGACCCACTAAGCTGTTTTAACAACGATTTTTCACCGCTGCTCGCGGTTCACTTGGCCGATGCGTTTGAACTGGAACAACATCTTCCTCCGGACGGATCGATTCCATCGCCACTCCATCTTGAATTTGTTCAAGCCTGCGGTGTCACTGACTCTGTACCACGCTGGCGGCAATTGTGTCTGGATGAAACCCATCGGGCCCAAACGGCCAACTCTGAAAATCAAGAAGGTGATTCCCATGCCTGAAAAGATTCTTTTTGTGGATGACGACACCAATCTCTTGGCCGCGCTCCAGCGCACGCAACGCAAACAGTTTGACTTGGACATTGCGCCTGGCGGGGAAGCAGGCTTGGCCTTGGTTCAAAAAAACGGTCCCTACGCCATCGTAGTATCCGATATGCGCATGCCGATTATGAACGGAGCGCAATTCCTGGCCAAGGTGCGTGATATTCAACCCGATAGCATACGCATTGTCCTAACCGGGCAATCGGACATGAAAGATGCCATTGAGGCCGTTAACCGCGGAAACATTTTTCGTTTTCTAACCAAACCCTGCAGCAACGAAACCCTCACCCAGGCCTTGGAAGCGGGTTTGGAACAATACCGTCTGGTGCATGCCGAGAAAGAACTTTTGGAAAAAACCCTCCAAGGTACGGTTAAAGTTTTGGCCGATGTACTCTCTTTGGTCAATCCCGTGGCCTTCAGTCGTGCCACGCGCTTAAAGCGCTACATTCATCACATGCTCTTGGTGCTGAAGACCGAAAACGCGTGGCAATACGAAATGGCCGCCTTGCTCTCACAGATTGGTTGCGTGACCTTGCCCCCGGATGTTTTGCAAAGGCATTTTTCCAACGAACCCTTGAGTAAAGATGAACAACAAATGCTTGATGCCTTTCCTACGGTCGGGCGAGATCTTCTGGTCCCGATCCCGCGGTTGGAAAAGGTTGCGCTCATGATTGCCAAGCAGCACGAAGGTTGGAATCCCATATTGGGGGCCATGGAGTTATCTTCCATGGATCCTGTAACCTTAGGCTCACAACTGCTTATGCTCGCCCTAGAGTACGATCGGCTGCTTACCCAAGGGCTGACCACCCAACAAGCGCTGGATGAATTGCAGCAGACACCCGGACAGCACGATCCCCGCTTGGTGGCCGCGTTAAAGGAAGGTCTTGAAACCCAGGAAGTTTCACTGGAAGCTCAAACCATTGAGATTTGGGATTTAAAAATCGGAATGATCATTGATGAACCGATCAAAACATTTAAAGGGGTATTGCTGGTTCCCAAGGCTCAAACCATCAGTGATACGCTCTTAAAATATCTGCAGAATTTTGCCCGGCGGGGAGACATTCCAGAACAAGTGAAGGTTCTGATTGCCAAACCCAAAACCTAAAACGCCCTTGGCCACGAGTAGAGCTTTTCCCCCATTCCCTGCACATCTGTTTGAAACGAAGCCTGGGTAAAAAAAATCCCGGCTGCTTTACGCTGCCGGGATAATCATTTTTTGGTTGCGGGGGCTGGATTTGAACCAGCAACCTTTGGGTTATGAGCCCAACGAGCTACCATTGCTCCACCCCGCGATTTTAAGTTCCGCCGACTTTAACACGCGCCTATACGGCTGTCCACTAAAATATAGAAAAACTGGTGCCGAGGGCCGGAATCGAACCGGCACGAACCTTGCGGTCCTGCGGATTTTAAGTCCGCTGCGTCTGCCTATTTCGCCACCCCGGCATGATGTGCCTTGCCCGCATCCAAACAAACGCGGCATGCCGAATGCACCGTTATTTGCTCTTCAACCCATTGACCTATGGGATTTTCGTGTGTGCCCCAATAATGCGCCAAATGCATATGCAGACACTTCACCGTGCCCCATTCCGCCACACCGCCAATGCCCAGGCGGGATAAATCATTCCACAATTGCGGCTGTGTTTCCGCCACATGCTGCTGTTGTTCCGGATTTAGTTGTTCAATCCGCAAACGTACATATGTCTGTTGGGCTTGCATAACCGCGGCGTTTAAGACCGGATCCGAACTCAAGCGTTCCTGCCAGCGTTGAATCCAACCCTCATCTTCCAAACGACTCACCGCTTTAACCGCCACCGGACAGGTCAACCAAAACAGTGTTGGGAAAAAAGACGCTCGCTCCGGTGTTTCCGGAAGGGGCTGTGTCACAATCACCATCGGAACACCCGAAGCACACCGGTGACCCACTCCGGTCATTTGCCTCGGCGCACGTCCTAGTTGATACGTAATCCACGCGATATCCTCGACGGCAACCATGGCGATCTTATGCCTCACTTCGAGTTTTCGCCCGGCACGGATCCACCGCCCTTTCGGGGTGCATCCTTTTCCTCTGCCGAAACAGGTTCGGGAACAAACCGATACACCCGTTCTCCCGCTCGGACCAAACCCAATTCCTCGCGCGCAATCGGCTCGACGGCTTGAGGATGCGTGCGCAATTCGTTGATCTGATCTTTCAAGCGCAGGTTGGTCTTCTCAACCTCGACCAACTCTTGGGCCAAACGATCCCGGTCTTTATATAAGGAGAGCAGCGAAACCAAACTTTTATCGCCGGCAAAAAGTACCATGAGTAAGATCAAGGCACCGACCAACCCCAGCACAGCCTTCCAAACCCGGCCGGTCCCGGGAAGTTTAAAGGTCCATTGTCGCTCGGTTGGGGAGTACCAGGATGATTGGGTCACGATGCTCCTATGTAAAAAAACCACTTCCGTTTCAGTTCATCCTGCCCGATCGAAAGTGGTTTCTGGCTGCTTGAATGGCTAGGTTCAATCGGATCAGGTAAGTTCCCGTTCCAGTTTGGGAATGGCTTTCTTGACTTCCAGGCGACCACGTCCCAAGTTTCCGTCCAACTCCAATGCCATCGTAATGAAATAATCGTTGCCGATGGTCATCATGATCATCATGGCTTTTTCGGTTGAAATCATAATTTCGCTGGTTTTACCCAATCCGAAATTTTCCGAGGCCTTCTTGGCATTTTTAATAATCGTGGCGTATTCAGCACCAACAGCACTGATATCAAACACACCCTTGGTTGACACCTGATCAATGACAATGCCATCGGTGCCGACCAAGCCGGCTCCTATGGCGCCATCCACCGTAGTGACAATGTCGTTTAATATCGGTTTAAAATCCATGGATTCACCCGTGCATCCCAACACGTCCTACGCACTGTATCTAGCGCAGGACTTTGTTTACATCATTCATCGCCAAGCGCATTTTGCCGATGTTGATGTTATCATCGGCTTGCACAACCAAAACCCGGTGCCCGAATTTATTGAAAAAAATCTGTCCGTGCTCACCGGTAATCAATATCTGCTTTACTTGCTTTCCATAATTCATGGCCTGAACCGCCTTGTCGGTCTTCTCAAAAATCAACGCCGCGGTCTTGGACATTTCATGAACATCCAAATCTTTTTTAAAGGTACTGTCCAAAAACGTACCCTGTTCATCCATTAAGAGCGTTCCCACAATCCCGTCGGTCTGCACGAGCTTGGCCAAGGCGGTGGTAATCTCCGCGGACACACCCTGACCCTGTGAACTTGCCACCGGGGCGACCGCCGGGGCCGAAGGAACCACCGGAGCCGGAACCGGTGTGGGTGCAGGTGTCACCGGTTTCGGTTCCACCGGCGGAACCGGCTTTGCTTCTTCTTTTTTTGGTTCTTCTTTCAACACCGGAATCACCGGAGCCGGAGCCGGAGCCGGTTTGGCTTCCGGGATCGGTCTGGGAATCACTTTTGGTTTTTCCGGTGGTTTCGGAATCGTATCTTTCATGACTGAAAGGATATCGTCCGAGGTTATTTTATCGTTATCCCGATGACTGCTGAAGCTCTCGGGTTTGGGACGCTCCGGCGGCTTGCGCTGCTCAGTGCTGGCCTGAACTTTCCTCAGTTCCAAATCCTTCAACCGCTGACGGACCACTAGATTTTCCGGATCCGCTTCCAGGATCAACCGGTAGATCTTGATGGCATTATCAATATCACCTTGTTTGGTGAAGGCTTCCGCTTGCGATAATTCTTTCTTTGTATCCGGCGAACTCGTCTCGGACGTTGGCGCCGGTGCAGAAGGTGCAGGCGCGGCCACTTCTTCAGGTCGCGTAACCGTAGTCTTCTTGGCTTGTTCCAGCGCTTGCTTCAGCATCTGCTGAGCGGTTGCATCGTCCGGGTTGAGCGTTAATACTTTTTGATATTCTTCAATGGCATTGGTAAACTTTCCCTGTCGTACAAACGTTTGACCCAACAAGGAATGCGCCATGATGTTGTTAACATCCGCGGCCGCGACTTTGGAAAACTCCGTCGCAGCTTCTTCATGTTGTTCCTTCTCCAAATACGCTCGTCCCAAAACCATATGGGCGCTCATATATGAAGGATGAACCTGTAATCCTTTAAGACATGTTTCAATGGCTTCGTCCAACATACCGCTTTTGCGATACGATTCCGCCAATGAAACAAATACCAAGGATTCTGGATTCTGGGTTAATTTTCTTGTGTATTCCTCTATTTCGGCGAACCCGGAATCATCTTTGGCCATGCAAAAATCCTCCGCCGTCAACCCCTTCGACTACGTAATTTATCGCCCGGCGTACGGAAAAAGGCGTTAATTTATTCGATATCCTAGCATGGCCAATTTGGGGTGTCAATACAAAATTCAGTTTCCCCTCTTGAGCTTTTTTGTCAACTTTCATAAGCTCAAAAAGGCGTTCCATCGATTCCCCATGCCCACGAATCGGTAATCCCGCAGATTTTATTAACCTTTCCTGGCGCTGAGCCGTAGCTTGATCACTCATCCCGCATTCAGCCGCCAAGTGGGCAGCGGCGACCATACCCAGCGCAACGCCCTCGCCATGCAAATATCCACGATAATGATGATACGCTTCCAATGCATGCCCCAGCGTGTGCCCATAATTTAAAATCGCCCGCAGGCCATGCTCTTTTTCATCATGAGAAACCACATGGGCTTTGATTGAACATGTCCGCCGAATTAAATACGTCAATACATCTATTTTCTTTCGCAAAATATCCGATAAGTGCGTTTCAAGATATTTAAAAAAGGGGGCATCGGCAATGGCCGCGGATTTAATGACTTCCGCCAATCCGGCGCGAAATTGGCGTTGTGAGAGTGAGGCTAATACTTGGGGATCCACCAGCACCAAGCGTGGTTGATAGAAAGCACCTATCATGTTTTTTCCAATCGGATGGTTCACCGCCACTTTGCCACCCACCGAGGAATCCACTTGCGCCAGCAAGGTGGTCGGGACTTGTACAAAATCCACCCCGCGCATAAACGACGCGGCGACAAATCCGGCCAAATCTCCGATAACCCCACCACCTAAAGCCAAAACAATGCACTTTCGATCCATGCGCTGTTTAAGCATAACGCCGATGATCGACTCCATCTGCCCCAGCGACTTACTGGTTTCACCTTCAGGCACACAATGCACAAAAACAGAAAAGCCCGCTGACTTCAGAGACGAGGTCACCACGGACCCAAAGAGTTTTTTTAAGCGTGGGTGGGTTAGCACAAATACGCTTCGACCCTTTACGCGTGACCCCAGTGTTTTACCCAGAAGCTTTAGCCCCCCAGGCTGTATGACAATCGGGTAATCACGTTCCCCGCCCAACCGTACCCAAAGCGTAGGCATGCCGTCATGCTCCTTAATCTTTTTACGAGCACATATTTTGGAACTATAGCAAAATACGTTTTGAGCGTCAAGTGAACGCTTGACAAGCCTGTGAGGGCAAGGGTATGATCGGCAGGTTTGCTTTATATAATAAAGGAGTAACTCTAATTTATGCGAATGTTGCTGCGCTTTTCTTTGCTCGCAATGGTAATAGCTTCGATCCCTGCCTGGGCGCAAGATCCTGTCGTAGAAGCCTTGGGTGGCGCTTCGTTGGTTTTAGAAGAAGAAACCTCCAAGTTGAATCTCTTCAATCTCGGCAATCCAGCCGGTATGGCCTTTCTCCCCAAACAAAACCGGGTTGATCTTACTCTGTCCGTGGCGCCACGCAATCGTTTGGCCGAATTTTCCACGGGCGCCGAAGGCAGCGCAGGACAGTTTTCCCCATCGGGCACGACCTTGACACCCTCTTCGGTCTACACACGTCAAACACAAACCTGGTCTTACGCACTTGAACCCCGGCAGGAACAAAGCTACGGCGGCGTTTTGCTCTCGCTTTCAGATGCGATTGCACTGCAGTTGATTCCCCAAGCCCATTACGCGTATCGCTACTCCACGGATTCAGGGGCCACCTATCGGGAACAATCCGGAGGTGTGGACGTTCGCTCATCGTGGTTGATGCAGCCCAACTGGTCCCTCGGTGCCGGAGTGAAATCCGGAAGTTCCTGGGAAGAAGGATGGACCGAACCCGATTGGCTCCCCACACATGACATGAACACGCCTACGTTCATTAACGACTATCGAAAAACTCAAATGATGTATGGCGCAGAATTGGGAACCATGGCCCGTTTCGATGCGGTGTTTGACAACAAAGACTATATGGATGTAGGTGTCCTGTTTTCGGGTGCCTACAAAACCGAACGCATGCTGTACACGCCGGATTGGCTCAACGCGCCTTCCCAGGCAGAATATCAGGGACGCACCCTGCCGTGGCATACGCACCTGCAGGCCCTCTATTCGTTTCAATCCTTGCTGGAATTGGCCCTCGAAGCCGGGTACGAGAACCAGCAATGGTTCCGTTCCTTGGCTGCGGATCAGGCCGTTGGAGAAAACGAACACCTCAGTCAAAACCTGGACAACTTGGATTATGCGCTTTCGTTCCGTGTACGCTTGCCCATGGTCCGCAACGACGATCTGCGCTTTGGCGTGCTCTTCGACAACCGCGGATTTGAACATCCGTACGCCACCGGGCGCATGGCCTTTTTGGACGACCATGGCGGGCATTCGCAAAATTCCATTGAAACGGTTTCCTCGTCCATTGGCATCGGCACGGCCTTTGTTCCGGCCGAAGGCTCCATCGTCGCATTTGAATACCGCCTGGGCTCATCCAAGAGCCGGCAAGACGGCGCTGTGCCCAACACCTCCAACATCCTGGCCAAATCCGGATTTACCCGGTTTGCCTTTGGCGTCCAATATTCGCTCTTTGATAACCTGGCTTTACGCCTGGGCTTTTCCAACCAACGCGTGGTGTACGAATCCGAATCCCCCACGCTGCGCAACAGCAACAACAAGCCGGTGATCATCACCAAATCCGTGGAAACCTCGGGCTTGCGTTTTGGCCTGGGTTTGGAAGAAGGCCCCATCACGCTGGACTTAACCTGCATTTACGAGCGTGTGGCACACAGTTCTTCAGGCTGGGCGTTTGAAGACATGCCGTTAACCGGTGCCAGCGTGAGTCAGGATCAAGACACCCGCGTCATCACCCAACTGGGCATCACCCACCGCTTCTAAAACAGGCTAAAAAAAAAAGGCGCTTGCTGGATTTCCCGGCAGGCGCCTTTTTTGTTTTCTATGAAAATGAGTCTAGGCTTTTTTCTTCAGATACTCCGACATGCCTTTCATGGCACAAAAATCGCCGCACATGGTGCAGACTTCTGCGGTTTGCGGACGCGAAGATTCACGAATTTCCCGCGCGCGCTTGGGATCCAACGCCAGCGCCAGTTGCTGCTCCCAATCCAAGGCTTTGCGGGCAATGGCCATCTTCCGATCCCATTCACGCGCACCCGGAACGCCCTTGGCAATATCCGCCGCATGCGCCGCAATGCGGCTGGCGATCACGCCGTCACGCACATCCTGCACACTGGGTAAGCGCAAATGTTCCGCCGGTGTGACGTAACATAAAAAATCAGCACCTGCAGACGCGGCAATGGCCCCGCCAATCGCGCAGGCAATATGATCGTAGCCCACGGCCACATCCGTGACCAACGGACCGAGCACGTAAAACGGTGCGTTCTCACACAAACGCTTTTGCAAAACGATATTGGCCTGCACCTGATCCAAAGGCACATGCCCGGGACCTTCGACCATCACCTGCACCCCAGCATCCCTTGAACGCCGGGTGAGTTCGCCTAAAATAATCAGTTCTTGTATCTGAGCGCGATCCGTGGCATCTTCCAAACAGCCGGGACGCATCGCATCGCCCAGGGAAACCGTGACATCGTATTTCCGACAAATCTCCAGCACCCGGTCATATTGTTCAAAATAAGGATTTTCTTTTTCTTGGTAAATCATCCACTCGGCCATAAACGCGCCCCCGCGGCTGACAATATCCGCAATGCGTCCCTGGGAGCAGAGGCGTTCCACGCTCTCACGTGTGACTCCGGCATGGATGGTCATGAAATCAACCCCGGCCTGCGCCTGGGCCTCGATGACCGCAAACATGTCCTCGGGCGTCATCTCCACCACGCGCTTACCCTTCGCCACGGTACGCACGGCTGTTTCGTACACCGGCACCGTGCCCAAGGCCTGCGGAAGTTCCTGCAACAGGCGCGTACGTAAGGCCACCACATCTCCGCCGGTGGAAAGATCCATGATCGCATCTGCCCCCGCGTCGACCGCCGTGTGCGCCTTGGTCATCTCTTCTGCGTAATCAATATGATCCATGGAGGTGCCCAGGTTGGCGTTCACCTTGGTCCGCAGCCCTTGCCCAACGCCCAGGGGGGCTCCCTGCGGATGGTTCGGGTTGTGGGTGATGATGATGTTCCCCGCGGCCAAC
The DNA here is from genome assembly GCA_964604705.1 of uncultured bacterium. GTDB lineage: Bacteria > Oederibacteriota > JAAXVQ01 > JAAXVQ01 > JAAXVQ01 > JAAXVQ01. The sequence goes on from CAZSAP010000007.1 coordinate 105,991, forward strand.
CCAGCCTGAATAAATTCGGTTGAGCGCATTTCCTGTTCGGCCACGCGTTGCATGGCCGGTGTGATCTTTCCTTGTCGTGCGGATTCCAGTTGTGTCATACCGTACGTTCCTTTCTTCGCGTGGCCCGGGGGGATGTTTTTTTAGGGGCCAAGCGCACCACCAACGTCTGTTCAATATCGTACATGGAAAAGCGGAGCCGCTTAAACGTCTCACTGCTGGCAGGCGCCTGCCATTTGCTGACTTCTTCCAAAACACGCAGCCCTTCCTGCACACGACGACAATTGATCCGGGCCAATTCCACCCACCCGGTTCGCCGATGTTCTCCGGCCAAGTGCGAGCGCACGCCGGGATCGCTATTCACATCGCGGCTTTGGATAAGTTCAACGCCAAAATGTTCGGTTTCGGTTTTGGCCAAGGTGTACCGTAGGGTTTTCAAGCGCTGCTGCAGGGAACGGTCTTCCAACACCAGGCGCACAATCTCTTCCACGACGCGTACCCCTTCGCGGACTCGATTGAGATTGGCATCAATAATGCGATTCCATTCGCGTGACATAACGTTGCTCCAACCTCGTAAATGATCCAAACTAAAAAAATACCCCGCGGGGAAACACTGCCACCGCGGGGTATGTGACGATGCGTCTCTGACTTACCGATAAGGAATTTGATAATTCCCGGAATTGCCTGAGGTCTTCAACGTGCCGGGCGACGTAGCCTTATCCCGACTGACCACCTTGTTCACCATCACGGTGGGATTGATGTCCTGCTCAATCCCCAGGGTTTTCTGAATGTAGTTGCGAATGGCGTCCTGCACGTTTTGGGAGACTTCCACGATGCTGTTGTCCGCCAAAACCGTGATCCGTGCGCTCACCTTGAGCCCGCGACGGGTGTACACCACGCGTCCCTTGATGTCGCGCAACCCCTCAATCTTGCCCTTGAGCACGCGGGCAAAATCTTCAATGGCCGCCAGCGAAACCAAGACTTCACCCATGGGGTTTTTCAAAACAACCGTGCGCTCACGCCGGGTCGATTGTATGTTCCCGAGCAACAAGTACACAAAGATCATCACGAGCAACAATCCGGCCAGCAGAGCAATCCCGCGCCCGGTGGAACCTTCGATCACATAGGTCAAGGGGCCCGAGATCATATCACCCAACGTGAGAATGATCGGCGGATACACCGCGGCGGCCAGACTCAAGAGCCCGAGCACCAAAATCACCAACGCCCCGATAACCGTAATGAAAAAATTAAACGTACGCATAACGACGTCCCTCCTTCGCGCGGCCTACGCCGCGATGAAAAACTCCCCACCTTTACGGGCAGAGTCTTTTGATCCAAGCGAATGCAACTGTACGGTCTGTTTGACGCAACCCCGGGGATAACCCCTTTGCCCTACTAGGCCTTGCGCGTCTTGTCGGACTTCATCTGAACATCCTGCACGGCCACATTGATGCGGGCGACGCTCAACCCGGTCATGTCTTCCACCGCTTCTTTCACCTTGTCTTGTACTTTCTGACACACCGAAGGAATATCCACGCCAAATTCCACCACCAGGTGCAAATCCAGATACACGTCCTCTTCGGTGACTTCCACACGTACTCCGCGGCCGTAGGTGGGTTTCATGCCCAACACTTCACCCAAGCCGGCCAGAGGGCCGCGTCCTGTGGAAAGCACACCCTGGATTTCTCGTGCGGCCAAACCGGCGATGACGCCAATGGCCTCGTCGGAGATACGAATGGTGCCTAGTTCATTGCGATCACGCTCATCCATCGTCCTGCCCCTTTCCCCTGCTTACGGGCGGTCATGTTACCCCCTCACGAGTTTCACATCGCCGTTTCGGGACCATGCAAGCCATGCTCGGAGGTTTTCGTCTTTGTGTCCGCGAACGTTTAGAGTTTTTCACTCATCATCAATTCCACGAAACTGGTGGAGAACTTGCCCTCGCGGAACGCCCGCGTGTTCAACGCCTGCTTGTGAAACGGAATCGTCGTCTTGATGCCCTCAATTACAAACTCATCCAAGGCACGGAGCATGCGCTGAATCGCTTCGTCGCGATTGGCCCCGTAGGTGATAAGTTTGGCCAAAAGACTGTCGTAGTACGGAGGTATTTTATACCCTGCATACGCGTGCGTGTCAATACGAACTCCAGGCCCCCCGGGCATGTGAAAGTTGGTAATGGTCCCAGGGCAGGGCATGAAGTTATTCGCCGGATCTTCGGCGTTGATGCGCACTTCAATGGCGTGTCCTTTGGGAATCTGGTGTTCGGTCACGGAGAGCTTCTCCCCGGCCGCAACTTTGATCTGTTCCTTGATCAAGTCCATGCCCGTCACCATTTCGGTCACAGGATGTTCGACCTGAATGCGGGTGTTCATTTCCATGAAGTAGAAGTTGTTATGCTTGTCGACCAGGAATTCCATGGTTCCGGTGGTGTGATACCCCGCGGCTTTGGCCCCCCGGGCCACCAGCGCGCCAATCCGGTCACGCATTTCCTGGTTCATGATGGGCGAAGGCGATTCCTCAATCAACTTCTGATGCTTGCGCTGCACGGTGCAGTCGCGCTCACCCAGGTTGATGCAGGTCCCGAACTTGTCGGCAATGATCTGGAACTCCACGTGGCGCGGTTCTTCCAGGTACTTCTCGATGTACACCATGGGATTGCCGAACGCCGCACCGGCTTCGCTCTGGGCCGTCAAAAACGCGTTGGAGAGCGAGACATCGGTATGCGCGATGCGCATGCCGCGCCCGCCGCCGCCGGCCGTGGCTTTGATGATGACCGGGTACCCGATCTCACGCGCCAGACGCAGGGCGTCCTCTTCGTTTTCCACGGGTCCGTCCGAACCCGGGAGCATGGGCAGGCCCACTTCCTTCATCAGACGGCGCGCCTCAATCTTGTCGCCCATAAGGCGCATGGCCTTGGGGGTGGGACCAATGAATTCAATGTGGCAGGATTCACAGATCTCCGCAAAGTGCGCATTCTCCGCCAAAAAACCGTAACCCGGGTGAATCGCATCGGCGTCGGAAATTTCCGCAGCCGAGAGAATCACCGGAATGTTCAGGTAGCTGCTCGACGAAGGGCCTTTCCCAATGCAAATGTCCTCGTCGGCATAACGTACGTGCAAGGAATTATTATCCGCCTCCGTATGAATCGCGACGGTCCGGATGCCCATCTCGCGGCAAGCCCGGATGATGCGCAAGGCGATCTCTCCACGATTGGCAATGAGTATTTTTTTAAACATGCCTTATCCTTTTTTCTCCACCAAGAATAACGGCTGGCCGAATTCGACCGCCTGGGCGTTGTCCACCAAGACCTTCTTAATGACTCCGCGGACTTCCGCCTTGATCTCGTTCATGAGCTTCATGGCCTCGATAATGCAAACCACGGTGTTTTGATCCACGCTGGTGCCTTCGCTGGCGTACGGCGGTGCATCCGGCGCAGGTGAACGGTAGAACGTGCCCACCATGGGCGAAGTGATGGTATGCAAGTTGGCATCTTCGACCGCCGGAGCTGCAGCGGCAGCTGCCGGAGCCGCGGCCGCCGGGGCCACATTGGTCACGGGCAAGGCCGGCGCGGCCATTTGCATCATTGGCGCTGCATTGACCACCGTGGGCATGCCTTCCAGGCCCTGCGGTCCCTTGCGCAACAAAATCTTAATCCCATCTTGTTCAATGTTCAACTCGGTGAGCTGCGCACGATTCATGATGGTGACAATTTTCTTCAAAGACTTCAGATTGACCGGCGTGGATCCGCCTGATTCGCGCTTGCTTGATTTTTCTCCCTGCATGTGTAGAACACCGCCTTTCAACGGCATAGTTGTCAACGACCGCACCCCTGGTTGGTCGGGCTTGCACGAACCGGTCACCGTAATCCCGCGTGACCGAAAACAAACTTAGGATACGCGTTCCAAATACTCCCCGGTGCGCGTATCAATGCGCACCAAGGTGCCTTCTTCGACAAACAACGGCACTTGAATGACTGCGCCGGTTTCCAACACGGCTTCTTTGGTCGCGTTGTTCACCGTGTTGCCACGTACCCCGGGCATGGTCTGGGTGATCTTCAGCTCCACCTTCGGCGGAACCTCAATGCCCATGGACTCCCCGTTGTGCATCAACAATTCCACCACCATGTCCTCTTTGAGCCACTTGACGGCATCGCCCAGGGTTTCCCGGGAGAGCGGGTGCTGTTCATAGGTGTCCTGATCCATGAACACATACTCCGCGCCTTGCTGGTACAGATACTGCATGCTCTTCTCTTCCACATCCGGCATGTTCAACTTCTCACCGGAGTTGAACGTGCGCTCCACCAGCGTTCCCTGGCGCAAATTGCGCATTTTCAGGCGTAAAAACGCTCCGCCTTTGCCCGGCTTGACGTGGTTGTACTCCACCACTTGGAAGAGAGTCCCTTCCACTTCAAGAAACGTTCCCGGTTTTGCATCATTTGACATAACCACACCCATACCGACTTCCTCCTGCGTATTAAAATATCAACCGTAATAATTGTACTAAACGTCTGCCTTCCAGGCGCTGCGCAGCGAAAGCTGGGTTCCGCGGCCGGACACTTCAACTCCCCCGTCCACCCCTTCGGGTGTCCTCCCCCTCTTTTTCAAAGAGGGGGACATGGGGGAGTTCATTTTCTTTTCTTCCCAACCACCTGCAGCTCATCCGGTGACTGCGAGAGCCACTGGGACGCTTTGTCCTGGACTAAAACATCATCTTCAATGCGGATCCCGCCCCAGCCCGGGAGATAAATCCCCGGCTCGCAGGTTACCACCATGCCCGCTTGCAATACATCCTGCGAGTTGCTGGCCAGGCGGGGAAGTTCATGCACTTCCTGCCCCAAGCCATGCCCCAAGCTATGCACAAAATAGTGCTCCACTTTCGCTTGCTTAAAGATCTCACGGGCTTTTAGATCAGAATGAAAACATTTTTGCCCTGAATAAATTAATTTCTGTGAACTTTTTTGAGCGTTTTTGACTATTTTATATAATTCTTGTTGGCGTTCGGTCATCTTACCAACGGCCAAAGTCCTTGTCAAGTCCGAATGGTACCCTTCCACCCGGCAGCCAAAGTCCAAAACCAGGAGTTCCCCGGCCTTCAACCGCTGCTCAGTGGGCCTTGCATGCGGAAAAGACGAGCGCGCACCCGAGGCAACAATGGTCGGAAAGGCTATGCCTTCGGCTCCGGCCCCCATCATAGCGTGCTCCAACTCACTGGCAATAAAGCGCTCAGTCACACCCGGACGAATCTTCTTAAAAATCTGCGCATACGCTTTTTCAGCAATTCGTATCGCTTTTTGTATCTTTTTTACTTCATCTTCGCCTTTTACCGCGCGAATATGTTCAATCAAACCTTCCAAGCCAAATCCCTTAAGCCCTTTGGCCAACTTAACCAGCTTCTTCCAGGCAGCTACAGTTACGTCTGTATCTTCAAAGCCCAGGGAGCGGATTTTCTTAGCACCAAACATCTCGGCCATAACTGCCAGCGGATCCTTGTGGCTAATGATGATCTTAAATCCCTGAGCCTCTTGCTGCGCTTGCTCCGTATACCGCCCATCGGTAATCAAAATCGGCTTGCCCTGCACCGGGACGACCAGCCAGCCGGCGCTTCCAGTAAATCCGCTTAAATATTGGCGATTGACCGCTTTGGAAATCCAAACCGCATCCCAACCACGCTTACGCATATTTGCCCGAAGCCGCGCCAAACGATCCATCGTCCCCCCAAAAAAACAACCCTGCCAACCTACGCAGGGCAAGCGTATTTTTTATAAACCTTCTTCTTACGAAAGAACGCCGCCTAAGTTTGCACTCAAGCGGCGTCATGGGTCAATCCTATTCGATTCCTATTAAAAAATCAAGCGTATTTTGTCGGTTTTCGTTTCGGTTTTAGTTCAAATTGCAGATGCTTTTGATACAGTTTTAAAATACTTTCCTGCATGACCTGAAACGTGAAGGGCTTTGCACCCTGCGGCGCTCGTTGGCGCAAGGCCTTTAGCGCTTTGGGATGCGTCAGCAGCGTGACCAAACCTGCGGCCAAGGCCTCGGGTTTCCCCGGGGGGACCAGGTGTCCATTTTTTGCCTCTTGAATAATTTCTCGGGCGCCCTCCACATCCGTGGCCACAACCGGAAGCCCGGTGGCCAAGGCCTGGGCAAACACACAGGGCAGGCCTTCCCAAAGCGACGAGTGCGCCACGACATCCAGGGCATGCATAACGTGTGCTACATCCTGCCGCCATCCGGTCAAGACCAGGCGTCCGGTCAAGCCGGCGGCGCTGGCCGCGGCTTCGATCTGGGGGCGGAGCACGCCGTCACCCACCAAGACAAACCAAGCGTCCGGCAAGGTACGCTGCACAAGGCCGGCGGCGCGGATAAAATCCAAAGGGGCTTTCTGCGGCTTGAAGCACGCCACCATGCCCACCACCTGGGCCTTTTCCGGAATGCCCAGCTCCTTCCGAACCGCTTTGCGTTGGGCGGGTGTGGCGGGTTTGAACCCTGAAAGATCCGAACCCGGGAAGATCACCGCGTACTGATCTGCGCGCCCAATCCCATGCCGCAAGCCCTTATCGCGCGTGGCTTGGGAAACCGCCACCAAGCACGTGGTCCAGCGAGCGGCCAGTTGCTCCAGAGCGACATACACTCTTCTCAACCAAGGGTTTTGATAGTCATGGAAAGGCCAACCATGCACGGTATGCATGACCACGGGGACGCGGGCCCAACGAGCCGCCAGTCGGCCCAACAACCCGGCTTTGGAACTATGGGTATGTACAATTTGAATTTTATGCTCGCGCATGAAGCGGACCAATTTCCAAGCTGTCCATAGATCGCACAACGGGCGGATCGGATGCTTGAACGATTTCCAAAACTGCGCGGTTACGCCGGGCAGGGCCTTTACCTGTGCATCAAGCTGCCCACCTGTGCCGGAAATAAAATAGCGCTCAAAGCTTGCCTGGGGCAAATGCTCCAACGTATAGAGCGCCACTTGCTGCGCTCCACCCAGCTCCATTTTCGTAACGATGGTGAGATGCCGAATTTTTTCCATATGGGGTACCTTTTTTATTTTAAGCCCCTACAAGAGCATCGCTGAGGTGGTTACGAAAGACGCTCCCCTCAGAGAGTGTCGCTCCGCATCGGAAATCCTTTAATGATGAGGATTTCCTCTGAGGCTTTCTCAACCACCTCAGCGATGCTCTCGGTGATTTATATTATTACTTGGCTGCATGCATGTCTGAAAGGCGCGCCTTTCGCAACCAGCTCCCAGTATCCCCATTGGGGTGCTTCGCCCACAGTCTCCCGTAATTTATATGATTACTTGGCCGCATGCATGCCCGCCAGGATCGCGTCTTCCATGGCCGAATACTCCCAGTGCCCCCAGCGCCCGATGCAGACAATGCCTTGTTTCTCCATATACTGCAAGATCGTACGCCGTGCTGCCGCATGGTCGCGGTCAAAGATCACGTAGGCGTACGGGATGTACTGCAGATGTTCAACCTCCACGCGGTCATCTGGGCGCAGGATGCCCGCCCGCATCAAGTCCTTGCGCACCTTCCGCGCCAGGACCTTGCGCTGTTCCCAGCCCGTACCTGCCGGCAAAGCCACTTCCGCATACAGCGAACTGCAACCCCGGGGCGCAACTTGTCCAAAGTTGGACGGGAAGCCCACGCGGTAAAACGAATACGTTTCCTCGGGGAAATACAGCCAGTGCGCCGGATGAATCCGCTCACGCGCCACACCCAGGTTCACCACCAGCACCGAGGTGGCATTCAGCCGGCGCGCCGCAGCCAGAACCGCCTGCGGTGCCTGGTCCAAGCGCGCAACCAAGGCCGGCAGCGGCACGCTGGAAATCAAGCGCCCATACGCGACCGCGGAGTGCCCCGGCGCCCATAGACGGCGCGAACGTGCATCGATCCGTACCACTTCTGCGTTCAGATGAATGTGTTTGAGTGACGCCGCCAAGGCGCGCGGCAAGACCTCAATGCCTCCGCGCTTCGGATAATTGAAACATGCATTGTACCCGCCACCGCCGGGCTGATCGGCAAACGCCCCGTGAATGGCCGTGGGCAGGTCCGGCTTGGGCACATACGGTCCCATCCAATCAAGCGTCAGCTTTTCCGGCGGCACGGTCCAAAGTTTTTGGTTGTAGGGTTCAAAAAACAAGCGTGAAATCTCTTGGCCAAAGGAACGTTGAGCCCACTGGGCAAAGGTTTTGGGATCTTGCTGCGACGGGGTAGTCACAGCCGTCAGGTAATCCATGAGGCACTTGGCCTTTATGGCCGAGGGCAAACCAAAGGTATTGGCCTGAAACGGATAACGCACTTCGGATTCGCCGATATGAATGCGCGCATCGCGTGCCACGGAGCGAAAGGTTTCGGGCAACAGTTTTTGCACGAGGGTTTTGACTTCCGAAGTGCGCAGGTGGAGCAAGTGCCCGCTGCGGTCAAACGCGTACGCACCCACCGTGTCGGTGATGCATTCCCCGCCGAGGCGCCCAGCCGCTTCAAACACCGGAGTCTCCGGGCCGAGGTGATACGCTGCCGAAAGGCCTGCCAACCCGGCGCCCAACACCACGTTGGGATGCGTTGCTGCGCTCACTTGGAGGGCACCATGGGGAAGCTTCCCATGCGCTCGGCCACAAAGAGCGCCACCCCGGCAAACCCCACGTAGGTCAACAACGCCCATTGAAAGGGCATGCGCGTGCTGGCGTACGCCACGGCCGAGAGCAGGGCCGCCGCACCCCAGAGCAAGAGCACGGTTTGGGTGCGCGTAAGTCCCAGTTTCACCATGCGCAGCGCCAAATGGTCCGGGCTCCCGCGGAACATGGAGACCCCGCGGCGGTGCCGCAAAAACATGATAAACAAGGTATCAAAAATCGGCACAGCCAAAATCATGATTGGGGCCAAGACCGCCATGGAGTTGATCCGGGAATAGCCCTGCCCCATGGCCACGGACGAGAGAATAAAACCCATAAGCAAGGCACCGGTATCGCCTTGATAAATTTTGGCTTTCGGAAAGTTGTAGGGCAGAAACCCGAGCAGCGCTCCGCCCAGGGCCGCCAGGATGAACATGTTGTTGAAGCGTCCGCTGGCGGCGGCAATAAAGAAAAATCCCACCGAGGCAATAAACCCCACGCCCGAAGAGAGTCCGTCCATGATGTCGATCAGGTTCATGGCATTGGTAATGCCCACCACCCACAAAATGCTCAGGATCGTGGAGAGCACCGGTTGCTGCACAAACTGCAAGCGCATGTTGCAATAGATCAAGATGAGCGCAGCCACGGTTTGTCCGGCAAACTTAACCCCCGGCGAGAGCGCATGCTTGTCGTCGATCAGTCCGAGAATGGTAATCACCGTAGCCCCGGTCAGGATCCCCACCACACCCACGATAGTTCCGTGCTGCCAGAACTTTACAATCACCAAGGCTATGACAAACGCAAGGTACACGGCCAGCCCGCCCAAATACGGAATCGGGCGCGCGTGCGTCTTGAGCTTATCGTCCGGGCGGTCCAAAATGCCCAGCTTAAACGCTAGCTTCCCTGCCAAAGGCGTTATCAGCAGCGCCAAACCAAACGCAAGCAATCCTGTCACAACCGTAACCGGCATACCTGACCTCATTCTCTTTTTTAAGTTTTTCGGCGGTTATTATAGCACACCCCCCGCCCTCCCAGGCAAACCCAGAATCGTCGAACTTTCAAAAACAAGGCACGTACACCTGTTTTGGTTAAATCGATATATAATTAATTTGACATATAAGGTTTTGCTAATATATAATCCTGGCATGGTGGTCACACGAATTGATCGCATGCTGCGTTAACCACCCGATTACCACGCCGGATAAGCCTATCCTTAGCGCTGCCGGTAGAAAGAGGTTCGTTATGCCCATACGCGTGATCCAAGAACGCTGCCCCCAGTCCCATTCGTGTCCCTCGGTTCGGGTCTGCCCGGTCCAAGCCCTGAGTCAAAAAGGCTACGAGGCCCCTACCGTGGATCCAGACAAGTGTACCGACTGCGGGGAGTGTGCCAATTTTTGCCCCATGCGGGCGCTGCGGTTGGACTCATGAAATCCGTATTGCATTTTCTGAATCGAGCGAGGAATAAAAAAATGATGATTAAATTCTTGGTGGCCCCGATTGTGGGCGGACTGCTGGGGTTTGCGTATTATCGCTTTATTGGTTGCTCAACCGGCGCGTGCCCGATCACCAGCAACCCCTATGTGAGCACCCTTTACGGAGCGGTCATGGGATTGCTGGTGGTTTCGGCTTAACGACTTAGGGCATGACCATGGTTATGGGTTGCGAACGCGCCAACTCACGCCCAGCTTCATCCAAGGCGGCCACTTGCACCTTTATTTTGCCTTTGGGTAGAGACGGTGTGCGCAACTGGGCTTTGGCCAGAACCTTCTTGTTCCGCTGCTTAAACGTCTTCTCTTTGACCTTCGCTGTGTACAGGTGATATCCGGCGGCATTGGGAACTGTGTCCCAGTTGAATTTGTGAATGCCCTTTTCTTTCTCCACTTTCAAACCCGGATTGGCTTTCCAAGCCACCCACCCGTCCTCAGCATTGGGTGCCGCGGCGGAATCGGCAGCCGACGCTGAGGCTGCAGCCGTGGTAACCGGTGCTGCGGCCGCGTCCGGAGCTTTCGTGCCCTGTTCCATGCGCGCTTGAACCCGAGCAAGGTCTTTGTCGTACTTGCTCTCTCCAGTGAGTTCCTTAACCTGCTTATAATTGTCCAGCGCTTCGGTCAAACGTCCTTTGGTTTCCGCGTAGAGCCCGAGATTGTACATCGCGGCCGCCTGGTCCGTGGGTTCCTCGCTGGTGAGGTCTTGTTTCCAGCACGACACGGCCGTATCCCAATCACCACGCGTAGCCGCGGCATTGCCTTCCTGTATAAGTTCGGATTCCGTGACCTCGAAGTTCAACTCAGGCATGGTTTTATCCGATGAAGTTTGGGTCGAGGCACAACCGGCGGCCAACAACAGAATCAAAGGCATGAAGGCATACTTGATACGCGGCATAATGTTCTCCTTGATGTGTGATTTTACCTACAGCATTGCAGCCCGAACTGAGCACTACATTATCACAAGCCAAATGCTCTTTCCAGAGTTTATCGCAAATCTATATCGGATTCAAAAAATCAGCCAACTTTCCTACGAAGCACTTAGCCGCTTATACGCCGCCTGGGCAATGGCCACAGCCGGGAGTGCGAGCAATACTCCCAAAACCCCAAAAAACAAACCGCCGAAAAACAAAATCGGAATCACCAGAAGCGGATGAATGTTCAACCGCCCTCCTAAAATTTTGGGTTGCCAGAGAAACAGCTCCAGTGCCTGGACCACACCCCATATGCCCAACACGCCGAGCACCGGCCAGAAACTGTGCTGCGCCACCCAGGCCATGATCACTGCCGGTAAATAACCCAGCACCGTGCCCACAACGGGGATGAGACTGCACACCCCTGCCCAGAGCCCGAACCACGGCGCATGCGGAAGCCCCAGCGCCCAAAACCCTAGACCGGCCGTCAGTCCGTGGATCAGCGCCACGATGAACTGCCCCAAGATAAAATCTCGGAGGATAAGTATGACATCCCAAAAAAACGCTCTCACGCCAGTAACTCCTTTTTTAAGGTCGCACGTCTAAGGCCGGACATACTTGGACATAAACGCTTCCACGACTTCCAACAAACGCGGATCAAGGTGGGCCTTCACTTCTTCGGCTATCGCCCCCAGCATGGTTCACCCCTGCGCTTAGTTATTTATCGTACCTGACAAAAGCGTCAGACTCGCCAGCAGCAAGGCCGTCCCCGCACGATGCACCCACAACAGCCACGTTGCGCCCTGCTTTTGACTTAACCATGCGCCGGTGCCAAGTAACAGCAAAGCGCTCATGCCGGTTGTTACCCATGCCACCAGGCGCAGCATGTCCATACTGCTTTTAAATGCACGCCCGGCGCCTACGGCCGCGAGCACTAAAACCACCACAGCCAAAATCTTATGTGCGGCCAAAAGCCCTGGATGCAGCGGCCGCCCCCTGCGTGTGAGCCATATTCCGGACACTAAGACCAAAAGTAAGCTTCCAAAAATCGCCATTAACCCACCTGCTTTCTTTGCACCCTACTCTTCGTAGATCATTTTGCGCGTCATGCCGCCGTCGGCAGTGAGGTTGGTGCCTGTGATAAACCCGTTGGCCGGGTCAGCCAAAAACAAAGCCACGCGGGCAATGTCTTCCGGCGTACCCACCCGGCCTGCCGGGTGCTGGGCATGGTCGCGTGGGGAAAGCTCTACCGGGCGCCGCGCCGAGTTTTTTTGCCAGTGGGTCACGTCCACCCAACCTGGGCTTATGCAGTTCACCCTCACGTGAGGACCCAGGCTTACGGCCAGGGCATGCGTGAGTGAGACCAACCCGCCCTTGGAGGCCGAGTAGGCAAAGGTCCCAGGCTCGGACATGAGCGCACGGGTCGAGGCTATGTTTACCACCGCGCCGTGACTGGCGGTGAGCAGGGGCGCCGCGTGCTTGGTACACAAGAAAGCACCGGTTAAGTTCACTCCCAGCACCTGGTTCCACTCTTCCAGGGAAGCCTCTGCCAAGGGTACGCGAGCGCTCACAAATCTACCGGCGTTGTTTACCAGAACATCCAGGCGACCGAACTCGCTGGCCACCTGCGCCAACAAGGCCTTTACGTCTGCCTCACTGGCCACATCGGTTTTAACAAACTGGATTTTTCCCAGGGACGCATACTCGTGCTGTATCTCTTGCCCTGCTTCCTCGTCCAGGTCCGCGACGACCACTTGGTAGCCGGCGTTTAAAAAAGCTTGGGTTATCCCCTTGCCAAGGCCTTGCGCTCCGCCGGTGACCAGCGCAACGCGGGAGGAGTCACTCATATGCACGGCTCCTTTCTTCAACATAGACTTCTGGTTATACCGCCTCACTTTGATTCCCCTCCCTGTTTGAGGGGAGGGGGCGAGGGGGAGGGTGATGTCGACTCCGGCACCCAACTTTTTGGCGATAGGGATCAGCCTTGATATATGAACATTGCGCGTATGAGGGTGTGAAATCCACGGACAAACCAGCCATCATCGCCGTTACCGTCGACAGTTATGGTATCAACACCATTGATGCGAAGTGTGAATGTACCGTTCCATATGCCCTTGCCCGAGTTGACAACAGAAAGCCGAATAGGGTTCTTACCCACGGCGAAATAACGGGCGATTTCTGTGGTTGAATCACCGGCGAGGGGTAAATACGTCACAGGCCCGCCGGGTTCAGGATCACCAAAGGTGATCTGGGCCGCATCGTCGGGCTGGCCCACCACCACGACTTCTACGGTATCACCTTTCTTGGCGCGATAGGTTCGTTGGATGATATCGCCCGCAAAGGTTAATACTTCACCGCCACGGGCAATGCCGCGTGTCGCTTGCTTCCGTGCCAAAGCTTGCGTTTTTGAAATTGAAAGAGGTATCGTAGCAGGCGCTTGGTTCGGTTCTGCTTCGTGACGGACTTTGTAGAGGTAGGTTCCCGGTGCAAGCGAAACCACTTTTGTAGTGCCGCCATGCACCACGTCTACGAAGGCTGCGTCATTGGCCGGACCAAAAATGCCCGCCGCGGTGGTACCCTTCTCACCGCCCAGAGTAAATGTGTAGCTACCCTTTTCCGTAATGGTAAATTGATACAATCCGTCGGTAAACGGGTGCGGCGTGTGCATGCGTGGTGCATCATTGATCGTGATGCCAGCGCGGCGTGATACGCTGGGGTAGCAACTGCGGCACCAGTACTCATCGGTGGGCGACAAATCCGTGGGTTTGGCGATCTCATAGTTGCCGGTATGCCACGTGCGATCGATCCAATAGTGCATAATGGAGGCCGGATCGTACCCGGAGTAAAAATAACCGCGCCCGCATTTCTCCAGAATATTATAACGAATCGCGTCGAGGGACCATCCATACCAGGCCTGTGCGTCGCGAATAACGTTGGCCTCATTCCATTGCAGGTTGCAGTTCGGTTGTTGATGTTCGTGATAGAACCCCAGTACATGGCCGAATTCATGCAGAATATCATGGTCATACAGTGTTGGTAAGGCAAGGGTAACGGTGGGGTTTGGAGATGGAACGGTCAAGGCATCGGTGCCGATGTTACTGCAGGCCCCGGTTCCATTGAACGTGACCCTGATCTGTGCATCGGGGTAGTTACCGAACAAAAAGTAGAGGGCTCCCGCGTTTTCCCACTTTTTCAGTGCAGTCATCACCTGATTTTGTTGTGCGGTAGATCCGTCAAGGAACCAAACTTTTAAGCATGGTTCCTGCCCCCATAATTTACTGCCTCTCGCGCACAACCGCGAAACATTTTTTCCAATGATCCTGCCTTTGTCATCCACGGGTGCGAGCGGCGCATTCAGCGGGTTGGCTTTGATCGCAACGCGCAACGACTCTTGGGGTGATGGGCGAAAAGCAGCGAAATCATTGTCCAACAGCACCGGGGCTTTTTTTCTATTCATGACAGGTTCCTCCTTGTGATGTCGCGATAAACACGGCGTAGCATGTTCGGTCTAAAGGATTTACTTTTGCATCTCATGCCTTGCCTTTTGCCGCGACAGCCTTGCAACGCACGTCACGGGGCAGGCCTTCAAACAAGTCCGCCACGTTTTGAATGGCTTCCAGTTAGTAATCCAGCCCTGCATCGAATTGAAATTTCATTTGTTTCTCCGTTTGACCTTGGCTGTCTTTTCTTCAAGTTGTTTTAAATCATCCGCTGCCTTTTCAGTTTGAGCTTCTTGGGCCAGCCGGTGCGTGTTAAATTTCTCAAATTCCTTCAGTGCCAACTTCTCCGCGACTTCATGGCTGACTTTTCCAGCGTTAGCTAAAATATCACGCTCATTGAATTTTAAAAATGCATCCAGCTTTTCGCGCCAATTGCGCATAAACACTTGGCGGTGCCGTTTGGCTTGGTCCTCGGCATAGTCGAGGTACATGGTAACCACACGGTTTAAACCTTCGAGTTCAGTTTGGTTCAGATAATTTTTCGCCACCACTACGTCCGTTTTTCTTACCACAGACCCTTTCCAGGACGTCAGCCCCATGTTGGGTTTGGTGGCGTCTGCCCGTTCGGAAATCAGTTCTGGCGCGGTCTTGCCTGAAATGGCGAAATGCAGTTTGTTTTGTACCACCTTGAAAAACGCCAGAGTTTCTTCGGCCTTGGGGTCATAGTCTACGGCCAGTTTGTAAATGTCGCGGATCTTCTGGTAAAAGCGCTTTTCACTGGCCCGGATATCCCGAATGCGTTCCAACAGTTCATCGAAATAATCCGAACCGATGTTGTTGCCTTCTTTTAAACGCTCATCGTCCAGGACAAAACCTTTAACCAAATACTCTTTAAGTTTGTCCGTGGCCCAACGCCTGAACTGAGTGCCCCGGGGGGACTGCACGCGGTAACCCACTGCCAAAATGGCGTCCAAGTTGTAATTAACAACTCTATAGTTTTTCCCATCTTGGGCAGTTGTCAAGTATTCCTTGACTACTTGTTGTTCTTCCAGCTCGTTTTCGCGGAAAATGTTTTTTAAATGAAGGCTTATGTTTTGCTTGGTGGTTTGGTAGAGCTCCGCCATGCCTGCTTGGGAAAGCCACACTGTTTCCTCTGCCAAGCGGACTTCAACACGTTCCTGCCCACCTGTGGTGGTGTACAGCAAAATACGCCCCTCGGACACATTGGGCTGAACAGCCGCTGATTGGGTTGCCTTACTTCGTGTTTTACTCATTGAGCCGGTTCCTTTATATAAGATGAATTGTTGCCAAAACTGCAACAGTTCATTTGGACAGTCTTGAACACGATTTGATTGTGCTTTTCCATACACTCAATAACCTTAATTCCCCGCTCTACTTGTCGATTCCGACACCCGAGCCCCCGCCTCTGTTCTAAGCTGAGGCTTGGTGCCTGGCACCGTTTGAATACACCAACTCCAGCCATCCCCACACTTTTTCGACCATAACATGATTCCCCGCCCTGATTGAGGGGAGGGGCCAGGGGAGGGTGATTATGTTTCAAAAATATTGTGCAGCACCACCCTCGATAATAAAACTATTTTATTCATCCTTTCCTTAATAAAGGTTAAGGGGCTTTCCTTTATTAAGGGTAGCGGAGCGAATGGAACGAAAAATTGTAAAGTTCATGTGCCTGGCACCCTTTGATCACTGCCTAAACGAATACACCAACTCCAGCCATCCCCACACTTTTTCGATCATAACATGATTCCCCGCCCTGTTTGATGGGAGGTGCCAGGGGAGGGTGATAGAGCAGTAACCCCTCGAGTTCACGATTTTATATAATCAACAAATTCTTTTTTCTTACTCCCGATTCGTCCCTTATTCCCGATTTGAGGGTCAGCATAAAAGTAACCACTGCCAATAAGCCAAAACACGCGGTCAGCGTTATAGGCAGTGACTTCCGCGTTGCGCGCGACGCGCGTAATGGCTTTGAATAATTGATAATCATCCATCTTGTTATCGCAGAGCCCTATTGCGGTAAAAATATCACGCAGGTGAACATCTGGTTTCGGGAAATTTATATAACCCATTTTCTTTAAAAAATCACAGGAAAGTGCAAAACCAAACCCTGATACTTCCTGACTTAATAACATGGGTAAACTAGCACGTACCCTGTCATCCTTATCGAAAAAATCGACCCATTCAAAAAAATCTGAAACTGAAGCGAACTGTTCCAGAAAGGTCGCAGCCGAGAGGATTGTTTGGCAATAATTTGGCCAAATACTACGCGGCGTCCTGCGAACTTCACCCCTGGGATGAATTTGGGTGATAATATCGTCTAGGACAGCTTCACGATTGTTTTTATATTTTTCTAAAACGGTTTTAGGATTGAACCCCTCAAGAACGGCAGACAGCTCTTCCACCCCACCTATGGCTTTGCCAATTACTCCCGCCTTCATACTAGCGTTTTGTGCAGATTCTAAAATATGCTGATAAACATCCTTCATGGATGCCGGTCTTGAATTAAAAGAGCCTGGGTCTAAATACTTTTCGATAAGAGCTGCTGTTACTCCCTCAATATTTAGGCTTGGTAAATACTCTTTCGCCTGCTGGTAGATTTTTTTATCCGTGGAAACTATCATTTTATTTCCTTATTTAAAATATACTCCAGAAATACCTGCGTGTCACCTTACGTGGAATTCATTGATAAATTGCTCAACCGGACATTTGAACAACATTTTCAATCATATTTTTCTAATTCGCACTTCGCCTTAACTACTTTATCCAAGAGCTTGCCCGCTATTATCTTAACCATCTTATATACCGGCTTGTGTATTATCAGGTCTTGATAATTTTCATAGTAAACGCCCTTTACTGCCATTCCAAACTTACTTAGGTGAGGATTTCTATACTTGACATCAGTATGTGCGATTATTTTGTTGCGATAATTCATTATTTCATTGTGTAAATCTCGATACTCACTCGGAATTATTTTCTTATCTAGTGTATGTTTATTATTATTGCCTTCATTTTTAGTAAATGCCCGGGCATAGGTAATAATTATAAAAACAAACAAACGATACCTAAGTGCTGGTTTAACACAAGTTTTCAATAATTCGAACGTTGTAATAACTTGTTCAAAATCACTATCACAAAGATAATAAAAGCATATATCGTCATGAATTTTTCGTGCAATCTTTTCAGCGGTTTTCATAGTTTGCTCAAAATCAGATCCTCTTTATGTTTCATTAAATTAGGTGCCAGGCACTGGCTGTTTCCACTATACTATTTTCACGAATTCCGCAATTACCGTATGATTATCCACGTCATCTTCTTTGATAACTATGGGAGTGTATTTTTTATTTAAGGGTTCCAGAACTATCTCTTCATGCTGCCACGAACCATCATCACTAAATGCCTTCCTTGATGTGTACTTCTTGATTGAATATGCTCCACCGCTTTCTGGATCTGTATGATCATTGTGTTGAACCAGAACTATCTTGTTTTGACGGCTGCCAACTACAGGTGCACGAAAAATACAGTAATCTTTATTTTGAATCAGCGGTTCCATGGATGAGCCTTTTGCTTGAACAACAAACACATTTCTGCCAATCTTTCGGTTACCCTCAACGTTGAGCCAGCCTTTAATCTCTGCTGGTTCACCATTGCCAAAATGTCCACATGCCGCCGCAAAAGAATAGACTGGAAGATAATCCAAATACTGATGTGATTCTGGAATATCCTCTTCAATTTTAGGTCGCCGTATTTTTACAATTTCCTCAAGCGGTAAGGAAAACTTCGCCTGCATTCTGCTCATACTTTCTTTGAACACCTGCCTAACAGCAGCATCACAAATAAAGACATAACAACCTTTCATTGCTCTCGACATAAGCGTCTTATAAATATTCCGCACAAGTACACTTAAGGCTACTCGATCTTTGCCTAATCCCTTTTTTCCGGACATATCTTTGTAAGAATTCCAATCAACATAATATGTCCTATCATCAGGATTAAATCTTAGATCATTTCCAATAATTACTCCTACATAATCAAACTCCAAACCTTGCGATGTGTGAATACACCCGACTTGTTCAATTCCTTCAGCATCAATAGCCCAAGTGGTTCTGGCTTTTCTTGAATTCCATGGCATGGCGAACTTAAATTCAGGTAGGGTGACATCTTCAATCTCTCCATCAGCATTGCCTTCTTTTTCGCTTGTCCACTTCCAGGCATATCCTGCCAGCATGCGCGCTGAATAGCCCTCTTTGTTTTTTGAGGCAATAGCTCTTTTCATATCATTTGGATTATCAAATAGTTTGAATTCAAAATCTTTAGTATCCCATCCGTTATAATTTGCTGTGTTTCTAATTTGTAGAATATGATCAAGCCAATTAATAAATCCTTCCGCCCCTGCGCAGCGAAATTGCGCATCTAGTTCAACTTCGTATATTCGGGCTTTAAAATCATTGGCAATGCTTTTTATTGCCTCAACCGTTCCAATATCCTCCGGTCGAATCCGTTGATTATCATCAATAAATAAAATGGTTGTAATACTTGATTTAATAATATCAACCAGCTGATTTTCACCATAATACTGATATGCTGTGCCATTCTTAAGACGATGTGCCTCATCTACGACTATTGTGTCAAAAGTATTGGGGTCAGTATTGAGAAAAGCTGATGATCCTTTGAAAAGATGTTTTAATCTGCTTTTTTGATGGTTCTTTGCCAACATTGCAAGCATGACATCCCGAAAAGATGCGTTTGGTGCTACAAATACAACGTTATGTTTTTCTTTTAATAACGCTCCTAAAAGATTGATAGAAACAACGGATTTCCCAGTTCCTGGCCCACCTTTGACAATAACGACGTTTTTTTCATCTGCTTTTTTAGCAATGTCTAAAGCTTTTTCAAAAGCCACTTTTTGATTATCAATCAATGTAAATGTTGAATTGCCTTCATACATACTGGTTACATGATCAATAAGTTTTTTGCTTGGGCGTATACTCCCGAATTGTATGTCATAGAGCACTTCCATCCCCTTGCCCTTGCCAACATGCTTGTTGATAAAATTTTGTAACTTCTCCGTATCGTGTTTAAAAAAAATAGGTGTATCAGTAACTATACTGCTATAGATATCAGAAAGAAGTGGTTCTGGTAGGGATTCCTTATAATTGTGCAAATAAGCGCAGCTATGAGATTGAATATTCTTTTTTTCAACATTCTCATTATAATCGTTAAGTAGGCATTTATATGAATACGCTTGATAGGAAGGATGTGTGGTTTCACGTTCTCGACTTCCTAAAAAAGTAACTACCACACCGTCCATGCTAGTCGCTCTGGCTTTTTCCCATTGTTTTAATTCAATAATGATTAGATTGTTGCTCCCTTTATCATCCGCACCTGCGATAACAAAGTCAATCCGATTTGAGGTTAGAGGGATTTTATATTCGATTAGAATTCCGCAATCATCCTGGATTTTTGAATTGCGTACTATTGATTCCATGAACTGCATTGAGTTGTTCCAAGATGTGGTCTCTTTTGTCGGAGACCCGCCAGTCTGTTGAATAAAAGATTGCTGGATCATATCAACAATCCTATTTGTATTTACATCTTCAAGAAATCCTTTGGCATCATTTTTATATATGATCATTGTTTTATAAATCCCGGTATTTTTTCGCGTTGCCCCTTGCTTTTTCCACAGGATACTTAATAGCATTTTTTATCATCTTCTCTTTAGCTGCCGTGACAGGATTGATACCAAGCTTGTTACTTAACCGCAGCAAATAGACAAAAACATCACCAATTTCATCTTGTACTCGTTGGTGTTTCAAATCATCAAGTTTCTTGCTTTGTTCTTCAGTTAACCACTGAAATTCTTCCAGTAATTCCCCTGTTTCTACTGCAAGTGCCATTGCCAAATTTTTAGGAGAATGAAATTGATCCCAGTCGCGTTCTTCAGCAAACTCATTTATTCGAGACATTAAATCTTCAATTTTTTCCATTTCTTATCTCCTTCATTTTTACAAACTTACATGAATGTTCAGGGAAACTACAGGTTTCCCTGACGCGAACATCCGTTCGCTGTTCCTTCCTAACTTAGTCGGGGTGCTTAGCCCCCGAGCCCCCCGCCTTAAGTTCTAGGAGGAGGCGGTGTATAGTTATACGTTAAATATTTTTTGACAAATCTTAACCTATAGTGATACTTATGGTGGGCGGTAAGTCCACTGACAGTTGTCCCCAGTGTTCCCTTCCAGCGGTAGGCCAGAGCTGGGGCACCACGGCTGTCAGGGCGCGCTCACTTTTATTTTTCTTTTCTTACACCGCAAAGATATGCTATTATTCAACCAATCCGGTTTTCCGGAGGTGGATGGCGCAAGCCATCGAAAGGGCCTGAAAAGGCCCTTTTTTATTTATAAAAATTTCTTTCCAAAACAACGTCCGTTTTTCTGATAGTACTTATCCTTCAACACGGCAATAATTTCTTTAGAAAATGGCGCTAGGTCTTGCGGTAGTAGATTTCGTTCCGCCAAAATTTCATTCCGACTTGGATGTGCCAGTAAGTCCGCCAACTGCAATCCACAAATATTATTTGATTTCGGTTTTACTTTCAATTGCTTGCTTGTCAACCTGGCTTGAAACTCGTGATAGCCAACATACTCTGTGCCTTGTTCATATAAGTGGACAAATGCGGCTTTTAACCGCATATCTTCCTTACCACCCCGGGACTCGGCGATCACATCTCCCTGAGCATCGTGTTGTCCAAGAAACATCACAAATCTTTCGAGCAGCATGGCCATGCAGTAATGATACGGCTCGTACCGCCATGTAGTATATGTTTCTTTATGTCTTTTTTTATCAATGCACACGGAAATAACTTGGTAATCCCAACGTCGAAACAAGGTGAGCAATTCCCTATTAAACTGTTCCCGAGTGCGAGGATCTCTCAAGCTTTCAAACGGGGGCTTCCCCGACAATATTTCTTTACGGTGTAAAATAACCGGATCATCCGGATGGGAAGCAAAATACTTTCCCTTCAATGCTTCAATCTCCGGATATACCGTCGTTTCGACATGATCCAAATCAATAATAACACCTGTCAAACTTAGGTATCTGTGATTAGGATTTTCGGAACTTTCCAGATCTGGATTACCGACCTCATCAATATAGAGCCGATATTTCATTGCGTCCGTCCTATTTTTATAGGAGATATACTGAGATTGTACTTACTCCCTATATTAATTGCCAGCCTTACTTTTCACCCCAACTCCCTTTCCCTTTTCCTTTGCTCATGCCAAAGTATACTTCGTAGTCCTGGCTTTTCCTTCCACGCGAACGATTTTGGCTTTCACCAAGGGCGCCATCAGTTGACTGACGCGCGCCCGGTTTATGTTTAACGCCTCGCTTATTTCTTTGGAGCCACAACCGGCATGATGTTTGACAAAGTGGATAAGCACTTCCTGCTTGGCGGAAAGCGCGACCTCCTGCTTGGGGGATACCGCCAACTGATATATTCGCTTCATCACGTTTTCCAACGTCTCCCAAACGCCTTGGGCCACATAGTCCAACCAGTAAGTAAGGTCACCATCCAAGTCCCGGACTTGTTGGATTTTCGCGTAGTATTTCACCCGGTCCTGGGCAAAATATTCATCCAAGGCCATGATGTGAAAAGGATCATAGTTTTTCTGATACAGCAGCCAAAGTGACGCCGCCCGGGCCAAGCGCCCGTTCCCATCGGTGAAAGGGTGAACACTCACGCACGCATGGTGAAAAACCGCACTGGCAACCACTGCGTTGAGTTCCTTCTGCCCTGCCAACCACGCGAGCAACTCCCGCATGCGTCTCGGAACTTCCTTGGCCGGAGGCGGTGTATACACCACCACTTTGCGTTCGTTCACCACATAGTTTTGGATTTTTCGGCATTGTCCGCACTTGGCGTCTGCGACCAGCCCTTGGGTTATGAGCGCGTGCAGGTGCAAGAGATCACGTTCTCGAACCGGACGTTGGGCATGTTCAATCACCCAGCGCAGCGCCTGGATGTAGTTTTCCACCTCATGCTTCTGCTGGGCGTCGGCGCGAACAGTTTCAGGGGTCTGTTGGAGGTCGGCGACCTGATGAAGTGAAAGCTGATTGCCTTCGATGGAGGTGGAAGAATGAACGTTCCGGTTAAAAGCCTCGGTTTGCAAGCGGAGCATCACCGGCAGGCGAATATGGCTCTTGCGGATTTCGTTTTGCAGGGCCGCCACTTTTTCAATGCAGCCTAAAAAATAGTCTGAGATGCGATAAGTTGGTCTGAACATAGTCGGCCTCCGGACTTGAGTCTACCACAATCGTCTAGGTATCGTCTAGTCTATCGTCTAGGGCGTTTGGCTTGGGTTGTTTTTTTCCGGGGCTGAGGGTTCTTGCTTGCAGGCTTTGGGGCCAGCGACGCGTACACCTTCAGCAGCGCGCTCGCGGCTTGGGACCAGTCGTAGGTGGCTTCGGCATAGGTGCGTGCACTTTTGCGCAGGCGCATGGCTGTCTTGTCGTCGCGCAGGAGTTTGAGGATGTGCTCGGCGGTGCTCTCCGGTGTATTGCCGGTGAGCAGGTGTTGGCCAGAGAGTGCGTCCAGGTTTTTGGCCACCACGCTGGTGGTGACCACCGGAACGCCGGCGGCAAAAGCTTCTATGACTTTGAACTGCCGACCTGAGGCCACATCCAGTGGGCAGACGGCCACGCGCGCCGCGTGGTAGTGCTCGGTTAAGTCCGGCACCAGTCCGAGGAACTCGGCGCCGGGGTACGTGCGGGCCCACTGTTCGGGCGTGCCTACTGGCGCCTGCCCCACGACCACAAAGCGCGCTTGTGGTTCTGCGGCCAGCACGCGCGGCCAGGACTTGTGGCAGAACGCAGAGAGACCTATCTGGTTGGGCGGGTAGAGCATGTTGCCCACGAACAAAACGTTTTTGGTTTTCGGCAGCTTCGGGGTTGGCGCCAAGGCCCGGGTGTCCACGCCGTTGGTCACGACCTCGATGCGTCCTTTGGCGCCTTGCGCCAGCAAAGCGCCTCGGTCCGTGGGCGAGGAAATAGCGCACGCTTGAAAGCGCGCCGCGACTTGCGCTTCGTAGGCGCGAATGCAGCGGGTCTCACGTTCCAGGTACCAGCGCTTCCAAAAGGGCGCAGGTTGCGCGAGCCGGGCTTCAAAGTAGCGCGTGAGCGCGTCCGTGTAGTCAAGCACGCGCACAGGCACTTCCGCGTTCAGTGCATACGGAGCCATGCGCAGACGGTACGCGTGCACGGCCTCAATGTTCTTGGCTTGGACCACCTGGGCCACGGCGTGCGCCATGCTCCGGGAGGCAAAGGCCGCCACATTCAGCGGCTGGTCGCTCGTCCAGGCGCGGAGACTGTTCCAGCGGATCTCACCACTCGTCATGGGTACTTCGGTCACGCTGGCGCAAAATGGGGCAAGGGCTTTTATCTGTTCGCGTTCAGCAGGTGTGCGATAAAAACAGCAAAGATGAACCTCGTGCTGGGCGGCCAGGGCTTTAAGCAAATGAAACGAGCGCTGGCGGTCGCCGTCCACGGGTGGAAAAGGCACTAGGGCTGAGAGAAAAAGTATGCGCATGGGAGGATTATAACAAATCTTCAGCGGAGATCGGTACGAAATACCGACTGCATATGAAAACGACTGTGCGAGGCGTGGACGTCTGCCAAAGACGCTTGGCTCGGAGAGCCGCACTCCGATCGGTCCCGCTCCGGTGAAGAGCGGTACCTCTAGGCTTTGGCATACATCTACACCTCGCACAATACAACATCCGTTATTCTACAATGAGGCGCGCCTTTGGCAGCCGTCCACGCCTCCCCTCTGATCTTCTCAAACTTTTTTCTGACTCTTGCAGTTCGGACAGTAAGGGTTCGCGCAGCGGGGACACACAAAGAGCAGTATTTCCACCATGGCCGTCGCCAACAAACCCCAGAAAGCCCAAGCCAGGGGCGGTTGTTGCCAGAGCCATGGCTGGGGAAAACTCACAAGTGTGAGCAGCAAGAGCCCCGTGAGCGTGAAGTTATACCAGGTGTACGGGCCGGGTTTGCGTGAGGGCAGCAGACGGGTAAGCAAGCCCGGGAGCACGTGCCCGCAGGCTTCGCTGCGACAAGGACACTTGGCGCAGTACGCCCACAGCACCAGCGCCCCACCGCCGATCAACAGGGCCAAATAAAGGATGCCCATTCTCGGCGAGGCTTGCATGACCGCCACCTCTCCGATCAGCAAAGCCATCCCGGCCAGCATGAGACTCACAACTCCATGAATTCGTTTCATAAACCCCCCGTTGTTCTTTTGTATCAGAGGCAGTGTACTTTAAACTACACGGAATCCATAATCCCCTGTCTGCGCTGCGGCAAGAGCTGCTTCAGCTTATCGTCGAGCCTAAACTCGCGGTCGTTCTGCCAGAGATCAATATAGCGCAGCAGCGTGCGCCGGTTCAAGCCCAGCGGTACGACCACGGTTTGATCTCCGCTTTGCCCTATAACCTGCATGCGGTTCCAAACGCGTGCGTGCCCTTGCACAGAGGCATTAAGCGCGCGCAAGGCCTCCTGAGTCAGGGGTTCTACATTGCGCCGTCCCGCGACAAAAGCAATGCGTTCCGCTGCCGCAAGACGCGTGCCCTGATAGTGCACCATGTGCTGGAACAAGCTCCGTCCCCAGGTGTAGCGGTCCAAGCCCTGGGCCGTGAGTCGATCCGGGTTGGCGAGCGTCGCTAAAACAAAGGTCGGAACGTAGAACGTCATGCGTCCGTTGGCATCCACCACCGCATGCCCCACCACCATTCCCTTGAGATAGTTCCAAACTCCGTTGGCTTTCAGGGAGAGCGGTTGAACCTGGACCAGTTCCGGATGCTTGAGGGCGTTGACCAGTTCGGCCTCGAGCTCCGAATAGCTAAACACGGCCAGACGTTGCACTTCAAATTTTGCGTCTTGGGTGCCCACAGTGGACGTGGCCAGACGTGGTGCACGCAGTGCCACCAGTGCGGTTTGCAGCAACATCCACCCGCGCCAGAGAAAGGGAATGCGCTGCAGCCACTGCGTTGGTTTGAAGAGCAGCGAACGGTTGAATTCTCTTTTCCCGCGCGTTCCCTGATTTGAACCAGGAGTCTCGCTTGGAGTATCCAAGTGCGTCGGATTACCAAAAAGACCTTCTTCTATGGCGGGCAAAAATTCAGCGATCATATTCTTGGCGCTTTGCCGCTCAACGTTCGGATCCTGACTCACCCGTTCATGCTCGTCAAACACTGTCCAGTACTCCAAGTCAGGCACCTCGCGCCCAAAAAGTCCGTATAATTTTTCAGACAAGAGTCCCAGGGAAACCAGCTTTCCGGCATGGGCCGCATAACTGCTTCCAAGGCGATCCACTTGATAATTTTCCATCAACATGTTCTCGATCATTGGCGTGGCGGTGATAATAATGTCCGCCTTTTCGCTCAATTCCGGCACCGCATACAGGCTGCGGAACGCTTCAATGGCGGGATGCGCTTCCGGCGGAAGCATCTCGCGGGCCGCGTCCGAAAGGCTTTTGCTCGGCCTGATGTCCGCCATCTTGGCACGGTCGATTTCGTCTAATTCCGAAAGGTTCACCAAGCCCGTGCCTCCGGAAATAACCGTCACCGGTTTTCCGTACTTTTTAGCCAACGCTTCGGTTAGGATATGTCCGAGAAAACTTCTCTGTTGATTGGCCATGCAGACGAAGGCCACGGTCACGGGTTCTCCGCGCTGAATCTTTTCCCGGACGGCCGCCAGGTGTTGGCGCCGAGCTTGGAAATCGCCCGGCAGCTCGTCCCCCCAAGCCGCGTTGCGCGCCTGCTGATACTGCTCAAGCGCATGACGCACACCCGCCACCCGCTGTCGCGCGGAGAGCCGGGTCCAAGGACCGCGGAAAACCAAAGCATGCGCGGACGCATCGTAGTAGATTGGTTCGGTGTAGGACTTCACGTGCCACCAAGGCGCAGGCTCGGTCCTAACTGTGAGCTTTTCCAATCCCAGCGGTTGTTTCTTGGTCTGTCCCAAGACCCAGGCCTCCCAGTGCGCAGGCAGCAGTGCTTGACGCGTCTCGGTGGAGAGTTTGGTAAGATCCAGCTTCATGCCGACAAGATCGTAGGCCGCAGGGGCGAACTTATCCACCGAAGCTTCGGTGCGCTGCCGAATGCGTTGATGCCACCCATAGTTTGATTGCACCGTGATCTCGGCACCCACGTTCGCCGGGCCCAACTTGGTAAGCTTGATGGCATGAATCTCATCCCGGATGGCCTTGAAGTTTTCCACTTCCAACCGCTGCATGCCCAACCGGTCCAGGTCCGCACTGTAATCCTGCGCCACACGATGCGTGTCCTGCCCGTATACCGCATAATCGTCCGTGAGCATAAGCCCGTTCTGCCCCAAGTGTTTATACAACTCCTGCATGTAGTTTGTGTTGCCGGCACGGTTGTCGTATTTGGTCGGCAGCGTCATGCCCGCATTGTGGCTGTAGGTGGCAATGGGGTGTTGGGCCAACAAGGTATCGAATTCTTTGGGCCATTCGGTCGGTTTGGTAATGTCGCCGTACATAAGCGTCACGGTCCGGTGTTGGGCCGCAGGCTCCTCGGGATGCTTCCAATCAAACTCCAGCACCACGCTGCCGAAGGCATTGCGCGAGGCCTTGACCTTTGTGGCGCCCATGGCATTGAGCTCAAAGGCCAAGGCTCCGGTGATGGCCTCCTGTGTGGCCAGTGCGTCCCAGAACGCAAACCCCAGGGTGAACTTCGTACCATAGTCTTTGTCCAGATCCTGGCGGAATCGGTTTTGCAGATACGCCGGATCGTTGAGCTTGGTCACAACCTCATCTTTTAAAAGCCCGTACCCGTGATCCATGGCCACGGCTTCGGTGGCGTTGGTGGAGAGCATCAGTCGCGCCAGATCTGCGCCAAAGGCTCCGGCCACATGAATCCCGCCCTTGGGAAGCGCGGTCTTTTTGACCACGTGGTACAGTGCCTGAGCATAGCGTACGTATCCGGGATGGAGCAGCTTGGCCTGCACCGGACGCGGATCGGCCGGCAGGAGGCTGCTTTGGGCATCGGGCAGAGCCTCCACTTCCGTCGGAACCTCGGCATTGGAAACAGCATAGATCCGGTTTTGGCTGTTGACCCCTTCGTAGGCCCCGCGGAAAGGCTTGCCTTCGGCCAAGGGGCGCGCGTTCGGGAAAACACGCTTAAAATGCTCGGTAATGGTCTCGCGTCCCGCGTGCTCATCCACCACAATGAGACCTTCGGAGCGGAGGAGTGTGCGGGCTTTTTCCAACCATAGCCGGGGCTTCCCGTTGGGAATCCCGCCAATGAGATCCACCAAGGTCACGGCGTCAAACCCATGTTCTTCCAGCCCGTTGGCCTTGAGATCCAGGGTGCCAATCTCACCGCCGATCAATTTCAACTTCAACTCAGGCGCCGGCCCTTTTTTCTGCAAGTCCGCCTGCAGCCCCTTCAACATCCAGCGTATTTGAACAAACACATTGGGGTCGGCATCGACCATCACCACGTCTTTTCCGGTGAGTGCCAATAACACCGGCAAGTTCATCAGCCCCATGCCCACCACCAGTGCACGTTGGACCGGATGCTTGGAGAGTTCCTGCGCCATAGTATAGGAGTATTCCAAATCCTCACGCAGAACATTTTCTTTACCCAGAAAATCCGCCAATACTTTTTGCGCTTGCTCCAAGGTCAGTGCCGCCGATGCTTGCGCTGCGCTCTCGCTGGCTGCGGACGTTTGTGCGGCCGGAGCCGGCGCTGTTTGAAGCGCATGCAAGGAAACCGGTATGGGTTTGGCGCTGATCCAAAGCGGCGTGATCTGCAACCGCCCGGCTTCGGATGTGGACATCTTCAGGAAGCCCTTGTCCTCCAAGGCCTTCAACTCCTCGGAGACCCCTTGGGGCAAGGCCAAGTCCTGTTGGCGCACCATCATGTCCGTGGCTTCAAACCCATGGATGCGTTGAATCAAAAATTGCTCGGTCTCGCTCAAGGTGTGGGTCTGCCAGGCTTGAAACAGTTTCTCGCGCACCGCGGCTTTGCCAACTTCCTCCATATACCCGGCACGCGGCGCGTGCGACAACTGCCAACCGAGGACCGGGGAATACAGCTCCACATACCCGGGCTGGGTCGGATCGTTTTGGGCACGTAGGGCCTCGGTGCCCGTGCCGCGTCGGAACAAAAGTTCGGGCTGGGTCACGCCTGTGCCCAAGTGCATAAGCTGCGTGCTCAACCAAGCCTGGTACTCCCAAATTTTCTCGGTCGGTATGTTCTGGTAATAAATGGCCAACTCGTCAATGTCGCTCCCGGTCATCCAGGTGTTGCGGGCAAAGGAATTGTTCAGGGAAACCAGGCGCTCCAGGTTGGCGGCATAGCCGTCGCGTTTGATCATGTTCACCAACTCTTGCAAGACCGCTTGCAGGGCCGGGGTCTGGTTCGGCTCCCACGCCCGCTGGGCTGGGATGATTTTGGGAAGGTCCACACCCAGGCGCAACAGGGCGGTGGTCTGCATCTGCGCAGCGGCCCACTGCGGTTCGTGTTGCAGCTGCATCCGAATGCGCTGGGCCACCCATGTTGCCTCAGCGCTCGCCGGTACGGCTTGCAGGCGTTCGGCCAGAACCAAGGCGGTCAAGCCGCGCACCAGCGGATCTTCGCTGAAGAACAAGTCGGCCACCGCTTGGTGAGAATACTCCTGCACACCGCGCGTGAAGGTATCCAAGCGGCGGAAGATCGGCTGCGCTTCCATCATCTTGGACAAGGCATGCACCAATTTCGCCGGCACATGATTCGTGTCCGTCGCCGCGGACAGACTGCGTTCTCCGGCTTTCTTCACCACCAACATGGTCTCGGCCGAGGCATAGGAAGTCTTGTTCTCGACATTGGAGGTCGGATAATCTTTCGGCCGCGCCACTTCCAAAATCTGGTAAGCCGGATTGCCGGCCAAGAGCGTCTCCAACTGTTTACGGGTATTGGCCACAAAGTCCGGATGATCGGACACATCCGTGGCCGCGTGTGTGATCATAAGCACGCCACCGGGAGCCAGTAGCTTTAAGGCCGGTGCCACCAGATCGTTGTTTATAATATTGTTTAAGGTAACAAGATCCACATCCTCGCTGCGCAGGCCCACGGCCTCCAAGTCTTCCGGACGCGTGAGGTCGGCATTCCAGACTTGCAAATCCGAGGGAACATGGCGCTCGATCATGCTGTGGTCCACGCTGATGCCGCGCTCCACCTCGAAACCGGCTTGTCCAAGGCGCTGGCGCAGGTTGCGCCCAAATTCCGCCTTGGGACCTGCGCCCAAGTCCGCAAAGACGATCGTCTTCTGTGTGGGGAAGAGCGTTTTCAGCCAGTTGGAAAATTCCGCGGGCAAAGACAAGGGCGTACCCTCGGTCTCTGCTTTTTCAAGTCCGGTTTCCTTCTCCGCATTTTCCTCGGTAGGATTCACTGAGCCAACTTCCAACCTGAGCAGGATGCGGGCCACGCCTGGCAGCACGCGCTGCATCCAGCCGGCTCGACCCAATAAGGCCAGCGTGTTGTTCAGTGCATGAATGCCTGCATTAAGCCCCAGTCCCAGCAGGAACGTCTTGCCTAAAACCACCCAACTGAGTCCAAAGCCCGCGATCCCAAAATAAATCACACCGGGGGCAAACATAGCCGCCGTGAGCAACCAGCCCAGGCGGTACAAGTATGCTTGGGCCTGCTCGCCTCGCCCTTCGTGGGCGGTGCTGAAAAACCGTGCGCTTATGCCCGCCCAGAACGAAACCGCGGGGATGCTCCAGAGCAGCCCAAAGCCACTCCCGACGGTCAAGGTCGTGATGACCGTCATCACCGCTGCGATCCACATGGCTGCGCGCAAATCCGAGACCGACGGCGGCGCCACGTTCTCAGCCCAGCCGCGCTTGACCAACTGCCGCTGCAGCCAAGGGCCCAGTCCGGGAAGGGAGTACGCCACTTCCAAAACACTCGCACCCACAATCGTGTACAGTGCGTAGTAGAACGGATGCGCCTGAGCCCATCCCGTGGCCTGCAGCTTGCGGTCCACCACCGAGGCCAATCGAGTCGATTGCCCCTTGCCCCATTCCCCAAGCTCGCCGGATTGAATCTGCGCACGCTGCCCGGAGGTCAGGTACTTGCCTATGTATTCGGTCCAGTTGACCTTGACGGTGGGCAGATGCCAATTCGCCAGCTGCGCATCGGACTCCGTGGTCCCCAACATGCCCGCCACTTTTTTCGGGGAGTTGATCAACCGGGTGAGTTGCCCCAAGTTAATTCCCTTCAGGGCCCGATACGCCGGGCTCGCGGTTACGCTGATTTCCATCACCAAGCGAGCCAACCCTTGACCGTCGGCGTCCCCGTACAAGGCCAAGTCCCCCTGAAGATATTTTTCATTGAGAATCCGTTGCACCGCCTGGTACTGGTCCCAGGTCAAATCCACCTCGGGCATCTGCCAATCGGCCAAGAGCGGATCGTTGGGCGCCAGCTTGAGCATGCCCGCCAGTTTCACGGGTGAATTCAACAGGCCCGTGAGTTGCCCAATGTTGATGTTTTGCAAAATATCCAGCGGCGAGACGCCCTCCCGGATCTCTTCCAAGAGTTTGATCACACCGCTGCCATCCTCGGCCCCGTAGGTCCTCAAGGTTCCGTCCGCATGTTTTTTGCGCATGACCCGGATCAAGGTGGTGTAGTGTTCCCAGGTCAGATCGATCACAGGCATCTTCCAGTCTTGCAATTGCGGGTCTTTCACGTCGATGCCCAAAAGTTCGGCCACGTTTTTAGCCGACGTCAGCAGACTGGTCATCTGACGGATGTTGATGCCGCGCAAATCAAAGAACGCATGGGCTGGAGTCGAGATTTCATCCACAAACGCCACAACGCCGTTCCCGGTTTCTGATCCGTATTGACCCAGTTTGCCCGCACGGTACTCACCCTCGAGCCAATCCCGCAACCGGCCAAACTCATCCGAGGTCATGTTGACAATC
This sequence comes from uncultured bacterium, assembly GCA_964604705.1. GTDB lineage: Bacteria > Oederibacteriota > JAAXVQ01 > JAAXVQ01 > JAAXVQ01 > JAAXVQ01. The sequence continues at coordinate 137,447 of CAZSAP010000007.1, forward strand.
GGCATGTTCCAGGCCAACAGTTGCGCATCCATTTTTTCGAGTTGCAGAAGTTCGCGCAACTTGGTCGGCGAACTGATCAGGCGGGTCACTTGACCCAAGTGAATCTTTTCCGTATTCATCCCGCGCTTTTCCAAACGCGCGTAGAAAGCCGTCATCAGGTCACTTAAATGCGCCAGGGAGGACAACTCACCCAACCGACCCTCGGCATGCGCCTGGGCCAGGGTATCTTTCAGTACAAAGAACCGTTCGACCGTAAGGTGCTGCGGTTTGAGACCTTGCAGGGATGCGATGCGTTGCACGCGATTGGGCAACGTCATGGGCGAAATTTCATCCATCAGGTTGAACTTGGTCTTAAGATCGCGGATCAGGTAATAGACCGCGTACTCACCGTACTGTTTGGGATACTCGGAAAGCACGATGCCTTGAAGCGCTTGCCCGTTGTGGTTCGCCTGGGCAATCCGGTGGATGAGGTCATCCACCAAGGACGCCTTGGCCGCCGACCCTATTTCCAGGCGGCTTAATGCCCGGGCCACTCCGGGCAGGGCCCGCTCCAACCACCGCGCTCGACCCAACAGGGCCAGGGTGTTGTTCAACGCATGGATTCCGACATTGAGCCCCAGTCCCAGCAGGAACGTCTTGCCTAAAACCACCCAACTGAGTCCAAAGCCCGCGATCCCAAAATAAATCACACCGGGGGCAAACATAGCCGCCGTGAGCAACCAGCCCAGGCGGTACAAGTATGCTTGGGCCTGCTCGCCTCGCCCTTCGTGGGCGGTGCTGAAAAACCGTGCGCTTATGCCCGCCCAGAACGAAACCGCGGGGATGCTCCAGAGCAGCCCAAAGCCACTCCCGACGGTCAAGGTCGTGATGACCGTCATCACCGCTGCGATCCACATGGCTGCGCGCAAATCCGAGACCGACGGCGGCGCCACGTTCTCGGCCCAGCCGCGCTTGACCAACTGCCGCTGCAGCCAAGGGCCCAGTCCGGGAAGCGAGTAGGCGACTTCCAAGACGCTTGCACCCACAATCGTGTACAGTGCGTAGTAGAACGGATGTGCCTGAGCCCATCCCGTGGCCTGCAGCTTGCGGTCCACCACCGAGGCCAGCCCGTTGGTGCGATCTCGATTCATGGCAATGCGAAACGCGGTCTCACCCTTGCGGAAGCGATAGGTAAGCTCGCCGTGTGCGTCACGGAGCATGCGCCGTGCCATACCCAACCCCACACCCGTCCCGCTGATCTGAATGTCGTTTAAGACCACGTTTTCCGTGTCCAAGTTCAGCACCATATCGGCAATGTCCTCGTCGGCCGATTGATAGCTGCGGGCTATGCGCTCTTGCTGATCTGCGGTAGGCTCCGCGTTGTTGATGATCTCCATCTGCGCCGTTTCGGGGGTAAACATCCAGCTTACCCGCACCCGGGTCTCGGCTTTGCCTTGGGTCATGGCCCGGTCAATCAGGGCGCGTTTCTCTTCCTCGGTTCGCGTGGCATCCTCGCGCAAGGCTTTTAAGCTGCCGGCCTCCTGTTCAAAGACTTGTCGTCCGCGGGCATGCCAGGCATTGGTGTAGACTTCGTGAAATCCAAAAAGCAACCCTTCTTGCTGGTCGAGTGCATACCCGAGCTGCGTAAGTTGCTGCATGAGCTCCGACCGCAAGGTTTCTTCCTGGGCTGAAAAATCCCCGGTTATTATTTTTTGACCGGCGTATTCCCGCTCCACTCGCACCGGTGCTTTAGCTGCATCGGACGCAACGTTCTCCGGCTCGAGCGTTGGACGCTCCTCGCTTTGGATTGTTTCCAGTTGCTTTTGTATCGCCTCCTCAACCTGCGTGGAGGAGCGTTGGGTCGGAACCCCGTTCTCTATTTTTTCGGCTAAGGCCAAAACGGCGTTTTTAAAGGCCTCCAGGTCCGCCACGGAGCGAATGCCGTTCACGCTGGCCATGGAAGCCGGGGTCGCACCTCCGGCTTGGGTCGGCGCCACATATTCCAGTTGAAGCAGCTGCGCTTGCAGGTTCATCACATCGGGTTGCTTGAAGTCCAGGGAGGCCCAAAGTTCAGGTTCTTTCTTGATCCTTTGGGCTGTGGGCAAAAGCACATTCATGATCCCTTCGGCGCGCACAAACGCCGGATAATCGTTTTGCGCCAAGGTCAGCCAATTGCGCAGCGGGGCGCTGTGCCCCAGCTCAGAGAGCGCGCGCACAAACTCGTGCAACGTCTGGGCCGGATGTTCATCCCAATATTGGCGGTTGGCAGACTGGGAAACCTGGTTCAACGCGGTTTGCAGTGTCTTCATCCACTCATCCTGTGACACCGCTGTACCGGAGGGACGGGCGGACGTCGGTGCGGCCGTACTCAACGTCTTGGCCGGCAACCACGCCGCGATTTGATGCGCCGCCTCCATCGGATCCAAACGGGACAAGCTCGCAAATAACGGTTTTGACTCGGACCCAGGCTCGGCCGGAAGCGCGGGATTCTCAGACAGATACGCCAGCTGTTCCGGCGTGTACCCGGCGCTCTTTAACAGACGTCCAAACGTGGTTTGTTCAGGTTGTACGTCAAACACGCGTATCACCTGCTGCATGGCTTCCAGCGGTTGGCTGGAAAGATCCGCCACCCGGCGGCGTGCATTCAGTTTGGTTTCATCCTTCGGGTTGAGCCAGAGCGGCAAGGTCATCTCGCCGGTCACGGCATCTTTGCGAATCGTCCCTTCCATATTATTCCCGCGCGGATTGGCGTCTTCCCCGATAAAATATCGGTGCAGCTCATCCCATGTGGCGCTGTCTTCGTGGGTTTGGCGCAGGATAACCGCCAGGGTCTGAGCCTTGGGCTCCAACTGACTTTCGGCATCCAGTTTCAATACCCCGTGGAGTTCCGGATGTTCGCGTAAAAACTGCCCGTTGAACAGTTTCATGCCCGCCACATCGTAGCCGAAGGCTTGGGCCCGCTGCAAAAGATCGCGGACCGAGGGCGTGAACATGCCCACTTCCGGATGCACCACCATGACCGCTTCGGTCACGCGAAAATCCCGGGCGCTGGCGTACGAGCCCAGCTCGATCACCCCCCGGTTGAGCGCCAATTTCTGACTCAACCCTTGCGTCAACAGATCAAGCTTCTCAGCCGCCAGCAGATCCAAGGTGCCCTTGGGATCGGATTGCTTTTCCAAAAACCGGCGATAAACCGGAAGCGCTAGGGTCTTGGCAACTTCGGCGATGGCCGGATGCTTGAAGAGCATTTTCCAAGCATTGATCTCGCGTGCGCTCTCGGCCTGGTACGCCATAAGGCTCATGACGCTCAAAAGCTCGTCGGTCACGGGCACGTCGGGCAACACCACGTTTTTCAGCATGGCTTGCAGCAACAAGCGCGCGGTATCGTGCAACGGGGCCAGACCGTTCGGCGTACCGAGGTCCTGGGGCAGCACGGTTCCGGACGTTTGTTGAATCACATACGTGAACTGCCCCACCTTACGAATCCAGAATCCCGGAATGGAACGCAATGTATCTTCATCGATGTTGGCATTCCAAATCAGGGCATACCCATCCGGCTTAAGCATCTTGGGCAACGCCGCCAGAAACCGCCGATAGATGTCCCCGCCGATGTCCAAGTCCCAATGATCCGAAAGGCGCAATTCTTTGGGAATGCTGCTGCGCGCTTGCTCAGGAATAAAATTCGGCATGTTCCAAACAATGCGATCGAACTTGGTCTCGGGGAAAATGGTCTTCCCGTGCGCGTCCATGATGTTGTTGCTGACCACGGCCTTGACCTTGAACCCGGCCGAGTTGGCGTTGGCCCGTACGTTGGCCACTTCCAAAGGATTAAGCCCGGCGGCGTGCACCGTGTTTTGCGTTTTCTGCGCCACCAACCACGTGTCGGTTCCCGAGCCCGGGCCCACGACCAGCACGTCCATTCCCTTGGACAAACCCAATTTATCAAAGACATTGATGTAATAGTCCGAATCCGCGGCCATGTGATTGGTCTGAGCCGGCGAGTACACTGTGGGAAAGACCGCCAACACCGTTTCGGCCACGTGGTTGAACGCTTGTAGGCTGCTAAGCAAATTCCGTCCCATGTACCCTTGCTGAGCGTACCACTCCAGTTTGCCTCCCCGCAGAGCATGGACGCCAATGTAGGCGTGCGGGTCCTGTTCTTTTTCAGAGTTGATGGCAAAGGTGCGTGCCGCACGCAGGGCCAAACGGGCGTCCTTATAATGCGTAAGAATTTTTTGCTCGGCCATCATGCGCGTGTAAAATTCGCTCCACTGACTCGCCATGGACTCGGCGCGTACGGCCGGTGCGCGGAAATAAAACGGGGTTAAATCAAAATAGGGAATGTTTTTGTCTTTCCCCTTGAACATCCCAATCTGATCAATGCTGCTCGGCGCGGGAAAGACCGCCAAAAGGCGCCCATCCATGCCCGAAACCAAATCAAACTCCCGGATGTTGCCCATCTCGTTTTGCAAAATTTCCAAACCCGAGGGAATGGCCCGAGGATTGAGGCGCTCCGGAACGCGGATGCTCATCACGTGATAGTCTTTGCCCGTGGACACGGAGAGAATTTCAATTCCGGGATGCTTGGCAATATCCTTGAGATCCAAGACCTCCACCAAATACTCGGCCGGCATGCGCGGCGTCTGAGCCTCGGTCTCACGCTCGGCTTCTGTTTGGGACGGTGCTTGGGTCGGACCCGCCAAAACTCCGCTGAGTACATAATGCAGGTCTTCCCGGGCAAAGGTGGAAACCATTCTCCCGACCACACCCACGCTGACAAATGCACCCAACACGGCCGCACCGACCAACACCGCTGAGGAGGTCACACCCAACAACATCAGGGCCCCGCCCAGCAGCAAGGCGCCCACTGCGGCCGGCAATGCCTGCATCACACCGTAGGCATACAGCTCTGTCCGATGTCCCGAGAAATGCGCGCTCTCGTGCCCAACCACGCCCGTCCCGTACAGCACTGCGTTTTGCAGCCATACCGGCAGATGCGTCAGCAGGCGTTTCACAGCCGGTTGAACCTTTAGGACCGTGTCCTGAACTTCGAAAAACGCCACGTGTTCATCTTCCAACGCCGTGGCCAAGAAATGGCTGGGCTGGTAGGGACCGGCCCTGCGCCCGAGGACCTGAGACATCCAGCTTAATAAGGAAGCCCCCAGAAAAACCGAAGCGCCGGGTGTGGTCAACCAGGCCACATTGGACCAGGCCAGCGAAAGTTCATGTCCGGTGATGGCCCCGTACGCCCACCCCGCCAACATGGGCAGGGTTCCGGCCACCCAGGCCCAGGCCAACGACGCACGCGCGGAGATGGCCATGCGCGACTGGCGTGCCAAAAGACGTTCTTGAAGCGTCCCGATCTTCCGGAGTTTCGTCAATATGAGATCCAACCGCACCAAGGTTCGCACGCTCTCCGGGGCCAGCCCTGCCAAATCCCCTGCGCGCACCTGCGCGGCGTCCGAGAGCGCGGTCCCCGGTGCATGCGCCAGGGCCAGCACAACCTTGACGTACATCCGCACATGTTCGCGTGCCCCCTGAACCAGGTCCACTTCTTGGTCATTAAGCGTGGAGAGTTCCAACCTGCGAACGGCTCCACCCAATTCATCCAAGCGCGCGAGCAAGAGCTCCCAGGTTTCTTCGGATGCGGACGTGGCCGAGGTTTGCCACCCAACCAACGCCTCGCGCAGGCTTGCGTCAAGCTGTTCCACGCCCCGCAGCAGCGGAGCCAGGGTGCGCCGGGACGCGGGTGAAGTCACCTCCGCCCAACGCGCCCTGAGCGCTTGAACGCTGGCTTCGGCGCGGGTCCAACTCGCCAGGGACTTTCCGGCCGACGCCTGAACCGCCAAGGTCCTTTGGGTCGCGGCCGCTGCGCCCTCGTCCAGCGCCACCGATTCGCTCTTCACCAACAGACGCTGCACGCGCGGGCCTTCACCGGTTTGCGCATACAAACGAATCACTTGCCCTTCCTCCGGGGTTCGATCCACGGTCAACACCACCGGGTGCTGCCCAACCTCTGCCGGCAAGTCTTTCAGCGGGAAGGAGAAGCGCGCCGACTGCCCGCGCCACTTCAACGTAACAAGGCCGTACTCGTTGCCGTCCACCGTAACGCGCGCAAACGGCATGGCCAACGGGCGACCCACGACCGGAAGCCAAACCCCGGCCTTGGCGGCCAAAACATCCAGGCGGCTGAGCGCATCCACCTGCTCGGCCATCTCCCCGGGCGCCCCGACCTTGTACACCATCAGCGGCCGATCCGTACGGCCTTGCGCGTAATCCTCGGCCAGGTCCGTGACGATGATCAAGCCCTGGTTCGCGTCCCGCTCCACGTGCACCACCACGTCGCTCTCACCCAAACCCAGCGCCTGCCATTGCTTCTCCGGGACTTTCATTTGCACACGCTGCGCCGGTCCATAGTTATCCGGACTGGCCGCAAACGCGACAATGCCGCGGTTGCTGATCCGCGCATAGTGCGGGCGCCCCAACAGGGCGAGTGTCCCCACGTGGTAATAGGCCCGGACAATGTCTGCGGCGGTTCGGGAAAAGGTGGAGTTGCTTGGAGAATATTTAAACGTGGCCAGCGGCTGAGCCGTGCCCTCGGCCAACGCATGTTGGGCATACGCGTTGACCACCAACCCGTGGTTGGGGTCGGTTTCGGCCAGCAGCACCACATCCAGCTTCCCGCCGATTCCTTGCAGTGATTTGAATGAGAAAAAGGCTTGCTGACCCTGATAGTAGATATGCTTGATGGTGCCCGGTGTGATGCTGGTCTCCAAATACTCTCCGGGCATCAGGCCCTGGCCGGTGCGCTGCCATTCCAGCAAATGCGATTTGACCAACTCGGGATGCAACTGCGAGAACGTCTCGCGTAGGGTCGGCCAGGTACGCCGGGCACCGGTCTGCTCCGCGGAGGCAACCGGACGTTCGGCGTACAGTTGTTCGAGATCTTTTTGTTCCAACGAGGCGTACGGCTGGGTGTCCCCGGCCCTGGAACGTAAACCATGATACGCCCCTTCGGCCAAGGCCGTGCGGCGGGCGGGATTGAATTCCAGCGAGGTCTCTGCCAAACGCTTAAGCGTCTCGCTCTCCTGCTGCAGGACTGCGGTTTGCAAGGCCCGCTCAAACTGCGTCACCACATAGGTGGACTCCACATCCAGTGCCTTGTCGTCCAGAAACGGGAGCGTAAGCAGACCCACGCTGATCGATTGAATGGCCCGCGGAAAAATTGTCCGCCAATAAAGGTTCACGGCTTTGGTGTTCAGCCAGGCGCTGCGGTCGCCGGGTTTTTGTGACGCACTGTAGGCCCGCTCAAACTCACGCACACCGGCACGCTGCAGCCACAGGGCTGCGTCTTCGCGGTTGAACAGGTCGCTCTCGGCATCACCGGTGAGCGGAAGCCAGCGGTTGACCGCGTACAGCACCCAGGGCAGTACATGCTCTTGATGCAGCGACACATAACGTCCTCCGCTCCGACCGGTAAACTCCGAGGCCAGATCCTGGACAAACAAACTTAGTGTGGAGAGCCCGCGGGACGACGGGGGCTTGATGTCGGAAGCGTTGCGCACCCAAATCAGCGGAAACAGATTTTGCGCTTCGCGGATCTCGTTGATCAAACCCAAGTCCAGGCGCTTCATCAGTTCCAGAACCTCGCGCCGGTCCACCCCACTAAAGCGAGCGATCTCAACGGTCGTGCCAATCCCGCCCAGGGCTTCGAGTCCTGCGATCAAGAGGTCCTGCGACTCCTTGGTCTTGGCATGCACCACTGGGTATAAGGGCATTTTGCCTTGTTGAATGCGCACTCGATTGATGGCCTTGAAATCCATGCGGGCCAGGGCCGTAGCCACCACGTTCCGGGAACGCTGCACGACCTTATAGATATCCTCCACGGTGGCACGTCCGCCCAGCGCCTCCATGGCATCCACGATTCGATCCTGGAGCAGCTGGGAGCGCAAATAGTCTGCGCGACTCTCAAACGCCCCGCCGCTTAATCCGGTCAGCCCTCGCTCGCGATCGGGATTGGCTTCCATCAGGACAATGGGTGAACGTACCCCGAGCAGGGGAAGGCCTGCGCCCGCAAACCCGGCCGGAACGGCGGTGTGCAATGCCTGCACTGGATTTTGCAGGGACCAACGCCAGGAACCCAACCATGATTCGACGCGACGCCAAGCACCCTGCCAAGCTTGTGCCCAACCTGCATCCGGCCAAAGCTTCAGGGTATCGGTGGCCACATGCAGTACAATGACGGCACCGGCCAGGGACGCAAACCAAACCGGAGCCACGGCCAAGGGAACCGCGGCCAAAAGGACATACCCGGCAAATGCCTGCCACCGCTCCACCAGACTTTGCGCGGCTTCGGCCCATGAGGCCGGAGGTGCCCGGCCGGGCAACGGGCGCCAAAATTCCACGGCCACATGCGCCGCACTAACGACCGCGATGACCAAGATCAAGGTCACGGGCGCAGCCAAAGAAAAACCAAGGCCGGCCATCAAGGCGGCTCCCCACGCCGAGGTCTGAACCCAAACCACCAACGCCGTCAACCCGAACCCTTCCAGGGCCGCACCCAGGACGCCCAGGGATTTATTCCCGGTCGCGAGGTACAACAGCGAATTCACCTGGGTCGGTGCTTTCACCGGCTCGGCAATACGCGCCTTCATGGCCAGCAGACCTATCGACTGTTCGAAGAGAAACGTGGTACGGTCCTGCGCCCGGGCAAAGGCCGCGGGCATGGGTGAGAGCCGCAGCGTCTGTTGCACTTGCCGGTACACCTCGGGATCCTCGCTCATCCGCGCGGCCCAGTGATTGAATTTATTCCAAAGATACTGCGCATCGGTCAGGTGCGTCTGTTCATCCTGGGCCTTGGCGGCCGTCAAGGCGCCGCGCATTTCTTCCACCGATAATCGCTCGTTGCGCCCAGGATGCGTGATGCCGAGGAGTTGCAGGGCGGTTCCCAAATCCTTGGCCACAGGGTTGCGGTAAAACTCCCAGTCAATCTCCCCTTGGAACAAATCCATGGTCATTTTCTGTGACGCAGGATGTCGCGCGAGAACATGCAACTCCGCACCCGGGAACGACGTCCCCAAGCCCTGTCGGACGGATTTGAGGATGGCTTTGCCCAAACCAAAATTTTGAAAACCCGGGTCCAGGGCAATGCGCTCCAAGTCCACCACCAACCCTTGTCCCCGGAAGCGAACCAACAGGTTGAGCACAACTTTTCCTTGGTGTTCCAAAAATCCGAGACCCATTCGCATTTGCGAAGCGGAATTGATCAAACGATCCAGTTCGTCCACCAAAATCAACTGGCGTACTTGGTTAAGCCGCGACTCGGTCTCAATCACCTGCGCCACGACCAAAGCATTGCCCAGCACACCTTGGGCCCGAGCGCGTTCCAGCGCCGGCATGAGCTCGTCCACGCTCGTAACCACCACCCGGTCCGGCGCGGCGTTGGCAATTCGCGGAGTGATCCAAACCTCGGGCGAGGTTTGCGCGAAGATCCGCTCCACATCCGCCAAGGTCCGGATGGGTTCGCTTACAGGTTGGGTCACAGGCAGTGCGGCTTCCTCGGTCAGGGGCGCCAGGGCATCCTGAAAATAATTTTGCAGGGTCCCCAGATCCTTCGTGTAATGTTCGGAGACTTCCGCACGACTCAGGGGTTGAAAACGGGCGCGTACGGTCGTCCCCCGTCCCACTTCGGTATCGTACGTGAGTTGAATGCCATACTGACGAGCCAACTTTAAAACCGAGTGCAGACCCAAACCGGTTCCCATCCCCTCGGTGACACCGCGGTCAAACATACGCCGGGCCATCTCGCGCGTGATACCGTCGCCCGCATCTTCGACCGTAAAGCCTTCCGCCGTGAAGCGCACGCGCACAACGGCTTTTTGCACGTACTCGCGCTGCTCGGCCGTTGGCAAGCTTTGTGCCTTGCGCACCACCGCGCGCTGGGCATTGGTCACTACGTTTTTCAGGAGAAAATAAAGGATGCGCCCGGGCTCGCCCTGAACCCAATGGGCTTCCCGGAAAAAGTCCGGAGACGGCGTTTCGATCTCTACCTCGATATCGGAAAGACTTATCGCGTCGCCCACATTTTTGTTGGAGCGCACCACATCGCGCTTGATCGCAGCCGTCAGGTACATGAGCCTTAAATCCAAAGGTTTGATGGGTTCGCGCACCCCGAACAAGCTGGAAAGCGATAGGGCTTGTTTGTACAGCAGGCTGTCCAAATACAGTTTGACATACAATTCATAATCGCTTAAACGTGAACGCATGTCGTCCTGGGTGAGTTCCACCATCAGCCGGGCATATGTGGCTTCCAGGTCGGCAAAGGCTTTAGACAGCTGTACGTACACAACCGATAACAATTCCTGGCGCAGCGATTCCTTGGCCCCATCCTTGAGCTCGCCCTTCAGCGCGTCCCGCAGCCGGGAAGCCATGGCCTGGGCATACGGATCCTCCGCGCGTTCCAAAACCGCAGCCCGAAGCGTCAGGGTACTGCGCAGCTCTTTTGGGTCCGAACGAAAATCACGAAGAATGCGGTTAAGCCGTGAGGACCAAAGCCCGGTCAGCGCCTCCCCGGCACTGCGTGCGGCTACCGCACCGGGAATGGATTCATCCAGCATCATCAACATTCCGAACCCTGCGAGTCCATTGCCAAAATCATGCATGAGTTCGTCGGAGCGGTCTGTTAAATCCGGCAAATGTATCATGAATTGGTCATATTTGCGCAGGGTCTCGGTTGGATGCGCAGCCAACGCCGCCAAGTACAATTCCCGGCGGGTGTTTTCCGTGGCTTCGGCCAAGGACTCCCAGGCTACGGTGGCATGGGTATCCTGAAGCGAACGTGCAAACGCCTGCAGCCACGCGTCCTTTTCCAGTGCGTTCCATTCCCGGCCAACATCGGCATTTTCCTGCTGCGAACGCACGGCGATGGTTTCTTCCCGGCCATTCTCGACGACCTTCACTGTGGCCACCACGGGACCTTGCCATGTCTCAACAAACCCTTCCAGCAAAGCCTGGCGTTCTTCGGGCGTAACCACCTCTCCCATACTGACTGCGGTGTCTCGATCCAACAAAGGCGTGCTGCCCACGGACAACGTCCGCGCCGCAGGCAACTCCACGCTTCCATCCACCGGCATCCCGAGCAGCATCGCCATTTCTTCCGATGAGATAAAGACGGAATTTTTATCCGCCACGGTCTTGCCCGCAGGGACCAAGGCCGTCTCGGGCGTGGCGGTGGCTGCTTGTCGCACGTTGGTCCAGATCCGTCGCACATCGTTGATTAGGTGCGCGGCCCCGGCCGCAATCCAAATACCTAAAAACCATCCTGGATGTGCCGCGTGCATCACACCGGACAAAAGCCAATACGGACTCCACAGCAACAGCCGCGCCCGAAACACACCCCACGCATCTTGCCAGGTGGCCGCCCGCAACCCACCTTGTCGCCGGTGAAACTCCAGTGCAACTTCCAAGGCCGCCACCGCGGCCAATGCGCCGCCCATAAAAAGCGGTGCTGCCCATACGATGCTCACACCGCCCAGGGTCACAGTCGCCCCGGCGATGGATTGAAGCCACATGGCCAAAGCCCCAAGTCCCAGACTTTCCAAAACCGCCCCTACCAACCCTGGCCACTTCCATCCCGTGGCCGAGTACAACACAGACTGTGCTCGACCCGTACGTTGCAACTCGCTCATGTACGCCCGCACCAGATAGCTCACGCTCTTCCAGGTTCGTACCAAGCCGTTGGAGCGCTCCACCGGCACCAGATCCTGATAGTCGGCCAACACTTGGCGCACACTTTGTTGTTTGTACTTAAACACACGCTCCAGCGAGGACAGCTCTTCCCCGGGCTTCAGCCCGCGGTGCTCGTAGGTTTGCATGTACTGCTCGCGTTGCCTTGTAAGCTCCGCTTCGTTGGCCTCTTGGGCCGCCAATAAGGGCTCCACTTTGGGCGAGGCTTGATCCAAGGTGTCCACCGCGTAGCGGTGAACCCCCTTGCGATCGGTCACGTGAATCTGACCAAGTTCCTGAACGCCGTCGGTGAAGTTGGCTGGATTGATGATCGTGTTGATCCCGAGCTCATTGCGCTGCGCCTGGCGTGCATACAGCTCATTCCCTTTCAAACCACCGGGATGATCCGAACCAAAGGGTGATTCTGCGCGTGAAGCGTTTTCCAGCGACGACTTGAACACATCCGGCAGCGGTTGTGCGGTTTTCTTAAGGGTCGCAAAAAACTGCTCGAACATGGCGTTCATTTCCTCGGGTGTGGCGCGCCTTCCGGAGATCACCCGGGCGTTCAGCATCTGATTCATGGCTTTAAGCATGCTCTCCGGAACCAGCTCGCGGCCCAGGCGCACATTGATCGCTCGCTCCTGCTCGATCACATCCAGCACCTTGAGCGTGCGGCGAAGCATTTCCGCTTCCGTGCCCTCGCTTACAGGGCGCTCCATGATGGTCCAAACGTCTTGCATCATTCGGGTCAGCCGCAGGCCGCGTTGGGCGGTTTCGCGGAATTCACGTTCCATGGCCTGCAGGGCTCCGACGCCTTTTAATCCACGCCAATCAAGCTCCGGGTTGATCCCGCCCACCATGTACAAGTTGTGCCAATCGTCTTCAAAATAAACAAACCGCATGTGCTCGACCATGAATTCGGCCATATCCAGCAGCTTGGGGTGAAAACGAAACCACTGCGTCCAGGCGTTCTGCATGTCGACGTCCGAGAGCATCTTCCCTTGGGCGCGGATCATCTGTTGGAACATGCGCTCGAACTCTTGCGCCTGCCGAATATCGCGTGCATGCAGTTCCGAGGTTTTGGACGTGATCGGCTCGGCGGCCAATTTTTTCAAATCCCGTAGGACCGTTTTGCCTTCAAATATTTCACTCAGCCATACACGGCTTGCGTTTTCGTCACCCAGCAACGCGCGCAAAAAGATATGTTCGCTTTTCCCCATCAAGGCGCTGACTTGAATGTCCCCATCCATCATGATCTGGCGCAGCTCATCCACCACCTCGAACCCGGTCACGACCTCTTCAGGACGTGCGGCGAGCCTTTTGGCGTCCGTGAACTTGCCCAGATAATCCCCGAGAAAGACCAGTCGCTTCATGCCTTGCGCACGCATCCATCGGACCACCTTCAGCAAGCGTACGGTATGCCCGTGCGGTTCACTGGCCACCACCATGGGGGTTACGTGATCGTGTTTCAACCCTTGCAGACGGCGTTCATAAATGGCCGTAAGGTCGGTCAAACGTGTCAGGCTGTACACCGTGGAGCGCACCTGCGTTTCCAGCACGCGCGTCCCCGGCCGTTCCTCCTGCAAGACTTGATTCAAATCCGCGAGGATACGCTCACTGCGGGCCTGCCGCACGGCGCGGGCCTGGGCCAAGGCTTGACGGTCCTTTTCCGTCGCGTTTTCGCGCATGGCTGTTTCCAGGAGGGCCGGGTCCGAGCCATTGTCCGCAAGGACCACGAGCAGATTTTTCTTTGGGGTGGCCCCCAACGCTTGACGCAACGCCGTGATGTCTCCGGGTTGCTGGTTGGCTTTGATCAGGAGAATGTCCTCGGCGCGGTTCGGACACGGAATGATCACCGCGCTTGGACTGGAAGCATCCCCGCGCATCCAGTGCCGCCAGTAGGTCATGTGCTCGGTGCTGTTTTCCCCTTGGCGGGAAGCCTCATGCGCATACGCGGACAGATAGGCGTCCACCTCCGGATGGGAGAGCGGATGCCAGCGGGACATCTGCAAACCCGCATGTCCACCCAAATTTTGACGCACGCCAATTTGCCGGGCCATCCAAGCGGCCAAGGTTGGAACCCCGATTAGGTTGTACAGGGTAAAACTGGCGTAAAAGAAAACCGTACTTGGATCCAGCCACAGGGAGAGTCCGGTGAGGAGCGCCCCGAAAATACCCCAGGGCAAGGTCATGGTCATGGGCACGGCCACAAACTCCACCCGCAAGCCCAATTTTGCATGCATCATTTCATGCGTCCAAATCACGGCTCGGAAAAACCAATTCAAGTGGCTGAGTGCCAGACGATCCACAAACAAGCGACCGGCCCTCCCGGTTTGTTCATCAAACAAGTAGTACGAGATTTTTCCGCGGGCATTCTCCAAGTAACTTTGGATGGTGCGGATGTCTTCAGCCTGACTGAAAAGCACGCGCGCCGGCCCCCAGTTAAGGCCGGTGTAGCGTAGCGCGCGCCGAACCGCATGCGCGGTGGCCACAGGCACAATCACCAACGAGAGTAAATAGACGGCGCCTACCACAAAAATCGGCCAGGTCGCGGCGGGAACAAAGAAATAAAGTGCCAGCGGCAGGGAGACCGCCCCCAAGACCGAGAGCGGTTCAAAGGCTTCGGTGTTAAATGCACGCCCCACGACAGACGCGGTCACTGTGGAGGGCGGCTGGTTCGCCTTGGCGCGTACGGTTTGTTGGGCCCGCGCTGTTTGCATCCAAGTCTTCAAGGACATCCACCACGCACCGGGTTGGGCGTTGCTCAACCAACGTAAAAACGGCGCGGTGGCGAGGGTGCCCTGCGGCGTCTGTAAAACCATGCCTCCCACCGGCGAGCTTATGCGTGCGCCCCACTGCAACAATGTCGCCATGGATAACTTCGGTGCCTGAGCCGCCCGCAACTCGGGTTCCAAGCGCGCCAGCGTTGCGCGATCCATCAACGCCACATGCCAACCCTTAAGCGTGAGGGCGACACTGCGTTCGCCTTCTTCATGCGCACTCCAGGAAACCCCGGGTTTACGCAGCACGGCCGAAAGTCCGTTTTTCAGTTCCACCACCAGCGTCGCGCCTTCATCCCAGGACTCCCGGCGGGACACAAGTTCCTGCCACTGGGTTGCGGCTGCATTGTTCTGCTCCGCAGTTCGAACCACTTCCGACAACCGCTCCAAGACCTGGATGGTCTGATCCAGCAAACGTACATTCTTCGGCTGCTGCGCCCAGTCGAGGGCCGAGAGCTCTTTGTCGGTCTGAGGAAAACGGCTCGCCGGAGCTAAAATGGTTTGGTTTTTTTCCAACAACTTTTCCAAGGAGGTTTGCCGGTTGCGCAAAATGTCAAAATACGGATTGGCCACATCGTGACGCGTGATCTTCGGAACCAGACTCACGTAGGAACAACCACTCTTTTTCAACGCGGCCAGCACGCGCTCCGAGTGATACCCTCCGGCAATCAACACACTCACCCCGGCTGGAGCCGAGGCCATCTTCGCGCTGATTGCCTGCGCAAACACATCGCTGCGTTGATCCGCCAAACGGTAAAAGGCTTTCACCTGGATGAGGGTTTCATCCAGCTTCGCGGCTTCCGGATCCACCGACCACTCGTCTTCACCCATATGGGCTTGGATAAACGCGACAAAGCCCGCGACCGAGAACTCTTTCGGCGCCCGGCTCCACTCGGCCAGATCGTCGGTGGACGCCGAGATGTTCAGCAGGCGTTCCATGACATCCAAACGGTGTTCCAAAAGGTCCAATCGGCGCTGTTCGGCGGTTTGATACAACGGTTCGCGCAGGGCCTGATCCAACCCCTCGAGCTCACGAAACAATTGATCCGATGAAAGTCCTGCGCCAAATGGTTCCTGCCTGTGTTGTGTGTACGTGGCTACCGCGGAAAACGTTTCCAGCGAAATCCCAGCCGCGCGCGCCCAGGCGACCAAATCCAAGGCATAGTTCAAAAGCGATCGTTTGCCTTCCCGATACGCTTGCTTGGCCTGATCCAAGCGTAGGAGCGCCGGCGAGTAAAGGGTTGGCTTAAGTCCGGTCAACCCGTCGCGCAGATCTTGAACATAACCTTGGATCTCGCTGTTGAGAAACCCCTGAACCAAATCAAGACTGCTTTGGTATTGTTCCGCGTTTTCCACGCCCAAGATACGCAACGCGTGCGTACCATTGGCAGCCAGCATTTCCGGCCCCGTGATCTTGCCTTCCCGCAAAAGATACTCTGCGATTTCCTGCTTGGCCCACGCCAGCGGATGTTGGGCCAGGCGCGCAACGTTAATCGGTCCCGAGGCACCCTCAACAAACACGTTTTGCACGCCGTAATGTTCCGCCGCATACTCCACCAAACGCGCAATGTTGGTTTGGACTTCGTAGTTGCAATGCAAGTCCTGAATGTACAAAACCACGCGGGCATTGCCGACGTGGCTTTGTACGATCGTACCTGCGGTTTCAGGAAAGGTCACGGGTTGCTGGTTCACCCGAACCACGGTAGCTGCCGCTGCGTTCGAAGGCGTGAACGCCCACGTCAGATAGGGAAAAATAAAGGTCACACATAATGCCAAGGCCAACCCTTTTTTCCACGGCCGGATACTTGACCGATGCCATTGACCCACAGAAAACAGCGTCCATGGCTGCGAAGAAAATAGTTTTTTAAGAATCATCCGAAAGTCCTTTGAGTGGATTTTATATAATTAAGTATTAATGCCTAAAATTATACCAGATGCTGTCTAGCGACTCAAATCACGATTATGTTTTTTTGTTTATTTTAAATTGTTTTATTGGTTGCGTTTCATTTCGATACGTTTTTTGTTATTTTTTTATTTGTTTTTATCTGTTTGGATACAAAAAAAATCAATACCTGGTGGTTAGAGCAATAACATCAACTACAGATTGTGGAAAACTATGGGGAGAAAAATTAATTGTAAAAATCAAATAAAACGCTCACTTGTCTTCGAATCCTGAAGTGTAATTTTTAAATTTTGGAGAAAGGGAAAAATGAGCAATAGACCGCAATTGAAATTTTTTCAATTTCCTGTTTTCAATTGTTCAATTGCTCTGATTTTTCGTAAAGCGAAAAATATGGCGGAGAGGCAGGGATTTGAACCCCGGGTACTCTTGCGAGTACAACAGATTTCGAGTCTGCCGCCTTAAACCGGACTCGGCCACCTCTCCGTGTAGGGGAAACTACATTGATAAATTTTAGAATCATGTACGTGCGTAACGAAACGCCTGCGTATAAAAATCGCGAAAACCAGATGCCTGACTTTCGCGAGGAAAAACTGGTGGAGCAGAACGGGATCGAACCGTCGACCTCCGCGATGCGAACGCGGCGCTCTCCCAAACTGAGCTACTGCCCCAAGCTGCTTTGACAAGGCCTTATTCTATGCAAGCGACCTTCTGCTGGCAAGTACTTCTTAAACTTTTTTCAAGGCTCTCACATGATGCTTTATAAGATCAGGCTTTTACCCTAGAAATAATATCGTCCGCCAAGCGCCCCGTGCAAGTTCACTCCCGGACTGTTGGTAAGCGTGACCGTCGGTGCCAATTCTACAAACACGGCAAACTTGGAGCGGTGAAAAAAATATTCAGCTCCGGTCAATCCGCGTACGCCCGTCTCTACCCGGCTGGTACTGCTTTGTGCCCAAAAAGCACCGCCGCCAAAATAAAATAAAAGCGCGCCTTCTGGAACACGCACCATTTCATCGGTCCATACCAAGTCCGCATGCGTCGAAATCCCTGGAAACACACTGTACCCGGAAGCCAACCCCGCGGCCACATCAAAGGCCATGTATTTATTGATGTACGATTTAAGCGTAAATCCTGTTGTATCACCCATGATCACGCCAATACCCATCAAGTGATCTTCTTGCCCAGCCTGAGCGGCCAAAGGCAAAACACTTAACATTACAACCAAAAACAGTCCGATCCATTTGCGTTGCATAGGGAGCTCTCCTTTGTACGCAATAAACGTTAAATAAAAGCGGGGGTTCGAATCCCCTATTTTACTTTTCAAAAAAAATGGCGGAGAGAGGGGGATTCGAACCCCCGAGACGCTTTTGGCGCCTACACACTTTCCAGGCGTGCTCCTTAAACCAACTCGGACATCTCTCCGTAGGCTCAACTATTTCTGTGGTTTCTTGCGCGCGCGCAACGATTTAAAAAACGACTGCAATAACGCACGACTTTCTTCAGCCAAAACTCCAGATTCTATCTCTGGATGATGATTCAATTTGGGGTGACCGGCTACGGTCAACAAAGTGCCACAAGCACCGGCCTTGGGATCCGAGGCGGCGTATACAATGCGTCGCACACGAGACCAAACACTGGCCCCAGCGCACATCGCGCACGGTTCCAGGGTCACAATCAGATCGCATCCGTCCAACCGCCAGGAGTTTAGACACCGCGCGGCTTGACGCAGGGCTAACATCTCGGCATGCTGGGTTGCGTCGTTTCGCGTTTCCACGCGGTTGTGCCCGCGTCCCACAATACGTCCTTCGCACACCACCACGGCTCCCACAGGAACTTCACCCAGCGCGGCCGCTTTTTGGGCCAAACGCAAGGCGGCTCGCATGAAATACTCATCGCGAGCCGTCGAGAGTTGAAGCCGAGTGTGGAAACAATTTGAATTCATAGGACCACGGATTCGGCGTGGAATAGTCGTGCACGTACTGTCGTACAACGTATAAAACACAGCCATTTGGCTGTTTTTCGAAAACTGGTGCGCCTAAGAGGATTTGAACCTCTAACCTTCTGATCCGTAGTCAGACGCTCTATCCAATTGAGCTATAGGCGCGAGGGTATGGATTATACCCGGGGACCCCTTTCATGACAAGACAAAAATGTGCCTTGACGCAAGAAAACTTGACACCCGGCTCTTCCCGGCTTAACATAGTCTCCCTTATCGAGACGAACGGTTTCGGACGAACCTCGGTTCCGAACCCCTTCTGTTCGCATCAAGGTGTTCAGCAACGACGTCCCCACCATTGTCCGCTGATGTTTCCCATTCAAGGAGGATTTTCCTGTGTCGTTCGAAACCAAACACCCCCTGCAATTGTCCACCAATGCCCTTACGGTATTGGAGCGTCGCTATCTTCGCCGTGACGAAAACGGCCAGCTCGCGGAAACCCCGGAGCAAATGTTTAAGCGTGTGGCCGACAACATTGCGGCCTCGGATTTAAAGTATGCGCCTGGAACCGATGTTTCCGGTGTGGCGGAAGAGTTTTATGCGCTCATGGCCCGCTTGGAATTTTTACCCAATTCGCCGACGCTGATGAACGCCGGGCGCGACTTGCAGCAGCTCTCCGCCTGCTTTGTGCTTCCGGTAGAGGATTCCATGCAATCCATTTTCGACACCATCAAAAACGCCGCCCTCATTCACAAAAGCGGGGGCGGTACAGGTTTCTCGTTCTCACGTATCCGTCCGAAGAATGACTTGGTGCGCACCACCAACGGCTGCGCCAGCGGCCCGGTCTCCTTTATGAAGGTCTTCAACGCCGCCACCGAGGCTGTCAAGCAAGGCGGCACTCGCCGCGGTGCCAACATGGCCATCCTCCGTGTCGATCATCCGGATATTATGGAATTCATTTCCTGTAAAAACGACACGCGCGAGCTGACCAACTTCAACATCAGCGTGGCCATCACCGATGCGTTCATGCAAGCCCTGCATAACAACACCGACTACGAGCTGCTCAATCCCCGGACCCGCAAGCCCGTCGGATGCTTGAATGCCCGCGAAGTGTTCAACCTGATTGTCCAAAGCGCTTGGAATACCGGAGAACCCGGCGTGGTGTTTATCGATAAGATCAATGCGGTCAACCCGACCCCGGCGCAAGGCGAGATCGAAAGCACCAATCCCTGCGGCGAACAGCCGCTCTTGCCCTACGAAGCCTGCAATCTGGGTTCGATCAATCTGGCCATCATGACCATGGAAAAAGATGGTACGCACGTGGTGGATTATGCGCGTTTGCGCAGGGTCGTGCGCAGTGCGGTGCATTTCCTGGACAATGTAATTGACGCCTCCCAATTTCCTTTGGAACAAATCGACCAGCGTGTGCGCAACAACCGCAAGATTGGATTGGGCGTCATGGGGTTTGCGGACCTGCTGCTGAAGCTCAACATTGCCTACAACTCCGACCGTGCCTTGCAACTCGGCGAGAATCTGATGAAATTCATCAATGAGGAATCCAAAACCATGTCGCACGAACTGGCCGCTCAACGTGGTTCGTTCCCGGCCTTTTCGGAAAGCCGTTACGCCGATGGGCTGCCCTTGCGCAATGCCACCACCACGACCATCGCCCCCACCGGAACCATCAGCATATTGGCGGGCATCAGTTCCGGCATTGAACCGCTTTTTGCTCTGGCGTATGTACGCAATGTCATGGACAACGACAAGCTTACGGAAGTCAATCCCGTCTTCGAACAAACCGCCATGCTGCGCGGATTTCATTCCAAGGAATTGGTGGCTTCGGTCGCCGAGCATGGCACCGTCCAGGACCTCGACAACGTGCCGGAAGATATTAAGAAAACCTTTGTGACCGCGCATGACATTGAACCGCTTTGGCACACCCGCATGCAGGCGGCGTTTCAGCGGCATACGGACAATGCGGTATCCAAGACCGTAAACTTCCCCCATCATGCCACCACGCAGGATGTGGAAAATGTATTTGTGGAGGCCTACCGCCTCGATTGCAAGGGTGTCACCATTTACCGTGACGGGTCCCGCTCAGGACAGGTGCTTTCGGTCGGCGGAGAGAAGTCCAACGATGCCGGATCGGTGGAGCACGATGACAAAATCGAACCCCGCAAACGTCCGGATGTCACGTTCGGGCGTACGGAAAAAATCAAAACCGGCTGTGGCAACCTATATGTAACCCTGAACCATGATGAGGCGGGTTTGTGCGAAGTCTTCACGCAAATGGGAAAATCCGGAGGCTGCGCCGCATCTCAGTCTGAGGCCATTGCCCGCCTGATCTCGCTCTCACTGCGCGCCGGAGTCAATCCGCAGGCCATCACCAAAAATTTACGCGGCATCCGCTGCCCGCATCCGTCATGGCAAAAAGGCGGCATGGTGCTCTCTTGCCCCGACGGTTTGGGTGTGGTCATGGAACGCTACTTGAACTGGCGCGAAGGAAAAACCGAAGAAGACGATGTGCATTCCCACGGACTCACGGCCTTGGATAAATTGGCGGGCGCCTGCCCCGAATGCGGCGGCACCCTTGAACACGAAGAAGGTTGCATGCTATGCCGCGCTTGCGGCTTCTCGCGTTGCGGTTAACAGTTCCGGTTATGCCGAGAATGTGGTAAAATCGCTTGCTCTGGATCCAACCTAAACATTTTTTCGAACATTCTTTATCCCATGGTTCAGGAGGATTTCTCACATGACCGGTTCGTCCACACCCCGAACGCTGCCTTCGGTTTTGCGGTTTTCCCTATTGATTGCAGCGTTGTTGCTCATAGGAAGCATTTTCGTCATCATGCGCGCCTTGTTCTTGCCGAGTCAATACTTGCAGGCTTATAAAGCTGTATTGAACGGACCCTCCCAAGTTTCGGAATTTAAAAAGCAACCCATTCTTTCGTTTACCAAACTCATGTATTTGGTGGGTCCGCTCAATTCTGCGTCGGGACAAAAAAACGGACCGATCTTTCCCTATCGGGCCGAACCCATTCTCGCACCCACCACTTTCTCGGACGCCACCGGGGCCGTGGAAGTCCTGGCGACCACCTATCCTGAAACGCGCACATCCATTACGGGTTACATGTACAATCAACCGCTGCACATGTTGGGCTGGCGGATCAGTGAATCGGGATATTCTCTGTTTATCATCGGCCAGTCCAAAGAAGATGTTTTGGAATTGCTTTTACGCGCTTCGAAAAATTGGAAGTCCACGTTGTTTATTCAGGGACTTTTGCTCCTTGGCGCAACGTTTCTCATTTTTTGGTTTCTCAACATGGCCGCCTTGTCCAATGTCTTCATTCACTATATTCAAATACTCATCGTCAACGTGATCTACCTAATTCTTCTGTTTTCAGCCTTGGTCCTCTCCGGGTATCCACTGGGTGCGACCCTTCCTATGCTTTTGGTGATTCTGGCGATTGGCAACGCGGTATTTATCCCAGTATCCATGTTTTTAAAGCCCCGGCCTTCGGCGACGGGCAAAGGAGGCAAGTAAGCACATGCGCATTCAATCCTTGGACAATCACATCAACTTCCAGGACGAGAAATTCGGCCGCTCGGTGGTGCTTTCCTCAGATACAGCCGTACAATTCATCTACACCTTTAAACCCGGACAGGCCATGACCGATCACACCCATCCGTTTTCAACGGAATTCCTAACAGTCTTGGAGGGCGAGGCCGTTATCTCAGTAGGTACCGAGTCCGTGATGGCCGTGACCAATTCTGTGGTGATTGTCCCCCCCGAAGAAGTTCATTCGATTTGGAACCACTCGGATGCACCCGTGATTATCATGAGTTTTATGTCACCCAAGCCTTAAACTCCCTTTAAAAAAAAGGGCGAAGCCACATAATGGCTTCGCCCTTTTTTTTACTGAACCTACAGCCAAAAACCACACCCCATGTACACCAACCCCACAACCCCAAACGAGGCGCCAATCACCCAGAGCCAGGCACGTTTGGCCAGCACCGAGACCGAATTCATCATAATCGCGATCTGCAAAAGCATAACCGCCATGCCAAAATACCCGGAGTGACGCTTGTAAAAATCAATCTCACTTTCTTTTTTCTCAGCATCCGCCTTGATTTCTTTTTTTTCCTGATCGTACCGTTGAATGTCTTCGTTCAATTTGTTCACGGCTTCCAAATACGCCTTTTTTGCTGCTGGTTTGGCTTCAAGGGAGGCCAGGATAAAGGCTTCTTTTTGTGTCTCGGAAACATGTTGCTTGATGCTTTTGGACTGGAAATACGCCCACGCGTTCGCCGACTTGGTCGTAAACACTTGGACCCGAGTGGAATATCCACCACCCTTTAACGCTGAGATGGCTGCGCTCACAGCCAAGATGGTGGTGGCCACAGCTGCCCATTGTGTCCATTTTTCCTTAAACAATTCCTGCATGATGCGATACGCTCCTCTAAAAAAATACCGCCTACTGGCGTAAATGGCGGTATTTTAAGCGATCTTTTAGGTTTGTAAAGTTTTTTTTATTCCAGCGATACGCCTAAGAAATAAAAAAGGGGCGCGGTTTGCACCACGCCCCTTTTAATTAATGTAACCCGATTGAATTATTTCAACTGACCCTTGCGAGCAGCTTCCTTCATGCGCTCATTGGCCGAAATGGCAATTTCCACGCGTCGATTTTGCATACGCCCTTCAGGGGTGTCGTTGGTGGCTACCGGCTGCGAAGCCCCGTATCCGGTCGATGTGATGCGTGAAGGCACAACGTTGGAACCCGTCAATACCGCCACCACTGCGGCTGCGCGACGTTCGGAAAGACTCTGGTTGTGCTGTTCTTTCCCGGTTGAGTCGGTATGACCCTCCACCATGATGTTGGTATCCTTGTACTTGTTCAGCGTCACAGCCAAGTTTTTAATGTTGTCAATGGCCCCGGCCGTAAGCGTCGCCGAATCACTTGGAAAAAGAATCCCGGAATCAAAGGTGATCTTGATGCCTTCACCCACACGTTCCACCCGGGCACCCTTCAAATCTTTCTGCAATTCCGCTTTTTGCTTGTCCATGTTGGCACCGATTAAAGCGCCGGCCGTACCGCCGACACCTGCGCCAATCAAGGCGCCGATCACACTGTGATTACCGAACTGGTTGCCGACAATGGCCCCGACACCCGCACCCAAAGCAGCACCCGTGCCTCCGTAAATGGTGGCGTCGTTCATGGACGCACAACCCGAAATCGCCACGCTCAACACCAAAAGCAATACCAACTGTTTCAAATGCTTCATGTCTTTCTCTCCTTTATTAATATAATGCACACCCGCAGTGCCCCTGGTTTGGACCAGCGTCCCCGCTGTTTCCAGGCCCCAAAGCTTACCATGATGCCTGCGGAAGTTCAAGGTGAAGATTAGACCGCTATCTATCGGATAAAATGCCTGCACAAAAAAAAGACCCCGGGGATTTTTTCCGAGGTCTTTTTTCAAACAGCGAGGTTCTTCTCTATATATCTTTATGACTGCTTCATGCGATCCACATAGGCCCGATATGCGGCTTTGCCTTCGTTCTCCCAATATTTGTGAAAATGTTCATAGTCGTCTTCCCAATCCCAATCCTCATTCCAGCGGCCCCGACCACAACCACGACCTTTTCTATGCGAATGTCCGTGTTTGCCACCATGTCCACCGTGTCCCATGCCTCCAAACAACAACTTCCCCAGCAGGAACAATCCCACAGCTTGCCAGTAGCTGATCGTCGGCCACTGGAACAACACCGAGACCGTATGATTCCACAAGTATTGCACCAACCAACCCAAGCCTATGGCCAAAAGACCGGCCAACATCACTCCGCCGATGGCGATCCACACCACGCGAAATACTCTCACTCTGCCATTTTCATCTCGAAAAAAATGTCCGTGCATGATTCATTCCTCCTTGGTCTGCGCCTGCAGATGGTTTTTTAATTTTTCCAGGCCCCGCGCTTTGTGCGAGAGCAGGGTATTGAGCGGGATTTCCCAGGCTTCGGATAATTCCCGAAACGAAACCCCCTCCAATTCATTGGCCATAATCACATCCTGTTCTATGGGTTTCAGCGTTTGCATCGCCCGATACAGTTGACGTTCCACATCCTTCTCGCTCAGGCGTTTTAGCGCATCCGGTTGCAAATCATGGAGCAGCATTGGCCAACCATGCTCCCCCTCTTCCTGAACATCCAGCGGAATCAAGGTCTTGCGCGTTCGGAAAAAATCCGTCACCCGGTTTCGCAAAGAGCGATAGGCATACGCAGCTAAATTTTCCAACGGTAGGGTCGGATCGGTGCGCTCCAACAGCGATGCCAACACATCCTGTACCACGTCTTCAGCATCCATCTCCGCCGCCGAGTCCATCCAGCGACGGACAAAACTCACCATTTTCCGATATTCGGCCTTTACCATTTCGCCTATCCGTTCATGCGGCATGCATCATTCCTTTCCAGAGATCTCTACTGGATACAACGGAAGTCTCGAGATTTTATTGCAGTGGCATAAAACATTTTTGCAAAACATGCGATTTGCATTATTCTCAAACAATGATCGTTTGCGATAGATTCCGATTCCATAACCTTTTCTCTGTTTTTCCAATATGGATTTATTTCCATACGTTTTGCTCTCTTTTTTTGGTTTTTCATATATTTTACGCATCTTTCCTAAACCTCACCACAATATACTGTGGTTAGCCTTTCCGACGAGCACAAAAAAAGTAAAAAAAAGTAAAACAATGTTTTACAGATTCACAAATAAAGGGTATGGTTAATATGATTCCGCTGGTTTCCAGCAGAATCCAATTGTACTACCTATTTAGGAGGAACGAGATTCATGGTTCAAGGAAAAGTGAAGTGGTTTAACGATGCAAAGGGTTTTGGATTTTTGGAGCATGAGGGCGGCAAAGATGTGTTCGTGCATTTTTCTGCCATCAAGGGCGAAGGATTCAAGAGCCTGGGTGAAGGCGATACGGTTGAGTTCGAAATCATTGACGGCCCCAAGGGCCCGCAAGCAGCGAACGTGGTCAAAACCGCATAGTTCATCCTTCAGACGTTCAATCGTCTGATTAGAAAGAAAAAAGAAACGGCCTTCACGGGCCGTTTTTTATTTCCTATAAAGAGCAGACGTTTTATCCGACGTCTGCTCTTTTTTATTGCCCCTTCACTTTCAAACCCGGTTGACATTTGCTCATTTGTGCTGCTTGGTTAAAAAGGTATCCAGTTGATTGGCAAACGCTTGGCAATCTTTCTTATTGAACACATCGGGTCCGCCCGTCCGAACACCCGTACTGCGCAGGTGATCCATGAGATTGCGCACCGCCAAGCGCTGCTTGATGGTTTCGGGGGTGTGAAACGCCCCGCGGGGATCCAGAGCAAACGCGCCTTTACTGACAACTCGGTCCGCCAAGGGGATATCGGCCGTAATCACCAAGTCTCCGGGATTGACCAATTCAACAATCTTGTCATCGGCCACATCGGGCCCTTCCTTGACATCAACCACGCTGATAAAGGAAGAATCGGGCGCTTTTAGATTTAAATTTGAGACCATGACCATGGGTACCTGCACCCGAGCAACCGCACGGTAGAGAATCTCCTTAATCATGCGCGGGCACGCATCGGCATCCACATACAAGTGCATTGATGACCCTCTTTCCAAACACCTGTTATCATTGAACCAAGCTGCTGCACCTGTTCTTTTCCCTTTTGCGTGCGCTTTCAATGTTCAGACCATAATCCATTTCTAACTTTATTTTTACATTCATATTACAAAGATTGAGGATACTTGGAGCATCTAAAAAAAGGAGAACGATCATGCACACTCAAACCTTAGCACCCCATGAAGTACTCAATGCCTTACCCGAACTGGAAAGTAGCCTTTCGCTGCGGGAATTAATGGTTCGCGAGGAAGCGCTGGTCACAGCGTTGGACTCGTATCGCCAGGGAGATAACGACACGTTAAAATACGTCACAACGCTGCTGCGTACGCACATCCATTTTATCCAAAACAGCAAACTCGAACTTTGCTTAGAAGACGAAATCGAACGCATTTCGTATGTTCTGTCCGGAATCGTCAATGGCAGCCTATCCCTGGGAGCGGCCGTTCTGGATCTGCTTGAAGACCGACACGTAATCTCACGGACCTTTCCCGATGGATACACTCGCAGTGGCCATATCGACTCCGGTTTGAACATCCTGGACGATGACGACTATACCCTCTAAACAGCTTCTGCGGTCAAGTCGCGTTTAGATCAACGCCATGAGCTCCTGCGGTTTATGGATGATTCGATCCGCGCCATCCTCCCGCAACTCCGCCTCGCTGCGAAACCCCCACGCCACGCCCACGGCAAACATGCCCGCGGCTTTGGCGGTTTTCATATCCGTACCCGAGTCGCCCACATAAAGAACCTCGGAAGGTGCGACCTTGAGGATTTTCGCCAAGTGCAACGCCCCATCCGGTGCGGGTTTTTTGGGCAAATCTTCACGCGCGCCTAAAACCGCGTCCAAGAGCGGACGCGGCAAAAGCGCATCTACACAGAGCTGGGTAAAACGATCGGGCTTGTTTGAAAGAATCGCCACTTTCACACCCGCACTTTTTAATGATTGAAGTAATTCGGGTACCCCTGCGTAGGGAACGGTTTTATTTTTCCACCCCTTGGCATACACCTCGGAGGCCTCACGGGTTACGCCCGCCAGGGTTGCTTGATCCCGGTTGGTTTCCGGGAGGGCATCAAAGATCAGTTGGTCCATGCCCAGCCCCACCATTTGCTGAAACCGATCCACACTGTGTTCTGGAAAACCATGCTGCGCCAGCACCCGGTTTACCGAATCCGCAATGTCCTCAATGGTGTTCAACAACGTACCATCCAAATCAAAAATCACAGCCTTGTAACGCATGACCAAGTCTCTCTTTCCACATAATGATCTTATACTCCCAGATTCATTTGGAGTATCTGAATGAATTATTTAGCTTCTCCTGTTATGACCGTGCCTCTTTGATCAACCGCATCGACCCTTAGCCCGCCACCCTTTGAATCCAATCCAATTTTTGCTTTTGTGCCCAACCCCGTGTCAATCGTCTTTGAAGCCGACGCCGCCACACCAACTTTGCCCTTCTCATTGACCGTGGTGGTGGCCGAGACATCGGCCACCGGTGTGCTTACGTTGGCTTCCATGCCCGCGCATCCTGTCACAGTCACTACAGCTGCAAGTGCTAACCATCGCAAACTCTTTTTCATTTGTACCTCCCAAGATTAAATGCACTTTACTCCTATGAATAATGGCTGGTTTCCCACAACCTAAAACTACCAGGATCGGCTGGAGCCACCACCGCCCGACGAACCGCCACCAAAGCTGCTGCCCGAACTGCTTGAACTGCCTGAACTACTCGAACCACCACCCGAGGACCAACCGCCACCACCCCAGGAGCCACGCTTGCTGACCTTGTTTTTCATGGATGCATTTATTTTTTTGCCAAAAATCAAACCCACAAGCAACATTACCCCGCCAAAACAAGGCAGAATGTATACGGGAAAACCCATAGCGTATCCAAAGAGAAAGCTCATACCTAAAGGAATGCCACCAAAGCCGCCTCCCCAAAGAATAAAAAACTTTTCTCCCCGAAAGCCGATGCCTAAAGCCAAAAACCCGAGTCCCACAAAGAGCCCGAAAAAACACATGATCAGAACTTTTTCCTTCCAACCCGCCGGAGATGAGGCGGGCGCAGCCGGTGGAGGCGTAACGGTGATGTGACTCTCATCGCCTGTGATCGCGGCGGCAATGTGCTGACTCCCGCTCACAATCCCTTGCGCATAATCCCCGGCTTTGAAATACGGTATGACAAACTCATCCAATAGGCGCCCGGCTTTTGCATCGTTGATCACACCTTCCAACCCATAACCCACTTCAATTCGTACTTTTCGTTCCGCAGGCGCCACCAAAAGCATGATCCCGTCGTCTTTCCCCTTGTGCCCTACGCCCCAACGATTGAACAATTTATGCGTGTACTCCTCCACACTTAAGCCATCCAACGATCCAACCGTCACCACAGCCAATTGGGCTCCGTTGGTTTTTTCTAAATTTTGGGACAATTGATTAAGCGCATCCTTGTCCGCAGGACTCAGCGTCTGGGCAAAATCACTCACCCGACCTTCGGGTTGTTTGGGGAAATCAGCCAGCACCGGACCGGTCCAGCCTAAGGCAGACACCAGCAGCAAGGTTAACACTTTAATGAGTTTGGACATGTGCGCCTCCTTGAAATTACCCAAACAGCTTCATTGCCTTTTAAATACAGGCTTCATTTGGAGCCGAATCGTCTGGATGTGAAAGCCTAGAGGCCATCCTTCAAAGCCAAAGGATGGCCGATCGGAGCAAACCTCTCTGAGGTGAGCGTCTTTCGCATTCCGGCGATTCGGCCCCGATACGCTGACCCTGAAAATATTTACCTATGCTCGATCAAAAAACGGACTCTTCCCAGTGCCCGAGAGCGGAATGCCATAGACCACCTTCACATCGTCCCCCAGAAGCTTGAGCGAAAGCGCCGCCATTCCCATGGAATACATAATGCGATTATCCGCGAAAAATTTGGCGGCCATGGCGACTGCGGATCCAACCGCAATCCCCAAATCCCCGGTATTAAAGGCACATACAGCACCGGCCTTCTCCGACCCCGCGCAATTGCCAAATCCACAAAGCCCGCAATATTTGAGTCCCAACCGCTTAAACCGCGTGCCTAAAAGGACTCCGGTTTGAACATGCGCTAGATTTCCCGCATCTCTTAAGAAACTGGGAAGTTCCTTTTCTTTTCCCAAACGCTCCATTTCCGTGATCAAGCGCTCAATGTCCGTGCGCTCCAAAACCGCCACCACGAGATTGTCTGCCCCGCGACCTTTGGGTGCTGTACGTGCGGCCAAGGCCATGGCGTGAGCCACCTGCACCAAGGCCTGCTCTTCGGGTTTTTGTAACATTTGTTCGCCCTCCCGAGTCTAACGATATAGATAAAGTAGAACTTTCAGGGAAACCACAGGTTTCCCTGACGCGGACTTCCGTCCGCTGTTCCTTCCTATCTCAGTTGGGGTGCTTCGCCCCCAAGCCCCCACCTCTGTTTTAGGATGAGGTCATGGTATTATAGCGTAAACCCTTTTTTAGGAAAGTGATTTCCATGTGCCGAACAAAACCCATTTTCATTTTAATCGCGATTTTTCTCTTCCCTGCTTGTCTTTGGGCAGAAGACTCATCCAGTAAAAAAGTCTTCGCCAATTTTATGGTTAACTTCTCCACACCCGAGATCAGCGGAAAATGGGATGGTTGGAATTACAGCAACGCACAGGTCAAGCACAACCCCAACCAAAAAAACAGCCAAGGCAAACCACAGGTGGCCTCCCGCTACCTGCCGCTAATCGGTCCTTACGACATGTCCGACCCTCTGTTGGCCGAATACCATTGTCAGCTCATGAAAATGGCCGGCATTGACGGTGGAAGTTTTGACTTGGGATTTTATATTCTCCCCGATGGAAAGATCGCTCCGGCCGTAGGCGTCATGCAGCAGTTTGTCGCTGCCCTGAAAAAGTACAATCTGAAAGCCATCCTTTTTTTTGAAGACAAAGCACATTGGATTTGGAACCCTCAGGTGAAAACTCGGGAAGAAACCGTCCGGCTCGCCGTGCGGGACTTGGAACAATGGCTGGCCTTGCTTAGCGATGTACAATATTGCTATCGCAATCGACCGGTGGTATATGTGTTCAGCTACAACTACGAAGTGCCTGATCGTGGCTGGAGTCGCCTCTCGCCGGCTGAAGTTCGGGTTTGGAAAAACAGCCACCCGGGAAAAGCTCGCCCTATTTTGCTGACCCAAACCGACGATCGTGAGTACGATGGCGTCTTTGACGGCTTCTTCGAATGGCCGGAAATCATCGGTCCACCTGAAAACGACGGCAACTTCAGCAGTTACAACTCCCTTGAGCGCGAGATGCAGCTTTGGAATAAAAAAACCACAGTGCTCCGAGAACGCTGGGAAGAAAACCATTATACCTTGCTAAGCGGTGGCGTTTGGCCTGGGTTTGATGATGCCGGATGCTGGGGTTGGGAGGCGGGTCACCGCGGCATTGACCGGGCCCAAGGCAACACCTATGCCTATCATTGGAACCGCATTCAAGGAGCGGCGTACACCTTGGTCCAAATCGCAACCTGGAACGATTGGTTTGAAGGCTCCTGCATTGAGCCTTCGGAAGAATACACCTACGACTATCTGGAACAGACCCGGCAACAGATTGCTCGGTGGAAAAACCTAGCCGCTACACCCGCTCCCAATTGGGCGATTCCGGCACGCATTTATCACATCCGAAAAGCCAAGACAAACCCGGCCGCCTTACAAGCCGCGGAGCAAGCGTGTGTGGCTATTCAATCCGGTGATTTCGTGCAAGCAGATAAACTCATAGCCCCGTTTATATCTTCGGACACGCATTGAGTTTGGAAATTTTTTGCTCTGCGCAGTGAAAGCTGGGTCCCGACTCCCGCTTTCGAAATCCGTCGGGCTATACGCAAAATAATTCTTCGCATCGCTCCATGAGTCGTATGCCCATCTGAAACAAGCAGAGCAAAAAAATTTCCAAACTCATGCGTTAATCAATCCGCGCAACACTCGCCCGCGACACCCATCCATGCCGGTTCCCCAAAACCTGAACCTCGACCCATTCCTCTTCCTCACGCTCCACCTTCACGCGCACGCCTTCGGTGAGGGTGAAAATTGAATCCGCATCCGCGTACGGCCGCCCCCGCACTTCGGCTGTCGGCGCCAAAATAACCGCACGCTTCCGCCATTCGGGTTCATAATACCGCAATCCACACCACAGCGCAGCCACCAGCATCAGCCCGAGCATGCCCCAGGCTCCCCAGCGCAACCAGCGTCGACCTGCAGTCCAAAACAAAGCCACGGCCAAGAAGATCCAGGCCAGGGCGAATCCGCACATGGCCGCGCGGGTCAATTCCGGAACCGTGACGGATTGGTACACACGCCAGCCCCAATTATGGCCGGTCCATCCGTCATCAAACGACATGTCGTTTTCGACACAGGTAACGGCTTGCCGCAAGTTGAAGAGCAAATCCGCATCGCGGGGTGCCAATTGCAGCCCGCGTTCATACGCCAACACCGCACGCCCCGTCTGGCCCAACTGCACATACATGTTACCCAAGTTGTAATACACATCCGGATCATGCACGCCCAAACTGATGACCTTTTGGTACTCTGCCAAAGCGGCCTCATATTTCTCCTGCTGCGCAAAGGTATTGCCCCGTAGAAAATACAGTTCCGACTCTCCGGCCTGCACGGTCAACGATCCCAGCAAGGACAAGGCACCGATCAGCATCACGGTTTCGGCGATTTTCTTTTTGCGGGTCTGTTGTTGTTTCCAAAATTTTTCAAAGCCCGTCACCGTTTTGCTCAAATCCCGATGCAAGGCGCGCATGTCCTGAACCGGAAATTCCATGGCCGCATAACGAACATATTCACAAACCGTAAGCGAAATCTTAAACTGCGCCTGAAATATTTCCGGAACGTTGTATTGATCAAAAAATTCCGGGAGACGTTCCAGCACAATGGTCGAGGCGGTCACCCCAAACTTGGCCGCCAGATACTCGGCCGTGGCTCGGGAAATACTGTCGTAAAACGCCTGCACTTCCCGACGCGCAATGTGCTGCTGCGCTTGCCGAAGCGCCCGCAACACATCTCCGTGCGCGCGACGTGCACGGCTGGCCAATTGCGTATCTTCGCTTTTACGCCGGCGATGCGTCCAGAGCCAGCCGGCACCCAACACCAACAAGCTTAGGCCGTGGGCCAGCCAAAACCAAGGTTGCTCGATCCAAGGTCGGTGCTGTACTTGCAGCACTCGCTCCCCGGGATGATTGGGGCGCAGTGTCAGCTCCCGCACCCGCGCGCGTGGGACAGTGGCCGCACTGGTGACGGCTACGGGAGCCGCCACAGTCACTTGCTTGAGTTTGGGTTTAACCACAAGCGTGGGAAACACCGCCACGGCCGTTTTCCAGGATGAAAGCGCAGGATCGAAATAGCGGATTTTTGCGGCGGCTAAGTTCAGCCGGCCGGGTTTGCGCGGAACCATTAGATATTGAAAGATATGTTCGCCTTTCACCACATCGTTCTCGACCCGGGTGGCGTGATGTTGCTCTTCCAATTGCCACTGCACATCCGTATCGGAGGGCAGTTGCGGCTCAGGCGCACCCCGCAGGTTGCCTTCCCCTTTGAGGATGAATTGCACACGCACCGGCGCTTCTGCTTCCACACGCGACGTGTCCACTGTGGCGGACATTTGATATCGCCCCACCAAAGCGTTGTTCCCTTCTTCACCGCGCCCTTCCGGATCCACAGGCAGCGCCTTAACCTCTACGGGCAACGCTTCGGTCAATTGCGTCTTGTCTTTTCCCCCTTGAGTAATAATCACCTGCGCACTCCCGATGCTCAGGGAGCCGGCATGAATGGGAAACAACGCCGTGCGGTAAATGCGTTCCAACGTACGTTGGCGTGTGCCCGAGACCAAGGCCTCACTTTGAGTTTGCGGCAACTCCTCGCTGATAAAACCAATTAAGGAAGGAGGCGTGTAACCAACCTTGGTCCCCAGTTCCGTTTGAAAGCGGAAATGCACGGTCAGATTAACCTGTTGATTGACATACACCGTCGGCCGACTCAGTTGGGCATAAAAATCCGCCTCTTGCTCGGTTTTTCCCAAGGTCGGATCGTCCGGAGCCGCACCCATGAACTTGGGCAACGCGGCGCGCTTTCCAGAAAACTGGCGTTGATAGGCAAATCCCGAACGCGGGCCTTCAACGTCTATGGTAAAGGTGGGTGAGGTGTACGTCGAGCCACGAAACGGCACCGTAATGGAAGGAATGCTCAAGGTCCCGGTTTTTAAAGGCAGGTAAACAAAATGGTAGGTGCGCATTTTCAGCATCCGACCTTGATGCATGATGCGCGTTTCCGATTGGTTGGTGTTGATCAGATCCAGTCCGTCGGGGCGGGGCGCCCGGACGGCAAGTCCGGCCAAGTCCACGGCCGCCACATCCAAGGTCAAGGTGAAACTCTCATCCAAATGCACACGGTTCCGATCAAGGTCGGCCCGACACACCAGTTCGTCACCCGAGGTTCCCGGAAGTGTGGTGGCTTTGGTCTCAGCCTTGCCCCCCACGAGTGGCTCGGTTTCCAAATCCACGCCTTTGACCGGAACCGGACCCTCTGTATCCAATGACGCACGGGCTCCGGCAACCTGCCCCGGCTTGGGCACATAGCTAAACACTTTCATGGCATTGGGATCCCGAACCGTGCGCGGTGTGGGCGTTGACTTTGGGAGCGCGGCTTTCTCAGAACCCAAAATCGGCTCCGTGAC
Organism: uncultured bacterium; assembly: GCA_964604705.1. Lineage (GTDB taxonomy): Bacteria > Oederibacteriota > JAAXVQ01 > JAAXVQ01 > JAAXVQ01 > JAAXVQ01. The sequence goes on from CAZSAP010000007.1 coordinate 171,168, forward strand.
AAACTCGTTATCGGGGGAGGTTCCAGAATAGACGTGCGCGCTGGGAAGGACTTTTCCGGCCTCGCCAAAGCGCCGCGGCTTGATGGCCTGCCCATAATATTCGGGCGTTGGGGTACGCCGTGTGGGAGTAGGACTCCGCTTGATTTCAGCCTGAATCTCTTTTTCCGTCAGTGGTTCAGTCACAAACTCCTTGGCATAAACCAAAGAGGTTGCGGTACTGGTCAGCATCCAAAGGCAAAATCCAGAAAAAAGATATGTTCGAAAAGCTTGGCCACGCATCATGCCCCTATTGTCCGGCATGCGGCAAAAAGATGCAAGCGGCTTTCCCGGAGACGCGTGGGAATATTTCTATACTTTCGCGGCGATTGTTTGCCAACGATCTTCTTGCTGCAGAACTCGCGGACACTGCTGGGTCAAAGGTCGTGCCCTATCCTTAAATGTGCCCAGCAGCGCTCAGACAGTCCTCGCTGCGAACCTCGTTGGCAAACAAACGCCGCCAGACCGTAACAACCTTAACCGCTCAAGACATTACCAATCCGGTCCGCGGTAGAGATTTTCGTCATTCAGATTCGGCTGACGATTCCGTTGCATATCCTGTTCGTCGTTCTCCAGGGAACGCAAGGTGCGCAATGCATCTTGGCGCGACATGCCTTTTTGTTTGTTGCCCTTTTGATCTTCCGAGACACTGTATCGGTCCCCGGATTTTTGCCGCTGGTTGTTCTGACTGTTTTGCTCGCTCTCCGGGGCCTTGTTGTTCTGTCGCCCTTCGGAGGGTGTGCGGTCCGAGCCCGGCAAATTGGCCCCGCCGCCTTCTTTCTCCCCTTTTTTTCCACCCTGCGACTGGGTCTGCCTTTCCGTGGTTTTTTTCGTATGCTTCTCGATCTGGCGCAAGATCACTTCCAAGTTGTATCCGGAATCGTCGTCCCCGGGATTCCAGATGAGCACTTGTTGGAAGGCCTCCGCCGCCTCGATCCAACGCGCCGAGTCGCCTTGTTTCCACCCTAGATGGTACGCAGTATATCCAAAGTTGTACCATACGTTTTGAGCCAACGGCCCCTGGGCCTTGGCTTTGGCCTGAACAAACGCCTGATACGCATCGGGCAATTTTTTCTGCATCAACAGACTGCACCCCAGATTGTAGGCCGCCAAGGGATGATCCGGATCCTTCTTTAAAATATCTCTAAAATGCCGTTCGGCATCCACCCATTTTTTTTGGGCGTACGCATCCAAACCCGCTTGCACCTTTTCTCTTACCCCGGCGTGCACCGGACCCGCCACTCCGAGTGCCATCAAAAACAGCAGCAGCCCGGCCACAGCGTTCTTGCCTTTAAACGGCCAGCGCCATGCACGTCCCCGCAACTTACTGCGGCGCCGCGACCACAATGCCTCGAGCATAAAAAAGAAAAAAGCCACCCCGGTGCTCCAAGGATACACATCGTCCCAAACCAAGAGTCGGTTCGAGTATTTGCGCATCTTCTCCATGCGCTCCAAATCCTTGAGAATCAGATCTTCCTCCTGCCCCTGATCACTTAAGCGGAGAAACAGGCCTTGTCCCAGCGCGGCCAACTCCCCGAGATTTTTCTCCATCAACTTGGTTACTGCCGGAGTCGCTTTGGGATCCGGTTCACTGTTTTCCCGGGCCGGAACCGGGACGCCTTTGACCGTACCCACGCCCAAAGCGTAAATTCGAACTCCGTTTTCCACGGCTTTTTGAATTAGCTCCTTGGGCAAGGTGGTAAAATTTTCTCCGTCCCCAACCACCAGACAAACACGGTGAACATTCTCATTTTTAGCATCCCGCTCAAACGCCTTGAACGCCTGCTCCAAGGCGGCCCCAATATTGCTCCCGGGAACCGGCAATTGATTGACGTCCAGGGAATCAATGAGCAGTTTCAACGCACCCGTATCCTGGGTCATGGGACAAACGTCAAACGCCACACCCGCATACGGAATCAATCCCACGCGCTGACCTTGTAAGCGGTCCACCAAATAATGCAAGGCTTGTTTCGCCCGCGCCAGACGTGTGGGTTTTACATCGTCGGCCAACATGGAGCGTGACGTATCGATGAGCACTTGTATTTCAGCGCCATGCCAAGCTTCACTCTCGCCGGTGAGCCCCACCTGTGGTCGGGCCAAACTTAAAAGCAAAAAGGCCGCGCCCAGCAAAAGCATAATCCGCCCCAGCCATTTCCGGCGGGGACTGTTGCCTGCCGTGAGACTCTCGGCCAAATGTGCGCCCACCAAGGCATGCAAACGTTGGCGTCCCATGCGATCCATCCACCACCAGATCACCGGGAAGCCTATAAGTGCGGCCAGCGCATAAAGCCATTGCATTTCTGCAAAACGAAACATCATGGTCACTCTTTCTTAGCGGACTCGGGACTTGGATGCTCCTGCTTTTTAAAAAGAGAATCCGATTCCATCACCCGTGTGCCTCGCCTACGCTTTTGAATATTTTCAAAACACCCTATGGAACACGCCGCTCCAGCGTTTGTCCCACGATCCACTCCAACCCCAAAAGCAGCAAGGCGGCCAACAAAAGAAAATGACCCAGATCCGACTTGCGCGTGAAGGTTTTAGACTCAAGCCGCGTCCGTTCCAGGGTGCTGATCTCTTGATAAATGGCCTTCAATTTGTTTTTATCCGTCGCCCGAAAATATTTGCCTGAAGTCTGGGCCGCCAAGCGCTGCAGCATGCCCTCGTCGAGATCCTCAGTATGCACGCTGCCATCGGGGTTCAAGAGCACCGCCTCGCCGCGCGCGCTGTCCTTAACCACAATGGAACCGCCGCCCGGGCGCCCCATGCCCACCGCGTAAATGCGCACACCCAACGCGGCGGCCATTTGGGCGGCCGTTACCGGATCCAAAGCCCCAGCGTTGTTCCGACCATCGGTCATAACAATAATAACTTTCGAAGGCGCATCCGAAGCCTTCAGACGATTTAGACAAGTGGCAATGGCCATACCTATGGCCGTTCCGTCGGTGGTCATGCCTATCTCAAGGTGATCCAACAAGCCCAGCAATACCTGATAATCCAGCGTGAGCGGACAAACCGTATAGGCCCGCGCGGCGAACGCGACCAAGCCCAAACGGTTGTTGTGCTCGGCTGTAATAAATTCCCTCAAAACGCCCTTGGCGGCTTGCAATCGGTTCAGGGGTTCAAAATCACGGGCCGACATGCTCCCTGACATGTCCAGGGCCAGCATGATGTCCAAACCCGTGGCTTTGAGAGGCTGCTCGGTGATCACCCATTGCGGACGCGCGGCGGCCATTACCAACAAAACCAAGGCCAACGCACGCAGCAGCAGCGTCCAGCCCAGGTTCGGTCGCCGCCCACCCCGAAACGCGGCACGTACCGAACGGACCTCCGGATACGCCACCGCCCCGGGTTTTCCCCAGCCACGGAAACGCAACCATACAACCACCGGAACCAAACATCCGGCCAACAATACCCAGGGATATTCCCAGACCATAGTCTTATCCTTTTTTCTTTTTCACTTTGGCTTTTTTATCCAGCGGCCGTGTCGCATCGATGAACAGCCGTGCCCGCCGCTGTGCCACCGCGATGGTCGAAAACTCGGCCCACGTTTTGGCAAACTTGACCAAATCCGCTTGAATCAAAACACTGTTCAGCCAGCGGCGTACGCGCGGGGAAACCCCTCGTTCACAAAGCGCCTGTAATATTTCCCGACGCGGCCACTCCAGGGCGGGCAACGTATAGCGGTCCGCCACGTACTGTCGCAACACGCGCGACAATTCTATAAAGTAGCGATCCACCCGTCCCTCCATCACAATACGGGAGCGGCCCAAGGTTTCCAACTTATGATACGCTGTCAAATGCGCTGGACGCTGCCGTGGCACCCGTTTCCGAAAGCGGACAAAATCAAGCCATAGAAAACTTATGATCAAAAGGACCGCAGACAAGACGATGAAATACCAAACCGGAGCCGAGGATTGAGGTGGACGTGGATTGCGCAAGGCCATGCCCTGTGGATTGCGGCTGGCGGTCTTGAGAATATGTACCGCTGTCTGGGCCGTAGCCGTGGTACCTTCGGGCCAGGCAAACTTGACACTCAACGGAGGGAACTCAATGGTGCGCAGACCTAAGGCCATCAACGTGTATTGACCCTGCATGGCGCGGTACCCTTCGTGCCGATCGCTCACGTCGCTTTCTTGATAATGCAAAAGCCGGCAACTGGGCCAGAGCACACGTGCCCCCGGCAGGGTAACGGTTCCATTTTTAATCCCGGCCGTGAGTGTGTAATGAAAGGTCTGACCTACGTAGACCACGGTGGTGTTGACCGCCGCATCCACCCAAACGTCCTGGCTGGACGTCTCGCTATCGGCGCAGCTTGAGCGCAAGGCACCGAACCAACCCGCCAGCGTCAGGGACAACATAAGGACTACCGTAAGAATGCGAATCTTTGGGATCATCGAATTTTTCTCAAACGTTCGCGGAAAAAATTACGCAACGGCTCAATGTAGGTTTGCTCGGTGGACAAATCCACGGCATCCACTTTTTGCATGGCAAAGTAATGCCGCCGAGCCTTGATCCGGGCCTGGGCAAAGGCGGCGTATTCTTCCCGCCCTTGAGTCGAGCGCGTATCGATCTCCACATCCAGCCCGGTCTCGGCGTCGGTCAAACTCACCCAACCCAAGGGCGGAAGCACGCCTTCACGCAGATCGTTCACCACCAACGCCACGAAATCGTGTTTGCGTTTGGCCACTTTGAGCGTGGGGGTGAAATCACCCGAGAAAAAATCAGAAAGGACAAAAAGAATGCTCCGCCGATGCAGCGTGCGGTTCAACACATCCAAAGCGCGATTGATATCGGTTTTGCGGGATTGGGCGCGGTGGGTCAGCACTTCGGTGATCACCCGCAATCCGTGCTTGCGCCCTTTTTTGGGAGGAATATATTTTTCACAACGATCGGAGAAAATCATTAACCCGACGCGGTCGTTGTTGGCTATGGCGGAAAACGCCAGCAACGCCGCAACCTCGGCAGCCAACTCCGCCTTGCTCCGATCCACGGACCCGAAACGCATGGAGGCCGAAACATCAACGGCCAGCATCACCGTACGCTCACGCTCTTCATGGTACCGCTTGACATGCATGGCTCCGGTGCGGGCCGTGACGTTCCAGTCGATGGTCCGCACATCGTCGCCCCGAAGGTAGGGACGCACTTCGGAAAACTCCACACCCAACCCTTTGAAGACACTGTGATACGCCCCGGCGAAGACATTGTTGACCATGGCGCGGGTGGCGATTTCAATCCGCCGGACCCGTTTAAGCACTTCCGACGGAGACGAGGACGATAGGCTCGGCTCAGTAAGCGCGCTCAAGGGATCTCTACCTTCTCTAAGATTCGTTTTACCAAGTCCTCGGGCGTGATGGCTTCGGCCTCAGCCTCGTAGGACAAGATAATGCGGTGACGCAGAACATCCAGGGCCACAGCCTGCACGTCTTCCGGGGCTACATAACCCCGGCGTTTTAAAAACGCGTGAGCCCGCGAAGCTTGCGCCAAGGCCAGCGACGCACGCGGCGAAGCACCGAACTCAATGTGCGGACGGATGTCCGCCAACTTGTAATCCGCCGGGCGGCGCGTGGCCATTACCAAATTGACCAGGTACTGCTCGATTTTTTCATCCGCGTACACTTCGCCTAAAAGACGGCGCGCACTTAAAATTTGTTCCGGGGTGGCCTGTGGGGTAATGGTGACAGGCTGCGGGACCGCATGCCTCCGCACTATGGCGAGCTCTTCGGTTTCAGTCGGATAATCCACCTTGATCTTCATCATGAAACGGTCGATCTGCGCTTCGGGGAGAGGATAGGTTCCTTCTTGTTCAATGGGGTTTTGCGTGGCCATGACCATAAACGGTTCATCCAGCATATAGGTTTGATCCCCAATGGTGACCTGCCGTTCCTGCATGGCTTCCAAAAGCGCACTTTGCACCTTGGCTGGGGCACGGTTGATTTCATCGGCCAGGATAAGGTTTGAAAAAATGGGGCCTTTTTTAGGGATAAACTCCTGCTGCTTTTGATCGTAGATCAGTGTTCCGGTAATGTCGGCCGGCAACAAGTCCGGGGTAAACTGAATGCGCTGAAACTTGGTGCGAATGGTCGCTGCGAGTGTTTTCACCGTCAGGGTCTTGGCCAACCCGGGTACACCCTCGATTAAAATGTGACCGTTGGCCAAAAGCGCGATCATCAGCCGCTCCAACATGGAGCGTTGCCCCACAATAACCTTGTCCATTTCCGTCAAAACATTGACAATGAAGCCGCTCTCCTGCCGGATGCGTTCATTGATCTCGCGGATGTCTTTGTTCATGCCCGTGTCACGACTCCTTGGTTATTGTCCGGTCTGAATTAGCTTTTCCTTAATATTCTTCACTGCGTCCTTGGCCTTCACATGGTCTGGTTGCAGTTTCAATAAATTTTCAAACAGCTTTAACGCATCACGATATTGCATCTTGGCGTATTGATCCACACCGGCTTTATACAACTCATCCACCGCTTTGGGAACTTTCTGCCGCGCAGTTTTCAGTTTGGTTTCAATCTTGGCATTGCCAGGCTCTAAATCCAACATCTTTTGATAGGCGTTAATTTCTCCGGCCAAATCTCCGCGGTCCGCCGCGGTGCTGGCCAATTGCTGCTGAATGCGTAATTCGGTACGCAACGCCGCTTCGGCCTTGCGCAATAGTTCCGTCGCTTCCTGATGCTGCGTGGTCAGCTCCAACACCAATTGCAGCTCTTTAATCGCGGTATTGTAATCATGATTGTTGTACGCTGTCAGACCCAGTTCATAGTGCTTGCGGATGGATTTCTGCATGGTGGTATTATCACCACCGGTAGCCGGGGCTTTGGTTTTATCTTCGTTGCTGATTTCCAATTCCGCTTTGCGCGTTACCTGACCCAAGGCTTTCTGGGCCTCCGGATACTTAGGGTTCAGTTTCAAAGCTGCTTTGTACTCCACGATCGCATCAATGTAGCGGTTGTACTTCTCGTATTCTTGCCCAGATTTGTAATGAAACTCAGCCTGGCGCTTGGGATCGTCCTGCATGTGCCCATTAACTTCTGTGGCTTGGCCGGCCTTGGTTTGCGACTCCAGTGTCTTGGCTCGCTGTTCTAATTCGCGATTTTTTTCTTCCAAGGCGCGTGTCTTGGCCTCCAGGGCAGCGGTTGGCGAATCTGAAAAATCTTCTCCGGACGAGAGGATGGATTCGCGTCGCGGACGGCCGAACGCATACACCACCGCGAGATTGCTGCGTAGCCCCATGTCTCCGCGATTCATAAAACTTAGATCCGCGCCAAAACTCCCCAAATTAAACCCAAGTCCAAGCACCGCATTATCCTGACCTGCGTCGGGAGCCATGGCATCTTTGAACCCAAGCCGTAAATCCAACCAATTCCAAACTCGAAACTCTGCACCTATGCCGAGCTCAGGTTCGTTTTTCCCGAAAGGTACTTCAACTTCTGCATCAATCAACAACCGTTGGCTGAACGCCGAATATGCGCCGGCCAAGCGAGCCAGGGTCGGGAGGGAAAATCCATCATGCCCAGTTCCCATATTTTTTATAACCGCCCCAATGGACCAATCGGGATGTACCTGCCATAAGGTCCCCAGATCCGCAGTTACGCCCGACCATTTCACCGTACCAAGATTCGAGTTGTACACACCAAGATTGGCCCCTAGGTTCCAGTCTTTGGCCACAGGCAGACCGTAGCCGAGACTGAAAACGCCATCGGTTGGCGTCATGGTTTCACCGGTTAAAGCACCTTCTTCGTTGCGCATTTCCAAAGCACCGTAATTGACTACACTTAAAAGTGCCGACGCGCTTCCGGGTCCCAGGGGGACCACACCGGACAGAGTATTGTGTACCACCTCTGCACTCAATGCCTCAAACTGCACACCCACGTCTGCGCCTGTGGCATTGGCCAGCCCAGCTGGATTGTACCATGCGCCAAACGGTCCCTCGGCCACAGCCGAGTAGCAATCGGCCATTCCCGATGAACGACCGCCGGCCCCGTTTTGTAAAAACGCTGCTACCACATTGGCCTCGGCGCCGGCTAGGTGCGTCCAAAACCCCAGAATACTTAATGATAAAATAATTTGTTTTTTCATCGTGCGATAACCAGCCTTTGGGTAGCAATCTTTTTAGTGCCAACTTGTGTGGCATAAAAATAAACCCCAGGCGCTACATCCGAAACATCCCAGGAAATGGTCCCTTGTCCGTTCACCGCTGCACCGGTCAGTTTTTTGACCAAGCGGTAGTGGCTGTTGTACACCAAGATCGTGACATCGCTATTTTCACCGGTTGAAGAATTATAGGCCAGCGTAACCAACTTGCTCGCCGGTAATGGGTAGGCCACCGCTTGATCAGTCTTGGCTGGGTTGTTCCTCGGTGTGAGTGTGGTTGTACTGCTTGTGGGAGTAACCGTGGGCGTCACGGTAACTGTGGGTGTTGCCGGCACGGGTGCATCCCAACGCTTAACGGCAATGCGATAATCACCTGTATTGCTTTCGTGAAATGCAATATAGACTTTGTTATTGTATGTAGCCAAGCAAGGCGCCGCAGCACCACCCAACCCAACATCTTTAATATTCCCTCCCAAAGCTTCCCAAGCACTTCCGTTCCAGTAACTTGCATATAACGCTCCCGAGGTGCACCACGCTACATAAGGTACACCTGCGGCTGTACCATCATCGGCCACAGTAAGTGCCACACTGTCGGCCTGATACGCCGGACTTCCACCGATGTTCGGATTGACGCTTTCACCAACCGCAGTCCAATCAGAGCCATTCCATCTTTTTACAAAGACTTTTTGTTCTCCGCCCATGCTCGGATTGGTTTCAATCCAGGCTGTGTATTTGGTTCCAGAAGGGGATGACGCAATTCGGACTGCGGGAATTTGAATGTCCGATCCGGATTGAACATTCATGGGTGTCGCAGCTACAGGATTCCACGTACTCGCTGCGACTCGATACTTGGAAAAGGCTTGATACGGCGTGATCCCTTCGCTCCAAGCGGCCGTGGCCTGACCATTAACAAAGGCTACCGATGGAATATACGCGTCCCTACTGGCATTGACATTCAAATTATCGGACGCGGCCCAGGTACCGCTTGTACTATATCGGCCATAGATGTTGAAATTGAGTCCGCCTGCCTTTTGACTCCAAAGGGCCGAAAGCTCTGAGCCACTCGAGTTGCTCGCTAAGGCCGGGTAATCGGCCATCTCCAGTGGATTCGCGTTCATGCTTTGGAGATTCTCCCACGCAGTCCCGTTGTATTTCCGAAAATATATATAATTTTGCCCTGTGCTGACTCTTTCTTGAAAGAGAATACATACTTGGCTGCTGCTGACAGCCGCCAAAGATGGTCGTGACGCGGTGCTGTAGCTGTTCGCATTTACCGCCATACTACCCACCACAGTATTCCAGCTCCCACCTGCATACTGTCGAACATAGGCATTTACTGTATTTCCGAATTGTGTTTCTACGTACGCGACATACAGGCTACCGGAAGTTGAAATCGATAAGCTTGGGTGATCGACGTATTTTGTGGTATTCGGATTGACGTCCCCCCCCACAGCCTGCCATTCTGCATACGTCAACGATATAAACCCCAGACATAAACTCATTAAAAAAATAATTCCATGCAATCTACTTGATTTGATCATACGGAGTGCTCCTTATCGGGCATAATGTTATACACTCCAAATTGCACCATGTCTCTACTGCTCTTTAATCAGTTTGATTTTCTCGCGTGCCTTGCCGATGGATTCTTTGGCTTTGCTATGCTCAGGATCTAAGTCCAACACTTCGTTCCAGATTTGAATGGCATCGGAGTAACGTCCCTGGGCATACGCGGTTACGCCTTGCTTATAGTATTCGTCAATCTCTTTGCGGCTCTTGGTGCGGGCATCCTTAAACGCTTGGCGCGCTTCTTTGTTGTTGGGATCCAAGACCAAGATTGCCCGTAAGGCCTTGGTTTCTTCTAACTTATCACCGCTTTGCTTGGCACCGTCGGCTCGGGCCTTGGCTTCGTTGATCTCTTCGTCCAACTTGCGGTGCGCTGTATCCAGTTTGTACTTCGCTTGCTTGTGCTCAGGATCAAACTCCATAATTAATTCAAACTCGCGGATGGCTTCCTGATAATCGCCGTGATCCAAGGCCTGGCTTCCGGCCAACATATGCTTTTGAATGGCCCGTCCCACCGACTCATCGGTCTCCTTGGCAGCGGGTTTGGGCACAGCCGCCGAGCCAGCGACAGCACCTGATTCTGATGCCGAGGTGCTTTCCAGACTGCTCAACTCCACACTGGGTGCGGGTGCCTGTTGTCGCACTTGTTCCTGCACGCGCTTAAGCGCTTTTTCGGCTTCCTTTAATTTCGGATTAACATTGAGGGCGGATTTATAAGCAAACGCGGCATCCACCCACTTGCCCTTGCGTTCCAAATCTTGTCCGTTCTCGTACAACCGCTGCGACTCACTGGCCGTATCGCGTTGCGACATGGGCTTGATGGCTTTTAAAACAAACTCGCGTGACTTTTCACGCTTGGCCACGGCCAATCCCTGCCGCGCTTTGGTGAACCCCGGATAATTGTCCAATGCCTGGGTGAATTCATCGATAGCCTGTTCAACTTGATGTTCCGCATAAAACTTTTTGCCCAGTATATAGTGTTGGATCGCTGCTTTTTTTTGTTCCGGTGTCACTTCGGTTTTTGTATTGCGCCCCTCAATGTTGGGCAACGCAGGCATGATTCGGTCTTGTGGATTGCTCGCTTTGGGGACCGGATTGGCACTGCCGCTCCGTACAACCCGGCGTCGCACAACGGGTTTGGGAGATGATTTTTTTATAAACGGCTTATCCAATTGATAATCCAGCGTGATGCGATGCGAGATGGCAATCTCACCCATGGGTTGAACCGTGTAAGAAAAACCCATGTTTTCCCAGTACACGCCCAAGCCTGCTGTAAAGCCATTGATATTGGCACTGCCTTCGGAGGGTACAAACCGATAGCCCATACGAACCGCGAGAAAATCCATTAAGGTGAGTTCGCCACCCAAAGCTATTTGCATAACACTTTTTGCCAAAGGCCAATCGGCATCCACAGAAAACAAAAGCGCATTGTCTAAAACTCGCGTTGCCGCCCCTGTCGAAAGCTTCGTGGGCAAGGAGAACCCGCTCACCGGTGTGCCAATATTTTTTACAGCTACACCCAAATCGGTATTGAGGGTATCCACGCGATACTTCATTCCCAGATCGCCGGACAGCCCCGTCAAATTCTCACCAAATAGACTCTCTTGAAAAAATGTAGCACTGCCACCGACTAACAAATCCGGACCCCATTGATTGAAGCCGTATCCCAACGTCAAACCAAAATCCGTAGGCGCCATTTCTTGTCCCGTACGGTTTCCGGTTTCATCGCGCTCAGCAATGGTGCCATAGCTCATGTACGTAAAACCCACACCCAGGGTTCCGGTCGGTATGGGTACAGCGCCGCCCACATACTCTTGACGCATGTCCAAACCCCATTCGTTATGTTGAAACGAAAGCGCCAATTGATTGACCAAGCCTAAACCTGCCGGATTGTAGCGCAATGAGTATACATCGTCGGCCACAGCCGTATACGCACTGGCCATAGCTGCAGGCCGACTGCCGGAACTGATGTCCAAAAACGGTGCTGCAACATTGGTGTCACTGGCCCAAAGTATATGTGAGGAAAAAAAGAAAAAAATACCGAGATGAAATAAGCTAGCAACGAGCCTTCCAAAATCGCGTGAGGAAAAAAGCATGTATCACTCCTGAAACATTTTTCCGAGCTTGGAAGCGTCTGACATAGAATGCCGTGCTTCAGTGTACCATTCTCGTCAGATACGGTCAACCGGAGGTTGCCTCCCTAGAATTCGTTTGCTTTGTAATGCTTTCAACTTTACCCCGCGTGCATCCTGAGCTACAATGCGCCCGGAGGTTTGCCATGCCCTTTTCTTTACGTTCCTTTTTTATCCTAAGTATTTGCTCCCTTACCTTGGGAAGTGGATGCGCCACCTTACCGCACGAAACGGTCCACGAGGCAATACGCGAAAGCTCAACTATCACTCCTTTACCCACACCCGAACCCACACCCCCTTCAACGGATTGGTCCATTATCGCCGGAGGCGATGTGACTCCAGCAGGTGGACTCGATCCACTTATTCAACGATTTGGACCCGATTATCCATACCGACAACTTGCCCCTATTTTTTCAGAAGCGGATTTTGGATTGGTTAATTTGGAATCTCCCATCTCGGCACGAGGAAAAGCCCTGCGAGGGAAAAAATTCACATTTCGGGCCCACCCAAGTGCCGCACCGGCGCTTAAACGTGCCGGCATCAATGTGGTCGCCATGGCCAACAACCACATCTTGGATTACGGGCCTCAAGCTTTAGAAGATACTTTGAAACACCTCGACCAAGCAGGCATAGCCCATGCTGGTGCTGGTAAAAATATTTTTGAAAGTCGCAAACCAGCCTTGCTTGTGACCAGTTCCGGTACCACCGTCGCCGTACTCTCTTACTCCATGACCTATCCCGAGAAATATTGGGCCTCCTCCCGCCGCCCCGGAACCACAGCCGGCTCAGAGCAAAGGATTCAGGAAGATGTCACCTCGGCCTGTGCACGAGCTGCCACGGTTATAGTTTGTTTTCATTGGGGGGGAGAACTCTTAACCGAACCACGCGACTATCAAATTCGACTTGGTCATGCTGCCATTGATGCGGGTGCCAAGCTGGTAGTGGGTACCCATCCGCACATTCTTCAAGGCCTGGAGTGGTACAAAGATGGTCTGGTTTTGTATTCGTTGGGGAATTTAGCTTTTGGCGGAGGATCAAGTCGTCGGGCTGTACAAAGCGCCCTCGTCAAAGTTATCTTTACAAACGACGGGAATATACGTCGCGCCCGGGTTCGGGCTCTTTCTGTGGATAACCGAGCCACACGGTTTCAACCTACTGTGGTTGAGGGTTTTCAGGCGGCAGCAATCTATCTAAATCTAAAACAGCTTTCAACAGCTTGGAATACGGAAATACAACCTGCAACCGACGGATGGGCAGAAATAATTCCACCCTCAGCCGCGAAAAAATAACAACTCATTACATTATATATACTTTTGATTTTATAAGTATTGTCCGGGGTTTTGAAAATTGGGGGCTAAAAATTAGCCCTCGGTTTTTTCGTTTAAATTTTCAATATTCCGCAACAAATCATCTAGATTATCATCGCCCCCGGGTACTTGGGACGTTGACGATGTATCTGTAGTTGAATTTTCCATAAAGGTGGATAAATCAAACACCTGATCGGTTCCTTCAACAACATTGGTTTCTTCTGCCGGCGGAGGGGCAACAACCTCTTCTGTGGCAGCACCAAATACCGCCGCCAAATCAGCTGCAGGACTCTCCGCTGCAGGAGCTTCATCTGGAAGTGGAAGCTTAATTACCATTTCATTCCCTTTTTCCGATAAACCCCTTGCAACGATAGTACCGTGATGGGCATCAATGATGCCTTTCATAATCGGAAAGCGCAATCCCGTTCCTGTCATTAGCGGACCCACCTTTGAATCCGGACCATGGAAATTTAAAAACACCAAAGACGCCTGCTCCGGTTGCAAGGATACTCCGCCATCTACTACTTTAATCAAAACTTCATGCCCTAACTGCGATGCGGAACAACGTACCTCACCACCTACCGGTGTCACTCGCAATGCATGTTGGACTAAGTTGATGAAGACTTGCCCCAGACGATCACTGTTGAGCATTATCTTTGGAAGATGTGAAGAAATATCTGAAATCAAACGAATCTGCTTGGTATCTGCCTGAGGTTGTACATTTAAAATAACATCCTGCAACATGGCATCAATGTCCGTCGGAACCAGGAACATTTGTGAAGCTTCTGTTTCCAAGTGTGAAAAATCCAAAAAGTCATTAATCTGACGCTCCAAACGGGCGCTCTTGTTAATGACCACTCCCAAAAATTCTTGTTGTGTATCGGTAATCTTTCCTTCTTCTGAAGCCAAAATAGAGGAAATGTAATTTTTTATAACAGTCAAAGTCGCTTTTAAGTCATCGGACATATTAACGATAGCTTCAATTCGGATCTGACTAGCTTCAGCCCATGCCTGGGCTGCAACTTTATCTTCCTTGGCTGTGACGGCGCTGGTTTGAGCTGATTGTACCAGTTGCTGATTCTGCTGGGATAGGGTCTCGATCTGTTCTTCCAATTCGCGAGTCTGGGAAGCCAATTGCTCGCGTTCATTACGAATATTTTCCAACTCACGGCTTAAACGCTTTGCTTCTTCATTATTAGTACTATCAACGACCGCGCTTTGTGTAGCTGCCATTTTGCTGACTTGTTGGATTAAGGCATTAATAGATCCACTTAACGCCTTCCATTCCCGCCCTTCCGGTCCGGCCACAGGATTAAATGGCATACCTGCCTGAATAACCTCGTTAACCTCTTGGGTTAAGGTCTGCAACGCGCCATCATCGGACCCTGCTCCACCACCTCCGGTCATCAGGAAGGTAATCAGCAATCCCGCTAGTAATATAATGAAGAGACCACCTAAAATTACCGGATCCTTAAAAAACGAATCCGAACTTCCACTTTGACTCCCGATAAACTTTTGCAGACTTGAAACTTCCAGTAAAGAATATACCATCATTCCCGGAATAACCGTAGGAGCACTGCCAATCAGGTAATGCACCCCAGCCCAGTCCGCTTTAAAAAAACCTGATCCGGTTTGAGCCAGATAGGTTTCCATTTCCTGAAGATTTTTACCAATGAGAGCGCCTAAATTATTTGGAAAATTCTCCAAAGTAATATCTGTAAGCCGACGCCCAGTGGGTGTTCCCAAAAGCACAAACATACCGGTTTTCTTTGGCAACCGATCCAATAGCAAAGGTGTTAAATTGACTTCGGCTTGGAAAACCCCTAAAAATTCGCCCAAATCGGTCAAACAAGGAATCGTTATCTGCAGTACCAGTTCACGTCCTTTTTTCTCCTGTAAACGTAACACCGACATACGTTGTTTGGAAGCTTCCTTGAATTCCGAGGTATCGCTTATGGTTCGGGGTGCCGAGGACGATGTCGCGGCAATCATGGCACCGGTTTCATCAAATAAAGACGCGATTTGCCAGGTAGGCTCCACTTTAACCAATTGTAAAAACGCACGTTCTTTGTTCTGGCGCTGCGGAGGCTGTTTGTGCGGCTGGCGCAAATAGCTTGAATCTGCCGTGGCTTCTGCTTTTTTTTGAATTTGCCCAATGGCTTGCTTCAAAATTTCAGCAACATCAAACGCAACTTGGGACGCTTGCTTTCCTTTTTCTTCTTCCAAACGCTGAAGTTCCATAGTCTGCAACTTGGTTTGAAGCGACTGCACGGAATCTTTTTTAAATTGATTGGCGTAATAAAACAGCGAGACAGTGCCCAAAAACGTCACTGCCAGGACCAAACTTGCGCTCATTCGGCCTTTGAATTTCATAGTCCTGCCTCCCTCATGCCGGCCTGCAAAGCAACCCTACTCTTCATCTTCTTCCTTGCTGATGACACGGGCAACGCCTCCAACATAATCCTTCTCATCCGTAAGCTTGATCATGCGCACACCTTGGGCATTTCGACCCACGGCCTTGAAATTTTTCAATTCCATACGAATAATGTTGCCGGATGTAGTAATAATCATAAGCTCGTCTTTATCGCTCACGGTACGAATCGTCACTACTTCACCGTTGCGTTCTGTTGTCTTTATGTTGATGGTTCCTTGTCCACCACGGCTTTGGGCTCGGTATTCATCAAAGAAGGTTCGTTTCCCAAAACCCTTGGTTGTGACAGTCAACAAACTATCGCCGGTATTTAATACTTCCATGCCCACCAGCTTATCCTTGGGACGCAATTTAATCCCTCGCACACCTTTCCCAGTTCGGCCGATCTCGCGAATGGATCCAGCGTTAAACCGAATGGCCTTGCCCATGCGCGTCGCCAAAACAATTTCAGTATCTTCCGTGGTTTGAATAACTCTAAGTAAACGATCCGATTCATCCAAGGTAATGGCGATGATGCCTCCCGCGCGCGGATTGGAAAAGGCCGTCAGACGCGTACGCTTAATCACACCCAGTTCGGTGGCCATGACCAAGAAACTGTTTTCGGCAAATTCCTTAACCGGGATCATCGCCTCCACGGTTTCGCCCTCTTGCAGGCGAATTAAATTAACTATCGCCTTCCCCTTGGCCGTTCGACTGGCCTCGGGAATCTCATACACTTTCAACCAATACATGCGCCCTAAGCTCGTGAAGAGCAATATGTATTGGTGCGTTGTCGCAATAAAGAGATGTTCGACAAAATCATCTTCTTTGGTCCCCATCGCGGCGATGCCTTTTCCACCACGGCGCTGGGCCTTGTAAGTCGAAACCGGCAACCGCTTAATATAGCCTTGGTGTGAAATCGTGATAACCATGTCCTCTTCGGCAATCAGATCTTCAATGGAGAGGTCCACCAAGGCACCAATAATTTCGGTCCGGCGTGCATCGCCGAATTTCTTTTTCACATATTGCAGCTCTTCTGAGATCAAATCCAGTACTTTTCGGTTGCTGGCCAAAATGGACTTTAACCGTTCGATTGTTTTAATAAGTTCTAAATATTCGTCTTCAATTTTTTTGCTTTCCAAATTCGTCAACTGCTGGAGTCGCATATCCAAAATAGCTTGGGCTTGAACAATTGAAAGACCAAACTGTTTGATTAATTCTTCACGCGCAATGTCAACATTCGAAGATGCGCGAATAATGCGAATAACCTTATCTAGAAATTTAAGTGCAATTTTCAAACCTTCGAGTATGTGGGCACGACGTTCGGCTTTATCCAATTCAAACCGAGTACGTCGTAAAATAACTTGCCGACGATGATTGATAAAATGTTCTAAAATCTGCTTTAAATTTAAAGTCTGGGGTTTTCCATCCACCAATGCCAACATGTTTACGCCAAAGCTGGTGCGCAATGTTGTGTACTTAAATAAATTATTGAGAATTACTTGAGCGTTTTCATTCCGTCCGATTTCCACGACAATACGCATACCGTCACGGTCAGACTCATCACGAAGATCCGTGATGCCTTCAATTTTTTTGTTCCGGACCAAATCGGCAATGTTTTCAATTAAAACAGCCTTGTTCACCTGGTACGGCAATTCGGATACAACTATTCTTTCCTTGCCGTTTTTCATTTGTTCAACTTTGGCTTTGGCTTGCATCTTGATTGAGCCGCGCCCGGTTTTATATGCATCGCGAATTCCGTCGCGACCTAAAATATAACCTGCTGTCGGAAAATCCGGACCTTTAATGTATTTCATAAGGTCTTCGATTTTTAATTCGGGATTTTCAATAAGTGCCAATGTACCATCAATTAATTCAGTAAGATTATGGGGTGGTATATTGGTGGCCATACCAACCGCAATACCTGAACTACCATTGGCTAATAAATTCGGGAATTTGACCGGAAGCAAAGACGGCTCGGTCATTGAGTCATCATAGTTAGGGACAAACGGAACTGTATCTTTTTCAATATCTGCAAGCAGTTCTTCAGATACACTAGCCAAACGAGCTTCTGTATAACGCATGGCGGCAGCTGGATCACCGTCAACCGATCCAAAGTTACCTTGACCGTCTACAACAGGGTATCGGTATGAAAAATCCTGTGCCATACGAACCATGGTTTCATAAATTGCCGCATCACCGTGTGGGTGAAAATTACCCATGACTTCACCGACGATTTTTGCGGATTTACGATAAGGTTTGTTATGGTGTAAACCCATGCTGTGCATGCCGTATAAGATACGACGATGTACTGGTTTTAAGCCGTCACGAACATCGGGTAAAGCACGACCTACGATAACACTCATAGAATAGTCGATATAGGAGTGTTTCATTTCCTCTTCGACTAAAATAGGGCTTATTTTTTGTGTATCTTGTGGCTCCATACGTTATCTATCTTCCTTTCGTTGCGGTTATAATAACTATGTATTAAATCCGCATCGGCATTATTACACACAAATAAATATAATCTTCTGTTTTTGGCTTAAATACACCAGGATTAAGATTGGATGTTAATTCTAAAACAAAATCATCTGTGCCAATATTTTTCATAACATCCAAAATATACTTAGCATTATATGCAACTGTAATGCTGTCACCAATATAATCAACTTCCATTTCTTCTTGTGCTTCTCCAACTTCCGGTGTGTTCGCGCTAACCATCATTTGATTCTGACTGAACGCAAATTTAACGGAATTTGATTTATCCGATGCCATCAATGCTACACGGCGGGTCGCAGACATATATTTTTCTGTTTTGCAAATAACTTTCTTTTCTGATTTTTTGGGAATAACTTGTTCGTAATTTGGAAATTGTCCATCAATCAATCGCGACATGAGAGTAATATCGGGTGTGGAAAAAATAATTTGATTTTCATTCAATTGAACATTTACATCGCCTTCTGAACTTAAAATTTTAATCAATTCTTGAAGTGCTTTGGCTGGGACAATATTATTAATTTTTTGGGTTGTCACAGCCGCTAATTTTTGTTCAATAAAGGAAAGTCTATGACCATCGGTCGAAACCATTCTCATGATGTCATTTTCCAAAAACATCAATACTCCGTTTAAAACATAACGGGTTTCATCATTGGATACTGAAAAAATAACTTTTTTAATCATATCCAACAATACTGTCTGTGAAAAATTAACTCCATCTTCCCCTTTCATCTTCGGAAGAACTGGGTATTCATCTTTCGGCAGACCATTTATTTTAAACATGGATTTATCACAAGTTAACGTAATCATATGATTATCAGATACTTTAACTGTAATATCTTTATCTGGAAGTTCACGTACAATATCTGAAAATTTCTTGGCTGGTATCGTTATACTACCTTGAGCCGAAATCATGGCTGGTATGGTACATATAATAGATACTTCTAAATCAGTGGCGGATAGTTTGATTGAATCTTTACCTGTTTCAAATAATATATTTGAAAGAATGGGAAGTGTATTTCGACTTGATACTGCATTGAATACTGTTTGTACACCATGTAACAGATCACTTTTTTTGCATGAAAAATTCATTATTAATAAGACCTCCTTAAAATAAATAAATAGAAGTAACTGTAGTAGGTTGTGTTGATTTGTGCAAAGTTACTAATCATTAAGTAAATATAGCATTTTTATCAAGTACAACCTGTGAATTAATTTATAAGTTATTCACATTTATTCACAGTTATTAGCTAAAAATAGTATTCAATTAAATTATCCACACATAAATTATATTATTCACAATTATTTCATGTATCATCAACAACTTAAATACATGTTCTACTAATCAGCATTTTCTTTTAACAAGCGTATAAAACGATTGATTAAATTTCTGAATTTTTCATCGCTCGCAACTTTGTCTTTTATTTTATCATATCCGTAAATAACCGTTGTATGATCTTTTCCTCCGAAAAAGCGTCCTATTTCAGGAAGTGAAAAATCAGTTAATTCTCTCGCTAAGTACATTGCAATTTGTCTTGGATAAACAATAGATGCTGTTCTTCGTTTTGCTTTTAAATCCGAGGTTTTTAAATTAAATTCTTTTGCAACTAAATCTGTAATACGTTCAATGGTTATTGGACGAAAATCTTCCGTAAGCATGTCCCGCAATACTTCTCTTGCCAAATCCATAGTAATTTCACGTTTAGTTAAGGAAGCAAATGCGAGAACACGAGTAAGTGATCCCTCTAATTCTCTTATATTTGACTTAATTTGATTAGCAATGTAAGCTAAAACATCATTAGGGAAAAACACTTTTTCAGCTTCTGCCATTTGACTTAAAATAGCTACACGTGTCTCAAAATCCGGAGGTTGAATATCAGCAACCAAGCCCCACTCAAAGCGAGAACGCAGACGTTCTTCTAAATTAATTTCTTTAGGATGAGAATCGGATGTTGCTACAATTTGTTTATGCATATTATATAGATCATTAAATGTATGAAAAAACTCTTCTTGAGTACTTTCTTTTCCTACCAAAAATTGAATATCATCAATTAGTAAGATATCCACAGTACGAAAGCGATCGCGAAAAGCACGCATGGTTCCAGACCCAATGGATGAAATCATTTCATTCATAAAGGTTTCAGATGAAACATAGACGACTCGTTTTTCCGGTGTGGTTTGATTGATAAAATTTCCAATAGCATGTAAAAGATGGGTTTTTCCAAGTCCAACACCACCATAAATAAACATTGGATTATATGATTTGGCTGGAGCTTCGGCTACAGCTGAAGAGGCGGCATGTGCAAATCGGTTGTTGTTTCCAACCACAAAACTTCCAAATGTATATTTGGGATTTAATGGAGTAACACTCGGAATATGAGATCCACGTAGCTCATCAACTCTTGAAGATATACGCGGTTCATCTCGCATAGACGATGCTTCAGGTGGCTTGATTTGAAGATCTGCTGAGACAATAAATTTAATTATTATTGTTTCTTGATAAATTTTTAACGCTATGTTTTGTAGCAATAATAAATAATGTTCTGTCAGCCAATCACTAAAAAATCGACTTGGTACTTCAACGTTTAATTGTTTTTCGGGTTCTTGATATGAGACCGAACGCGTAGGTGAAAACCAAGTATCGAAACTTTGTTTACTGATCGAATTTGAATTATTCAATTCGTTTAATATAGATGACCATAATTGAGAATGATCCATAATACTCCAGCCTTTGAATTATTCACATAATTATAAACAAATGTGGATAACTATGAAAACGCTTTAAAATAGATACTAATAATTGAATATCTCATTTAAAATATAAACAAAGTTTATGAAAAGAATATACGAATCTGTACTTTTCAATTGTGGAAAACTTTTAGATTATAACAACATATAGATACATGAACAAGCTATTTTTAGATCTTATTTTATACTTGGCATTTTTCTTGACAATCACACAGAAATTACTTATCATGCGAAATACTTTTGTTGAAAGTGAGAGGAGTTTTCATGAAAAGAACATTTCAACCCAATAATGCAAAGCGTAAGAAGGATCATGGTTTTCGTAAGCGTATGAAATCTGCGGATGGCCGAAATGTCATTAAGTCGCGCCGTGCCAAAGGACGTAAGCGTCTTTCCGCCTAGCAATAAAATGCTCCGTTTGAGTTGGAGAAAAAGGCATAAAATACTTAAAAATGATGAATTTAAAAGTATTTTCATTAAAGGTAAGAGACTTTCAGGGCCAACGCTCAAGCTCTATCTTTTAGCCGGAGATCCAGCAAAGACCGTATTTGGAATTACGCTGAGTAAAAAAATTAAGGGCTCGGTGTTACGTAATCGATACAAGCGTATTCTAAGAGAAATTTTAAGAAAAACGCATTATCGAGTAAAACCCGGATGGAAGATCATTGTTAATGTAATGATGCCATACAGCAAGATTGAGTATGATTTTATTCAAGACGAAATTTTAGGACTTTTAAAAAATGCTAAAGTCCTTCTTTCCAATGAGTGATATTATCCGGAAAAAAGTAGCCGCAGCCCTATTTTTTTATCATAAATACGTTTCTCCTTACTTACCATCCGCTTGCAGATTTACACCAACTTGTTCTGAATATATGGCGCTTGCGATTTTAAAAAACGGAGTGTTTAGGGGATCCTGGATGGGCGTTAAAAGGATTTTTCGCTGCCATCCGTTTCATCCTGGCGGATATGATCCGGTACCTTAATAGGAGAATGATATGGACCGTAAATTTGTTATTTTTATAGCTGCATCAGTTGTGATTTTGTTTTTTTCCAATTCTTTTTTTAATAAGAAACCAACCGTAACCCCTTCCCAGAAGTCAATACAGGCCATACCCACCGTAATTGCCTCACCTGAAATTAAAGCAAACATAAGCAAACAGGGTAAAGTAAATATTGAAAATGATAAGAATGAAAATATTGTTTTTGAAAATGAGGCTTTAAAGGTATCTAATAGCACTTTAGGCGCAAAAATAAACGAAATTGTGATAAAAAAGTTTAATAAAGAGTACAATATAATTAACTTATCAACTAATTTAGGTGATTTTGATTCTTTTGTTTTAAATATGTCAGACGATAATGCTGATTTACAACTTTCTAATAGGAATTGGAAAATAGATACCGATAATAATGTTATTAATTATAGTTATTCGCATGAAAATAGATTAAATATTGTTAAAAAGATTGAATTTGAAAAAAATTATAACAGCAATATCAAGATTAATATTGAAAACATTTCAAAAGATAAAATCAATTTAAAAAATATTCGACTTCATTTTGGTTTAGCTGCCAGTACGAAGACTAGCCAGTATCATCAAGTGGTCGTTTTCTCTGAAAATAAGATCACACGTTTAGAACCAAAGAAGAATGAGGATGTTAAAATTTTAGATGTTAAAAATGGTTGGATTGGAATTCGTGATCAATACTTCTGTTACATTTTTAAATCAGAAGTAATCGACAAAGTTGAAGTAAAGAATAATCTTAATCAAAATATGGATATATTTATACACTTTAAAGATGTTTCCATCGATGCTGAAAAGGCAACTATTTTCGAGATTAAATCATATTTTGGACCTCAAAATTATGCTGAATTGAAGAAAAGTGGCGACAAATTTAATAAAATTGTAGATTTTGGTTTTTTTCATTCAATTGGTGTTTTGATGCTATATTGTTTGAATTTTTTCTACAATTTAACAAATAATTACGGTTTGGCTATAATTTTGTTAACCGTCTTAATCAGAGCAATATTATGGTGGCCAACGCAAAAGAGTTATACCTCCATGAAAAAGATGCAGACGTCCATGAACAAGATGCAACCTAGATTAAAGACCTTAAAAGAGATCTATCGAGATAACCCGCAAAAGCTCAACGAAGAAACAATGAAACTTTATAAGGAATATCAAATTAACCCCATGGGTGGGTGTTTGCCTATGCTCCTGCAAATGCCCATATTTTTTGCACTTTATTCAACCTTAAACAGTGCTGTAGAATTAAAAGGCGCAGGCTTTTTTTGGGTTTGGAAAGACCTATCTTTAAAGGATCCTATTTATGTTTTACCTGTTTTAATGGGTGCAAGCATGTTTATTCAGCAGAAGATGTCAACACCTCCTGCGGCAACACCCGAAGCTGAGACACAACAAAAAATGATGTTATATTTAATGCCTGCCATGTTGACGTTTTTCGCTTTTATGTGGCCGGCTGGGCTTCTGCTTTACTGGGTTGTATCAAATGTAATTTCAATTTTCCAGCAAATGATTATTAATAGGCAATCATAAGAGGAGCGTGAGCAAAGTGAGCGAGTTTATTAAAGAAGCTAAAACTGTAGAGGCTGCCATTTTAGAAATACTGGAAGAAGCGAATTGTTCCCGAGAAGATTTAGAAATTGAAGTTTTGCAGGAACCGGTTAAAGGTATATTTGGTTTATCGAAGATGGCAAAGGTGAAAGCGATATATAGAATTAATAAAAATTTACATACTACATCGAAAATAGACTTGAATTGTGATGAATATATTAAAATAAATGAAATTTTAGTGAAATTGTTATCTTTAATGAATATTAAATATGATGAAATTGAAATTAAAAAAGAAGGCGAGTATGCGGTATTTGAAATTAAGAGCGAATCCGAAGGGCTATTGATCGGTCATCACGGCAAGACAATAGAGTCTTTTCAGTATTTGATTAATAAAATAATTAATCCTAAGGATAAGGAAAAAACCAGGTTCTTAATTGATATTGGTGGATATTTGAATAAACATAAACAAAATTTGAGTAGAATTGCTGATATTGCTGTAAAAAAGGTTATAGATACAAAAGAAGATGTTCAGCTCACCCCGATGAACGCATACGATCGTCGCATTGTACATTTGTACTTAAAGGATAATGTGTTTGTTAAGACACAGAGCCAGGGTGAGGGAAGCAATCGCTATATTGTTGTTTCAGCTAAATGAAATTAGCCTGGTAGGTGACCAATAATGAAAAAGCGATCGGATACGATCGCAGCTATAAGTACCGCAATTGGCAAAGGTGGGATAGGCATCATCCGAATTTCTGGAGATGATGCCTTGCCTATCGTGTCTCAGCTCGTCCAGTCAAAAATCGATATTAAATCTCTAACTCAATTAAAATCAAGAAAATTAATTCATGCTCATTTGCTGGATTTAGATAAGCAACCTATTGATGAAATTCTTATTGCTTTTATGCCACCGGATCGCTCCTTTACGGGTGAATTTACTATAGAGATAAATTGTCATGGCGGGATTGCACTTATGACCATGACATTGGAGAATTTAATTAAATTAGGTGCACGCTTGGCGGATCCAGGTGAATTCACTAAACGTGCTTGGGAAAACGGGAAATTTGATCTCATTAAAGCAGAAGCGATTAATCAGATTATTACAGCTGAATCGGTTGGTGCTTTAAAAATTGCTTGGAAACAATACAACGGTGGATTAACGGATCGATGTTTAAAGCTGAGAACACAGTTAATTGAAATATTAAGCTATTTGCAGTATTCAATAGATATTGAAAATTCCGATTTTATATTTGATTCTAGCCGGATTCGAAATGATCTTGATTATATTAAGCGAGATATAGCGCTGATGATTTCAAGTTCAGAGAGAAATCGATCCATGGCCGAAGGGGTTTGGATTTCTATCTATGGTCCTCCGAATGTTGGAAAATCAAGCCTATTCAATTCTTTGCTTAAGCTTCAGCGTTCAATAGTATGTGATATTCCTGGAACAACTCGGGATCATGTATCTGAAAGAATAAATATAAATGGAATTAATATTCGCCTCACAGATACAGCTGGAATTAGAGAGACAGACGACATTATTGAGAAAGAATCAATAAGGCGTTCGTATGAACAAATAAATACGGCTGATATATTAATATATGTGTTGGATGGTTCCAAAGATATAAGTGATGATAAAATAGTAGAGATAGAAGCTGTGTTAGATAACAATGGACTGGTAGTAATCAACAAATCGGATTTAGAATTTACCAAGTCTATGCAGATGATAGCAGAAAAAACAGACGTTAATGGCAATTTAATCAAAGTATCAGCCAGTACAGGATATAACATTGATGCTTTAGAGAGCGTTATCGAAAAAAAAATAGCTGAGAGATATTCAAATATTGATGAGATCATGCTAACTATGAGGCAAAGGCAGGCAATGAGCTCGTGCTTCGAATTGCTAAACAAGGTGGATCTAAGCGATTCTAAAGGATTAGACTTGATGAGTTATGATATATCAAATGCAATACAGAAGATTGATGAGATTACAGGCTCTATTTCATCCGAAGATGTTTTGGATTCTGTTTTTAAAAACTTTTGTGTAGGTAAATAGATATGCGCGAATTATTTAAAAAGGGACTCAAAGAACTTGGTATTCAGCCAGATGACTGTACGCTAGATCTGTTTTTTGAATATATGAGTTTGATTAAGTCGTGGAATGATAAGATCAATATAACCGCGATCACAGATGATAAAGAAATCATAATTAAGCACTTTTTAGATTCATTATCTTCAATCCCGTTTTTAAAACTGGAGAATAAGCGCGTTCTTGATATGGGAACTGGGGCAGGTTTTCCTGGATTACCTATAAAGCTAATTGTACCTGAACTGGATATTACTTTTATCGATTCTTCTCATAAGAAGATGATGGTTTTAGAAGACATATGTAAAAAACTTGGAATTCAGGGATACAAAGTAGTTGCTGGAAATATAGAGAACCTTGGGCATGATATTAATCATCGCGAGATGTATGATTATGTATTTTGCAGAGCTCTTTCAAGCCTGAGTGTATTAATCGAATACGGAGTGCCATTATTAAAAGAAAATGGAATGATGGTTATATACAAAGGGCATGATATTTTAGAGGAAGTGGAAAACTCTAGCCGTGCACTCAATGAACTACAGGCTAAAATTCTTGAAAAGCATGAAATAGCATTGCCTTTTTCTGATTTTAAACGTTCGATTTTAATAGTGGAAAAGATATGGAAAACTAATGGGAAATACCCTAGGAAGCCAGGTATTCCAAGAAAGAAGCCACTATAGTTTCACGTGAAACAAACAGCTGTTAGTAATATGTTGAAAATATGTTCCACGTGAAACAAGGCGATCAATGAATATATTAAAAATGGAAGTAGTCAATTTCAGGAATTATTCATCAAGTTCTTTTGTGTTTTCTGCCGCAGCTAATATTTTATTTGGGGACAATGGCCAAGGCAAAACAAATATACTCGAGGCTATCCATACTATTGCAACGACTAAATCATTTAGAACATCAAATATAGAAAATCTATTAAAAACAAATGAAAAAAACCTTAGAATAATATGTGAAATATCAAAAAATAATGTATTTAAAAAAGTTAAGTTTAATCTTGAGCCTAAAAGTAAATCGTTTTTTGTAAATGAAAAAAGAGCGGGAAAGATATCGGACATTCTTGGTATCATAAACGCGATTGTCTTTTGTCCTGAAGATATTATGATTATTAAAGGAGACGCATCGCAGCGAAGAAGGTTTATAGATGTTGCGCTTTGCCAAGTGGATAAGATATATCTCGTTAATTTAATAGAGTACCAACGTATATTGAGAAATAAATCCGCCTTGTTGAAGGTGATCAAGTTTGATCGAACACGTTGCGATGAAATTGATTTATGGAATGAGCAGTTGGTGATGCGTGCGGAAGTGATTTATGCGAAACGCCTTGAATTCATTGAATCCATAAATAAAGAAAACCAGAGACTGGCGAAATATCTAAGTGGGAATAGGGAGAATGTTGAATTGGTTTATCTGGATAATGTTTTGCGGGGACGGGTGGAAAAGGGCGGAGTTTATAGAGATGTGATGTTGGAAAGACTTAAATCTAGCCAACAAGAAGAAATTAAAAAGGGGATTAATTTAGTTGGTACGCATAAAGACGAGCTGAACATTATGATGAATGGTAAAAATATACGCGAGGTTGGTTCTCAGGGGCAGCAACGAACGGTTGCAATAACCTTGCGGTTAGCAGAGGTTGAATATATGTTTTCTGTATCTGGAGAGTATCCTATTTTGCTTATAGATGATATTTTTTCTGAGTTGGATGATAAGCGGAAGGCTCATTTCATGGAATTGTTAGATAAGGAAACGCAGATGTTTTTGACAGGTACTCGTATTGAGGAGTTTCCAAATTTGGTTGAACGCGCAAAAGTTTTTAAAATCACGGAAGGGCAGATTGAAATCTATGGAAAATGAGCGAAAGATTAGATCTATCCCAAAACCATTAAAAGGAATTGCGCAACACTTAATTGCGCAATGGACGAAAAAGGTTGAGACGATCGATCAACTTTATGCTGAAGTTTGGAAAGATGCGGTGGGCGAGCGCGTTTCTGGTCATACTATGATTGATAGAATACATAAAGGAAAAGTATATGTTATTGTTGAGAATTCAATGTGGATGAATGAGTTGACATTTTTAAAGGATCAGATTAAAATGAATCTTGGTAAAGCATTTGCTAACAATGGTGTAGTTGTTGAAGAGATTATATTTAAATTGGGAATGATAAGAAAGAATTCGGAGCTATCTTCTGATGTCCCTCCACTTGGGAAATGATTTTATTATATCGACAAAGCAAATTATAAGCATTCTGAACATACATGGGGTGACAGGTGATCGGTATTCACCGTTTAACATAGGAAAGAAAAGCGTTTTTCGTAAAAGGAAAATTGGACCTGGTCCTTATCGTTCGGCTGTTTTGTGTTGCAAAGGGACGGTCTATTTATCGCCCATAGATGCAACTACGCTGACAAAGCGCTTTAAAAGTGAGCGTTTAATATATAAAAATTGTTTTGTATGAAAACAAGGATACTCTGAAAACTTGGAAAGCTGTTTATCGGAGGAGATGAATGGTAAAAATGAATAAAAAAGATAATAAAAAAGACAAAAAAAACAATAAAAAAGAAGAAAAAGTTAAAAAAACACAAAATAAATTAGATAAAAAGGAAAATTTGAAACATAAAACAGCGGAAAAGATTACCATAACAGAAGAAGATAAAGCAATGGCTGCCGATATGGCCGATCAGCTATTGGATCAGCAAGCACCCACTGCTGCTTCGTCAGGAAGTGGAAGTTATGGTGCTGATAAAATTACGGTATTGGAAGGCTTGGAGGCCGTACGTCGGCGTCCGGCAATGTATATTGGAAACACGGCCGTCGAAGGCTTGCATCACCTAGTCTATGAAGTTGTTGATAACTCCATTGACGAAGCACTCGCGGGATATTGTACAGATGTGGAAGTTATCATTCATGCAGATAACTCCATTACGGTTATTGATAATGGTCGTGGCATTCCGGTTGAAGAACAAAAGCAACTCAAGAAATCGGCGTTGGAAGTTGTCATGACGGTTTTACATGCGGGTGGAAAGTTTGACCATAACGCTTATAAAGTTTCGGGCGGTTTGCACGGTGTGGGTGTATCGTGCGTAAATGCGCTTTCGGAGTTTTTGGAAGTGGAAGTACGGCGCGATGGAAAAGTGTATACACAGTCGTATAAGCGCGGAGTACCTGCCACGAAGGTTGAGTGTATTGGCGTTACCAAGAAAACCGGGACGAAGGTTTTATTCAAACCTGATTCAACCGTGTTCACGGTCACGGAGTATTCGTTTGATACACTGGCGCATCGTCTACGTGAATTAGCTTTTTTGAATAAGGGAATTCGCATCACCCTGAAAGATGAACGTGGTGAGGAAAAAAGTGCCCAGTATCAGTTTGAAGGTGGCATTGTTGCCTTCGTGAAACATTTGAACGTGAATCGTAATGTGGTCCATCATTTCCCAATTTATTTTCAAAAAGAACGTGAAGGGTTTGCCATCGAAGTGGCCATGCAGTACAACGATGCTTACTCGGAAAACATCTTTACGTACGCCAATAACATTAATACAGTTGAAGGCGGAATGCACCTTGTAGGGTTTAAATCCGCGCTTACTCGTTGTTCAAATGATTTTGCGAAAAAACAAAATCTCATCAAAAATGACAGCATGAGCATTCAGGGCGAAGATATCCGTGAAGGTCTCACGGCCGTTATTTCAGTTAAAATCAGCGATCCACAATTTGAAGGTCAAACCAAAACGAAATTAGGCAACAGTGAAGTCAAGGGTTGGACAGAAGTGGCTGTGAATGAAGCCCTGACCAATTTCTTTGAAGAAAATCCGGGTGTTGCGCGGCGCATTGTTGAAAAATCAGTTTTGGCAGCACAAGCTCGTGAAGCGGCACGTAAGGCTCGCGAGTTAACACGGCGCAAAGGTGCACTGGAAGGGCTGAGTTTGCCGGGGAAATTGGCAGACTGTTCTGAGTCCGATCCTGCTTTATCGGAGTTGTACCTTGTAGAGGGTGACTCGGCCGGTGGTTCAGCCAAGCAAGGACGCAATCGTCGTTTTCAAGCGATCTTGCCGTTGAAAGGTAAGATTTTGAATGTTGAGAAAGCCCGCATTGACAAGATTTTATCCAACGAAGAAATCCGTACCATCATTACGGCTATGGGATGCGGCATCGGAGAAACGGAGTTTAACCTTTCAAAAGCGCGCTACCACAAGATCATCATCATGACCGACGCTGACGTGGACGGGGCGCACATTCGCACGTTGTTGTTGACCCTGTTTTTCCGTCAGATGAAACAGCTGATTGACAATGGCTTTGTTTACATTGCCCAACCGCCGTTGTACCGCGTTAAGAAAAATCGCGAAGAAAAATACATTCAAAATGAGGCTGCGTTGGATCGTTACCTCATGGAGGCATCGGTCGCAGAAGCAAAATTAAAACCCATGCTGGCTGGACAGAAAAATCCAACCTTACAGGGTGCGAAGTTGGAAGAGTTTTTAAAAGCCATCATTGATATCATGCATCTCATGCCCAAACTCGTAAAGCGCGGGCTTACGTTGGAAGAGTACATTCAGCTTCGTTCATCAAAAAATAAGTTGCCCATGTACGAAGTTCCAACAGCGGAAGGGCCCAAGTATGTTTACAGCGATGAAGAATTGGAGAAACTGCTGAACAAATTGGAAAAGGCATCCAAAGAAGAGAGTAAAACCGAAAAGGCTCCCAAAGAAAAGAAATCAGGGAAGAGCAAAGAGGTTGACGAGGAAGTCCAGGCAAACGTTGAAGTCGTTACGACACCTAAGTATGTTGCGGTAAAAGATATTGGGGAACTGCGTTTGGTCGAAAACTGTATTCAGAAACTGGAAAAATTGGGAGTGGATATAGCGGGTGTACTTGAGGCGCAAAAGGAAAACGCGCAAAAGAAAAAGCCCCAACCATTGTTTTCATTGGAATTGGCGGACGAGAGCTCGGAGTTGTTTTCCATTCATGAGGTCATTGAACATATCAAGGCGGCGGGCAAAAAAGGCCAGACCATTCAGCGGTATAAAGGCTTGGGTGAAATGAATCCCGAACAGCTTTGGACGACTACCATGGATCCGGCCAATCGCACCTTGTTGCAGGTAAAGATTGAGGACGCGGCGGCAGCCGATCAAATTTTTAATACCCTCATGGGTGATCAGGTTGAACCGCGACGTAAATTTATTGAAATGCATGCACCTGAAGTTCGGAACTTGGATATCTAAAAATCACGCACTCATAACACAGGGTGTGTTTGTTAATTGTGAAACAAAGAGGCGGCTATGTTAGATCGAAAATTGCTCCGAGAAAATCCAGATCTAGTCCGGCAAGCACTTCAGGATCGGCATTCAACGATTCAGTTGAATCCCATTTTGGAAAAAGAAAGCCGGAAACGTGAGCTGTTGGTCAGTGTCGAAAAACTTAAGGCCGAACGCAATCAAGCCAGTGAAGCCGTGGGCAAGAAAAAGTCCAAAGGTGAAGATGCTTCGGTAGAGATTGAGGCTTCGCGTATACTCGGGGATAAGATTAAGGTGTTGTCGGATGAGTTGGAGGCATTGGAAACGGAACTCAATGCCGCCATGTTGCGCATTCCAAACATCCCGCATGCATCCATTCCGCGTGGTTCGAGTGCAGAAGAAAATTTGGAAGTCAGGCGTTGGGGAACGGCTCCGACGTTGTCGTTTACGCCTAAACCACATTGGGAATTGGGTGAGCAACTGGGTATTTTGGATTTTGAGCGTGCCACCAAGATTTCCGGCGCTCGGTTTGTGGTGTATCGTGGAGCCGGTGCGCGCTTGGAACGGGCGTTGATCCAATTCATGTTGGATACAGATACACAAGAGGGTGGCTATACGGAGATCATCCCTCCGCTTATGGTCAACCAAGCCAGCATGCAGGGAACCGGACAATTTCCCAACTTGGTTAATGATATGTTCAAGGTACAGGATGAAGATTTGTATTTGATTCCTACCGCGGAAGTTCCGGTCACCAATTTGCATCGGGATGAGATTTTAAAACAATCTGAACTTCCGATTAAATATGCCGCCTACACACCCTGTTTCCGAAAGGAAGCGGGTTCTTATGGAAAAGACACCAAGGGCATTGTCCGCCAGCATCAGTTTAATAAAGTTGAGTTGGTGAAAATTACGTCACCCGAAACCTCCTACGATGAGTTGGAAAGTTTGGTGGGTGATGCAGAGAAATTGCTCCAACGTTTGGGGCTGCACTACCGAGTCATGTTGTTGTGCTCGGGAGATATTTCTTTTTCAGCGGCCAAGTGCTATGACTTGGAAGTATGGCATGCTGGGGTCAGCCGATTTTGGGAAGTATCGTCGTGTTCCAATTTTGAGGATTTTCAAGCGCGTCGAGCCAGCATACGTTTTAAGGATAAGGAAAACAAAACCCGACTTTGTCACACGTTAAACGGTTCAGGGTTGGCGACATCGAGACTTCTGCCGGCGATTATTGAAAATTATCAGCAACCGGACGGAAGCATTCTCATCCCCGAAGTATTACAACCTTACGTGGGTGGAAAGAAAAAGATAGGCAAAGACGGAAATTTCGAATAAAATACGCAGGCTCAAATTGAAAGGGGAGGGCTAGCCTAATTGGTAAGGCAGCAGACTTGAAATCTGCCGTCCTTTACTGGACATGGGGGTTCGAGTCCCTCGCCCTCCGCCAGTAAGCCTAAACCCATTTTGAGTGCAGCATGCGTTTAAAATACGTTCACGTGGTTTGCGTCTTAAAGCACGGAGAGGTGGCCGAGTAGGTCGATGGCAGCTGCCTGCTAAGCAGTTGTACCCCCTAAAGGGTACCCAGGGTTCGAATCCCTGCCTCTCCGCCAGTTTTTCTTCCGTTCACATCCCCACTAAATGAAAGTCACCGCAGAAAACGATTTTTTGGAAAAAGCATTTCATATATAATACATCATGCGCTTTGGTGTTCTTTCCGATACTCATATTCCTGAACGCGCGCGGTTTTTACCCCCGGCCGTGTTTGAGATTTTTTCCGGCGTAGATCGCATCCTGCACGCAGGCGATATCGTTCGCCCGTCGGTGTTGGATGAGCTCTCGGCGGTGGCGCCGGTGACTGCGGTCCGCGGGAACATGGATGATCCGTCGTTAGGGTTGCCGTTGAAAAAAACGTTAACCTACGATGGCACCACGCTGGGAATCATTCATGGCGCGGGTGGGTCGAAGCTGAACATTCGTGAACGCATTGTGCGTGAGTTTGTTCGCCCGCGCATCATTATCTATGGGCACACGCATGAAGCGTTTTGGGGCGAAGAAAACGGTGTTTGGTTTTTAAATCCAGGAAGTCCTACGGATACTGTAGTGGCGGAATACCGCTCGGTGGGCGTGTTAACCGTGGAACCAGGATTGATTCGAGGGGAGATTATCCGACTATGACTTCGGCCTCGGACGAAAACGAAAAACAAGAACGGCGCCGCCGCAGTATAGAAACCAAGGCGATACAGATCAAGACTGGCCTGAAACGAAAATTAGCCATCATGATCATGTTGTTGGTTGGTGGATTGTCGGCGGTATTCTTCCTCTTCTTTTTTAATGAAGAAAAGAATCTCCTATCGCAAGCGTTTGAAAAGCGCGGCTTGGCTCTGGCGAACAACATGGCGCGCAATGTTGAAATCTATCTTACCCGCCCGATTGCTCCGGAAGTAAAAATCCTCCTGAAAAATTTATTCGACATTAAAGAAATTCTATACGTTGGTCTTTGGGATCAAAAGGGTGAGTTGGTGATGATGACGGCGTACAATAGGCCGGTAAAAATTCCGGCCTTGGCGCCTGAAGAATTAAATACCCAAGAGGAAGTGGTGCGCAATCTTTCCATCGAGACCTTAGGGCATGTGAGCGATGTCGTGGTTCCGATCTGGAAAGTCAAACAAAGCCTAAACAGCGTTCCGTCGGCGGCTCGATTGTATCGCGGGTTGGATAACAACGAGATTCAAAAACTATTGTCTCCGAACAAGCTTTCACTGGAACGCGTAGGAACCGTGCGCATCGGGTTTTCGCAAGCGGGCATACGGGCGGAGCTGCAGAGAAAAAGCCTGATCGTGATTGCCTTTGGTTTGTTGTTTCTGGGTTTTGGCCTGGCGAGTTTGCTTTTTCTGGCACGCGTGATAGTGGATCCCATACAGCGTCTGGCGCGAGCCATGAACATAGTGTCCTCGGAACATAATGAGTTTGATGAAAATGGTTTGCCCCGCGTCCAGCATTTTCGTCGGGTGAATGACTTTGACCTGAACGTCAAGACGCGCGATGAGATTGAGCAGTTGGCCGACGACTTTCGTTCGATGGTCAAAAAGCTAGAAGACTCCTATGCCCGCTTGGAAGTAATCATTGCCGACAAGAGCCGGATTGCCTTGGAAAAAACAAAACTGGCCGACGAACTTCAAATGCTGAACCAGTCCTTGGAAGTGACGATTCGTGACCGAACGCGTGAAATTGTTGAGAAGAATTTAAAGCTTTACGAACTCTCAGAAGAACTACAGTTCCAGAAAGAAGATTTGGTGCGCATGAACGAGCAGTTGGAAAAAACCTCGCGCATGAAATCGTCGTTTCTGGCGAACATGTCGCATGAGCTCCGCACTCCGTTGAATTCCATTATTGGATTTGCCGAAATCCTGAAAGACAAAATGTTCGGAGATTTTAATGAACGCCAGGAGAAATACCTTTCGCACATTCTGACCTCGGGGCGCCATCTCCTCCAATTGATCAACAACATTTTGGATCTTTCGAAAGTCGAAGCCGGAAAAATGAAGTTGAATCTCGAGCCGTTCTCGGTAAACCGGGTGGTGGATGAGGTTCAGACAATTATTAAAACCTTGGCGTACAAGAAGAATATAGAGATACAGCTCGATTTGAGTCCCGAAGTCATCATGTATGGAGATGCAGCCAAGCTCAAGCAAATTCTTTACAATCTCCTATCCAACGCCATCAAGTTCACGCCGGAAAAAGGCATGGTGGCCGTACATACGGAGGAAGTGTTGCCGGAGATATCTTTGGAGCGGGGGCTGAGCACGCCACTGGTGGTCACGGCCGCCTCGCTTTTGCTGACGGTCAAGGATACAGGGATCGGCATCAGCCCCGATGATCAAGAACGCATCTTTTTGGAATTTGAGCAATCCGAACAGACTCGGGGCAAGGGGTACGAGGGCACGGGTCTGGGCTTGGCGCTTACGCGGAAGCTGGTTGAACTGCACGGTGGGCAGATATGGGTTCAAAGCCAAGTGGGCGAGGGTTCGGCGTTCAGCATCCTACTGCCCATCAAGGGAACGGCGACCGATGAAAGCGCGGAAGGAGTATGTGAATGATCGGGAACGAAGCTCCGTTGCCGGGTGCCTCCCATGTTCTGGTCGTCGAGGATAACGAGCTGAACATGGAACTGGTTCGAGATATTCTACGCGCATACGGGTATAAAGTTGGAGAGGCTTTTACGGGGCAGGAATGCATGCGTTACCTTGAGACCGCCTCGCCGAATTTGATCTTGATGGATCTCCAATTGCCGGATTTTGACGGCTACACCTTGGTTCAACGGCTCCGTCAAATGGAGCGATTTAAGACGATACCCATCATCGCCGTTACTGCGTTTGCCATGAAAGGCGATCGGGAAAAGGCCATGGCGGCCGGTTGCACGGGCGTAATTACCAAGCCCATTGATACGCGCGCGTTCCCCCGGCAAGTCGAAGCGTACCTCAAAGGATTTACCGAACAAACCCAGGACACCTAAAATCCAAAAACCGATGCCTGGAAGTAACCTTGAAGCATGGCAACGATTTATTTACACATATTTTGAAAATGCAGGATCTGCGTTTCGGTGATGAGCATTTGAATGGGACGATCGTGCGTATGTACCGGAAGCGAATCCACCAGTTGACAATCAAACCCCACCCCAATGGTCCACCCGTGAAAGTGTGCCAGAAACCGATCGTAAAATCCGCCCCCGTATCCAATCCGGTAGCCGGCTCGGTCAAATCCAACCGCGGGAACAATCAGCAATTCAATGCTTTCGGGTTTTACCGGATGATCCTGGGGAGGTTGCCAAATCCCCATGGGTCCTTGTTCGAGAATTTGGTGAGGGGTCAAGCGGTAGAATGTCATCGGCTGGTTTTTGCCCGACACCACCGGCGCGGACATAGATTTACCTTCGGAGATTCCAGCCTGGACCAAACCGACGGTTGCGACTTCCTCAGGCATGGCCAAGTAACATCCCACGGAACGGGCCCCTTTCCACTGGGCGGTGGCCATAAGCGTTTGTGTGATGTGTTCACTTGCGGCTTTTTTCTGTTCCAAGCTCATCAGACGTCGGGCGGATTGGAGTTGTTGGCGGATAGAAGACTTTGAGGTCATAGGTCACCACCCTGAGATGCAAGTGTTTGGCCGAGAACGTGGGCACGACGCTGGGCCTGATGAAGCAGGGTTGTCGCATTGCGGTTGCTCATGCCCGGGACCAACAGTTCGCCGGTGTAATCAAATCCCAGGGTGTTCATAAACGCCTTGGCCTCGGGGACAATCGCCTTAAACTCAGATTTTTGAGCAGCGCCACAATCGGCCAGAAAGAAACCTGGGCGGCGAGCATGTTTGATCCAGTGTGAATCGTGGAACAAAGGGTGGCAGCGGTCAATCATGGCTTTCGCCTGCGAAGGAAATCCATAGAAGTAAACCGGTGCGGCTAGGACCATGGCCGTGGCTTTATCCCAGGCATTGATTAATTTGGGAAATGCATCGTGCTGAAAGCATTGATGGGTTTTGGTGGTAAGACAATGGTTGCATCCGATGCAGGGTTTGAGTCTAAGGGAGGACACCTGGAAAAACATAATGTCCCAGGACACCAGGGGTTTTAGGAACGCGGAGAGTAAAGCCGCACTGTGGCCCTGGGGGCGAGGACTCGCCAGCAGGGCCACCAGTGCAGGACGCTTAGCCATGTTTGTACTTTACGCCAAATCCGCCGCGCGGATAGCGCCAGTCAATATTGGCATAGGGGCAAATCACGCGGCAGGTGCCGCATTCCAAACAGCCTTCAAACGAGACCAAGACCTCGTCTTTTTCATGTTCGTATTCATAGCACGCCGCCGGGCAAGCCGAGACGCAAGGTTTGTCCTTGCACTTACGGCAGGCCGCCTGATCCTTGATCTTCAGGTGGGTCTCGGTATCGGCGTTAAAGGTTACCAGAAAAAGCTTGTCTTCGAGTTTCATCGCGCGTTAAGTCCTCCTTTAATGGCGTCCATGGCCGCACCGATCAAACCGCGCCGTTGGCCCACCATCTTCAAGATGCGTCCTTGCTTCTCGCGTTTGGACACACCGTCGACCGTGAACATTTCTGTGGCCGCATCATTGATCAAGTTGGGATACACGTTGAACAATTGCGGGTTGGTTTCCATGAAGTGCGAGAGTCCCTTGTACTTGGCCAAATCTTTCATGACAAAGCTGGTTTCCAAGGCTTGGCGGTAGAGACCCAAGGAGGTTGCGGAATAGTCGCCTTTTTGCTTGGCCGCAATAATCGCCTGGGCAGCCAAGATGCCGGATTTCACAGCCAGGTTGGATCCTTCGCGGTGTACGCTGTTGACCAACATGACCGAGTCGCCGACGGCGACCCAGCCGTTGCCATGGATCTGGCGCGGGATTGCGTTGTAGCCACCCTCGGGAATAAAATGTGCGAGGTATTCCTCGGTTTTTCCCCCGGCCAGGAAGGGACGGATGCTGGGGTGGTTTTTTAGGTTTTCCAAAAGATCGTTCGGCTTGAGCTTCAAGCGGGCGAGATCCGAGACCAAGACACCGAGACCCAAAGACACCGAGTCCTTGTTCGTGTATAAAAAGCCCATGCCCACGCCGCCTTGGCTCGGGGTTCCAAAGATTTCAATGGAAACACCCTGCCCCTTTTCAACGTTGAACCGGTCTTCGATTTTTTCCGGGGACAAGGAAATGACTTCTTTAACGACCGTGGCCACTTGATCGGGTTTGAGTTCGTTGTGAATGCCCATGTCGCGCAAGAGGATGGAGTTGGCACCTTCGGCCACCACCACGGCATCGGCATAAAGATCGCCGTCATCAAGTAGGGTATGAACACCCACGACCTTTCCGTCTTTTTGAATAAGGGACTCCACCTTGGCTTCCGTGAGTATCATGACGCCGGCGGCTTCGGCCTGCTCGGCCAACCAACGATCGAATTTGGCACGCAACACGGTCCAGCAGTTTGGCTTCTCGCCGTCAAAGGATTGGCTGCGGACACCGCCGCCCACATGTCCCTGATCACCGAGCATCCAAAAACGCTGCTCGACAATGGGGCGCTCCACCGGCGCGGTTTTCCAAAAATCAGGCACAATCGTCTCCAGCGGGTGCCGGTAGAAGATTCCACCCATGACGTTTTTGGAGCCGGCAAACGAGCCACGTTCCAAGAGCGCGACTTCAAGTCCGGCCTTGGCCATGGTGATGGCGGCGGCCAACCCAGACGGACCCGCACCGATCACTATGGCATCAAATTTTTCATCGGCCATAACTACCTCCTGAAATATTAAAAATATGGCCCTTATATTAGAAGAGTAAGGCGTTGGAGTCAAGCCCAGAAGCATAGTATAATCACTTGCTTGGTTTCCATGGCCTTATCCTAGATCCTCGGACCCATGGTCCGCGTCAGGGGACCCTGTGGTTTCCCTGAAAGCTCCACTAAGGGAGCGTTGTATGGATTCCCACGATCGTCGCGAACGCTTTCATGCCTACTTGACCACGACCTTCCCTCGTGTCTACAACTATGTGCTGCGTCTGGTGCGTCAACCGGCCACGGCCGAAGATCTCACCCAGGACGCCTTTCTGAAAGCCTGGCGGGCGTTTGACCAATACGATCGCCAAAAAGACTTTTTGCCTTGGATCTTGCAAATTGCCCGGCACACAACGTTGGATTACCTGCGGAAACATAAGGAGCTTTTGGATGAAAGTCTAGTGGAGCAGCGCGCGGGGGCTGCACCTTCGCCTGAGCAAGCGCTCTTGAACGCAGAGAAGACACAGCGTTTGGACGAAGCGCTTCAAAAGCTCCCCGAGGCACAGCGGACGGCGATTTTTTTGTATTACGTGGAACAATTGGACACGGCCGCCTTGGCCAAAATTATGCGAGGCACTCAGGCGGGGGTCATGTCGCTTTTGCATCGGGCGAGACAAGGTATGAAGAAGCTGCTTAAGGACCTAAGATAAACCCATGAATTCGGGATTTGCACTGGACCCGCCGCCAAAAAAAACGTACAATTTTTATGTCATTGGATGATTACAAAAGAAAAGGAATGAAGCATCATGCCCCGCCTGCTGATTGTCGAAGATCATTTTGCCCAGAGCGAAATTCTAAAGCTTATTTTTGAAGACGAGTACGAGGTACGTACTGCGGCCAGTGCCTACGAGGCCTTGAGCATTCTCACCGAGTGGGAGCCGGATGTCATGATGACCGATCACGCCATGCCCGGCATGACGGGTATGGATTTGGTCCGGACCATGCGCGAGCAGAACAAAATCGAACTCTCGGGGCCGGAACCCGTTGTTGGAAAAAAAATCAAGATCTTGTTCTACTCGGCGTGCATGACCAAGGATTTGATCGCTGAGGCGCGGGCGTTGGGTATAACCAATTTTATTGAAAAGCCCTTTGACTTAAAAGAGATCAAACATGCTGTGGCCAAGGTGTTAACCAACGAGTATACCTAGCTAAATTCTCTATACGCCTAAAAAATTAAAACCAACGCCAACCGGTATTTACAACAAGCTAACCGGTTGGCATTTTTATTTTTACCACGTCTGCTTGTCTGCACCGCCAGCCTTTAAAAATATATAAAATACCGCGCACGCAAAAATCATCTCATCCGTATATAGGTTAGAACATGAAAAGGAGCTACGTTCATGAAACCACAAAACGAAGATTTATTTTGGAAAGAAGCGTTTTCGGGATTGGAAAAGCATCAACCTCGCCCAGGATACGCTCAGCGCTTTTGGGCTCGGGCCGATGGGGTTGAGACATTAAGTCCGAAATGGGCCTGGTTGCCAGTAGGTGCTGTATTGGCCGGGCTTTTGCTCGGCTTGGGTGTGGGGCAGTTCCGTCAGCAGGGAAGCGAAAAGGGACAGACAGGACCTTTGTTGTCCAAGGTATTGCCTGAGGGATCTTTGGCCGAGCAGTTTGGTCTTTTACAATAGGAGGTGTTTCACATGATCTCGAAGAAAGCTATCGTCATTTCAGCATCACTGCTTCTGGTTGGCGCAGTTGCCTGGATCACCTCCGCCTATACATTCACTTCACAAGGGTCCTGTTGCGGTTCTTGCGCCACGACCCGGGTAGGGCAATGGGCGCATTCACTGGCTGCGACTCCGGACGAAAAGGCCAAGGTTAAGGCTTTGGATCTGACCTTTTCTCAGCAGTACGCTGCCGCGTGTGCGCACCTTTGCAGCCAACGGGAGCTACTGGCACAGCAGTTGGGAGAGCCCTTGGCAGGCACGCAGGCCAAGCCCTTGCTTGACCAAATCAATGCCGACCAAGCCCAGTTGGAGCAGTTGACCTGGGATCACATTGTGGCTCTGCGGGACGTCCTGCCCGAGTCCAAGCGTGGAGCCTTTGTTCAAGCGGTTCAGAAACAGTGGAAGCAAGGCCTGGCCCGCATGAAGCATCAGGCAGATGCGGCGTGCGCCGTGCATCCGGGAATGAAGAAGTAAAAAAGAAAGAAGTGAATTGAAATGAACGATTCAGCAGAACGCGTATCCCATACAAAACCGTCGACGCCCAACCGAACACTGCGTGCCGGTTTGATTTTAGGTATGCTCATCGGTGGCAGCGGACTGCTGTTTGGCCCGGAAAAGGTTGGGGCCGAAACAACTCCGCCTCCCGGAACCGAGGCCGGGAACAACTCGCCTGCGAGCTATGGGTTGGCCTATTGGGTGGAGGTATTGCAAAAAGAAAACACGGAAATCACGGCAGCGCGTGCGGCCGAGGAGGCGGCGCGCGCCCGGGCCTGGGTCCGAGGGAGCTTGAATCCACCCAGCGTAGGTGTGGAGTACAAGCAAGCGCCGTTGGCCACCTTTCCCAACCCGACGCACGAGGCCATGGAAGTGGATTATTTTATCCAGCAAGACATCATGTTCCCGGGAAAACTTTTGTCCATGGGCGGTGCCGAGGGGCATGGGGCCGATAAGTTAAAGTGGGAAGTGGAACTTAAGATTCGAGAAATGATCCGCGAGCTGAAGGCGACGTATTATGAATTGTACGAACTGGCTCGGAAGCGCACCTTTAATCAGCGCAACCGAGAGCTGGTGCAGCAGCTGCAGGGCATTGTCGAGCGACAGTATGGGTTGGGACGCGGCAGCCTTAGTGATGTCTACCGCGTGCAGACCGAGTACTCCACGCTCGTAAGCCAGGCCATGATTTTGGAACAAGCGCAGAAGGCGACGTTGGCAGAGTTCAATGCCCTGCTCAACCGCCCAGTGGATGTTCCGATTCGGATTATTCCTCCAGCGCTGCCCACGGAGGCCCCGGCGTATCGGCTCGCCGACCTAGCCGCCAGGGCTGAAAAAAATCAACCCGAGCTAAAAGCCGCACAGGCCGAAGTTGAGATGCAATCGTCGGAACACGCGGCGAGTCTTTGGGCCTTTTTCCCGGATGTAATGGTAAAGGGTATGTACATGGATATGCGCGGTGGGGGTGAAAATGCCTGGGCCCTTATGGGTGCAGTGACCCTACCCTTTGCGCCTTGGGCCCTACCCCAAACCGTAGCCACCGTCAGTCAGTCGGCTGCGCAACTCAGACAAAGTCGCGCCGAGTATCAAAGCGTACATAATCGGCTGAAGGTTCAACTCGTACGCAGCTTGGCTGAGGTGGAAGTAAGTTACCAGGTTCTGGTGCTTAACCGAGATACGATTCTACGCCAGGCGGAACAGACTTGGCAGACGACGCTGTCCGCGTATCAGACCAACCAGCAAGATTTTCTAAGACTTTTGGATGCCTATCGCACGCTCTGGATGGCACGGGAAAATTTGGTGATGGCAGAAAAGACCTATTGGACCCGTCTGGCGGATTTGGAGAAGATCGTGGGTTCCGATTTGCTATCCACAGAGTCAGAGATACGTTTGACCCAGGAAGAGGTAAAGCCATGAATGGGAAACGTTGGATTCAACTAATAGTGCTTGCAACGGTTTTAGTCGTAGCCGGGTGCGGTCAAGGAAAGCAGGGAAAGTCCCTGGCGACTCGGACCGTTGCGTATTATGTGGATCCCATGAACCCGGCCCATGTTACGGATAAACCC
This sequence comes from uncultured bacterium, assembly GCA_964604705.1. GTDB lineage: Bacteria > Oederibacteriota > JAAXVQ01 > JAAXVQ01 > JAAXVQ01 > JAAXVQ01. The sequence continues at coordinate 212,893 of CAZSAP010000007.1, forward strand.
GGAAAGGCTCCCTGTGGGATGGATATGGTCCCCGTGTATGTGGGCGATGCCAATGTGCAGGGCATTCGCATTGATCCGGTTGTGGTGCAAAACATAGGCGTGACTTCCGAGGTTGTTCAGGAGCGTTGGTTGAAAAAGGAGATCCGAACCAGCGGGACCGTGGCCTTCAATGAGCCTAAGGTGTACACGGTCAATGCCAAGGTCATGGGCTGGGTGGAAACGTTGCACGTGAATTACTTGGGTGCGTCGGTGGCCAAGGGCGACGCCTTGCTGGATATCTACAGTCCTGACTTGGTATCAACCCAGCAGGAATATCTGCAGGCTTTCAAGTATGCCCAAACGCTGACCGTGGCCTCGGAAGACACCCGGCGTGAGGCACAAAGCGTACTGGAGAGTGCGCGCAGCCGATTGTTGAACTGGAACATATCCGAAGCCGAGATTCGCTCATTGGAGACCCGAGGCACACCGAACCGGACCATGACCTTGTATGCTCCGGAAAAAGGTGTGATTGTGGAAAAGATGATTGAGCAAGGAAAACAGATTGAGCCAGGGATGGCCGTGTTTAAAATTGCGGACGTGTCCACGGTATGGGTCATGGCGGATCTCTATCAGCAGGATTTGCCGTTTGTGAAAGTAGGGCAAGCCGCGACCGTGGAGCTTATGTATCAATCGGGCAAAACCCATAAAGGGCAGGTTACCTTCATCTCTCCGGTTTTAAGTGGAGAGGCCAAGACCGCCCAAGCACGCATCGAAGTGGCCAACACCGCGGAGGGAAGCATTAAGCCCGGGATGTTTGCCACGGTGCGCATTATCTCAACCCTGGCTGGGAAAGCCTTGGCTGTACCTGAGTCTGCGGTCATTCATTCCGGAGAACGAAATCTGGTCGTGATCTCGTTGCCCAATGGTTATTTTAATCCGCGTGAAGTAACACTGGGTTTATCGGCCGGGGATTATGTGCAAGTCTTGGAGGGCGTGTCGGTGGGTGAAAACGTGGTCACCTCCTCACAATTTTTAATTGATTCCGAGAGTCAATTAAAATCCGCGATCAAGCAATTTAACCACGGGGCGAGCCACACATCGGGCATGAACATGCCGGAGGATACATCCAAAGCACAGCCTCAGAACACGGAGAAGAAGGATCCGATGGAAGGCATGGACATGAAGTAAATAAACGCCCCCTCGCGCCCCCGGGTCACTAAAGCGGGGGCAGGGGGGAGTTCGCTTGAGGGCGGTTGTTATTATGCTCGAGAAAATCATTGCTGGGTCCATTCGCCATAAAGGTTTGGTCATCATCGCAACGGTCATGCTCATCGGGTTGGGCATTTACTCCATGTTGCACACACCCGTGGATGCCATACCGGACTTAAGCGATGTGCAGGTCATCATTTATACGCAATATCCCGGACAGTCTCCGCGTACGGTTGAAGACCAAGTTACGTATCCGCTTACGACGGCCATGGTCTCGGTCCCGGGTTCGAAAGCCGTGCGCGGGTATTCGTTTTTTGGATACTCCCTGGTGTACATTATTTTTGAGGACCGGACGGATATATATTGGGCGCGGAGTCGCGTGCTGGAATATTTGAATTATGCACAAAAGCGCCTGCCGGCCAATGCGGTACCCACCCTGGGTCCGGATGCCACGGGCGTGGGTTGGGTGTATGAATATGCGCTTGTTTCCAAAAGCCGTTCCTTGCAGGAATTGCGCTCACTCCAAGACTGGTACTTGAAGTACGAGCTTACAAGTGTCCCGGGTGTCGCAGAAGTAGCCAGCATCGGGGGGTACGTGAAACAATACCAGGTGACGGTGGACCCGGCCCGACTTAAGGCGTACAACCTGCCGCTTTCAGAAGTCGAGATGGCCATAAAGGCGGGGAACCAGGATGTGGGCGGCGAAGTGATTGAATTGGGCGAAGCCGAGTTTATGGTCCGAAGCCTGGGCTACATCAAGTCCATTTCAGATTTGGGGCATATACCCGTGGGCATGAGCCCAGGAGACAATCCGGCTATGGGTGGTGCCGGGACTGCACCCGTGTTTCTAAAAGATATTGCCACCATCGAAATAGGTCCCGAGATGCGACGCGGCTTGGCGGAGCTCAACGGCGAAGGGGAAGTTGCCGGCGGCATTGTGGTCATGCGCTACGGACAAAATGCCTTGGATGTGATAAAAGGCATAAAAGCTAAATTAGAAGAGCTAAAGGCCGGTTTGCCAAAAGACGTTGAGATCGTCCCTGTGTACGATCGTTCGGGCTTGATTCAACGGGCCATTCACAATCTGAGCGGCAAACTGATCGAGGAAATGATCATTGTCGCCTTGGTCTGCCTGCTCTTTTTGTTTCATGCCCGCAGCGCCCTGGTGGCGGTGTTCACCCTGCCGACCGCGATCCTGATCGCATTCATCGTCATGCACGCGCAGGGCATCAATGCCAACATCATGTCCCTGGGCGGGATCGCGATTGCCATTGGCGCCATGGTGGATGCGGCCATTATCATGATTGAAAACGCACACAAGCATCTGGAACATGAGCGCGCCTTGCCCAAGGGCAAGCAGCGTCCGCACTGGCAGATCATTCAAGAGGCCGCCCAGGAAGTGGGGCCGGCCCTGTTTTGGTCGCTGTTGGTGATCACGGTATCATTTATTCCCATCTTCAGTTTGGAAGCTCAGGAAGGACGGCTCTTTCATCCCCTGGCCTTTACCAAGACCTACGCCATGGGTGCAGCCGCGCTTTTGGCCGTGACCATTGTACCGATTTTAATGGGGTACTTTATCCGGGGTAAGATTCCCTCGGAAAGTCAAAATCCGATCAACCGTTGGCTGATCCAACACTATCATCCGGTCGTAAACTACGTACTGACCCATGCACGGGCTGTATTGATCGGGGCCGTAGTGGTGGTGCTGCTCGGGTTGGTTCCGTTTTTACGGTTGGGCTCAGAGTTTATGCCGTCGTTGTACGAGGGCGATTTGCTGTACATGCCGACCACGCTGCCGGGCATTTCCATTACCAAAGCCAAGGAGCTTTTGCAGCAGACCGACAAAATCATTAGACGTTTTCCTGAAGTTCAGCACGTGTTTGGGAAAATTGGTCGCGCTGAGACCGCCACGGATCCGGCCGGTTTGGATATGGCCGAAACCACCATACAGCTCAAGCCCGAAAAAGAGTGGCGCAAAGGTATGACCGTGGAGAAGCTTATTGCCGAGCTCGATGCCGCGGTCCAGATTCCGGGGTTGACCAATGCCTGGACCATGCCCATTAAGGCCCGCACGGACATGTTGTCCACGGGCATTAAAACCCCGGTAGGGGTAAAAATCTCCGGGCCGGAGCTGGATCGCTTGCAGCAGATCGGTCAGGAAATCGAGAGTGTTCTGCGCCAGGTGCCGGGCACGTCGTCGGCATTTGCCGAGCGGTCCGTAGGCGGCAATTATCTCGATATTGCCATCAACCGTCCGGAAGCAGCCCGCTACGGCGTCAATGTGGATGATTTGAACAGTGTCATAAGCACGGCTTTAGGCGGGATGACGCTCACCACGACGGTTGAGGGGTTGGAGCGTTACCCCGTGAATCTACGGTACAGCCGTGAGTTGCGGGACAATGTTGATTCCATCCGGCGTGTCATGGTGACCGGGAGCCGGGGGGTGCAGGTGCCGCTGGGGCAAGTGGCCGATATCCGTCTGGTCAAGGGACCCATGGTAATACGAAGCGAAAACACACGCCCCAATGCCTGGGTGTTCGTTGACATTCGGGGTGTGGACATAGGTACGTATATTCAAAGAGCCCGCAAAGCCATCGCCGAGAAGGTCACGTTGCCGACCGGGTATTCAATGACCTGGAGCGGGGAATTCGAATACATGCAGCGTATGCAAAAACGGCTCATGTTCGTGATTCCGTTGACGCTGGTTATCATTGTTTTCATCATCTATTTAAACACCAAGTCGTGGACCAAGACCGCCATTGTGTTGCTGGCCGTTCCGTTTTCCTTGGTAGGTGCGTTTGGGCTTGTTTACATTTTGGGATACAATCTGAGTTTGGCGGTCTGGGTCGGGATCATTGCCTTGGCAGGATTGGATGCAGAGACCGGGGTGGTCATGCTGCTTTATCTTGATCGTGCCTACGAAGACGGAATTTTACGTAAGAAAATGAATTCTCTGGCAGATTTGCGTGCGGCCATAGACCATGGTGCGGTCCAGCGTGTACGACCCAAGATCATGACGGCGGCGGTGATTATCGCCGGCCTGCTCCCGATTCTCTGGAGTCATGGGGCGGGTTCGGATGTCATGAAGCGTATCGCGGCTCCCATGGTGGGTGGTGTCATCACGTCGGTGCTGATGGAACTGGCCGTATATCCGGTCATTTATTATTGGTGGAGAGGGAGGGGTTTGGGGTCCAAGAACAAGCAGCATGTTTAAGCGATAGACAATGATGTTTTTGTGGAACTGTTTAGATAAGGAAGGAATACCCTTCCTAAATTTTTGGAGGTAAGTCGCCATGAAACACATAACTTTATTGGGAGCGATGGTTGCGGTAAGCATATTGGTGGGAGCCGCCTGGGCCGGTGAGATGAAACCCAAGAGCAAAACATCAGGGCACGATATGACGTCCATGACCGTGTCAGGTGTAACCACCACGGCGAAGAAAGAAAAAGATGAAATGGTTGTATGTCCTGTCATGAAAACAAGTATTAAAAAGTCAGGCGCTTCGGATTCGGTGGTGTATAAGGGAAAGACGTATTATTTTTGCTGTGGTGGCTGCAAACCTGAGTTTGTGAAAAATCCTGAGAAGTATATTGCCAAGACCGCCAAAGCGTCCCCGACGAAAAATTAGTTGGCGTTGAACCTGCTGAAAAAGAGCAGCGGACGAAAAGTCCGCATCAGGGAAACCCGTGGTTTCCCTGAACGTTTCTCGAGGAGGGTGCATGCCGTCTGAACCTAAGGATTTTTCAGAAAAAGAAGCAGGGCAGCGTTGGTTGGACAATGTTCGGCCTGCGGATTGGAAGAACCCCAAGCCGGCCAACACGTATAACCTTATCGTGATCGGCGCAGGCACAGCCGGACTGGTCAGTGCCATTGGAGCGGCCGGTCTTGGAGCCAAGGTCGCACTGGTGGAAAAGCACCGTATGGGCGGCGATTGCCTCAACACAGGTTGTGTTCCCTCCAAGGCCCTGATACAGGCCGCGCATGTGGCGGAAGTTATTCGTCGGGCCGATGCCTACGGCATTAAGACTCCGACCGAACCCGTGGTGGACTTTGGGCGTGTGATGGAGCGTGTGCGCAAGCTGCGCGCGCAGCTTAGTTGGAACGATTCGGCGGCCCGGGCTACAGGCTTGGGCGTGGATGTTTTTTTTGGAAACGCTGCGTTTCAGGACGCCCATACCGTGGTGGTGGACGGTGCGCGGTTGGTGGGTAAACAGATCGTGATTGCCACGGGCACGCGGGCCATGGTCCCTGCACTCTCTGGATTGACCGACGCTGGATTCTTAACCAATGAAAATGTATTTGAGCTCACTGTACGTCCCCGACGCCTGGCGGTGATTGGAGGCGGCCCTTTGGGCTGTGAACTGGCGCAGGCGTTTCAGCGCCTGGGCAGTCATGTTACGCTCTTCCAACAAACGGCGCGGTTGTTGGATCGTGAGGACGCTGAAGCAGCGAGTACGGTCCAGCAGGCATTGTCCGCCGAAGGGGTGCAATGTGTCCTCTCCGCGGCCCTGCACGAGGTGGTGTCACATGGAGCGGAGAAATCGCTCCATTACCGGATCGGCGACCAGGAGCACTCCGTAGCCGTGGATACGATTCTGCTTGGGACCGGACGTGTGCCGAATATCGAGGGCTTGAATTTGGACGCCGCGGGGGTGGAGTATCGCCAGGGGGTCGGCATCACGGTCAACGAATATTTGCAGACCACCCAACCGCATATCTACGCGGCCGGGGACATTTGCAGTTCGTTGCGCTTCACGCATGCGGCTGAGTCCATGGCGCGCACCGTGGTACGCAACGCCCTTTTTCCCGGTCGTCAGCGCTGGCCGAGTGCAGGCATCCCACGCTGCACTTATACCGATCCCGAGATTGCGCAGGTGGGAGCCACCGAAGCGGAACTCAAAGCAGCAAAACAACCGCATCACGCGATTACGCGCACCTGGGATGAACTGGATCGTGCCGTCATTGAAGGGCAGACCCAGGGGTTTGTCAAAGCCCTTATTCAGCCCAAGACCGAGCGGGTGTTGGGTGTAACATTGGTCGGTGCGGGTGTGGGCAACCTCATGGGTGAGGCGGCCTTGGCCTTTCGCAAGGGCATGCGGCTGAGTGAACTCGCCGAGGTCATTCACCCCTATCCGACGCGCGGGGATATTCTCCGCCAGACAGCCTTGGCACATGTACGCACGCGCTTGACACCGGGGTTGAAAACATGGTTTACTCGATGGCTGAGATGGACTCGATAAAGGAGAATCCCCGTATGTGGCTCAACAAAAAGGTGCTGCTGCTGGTTTTAGGGTGTTTGGTCCTTACCCCTATGGTGTCAGGAGCAGAGGACCAATTTTTATTTCGTGAAGAGTTCAAGGATTTGGCGCAGTGGGATCCGCTGGTGTTTCCAAAGGTTCAGGAACACACGCGGTATTCTGCCGAATCCCTCAACGGCGAGACCTTTCTCAAGGCCGAGAGTCGGGCGTCTGCGTCCGGGCTTATCCATAAAGGTAGATATTCGGTTGCGCAGTATCCCAAGGTACGCTTCCGCTGGAAGATCGACCGGGTCTATCGAAACGGGGATGAGCATAAGAAAAGCGGAGACGATTATCCCATTCGCGTGTATGTGGTGTTTGCCTACGATCCTGAGAAGGCAGGGCCTTGGGAGAAACTGTCCTACGAATCCTACCGCATGCTGTACGGGGAGTATCCTCCGCACAGCAGCTTGAATTACATTTGGGCCAACCGTGCGCCCGTCGGCACCCTGCTGCCGAGCCCGTTTACGGAACGGTCGATGATGAAAGTGCTCCAATCGGGAAATGCACGGGCGGGCGAATGGGTCACCCAAGAGGTCAATGTTTTGGACGACTATCAAAAAGCGTTTGGAGAACTGCCGCCGGATCAAGCCAGCATTGCCATCATGAACGATTCGGACAACACCGGAGAAGCCTCGGTCTCTTATGTGGGTACGCTCGAAGTTTTCCGTTAAACCGTGCCTCCGCCGAGAAGTACGGACCGGATGTCCGCCTCAGGGAGACCGGTGGTTTTCCTGAATGCTCCGCAGGAGCCTGCATGATGCACTCTGCCACTCACGTCTGTATTCTTTTTGCCCGTTTTCCCCAGCCGGGCAAGGCAAAAACCCGCTTGATTCCGGCCTTGGGATCCGAAGGCGCCGCCCAAGCGCAGCGTCTCATGACGGAATTCATACTTACGCGGTTGCGCGCCTGGCGCCTGCAGTCGCCGCAACATGCCATTCATATTTACTATACTGGAAAAACACCACAGGCTTGGCGTGACTGGTTGGGCCGAGACATCCCTCTGTTTGCGCAACAAGGCCGGACGTTGGGGGAGAAAATGGCGCACGCCCTGCGTCACACCTTGGCGCGTGGGGCCCAGAAGGCGGTGCTGATGGGCACCGACGCACCGGAGATGGACGTACCGCTCTGGCAGGATGCGTTTCACCGGTTGGAGACGCACGACGCGGTGGCAGGTCCTACGGCAGATGGCGGATATTATTTAATAGGGCAACGCCGGTTTATACCCGAATTGTTTGAGCAGATAGACTGGAGCACGGACCGGGTTTGGGCGCAGACACAAGCGCGTGCCCGTGTCGTTTGCGCGCTTGCGGTCTTGCCCCAGCTAACCGATGTGGATACACCCCGGGAGCTGCCCGTCTGGGAGCGGGTGAAACACGCAGAGGGTCCCAAGACGTGGTCGGTGGTGATTCCGGTAGTAAATGAAGCGGCGACCCTCGGACCTGTGCTGGCTCGCATCCAAGCTTCGCCGGTCAAGGATATTTGGGTCGTCGATGGAGGGAGCACTGACGACACCTGCACGGTGGCCGAACGTGCCGGTGTGCAGGTCAGGCACAGCCCTCCGGGTCGAGCACTCCAGATGAACCTGGGGGCCGAACATGCGCGCGGGGATTATATCCTGTTCGTGCATGGAGATACCCTCCTTCCGGACGGGTTTTGGATCAGTGCCCTGGAAGCATTGAGCCGTCCGGGGGTGGTGGCCGGAGCTTTTTCGCTGGGGATCGCTTCAAAAAAAATGCGCTTCCGTCCGGTGGAACAATGGACGAATTGGCGTTCCCGGGTTCTGGGGTGGCCGTACGGGGACCAAGGCTTGTTCATGGCGCGGACGCGCTGGCTCGCCGTTAAGGGATTCCCTGCCCGACCGATCATGGAAGATGTAGGTATGGTGGAAACGTTGCGCAACCTGGGGAATGTGGTGACCACGACCGCTGCGGTGCGCACCTCGTCGCGCCGTTGGGACCGTTGGGGGATTGCCAAGACCGTATGGCGACACCAAATCGTTTGGCTGCGCTATTGGCTGAAGCACGACCTGGAACAGATTGCGGCCGGTTATCGCCGGCATTAAAAGGGTTGGTAAGGATTCAGGACATACGTTGCGGAAGGCTTGCAGGAACCGGGGAACTCGGTTAAGATACGTTGCAACCACCTTGCTGTTTGCGTTTAAGTCTTCCAGAGTAAGGGAGCGTGAAAACCATGACCTTGGATTTTAAGCTGGATCTGCCGTCTACGGCCACTCTGGCCGTCGGGGAAGAAAAAGGCAGTATCTTTGATGTCGCGATTTTGGGCGGAGGCCCGGCCGGGCTTACCGCGGCGGTGTACGCATTGCGCAAGCAAATGAACACGGTGTTGATTTCTCCTGATCTTGGTGGGCAAGTTCTGAAAACCTCCAGCATTGAAAATTATATGGGTTACCACTACATCGGCGGGCCGGAGCTTTCGCAAAAATTTTCCGAGCAAGTACAACAGTTTCCCCTTAAACTCATTCAGGGTGAGAGTGTGGAGCACATCAAGCAGACCGACAACAACCTTTTCATTGTGCGCACGGATCAAGGGCGCGAGATCACGTGCCGAACCATGGTTCTGGCCACGGGGAAACGCTGGCGCAAGCTCAATGTTCCGGGCGAAGATCTCTATTTGGGTCACGGCGTGGTGTTTTGCGCGGTGTGCGACGCACCTTTTTTCCGGAACAAGGATGTGGTGGTGGCCGGGGGCGGCAATTCTGCAGTCAGTGCCGCGCTGGACCTGATAAAGTTGAACGCACGCGTGACCTTGGTCAATTATGCGGCCGGTTGGCAGGCCGATCCGGTTTTGATCAATCAAGTTAAAGATAAGGTGCGGATGCTGGATCAACATCAGATACTTGCCATTGAAGGCAACGGAGAGCTCGTCGGCGGGGTCAAGCTTATGGATCGCCAGACCAAACAGGAGCAGACGCTTCCGGCCCAAGGTGTGTTTGTTGAAATTGGCTTGATTCCGAATACGGAAGTCTTCCGCGGGTTTGTTGCACTTAATGAATACAACGAAGTCTCCGTGGATTGCACCTCACGCACCTCGCGGCGAGGTGTTTTTGGCGCCGGGGATTGTACCAGTGTACCGGAGAAACAGATCATCATTGCCGCCGGAGACGGTGCGAAGGCTGCCTTGGCCGCGTATCATTATATAACGTATCAAAAGCGCTAATGAGCACCCGGGGATGCGGTGGAGTCTGCAGCATCGTGTCCCGGTTCATCCTAAAATAAATTAGGGGAGGCAACTATGGCTTTGTTGGACGAAACGCTTCGGGCTCAAATTAAACCCATGCTGGCAGCCATGCAAAAGCCCGTGACCTTGCATGTGTTCACGCAGGAATTGGAATGCCAGTTCTGTCGGGAGTCGCGTCAGTTGGCTGAGGAAGTGGCTTCCGTGCTACCGGAAAAAGTCAAAGTGGCCGTACATAACCAGATTTTGGACAAAGCCGAAGTCGAAACCTATAAGATTGATAAGATCCCGGCCATTGCCGTGGTGGGAGAGCAAGACTACGGCATCCGCTTTTTTGGTATTCCGGGTGGCTATGAGTTCACCTCCTTTTTGCAATCCATCATCATGGTGGGCAACGGCGATGCGGGTCTTTCTCAGGCGTCGCGCATGAAGCTGGGGGCGATCATTAAACCCATCACCCTGCGGGTGTACGTAACCTTGACCTGTCCGTATTGCCCGCAGGCGGTTCACCTGGCCCACCAAATGGCCCTGGCCAGTCCGCTGATCCGTGCGGAAATGATTGAATCCGCGGAGTTCCCGCACTTGGCCAATCGCGATCAGGTCATGGCGGTGCCCAAAACGGTCATTGAGGGCGTGGGTGCGTTTGACGGTGCCTTGCCCGAAGCGCAATACATTGAAAAAGTGATCGCGTTGGTCAATGGAGGAAAAGCGTGAGCCCATATGCCGGACGTAGGGTATTAACCGGAATTGCGGCCTCTCCTGGATTGGCAACCGGGAAGGTTTGTTTTTGGAACGACCCTGAAAGCATTCCCCGCTATAAAATTGTACCCGACATGGTGAAATCCGAACTGGCGCGCCTGGATGCGGCGTTGAATACCGCCCGACAGGAATTGGCTGATCTAAGAGATCGGGTGGAAAAAGAGGTGGGGCGTGACGAAGCCGCTATTTTTACCTCGCACCGGTTGCTCTTGGACGACCCTGCGTTTTATGCCCGGGTGGAAAAATGCCTAATCAATGACAATGTGAACCTGGAAGCGGCGGTTGAAGACGCCATTGAAGAGATCGTGCGCATCTTTAAGAAAATTCCAGATCCGTATTTGCGGGAACGAGCCGACGATTACCGTGATGTCGGGCGTCGGGTTTTGGAAAATTTACTTTCCTACCAGCGGCAATGCGCCCTGGAAGAAGGGGAACAAATCATACTCGTGGCTCGTGAGTTGATGCCCTCGGACACGGTGCATTTTCATCGTCAGCGCATTAGTGCCTTTGTCACGGAGCGCGGAGGCGTTTCCTCACATGCGGCCATATTGGCGCGTTCCATGCGACTGCCGGCGGTGGTGAGCATACCCCAGGTGCTCTCGCAAATGGGCGCCGGGACCCGGGTGGTGGTGGACGGACTTCGCGGCGAACTGATTCTAAATCCCACCCCTGAAGAAGTCAATGCAGCCCGACAGGATACGGAGACGCGCCTGCGCTCTGCGGAACAAATCCGACCGTATGTGATTAGCCGAACTCAGGATGGCGTGGAGATCATCCTCTCGGCCAACTTGACACGTGAAGATGAGGCTGAAGAGGCGCGCCGCGTAGGCGCACAGGGCGTGGGCTTGTTACGGACAGAATTCTTGTTCATGGATCGGGGCGAATTTTTGGACGAAGAAAACCAGTATCGCGCCTACCGACATGTGGTTGAAACCATGGCCCCTCACCCGGTTACGATCCGGACCTTGGATCTGGGTGAGGATAAACAATTTGATTTCGAAAATCCTGTTGAGTCCAGCGGCTATGTTCTTGGTTGGCGGTCCTTGCGCCTCTCTTTGTCCAATGAGCCGGTATTTCTTTCCCAGTTGCGGGCCATTTTGCGCGCCGCCGCACATGGCCCGGTAAGAATCTTGTTACCGATGGTCAGCGGTGTGGAAGATATGCGGCGGGTCCGTGTTTTACTTGGCAAAGCCGAGACCGATCTTCGGACGCGGGGACTTGAGTTTGGAAAAAATGTTCCGCTCGGCGCCATGATTGAAACCCCGGCCGCGGCCGTGCTGCCGGAAGTTATCCTGCAAGAAGCGGATTTCCTTTCAGTAGGGACCAATGATTTGGTGCAGTATGTGCTGGTGGCCGACCGAGTGTCTGAGCGGATGCAGCCCTACTACCGGTCAACCTCACCGGCCATTATTGCACTGCTGGCCCGCTTGGCGCAAGCGGCGTTGAAAGCTAAAAAAGATATTAGCATTTGCGGCGAGATTGCTGGGGATCCGCTTTATCTACCGTTGCTCATGGGCTTGGGTTTCCGCAGTTTGTCGGTCGCACCGGTCTTGATTCCTGATCTGGCGCAGGCTGTGAGTGCCTGCCATTTGGCGCAGGCGGAGGTTTTGGCCAAGCGCTGTTTGGCCATGAGCTCAGCCGACGATGTGGAAGCGGTTCTACGCGCGCGCAATGTTTCAACGGCTTAAGCCGGCTTCCGGGTCACCTCGATTTAAACCCAATGTTCAAAAAAAATAATGTCATCAAACCCATTATTTTTATTGATCGATATATAATAATATGCTAATGTTTTATACAAATGAAACAGACGAACAAAGGGCAAGTCACAATCGATGAACAAGCTGAATGGCTGCGGGCGATGTCACATCCCCTACGTTTGCGCATCCTCAAAGGACTCATGGTCTGCGAATGCAACGTAGGGCATATGTGGCAGGAGTTGGGAATCTCACAACCGCTTGCATCGCAGCATCTGAACCGAATGCGTAGGGCAGGGTTGATCATAGGGGAGCGGCGGGGACAGGAGATCTGTTACCGCCTCGCCGATCCCAAGATTGCCAGAATCATTGAGCTGTTGGACGAATAAACCATTAGCGGCCTTAGGCAGAAAGCAAGGGCACGCATGAAACGAGGAGGAACGATGGCTAAGGATATTTTAGAAAAGGAATTTGCTCAGGAAGTGCTGCAGTCGGCACAACCGGTTTTGATTGATTTTTACGCACCCTGGTGCGGACCGTGCAAATTGGTTGCGCCCATGTTGGAAGAAATTTCCAAGGAGCGTACGGATTTGAAAATTGTGAAGGTGGATGTGGATCAGGCTCCGGGTTTGGCTCAGCAACACCGCGTGATGAGTGTGCCAACCCTGGTTCTGTATAAAGGTGGACAAATGGTGGGAAGCTGGGTGGGGCTTCGTCCCAAACCCGCTTTGTTAACGGAGATAGACGGAGCCTTGGCCAAAGCGTAAGGAGGCGTTATGCTACGAAGAGTAGGTTGGGTGTTTCTGATCGCAGTCGGGTTGTTGGCGGGTTGTCAGTCGGAAGCTGCTTCCAAGGGCGGAAAGCCAGGCGCAGACGCTCCGACTTCAGCGAAGGCAGCGATGTTCCCGGAGTTTAAGGTTAAAACCCTCGAGGCTGGAACCGAAGTATCGCTTTCACAGTACCGCGGTAAGGTGGTTATTTTGGATCTGTTCGCCACCTGGTGTCCGCCTTGCCGGATGGAGATTCCTCATTTTGTGGAACTGCAAGAAAAGTATAAGGGGAGCGTTAGTGTTGTGGGTCTTTCGTACGATCAGGCTCCGGTTAAAGAGGTACTGGCGTTTGCCCGTGAAATGAAGATCAACTATGATCTTTTTTGGGGAAGCGAAGAGATTGCCAAACATGTGGGTCTGCGAGGGATTCCGCACACGTTGGTCCTGGATAAAGAAGGGCGTGTGATCAAGTCCTATGTGGGGTATCGGGACAAGAACGTTTTCGAAAAAGATATTCAGGCCTTGTTGGGCGACGCCAAGCCGTGAGTGATCAGACCTGTTCGTTGCCGACACCGTTTGAGGAAGCCGCAAGCATGCTGGACGGTATGACGACGGTAGCGGTGGTGGGTCTGTCGCCGAACGCAGCGCGTCCTTCGCATGAAGTGGCGAGCTATTTGCTTGCCCAAGGATTTATGGTGATTCCGATTCGTCCCGGTGTCGGCGAGCTGCTTGGGCAAAAAGCGTATGCGTCATTGACCGAGTATGGGAAACCTGTGGACATTGTGGATATTTTTCGCGCACCTGAAGCTGTGCCGGGCATTGTGGATGAAGCCATTGCTTTGGGGTGTAAAGTGATCTGGATGCAAACCGGGGTGGCTCACGCCGCGGCTGCGGATAAGGCGCGTGCGGCCGGGCTCAAGGTGGTTGAAAATCGCTGCCTCTGGCGTGTGCATCAAGCCCTGAAGCGAAAATAAGGCTTAGAAAAGAAAAGCCGTCGAGAGACTTGCTCTCGACGGCTTTTTTATTGCATGTAACCGTTACCAGTTAAAGGTTATGCCCCCCATGACGCGGCGTCCTTCGGGTGCCAACGTACCATCTGCATTTCCGGCATGTTCACCGAAAGCAGGCATGCGGGTACGGTTGTCGAGTAGGTTAAGAGCATTGAGATACAATTCCAAATGATTGTCAAAGAACTTGACCGAGCGCGCGGTGAAGTCCAAAAAGACCGCGCTGGCCTTGGTGTAGGTCCCTTCAATGGTACGGTATGGAACATTCCCAATATAACGCACTCCCAAGTTTAGGTTGACCAAACTCAAGAGTCGGTACTCTCCGCCGGCAAAAGCCGTAATGCCTGGGACAAAAAGCGGTTCGTCCGAATCGTTGTGGGCATCCGGTACACCGCTCTCCGTGATTTTAACTTTGGAAAAGAAGGTCGACTCATTGACATAGACCAGCAGATCTTTCATAGGGTAGGCTTTCAAGGCCAATTCCAAGCCGTAAGTCTGCAGGCCACCGGTGTTCACGAAGGCATTAAGGCTGTTGGGATCATTACTACGAGTGATCTTGTCACGAAGCTCTTCCAAAAATAAGGTAGCATCCAAGGTTAGCAGATCATTGAGCTTGAGCATGCCAATCAAATCATGGGCTTGCAAGGTTTCGTACGAGACACCTTGACCCGCTTCGTTTCCTTGGGCTCGACGACGGGTGCTGTTGTAAAGATATTTCAGGGTCAGAGGTTCGATGGGTGCGTACATGAGCGCAATGCGGGGACCGGAATAAATGGTTTCCGGGGAGGCGCTGCGTTGATAATCCACGCGTCCGCCCAAAATGATCTTGAGATTGTCCAGCAGTGCGTACTTGGCTTGGAGATAAAGATCGTTGTTGGAGGTGGAGACTGGCGAGCGACTGTCGTCGTACCAGTTGATGCCGTAATGGGTGTTGGCCCACTCCGAGGTAAACGAGGGTGCGGTATTTTGATCCTCGCCCCAGAGCGTACCCCCGAAGTCAATGGTCAATTTATTTTGGAAGAGGTTGGTTTGAGAATTAAACCCAATCGAGCGTTTGCGCTGGGTGTCCAAGGCCACGCTTTCTGTCCACCATTGCTTCTTGTAGTAGTCATGATAGAAATAAAAATCAAAGCCTTCCATTTTTAACGGCAGGTGATATTCCAAGCGGTACGATACTACCTCCAACTGGTCATGCACATTGGGTTGAAATTGTTCGATGGCTCCCTGCAAGGCCGGGGCTCCGCCGTAGGCGTCATTGCCAAACCAGAGTTTGGGGGCTATGTGATCGGCGTGGTCTTGGAAGAAAAGAAATTTGAAATCCTCATACTTAAGTTTGGCCAACATGCAGTAGGCTGGATTTTGTCCGTTCATTTTCCACATCTGGCCAGGGGTATCAAATGCACCGTTTTGCTCTTCTGCGTTTTGCGCCTCGGCGTGCAGACCCACAAAGAAAGTATCGCCGGGTTTTTGAAACTTGCCACCGTAGGCAATGTCGGCGGCACGACGGTTGTAGTCACCGTATTGAGCGCCGACTTCCAAGCCTTGCAGATCGTCACGCACATTGAAGTTGAGCAGGCCGGCTTCGGCGCCGCTCCCCCACATGAGTCCGGCAGGTCCGCGGGCGATTTCAATGGATTTGAAAAAGTTCGGCGCAAAGGTCATATGCCCAAAATCAACCACGTTCATCAGTTCGAAGCTGCAACCGTAACGCCAAATGGATTGCATACCGCGCCCAAT
Organism: uncultured bacterium; assembly: GCA_964604705.1. Classification (GTDB taxonomy): domain Bacteria; phylum Oederibacteriota; class JAAXVQ01; order JAAXVQ01; family JAAXVQ01; genus JAAXVQ01. Next base: position 228,544 of record CAZSAP010000007.1, read on the forward strand.
GGGGCCGTACTGACCATAGTAATCGGTGTTGTAAAACGAGTAGCCAGGTACGCGTTGGAACAATTCGTACAGTTGACGGACACCCCAGCGCTTTAATTCTTCGCGCGTGACCACATAAACGGACATGGGGACTTCATTGATGGATTCTTTAACTTTAGAAACACCGACAACTTCAGGAATTTGTTCAAACAAGAGCAGTTCAGAGGCGTTGGTGAGTTCTGCGGCAGCGATCCAGACAGTGGGCAGTACCGCGAACAGGAAAGAAAAGAGCAGCGTCAAACGTGAAAAGCGAAAAGTCATACCTATTCCCCCTAAGTAAGATTTTCGTTCTGTGGAGCATAAATAGAATTATTGGTTACAGAGCATGAAAACTAGGGTGGAGGGTGAGAATATAAAAACACATAAAGAAGCATGCCATTATTATCGATGATGAAGGCTATAAAATAAAGGGCTTTCTTTATAGAAAAAGTAATCACACCTCAGTTGTGTCATCTCAATCCTCGTGTGCATCAGGTTGTTCCTAAGCCGGTCATTTTTTCCCGCGCATCGATGAAAGTGCAATACTTAGCTGTTTTCCACAGAGATATCAAGCTCGGGAAAATTTCCTAATTAACTCTAAAAGAGGGGGGATGATTTAATGAAAATAGCGTTAAAGCAACTAGAGTGGTGAAAGTGAAATCCCCGGGAACCGGGCTTTGACCTTGACACTCCAATAAATCGAATGCTACCATGACAGAAAAATTTTGTATTTAAAGGAGAATCATGAACTCTACGGCAGTTCTTCTCCACCTCATGCGTCCCCGGCAGTGGACCAAAAACGTCGTGGTTTTTGCAGGCTTGGTGTTTTCGGCCAACTTGCTCAAGGGCGCCTTGTTGGCCCGCACCGTTCAGACCTTTGTTATCTTTTGTCTGACCGCCGGTGCTGTTTATATATTTAATGACATTATGGATATTGAAGGGGACCGACTGCATCCGGAAAAAAAGTTACGTCCCCTGGCAGCCGGTATGATCTCAGCCGAGACTGCCGGAGGCATGGCGTTCGTACTTTTGGCCGTGGCCTTGGCCTGGGCCTTTTTGCTCAGCATTCCACTAGGACTGATTGTCCTGGGCTATGCCATGCTCAATGCCGGATATACCCTCGGCCTCAAGCGACTGGTCATTTTGGATGTCATGATCATCAGCGCTGGGTTTGTCCTGCGCGCGGTGGCCGGTGCGGTGGTGATCAGTGTGGATATTTCCCCCTGGCTTTTGGTGGTGGCCACGCTGCTCTCGTTGTTTTTGGGGTTTGCCAAGCGTCGGCATGAGCTTATCACCATGGGTGAAAAGGCTGTTTCACATCGGCGCTCGCTTGAAGAATATTCTCCGGCGTTGTTGGATCAGTTTATGGCGGTTGTGGCCTCGTCCACGATTATTGCCTATTCCTTGTACGCCTTCACCTCGACGACCGGGCGGGAACATCATTTGCTCATGTTTACCGTTCCGTTTGTGATCTATGGTCTTTTGCGGTATTTGTATCTGGTGTATCAGCGCAACGAGGGCGGAAGCCCGGAGATGATTTTGCTCAAAGACCGGCCCATGATGATTACCATCGTGCTTTGGATGGTCACCATCGGCTGGATATTAAAACAGGGTTGAGGTAGCGACCACTATGCCCAATCGTCCTAAGAAACGTGTAAAGACACCGGTAATCCGTAAAAAAGTTACGACGAAGTCTGTGACACGACGCAGCACCGTAGTTGCCAAAGTTGCGACCGTCAAGGCCGCTAAAAAAGTCGTGCGACGCGCTGCCTCCAACCGCGAACGTATGGCACCGAAGCCGCTTTCATGGTGGCAGAGGCTGCAAGCACGACTGAAAGCCGAACCGGAACTTCTTTGGCTGGGCGTTGTTTTGGTCGCGGCGGCGGTCTTGCGTTGGATGCGACCCGACTGGTATGGGGTGCGTCAGTTTCATCCGGATGAACGTTGGATCTTCGGCGTAGTCAGTCAACTTTCGTATCCGGATGCACCGGCCGGCTTGCAGTACGGCACGTTTCCGCTTTATCTTTTGGCGATCATTAAAGATACGGCCGTTTGGATCAGTGGTTGGTTCGGGCGCATGGATGCCAACCAGTTTGTTATCTGGGCCGGACGCATGCTATCCGGGCTTTTTGATTTGGGCACCGTGGGTGTGACGTATCTGTTGGGCACTCGGGTGTTTCCTGAGGCGCGCGGCCGGAAGCTGGGTTTGTTGGCTGCCACGTTCCTGGCCTTTACGGTGCTCAATGTCCAGATGGCGCATTTTTTTGTGGTCGACGTTCCTTTGGCGCTCATGGTGGCCGTAACCTTGTACGCCAGTGTGGGCTTGGCCCAGGGGGGCCGACGCCGTGACTACGTGGTCGCGGGTGTATGCATGGGGTTGGCCATGGCCACAAAGACCAGTGCGTTGCCGCTGGTTGCGGCTGTGGGAGCCGCCCATCTCATAGGGTTGTTTCAGGCCGAGGCCGAGGATCGTGCGCGGCGCTGGATGGATTTGGGCCTGGCGGTGGTCTGTGCCGTGGTGGCCTTTGCCGTAGCCATGCCGCATGCCTTTTTGGATTGGTCGCGGTTTTGGATGAATCAAAACGAGCAGCGGCGCATCCTGGTCACCGGGGAAGCCGATGTGCCGTACAACCGGCAATATCTGCATACTACGCCTTTTCTTTATTTTGCCCAGAACATGCTCAACTACACCTTTGGCTGGCCCTTGGGGCTGTTGAGCTTGGTTGCTTTTTTAGGCTATCCGTTGCGCGGTGCCGTTTCGGGCTTTGTCGCCTTGCGCGCCCAAAAAGTCAAAGCCGTCATAGAAAGTCTCCGGCAGCATCAGACCTTGGTGATTGCATTGACCTTCGGCTGGGTATACACGCTTGTGATCGGGACCTCGTTTGCCAAGTTCAACCGTTACATCCTGCCCCTGACGCCGGTATTAAGCTTGGTGGGCGCCTTTCTCTTGTTTGATCTGTGGGAGCGGTTGCGCGGGTGGGGGCGACGCGGCATACAAATCCTAGGCGGTGTGGTTGTAGCCGGGACGATCCTGTGGGCGTTGGCGTTTGTCTCCATTTATCAGAGCGAACATCCCTGGATTGCGGCCAGCCGCTGGTTGTTGGCCCATGCTCCCGAATGGTCGGTGGATGGCAATGGATTTCCGCATCAAACCACGATCTTGAATGAAGAGTGGGGGGACGATCTTCCGGTTTTTGTCGAGGGCGTGCCTGCGAAAAATTACCGCATTAACAAGTTCTCTGTACAAGAACCCGACAACCCGCGCAAACGCATTATGATTCTTTCCATGCTGCAGAGCAACGATTGGATTGCCGTGGCCGATACCCGGGCGCACGCCGTCTACCGTCGCTTGAGCGAGCGTTATCCGATCAACGCGGCGTATTATGAACTTCTTTTTGCCAATCAACTGGGTTTCCATCTCGCCGGTGAGTTTAAAAATTATCCCCGCTTGTTCGGATGGGAATTTCCCGACGACCGGGCCGATGAAAGCTTCACGCTGTACGATCACCCGCATGTTTATTTGTTTAAGCGGGACGATGCACGCCTGGCGCCGGACGAGTTGGTGCGACGCTTGGACGAAGGCATTGCACGCGTGCAAATGCGCACCCCGGCTACGGCCAACCGTCCGCCGACGCACGCCGCGCGCGCGGCCGCCGTGCCCAAAGTGCCTGCGGCCGTGAAAGAATTGCCCGCGGTGATTAACGCCAACATCGGCAAGACCCAGGCTCGTCCGATGTTTCTCTTGGGCAAGCTGAACAGCTTTACGGCGGGTTTGGCATGGCTCCTTTTGTTGGAGCTCATAGGTTTGGTGGCCATTCCTTTGTGTCTGCATGTGTTTCCGAAATTGCCCGACGTAGGTTTGGGCTTGGCCAAGATCACCGGTTCATTGGTGTTTGGGTGGACCGTTTGGCTCTTGGTCTCGCTGGGAGTGATTCAGCACACCCAGGGCGCCTCGGCCGTGTTGTTGCTGTTGGGGGCCTTGGCGTCAGGCGCATGGGTGATGCGGCATCCGGACGCATGGAAGCAGTTCGTAGCCAAGCATGCGCGCGATTGGGTCTGGGCCGAGGTGGTTTTTACCGTGGCCTTTGTCGGGTACATGCTGAGCAAGTTGTACAATCCGGACATTCATAATCCGCACGGCCAAGGGTACAACGGCGGCGGCGAGCCCATGGGCATGACGTTTTTCACGGGCGTGTACAAAAGCATACATTTCCCACCGTACGATGCCTGGCTCTCCGGGTATCATATCAACTATTATTATTATGGGCATGTTATTCTCGGCATCATGGCCAAGCTCATTGGCGTGCCGCCGATGTGGTCGTACAACATTGCGATCTCCCTGCTTTTTGCCCTGACCGTCACGGGGCTTTACGGCCTGGGGTACGCGCTTACAGGCAAACGCGGTTGGGGTATTATGGCCGCCGTAGCCGGTGCCATGCTTGGCAATTTGCACTCGTTGTTTTATTTGCTTGAGCCGCTCAACCGTGGAACTGTTTTTAACGATGGGCTCAGAGGTGTCGTGGCTTGGTGGCGGGACTCCTGGATTCATGCCACCCGTTTTGAATTTTTATGGAATCCAACGCGCTTGATTAAAGGCACCATCAACGAGATGCCCTGGTTCTCGTTCCTGTACGGCGACTTGCACGCGCATATCATCGCGATTCCATATTCCTTGCCGCTCATCGGCTGGGGCCTGAACCTACTCCAACAGTCTCCTCGGAAGACACGTTTCCCAGAAGCGGCCGGAGATACAGCGTGGGAGCGCGGTTTTTCTTTCTTCTTGGCCGCGCTCACCCTCGGGGCGCTCTCGGCCATCAACACTTGGAATTTTCCTCCCTATGCACTCTTGGTCCTGGGCGTGTTGTTGGCCCGTGTGTATTGGAATCAGCCGGGCGTCGGGTGGTCGCTTAAGCCTGCCTGGGGCGCCCTCATAGCCTGGTTGCGTTTGATCGTGGTGGGACTTTTGCTGCTCTTTTTCTTCCACCGGTATTTTGTTCCGAATTCCACGAGTCTCGCGTTTGTGAATCCAGAGGTTCGGACCACGTTTAAGGATTTCATGGTCTTTTTTGCGCTGGCTACCTTTGCGGTAAGCAGTTTTTGGGCCCAAGAAATCATTCCGGCCGTGAGCGCCGGGTGGGCGCATTTGCTGGGCAAGCCCAAACCGCGGGAAACAGCATGGTCGCAAGGGCAGCGGGGCGTTCTGGCGCTCTGGCAGCAACACCCCCCCTTGGTGTACATTGGTGGGATCATGCTTATGGGTTTGGCGGTGCTGTTGATTTTCAATCAGCTTCTGTTGGCCGTGTTGACCCTCTTCTTGCTCATGGGCGCGTTTGTGTTGGTGGCCCGCCCCTTAACCCCTCAGGGCATGATGACCATGCTCTTGGCCGAGTTGGGATTTGCCGTTGTCTGGGGTTGTGAATGGGTGCACATCAAGGATTTCATGGGCACGGGCGGAGATATGAGCCGCATGAATACGGTCTTTAAGTTTTACATGGTGGTCTGGATTTTGTTTGCCTTGGTGATTGCCTCGGGCCTGCAACGAGTGCTTTCGCGTCCGCTTCCGGTTGAGCCTGAGCGCAAGCCGGGAAGCAAGACTCCGCGGCGTTCGGTCAAGGCCCTGGCGGTTGCCGAGCCGGCCTGGGTGGGCGTATGGTCGGGAAACAATCGCCTGCGCCTCTTTGGGGGAGCGGCCGCCTTGTTGGTGCTTTGGATCGTGGGTAATTTTTATCAGGTCAATACCGAATGGCCCTGGTTAACCCTGCTCCTGTTTGGTTCGCTTATTTTGGTGCCATGGTTGTATGCGGCCGAACCCAAGCGCTATGCCTGGATCTGGAGCGTGTGTTTGTTGGTGATAGTGGGCGTGGTCTCGCTGTATCCCCCGCTCTCGCTGTACAACCGCATGCACCTGTGCTCGGAGTTTAAGCACCCCACGCTCAACGGGGAAGCGTATCTGGACCGGATGAACCCATCCGATGCCAAGGCCTTGGCCTGGATCAATGAAAACATTACCCGCACGGATATTGTGCTTGAAGCTCCAGGTCCGCAAGGGTACAACTGTTTTGATACACGTGTGGCCATCTTCACCGGGCAACCCACGCTCATTGGCTGGATTGGCGAGGAAGAACAGATGCGCTACAACAATGAGCTTACCGGCTCGCGTGTTCAGGCCGCGAACCAAATTTTCGGATCGCCGTATATACCGTACACCCAGAAACTGATGGAGAAGTATCAGGTAAAATACGTGTACGTAGGGGGGAACGAGCGCAAGGCTTACCCCGCGCCGAACCTGGAGAAATTCAGACAGTTCATGGATGTGGTGTACGAGCAAGAAGGCGTCACCATTTACCGCGTCAAACCGTAAGGAGCCCATGAAAACCGCACAAGCCATTGAGCCGGGATTGCCTGACTCGCTTAAAAAGATTATTGAATTTGATAAGCGCGAAATTGATAACCCAGATCCGTACGCGCATGCCCGACTCAATTACCTGGACCGGTTGCATAAGATGCTCGCCGTCTTGCGCCGTTGCTTTCCCCAGCCCCAGGGCATTGCCGTAGCCGACATTGGGTGCGGACAAGGCAACCTAAGTCTGCGCTTGGCCGAGTCGGGGTTTGCAGTCACGGCTGTGGACATAAGCCCGGAGTACATTCAATACGCCCAACTTAAAAAGGAAAAAGGACAGCTCACCTTTGTGCAAGGCAATTTTGATCAGCTGACCATGCACGGCAAGTTTGATTGCATTATCTTAGGCGAGCTGATCGAGCACTGCGCGTATCCCGAGGAATTCATAGAAAAAGCCCTGGGGTACCTAAAGCCCGGCGGACGCTTGCTCCTCACCACGCCGAACGCGAGCATGTTCCGGAACCGCTTGCCGACCTTTGCCTCGATTCTCTCCAAGGAAGCACGGAAGCAGTTTGAAGACCGGCAATTCGGACCGGATGGCGAGGATCATCTGTTTTTATTTAAGCTCTCGGAACTCCCTTTGATCCTGCCGCCGGGCACTCAGCTTGAGGAAAGCGGGTATTTGGGCGGAAGTGTCTTGATCAACCGGCACACCACGCGTTTTCTGCGCTGGATGCCAATAGCCTGGGCCGAAGGGTTGGAGCGCCTGATGGCGCACCTGCCGGGGGTCAATGCCTATACCTGTCACAGCATCTATGCGGTGATTCGCGCGCGGGCATAATTTTAAAGAGATAGTGGAAATAAAAAAGGCCGGAAGGGTTATCCTTCCGGCCTTTGATTTTTAGAGAAGCTTAGAAATAGAGCCGTACACCGCCTTTGATAAATAAACCCGAATAGTCCGCCGTCAGATCTTTGAGTGTGCCTCCGTCTGTGGTGTATTGAATTTTTCTGCCATCCTTGTCGTTAAGCTGACCAACATAAGCATAGCGGAAACCGCAGTCAGCTCCCAAAGCGAGCATGGGCGTTAGAAAATATTCCCCACCGACTAACAAGCGCAGTCCAAAACCCGAACCTGTGTATTTATTGTCAGACGTGATAGTGCCGGCGCTGGAACTTTGGGTATATTTCCCGGTTCCGTTCACAGAGACAAAATCCAAACCACCGCCGAAGGTCATTAGCATTTTCTGACCCATGGGCATAGCGTATTTGAAGGTGGGACCAATGACAAAAGCCGGGATATCCATGGTGCTCTCGGTTGTAACATCGCTATAAATCGGTGTCCCGTAATAGGTGTATCCCACTAACATACGATCCGTGGATTTTCGGGATGTGCCCGCAAATAAAAACGCCATATCTAGACCCAACAGCAAACGATCGGTAAGTCCGAATTGAACACCGCTATCCAGATTGAAACCACCGTAGATGTTTGGAGTTTTGGTGGTGGCATTGCGATTGCCAAGATCAATGGTTTCATTGATTGAAGTCATAAAGTAAGTGGACCCCCCCAGGTTACCAAAAACACCAAACTTATGATAGATGTTGTTGTAGCCTGTACCTTGGGAACGGCTGGGTTCGGCAACGGGTGCGGTTTTACGGGCAGGAGCAGCGGTCGTTGCGGCTTTGGCTGCCGGGGCAGACACCGCTTTGGCTTTCGCTGCGGGTTTGGCCCAAACCCCGGAGGCTAAGACTGTGGTGAGCAAAAGTGCCAAGCTTGCGATGAACCATTTTTTCATACGTGTAAATCCCCCTTTTAGTACCATGCCCGGTGCCTAGGGCCCGGATGGCTTTGTATGCATGCAACGGATGCATATCTTATACCAGTTGTCTTGAAATGAAAATAGTATTTCAACGGAAAAGACAGTTCTTCCTTCTAGAACAAAGGTGGTGGACAGGGAGGCGTAGGATTCTAAGTTAGATAGGAAGGCGTGGCAAACGGTAGTACATTCATGTCATAACCCCTATGGCTTTCCTGCAAAGGATGCCTGTCTTAGTAGGTGCCCAAAAAAGTGTGCCAATATTGATGGCAACAAAAAAGTATTCTATGGTATGCTGACAGCGAGAATTTAGCCGCTGTGTGCGGTATGCCAGGAAAAGTCCAGAGGCGATCTTATCTCTCCTTTTCCGACCGACAGGAGGAACAGTATGAGTAAGGAAAAGACGGCTGAACAGACGATTCAGCTCCAGGTGGAGATCGACGATGCCACGGCTCAAGGTGCGTACGCCAACTTGGCGTTGGTGGCGCACAGCGCTACGGAATTTGTTTTGGATTTTGTGTTTTTACAACCGCAACAGCCCAAAGCCAAGGTGCGTGCACGGGTGATCAGTTCTCCGGCGCACACCAAGCGGTTTATGAAGGCCTTGATGGAAAACGTGGCCCGCTACGAGCAAGTGTTTGGGGAGATCAAGGACATTGCGCCGGCCTTGGACGAGAAGAGCATCAAACTGCACTAGGTGAAAACCAAATGGCCCTACATGAAAGGTGACACATTGCATGGGCAATGGTAAAATAAAAAACGCTCCAGCACGAATGCAGGTTCTATAAGGGGGAACGACAATGAAAAAATTCTTAGCCACCCTGGCCGAAGACCAGCCCCAGCGCAGCTCGGAGGAATATTTGGGTGCGTTCATGGAGAGTCTCAAGATGATTCAACACGAGAACCCCATTGACCGCATCGGGCATGCGGTTTTCCTTGCCGCCAAGACGGCCTTGCGCCTGAAATCGGTGATGCCGCAGCTTAAGGAACATGAAATTGCGCATCGTCTTCAGTCCTTGGCGCGCAGCACACGCCTCATGGACATACTTAAAGACCTGACCCCCGAAGAGCGCAGCATGCTGAAATGGTCGGATCATGAGCGCAGCAAACAGGCGGCTAAAAAGTTGGTCACCAAACCTGCAGCCACACGCATACAATCCAAAGGGTCTCATGCCCGGGCAACCAAGAGCAACCGCACCACGCACTAATTTCCCTCGGCGAGTGGCGCTGTGGCTGGTGCTGGTGTGTGGAGGTTTGTCCGCATGCACTCCATCGGAACCGTTGCGTCAGTTTTGGTCCGTGGAGGCGCTTTGCGTCAGTCCTACGGTCCGTATTCGCATATTCCAGCAATTTGAAGTCAATCGTGTCCGCATCGATATCAGCGACGGGGCCTTGGTTCTCTGTGATGGCGATGGGACACCTATCCCCCGTCCGCCTCAAGCCAAATACGCCTATATCTCCCTAAAAAACGAACAGGTCGCGGTGGCCTTTGAGAGCGGTCCCGAAGCCGCGCAACAGGCAGTGCCATGGCCCAAAGTTTGGGTGCGCGCCGTTGACAATCGGCTGGTGTTCATCAAGCTTTCGGTGCCGGAACTGAATATTCGCCGCAACTACGAGGGGGGCGGGATCGAGGCGACGGTGAAATACGGTCGGTTGGCCCTGGTCAACCAACTGCCGCTGGAATTGTATCTGGCCCGGGTCTTGCCCTCGGAAATGGACCCGGAGCATTTCACCACCGAAGCGTTGAAGGCTCAGGCCGTGGTCGCTCGCACGTGGGCTTTGAAAAATCTCAATCGACATGGCCGTTTTGGATACAATTTCTGCGACTCCACGCATTGTCAGGTGTACAAGGGTCGGTACTTGGTCTCGCGCCGCGCTGAACGCGCGGTGAAGGAAACCCTGGGCGAGGTCCTGATGTTTCAGGGGCATTTGGCCGAAGGTTTTTATCACAGCACCTGCGGAGGGAATACCGCGTATGTCCACGAAGTTTGGGGCGGACAACCGGTCTCCTACCTGGGACGGGTGGAGGACCGTTGGCGGGAAGGGAATCGAGCCTACTGTGCGCGTTCGCCGTTTTCCGAGTGGACCATTTTCACCTCCATGCGGCGGTTGCAGCGGCTTATGGCGCTGGAGCATTGGCTGCGCGACGGCGAAGAACTGCAGGATGTGCAAGTCGATGGGGTGAATTTTTCAGGGCGCGTGCAGCGCATCTTGCTTGTGACCAACCAGCGTTCGCGGGTGGTGCCGGAAGAAAGTTTTCGCCGGTTGTTGAATCAGGAATTTGGCAAGTCGAAAATTCTAAGCAAATATTATGACATCGAAGTGGATGGGCAACAGTTTAAACTTTCAGGCAAGGGCTTGGGGCACGGCGTGGGCTTGTGTCAATGGGGCGCGCGCGGCATGGCTCAGCACGGGTTTGCGTATCCTGAAATTCTCAAACATTATTTTCAAGGCACCAGCGTGGCCGAGCGTTACGGACGTTCCCGTTCGGACACAAACTCTCCAACCAGTACCCCGTAACCGGGCATGCCCAAGGTTTTAAAGGCCGGGATCCATTCTTTGCTCGTCACGTCCCAGAGGGCCGCGTACAACTGATAGCGTCCGGGGGCAAAATTCACAGGCAGAAAAAACTGATACGTTTCCGAAAACGGTGTTGTGAATTCGGCCGGAGGGTTTTCGTCTTGAATCCAGGAACGTTGCCCCAAGGTGACGGGAACTGGATCCGGTCGGGGTTGGTTGCGGTCCGGGAGCGCCACAGCCCTAAACTCGAGCAAGTAGGTATGTGTTCGAGCCGCCGGCAGACGTTCCCAGATCAACCGGAAAGAGAGCCAGCCATCTCGGGTTTGTTGCGGGGCATTGGCCAAACCATCGGTTTTCCATAAACGCAGAGCGTGATCAAACAAGCCGATGGGGCGAGTGCCTTCCGGAAGCGATTCCAGGCGGATGCGCTGGGGATGCACTTGAAACACATGCAGAGTACGCTTGCTGCCCAAGGCGAGAGGCTTGTCGAAATGGCGTACCGGCATGAGTTCAAAGCGCCTCAGAAAGGCCTCGGTAAGCGGGTTGGGTTGAAGCCGGGGCGCGAGGAAGTAGGCCGGACGACCTGTCTGCAATTCCAAATAGAGTGCTTGATTCCAGTAATCGGCAAAACTCAAACGTCGGCGGAGTCGTGATTCGTCGGTGGACCCAAGCAATTCCAAGACCGTGCGACCGGTGTACAATCGGTCGGGCCACGCCTCGCTCCAGGTGAGCCTTTGCACATCGGGACGGAGGGCCTCCATGAGCTGGGCATACGCAATATCGTGGCCGTCCGTGTGTTGGGAAAAGACCAAGAGCGCCTTCAAGGGGAGTTGGGAAACAAAGGCACGCGTTTCCGAGTAGGGTGTGACCGTGGCCTGGGCTTGGCGGGAAATGGCCTGGAGGCGCGGATACGTATAAAGCCAGGAAAGCAGGGGCAAAAGAATCAAAAGACCTATGCCAAACAAGGTCGGCACAGGGTTGATTTTAGATTTCACTATGGCCACAGAAGGATACCCAAGTTCCTCATACACATAGTTGAAACCCGCATAGCCCCATAAGGTGCCGCTTAAGACGCAAGCCAAGGCCAAGGCCCCCGGTTGTTCGTGCCAGAAAATGGCCGTTCCCAGCAAGGCCAACCAAGGGAGCCCGCCACAGAGCAACCGCCCCGCATACGCATGATCTCCCACGGGAGGACGAACCGGTTGAAAGAGCAAAAGTTTCACATGAATAATCGTACCAATGCCAAAGCAAAAAATCGTAAGAAACGGAAGCGACGAGAGAAAACCTGAAACACCCATGTGGGCCGAGGACAGTCCAGGAGCCCAGGTGTGAAGATGGTTAAAATAAAACCTTAGCCATTGTTGAAGAAGTTCCAGGGTGGGTGAGGCTCGCCAGGTGGAAAACTGCGGGACCAAGTCGGAATTGAAAAAAGCCTGAGAAGAAAACAAACGTGTGAGCAAATAGGTGTAGGGGGCCAGGGTACCTGCGATGAGACCGACAAGCAGCCAAAGCCAAGCGGTGGGAGCCATGGAGCGTTTGCCGGGGAGGGTCCACACACCCAGCACCAACATGGGCAGAACCCACATCCAAAACCAGCATTCTTGTCCTGCGGCGATGCCACCCAAAACGCCCCAAAGAAGAACATGCAAGCGCACAAAACGGGTTGGGGGTTGGTTTTGCAAGCGTAGGGAAAAAATGAAGAAAAGCAGAAGGAAGCAAAGATTGAGTGTGAGTGGAATCGGGACCAGGACATCGGGCCAAATCCATAAAGAAAAGACCACGCTAAGCGCGGCACTTAAACTTACCAAAGGCGGAAACGCCAGGGAGCGTCCCAACTGAAAGAGCAATCCGGAAAAAACACCCAGATAAAGAATATGCACCAGTTGCACACGTGCCAACCAAGAGGTAAACGGGAGTAGGGTAGCCAAGGCATGCGTGAACCAGAGGTAGAGCGGATATCCTGGTGCAGGCAGGAGTCCCAATGTTTTCACGGCCAAGACCAGCGTGGCGCTCGCTTGGGTCCACGGATTCGTATACAAAAACGGGAGCGAGACGATGATGGGCAACGCCACGGAAGCCAAGGCCAGCCAGGGATCCAGGCGGTAACGACGTTCGAGCATGCGTCCTCCTAGTGATGGAGGACATTGTACCTGGCTCAGAGTGAGTAGGCCAATAGAAAATGTTTAAATCGAATGCATTGCAGAGAGGAGCGCTCTTTTAAAATCAGCTAGGTCGGGGCATTTTTGCCCCGACCTAGTAAGTGGAAGGCTGAGTGGTTAAAAAGAATAAGCCGCTGAAACCGTAAAGGAGCGGCCGGGCCGTGGAAGGCTGTGGGATATTTCGGCGCTTCCGACAGAGTATTTTTGGTCTGTCAGGTTATAAGAACCGAGCTGGAATGCCCAGCGTTCCCAGGCATAGTTAGCCGTAATATCCAGTGTGCCCCAAGCCGGAAGTGTGGTTTCTTGGGTGAGTGTGTCAGTGAAATTAACTTCGGAATAGGCTCGCCCCCAAAGCATGAAGTCAAGGCGGTCCAAGGGCGTAATTTGGAAGCCAAGGCGACCGATGTGCATAGGAATTCCCACGATATTGTTTTCAAAGACATACTTGGATGAGCTGCTACCGGCGTTGTTGACAAGGCTGTATCCAGCTGTAATCTTCAGTTCTTTCCATAGGCGATACTTCGTGTCCATATCTACGCCTTTGTAGGTAGTCTGATCGGCGTTCACGTAAATTTGTGTATTGGTACCTGCGATTTTGCTCGCCGAAATCAAGCCATTGACCTTGTTGTGGAAGAAGTCAAGTTCTGCTGAAAGGTTGCTCTTTTCATAGGCGATAATAGCGTCAATGCCTTCAAATGTTTCGGAGGTCAAGTCGGAATTAGCGAGAAAGGCGTTATTCAACTGTGAAGATTTTACGTGTGCCCATTGGGGCGAAAGATAGGATTGACCGTAAATTAATTTAACCGCCAAGGCTTCCAATGGTTTGTAGACGACACCGGCCCGCGGTGTAAAGCGGGGTTTGGCCATGTCTTGAAACATGTCGTAACGCCCAGATACGGTTAACTGAAGGTTCGCCAGTGGAGACCAAATGGCCTGAGCGAGGGCACTGGAGAGCAGCCAAGTGGATGTGTTCATGCGATTTGGGGTTGCCATGAGGGTGTTGCCATCTGCGGAGACAGAAATGGTCCAACTGGACCGGAAGTCGCTCAGGAGGAGGTCGACGCCTGCAATGATATTGAGCGTTGGATCGATTTGGTTTTCATATAATGTCTGGAATTGCCAATGCTGCTCCTGAGTTACTTGCCCACTGCGCGACCCGTACGGAGGGCGACGGTTGGTTCCATATGTAGGAATCCAAGTCAGTTCGCTCAAGTCAAAGTTGTGGAAGCTCGGGTTCATCGTGATTTTTGAACGTTGATCCAGTGTGAAAATGTGCTTGTAGTTAATAAACACATCGTCTTGATCATAGTTGGGCTTGATTACTTCCGTGTCATAATCGATGAGGCTGTTGGTTCCGGGAGCGCGGGGGACTGTCCGGCTGGTGTGTTCGGTACGGAAATCAATGACGTTGCTGTCGTTGGAAAGATTAAAATACACATTCCAATTGTTTGGATATTTGTTCCAGTAAATTTTTCCGGGAGTCGGCGTTTGCCCGGAAGGTGCGCGGTCCAAGGTTTCGGACTGACTTATTTCGGCACCCTCTGAGTTGACATAGGCGCCGGAGACACTGGCGTCCCAATCAGCGATTTTTTGCCCCCAATTTATCTGAGCCTCGTAATGACGGTTACGGCTCTCAAACAAGCTGAACTTAGGCTTTAAAGTGAGCCCCCCAATTTTTCCGCCCTTTTTCATGACCACGTTAACCACACCGGTAAGGGCACCGGTGCCGTAGAGCACCGAGCCGGCTCCGCGAATAAATTCAACGCGCTCCACACCATCCAGGCCCATGAACATGTCGGTATTGTAGCGCCCTAAGTTGAGGTCGTTCATACGGTGTCCGTTGACCAGAATCAGAATTTTGTTGGTTGAGCTGGTATGGGCACCGCGAACCGCGACAATGTTCTCGTTGGCATCCGAGACATCGGCCCAACCTGGAAGGTCTTGCATGATGTCTTTGAGGGTCAGGTAGCCACGGAGACGTATGTCTTCGGCCGTGACGAGGTTGATGGCAGCAGGGACATCCAGGGTTTTTTGCTCAATAAGCGTTGCTGCAGATATGACGGGTAGTTCGCTGAACAACATGAGTTCAGGGGAAAGTTCTTCGAGTGCAGATGCCACATGGGGGAACATGGCCAGAAGGCCGATAGACGAAAACAACAACACGACGCGGAATATAGATCTAAGCATAGGTCCCTCCTGAAAAATTATATAGACACTACCAGTCTCGGTGGAAAGGCGCAGCTACTTAAGTGGGTACCAAAATAAAATTACTGGGTTGGGGCAAACAGGGGACATTGATTTGGCATCAGCGCCTCATCCTAGAACAGAGGCTTAGGAAGAGGGGCGAGGTATTCCAACCGAGATTGGAAGGAACAGCAAACGGGACGTCTGCGTCAGGGATGCCACAGGCTTTCCTGAAAGTTCCGCATTATGATATACTTGTTAGTACACAGAGCCAAAACCGCCAAAAGGAATTGAACGCATGTTTGTAAAAACCAGATATCTTCTCATGGTTGCCCTATGCTTGGTTGCTCTTTATTCTCCAGTTCAAGCCGCCACCGTAACGCTGGGGAACACGAGCTCGGGCGACACTTCCGAAAGTCTTGACGCCAACACCAAGGGGAATGTTTTTCTGGCCACCGAAGGTTTTGTGGCCGATTCCGTGCATTTATACATCGTAGGGTTTAAACCTCCGCCCCCGCCATATGGTATTTGGGCGTGTGGTATTTATGCCGTGGACGCGTTGGATCAACCTACGACTTTATTGAGTGACTCAGCGTTTATTGGGCTGCAATCGGGTTGGATTACCTACACGCTCAATACACCGGTCACCATCATGCCCGGTCAGAAGTATTTTATATGTTTTGATACCGGAGGGCCTTCGGCGGTGGGGGTTTCCTCAACGCTTCCTGGGACACGTTGGCACACTACGTCCGGAACGTCGTTTCCCGATCCATTTGGCGCTCCTATTGCGGATGCCAACAACACGCTCTCGATTTATGCATCGGGAGTGGCCTTTACGCCGACGTTGACCCGCACACGCACTGGAACACCCACCCACACCATGACCCCTACGCACACCCGGACCGGAACTGCCACACCGACACGGACCATCACCTTGACGTCCACCCCCTCCCCCACGTATACCGC
>CAZSAP010000008.1:0-152562 GCA_964604705.1 uncultured bacterium
GGGTGAGGGGGAGGGGGTAAAGGGCGAGGAATTTAATATTTATTTGAATAGTCGCGGGGCTATTCAACACCGAAGAAAGCATCGCTACGCCTAATTCGGTAAAAGCATAAGGTGCTTTTCGAAGCCCCATTTTCTCGCGATTGGAAGTCGCAAAGTGCGACTTCCAATTTTCAATTTCATCGTGCGTTAACTGAAACTTTAGGGCGTATGCAATACGCCCCTACGACACAGAACAAAACATGGGTGGCAGGCGCATGCCATACGCCCCTACAAGTTGAACCGCTCAGATGCCTGCGCCGTCACAAAACACATTGGCTACCGCCGCCAAGGTCTTTGCCTCATGCGCCGCATCGGTTCCATCCACGATCACCTCAAGCTCACAACCTTGGGTTGCCTCCAAGCGGAGCAAGTCCAGCATGGAACGACCGTTGGCGGGTTTGCAATCATGGCAGACCAAGACACTGGCTTGATACAACTGGCAGGTTTCGACGATCTTTGAAGCAACCCGCAAATGCAGGCCGTGTTCGTTGTTTACCACCACGCGTTGTGTAAGCATGATCTTTACCCCCCAGTTCTATTACCAACACTTCCCGGCGAGCAGGACGAATGGGCCCCGCTCGCCGGGAAGCAACCTACTTCTGTGACACAGCCAAACCCGCATCCAAGGCTTCCAGGATGTCGTCGCTGTGCTCCAACCCTATGGAGAGGCGGATCAAATCCGGACTCAGGCCGCTCTCCTGTTGCTGCTGCTCGCTTAACTGCGAGTGCGAAGTCGACGCCGGATGCAGCACCAAGCTCTTGGCGTCGCCCACATTGGCCACGTGCGAGAACAACTGGATGTTGTCGATCAGCTTCACGGCCTTGTCGTAGCCGCCCTTGATGCCAAACACCACCATGCCGCCGAACCCGTTTTTCAGATACTTCTTCGCCACGGCATGCGACGGATCGTCGGCCAGTCCGGGATAGCGCACCCAGGCTACGCGCTTGTCTTTCTTCAAGAACTCCGCCACCTTCAAGGCATTTTCCGAATGTTTCACCATGCGCAGCGGCAAGGTCTCGGCACCTTGGATAAAGATCCAGGAGTTGTCCGGGGAAATCGCCGCCCCTAGGTTGCGCAGCGGCACTGTGCGCAAGCGCAAGGCGTACGCAATCGGAGCCAAGGGCGCCGGCAAGTCGTGCGCCCACTTCAGGCCGTGGTAGTTCGGATCCGCTTCATTGAAGAAGGGGAACTTCTCGTTTTTCCAGTTGAACTTGCCCGAGTCAGTGACAATCCCGCCAATGGCCGAACCGTGCCCGCCGATCCACTTGGTCAGGGAGTTGATGACTATATCCGCGCCCAACTCAATGGTGCGCAGCAGATACGGCGTGGTAAACGTGCCGTCCACAATCAGCGGTATCTGGTGCGCATGCGCAATCTTCGCCACTTCGGCCACGTCCGTGAAATCCAAGCCAGGATTGCCAATGGTCTCAATGAAAACCAACTTGGTCTTGGGGGTGATGGCTTTTTCAAAGTTCTTCGGATCTTTAGGGTCCACAAACTTGGTGGTGATGCCGAACTGCGGCAAGATCGCATCCAGCATGGTGTACGTGCCGCCGTAAAGATTGTTGGCTGCGACAATCTCGTCCCCCTGGCGGGCGATGTTGATGATCGCGTAGTGGATCGCACTCGTCCCCGAGGCCAGAGCCACCGAGGCGGCTCCGCCTTCCAGGGCCGTAATGCGCTGCTCCAGCACATCGGTGGTGGGGTTCATCAAGCGCGTGTAGATATTGCCCAATTCCTTAAGTCCAAACAAGTTGGCCGCGTGCTGCGTGTTTTTAAACACAAAGGAACTGGTGCGCTCAATGGCCACGCCCCGCGACAGCGTGGCGGGATTCGGGACTTGGCCCGCATGCAAACTCAAGGTTTCAAACCGGTAATTTTTCTCTGACATGATGTAGCTCCTTTAAAGTTATATTTAAATTGTAGGGGGCGTATGGCCTACGCCCGCCCCTGCTTAGTCGATTATTCCCTCAAACAAGGCGCTGGAAAGATAACGTTCCCCCGCATCCGGCAAGATCACCACAATCAGCTTGCCTTTGTTCTCCGAGCGGGCGGCTTGCTGCAAGGCTGCAAATACCGCGGCTCCACTGGAGATACCCACCGTAATCCCTTCTTCCTTATGCAAGCGACGGGCGGTTTCAATGGCCTCGTCGTTCGAGACTGTAGCGATTTCGTCCACCAGATTCAAATCCAGAACCTCCGGTTTGAATCCAGCGCCGATGCCTTGAATCTTATGCGGGCCCGGCTTGGGTGTCTCGCCCTTGCGAATGGCGGTCAACACCGGTGAGTGAATCGGCTCCACAGCCACGGCATGAATGGCCTTGCCTTTTGCCTGCTTGATGTAGCGGGTAACACCGGTGATGGTTCCGCCCGTACCCACGGCCGAAACAAAAATATCTACTTTACCGTCGGTGTCATTCCAAATCTCCGGCCCCGTGGTCTGAAAATGAATCTCGGGGTTGGCGGGATTCTTAAACTGTTGTGGCATGTAATACTTTCCCGGATCGCTGGTCACAATCTCTTCAGCCTTGGCAATGGCCCCTGGCATGCCCTTGGCTCCCTCGGTCAGAACCAATTCCGCGCCAAAGGCCTTAAGCATTCGCCGACGCTCCAAAGACATGGTCTCGGGCATGGTCAGGATCAAGGGATATTGTCGGGCTGCGCAAACAAACGCTAAAGCAATCCCAGTATTTCCACTGGTCGGCTCCACCACGGTGATCGCTTTGGAACCGGGCTTAAGCAGGCCACGCTTCTCGGCATCCCAAATGAGGGCTGCGCCCAAACGGCATTTTACAGAGTACCCTGGATTCCGCCCTTCCACCTTCGCCACCACGGTTCCGGGAAGTCCGGCCGCCATGCGATTCAACTTCACCAAAGGCGTATTGCCGATGCTTAAACTGTTGTCGTCAAATATTTTACCCATGACTGATTCTCCTTAAGTTTTTTCCTGAGCGCTTACCCGCTCACCCATCCACTGAGTCAAACCCAGCTTAAATCCCGTCTTATATATAATGTCTATTTTTTTTATAGAGATTATACTTTAAAAAATTAAATGCAAAAATCACTGGTGCTCGAACCCATCATCTTCTTGGTCTTAATGACCATGTCTTCAAACGTGGTGTGATCCAAAACCGCATTTATTTTTTCCTTGATCTCAACCCATACACCCTTGAAGACGCATTTGCGCTCAAAATCACAGTGGCTGTACCCGGTGGTGCTCACACAGGCTATGGGCGACGTCGGTCCTTCAATCAGGCGCACAATTTCGCCTAAAGTAATCTCGGCTGGGGCTTTGGCCAGGGCAATGCCGCCCTTGGGGCCGCGAATGGTGTTGATGTACTTGGCCCCTTTGAGGGTTAAGACAATTTGTTCTAAGAATTTTTTAGGAATGTCCTGACGCGCGGCAATGTCCTTGATCTGGGTTAATTCTTTGCCGTAGTTGAGCGACAGGTCCAAAATGATCTTCAGAGCATAATCGCCTTTAAATGTGAGTTTCATGCTGGTTCACTTCTTTCGTTTAACTCTCTGACTGCGTGTTGCTTGTAAAGTATACTAAGTATACTTTTTTTATCGTATATGTCAAGTTATTTTTCGTTTACGATAACTAAAAATATTTATGGATCTAAATAAGCCATCTTTGAACTCAACCATTCCGTATTCTGTGTGGATTGCTTGTTCTAATTGAATAAACCAAGGTGGGTTAAATAACTAGGATTCAAACCAAGTGATCGGATAGTCCCAGGTTGGCCTTATCTAAGACTATCCGATCACTATGCATGTCTACATTGTCCAACAAGCTGTTCTCCCTATCAACAGCAGTTAGTAAAGAGAAACTCCACCTGTAATGAACATCGTTCCGTACACATCCGCGATGGCGATGGCAAATGGAGTATCCTCAGAAAGCGCTGTGATGCCCGAAAGGTCACAGACAAATTTCGAACCCACAAACGTCTTGGGAACTTCCCATTGGCGGTACTGTCCGGCTTGCTCCTGAATCCAGACCGAAAAACAGGCGCCAGGGTCGGCAATGCCTATTTCTAACGTTTGACAGTTCGCGGCTTTCCAGGGGATCACCGGAGACATGACTTTGCCCCACTGCGCAGGATTTCCCACAATACACCCAACGTTATTGGGACGGGATTCAATGATGCAATTGAAACCAGGGTTGGTGGTTTGGTCAAACCAGCCGACTGTGTGCTGAGGAGTCGAGGCTGGGGCAGAGTCGAACGCTTCGTTCCAATACAGTGTACCGCTAGGAACAGTGATATTCTTGTCATACAAGTACAGTTCCGCCACTTCAATAGACTGACCTATTTCACCCTCCACCACGATGTCGATCCTAAATTGAGTACTGGATATCTGTGCAAAAATAGCGGTGCAGTCAAAATCTTTGTATCCGGTCTCACCGGTGCTGGCACACACATCCCAATGCCGCCAGGGACTCACAACTTCCGTAATGCCCAATTTCCAAGTGACGGAAGCAGAATGACTTGGAACATAAATTCGAATATGCGGACGGACTACTGGATACTGGGGCGGGTAAAAAATAGGATACGTACGCACCACCCCCCATTTGGCTGCCGAGATGCACGTAACGTCGGAACTTTGCCCATGGGCGCGGGTGACAATGGTAGCGCCCCACGTTGGATCGTACGTGGCATCGTCCCAAGTGATAGGCCTAGCCCCTGGGCTGCCTTTAAAGAAGCTTTGGTAAAAGATGCCCTGCGGCAGTAGCGTTTGGGTGGCAACGGTGCCAGCGTTTGCTTTTCCCATGTTCGGCGCCGCTGGATTTTGCTTGCCGCAACCGGATAAGATCAGACTGCCTAATAGTCCGCTGATCATAAGTAGACTGAATTTTTTCATAGTCTTCACCTCGTCATTAATAAATAATTTGCGTCCATATTGATTAGAGACGTTTCATTTTTATATTCTTACAACTTATTTATAAACATACTATTCAACGAGGGAGTCCTAACCCTTGGCTTGATTGTCCAGATGGTAGGAGCGTTTAACTGTAAGACACTTGGTTACTCGAGCGCAGATATGTCGTCTACTATACCGTCCCCATACCCCTTCGGTTCGAATCCTTATATTGTATTTCCGTTGATTTTTGGAGGTTGGCTGCCGGACCTGGATTGCGTCCCAGTCGCTTCGCTCCCCATAGGGGCTTCGCCCCTCTGGCGCTCTGAGCGCTTTGCGCTCTCCGCTGTCACCCCGAAAGCATGGGGACGTACCTTCCCCATACCCCTTCGTAACTTTTAGGGAAACCACAGGTTTCCCTAACGCGGACATCCGTCCGCTGTTCCTTCCTATCTCAGTTGGGGTGCTTCGCCCCCAAGCCCCCGCCTCTGTTCTATGAGGAGGCTCGGTTCGAATCCTTATGCTTGTATTTCCGTTGATTTTTGGAGGTTGGCTGCCGGACCTGGATTGCGTCCCAGTCGCTTCGCTCCCCATAGGGGCTTCGCCCCTCTGGCGCTCTGAGCGCTTTGCGCTCTCCGCTGTCACCCCGAAAGCATGGGGACGTACCTTCCCCATACCCCTTCGGTTCGAATCCTTATATTGTATTTCCGTTGATTTTTGGAGGTTGGCTGCCGGACCTGGATTCGAACCAGGATAGACGGCTCCAAAGGCCGCAGTCCTACCGTTGGACGATCCGGCAATGCAAAAAAACGAGGTGCACCTGACCTGGCAAGACTAGCGTTCCAAGGTTCCTGTGGTGCGAGTAATGCTCACGAACGAGTACCGCGAACCCAAACCCTTAAGTACCGCGCGTCCGACTTCCGCCGAAGGCAAAATCCCAAACACCGTTGGTCCGCTGCCCGACATTAAGGCCCCGGTGACCCCGCACGTCTGCAAGGTCTCTTTGATCCGCCCTATTTCAGGGTGCATGGCCAGGGTTACGGTTTCCAAATCATTGTGCAAGTATTGCCCGATTTTTACTGGGTTTTTGTTAGAAACCGCCGGACGCAAGAGGGTAATATAATTCTTTTCCCTTGTCAATGGCAATTTTAATTTTTGATACACCGTGGGCGTAGGGACGGCAAATCCAGGGTTCACAATGACCAACCAAATGCCGGGAGCCGAAGGCCACTCCTTAACTTTTTCACCACGTCCGGTGCACAGGGCGCATCCGCCTTTCAATAAAAACGGAACATCCGAGCCCAAGCGTGCGGCCAAGGTGGTCAAGCGGGGATAATCCACGGGTATGTCCCAAAAACGACAGAGTCCCACCAGTGCTGCGGCCGCATCGCTGCTCCCGCCCCCCATGCCCGCGGCCACGGGAATGCGCTTTTGCAAGTGGATATGCACCCCGTAATCAACCTTGAACTCGGCGCACAAGGCGCGCGCGGCCTGCATGACCAAGTTGCGCTCATCGGTGGGCACCCCGGGCCGGTCGCACGAAAGGTAGATGCCTTCCTTGCGCGGCGTAAAGGTGAGGGAGTCCGCCATCTCGAGGGTATGCATGACCGTCTTTATATCGTGATAGCCGTCTTTCCGCTTGCGCACGACGTCCAGAACGAGATTGATCTTAGCCGGGGCTTTTACCGTTAAGCGTTTCATAAGGTCAGCTGCTTCCTTTTTTATTTTGAAAAACGTTTTACCTTTTCCTGCAAGACTGCATCGTTCGGGGCCAACTGCAGCGCCTGCTTCCAAGCCGCCAAGGCCTCGTCACGACGCCGGAGCCGCATCAGGGTCTCGCCCAAATGATCGTACACCACCGGATCCATGGCCACTTGGGCTTTTTGAAAACAGACTACGGCCTGCTGCAACGCACGCAAGGCCTGAGGGTATTTGCCTCTTTGGAAAAGCACCCACCCCAGACTGTCCTGAAAATTGCCGTTCTCCGGTTCCAGGGCCACGGCGCGCCGCGCCCAGGTTTCGGCCTCACCCAGGCGTATCTTCTGTTCGGCGCAGGTGTAGGCCAAATGATTGTACGCCTCCGCCGACTTGGGGTCACGCGCAATCACGCGTTCCCACGCCGCCAGCGCCAGCGGGTATTTTTCCAGGGCCATGTAGGCGCGCCCCAGTTGAAACGAAATCTCGGCCTCGTGCGGTGCCAACTTCCCCGCCCGTTGCAACGCCTCCAACGCCCGCGTGGGATTGCCCAAGCGTAAGGCAATCAACCCTACGTGCAACCAACGCTGCGCTTGATTTCCCAACTGGGCCTGGATCGACTCCAAGACATTCCAGGCCTTTTCGGTCTCGTTCAGTTCCGCGTAGGCCATGGCCAATTCCAGCGAGGCATCCACTTTCAATCCCGGGGAACGCCGCGCTTCCACCAGTTCCTGCGCCGCCAGGTGCCAAAGATGTTTGCGCCGGTAAATCGAACCAAGCATAAAGTGGGTCAGGGGATCTCCCTGACGCTTTTCCGATAATTCGATGAGCAGTGGGCGGGCATCTTCCCAACGGTTCAGCTCAAAGTACACGGCGCTTAAATGCCGCTTCACCACCGCATTGTCCGGCTGGCGCTGGAGTAAAAACTCAAGGTGCTCCACGGCTGCGTTCCACTCATGTTTTTCCAGCAGCATTTCCGCCAGGGCCCGCCGTGCTTCTTCCTGGTCCGGGTCCTCGTCCAGCACACGTTCAAAAGCCTTGCGCGCTTCCGGCAACCGGCGCTCCAAGAGCGCCACTTTCCCCTGGTAGATCCACCAGCCCAAGTTGTCGGGATCAAGTTCCAAGGCTTGTTTGAGCAACCGTTTGACGCGTTCCAAGTCGTCGTGATCCTGATACCACTGCAAAAGTATTTGGCGCGCCTCCCGGCTGTTGGGATCCGCCGCCAAAGCCTTTTCCAAAAAAGGGACACCTTCGTCTTCCTGCGCTCGCTCCATGAGCAATGCGCCCAACGCCGTAAGCGCCCCCGCGTGAGGTGGGACCAAGGTCACGGCCTGACGGTACGCGGCTTCCGCCTCTGCCGTATTGCCGGCGGCTTCGTAAACCTCACCCATCAAAAACACCCACGCCGGATCTGTGGGCTGCTTGGCCAAGGCCCGCTGAAAATCCTGAACCGCCTTTTGCACCTCGCCGTTCTTGGTTAGAACCAAGACAAGCTCGCGCCACAGGGTTAGAGACTCCGGATCGTACGTCAGGGCCCTGCGAAACGCCGCCTCGGCGCGGGGAAAATCGTAACGCTGTTCAAACCACCGTCCCTCCAGGTAGGCAAGTTGCGCTTCCACCTGCGCCGCCTCGGAGGAAACCGGCGCAGAAGGCCGCAACGACAAAGCGGAGCAACCTGTCAGAACCGTCACCCATCCTACCAAGAGAAGGCCGACGGCGTAGCGAACGTGCAGTGGCGTGGGCATAAATGGAATTAAGCCTGGGCGAGCTTGCGGTTGGTGTCGCGCAAACGTTGATTCACAATTTTAAGAATGGCCAAGAGTATCTTGTTGGCCCCTTCGGGCGTCGCGCGCATGATGTCCTGAAAGCATTTTTTCGTAACAATGAAGAGGATGGCATCGTCCACCACTTTGGCCGTGGCCGAACGCGGCTCATCGTCGATGATCGACATTTCACCCACAAACTGCCCCGGTCCCAAGGTGGCAATCCTGACGTCCTGCGACTCTTTCTTCTTTAAGATCTCAACGGTGCCTTGTTTGACCAGATAAAAAACTTCGCCTTTCATCCCCTCCAAAAAGAGGGTGGACCCCGCTTTGAAGGTTCGTTCAAAAATCAAATGTTTCACCGGTTCCAACTCAGCCGGAGACAATTCCTTAAAAATCGAGATCTGAGTTAAATCACTTGCCTCAATCACAACACACCCTCCGCACCCAAGCACACAGATGCCTGCTTTACCTCAAACCCTTTGCAAACAGCCACTACTGTACCATACCCCGGCGGGTTTTGCAACGCAGCGAGCTTAGCGTTCCTTGCGTTCCCGGCACTGGCGGAGAAACGCCTCAAAATCTTCGGGACGAGGGGCCAGAACATCCAGCGGAACCCCGGTGATCGGGTGGGAGAGCTGCAGACGTTCGGCATGGAGCATCTGGCGTTCGGGCCGAGCCATTTTCAACCGCGCCAAGGCCCCGATCTCACCCGACTTGCCGTAGATGCGGTCCCCCACGATATGATGGCCCTGATGCCGGCAGTGCACGCGAATCTGATGGGTGCGTCCGGTGTTCAGCTTCACTTCCAAAAGCGAAAACCCGCTGCCCAGTATTTCCTGGGAGACAAACAGCGTGCTCGCCGGACGCCCGTTGGCGACCACGGCGTACTGCTGTCGATGTTTGGGATCACGCCCGATTTGATTTTCCACCAGGCGGGGGATAACCGCCAGGTTGCCCCACACGATGGCGCGGTACGTCCGCGAAATGGTGCGCGCCTGAATGCCCGCGGTCAGAGCTTGATGCGCCTTGTCATGCTTGGCCACCAGCATGACCCCCGAGGTGTCCTTGTCCAAACGATGCACAATCCCCGGGCGCTGCTCGCCGCCGATGCCGGACAGTCCGGTCAAGTGGTGCAACAGCGCATTCACCAACGTCCCGTCCGCATGTCCGGGCGCCGGATGCGTGACCATGCCATGCGGCTTGTTGATCACCGCCATATGTTCATCCTCATACAACACGTCCAGCGGAAGCGCCTGCGCTTCCACCTGCGTGGGCACGGCCTGAGGCTCGGTCACATGCACCACATCTCCCGCGCGCAGCACCAGTCCGGGTTTGGTGATGCGTCCGTCGACCTGCACATGCCCTTCCTGAATCCAACGGGCGACCGCCGAACGCGTCACTCCGTAAGGCAAGGTGGTTACGAATACATCCAGGCGTTGTCCGGCCTGCTCCGGTTCCAGTATGTAGGTCTGGGGCCTGTTCGGTTTTGGGGAACTCATAAGCATCCTTTAAAGCCAATGTCCGCATGGTCCAACGCGGTTGAACTCCAACACATCCATCCTGTAGGGCGTAACCCCGCCTTTAGGGATTGCGCAATTCCGAGCCAGGAAAATAATGCTGCAAAATCTCTTGGTAGGTATATTCTTTTTCGGCCATGGACGCGGCGCCGGCTTGGCAAAAGCCCACACCGTGTCCCCACCCTGCGCCCCAAAACACCCAACGCACCGGATACCCGCCCCGTTCCTCGGGTATGGGCAAGATCATGAATAAATTGCTGCGCAACCCGCCGAGGAACGTTCGCACCCGATCCCCTTGCAGGGTAACGCTGCCGTTGTCCCCGGAAATCTTCAAGGCCCGCACATATCCGCTCCGCCCCCGCTCCAACACTTCCAATTTGCGGATGGTGCCCAGCCGGAAGCGCGGATTCAACATGGTCTTCATTTCTTCCTGGCTGAAAATTTTCACCCAGCGAAAACTGGCGATCCCCGAGTACTTGGGGTTGGCGCACAGGACATCGGGTTGGCTCGCGATCCAAGCGCGTATGATGCGCGGCGGAAACGGGAGGCGCAGACAGGTTGTGCTGTTCCCCGGCGCATCGTAAATCCCACACGCATCCACGGAAAAATCCTTCCCGTCGCCCCAGGCATCGGCCACATCCTGGGTCATGCCACCGCACGCATGCGAATAATACGTAGGCGCAAGATACTTCCCGCGGTACAGATTTAGTCCGGCCGTGGCCTCGAGCGCTTCCAGGGAGCGAGGATCTTCGTTCAGCACACCGCCGTACTCGGCGCAGTGCGGATTGTTGCAAACATCAAACCCTTGTTTCCAATGCGTGCCGTGCCGGCGCAGGGCATCGGTCCGGGCGACCACCGCCTGCGCCTTCAAGGCTTCCAAGGGCCAAAACGCGGGCATCTCGCCCGGGACCACCGAGGCCACGTATTCTTCCGTGGGTAAAATATTGGTCAGCTTAAGCCCTTGACTCTGGCGCAGGATCACCAATTTGCCGCGGTAGTACCGCGTGGCCCGCGAACCGCCCCCCCAAAAATAACCGGTGGACTGGAACAGGTTCACCACACCCATGACACGGTCGGACTGCAAGGGTTCTACGGTAATCAACCGCGGCAGGGGCTTGAACGCCTTCCCTTCCCAATTGGTGAGGATCCAACGCCCCCGGGCATCTTGCTTGATGCGGTACCCTTTGCCCGGCAAGCCTTCCCAAACCCGCTTGCCGCTGTGATCTTTGGCGATCCACCCGCCCGAGGAACCAAATCCCAAGGCGCCCATCTTTTCACCCAGCCCGACCTGAATCATGGAATCGCCCTTGCGCCCCATGGGCTTCACGCGCAAGTCGCGAAACAGGATGCGCGGCAGCTTGGCTTCCACCGTGGCCGTGGGTGTGACCTTCGGGGTCGGCACCGCCGTGGGTGTTTCCGTCACGGTAATGGTCGTGGTGGTGCTCGGGGCTGGAACCAACGCCACCATGCGTTGCGCCCGTTTCCAAGCCGCCTCGATCTCCGGCGAGTTGTTCAACACCACGCGCACTTCGTTCCATTCGCGCGCAGCCTGGGCCCAGCGGTTTTCCAATTCGTAGAACCGCGCCAAATCCCAATGGACTTGCCAAAGGCTCCAGTCGATTTTTAAAGCGCTTTTGTATTCCTCGCGCGCACGTTGCTTAAAATAATCCGCCGAATCCGGGGATTCCTGACCCAGGGCCGCCAAGGAGCGCGCGAGCATCAAACGTACCGCCGGCTGGTTCTTCTCCTCATTGAGCGCTCGCCAGTAAAACTCCACGGCATCCGGGTGCCGGTTTTGCGAGGCGGCAATGAGCCCGAGCAAAATCCGACTCCGCCAATGCGAACCGGGCTTGCCCAAGGCCAGCGTCAGTTCTTTGGCGGCCCGATCAAACTCCCCGGCCGCCAGGTACGCCTCGCCCAATTCGTGTCCGTGCACCTCGGCGCGCTCCAACACGCGGGCCGCATCCCGTCCTTCTCCCCGTTCCAAAAGGACCGCAGCCAGGTTAAGGGCCATGGGCTGGTTGCTGGGATCCTGCGCGACCAGGCGTTCGTATTCGTCTTGGGCCTTTTTAAGGTTGCCGCGGTAAAAGGAAATTTCCGCACTGTAATCTTCGTCAAGGACCGGAGGATCCATGGCCCAGGTGAGGGTCGGAACCACGCTGACGCAGGCGGCCAGCCAAAGCGCGATGCCCGCCGCTCCCCACCCACCCCGATGTCCTTGCACCTTCACCCACATGGATTCACTCGATCTCGCACAATGCGTTGTAGTCTGACATACTAGTTTCGGATGCATGGAGGACAAGGTTTATACGCGGGAGACTCGTTTTCCCAGATACACCCAAAACACCACGGCCACGGCCATGCCTGCCAGGGCTACCACTTGGGAGGTATGCAACCAAGGAACCAACACGGTACCGCGGATTTCATCTCCGCGGAAAAACTCAATCACAAAACGCCAGGCCGCATACAGCCCCACGTACATCCAGAACAAGCGTCCGTCTGCACGCGGTGCCTTGCGACGCCACCATAAAAACCCAAAGAGCACGAAATTGAAACCCGCTTCGTACAACTGGGTGGGCAAATGCGGAACATTGTCGCCCAAAGCCGGAAACACCAAACCCCACTGGGCGTCTTCGCGCCCGTAGCAGCATCCGGCAAAGAAACAACCGAACCGGCCGAGCATGTGCGCCAGCGGAATCACCGGTGCGGCAATATCGGCGATCTTCCAAAACGGAAGCGCCTTTTTTCGGATGTACCACCACCCACCCAAGGCTCCGCCGATAAATCCGCCGTAAAAGACCAATCCGCCGTCCCAAAACTTAAAGATGCCCAACAGATCCTGGCGGTATGTTTCCCAACCAATGAGCACATACAGAATACGCGCTCCGACCATGCCGGACAAAATAATCCAAAGGCTCAAATCCCAAAACGTATCCCCGGGAATCTTCAAGGTGCGTGTAGCCTCACGCTGAGCCAGCCAGGAGGCCAGGATCAACCCCAAGGCCACGAGCAGACCGTACGTATGCAGCGTGATGCCTGCGATGGATATAAGATCAGGATGCATGCTCACTCCGTTGGGCGGTGTCCGGTTGCGACTTGAAATTCAAAAACATCAGCCACCCCACACCCACGCACACGGCCGAATCGGCCAAGTTGAAGACAGGGAAACGGTGCGTTCCAATGCCCACTTCAATGAAATCCACCACGGTCCCAACCGTCACCCGATCCCAGAGGTTCCCGGCCGCGCCGCCGCAGACCAGTCCCATGCCCAGCAACAAAGACCAATCGGCTTTCTTCTCCCGGTAGGCAAGTATGGAGAGAATGACCATGGTCACGACCGCCACCCCGATCAAAAAGAAGCGCCAAGACGAATGCGAGTTGGCGAGAAAACTAAAGGCCGCCCCCGGGTTGCGCAAGAAGGTCCACTTTAAATACTCCCCCACCACCGGGATACTCTGCATGGGCTGCATGGTGCTCACCACGATCCACTTGCTCACCCAATCCAAGAGCAGGACCACCAGGGCTGCGCCCCAATAAAACCAGAGCGAGGCTCCCGGTCCCCCGGGCAGCTGCGTCTCGGAGGATGCCGGGTTGGATACGGTTTGCGTCGTTTTCATTTCCGTCATGATAAGGCCTACACTTTCAACGTATTAACCACGTCGTGACAACGTGTGCACAACGATGGATGTGCTTCGTGGGTCCCCACGCTGGGCAAGACGCGCCAGCAGCGTTCACATTTTTTCGCGGCCGCAGGGACCACTTTGATTTGCAGATCCGGACCCGCGCCACCCGCATCTTCCAGTGAAACACCCGAGACGGAGAAAAACGTATCCAAATCATGGGTATGCGCAGCCAAGCACGTGCGTTTCTCGCCCCGGGCCTTGATGACCACGGTGGCTTCGTAGGAATGCCCGATCACCTTGGCCGTACGCGCCTCTTCCAATTGTTTCTGAACTTCGTCCCGAATGGCAAACAACGCTTCCCAATCCTGGGCCAACTCCGGGTTGGTCCATTCCTTGGGCGGCGTGATCCAGGTGGCCAGATGGACCGAGGCCGCCGGTTCGTCTTTTTCCAGCAAGCCCTGCTTGCCCATGTATTCCCAAGTCTCGTCGGCGGTGTGCACGAGCACGGGCGCGGCCAAACGCACCAAATGACGGAGCGCATGCCAGAGTGTGGTCTGCGCGGCCAAACGGGGTTTGGAGGACACACCGTCGGCGTACAGGCAATCTTTCAGCACGTGAAAGTAAAAGGCCGAGAGATCCACGGAACAGAAATTGTGCATGATTTGGTAATACTTGTAAAATTCGTACGCATCGCAGGCGTCCATGGATTGCTGCACGCAGGTGGCCAGCTTGTGCAGCATGAGCCGGTCAATCTCGGACAACTGCTTGTACTCCACAGCCTTGGCCGGAGTGAATCCGTCCAAGTTGCTCAGCAGGAAACGGAGCGTGTTGCGAATGCGCCGATACGCATCCACCGTGCGCTTGAAAATCTCGTCGGAGGAACGCACATCCAACTGGGTGTTCTCGGAAGCCACCCACATACGCAAGATATCCGCACCGCCGTAGCGCTTAATGCCTTCTTCGGCCGTGATGAAATTTCCCAAGGACTTGGACATCTTGCGTCCGTTTCCATCCACCGTATACCCGTGGGTCAAGACGGTTTTGTAGGGCGCTTGTCCGGTCGTGGCGGCCGCGGTCAACAACGAGACTTGAAACCAACCGCGGTGCTGATCCGAGCCTTCCAGATACATATCGCTGGGGAATTTGAGTTCCGGACGCTGCGCCAAAACCGCCGCATGACTGGCGCCGGAATCAAACCACACATCCAAAATATCGGTTTCCTGGCGGAAGGTCTTTCCCCCGCACTTGACGCAGGCCGTATCGGCCGGCAAAATCGCCGCCGCTTCCGGGGTGAACCAGACATCGGCGTTCTTGGCGCGCACCAGCTCTTCGGCCTTCTTGAACACATCTTCCCGAATGACGGGCTCGCCGCACTCGCGGCAGTAGAACACCGGAAGCGGAACGCCCCAGTTGCGCTGGCGCGAGAGGCACCAGTCCGGACGCGAAGCCACCATGGAGCCTATGCGGTTGCGCGAACTCTCCGGCACCCAAGCCACTTCGTGATTGATCAGGCTCAGGACTTTTTCGCGGAAGCCATCCAGATCGACGTTTAGAAACCACTGCTCGGTGGCGCGGAAAATAATCGGCTTATGGTGGCGCCAGCAATGCGGATAGGAGTGGGCCATGTCGGCCACGTGCATGAGCGCGCCCACGGACTTCAGGCGTTCCACAATCTTCGGGTTGGCCTTGAACACAAACTCGCCCTGCATGTCCGGAAACGCGGAGGTGAAGCACCCGTTCTCCCCCACGGGATTGAACACTTCCAGCTTGTACTGCTTGCCCACCACAAAATCTTCCTGCCCGTGTCCCGGCGCCGTATGCACGCAGCCGGTTCCTGAATCCAGGGTCACATGCTCGCCTAAAATAACCGGCACGCGGTGCGCCAAGAAAGGATGCTGCAGGGTGAGATGCTCCAACTGCTTGCCGGAAATCTCAGAGACGATTCGATACGATTTCCCAAGCTTCTGCCAATTGGACTCGACCAATGCTTTGGCCAAAATGTAATGCTCGCCTTCGGACTCCACCAGCGCATACACAAACTCCGGGTGCACGCAGACCGCCCGGTTGGCCGGAAGCGTCCACGGCGTGGTGGTCCAGATCGGAACATAGGTTTTGCCCGCAGGCTTGGCACCTAAAGGTTCGGGCCATCCATCGACCAATTCAAACCGCACGGTGATGGACGGACTGGTATGATCTTCGTATTCCACTTCCGCTTCCGCCAAGGCACTCTGGCAAGCCGGGCACCAATGCACGGGCTTGAGCCCGCGGTAGATAAACCCTTTCATGGCCAGCTCCCCGAAGAGGCGCACAATCGTGGCCTGGTACTCCGGCGCCATGGTCAGGTACGGGTGCTCCCAGTCGCCCAAGATGCCCAACTGCTTGAACTGTCCGCGCTGCTTATCCACAAAACGTTCAGCATACTTGCGGCATTCGGTACGAATGCGCCCGCGATCCTTGCGCTCGGCCTCGGGCAGGGTTTCCACGACTTTGTGTTCAATGGGCATGCCGTGGCAGTCCCAGCCCGGGACGTACGGTGTGTGAAACCCGCGCATGGACTTGTAGCGCAGAATCAAATCCTTGGAAATCTTGTTCAGTGCCGTGCCCATGTGCACGTCGCCGTTGGCGTACGGCGGACCGTCGTGGAGGACAAACTTCTTCCGTCCCTTGCCGTGTTGTTCCAGCAACCCGTAGAGATCCAGTTCCTTCCAATGGGCTTGGCGCTGCGGCTCGCGCAGATTCAAATCCGCCTTCATGGGGAACTCGGTCTGGGGTAAATTTAGCGTCTCACGATAATCCATCCGTCATCTCTCCTGTTGAAAAATACCGACAATAACAACCAGGGCACGGTCATCCGTGCCCTGCGCCCCGACTTCGGGGCGCTTATCTTAACACTTGCCCCCAGGGCTGTCAATGCGCGATAGCCCTTCATTATAAATGTCTAAAATAATCTGTAAGAAACCATTTACCCCGTGCATCCAATCAGGTATAACTCAATGTCAGTCACACAGGGTACGCCCTTGCATGGCCATTTCCGCCTCACTTGTCACTCCGGGGCTTTTGGGAGTTTCTGGATTTATGCTGCGTAACGCGCTTTCCCACATGACCTGTTTGCTCCTCGTAGGCTCTTTGCTCGGCCTCGCCGCCTGCACCCCGGCGCCCTCTGCCATGAAACCGAGTGCCCAGGAATCCGCCGCAGCCACCCACAGCACCCTCCATCAAAAACAATGGCGACCGACCAGCATCCAATACCAAGGCATTTTTGGCGGCACCCCAAACGTGAAACCCTGGTTCTGGTTTGACGCCGACGACAACCCGGCCTTTCAAGCACGCATCCGCACCAATCCCAATGCCAGCACCGCCAACGTCACGCGCACTCCGGGTGGCACCTGGGGCAAAGTCCATACGGTCGCCATACCACCGGATCTGCGTTTTGACACGGTCCGAGTTTTTATTCCGCATTGTTCAGCGAGTGTAACCTGGAAACTGGTGGTGCAGGAAGAAGGCGGAACCTGGCGTTCCTGGCCCCTCCAAGCCAGCACGGCCGAGACCGGCTATCATGACTACCCGTTCCGTGAAATCCTCAAAACCATCCAAGCCGCACATACCCGCTACACGCTGGCTGTGGTCGTCGAGGGCGCACCTGGGCAATTCATTGAAATCGCCGAACTCTATGTGTTCGAGCCCAACCCTCCGGAACATGCGGCCGAGGCCTTCTGGGTGGAAAACTTTGCCGCCCGCGGTCCGTACGTTCCGTCGGGGGAGCATACCGCCGGTTGGTCGGATGTCACCACGCACCCGGATTTCCACGCCCGCATCACCACCCTCTGGTCGGGCTTCGGGAGCATTGTCCTCCCAGCCGAAGCGCCTGTCGAATGGGGCAAGGTGCTCTCCCCGGAGCTCACCTGCAATCCCAAACGCTACCCCAAGCTCAAGCTGGACGTGTATGCCCAACGGGTGGACTTCAAAGTCGCGTTGCAAGAACGCCACGGCGCCTACCGGCATTGGTGGCTCAATGGCCAGAAAGACCCCAACCGTGCCAGCGGCTATGTGTACGATCTGGCTTCGGTTCCGTGGTTGACCGCCCAAACCCCGTTTTCCATTGAGATCAGCTACAGCCGCACCACTCCGCAGCTCTACGACCTGGTCTTGAAAAGCATCGGGATCTACAAAGAATAGCCCCGCCCCCCCTGCCTATTTTTAAGTTGGCGAGACCCGCGTCTTCATGTACTATAGCCGCATTCGAAAGTAGGTGACCGCGCATGCAACTCGTCGTCAACGGAATCCGCGAAACCCTGGATGCTCCCATAAGTGTGTCCGATTTCTTAACCCTCAAAGGGTACCCTGCCACGGCCGTGGTGGTGGAGCGCAACGGCGCGATTCTCCGCCAACCCGAGTGGAGCACGACCCTGTTGGCCGAAGAGGACACGTTGGAGATCTTGCGTTTTGTCGGAGGAGGCTAGACCATGTCTGAAACCCACCACGACGCCCTGATTTTGGGCGGACGTTCACTTTCCAGCCGTCTGCTCATTGGCAGCGGCAAATACGCGATGGACAGCCTGATCCCGGAGATCTTAAGCCAATCCGGTTCCCAGGTGATCACCATCGCTTTGCGGCGCGTCCATGCCCAATCCCCTGCCGACAACGTGCTGACGCACATTCCCAAAGAGGTTCAGCTGCTCCCCAACACCTCCGGGGCGCGCACGGCCGAAGAGGCGGTGCGCATTGCCCGCCTGGCCCGCGAGGCCGGTTGCGGCCACTGGATTAAGATCGAAGTTATTGCCGACAATAAATACTTACTTCCGGACAACGAGGAAACCGTCAAGGCCACGCAGGTCCTGGCCAAAGAAGGCTTTGTGGTTCTGCCCTACATCAGTCCGGACTTGATCGTGGCCCGTAAGTTGGTCGACGCCGGCGCGGCCGCGGTCATGCCCTTGGGTGCGCCCATTGGCACCAACCGCGGCTTGAAGACCAAGGAACTGTTGGAGATCATCATTCACGAGATTGCCTTGCCCGTGATTGTGGATGCCGGCATTGGCAAGCCTTCGGATGCCTGCGAAGCCATGGAAATGGGCGCCGCCGCGTGCCTGCTCAACACCGCCATTGCCACCTCCCCGGACCCGGTCAGCATGGCCTGCGCGTTTGCGGAGGCCATCCGCGCCGGACGCCGCGCGTATCGGGCGGGTTTGGGCGCCACGCACACCCTGGCCCAAGCGTCCTCGCCCCTCACCGGTTTTTTAAGAACCGAATAGGTTATGACACCCCGCACTTTTTCCGAAGTCTATAGTCCATACCAAGCCACGGATTGGAACGCCGCCTGGACCCGCTGGACCGAGCAGCATGTGCGCACGGCCTTGGCCAAGCCTTTTCTGTCCATTGACGATTATGCGGCGTTGCTCTCGCCTGCGGCCGGGCCGTTTTTAGAACCCATGGCGCAGAAGGCCTACACCCTGACGCGCCAACACTTTGGCAAAACCATTTTGCTCTATTCCCCCATGTACTTGTCCAACTACTGTACCAACGCCTGCACCTACTGCGGATTCAATGCCCAGAATAAAATCCCGCGCAAACAGCTGAGCCTGGACGAAGTGGACCGCGAGTCTGCAGCCATGGCCCAAACCGGCATCCGACATATCCTGATCCTAACCGGAGACGCCAAGGGGCGCGCCACGGTCGACTATTTGTTGGAATGCATCCAGGTTCTAAAAAAACATTTTCTCTCAATCGCCATCGAGATCTACGCAGCCGACTCATCGGACTACGCCCGCTTGATCGCGGCGGGCGTGGATCAACTCACGCTTTATCAAGAAACATACAATCCCGAGATCTACGACCGGGTTCATCTCAAAGGGCCCAAGAAGGATTTCACCTACCGCCTCTTGGCTCCCGAACGTGCGGCCGAGTCTGGGATTCGGGCCGTAAACATCGGCGGACTTTTGGGGTTGGACGATTGGCGGCGCGAAGCCTTCTTCACCGGGCTCCACGCCCATCATTTGCAGACCCGCTTTCCCGCCTTGGAAGTAAGCATCTCGCTGCCGCGCATGCGCCCCCACGAGGGCAGCTTCAAGGACATTCATGACGTAACCGACGCCCAGGTCGTCCAATACCTCCTGGCGGCACGCCTCTTCATGCCACGGCTGGGCATCACCTTGTCCACACGTGAAAGCGCCACGTTTCGCGACCAACTCCTGCCGCTCGGCATTACCCGCATGTCCGCCGGTTCCACCACGGCCGTGGGCGGGCATACACAGACCGACGAGAGCACCGGGCAATTCGAAATCTCCGATCACCGCTCCGTGGCCGAGATGCACGCCGCCCTCCGGGCCGCAGGCTACCAACCCATCTTCACCGACTGGCATTCCTCGGGTAGCTAGTTTTTTCCCTGTTCGTATTCATTGCTCGATGCTAAAGCTTGATTCGTGCCGCGGATGCTGGGTCCCGCATACATCCGCAACCTATGCGTTACCCTACTACCCGTTTTTTCCAAACCGTCGCTTCACTCCATGCCCATCAGGAGCAAACGAATCAAACTTTAGCATTGAGGGCAAACTATATCCCGATTGCCTTCTTCCAACTTTTCCGTATAATGGTCCCAACTTTCTTTAGGAGGCACGTCGCATGAAACTGTTACCCCCCTCGATCCGTACACTCACCTTGGCTTTATTGGGCGGGATGCTTTTGCTCTCGGCTTGCTCGCATTCCACTGTCCCCAAAGTTGAGATCGGCTACGGTTGGAGCATCCAGGATTCCGAACGCCTGGCCGCCGCCGAAGCCGTCAAGAAAATGCAGAGCACCGCACGCGCACCCAAGCTGGTCGTACTCTACACTACCGTCGGATACGACCTCACCACCTTGCTCACCGAAGTGCGTACGCAGAGCGCCGGCAGCATTGTCTTCGGCATCACCTCCTGCCACGGCGTGGTCACGCGCGACGGCGTGCATGTGGGTAAAAAAGGGTCTCTGGCCTTATTGGGCATCCAATCCGATGAAATGACCGTGGGCCTGGCCGGACGCAATGTTAAAACGCCGGAACTGGCTGCGGCCGCGGTAAACGACGCGGTGGAAGAAGCGCTGCTAACCTCAGGCAAGCGTGGCAAAGAAAAACCAAGCATGATCCTGCTGGGCACTACCCCGGGCTTGGAAGACCGGAGCCTGGAAGCCTTGCAACACATCTTTGGCAAAGAGACTCCGATCTACGGGGGTACGGCCGCGGACAATGCCATGGACGGCAAGTGGGCGGCCTTTGCCAACGACCAAATTATCCGTTCGGGTGTGAGTGTGGCTTTGGTCTACACCCGCGGAAAAATCGCCCATGCCTACGGCTGTGGCTACACACCGGCCAAAAGCACGCCGGCCAAACCCAAAGAAGGCCTGGCCACAGCAACCGAGGGACGCACCCTCCTTTCTTTGGAAAACAAACCCGCGGCCGATGTGTACAACGAATGGACCAACGACCTGCTTAAGGACGCCTTGCTCAAGGGCGGCTCCATTGTGAGCCAAACCACCTTGGCGCCTCTGGCTCGTCGTTTCAAGGTCAAGGGCGAAGATGTGTTCCTCTCCCTGCACCCGGCCTCGCTCGACCTGCAAACCAAATCCCTGGGCTTGTTTGCCGAAGTCCCTGCAGGTGAAACCCTCTTTTTACTCCAAGGCGATGTCCCGTCACTTCTGAACGAATCGGCCGTCACTGCCACACGCGCCCTGCAAGACGCCAACGCCGCCCCGTCGCAGATTGCCGGCGGGCTCCAAGTGTTCTGTGCCGGAACCATGATGGCGATCCAACCGCAGGTGGACCAAATCGTCCCCCCGCTCAATGCGGCTTTGGGCAATGCGCCCTTCATCGGAGCCTTTACCTTCGGCGAACAAGGTCCGATCTGGGGTCACGGCAGCGTGCAGGGAAACCTAATGAACTCCATGGTGTTGTTCGAGAAGAATTAATCACCGCGATCGTTTTCACGGACCAAGGATAAACGGGTAAGAAAGCATTGAGGAAATCCGCATCAACGAAGGATTTCCGATCTGAGCGAGTCGCAACTCAGGAGCGGCTCGCGTCTTTCGGACCCGTTTATTTTTGGTCCGTTTAATGTGACACGCCCCGCAGAGGTTCCAGGTATTCCAAACACTGCTCAATGCGCTTTATGTCCGGGGTTCTTCAGCGTTTATTTCCTTGGCCTCTCCCTCTGTTCATGGTAAAACCGTTGCGAGGTGAATCGCGGATGAATGCCTTCGAACAAGCGCTCAAACAACGCATGGGTGAAGCCAACTTCGCCAAACTCCAGACACCCCGCATCGGCATTGCCGGCATAGGCGGCCTTGGGTCCAACTGCGCGCACTATCTGGTGCGCTCGGGGTTTAAGCACTTCACCTTGGTCGACTTCGACACCGTTGACGCATCCAACCTCAACCGCCAATACTACACCCTCGGCCAAATGGGACAGGACAAGGGGCATGCCCTGAAGACCAACCTGCTCTCGATCAATCCGGCCTTGGATATTCAAACCCACACCCTCAAACTGGAACCGCGTCACCTGACCGATATTTTCGCCACTTGTTCCATCATTATCGAAGCCTTTGACACAGTCCCGGCCAAGCGCATGTTGGCCGAAGCGTTTTGGGGCTCTGATAAGCTCCTGGTAACCGCCTCCGGCTTGGCCGGGTGGGGAAACGCCGACGCCATCCGTATTCACCGCCGGGCCAAAAACGTGTTTCTCATTGGCGATCTGACCACTGAGATTTCCTCGACGTTTCCACCCATGGCACCACGGGTCAATGTCGCCGCCGCCAAACAAGCCGACGTGGTTTTAGCCTGGGTGCTGGAAGGCGCCTACACAACCCCGGGCCAACACGCCACCAAAGCCGCGCGTCTGGCCACAGACCTCTACGGCATTACCGCGGAAAAATACTCCCTGGGCCGAACCAACGCGGAGGTGGTGGGACAAATGCTGGAGGCCGGCATCAAGTTGATCCAGTACCGGGAGAAGGATAAATCCCAGAAAGAAAAAGTAGCCGAATGCCGTATGCTGCGCGAACTCACCCGCACCCACGGCGCTACGTTTATTGTGAACGACGACCTGGCCATTGCGCAAATGGTCGACGCCGACGGAGTGCACATGGGCCAAGACGACCTGCCCATTGAAGAGGTCCGCACCCTGCTCGGCCCGGAAAAGATCATCGGACTCTCCACCCACTCCCCGGCACAACTGCACGACGCCATGACCCGCGGCGCCGACTACATCGGTGTCGGTCCGCTCTACACCACGCAGACCAAGGTGAACGTCTGCGCGGCCGTGGGCCTTGAGTACCTGGACTACGCCCGCGCGCATGCCACCGTCCCCTTCGTGGCCATTGGCGGCATCAAGGAACACAACCTGCCGGACGTCTTGGCCCATGGGGCCACGTGTGTGGCCCTGGTAACGGAAATAGTGGGGGCGGAAGATATTGCAGGAAAAATTACAAGCTTACGAACACACTTCCAAAAGCCAACTGCAAACAACTAAGTTCCTCTGGACGTTCACGTCCATCACTCAATCCACGCCATGCCGGACTTACCGAATCATTTAAAGCAGGGTGAACGCAGTTCGCCCCTACACGATCCAAAACCCGACTATTTTTTCTTCGCTGAGAGGCCTGAGGTGGTTACAAAAATTTCGTACACTTCCCCGGGTTGGATGGGGTTGGAAACAGCATTGCCGTAAACAGCTTGGACAAACGGCAGGCTTTTCTGATACTTGGTGAGCAGGTCCCAGAGCCAGTCCTGTCCGGGGTTAAGGCCGTAGGCTTGGTGCGGGCGATTGGTTTCGTCCTCTGGGGTTTGGTAGATCCCCTTCACCATGTGCAGGCGGTACGCGGTGTTGAAGCCCAGCAGATGCGCTTGCGGAGTCCACTTCAGGATGCGGGCATTGACTTCCCACTGGTCGCCCGGCAAGGCATAGGTTTGGGGAGCTTGTTCCTGACCCCGGACCACGGACTGAAAGCGAATCAGCATGGTCTTTTGCGTGGTGTCCTGCTGGACGCACTCCAAACGCGCCACCCGTTCCTCGTGCGTGAAAATGGTATACAACCGCATGGCCGAACCGGTCAGAAACACGGAAAGCGAGAAGAAGATGAATACCAGGGAAAGCAATATGCGCACCGCCAGCGAGCTTACGCTCATGCGGTTGCGCCGAGTTAGGAGGAGATGACTTTTTTTAACGCGGGCCGTGATAAAGGCATTGAGGGAAAGAACCAAGGTGAGTACGCCTACGCCGAGCAAAATCAAGCCCAGGATGATCATGTTGTTGCCCTGTGAAATAAACGTCAGCACTCCGGATTCCATGCAACCTCCCACACGTCCAAAGATCGTGGCACCCGGCTGTTTGAACTACACAGCAGGTGCGACTCCCACATGGGCCACGACTGCGTCCCAGGCCAACCGGGTTTGCTCTCCCGTGGTCATGTTTTTAAGCTCCACTTGGCCGGGTTGTTCCGCGGAAACAAAGAGGGTAAACCGAGCCCCCACCTTATCGGCCTTTTTCATAAGGGCTTTGACGCTTCGCCCCTCGTGTTCCAATCCGACGCGCACACCGGCCCGGCGCAAAAACGTTACATGGGTGAAGGTCTGCGCCGCATCCGGTCCCGGGTCCACCACAAAAACATCAAACAACGGTTCGGGCGCGGCTTCCGGCATGAGCTCTAAAATGCGCTCCACACCCATGGACCAACCCACGGCAGGTGTCGCAGGCCCATCTAACTCTGCCACCAGGTTGTCGTAGCGCCCACCGGCGGCCACTGCGTTTTGCGCGCCCAGGTTGTCCGAGACCACCTCAAAGACCGTCCGCGTGTAGTAATCCAACCCGCGCATGAGTTTCCATTCGAGTTTCGGAGAAATGCCGATGCCGGTTAAGTGCAGCAGGACTTGATCCTGGTGCGAACGGCAATTCCCGCAGAGTGAATTCTGAATGTTCGGCGCCTGAGCCATGAGGGTGCGGCATCCGGGCTGTTTGCAATCAAACAACCGCAGCGTATTTTTCTCCATGCGCGCCTGACAATCCGGACAGAGCGCGCCGTGGTTGGCCTGAGCATACGCTTTGAGGGACTGAATGTATCCCGGGCGGCATTCCGGACACCCCACACTGTTAAGCATGAGGGTGAGCGTACCCAGCCCCCAGGTTTGCAGGTAATCAAAGAGCAGCCCAATCGCCTCGGCATCCATGGCCGGGGCTGTGCTCCCTAAAAACTCCACCCCGATTTGCGTAAACTGACGAAGGCGTCCTTTCTGCGGACGCTCGTAACGGAACATGGGGCCCATGTAGAAATATTTCTGCACGCCCCCCACGGTCTTGTCGATCTCATGCTCCACATACGCCCGCGCCACGGACGCGGTGGCTTCCGGACGCAACACCATGCGGCGCAAGGCATCCGGTCCCGCCTCTTCATCTTTGGCCGGGACATAAAACATTTCTTTGTTCACTATGTCGGTGCCTTGTCCCACCCCGCGCTCAAACAACACCGTATGCTCCACAAACGGGGTACGGATCTCACCGCACCCCACGCACGCAAAAAGGGCACGCGCGCGCTGCTCCAATTTTTGATACCGGCGCGCCTCTTCCGGGAATACATCCCGCATGCCCTTGACGCCGCGGTAAGGGTAATTCTGTCGCATAAAGTTACTCTTCCTTCTTTAAGGTTCCTTGGTCCATTTTTAAAAAGAACGGATCACGCCGGATCTCGCCGTCGCCTTCCACCCAGGCCTTGCCGGTCACGCCCACAAAGGCCGTTTCCTTGCTTAAGAACCGGATGAAATCATCGCGCGAGACACTGTCGCGGGGCAAGCGCCCCATGGTCTTGGCGACCAACTGCAGGGTATCGTAGGCTTGAGCCGCCAAGGTCGAGGGTGGCCCCGAGTAGGTTTCAATGAATTGCTTAACAAAGGCTTGGGAGGCAGGGGCGGGATTGTCCAACCAAAAACCCGTGGCCAACACCACGCCGTTTAGTATCTCGGCACCTTCACGGAAGAGCCGCGGGGCGATCCAGGCATCCGGGCCGTAAACCTTCATGGTCAAATCGTAAAACGCCAATTGCGGCACCAAGGAAAACGCATCTTCCAAGGCCACCGGCAGATACAGGGCCTCGACGTTCCGGGCATTGGCTTCGGGCGCAATCAACTTCACCCAGGTTTGGTTGGCTGAAAACACTTCTTGGCCCGAACGGGCGTTCAACACACGCACGGAAATGGCGTAATGCACCGGCATGGCCCGACCCGGCTGCTGAATCCGATCGTCGGATTCTCTCTGGTCCACGCTGCCCACCACCACATACGAAACATTCAACGATTCACTGAAGCGCTTGGCGCTTTCCTTGCCAAACGACAAGGGGGAAAGCTGCAGCTTGCGCATGGTATCAAAGGTCTGTCTTTGGGTCAGCACCTCCAACCCAGCTTGCGCCGCCAACGCATACGAAAACCGTTCTGAAATCTTTTTCCCGATTTGTTCTTCTTGCGCCAGGGCCCCGTCTTCGGTAAAGCGGATAATGGCGACACGCTTGCCTGGCACCGGTGTCGCTAAAGCGGCTTGAGCCGGGGTAAGTCCTTGGGCCGAGGGGGCCAATTGCATGGCAATGGCCTGGCTCCACTTATCCAGAAGCGCATCCAAGGTTTTGCGTTCTTCCACTTCACGATTCTTCAAAGGTCCTGGATCAATACCACCTAAGGAAATCATATAATCCTTGAAATCCGCAGTGCCGGCCGGATACTCTACGTTGGCCACCACCTGTCCGCCCAACTGATCCACTTTCTTCACAAAAGCATCGGTCAGACTGCGATCGTAGCGGCTTTCCGAGTGCATCACGCTGACCCGGCGCAACCCTTGGCGCAAAACAAGATACTCGGCCATGGCCTCGCCCTGCTGTTCATTGGTCAGCAGG
Source organism: uncultured bacterium (assembly GCA_964604705.1). Classification (GTDB taxonomy): domain Bacteria; phylum Oederibacteriota; class JAAXVQ01; order JAAXVQ01; family JAAXVQ01; genus JAAXVQ01. Next base: position 26,396 of record CAZSAP010000008.1, read on the forward strand.
TAGCGGAAAAAATACCCCGACTTTCCGGTCAGCCCGGCATCGGACGCCGACGGACTGATCACGGGAACACGCAACTTTTCCAGGTGAGGCAAGATCGCCTTGGCGGAAGTGGAGAGCACCGGGCCGATGACAGCTAGAACTTTTTCTTCCTCAACCAAACGGGTTAATTCTGCCAAAGCAATACCGGTGTTGGCCTCGCTGTCGGCCACCATGAGTGAAATCCGCTCGCTCTCGGGCCGATGCGCATTGGCATTTTGCAAACCCAGGTCCAAGCCTTGTTTGATGGCCTTGCCGTAGGGGGCGTACGGACCGCTCAACGGCAATAAACACCCGAGCTTGAACCGATTGATGGGCACTAGGGTCTTGGCCTTCTCGATGAGATCCAAGGCACTGGAGGCATACTCGTGTTGCGGATAGGCTTCAATGAATTGTTTGAAAAGCTTTGTGGCTTGTTCGGAATTGCCTGCGTCCAAAGTACGCTTGCCCGTTACAAACAAAGCCTGGGCGGCCCAGGGGGTATCGGCGTATTGCGTGCGTACTTTGGCCACTTCGGCCAGAGAAAGTTCATCGTTAAGGGTGTCACGCCCCAACATTAAAGCCGCGGTCTTAAGCTCCGGCTCCACCTTGGCACCCGGCTTGACGAGTGGATACAGAATCCCCAAGGCCGCCATGGCATCCTTGGTTTTAACCCGCGTGCGCGCCTGCATGTAACGCGCCACACCGGCCCACTCGGAGTGCGGAAACCGCCTTAACAGGTCTGCGTAGCCTTTCTCGGCCGCTTCCCATTCCGAACGGTTAAACGCATCTTGCGCGATCCAAAAATAGGCTTTCCCACTTTTAAATTCCGTGGGATGAGCTGCGACCTCGGCCTGAAACGCCCTTAGCTCTTCCGACGAGATCGCAACATACGGGTAGCGTAAAATATTTTCCGGGGTTTTGCTGAGTTGTTGGGTGGCACACCCTGCGCATCCGAGGGTGAACCCCAACACCGAAAGCATCCATTTGAATTTCCGGGCCAAGCGGTGCAAAGGCATCACGGCGTAGTCGTGTTCTCCGATTTCCGTTCAAGGATGATTTCCACACGCCGGTTCAACTGTCTGCCTGTTGCAGACGTGTTGGAAGCAATCGGACGGGAGGGCCCCATACCGACGGCCTGTAGATTATCCAACGAAATGCCCTTTTGATTCAAGTAGTTCAATACACTTTCCGCACGCGCCTGCGACAAGGTATTGTTGGACAACAAATCGCCGGTACTGTCGGTATGTCCTTCGATCTTCACTTTATAATCCGAGTACTCTTTAATCAACAGAGCCACTTGATCCAGCTGACTTAAAGCCCCTTGCTGGAGCCGGGAACTGCCACTGTCAAAAAGCACCTTGCCGGATAAGTTGATGACCAAGCCACGCGACTCCCGCGTGACTTGGGCGTCTTTGATTTTTTGGGCTTTGCGCAGCATCTCCGCTTCGCGTTCGGCCGCAGCGCGCAAACGCGCTTCTTCCACCTTGGCGGCCTGGGCCTCGGCGGCTTTTTGGTCAGCCAACAGGCGCTCTTGTTGCGCTTTTTGCAAATCCTTCATGGTGGAATTCAATGCCTGGTTTTTCTGCATCAGGGCCATCAAGACCGTTTGCTGCGTGATCAGCGCCTGCTGGACATGTTCATATTCTTGCTCGGCTTGCCGGCGGCGCGCATTGGCTTGGGCAATCTGAGCGTCGGCCTGGGCCTCAAAACACAAATCTTCAATGGTGCTTAAGCTTTGTTCGGCCGAGAAGGCCGATTCGGCTTTATCCAACTGACGCCGCGCCAGTTGAAAATCCTCGGGAACCAAAAGATCCGCATGATCCTTCTGGGCCATTTGCAGAGCGGTGCGCGCATCCAACAAAGCCTGCGGAACCATCGTCGGTACCGTGGCGCATCCGGCCGCACCCAACATCAAGGCCAACCCACCCGCAAGCAGTACGCGCCGCATCATGGCTTCACCTCACCGGTGGCCGCAGCCGTGGTCCCTGCCGGAACCGGTACTGCCACCAACGCCTGAGCAGAAAGGGTGTTCATCTCTGCGGCGGGAAGCGAGAGCATGGCGGACTCGGTTTGCTTGCGCAACGTGTTTAGTTGATCTTTCGCGCCGGTCAATTTTTCTTCAGCGCGTTTTTGATCGGTCTGGGTCTTGGCGACGCGGGCGTAAATGGTGGCCTTTTTGGAGAAGGCAAACGCCCGCTCAAATTCGCGGTTGGTGTACGCATCATTGGCAATGGCCAAGGCATCTTGGGCATGTCTTAAATTTTCAGGAGAAAAGGTTTTGGCATCCACACGTTCCGCCGCTTCCACGGCCACGCGGGCATTGGTCATTTGCTCCACAGTCATGCGGGTGTCGATGGTTCCACAACCGGCAAGCAGGCAGCATAGCCCAAGAATCCAGGGGGTTTTTTCCATTGGCATAGACGGCTCCACTCCTGTGTTGGATGGCGTAAAAAGTGCTAGAAAACAGAACGGTGGAAACCTAAAAGAAAACTTCTAGGCCTCCACCGTTAATAGGTCAAACTCATGATTACTGAGCCGGAGCCGCAGCCGGAGCCGCCTCCTGAGCCGCAGGGGTGTTTTCACCCGCCGCCGCCGCCTGATCAGCCGCCGGAGCTGCCTGCTCCATAGCCGGAGCCGCTTCCTGAGCTGCTTCTTGTTTCTGTCCGCAGCCGCTCACCATCACGCCAGCGATCATGATACCAAGCACCAACATCATCAACTTCTTCATCTAGTTTCACCTCCTCACTTTGGGAATAGGCAAATTTCAAATAAACGCCATATTGGAAAAGCAAAAGTAAATTGGGCAAAGTATAGCGATTGCACCCATTTTTGTCAATATGTTATTTCGAGTTTTTTTCTTCCCGGCGGATTTAGCCCGTGACACATTGCCCTTTGTTCCCCGGGGCGTTTTAAGCGCGTTTTCCACAACCGGAATCAAGCCCGAGGCCCGAATCACACGTACGGTTTCAGCCGCAATCATATATTCTTCCCGGGTCGGAACCACCCAAACTTTTATTTTGGACCCTTGGGCATGGATCGGCGCTTCTTGGGAAATGTTTTTTCTGTTTTTGCCCGCATCCAATTTCACGCCGATACCGGTCAAGCCCCGGCAAATACGATCCCGCAAGTAGGGGCTTTTCTCACCAATCCCGGCGGTAAACACAATGGCATCGGCCCCTCCGAGCGCCACATGATACGCCCCAATGTATTTTTGAACGCTGTAGACAAACACATCGAGCGCCAAACGTGCGCGTTCATTTCCCGCCTCTGCCTGGGCAATCACTTCACGTAAATCATTGGACACACCCGAGAGTCCTAAAATCCCGCTCTCTTTGTTCATAAGCTTATCCATTTGCGCGGGCGTGAGGTGTTCGCGTTCCATGATAAAAGGCACGATGGCCGGATCCATATCCCCGGTTCGGGTCCCCATCACCACGCCGGCCAAGGGCGTCAAGCCCATGCTGGTATCCACGCAAGTGCCACCTTGCACCGCTGCCAACGACGACCCGTTCCCCAGATGAAGGGTAATCACATTTATGGACGCCGCCTTTTTCTTCATAAGTTCCGCGGCCCGCTGAGAGACATACTTATGCGACGTACCATGAAAACCGTATTTGCGGATTTTGTAATCGGTATAAAAACGATACGGCAAGGCATACATGAAGGCCTTCGCGGGCATGGTCTGATGAAAGGCGGTATCAAACACCGCAACCTGAGGGGTTTCCGGCATCATTTTTACGCATGCATCCATCCCTATGTAATTGGGTTTGTGCAACGGCGCCAACTCACGTCCCACGGGATTTTGCCGAACCACTTCATTGACCAGGGCGGCGTCGGTGTAATCCGGCCCCCCGTGAACCACACGGTGACCCACTGCAAACAAATCGGAAACCTGGGAAATAAGTTTATCGGTTTTCATTTGCTCCATCATGAGCAGGATCGCCTGCTCATGATCCGCCACCGGACGCGACGGCAAGGTTTTCTTTTCCTTCCCCACTTTGCAGGAGAAAAGCGAGAGCGGCTCGCCGATTTTTTCAATCAGCCCCGACGCTAATTCTTCCTCACCTCGGAACAAGGTATATTTCAAGGACGAACTGCCACTGTTTATCACCAAGATCAACACAACCGTCACCTTCCGTATATCAGATTCGTTTTAGGTTTTGAAACAACCCCGCTCAGGATTTTTTCAGGACGATATCATATGCTCTCCGAAGGCTTTTTTCCAGTTTTTTATATCCCTATCAATCGGAATAAAAAAAGCGGACCTCAACGGCCCGCTTTTTTTATTCCAACCTTGATCATAATCGTAAAACAGCTTGCGCCGCTTCTTCCGCGCGCTGAGGGTTGGCAAAATTCCCAATCGCTTTGCGCACATACTCCGAGAGCAAGGGCAAATCCGCCCGGGTGATGTCCTTGGGCAATTTCCCCAAGCGCTTGCATTGCGTAATTAAAATCGGCTCAGGAAAATGGCTGTACTGCGAAATGAGATCACGCAATCGTTTAGACAATTCATTGTATTCAACATCCAAGGCCGCCATCATTCATTCCACCCCTTTTAAGATTTAGCTAAAACATCTTTGGCATAACCATCCAATTTATCAAAGGGCGCCATGATAAATTCGCAACGTGAATCGCCTTTGGCCGTGCAACGAACTTCCCGGGCATGCACTTCCAACCCATAGGCCTCCGAACACCATCCCGCCGAATACCCTGCGCTGAAGAAACAAATCGGATGATGGCTCTTTATGCCTTTACGTTTATAAATTTCCGATTCAAAGGTATTGGGATGCTGATAATGCAGAAAGTAATTCTCATCGGGGGATGGACTCGAGGTATCAAAGATATCCACAAAGGCCCAACCGGTGTGTGAAAACAAAACCGGTCCGGTGGACAATTTTTCAGCCGGATCTTTCACACCACGATTCGCAATAAACGCCTTGCCGTCGGCTCGCCCGATGACGCGCGCCATGCTGTAAATAAATTCCTGAGCTTGTTCTTCCCCAAAGGAATTTTCCAATTGCTCAAACAGAGCCGCAAACATGCTCTCGGCCCGGACCAATACATAGCGTTCACCACCCAAATGAATGGTCCCTTTTTCAGGTTCGCGCTTATACTCTTGGAACATTTTTTCTACATAGTTTTCCGCCACTTGGAACAAACCTTCGAACGGAGCCGGAACTTTAACAGATTTAACCATATCTCCACTCCTTTCAATTTAAAATCAACGAGATCATTTTAACCATTCAAAAATGTTTTGTAAATGTTTTGTTAGATTTATATCTGATTATTACGCTTAATTTATTTCCATCGGATTTCAAAAATGCACGCATCGGCTCCACGGGCCAGGCATTGGGTATGTACGCATTCCACCATGCGGGCACCCGTAAGTTCCAACAAACTTTCTAAATACGGAACCAATAAACATTCATGTTTATGTGGTATTTCGGGGAAATTGGTTAACTTTAAGACCGCGTGTTTTTCCTCAAGCTGAGCCAAGTTCAATTGGCCTGAATCGTAGAATTTGCCTAGCAGTTGTCCGGTTTTTTTCAAGATACTCTCCGGACTGCTAAGCGAAAGTAAGATCCTGTACGCACCGCGCCAATGCCGGGTGGCCATATCGCTTAACAGGCTTTTCGCGAAGGTTAGGTCCCCACGCCCGAAGACTTTGTCCACGGCAATAATATTCCGCAGAACCAAACCGAGATCCACCCACGAGGTAGCCGTAATCTCACTTTCATACAAGGCTTTGCGATCACCTTGGCTTAAAAAAGGCTTTACAGCCTCAAGACAGCTCTCACCGTATCGCTCGGCTAAAAGGCTATTGAATGTTTGCAGATGAATGCCGCGTAATGAGCCCATACTGACCTCCTGGCCATTTCTATGTCAGTATAGTCTCGGTTGTTTGAAATGAACAAATTAGGCGCGCAGGGAAAAACACACTAAAAATTTAAGAAAAATAACGATGTAAGGATACACTGACGAGGCAGAAAATAAAAACCTTGGTGTGGTTTAGAAATACAAAATAGCGCGAAGCAGGATTAAGAAACCTTTCCCCTCATTTTCCGCCAGTTTCAAATTTTTCTGAGCTTTGGTGTAATTGGGATTTAAGGTAAGGGCGCGTTTGAATTCATTAATGGCCCGATTGAACAAGAAACGGCATTGAATAAGATAAGCCACCCCTAAATCGTTGTGAACATCCACGAATTGCGGGTTTTTATCCAACAATTCTTCCAACCGGGAGATATAGCGTTCAGTGGCCTTGCGATCGACCCCTTCATCGCCATATTTGAGCCGCAGATAAAATTCATGGAAAATTTCGCTGCCGGTTTGTGACGAAACCGACGTCTTGGCCTCCACCAGTGCCTGGCGGCATTCCACCAATTGATTCTTGGCCAAATGACCCTGCGCGAGTTTGTAATATTCATTATTATAGTAAGAGTTTAATTCCACGGCGCGATTCAGGTGAGACATGAGATCGTTCCGCGTGGCATCGCTCAACAAACCCTCGGTCTGGGCTTGCGCCAACAAACATAGACTGTAGTTGAATTGGGCTTCGGCATACCCGGGATGAAGGGACAAGGCCTTTTGAAATTCGGCCAGGGACTCGACATAATTGCCTGACTTAAGCAAGGTCATGCCCAAATGGTTGTGTAAATCCGGGTACTCGGGTTTGAGTTCAACGGCCTGACGAAACGCCTTTTCCGCATCCAGCAGACGCTCTTCCTGAAGGTACGCCAGCCCTAAATGATTGAGGATTGGGGCCTGTGCCGTCCCCTGGTTTAAAGAACGCTCAAACTCCAGAGCGGCTTCACGTCCCATGCCGTTGTTTAAAAACACCAACCCCAGCTTATGGTTGGCGTCCACATCATTTTTCTGCTCAAGCTTATTGGAAATCTTCAGAAGTTCCTGCAGGTTTTCAACGCGTTCTTCGTGTTTGCGCTTCACCAGGCTCATCAGTTCGTCATCACCCAAAGCCCCATCGTAAGGCACTTCGCGTGTATTGATGACGCGCTCGCGTTCACTCAAGTTGATGATAATTCTACGAATGGAATCAAAGTTCATGGTTTTAACCGTATAGTCCCGGTCAACTCCATGCACCGTAGTGGAGAAACTGAAGCTGCTCACAGTCGCATCTCCTTATAGGGGCGGCTCAATCAGCGTCCGCGCGAAAACGTGTATCGCTGTTCTTTGGTTTTCAATTGGCTGAATTTCAACTCGGCTCGAACTTCGCCCCAACTGACTTTAGGCTGATCCCCGCGTCGGGAATTAAGCTCATTTTTAATTTTCCAAGCACCCCAATCCGGATGGGCCTTAACCACTTCTTTGATCCTATCAATCAGGGAAACCAAGCCCAGGGCCGATCCGGTTGCATTCGGAGCCGGAGCCGCGGGCACAACGGGTTCCGAAACCTTCGGAGCTGGAGTTGCGGCGACAGGAGCCGGTTGCATGGTTTCCATTTTAGGTGCAGGTTTGGCAATGGGAATAATCGGGGTCCGCGGCATTGACGGCGTCGGAGACGTGGCGGGTTTGGTTGCCGGCAAGGGTGCTGCCGCTGCCGGACGGGCTGGAGCCGCAGGTGCTGCGGGCTTGGCCGCTGCAGCCGCCGCGGGCTTGCCAGACGTCGAAGTGGCGCTTTCCTTTTTTCCACCCGCACCGGCGTCAGACGCCGCTCCATCAAACATACGGGCCGCATCCGGCACACTGGGTGCCGAGGTCAAAATGGTGGCAAACTCCAACAATTCATACACTTCCCCGACATTGGGAGACATGTTTGCCAGTTTTAAATCCCCACGATGACTCCGAAGATTTTTGATTTCCGAAATAAAGATGCCCCAGCCGGCCGAACTTATGTAATCCACGCCCGACAGGTCCACGATGATCTTATACCGCTGCTCGCGCAACAGATTTTGAATCACACGTTCCAATTCACTGGACGTGGTGGTGTCAATGTACCCGTTGATCATAATGACGGACACATCGGGATTGGCTTCAAAGCGTTCTACTTGAATTTGGATGCCGTCCATGGTTCGAGCCCCCTTACTTACTTATGGCGATGGTAACACACCTTTTTAAACCTCGTCAACTTTCTTCTTCTCCGCGTATTTCTGACGCTCCTCGCGGGTGGTCAGATGCAAGCGTTTCAACTCCTGATACACCATCTTTTCTGAAACCTTCATGCTTCCACCTTCTTCGGAAGCCAACATATCGGCCAAGCGTTTGGCGCCCCATTCGGGATTGGACACAATCCATTGCTGCAGCCGCTGCCTCTCATCCAAGGACATTTGCAGCATCTGGGAATCCTTGCGGGCTTCAATCTGGAAGATACTTTGTTCCCCGTGTTTTTCCCTTTGCCGTTTAAGTCGATAGTACGTGGTGGTTGAGACATTCAACTGTTTGCAGGCCTCGCCCACCGGGAATCCTTCCTGCTCGATCAGATAGAATAATTTTCGGCGTAAATTGGCCTGAACTTCATCGGCCATCATCTTTTCTTTTATGACCACACAGGTAATATCATCGTTTTGCGGATAGTCTTGCGTAAACTCCGCCAGAGCTTCCGAAAGCTTATCCACAAACTCCTGAGCCCCGAGATGATTGTACGTGCGGATAATGTCAATCAACCGCTGCTCACCGAACTGATCCCGTTGCGGATTCATGGCTTCGGTGATGCCGTCGGTGTAAGCCAAGAGCAGATCGCCTTGTTTCAGACGTACGGTCTCCTGCGTCAAGGACTTGATAAACAAAGCTGGATCCGGCAAGTCAATCCCCAAGGGAAATCCGCGCGGCTTAAGGTAGTACACCTGGTCGGTTTCCAAGCGGTACAAGATCATGGGATTGTGCCCGGCACTGGAAAAATTAATAATTCGCTGCCGTGCATTCAAGATGATGTAAAACATGGTGACGAACATACCCTTTTTCATATCCGGGGTTACAAAATTATTGACTTTGGCCATGACGTCGATGGACGAACGATTGCCACGAGCCTCCAGACGCAACGCTGTGCGGATCATGGTCATAACCAGCGAGCCTGGAACACCCTTCCCGGACACGTCGGCCACGGCAATGCCCATGATGTTGTCGTCCACCATCATGAAATCAAAGTAATCGCCACCGACCTCTTTGGCCGACCGGTAGAGGCTGGCTACATCGTAGCCCTCCACCTGGGGAACCTCGCGCGGCAATAGGGTGTGCTGGATTTCCTGCGCCACCTGCATTTCCTGTTGAATACGCTCTTGCTCGAGCAAATGCCCTTGCGCTTCGGTAAAGCGTCGGGTCATGTCATTGAAAATCTTGGCGATCTGCCCAAACTCATCGTTGCTACGAATGGTGATCCGGTGATCCAAACGCCCAGCACTGATGGCCAACATACCATCGGCAATTTTTTCCACCGGCGAAATTAAGAAAGTCATCAGGACATACACGCCCACGGTGCTTAAGACCAACACGATAATAAAAATCATGACGGCATTGCGGCGTCCGGTCTGAATTTCGCGTTCCATGGACGAGACTTTCATCCCCAGATGCGCCGTACCCATGCGCAAGTTACGCATCCAAACCGGGTACGAAAAATCAATCATCTCACCCTGTTCCGGATCGCGGTATTTCTGCACCATGACCTTTTGCTGCACAGGAAATTTAAATCCGGGCGGAGGCGAAAACGTCTGAAACATTTTGTTGGTTTGAGAATGGGCCCAAATAACCCCTTCGTTGTTCACCACAAAAGCATAGGAAAGCCGACGGTCCACCTTCACCGCCGTCTTGACCAACCCGGCCAAATGCAAGTCGTCTTGTTTAAACAAATAATTGACCGCATCGTTGCCCAAGCGGCGTATGCCTTCCTCGGCATTGGACATGATCTCAGCCCGAACGGTTTGATCCTGATTGCGGAACATGTAGGCAAACACACCCAAGACCAAAATGGCCGCCACGCCAACCACCGGAAGCAAGAACTTGACCTTGACGCTTAGGCGGCGTGTCGCGGGCGCACTAACGGCTTCCTCGGGGAGCATGGCCACGGGGGCTGTGGCCACCGGAGCGGGGCGATGTTCCGGAGCTACTGCAATCGGGGTACGCGCGGCGGCCTTGGCGGCAGCCAGGGCTTCCAAGGCGGCTTTGCTGCGTTTCACCAAGTAAAGGGTATTTCCCTTGGACGAGGTCTTGTAGTCACTCTCATCCATCAGCTTACGAATGAACCAAATTCCCAACCCGCCCCGCTTGCCAATTTCCACGTACCGGTTCAAATCCGGGGTCTTGCTGCCCTTCCAATCGAAACTGCGCCCTCGGTCAAAGATGGAAATATCCAACTCGCCCGGACGCCAGTCCACTTCCATGCGAATGGGTCCCGGCTCCATGCCCTTGTACGCGTGCCGGACAATGTTGGAACAAGCCTCATCGAGCGCCAACTTCAGGTTATTCAATTCGTGTTGGGAGAAACCCGCATTCAGCGCGATTTCCGTAATAAAATCCCGGATGTCTCCCAGGCGATGTTCTACAGCCGGCACTTCCAGTTGGAAATGCTTGATCACCTTGGGTCTGAATACTTTGTTCAATAGTGTCGGCAAGGTCGTGCATCCTTTCGTTTCACCACCGCACCTGCGGTAGTCCGTAGGCCTTATTTCAATCCGCCGGCTTAAGGCTTCTCAGTTACCGGAGAAGCCTCACCGCCGTCTTTACCCTCAGAGCGGTTCAACATCGTCATGCGTGTTTCCGCCTCTTCCACGTTGCGCAGAACCATCAGGTTGTTCGGTTCACTCTTAAGGATCTTCCGCCAAACCGCAATGGCCTCTGCAAACCGGTTGTCCATGTACAAGTCAATGCCCTGATAATACAGCTTCAGGTTGTCCGGACTCATGACCATAAACTGCCCCGTGGCCAACTGACGCGAACGTTCCAGATAAAACGCCAGTTCAAGGTAGTTGGGATCCACTTTGGCCACGGTTTCAAACTCGGTCACGGCCTGTTTGTAATCTTTGTTCATATAATCCTTAATGCCATTAAAATAGTGCAAGGATTTGAAATACGCCTGTTCCAAATCTTGGTTCTTCTGTTCGGCCAGGCGTTGTTTTTCCTGATCCAAGGTCTCGGCCATTTTCTGCCGTTCTTGCGCCATGGCGTCGGCCACCCGTTTGTCTTGCTGCGCCAGGAGCGCTTGTTTCTCCTGACGGTATTTTTTCTCGTTTTTCTGCAACTGCTTGGTCAGCTCATCCCGAATCTTTTTCACCAAGGCCTCGGCCCGGGCCGCCGCCTCTTTGTCCATGGCCTCTTGCCTGAGACGTTCACGTTCCAACCGCTGTTGCGCCACGTTTTGTCCAAACCGATACGTGAGTGAAAAACGATGCGTCAACCCCAATTCTTGCCCGGTCAAGGCATAGTCCAAGGCCAGGCCCGCGTAAGTTGCACCGGCTCCGGCCGACCAGCTCTCGGACGTCAACCCACCGCGCAATGCCAAACTTTTCAAAACCGAATACTCCAACCCCACATTCATGCGGATATCCCGCCAGGTGGCTTTTTCCAGGCCGGCCGCCACCAAAATAACCTGCTGCCACCGGTCCTTGGCCTCCATGGCATACGCCAATCCCGTACGCAGGTTCAAAGGCAGCACATCGGTCTCTGTCCCCAAGTGCAACTGAGAGCCAAACACATTCTGCGCATCCACCCCCAGGGTAAGATGATCCCACGCCAGGCCGCCCGGCCAATCTTTGGAACCGTGATACTGCACACCCAAATCCACCCCCACACCGGTGGCCGAATCGCCCAACAAGCGTTGTTGATCCACTTTCACGGTTGTTCCCACGCTAAGTCCGTCCATCCATTCACGGGCATACCCAAATACATATTCCCGCAGATCGTAACTGCCATCGCTCTCACTGGTACGGAAGCTGTTCTCGTCGCGTAAGACAATGCCCCCTGTGGCCACACGCACCGCCCCCACAGCCAAGGTGCCCCAATCCAACAAGGGGTAGGCCACCCCCAGGTAATCGTAGGGTGTGTCAAAAAACAAGGTAATGTGCATGGCGGAAATTTCGGCTTGTTCCACCCGCGACAAACCCGCCGGATTCCAAAACAAGGCCGTGGAGTCGTCGACCGCGGCTGGATACGCACCGGACAAGGCCAAAGCACGCGCACCGGCCCCCAAATCAAATGGATTATGCGTCCCCGAGTCCTGAGTCGTTCCCCAGGCGAAACCGGTTCCGGTCAGGGCCCAGGCCAGACAGAGCACGATGATACCCAGACCACGTCGTGTTCGTAGCCTCGGGTTACATAGCCATGAAGTGGAGTACGCTTGCGTCATCATTTGATCACCGCAATCTTCAACACCAAGGTTTGGACCGAGCCACCCGCGGCGGGCTTCACGGTCAACACTGCAAAGTAGACGCCGTTAAACACAACATCCCCCTTGCCATTACGTCCATCCCATACGTACCGGTGCAACCCTTGCCCACCGACTTGTGACTCAACATCAACCAACGTACGCACCGGCTCCCCGGTGATGGAGTAAAGTTTCAAGCTCACCTGGGCATCCTGTTCCAGGAAGTATTCAATCTGAGTGCCCTGCTTCCCGGCCGCAAAGGGATTGGGATAATTGATAAACGATTCTTTTAATCCCCGCAAACGGATTGCCACGGTGTTGGAGTTCATGGGGAAGGCATCCGGCGAGGCGGCACGAACCAAAATGGCCGTTGTATCCAAGAATGCACAATCCAGGTCCTCGGCCGAATCGACGCTCAGGCGCAATTCATCGTGGGTGCTGTTGGGATTCAGATCCACCAGGAGGTTGATCTCACGTGTCTCCCCCGGGTACACCAAAAGCGCATGTCCGACAATGGGAACATACATCCGACTCTGGGCCGGCAAGGTGCTTAACTGAACCAATTGGGCACTGGCGGTCCGATCCCAAAGCGAGAGGCTCGCCAAAATATCCTGAGTCGGGATCCCCACGCCGTGCCGATCGGTGACCGTCAAGGTCACGCCCCGTACATCGTACGCAGCCGCACCGGCCCCATTGGGATTGGTTATAAAGAGCGAGAGCATGCTCAGCTGACGCTCACCCTGCACTGCCGTAACCGGGGCGATCGATGTGTGCCGGACCAAAACATAGGGGTTCAATGAATGAGTGCCCGCATTGCACGGAATCGGCCGACTGTTCCCCGGCAGCACAAATCCCATGGTCAACGGGGCGGCCGATATCGTATAGGTGGTCGCCGGGTCCATGAGCCGGACGGTTACAGTCCCCTCGCCGTTGACCAAATTCACTTGCGCCGGCAGATCGCGAATTTGATCGCGGGCCGCCGAACTGGAAAGCGCAACGGTCTCATTGACCGCCAGCATCTGGAAGGTCGTCATGTTCAAAATACGGACCGTCAGCGTAACGGGGTAGCCGGCGGTAACCGGGGCCACCAAACCGGCATATCCCGGAGGCGTTCCGGGTGTGAAATATTCATTGGGCGCAACCACCACCAATTGGTACACCGGTGTGGGCGTGATCGTCGGCGTCATGGTAGAAGTGGGCGTTTGCGTATACGTCACGGTTTGTGTGGCCGACGAAGTCACCGTCGGCGTGTGGGTTGAGGTCACGGTTTGCGTAAACGTCGGCGTCGCGGTCGGGGTTTGTGTGGCCGTGGCACTGGCCGTGGCCGTCGAGGTTTGCGTGGGTGTGGCCGTGAGCGTGGGCGTGGCCGTATGCGTGGACGTCTCGGTCGGGGTTCCCGTAGAGGTTAGCGTCGCGGTTAATGTGGCCGAACTGGTGTAGGTCGGTGTCGCGGTATAGGTCGAGGTTGCCGTCGGCGTCGCGGTCAACGTCGCGGTACTGGTAAAGGTCGGTGTGGCCGTAAACGTCATTGTGTACGTGGGTGTGGCCGTCGAGGTGAATGTCGGCGTCGCGGTCGAGGTCTCGGTGGGCGTGGTCGTCGACGTGTGCGTCGGTGTCGCAGTGCTGGTCGGCGTCGCGGTGAATGTCGGGGTAAAGGTGGGTGTGGTTGTGGCCGTAAACGTAGCTGTGTACGTGAAGGTATAGGTAGGTGTGGCTGTGAAGGTCGGGGTAAATGTATAGGTCAGGGTGGACGTGGGTGTGGCGGAATACGTACTGGTGGCCGTGGCCGAGGATACGACGACCGCCTGACTCTTCGCTGCGGCGGTCCGTGCTTGGTACGTCCCGTCGTTGAGATAGGCACTCCAATAATACGTACCGCCGGTTCCCGGTGCGGTTGCCGTTAGTGAAAGACTGTCGTACGCACCCGCACTCCAGGATGTGGCATAGCTCACGACGATCTGATTGCCCACCAGAGCGACTGTCCCGCCCTGCACCGTCGAGCTGGGCGTCAAGGGCACAAACCAGCCGTCGGGAATGGTGAGATAAAGCGTATGGACGTCGCTTTGCGCGGTGGCAATGACCATGTAATCGTAATTCAATGTCTGGCTCAGCAAAGAAAAATTCCCAGTAATGTACGCATCGGCCGCCGGTGTGTTCGTGGGCGTCACCGTGGACGTGCTGGTCGACGTAGGCGTCATGGTGAACGTAGCGGTCGTTGTACCCGTGTGGGTCCAGGTAGGTGTGGCCGTAAAGGTCGCTGTGAAGGTCGGGGTCATGCTGGAGGTAGCTGTGAACGTCGAGGTCGCTGTCGAGGTTTCCGTGAACGTCGGGGTGGCGGTAGACGTTTCAGTAAAGGTCGGCGTTGCGGTGAAGGTTGAGGTAAAGGTCGGTGTGGCCGTCGAGGTGGCCGTGAACGTCGGGGTCGCGGTTGAGGTGGCGGTAAAGGTCGGCGTCGCGGTCGATGTCTCCGTAAACGTGGGCGTCGTCGTCGAGGTGGCGGTGTAGGTCGGCGTGGCCGTAAAGGTCGACGTAAACGTAGGGGTGGCTGTCGAGGTTTCTGTGAACGTCGGACTCGCCGTATACGTCGATGTCGACGTAGGGGTGGCCGTCGAAGTCGTCGTGAAGGTTGGGGTCGCCGTGGAGGTGGCGGTGAAGGTCGGCGTCGTTGTCGACGTCTCCGTAAACGTCGGGGTGACTGTCGAAGTGGCGGTAAATGTGGGTGTGGTCGTAAAGGTCTCGGTAAATGTAGGTGTCGCAGTAGAGGTTGAGGTAAACGTGGGCGTGGATGTCGAGGTTTCAGTAGCGGTGGGTGTGGCCGTGTAGGTCGAGGTGAATGTCGGGGTCGCCGTGAACGTTTCCGTAGCAGTCGGCGTGGCGGTGTAGGTAGGTGTAAACGTCGGAGTGACTGTGGATGTCTCGGTCGGAGTCATGGTGTAAGTCGCTGTATAGGTCGGCGTCGTCGTCGTGGTTATGGTCGAGGTTGCGGTAATCACATTCACCGCTTGGCTCTTCGTCGTCGCGGTCCGGGTTTGATACGTGCCATCATTCAGATACGAGTTCCAATAATAAATCCCGCCTGTTCCCGGCGCGATGGCGGTAAGCGTAAGCGTATCGTAGGAGCCGGCGGACCAGGGCGTGGCATAGCTCACGACGATCTGATTGCCCACCAAAGAAACAATGCCACTTTGAACCATGGAGCTGGGTGTGGTCGGGACAAACCACCCGTTGGGAATGGTAAGATAGAGGGTCTGAATCTCGCTTTGCGCAGTGGAAATCACCTGGTAATCGTAGTTGAGCGTTTGGTTCACCAGGGAGGTATTGCCTTGAATGTACGCATCGGCCGCCGGAGTATTCGTAGGCGTGGCCGTAGAGGTTGCGGTGGTGGTGGGTGTGGTCGTATATGTTGCCGAATACGTCGACGTGACGGTAAATGTCGCCGTCGGGGTGGCCGTAGACGTGGCTGTATCCGTCGGAGTGACCGTATAGGTGCTGGTAAAAGTCGGCGTCGCGGTGGAGGTCTCGGTCGCCGTCGGTGTGGTTGTATACGTAGCTGTAAAGGTCGGTGTTGCCGTCGAGGAAGGCGTCGCGGTATACGTCGCCGTAAACGTCGGCGTGGCCGTCGAGGTCTCGGTCGCCGTTGGGGTAGCCGTATACGTGGATGTAAAGGTGGGCGTCGCCGTCCAGGTCGGGGTCGCGGTATACGTTGCCGTAAACGTCGGCGTTGCAGTGGACGTCTCGGTCGCCGTCGAGGTGGCCGTGTACGTAGATGTAAACGTCGGTGTTGCTGTCCATGTGGGAGTCGCGGTATACGTGCTGGTAAACGTCGGTGTTGCCGTGGAGGTCTCGGTCGCCGTGGGTGTCGCCGTATACGTAGCGGTAAAGGTGGGTGTCGCCGTCCAGGTCGGGGTTGCGGTATACGTGGCCGTAAACGTCGGCGTGGCCGTTGAGGTCTCGGTAAACGTCGGGGTAGCGGTGTAGGTAGCGGTGTAGGTCGGAGTGACCGTGTAGGTTGGCGTGAATGTGGGGGTCGTAGTTGATGTCTCGGTTGCCGTCGGAGTGGCCGTGGTCGTGGCGGTAAACGTCGGAGTGGCGGTATAGGTTGACGTAAACGTGGGTGTGGCTGTGAGTGTGAACACCTCCACTGCCTGGCTCTTGCTGCTGGGGGTCAGTGCTGCGTACGCCCCATTGTTCAAATAGGAGCTCCAATAATACACCCCGCCCACTCCCGGGGCTGTGGCTGTGAGTGTAATGCTGTCAAACGATCCCGAAGCCCAAGGCGAAGCATAGCTCACCATGATGCGGTTTCCGGCAAAGGTAACGGTTCCCCCGAGCACGTTGGAGGAAGGGGTGGTTGGAACGGCCCAACCGGTTGGGATGTCCAGATACAACGTATCGATGGTTCCCAGCCCGGCGGCGGAAATAAGATACTCATACTGTGCGCTGGCAAGCGCCGCACTGATGTTGGGCTGAATGTATCCCTGCGCTGCCGGAGTGATGGTCAAGGTCACCGAAGGTGTGACCGTCGCCGTCGGGGAAAAGGTGGAGGTCTCCGTGGCTGTGGGTGTGGCGGTAAACGTATACGTCGGCGTGGCCGTCGGAGTCGCGGTGTACGTGGGGGAATACGTACTGGTAAACGTGGAGGTTGGGGTTGCGGTCGGAGTGGCCGTGTACGTAGAGGTTGACGTAGGCGTTGGATCCATGATTTCATCCGCGCCTAGGTCCCACGTCCCGATCCGAGTCTGCAGATCAAGGTCATTGGAAAACGCCAAGTTGGCATCTCCAGATAAATCCGTCCCTGCATTTTTAGCCCCGGTGTCCGAGGTGGCCAAGTGCAAATCCCGCCCCGCGCGATTGACAAAGGTAACCGTTGTAGAGTTTCGGGAATTTGTTCCCGGTGCATCTGCCGCCAGATCCGAGAGATTGTAATCCGAAACCCCGGAAAAGGTTCCTACGAACCCATCTCCGCAATCCTGCGCAATGTTATTAAGTGCCGTAAAACCGTTGGCCGCTTGTACCCAATACCCACGTCCGCAATTTTCCACGGTGTTGTTGTAGGCATAAATATCAAACTGCGCATCGTTTACTTCAATACCCGCGTTGGTGGCATCACCAACAAAATCGTAGATCACATTGTTCCAAACGCGAATCACGCCATCAAGGTTGTTGTACACGCTGATCCCATCGCAATATGTTTGAGCTGTGGAGGTACCGCGAAGAATACAATTTGAAATTCGAATGTCTGCGGTAGTGGCGATGTTGGTTATATAAATGGCTTTTTGACCTGTGCCGTTGATGGCATCCACCCATATTTGTAACCCTTCAAACCTTACATTTGCACTCGACAAGTTGAAGGCCGCAGCATTGCTCACAACCAAGCGATACGCACCGTTGTTCCATTTACCGTCATGTCGCTGGCTCGCTCCGACTTGACTGTTAAGGTACGGTGTAAAAATGGTTACATAACACGTAGCACTGGTGGTCCAGTTTTGCCACCAAACCACCGTGGTATCCGCCGCATCGCCGTAGCAGGCAAAATTCCAAACCTCGTTGTTGGTCACGGCATCCCGGCCGCCACCCCAGGTATCGAAATTTGCGACAGCCGCCGACATCCCCCAATTTTCCGATCCATTTTGTGCATCGGCCAGAGAAAGATACGCACGAAAACACGCCCAATTCCGATCCGAAGCTGTCGTGGCCGTAGGGGTTCCCCCTGCGGTATTTTTCACCGTATAGCTGGTAGCGCTATTGCGCTGATGAATAAACGCCACGGAATCAATGGACCCATTGTCATCCGAGTCATACTGAAGGGCATCGCCTACTCCAATATAATCTGGAAGTCCATATGCAAAGGTGGCCGTGGAGCCCGAGATGCTTAAGGAGTTTGCATTCCCTGTGGCCAGCGGTACGGTGTTTCCCGGCCCTACGGAACGATAAATGACCGTAGCCGCCTGGGCCGAAAACGCCATCAGGAACACGGAAACCACCGTACTTAAAATAATCGAGCCCGGCTTAGGGGTCATAACCATCCTTGAAAAAATGCATGGAGCCTATTCTAAACTCAGGATAAAAGTATACCTGAACTTGAGGCGAGGGTAAATAAGTAAAATGTCCATTTTTATTGAATTTTCACAAAGTATCGACCCTTGGCCTCGCGGTACTTGAGCGGCTCCATTGAAAAATCCCAAAACCCGTGTTATAACTAAACTTGCCTGCGGTGTTGGTGATGAACGGGCTTTTTTTCGAACCAATGCCTTTTTATCGGGGGCCAAACTGGGACGTTCACGTGCTGCCCTTCGGGGATTGGCTAACTGGCGTTTCTTAGGCCACCCACCTGGTAAAGAGGTTCGAAATGGCTTTTTCACACGGCACTCGCGGGTTTTTTTTTGCTCTTTTCTTGACACCCCCTACACTTGTGCATATAATTATCCCATCACGGTTGGCTTTGGCTTAGCAACCGATATCATATATATCGTGGCAGACTGTTTGGGTGCAGATACGCATGCGCGTCATCTGTATTGGTAGCTTTTAAAACGAATAAATAGGTCGCGGAAATAGCAACATTTCTAATGGTACAAGGGATAAAACCATACCTCGGTCTGGTATAAAATCCCGAAAAAGCCCTTCAAAATGTGCTTTTTCCAAGTTTACGACCTATTTTCTCTCGCTGGCCCAAGCTCCCATTCTTTCCTAAAATAGTCCTCTGTCACGCGTATAGGAGAGGACGTCTCATGATTACCACTTTGATTGTCAGCATTTGCATTACCCTCGTCGCTGGATTTGGCGCAGGATACTGGTTGCGTAAAAACCGTTCGGAAAAGACCATCTCCTCTGCTGAAGTCCAGGCCAAAAAGATCCTTGAAGAAGCCCAGAAGGAAATTGAAACCCAACGTCGTGAACTGATGATGGAGGCCAAGGACAAACTCTACAAAGAACGCACAGAGTTTGAAGAACAAACCCGGGCCCGTCGTCAGGAATTGCAAACCCTGGAAAATCGTTTGATGCAAAAAGAACAGACTTTGGATCGTCGTATGGATACCCTGGATACCCGTGATCGCGAGTTGCAGCAGCGGGAGGAAAATCTAAAGAAATCCCAGAACCAGATCCAGGAAAAAGAGACCCAGTTAACCGCCGTCATTGATGAACAAAAAACGAAACTGGAAAAAATCTCGGGTTTAACCAGCGATGCGGCCAAAAAACTTCTGATCGAGACCATGACCAACGAGGCTCGGCACGATGCGGCCCGCTTGATCAAGCTTATCGAGGAAGACGCCAAGGAAAACGCGGAACGGAAGGCCAAACGCATCATCACCATGGCCATCCAACGCAGCGCGTATGACCACACCATTGAAAACACCATCTCCGTGGTGCCGCTCCCCAATGAAGAAATGAAGGGACGCATCATCGGACGCGAAGGACGCAACATCCGAGCCCTGGAAATGGCCACCGGCGTGGATCTCATTGTAGATGACACACCGGAAGCCGTCATTATTTCCTGCTTCGACATGGTCCGCCGCGAAGTCGCGCGTCTGGCCCTGGAGAAACTCCTGGCCGACGGACGCATTCATCCGGCGCGCATCGAAGAAGTCGTGGCCAAGGCCAAAGACGATGTCGACCGACTGATCAAGGAAAGCGGCGAACAAGCGGTCATGGATACCGGCGTGACCGGCTTGCATCCCGAACTTATGCGCCTGATCGGACGTCTGCGGTTCCGTACCAGCTATGGACAAAATGTCCTGCAGCATGCCATTGAGGTCTCGCACCTCTCCGGCGTCATGGCGGCCGAACTCAAGGCCGACAGCCACTTGGCCGCACGTGCGGGTCTCCTGCACGATCTGGGCAAGGCGGTGGATCATGAAGTCGAGGGTGGACACGCCACCATCGGCGCCGATCTGGCCACCAAGTACAACGAACCGGCCTCGGTGGTGCATTGCATTGCCGCGCACCACGGCGAAGTTGAATTCCAAAGCTTGGAAGCCGTCTTGGTCCAAGCCGCCGACGCCATCTCGGCTTCGCGCCCCGGTGCCCGTCGCGAAAACATTGAAACGTACATTAAGCGCCTGAAGAAGTTGGAAGATATTTCCATGTCCTTCACCGGCGTCTCCAAAGCCTACGCCATTCAGGCCGGACGCGAGCTGCGCATCATTGTCGAAGAGAACAAGATCAGCGACGAAAACGCCATCTTGCTGGCCAAAGACATTGCCAAAAAAGTGGAAGAAGAGTTAGAATACCCGGGTCAGATTCGTATCACGGTCATCCGCGAATCCCGGGCCGTGGAGTACGCCAAGTAGGTGAGCATGAAAATAGTCTTCATCGGGGATGTTATTGGTGAGCCAGGACGCCGTTGTTTGGCGTCCTGGCTTCCCCGTATCAAACAAGAGCATCAACCCACCTTTGTCATCGTTAATGCCGAAAACGCCGCGGGCGGCTTCGGCCTGACTCCTGAAATTGCCCATGAACTCTTCAAACTCGGTGTGGATGTCCTGACCAGCGGCAACCACATTTGGGACAAAAAGCAAATCATGGACTTTTTGGAAAAGGAAAAACGCCTCCTGAGGCCCGCCAATTATCCCGATACCGTCCCGGGCCATGGGTTTGGGGTTTATGAGATTACGGTCGGCGGACCCAAGTTGGGTGTCTTGAATCTTGAAGGACGCGTCTTCATGCACAACTTGCGCGACCCGTTCACACTCGCCCGCGACATTGTAAAAACCCTTAAAGAACAAACCCCACTGATCTTTGTGGATTTTCACGCCGAAGTGACCTCGGAAAAACGCGCCCTGGGTTGGTACCTCGATGGCTTGGTGACCGCGGTGGTGGGGACACACACCCATGTCCAAACGGCCGACGAGGAGATTCTCCCCCAAGGCACGGCCTTTCTCACCGATGCCGGCATGACCGGTTCACGCGATTCGGTCATTGGCATTGAAAAAGAAGAGGCCATCGGGCGGTTTCTCACACAAATGCCCACGCGTTTCACCCCGGCCCAAAATCGACTCTGGCTTAACGGCGTGGTGATCGAGGCCGATCCGACCACGGGCCGCGCCATCTCCATTCAACGTTTGCAACTCTCCTAACGCCATGGCCGCCTCAATCTCGATCCGGGAACGCACCGAAGCATGGGAGCACGAAAAACTTTCTCCCCAGGCCGCCAAAAGCTCAAAAAACCGAGGACGTGCCAAGCCCGAGCCCGAATGTAACTTGCGCACGGTTTTTCAACGCGACCGCGACCGAATTATTCATTCCAAATCCTTCCGACGTCTCATGCATAAAACCCAGGTCTTCTTGGCGCCTTCCTCGGAACACTACCGTACGCGCCTTACCCATACGCTGGAAGTATCCCAGATTGCCCGTTCCATTGCCCGCGCCTTGAGCCTCAACGAAGATTTGACCGAAGCCATTGCGCTGGCGCACGATCTAGGGCACACACCCTTCGGACACTCCGGCGAAGAAGTCTTGAACCGCAAGCTCAAGCATGGCTTCCGGCACAGCGAGCAGAGTCTACGGGTGGTGGATATTTTGGAAAAGGACGGGCAGGGACTCAACCTCACCTTTGAAGTTCGCAACGGCATCATCTGCCACTCCAAATCCAAGCGCGGCGTCTTGGCCGAACCCGATCTGATCAAGCCCGCAACCTTGGAAGCCCAGGTGGTCCGGATCGCCGATTCGATTGCCTACATCAATCACGACATTCAAGACGCCATGCGCGGCGGATTCATCGGAGCCCAGGCTTTGCCGGCCGAGGCGGTCAAGCGGCTGGGCAAGACCTCCTCGGAACGCATCAACACCATGGTGCATGATGTCATCTCCTCTTCGGCCGAGGGCGATGCCATCCGCATGAGCCCAACCATTCTGGAGGCCACCGAAGCGCTCCGGCAGTTTCTATTTTCGCAAGTCTACCACTCGGAAAAGCTGCAGCTGGAATTTGCCAAAGCCGCGCGGCTCTTGGAAGGTTTGTTCCAATACCTCAAAGACCATCCTGAGACCTTGGCGCAACTGGCTCCCGGCTTGCCGGCCAAAGACCCCGAACGCCGCTTAAGCGATTTCATCTCGGGCATGACCGATCGTTACGCCATCGATCTTTATTCCCAACTCATGCTCCCCCATCCCTGGGAGGGGCGCGGTTAACGATGCGGCGCCTTTTGGTTTTCAATTTACTTTCCCCGATAGGCGCTCTATAATCACTCCGTTTCCATTTGTTCCCCAGAGGTAAAGCGATGCGCTACATTATTCCGGATTACTTTGTATGTCAGCAAAAAACATCGGAAAAACTTGCTATCGATGATGTAACCTTTGTGGCCTTTAACGACTACCAAAATTCCGATGAACATGAAATCTGCCTTAAGACCAACCTCTTGGCGTTTGTGTTGCAGGGTCAAAAACAAATTCGTGACTTAAATCAAACCTGGACCTTCTCGGCCGGCCAAGGCTTGTTCCTGCGCCAAAGCCATTACGTTATGTCCAACATTTGCCCTGCTCCGGGAGAAGCGTTTCAAAATTTTGTTTTTCTAATTGGCGATGCTTACTTAACGGGTTTCGTGGAGCGCCACGGGTCCACCTTCAAGACGCAACCGGCACGCCCGCTTGAGGACATCCATCGGTTTGCCCTCACCCCCTTGTTGCGTGCCTCCATTGATTCCATTGTCCCCTATTTTCAACACCCAAGCAAACACACCCCAGCCTTGTTGCAAATCAAGCTGGATGAAATCCTCATGCAAGTCTTATTGGCCGATGCCAGCGGGCACATCTGGAGTGCACTTCAGGACGCTTCCCGACGCTTGCCCGAACAGGATTTAAAAAGCTTTATGGAAAAAAATTATACTAAAACCTGGGATCTGGAAACCTTTGCCGCGCGCTCCAACCGTAGTCTTTCCAAATTTAAAAAAGATTTCCAAGCTGCCTTTGAACAAGAATCCCCCAAACGCTGGATCAATCGCAAGCGTCTGGAACGCGCGGCCCTTATGATGCAAACCACCGATCGAGCGATCACCGAGATCGGATATCTCACAGGTTTCGAAAACTTCTCCTATTTTATCCAATTGTTCAAGAAAACCTACGCCGCAACACCCAAGCAGTGGCAGTTGAATCAAAAACAACAAAAAAAGACCCGCGTTCGATAGATTCATAAACGACCTTCATGGTACCGTACCTTAAATTCAGACCACAGGAGGGTCCCATGAAAAAGGTTTTGCACTTAGTTGGTTGTGTCATTCTAGTTAGTGCGTTGGCAGCCTGTCAGGCCGAGTCCGTCGCACGCGCTTCAGGAAAAATACGTGCACCCCAAAAGGTCATTGCAGGTTTTTCTTTCCCGGAGAGCGTGCTGATCGAAGGCTCGGATGTCTATGTAGCCAACATTGGGGCCAAGCTGGAACCCATGACCCAAGACGGAGATGGCTTTATTTCCAAACTCAACCTACAAGGCGAACTGCAGGAACTCAAGTATTTTCCCAAAACCGGAACCTTGCATGCCCCTAAAGGCATGGCGGTCATCGGATCTATTTTGTACGTGGCCGATATCAATCGCGTGGTGGGGTTTGATCGAGCCACCCGCGAAACAGTGTTTGAACTGACTGTGCCCGGAACTTCCTTTTTAAACGATTGTACGGCTAAAGACGACCATACCTTGTTGGTCTCCTGCACCGACAGCAACCGGATCGTGTCTGTGGATGTCAAGGCCAAGACGGTCAAAGACCTATCCGTACAAGGTGCGCTGAATGGACCGAACGGACTGACGTTCGATGCCACAAACCGGGCTTTGTACGTAGTCGGCATGGGGAGCAACAACCAACCTAACGGAGAACTGGGTTCCATCAACGAACAAGGAACCTACACCGCCCTTTGTCCGCACAAAGGTTTGCTCGACGGTTTGGTCCTTTTGGACGATGGGTCCATTTTGTTTTCGGACTGGATGGCCTTTGGGCCTAAGGGTGTCATGTATCGCTTGGATGCTAAAACCAAGAGCCTTTCCACCTTGCCCCTTCCCCTTTTAGCGGGTCCGGCGGATTTTGACTACGATGCAAACACACATCAACTCTGGATCCCCGAAATGTTGGCCAATCAAGTGAGTGTTTACAGTCTGGATAAATAGGGCTTTAAGCCTTGAATGCGCAACGTTCCCTCGCTAGGTTGCCCACCGAGTAGTGGGGTAAAAAAAAGGCAGGCAGGTCTAAAAAGACCGGCCTGCCTTTTTTAAAAACAAACCCTATAAAAGACGAACACCACGCTTACCCTTCGAAATCTCACCCAAACGATAAACGGTTTCTTTTTGCGCCCGCAACGCCCGCATGACCGGAAGGGCATCTTTCGCCGCCACAACCAGTACCATGCCTATGCCCATGTTGAACGTGCGATACATGGTTGTCTGTTCCACCTTGCCCTTGGCTTGCATAAACTGGAAAACCGGCAAGACCGGCCAGGTGTGCAGCTTAATGTCGGCGCTGCACCCTTCAGGCAGGATCCGGGGGATATTGTCTATAAACCCGCCGCCGGTAATGTGGGCCATGCCCTTGAGGGTGAACTTCTTCAACAATGGCCGAATGGCCGGCAAATACGAACGATGCACCTGCAGCAACGCATCCCCCACTTTGCACTTTAGCTCCGGGACCATGCTTGTGGGTTTGTACTTCAGCTCTTTAAAAAAGATGTGGCGGGCCAACGAATAGCCGTTGGTGTGCAGGCCCGTGGAAGGCAAGCCCAAAAGCACGTCTCCGGGCTTGATCTTTGATCCGTCGATGATCTTGCCTTTCTCCACCAAGCCCACGATGGTTCCAGCCAGATCAAAATCCTCGTTTTGGTACATGCCCGGCATCTCGGCGGTCTCTCCGCCCAAAAGTGCGCACCCGTTTTCACGGCAAGCAAGAGAAAGCCCTTTGACGATCTGTTCGGCCACAAGGGGCTGCAACTTGCCCGTGGCGAAGTAATCCATAAAGAACAAGGGGATTGCGCCTTGCACTAAAATGTCGTTCACGCAGTGGTTCACCAGATCCTGCCCCACCGTATGGTAACGCTTCATGGAACCGGCGATCAGCAGCTTGGTGCCCACCCCGTCGGTGGAACCGACCAGGACCGGTTGTTTGACCCCTTTGGGCAACTGGAACAATCCGCCAAACGAACCAATGTCCGCCAGCATGTTGGATGTCCGGGCGGCGCGCACATGCGCCTTCATGAGGCGCACGGCTTCGGTGCCCGCATCAATGTTGACGCCCGCTTTGGCGTAGGCGTCTTGAGTGGTTTTCTTTTTCACAAGGACCTCCAAAATATGCATAGGGACACCAGGATCGTGTCCCTATGGAAAATACGTGCCAACATACGGACGGGTTACAGCATCACCCGATCGCTCTCAATTTCCTTGGTCGAAATGCACATCTGACTCTTCGCCACGCGTTTCTGGAAATCCACGGGGTAGTTGCCGGTAAAACACGCCTGGCAAAACTTCTGACTCGAGTCCGGCATGGCGGCCAGCATGCCTTCCAGGGACAAATAAGCCACGGAATCCACGCGCAGGTACGTCGCGATTTCTTCCAGCGTATGGGTTGCGGCAATCAATTCTTGCCGGGTTGGGAAATCCATCCCGTAGAAGCAAGGATACGTCACCGGCGGCGAGGAGAGCCGCATGTGAATTTCCTTGGCTCCGGCCTGGCGAATCATTTTCACGATCTTGCGCGAGGTGGTCCCGCGTACGAGCGAATCGTCCACCACCACCACGCGTTTGCCCGCCACGATGTCTTTGACAATGTTGAATTTAAGCTTTACGCCAAAATCACGAATGCTCTGCGACGGTTCAATGAAGGTACGTCCGATGTAATGGTTGCGGATAAGCCCCATGTCAAACGGAATGCCCGATTCCTGGGAAAAACCAATGGCCGCGCACACGCCCGAATCCGGTACGGGTATCACCACATCGGCCTCAACCTTGGTTTCCTTGGCCAATATGCGCCCCAAGCTCTGACGCGCTTTCCAACACGAGGTCCCGAAAATCTGAGAGTCCGGGCGTGAGAAATAAATGTTTTCAAACACGCACAGCGCTTGTTGCGCCACAGGATCGGCAAAGCGAATGGATTTCACCCCGGTCTTGTCAATGATCACCAATTCGCCGGGATCCACATCGCGTATGTATTCAGCCCCGATCAGGTCAAAGGCGCAGGTTTCCGAAGCCACCACGTACGCGTCTTTCAATTTGCCCAAGGCCAGGGGACGAAAGCCTTGGGGATCGCGGGCCGCGATCATCTCATCGTTGGTCATGAGGAGCAGGGAGTACGCGCCCTTCACTTTTTCCAGGCTGGAGATAACCGCATCCAAAAGACTTTTCTTGGTGCTGCGCGCAATCAGGTGAATGAGGACTTCCGTGTCGATGGTCGTTTGAAAAATCGAACCGTAAGCTTCCAGTTCATGCCGAATATCGTCGGCATTGACCAAATTCCCATTGTGCGCCACCGCGAGGTTGCCGCGGCAATACTCCACGGCCAACGGCTGGGCGTTCTTCAAGGCCGAAGAACCGGTCGTGGAATAACGCACATGCCCAATGGCCGCATCGCCTTTCAATTCAACCAGGTTGTGCTGGTCAAAGACATCGGCCACCAACCCACGCCCGCGAATGCTGTGAAACACATCCGTTTCCTTGGACACAATCCCGCAGCCCTCTTGTCCGCGATGTTGCAGCCCGTAGAGCATTAAATAGACTAGATTGGCGGCTTCGGGTGCACCCCAAATACCGGCAATGCCGCACTCTTCCTTCGGTTTATCGGACAGTTCCTTACACATAATGCTTCAAGCCGCCTTTCCATGCTCCGTACAATTTTCCAACACTCACTTCCAAGACCGGCCGGCTGTTTTGGAACACGGCCAACGTGCTTCCGCCAACCCGTCCCACTTCATGACACGGCACGGTGTGCTTGCGACAAAGCTGCTTGAACACGGCCAAATTGGCTGCGGGCAGACTCACCACCACACGCGACTGCGATTCCGAGAAGAGCAATTCGGTGGGGGTCAGCTTGGAGGCAATGTTCAACTCAGCGCCCATAAGCTCCCCGCCATGGGTCTTGGCCAAGAAGGTGCTTTCTGCCAAAGCCACACCCAAACCGCCTTCGGAGCAGTCCTGTGCAGAGTTTAAAAGTTCCTGATCTGCCGCTTGCACCAAGACGGTCTGCAATGCGGCTTCGCGTTTCAAATTCATGACCGGAGGCTTCCCCGCCTTGACGCCCTTGAGCTCGTACAACCACGAGGAGCCGCCCATTTCGGGCAGCGTGTTGCCCAAGATCACGATCACGTCGCCCGAGCACTTAAACCAGGGCGTGACCAACTTGCTCTCATCCTGCAAAAGACCCACGACACCCACCACCGGGGTCGGGTCCACGGCCCCTTCGGGGCTTTCATTGTAGAAGCTAACATTGCCGCCGGTAACCGGAAGACCTAGCACCGTACACGCTTCGGCCATGCCTTTAACCGCGTTTTTAAACTGCCAGAAAATTTCCGGATCCATGGGATTGCCGAAATTTAAGCAATTGGTCATGCCGAGCGGCTTGGCCCCCGTGACCGCAACGTTGCGCGCGGCCTCGGCCACGGCAATCTTGCCGCCCGTCGGCGGATCCAGATAGACAAAGCGCCCATTGCAATCCAGCGAGACCGAAACGGCCTTCTTGGTGTGCTTGATGCGCAACACGGCCGCTCCGGCGCCGGGCAACTGCACTGTGTTGGTGCGGACCATGTGATCGTACTGTTCCCACACATACCGCTTGGAGCACAAATTGGGCGAGGCCAACAACTTTAGCAAGGCGGTGTCGGTCTCAATATCCGCCTTCAAGGCCTTGGCCGGAATGGTCTGCACCTTGTCCAAATACTTCGGACGCTTGGCCGGACGGTGATACGTCGGGTACCCCGGGAATTTGGTATCGGCCAGCGCACCGGCGGGCATTTCAGCCACCACCTTGCCGTGATGGCGGATGCGCACCAAGTGATCGTTGGTCACAAACCCAATGTCCGCCGAGTGCAAACCCCACTTCTTTAGAATCTTATGCACCGCTTGTTCATGCCCTTTTTTGGCCACCAAGAGCATGCGTTCCTGAGACTCGGAGAGCATGATCTCGTAGGGCAACATGCCGGTCTCGCGCTGCGGAACATGGGCCAGCTCAACGTCAATGCCCACACCCCCGCGGGCTGCCATTTCCGAGGTCGAACACGTCAACCCGGCCGCGCCCATGTCCTGAATGCCGATCAGGTGCTTGCCTCGGATCAGTTCCAAGGTGGCTTCCAGCAACAGCTTCTCCATGAACGGATCCGCAACTTGCACTGCGCTCTTGCGTTCTTCGGATTCAGAGGAGAGTTCCTCGGACGCAAACGTGGCGCCGTGAATGCCGTCGCGCCCCGTGGTGGAGCCAATGTAAATAACGCGGTTGCCCACGCCCGAGGCCCGGCCCAAGGCCAATTCCTCATGCTTTAAAAATCCCACGGCCATGACATTGACCAGGCAGTTGTCCTTGTAGCAATCGTCAAATTGAACTTCGCCGCCTACTGTGGGAACGCCGATGCAATTGCCGTATCCGGCAATGCCGCTGACCACGCCGGCAAAGAGATGCTTCACCTTGTTGTGGCTCAACTTGCCGAAACGGAGCGAATCCAGGCAGGCCACCGGACGCGCACCCATGGTGAAAACATCGCGCAAAATGCCGCCCACACCCGTGGCCGCACCTTGGTAAGGCTCAATGGCACTGGGATGATTGTGCGACTCGACTTTGAAACAAATGGCGCGCCCTTCGCCAATATCCATGACCCCGGCGTTTTCACCGGGCCCCTGGAGCACGTTCTTGGCTTTGGTCGGGTACAACTTCAGAACCGGGCGGGAATTTTTGTACGAACAATGCTCCGACCACATGACTGAAAAAATGCCCAGCTCGGTGTAGCTGGGAGTGCGCCCCATGATTTTGAGAATGTTTTGATACTCTTGGGGTGTGAACCCATGTTGTTTGATGATGGCCGGAGTAATCTCCGCCGGATCACCCGGACACGGCGTCAACGTGGCGTGTCCGCGCGGAATGTTTTTAAACGGCGAAGCCGTCTTCGCGGGTTTGGAACGTTTGGTGGTTTTGGATTGCGAACCTGTCTTTTTCAAGCGTGAATACCTTCCTTCAACTCAGTATAAAATCAAACTCCCCCTCGCTCCCCTGCTGGTCACAGCGGGGGCTGGGGGGGCGTTAAATTTACGAAGCCTTAACGTTCCACCCTCACAGCTTGGATCGCCACCGGAACTGCCACAGCGTGCGGATCGCGATCCAGCCGTCCTTCCAACGGATCTTTTTGCCTTCGGCAAAGGAACGGGGGGTGTAGGCAATGGGAACTTCCACAATCGGTATGCGTTTACGCAAAATGCGCGCCGTTACTTCGGGGCAAAACTCAAACCCATCTGCGGTCCAAAGCACCGACTTCAACACGTCGGTTTTGAATACTTTGTACCCGGTAGGCATGTCGGTGATTTTAACACCGTAAAGGAACGAGGTCAACCAGGATAGAAAGCGTCCACCCCAGTAATACCGCAAACTCGATTTTTGTGTGCTGCGCCCCTGGCGTGCGCCCAAAATTCGCGAGCCGTACACCACCGAGGCCGCCCCTTCTAGAATCGGTTTCAGCAAAAAAGGATAGTCGGTCGGATCGTATTCCAGATCCGCATCCTGGATCAGCACCACGTCGCCCGTAGCCTGCGCCAGGCCGGTACGCAAGGCCGCGCCTTTGCCATGGACCCCGGTCTGGCGAATCACCTTAACCCCGGGAACCGTTTGGGCAATCTCCACAGTCCCGTCTCGGGAGCCGTCGTCAATGACAATGATTTCACCGGGAATCATCTCGAGCTCGGTTTTGACCCGCTCCAAGATCTCAAGCATTGTATTTTGTTCATCACGAGCCGGGATCAACACACTCAGCTTCATGCCTTCGCTCCTTGAAAGGGTTCCGCACCCTGGGTGCGGGTCACCTGCGACCTAAGGATTTTTCCCCTCGCGTAAAGAGGCTTCCATGGTTTCTAAATTTTTTCGTACCGCATCCATGGTCGGCGCTTCGTCCAAGGCCCGGCGCAGGCAATGGATGGCTTCCAGCGGCTGCCGCGTGTTCCACAGCATGATCCCCAACTCGTGGTACAGTTCGGGGCTCAATTCCGTCAGTTGCTCTGCGCGGCGGTACATGGCCAGCGCGTCGTCCATGCGCTTTTGTTTCTGGTACATCCAGCCCAACATGGTGTACGGCACATCCCACTCGGGCGTAAGCTGCATGATGCGCTGCCATGCAACCTCGTAGTCCAAGTATCGCCCTTGCTGGGCCAGGGCCATGGTCTGATCCGCGTGGGACCCAACATTGGCCACCACCTCGGGGTTGTACATGAACAATGCGCGCCCCGGCTTGATGGGTCGTTTCATGTCCGGTGCGGCCAAGACCTCGTACAAGGACTGTTGCCCGATCAACGACACGCGTTTCAAATAGCGCGCCGTCAACTCCTGCCAGCGCGCCACCGCGTCCGGCGTCCAACAATATTTCTCGTACCCGCGTGTGCGCGCAGCTTCAGGCGCATGTATGTACAGATGGGTGTAGCCCGCCTGGCGCAACTGTTGCCAAACAGCTTCGGCGGTCGGACCGGCGGCCACCCACTCAAGCAAGCGGTTGGCATCGTACACAGTCACGGCCGTGACTTCTTTTTCAATATAATAGGAACGGGTCTCCCCGAAAATATACACTTTGACTTTACCGGGCAGGCGGTTGATGACCCGGGCCATGGGGTAGTAGCCCATCATCAGGTGTTGTTCCAAATACGCTTCCCGGTTTTGCAACCCGACGCCCACGCCAATGGGATCCCAATTTAAAAGCGCAATAATGCTCACATTGCCCAGGCCCCAAAAAATCAACCCCAGCACGCACCAGCGCATGGTCCGCCCAAACCACACAAACCAACGCTCGGCCCGTTCCAAGACATAGGCACTCAATACCGCGAGCACGCAAAAACCCGGGAGCAAGTAGCGGGCGATCTGAGTCTCAACGGCCCAGATCAAGGTGGTGGCCACCGCGGTACCCCAGAGTATGTTTTGCACCGGCGGTGCCCTCCGCGCCACGAGCCCCAGCCATAAAAATCCTGGAAGCAGGAATAAAAACACCACACCCAGATAGGAATTCGCCGAAGGGTAATAAAACGAAAGATCCCAGGGCACTTTTAAAAACTGGACCCATGTGCGCTGCCCGTACTCCTTAAATCCATCCATTTGCTGCTGCATCTTGTCCAGGTGGATGTAACGACTGGGAATCACCTTGAATAGAAAGGGATAAACCGGATTTCCGGTAAAGGCTATGTTCTTGGCCATCCAGGGCATAAGGCAGATAAGCGTACCGGCGGCGAGTTTCAAAACCACGGGCAGCAAAACACGCGCGCTCTCGCGGCGATAGAGACGATACGCCAACAGGCTGGCGATGGCCGGCGCGAGCATGAAGGCCATGTTGTACTTGCAGCCCAGGGCCACACCCACCAGCAGTCCCGAGAGCCAAATGTCACGCGAGCGCAAGGTCTCTGCTAAGAATGTATTGAGCAAGACCAACAAGGCCACGGCTGTAAAAAATCCCGCGCCAACGTCCACCCCGGAAACCGAAGCATTTAAAAAGACCAACGGGATGGTGGCCATAATTCCCGAGGCCCAAAAACCTACGCGTCGGCCAAACCACCGTCGCCCCATGGCAAAGACAGCTAAAACCGCCAAAACTCCCAGGCTTACATGCAGCACGCGGCAGAGCGTTTCGTCGGCCAAGAGCAAGGCCCCGGTGTAGAGCATTTCGACATTCATGGGGAGATTGGAGAAAAACACGGTGGGCAAAGCCACAATCCGGGCATGTTGAATCCATTGTGAGGTCACGCCCAGGTGATAGACCAACGAGTCAAAAAAGAGTTCCGGTGACTGGGCCACAAAGTATTCCAAGCCAATAATCGCCAAAACAAATCCACCAAGCACCCGGTCGGTTAATCCTGGTTTCCGCCCCCACCACCACCCTGCGGCCGGCTTCCAGGTACCCCGGTGTTGCCAGGCAACCCATCCACCCCAGGCAACGAACGCTCCATAAAGTAGACTGTAAAAAGGACGCGTTAACCCTCCGGCCAGACCGAGCAGAAACGTAGCCAAAATTAAAAGCGCCAACCCCACCACCATACTGATAAGTGCTGTTTCCAAACGTGAACGTAGGTTGGGGAAAAACCGTTGGACAAGGTACCAACCGTTGCCCAAGGCCCCGACGCCAAACCCGAGAGCCAACAGTACGATTTTTAAGACATGCCACCAATGACTAAAAAATACAGAGGGCTGGTAGGCCCCGTAACGGGACCAAGCAAAGAAACCATCAAAAACCTGGGTGTGCCACGGCAGGTGTATGGACGACCGCCAAAATAAAATCCCCGCCCAGACCGCAAGCAGAAGCAACCCCAGGAGCGAGCCTTTGGGGAATGCGTGATGCTGTGCGGCAGGAGCGGGGATTTTTTTCACCGCGGCGGCCTTTACTTGCGCCGTGCCAAAACGCCGGAAAGCAGCGAGGCAAACAGTTCCCGTCCATCTGTCGATCCCATGCTCCACTCCATGGCACGCTCGGGGTGGGGCATCATGCCCAAGACATTTCCGCGCTCATTGCAGATACCCGCAATGTTGTCGACCGAGCCATTGGGATTGGCTTCCGGAGTAACCTCTCCTTCGGGAGTGGCGTAGCGGAAGACAATCCGATGCTCACGCTGCAATTGCTTGAGGGTCGCGGCGTCGCAGAAATAATTGCCTTCGCCGTGGGCAATGGGAATCCGCAGCACTTTCCCAGGCGTAATGCCTTGGGTAAACGGGGTCTTCGCCGAATCCGTGCGCAGGTTCACATATTTGCAGATGAAATGCAGGTTTTTATTGCGCAGCATGGCCCCGGGCAAGAGTCCGGCTTCCAAGAGAATCTGGAATCCGTTGCAGATGCCGATCACCGGCTTGCCTTGCGCCGCATGCGCGCGAACCGCGTCCATGGCCGGCGAAAAACGGGCCACGGCACCGGTGCGCAGATAATCGCCGTAGGAAAAACCGCCGGGCAGGATGTACGCATCCACGGCCTTGGGCTTGCTCTCACCGTGCCAAATGAACTCCGCCGGTTGTTGCAACACATCTTTGACCGCGTAGTAACAATCGTGGTCGCAATTGCTTCCGGGAAAAACAACGATTCCGAATTTCACTTAGGACTCCTTGGGCGAGGCGGCCACTTGGTACCGGTAGCGCTCAATCACCGCATTCACCAAAAGTTTATCGCACATCTGCTTGACTTGCCGCTCGACCTCGGCTTTGGACAACTTGCCGGCAAACGTCAGGGTGAAATACTTGCCCAAACGCGCACCGGTCAAGGCCTCGTAGCCCATGGAGTGCAGGGCCGACTGGATGGTGCTGCCCTGGGGATCCAAGACACTGGGTTTCAGGGTGATAAATACTTCTGCGGTCCATTCCGCTTTTGAGGTGCTCATGCGCTATCTCCTTCTAAAATGAAATCAACCTTTAATGGCAGGGGTGCATGCCCTACGCCCCTACGGTTACCACACATTCAAATGGGTTACATTAATTTCAACCGTTTAAAAATACTGTCCACATGTTGGGTGTGATACGCCAGATCAAAACAACTCTTGAAATCCGCCGCAGTCAACACTTGCATGATCTCCGGATCGTTTTTAACCAATTCTTTAAAATTCTCTTCCTGGGTCCAGGCCCGCATGGCCAAGGTCTGGACTTTGCGGTAAGCATCGTCACGCGCCATGCCCTTTTGCACCAGGGTCAACAACACTTGCTGCGAATGGATCAAACCCCGCGTGAGGTTGATGTTGCGCTCCATGTTCTTCGGATACACCAGGAGATTTTCCATGACCTCGGCCATTTTCTGCAACTGGTACTCCATGGTCGCCGTGGCGTCGGGCAAAATCATGCGCTCCACGGACGAGTGTGAAATATCCCGTTCGTGCCAGAGCGGAACGTTTTCCAAGGCAGCCAAGGCATACCCGCGCACCAAGCGGGCCAAGCCCGAAACCCGTTCGCAGATGATGGGATTGCGCTTGTGCGGCATGGCCGAGGAACCTTTTTGGCCCTTGGCAAAAAACTCTTCGGCTTCCCTGACTTCGGTACGCTGCAAATGACGAATCTCAATGGATATTTTTTCTACGGACGTGGCCAATTGCGCCAAGGCACAGACATATTCCGCATGCCGGTCACGTGAAATCACCTGCGTGGACGGCAACTCGGGAGTGAGCCCCAACGACTTGCAGGCCAGTTGTTCCACCCGCGGGTCCTGATTGGCGTATGTGCCCACGGCACCCGAGAACATCCCCGCTTCCACGGTCTTGCGTGCGCGGGCAAAGCGTTCCTGCTGCCGACGAATCTCGGCCCAAAACACAGCCAATTTCAAACCAAAGGTAATCGGTTCGGCATGAATGCCATGCGAACGCCCCATCATGGGAACCTTACGGTATTTTTTGGCCTGCTTGGCCAAAGCTTTCTCCAGGCGGTTCAGCTGCACGGCAATCAAATCCGAAGCTTCGCGCAGACGCAGCGCCAAGGCCGTATCCACCACATCGGAAGAGGTCATGCCAAAATGCAGATACCGACCGGCCGGACCGCAGGACTCGGCTGTCGACGAAACAAACGCAATGATATCGTGGTTGGTCACTTTTTCAATGGCCGCCGCGCGCTTCGGATTGATCCGCGCCCGCGACTTAAGCTGTTGATACGCCGATTTGGGAATAATCCCTAAGCGGGCTTGCGCCTCAGCTGCGGCCAACTCCACCGTCAACCAGGTTTCCAACTTGTGTTCCTCGGACCAAATCCGAAACATGGCCGCAGATGTATACCGTTCAATCATAAAGCGATTCATTCCTCGTTTCTGAAAAATAGATAGGTGGGGTAAAAAAGAGGTCGTATTATAACGAAAAGCCCTGCCGGGGTCAAGCGCTTGCTCCAAGAAAGCCAAACTTCGCTGGCTGACAATCTTGGAGCAGCGCTGACCCGGGCCGCGGCTTAGGCTGCGGTTTCAGCTCGGAAATTACGCAAACGTTGTTGCCGCAGCGTGCGTTCCAAGGCATCGGACATTTGGAATCCTGGCAACTGCTCGAACAACCAGACATAGCCCAGGGTGCCGCCGTAGCTTAAGCTGCTCGCCGTATAGACGGTCTTCCCATTGAGCGTGCCAATGGGTGTCCCTTGGAACAACTTCGAGGTTTGGATCAATGTATTCATGGCCTCAAGTGAGCGTTCAAACTCCCCGCGGTCACCCCGGCCTTTTTCCAGTTCGCGAGCCGTGTATTTCAAGGCTCGGATCATAACCCGCACCAACTGTTGGTTATGGGCCTTGCTGGGACGCAGTTGTTCCCGATAATACGCCTGCGCCAAGGCACTCTCGGAGGACAAATGCTCCTTGAAGACCGTGCCTTCCAACGCTTTCCCAATCTGCCCCATAAAATCGCCCACCGGCGCCAAACGCTCGGGCAGTTGTCCGTTGAACGGCGTCATAAGGATGGGTTGCTGCGACTGCGCCACGTTTAGAATGGCCTGCTCGGTGTTGGCAAAAATATTGGCCACCACGGGTTTGGCCACTTGCATGGCCACCCCGTCGTACTTCACCGTGGCCTGATTGACACGCCCGTTGATCAAGCTGCCCACCAGCTTGCTGGTATCTTCACCGACAACCGTGGCCTGCATCACGCCTTCCGGCAAGGCAATGGCTTGCAGCAAGGCCTGTAGATGGGCGCCTTCCTGCGGAGTCAGGGTCGGTTGGGCCAAGACGCGCTGGAAAAACGCCAAGTTCTCCTGCACGCGCGGGGTCAGCGCGGGTGTGGCCAACAACAGCCGCACCCCTTCCAACAAGGCCGTACGGGTCTGGGCATCGATCATCAAGTGGACCTGTTCATTCTCCACTCCCGCCGTCGGCAGCGCGGCCGACTCCAAGAGCAAGCCTTCGGCATGCAACCCTTCGCGACTGCGCACCAACAGTTCCGTCACATGGTTGACTTCGGCATTCATGCGTTCCGGATTTTGTTGAGACTCGGCTTGGGCTGCGCGCAATCCTGCTTGCAGCGCCGCGACGGTCCCCCGCAATTGCGCATTGGCAATTCCGGTCAACGGTGTCCGCAAGAGCGCTTGGGCCAACATGGCGCTGCTGCGAACCTGCCCGTCTTTCAGTAAAAATTGCAGCTGAGGTTCAATCGCCTGCCACAGCGTTGCACCCTGCGCGTTCACACTTTGGCGGTAGAACTCCAACAACTTGCCCAAGGACGCTGCCGGCAAGCCAATCTGGCGGCCGTTCTGCGGCCGGTTGAACTCTTGCAGGCGCTGTGCGCCCAAGCCCCGGAGCTGCTCCAAAGAGATCTTCTGAACTTCGTTCTCATAGGCGGCTTGGGTTACCTCGGCATCGCCTTGCGCTTCCAATGCCAAGGCGCGTGTTTCCGACGCATAGGCTTCGAGCGCCCGGGTGAGTCCGCGTTGCGCCTGCCAACTCCGGAAATTATACAACAGGGAACCCAACCACCCTTGCTGGGGTGTGGCTTGAAGCATCCGAGCGGCCGAGGCAGGCACGGAGATAACGTAGGCTCCTTGTTCGGCCTGCAAGGCTTCCGTCGCTTTGGTTTTCCCAGGGTGCATTTCATTGAATTCAACCGCGTACGAAACTCCCACGCGAAAACGTACATTCTCACGTAAATTAAAATTCGCCCCGCCGAACAAGGCGCGGTATTGATACACCAGTCGGCCAAAGGGATGTTGCCCAAAAGCCGATTCCCCACGCTTGAGATCCCCGACCAATTCGCCCAGGCGCAACAACGAGGCAGGTGCCACGGTGCTGACGCCCGAAGCAACGTTGGTTGCACGTGCGCCCAGGCGCCGACCTATTGCCGTTAACATATTTTGTGCCCCTGGCAACAAGGCGAGCATGCCCGCCAGTTCATGTTTAAACGAGGCGTACCAACGCACCTGATCCGCGGTTTTCGGATGCCCTTGCTCCAGCAAGGACATGGCCGTGGCATCGCTTAAGACTTGGCTTAACACATTGCCGCTACGGGCTACGTCCGCGATCCCCCGAGAATATCCCGGGTTGCGCAACACCCACGCTTGATAATCGGCCGGGGCTTGTTGCAATGCAATGGCCCGGATCAGACCTTCAGGCGCCATACTCGGATGCCCGTGCAGATACGCGCGGATGCGGGCGCTCTCCAACAATGCTTGCCGAACATCCTGGCGCAACGTCTGAAAACGCAGCCACGCGGCGACGGCATACCCGGCTCCGATCAGCCCCATGACCGCCCAGAGTCCGGTCGAAGCCGGTGCACTCGAACCCGTGCCAAAAAACGCCAAGCCCATGGCACTGGTAACACCTTCACCCACACGTCCCAACGACGCGATGGACGAACGCACAAACCCGATGTCGGTCATAGTTCCACCCAAATCGAACGAGATGATCACTGTCCCGTTTCCCGCATTGTTGTTGAACGAAAACTCCGCAGCCGTGTTCTCCTCCATCCAGGTCACCGGAACGGCCGGGTTGTTGGCAAACTGTGCCACCCAAGTTCCCCCGCCTTGATCCACAAGTGTAGCGACATCTTTATCCAGACCGGTCACCGGGTCCACGATGTGCACCTTGTACGTATGGGCCGTTCCGACTGTTGTTTGCTCACCCATCACACCGCTCGGACTTACAAACGTCCTGACGACCGTGGCACCGTTGGTCTCGCTCAGGGAGACTCCCGAAGTAAGCTGCAACACATTGTCGCCGCCGTCACTGATGTAGAGCGGCTGAATGCTTCCCGTAAGTGCTTTTTCATAGTGATGCTGCCCGAAGGCATCGTAATAGTCGATTATGTACGTAGCCGGTGTTCCGCTCTTCTGATAGACCTCCAGTTTTCCGGTCAGGTCGCCCAACGTGGCTACAACATCGGCATAGATCACGGGTGTGGTCACTTGCAGTTGAGCGGCGCCATGTCCGTAAGGGTTGGAAAACACATAATCACGCGACGTGTCGCCATGCCGAATTTCCGTGACCGTCTGTTGCCCCAGGGTGCTTCCGTCGGCATTGACAAATTGCGCGACCGGCACGCCATTGACCAGGCTCACCGTGGCGGTGTACGCCACTTGCCCGGTGGCGGCGTTCGAGAACGAAAACGCGTATTGCGAGTAATTCCGCCCATTGGCATCGTGCGTGACTTTAAGATCCGTGGCCGTGTACTCGGTAGGCGAAACCGTGTACGTTTCGGTGCCGGTTCGGCCTTGTGCATCCTGATACGGCGTCACGAGTTGCACCTTATGCTCCGGCGTAATGGTTACGGTAATCCCGGCTTGATTGTACAATTCCCCAATTTCGCCCGTACGCGTGACCCAGATGCCATTGGCGTCTTTAAATCCCACCACCCAGGTCCGGCCATCGGCCTGCATTTCCACACTCACACGGCCGTCTTGGAAATATTTGGTATTGGGAAGCGGTTCCTCGATCACCGGGCCCATCGGTCCTTCGCCTTTGCCGCACCCGGTCAGCACCACTGAAGCCATCAGGGAAAAAACCAACATGAACGACATCACCACTGGCGCAATCCGGAAAGCGACCAGGCGCTTGACCATCGGTGCCACGACCGCAAGCGTACGTTGGCCAAGGGCCCTCATCATCCGCACCCCGGGCAACATGGCCAGCATGCCACCCAACTCGGTCTTGAACGTTTCGTGATAGGTTACCAAATTGGCCGCCCAGCGTGAGTCGCGTTTCAAGTAGATCATGGCTACTTGGTTGACGCGGCCATCCGACCAGGCAATGGCCTGGTTGGTGGCGCGACGATAGATCTCCTCAATGGTTAGGTCCGAGTGCTCATTGATTAGTTGTGACGCAATGGCGTACCGAACCGCGTAGGCCACTTCCAAGTAACGAACCGCACCGACCACCAGGTAACTTCCAAAAAACACGCCCAACACCATCGCCGGCAGAGCCAGGGCCGGAAGCAGTGAACCTACGGCAAAAAAGGCTCCCCCCTGCAAAATCGCCACCCAGGTCGAGGCCATGGCTGCCATAAATCCGTTGCGGGCGCGGAACGGGTGGGCAAACGCCGCGTCCGTGATGTTTCCCCCGCCGTCAAACGAGAGCGTCACGGTCCCATTCCCCACGGTATTGTTCACTGTAAAGACCAACGCCGTATTCTCTTCCAACCAGGTCCCGGTGACCGCGGCATTGTTGTTGAACAACACCTGGGCGGTTCCATCGCCTTGATCGATAATGTCGGCCACATCCTTATCCAAACCTGTAACTGTATTTAAAAAGTGTACCTTATACGAATGGCTGGTGCCCACCGTGGTTTGTTCCGTCACGAGCCCGGACGGACTCACCAAGGTTCGCACCATGCTGGCACCGTTGGTTTCACTGAGCAAAATACCCGAGGTCATTTGCAGAACATTGTCTCCGCCGTCGCTGGTGTATAAGTTTTGAATCGTTCCGTTTAAGGCCTTTTCAAAATGATGCTGTCCAAAGGCATCGTAGTAATCAACAACGTACACACTCGGTGTACCGGTCTTTTGATACACTTCAAATTTATTGGAAACCTTTTCCAACGTAGCCTGCACGTTGGCATAGACCACCGGCGAGGTAACCTGTACCTGCGCCAGGCCACTGCCGTAGGGATTCGCAAAGGTGTAGCCTTGTGAGGTGTTGGCATTGCGCACGACCGTCACGGGCTGTTGCCCCAACGAGGGCCCGTCGGCCTTGACAAACATGGCGGTACCGGAGGTGTTGGAAATGGCCAAGGTGGCGGTATACGCCACCTTGCCGGTTGCCGCATCCACAAAGGTGAATGCATACGTGAAAAAATGCTTGCCATTGGCATCCAAAGTTTCCTTCAACTGAATGCCGGTACGATCGGTAAGGGAGATCGAGTACGTGTCCGTCCCGCTCCGACCCTGGGCATCGGTATATGGTTTGACCAAGACCAAGGACTTATTCGCCGCAAAGGTCAATTGTTGCCCGCTTTGATTGTATAAAACTTGATCGGTGCCGTTGGGCACCACTTCATAGTGATGCAACCCGGCCGCATCGGTGTAGTCCACCAAATAGTTGCCATTGGTTTTCAAATAAACATTGAACGTGCCCGGCAAGACAAACGCGGTGCTTTGTACATCGGCGTATTTAAACGGAGCCGCGACCGAGATGGACGAAACGCCCGTGCCGTAGGGATTGGAAAAGGTATAGGTCTGAGAGAGATCCGCATTGGTGGTCACGGTCACCGGTTGCTGTCCCAAGGCTGTGCCGTCCGCCTTGGTGAACACCGCGGTGACGCTGCCGTCGCCTTGGGTGTTCAAAACCGCGGTATACTCGACCCGTCCGGTCGTGGCATTGATAAACGAAAAATTATAGGTATAGGCATGCTGCCCGGTGGCGTCGGTGACATCGGTAAGATCCGTGACCAAGTGATTGCTCAGCGAGACCGAGTACGTTTCCGTACCCGAGCGCCCCTGGGCATCTTGGTAGGGACGCACAATTTTCACTTGATTGTCCGTCGTAATGCTTAATTGGATTCCGTTTTGGCTGTACAAGACCTGCTGCGTACCCGAAAGAGCCACGGCATCGTAATGATGTTTGCCCGCGGCATCGGTAAAATCAATAATGTAGGTGCCATTGGTTTTCTGATAAATCTCCAACGTTCCCGGAGCCAAGAACGCGACAGCCTGAACATCCGAATACGTGGCGGGCGCCGTGACCGTCACGGTGGTGGCTCCCGTGCCGTACGGA
Organism: uncultured bacterium; assembly: GCA_964604705.1. Classification (GTDB taxonomy): domain Bacteria; phylum Oederibacteriota; class JAAXVQ01; order JAAXVQ01; family JAAXVQ01; genus JAAXVQ01. The sequence continues at coordinate 67,479 of CAZSAP010000008.1, forward strand.
TTGGCAAAGGCATACGTACGCGTCAAATCCGCATTCACGGTCACTGTGACCGATTGCTGCCCCAGCGAGGTCCCATCCAGTTTCTTAAACACCACCGAGGCTGTTCCGTCTGTGTTTTGGACCAACTCGGCCATATACTCGATCTGACCGGTGGTGGCACTAAAAAAAGTAAACTCGTACGTAAAGAAATGCTGGGCATTGGCATCGGTCACATCTTTTAAATCCACGGCCAAATGCTCACTCAGCGAGACCGAATATGTGTCCGTACCTTTGCGGCCTTGCGCGTCCTGGTACGGACGGACAATCTCAATTTGCCCTGCAGAGGTAATACGCAATTGGGTTCCGCTGGAGGTCAACAAAACCTGAGCCGTCCCTAAAACCACGGCATCAAAATGGTGTTTACCCTCTGAATCCGTATAATCCACAATGTATTTACCGTCGTTTTTCAAATACACTTCGAGTGTTCCAGGGAGAAGATACGCGACCCCTTTGACATCCGTATAGGTGGCCGGCGTGGTGACCGTGAGCTTGGAAGCTCCGTTTCCATAGGGATTGGAAAATGTATAGGTCTGGGATAAATCTGCATTTACCACCACGGTGACAGGTTGCTGTCCCAGCTCGGTACCATCGGCCTTGGTAAATACGGCTGTGATGGTACTGGCCGAGGTAACCAGTTTGGCAGTGTATTCAATCTTGCCTGTGCTGGCATTGGCAAAGGAGAAACCATATTCAAAATAATGCTGCCCATTGGCATCCACGACGTCCACCAGATCAATCCCCGTGCGATCCGTCAGCGAAACCGTATAGGTCTCTGTCCCCTTGCGTCCTTGCGCATCCGTTGCCGGCCGCGAGAGCACAACCTGGTTGTTCTTGGTCAGCGTGACCTGAACCCCATTTTCATTGTACAAAAGCTGGTCATTCTGGGCAGACACCTTTCCTTCCACGCTAACGTTCTTGCCGGTTGAATCGGTAAAGGTAATGACCCACGTTTTTTGATCGGCCTTTTGCTCAATAGAAAGTTTTTTATCCGAATAGACTTTGGTGTTGGGTATCGGTTCTTCGATGCCCGGCCCCACGATGTCGTCATTTTTAGAGCAACCGGTCAGCACCAAAGCGGAGGTGACCGAAAAGAACATTAAAAACGAAAGCAAGATGGAAAACAGACGAATACGCAAAATCTTATTGGCCCAGGTACCTAACGTGCCAAGCGCCCGTAAGCCCAAACGCACTCCCGGGAGCAACGCAAGCATGCCGCCCAATTCAGTTTTAAAGGTTTCGTGATACTTCACCTGTCTGGCCGCCCAAGGTGAATCCTTCTCCAGGAAGGACATGGCCAGAGTATCCATCTTGCCGTTGGACCAGGCAATGGCTTCCATGCCTGCTCGGCGCGATAATACTTTTACATCCGCCTCGGGATTTTCAGAAATCAACCGCAACAATTCCGCCTCGCGCACAGCTCTCGCCACACGGAAATAACTCACTGCGCCTACAGTAAAATAACCGCCAAAGAAAAACCCCAGCACCATGGTCGGCCAAAACAAAACCGGTACCAGCGCGCCTACCGTGACCATGGCGCTTGCTTGCCCGATGGCCATGCCCGCACTTAGAAGCGAACCGATAAATCCCGCGACCGCGCGGAAGGGATGGGCAAACGCGACATCATTAATATTTCCGGCCGTATCAAAGGAGAGGGTCACGGTCCCGTTACCGGCGGTATTGTTTACGGTAAATACGGCGGCGGTATTCTCTTCCAACCAGGTCAAGGGTACGGCCGGGCTGTTCATGAATTGCGCAACCCAAACCCCTCCGCCTTGATCCACCAAGGTGGCCACATCCTTTTCCAAGCCGGTCACCGTATCCATAAAACGAACTTTGTACGTCTTGGCCGTCCCTACGGTTGTCTGCTCACTGACCAAACCGGACGGACTGACCAAGGTTCGAATCTCGGTGGCACCGTTTTGCTCGCTCACGGAAATACCCGAGGTTAAGCGCAACACATTGTCCCCGCCGTCACTGATGTACAGTGTTTGTATGCTCCCGGTTAGGGCTTGTTCGAAATGATGCTGTCCAAACGCATCGTAGTAATCAATGATGTACACGGTCGGTGTACCGGTCTTTTGATACACCTCCAGTTTGCCCGCCTGGTTTTCCAGCGTGGCTTGGACATCGGCATACACAACAGGCGCCGAGGCTTGTATCTGGGATACCCCGCTGCCGTAAGGATTGGCAAACGCAAAGGTCTGGGCCGTATTGGCTTGCCGAGTGACGGTTACCGTCTGCTGCCCCAACACCGTCCCGGTCGCGCTCACAAACCGCGCCACCAGTGTACCGTTGTCCATGACCAAGGTTGCTGTGTAGGCGACTTGCCCTGTGGACGGATTGGAAAACCCAAACGTGAAGTCCGAATAATTCCGCCCATGAGTATCGGTGGTAACCTTGAGATCCGTGGCCGTATGTTCCGTGGGTGAGACCGTATATGTGTCTGTACCGTTCCGACCTTGTGCATCTTGATAAGGGCGGGTAACTTGTACGCGGTTGTCCATCCCAATTGAGACCACAACCCCGGCTTGGCTGTAAATCGTCTGTCCGGCCAATCCCTCACGGGTCACCATGGCGCCGGATTCGTTTTTAAATCCCACCACCCACGTGTGGCCGTCGGCTTTCATCTCCACACTGATCTGGGCATCTTGGAAATATTTGGTATTGGGCATCGGTTCTTCAATGTCAGGCCCGGCGGGATTGGTACAGCCGGTGAGAAGCAAGGCAGACATGGGGGTGAAAATCAAGAGCAGACTCAACGCCGCGCTGACAAACGCACGGCGTCCGGTTCGACTTAGCGCAAGCAACTCACGAAAAGGATTCGAGACAGACGCCAATACCCGCTTCAGGCGTTGCCCCATGTTGGCGGCAATCGTCCCCACCAGAGACGTGGCAGGAATATTGAGCCGGTCTTTGTTCTGGGCATAGGTGGCTTGATCGTAAAGAACCGCCGATAGTTCCTCCCCTTCAATCTCCAGGGATTCCAAACCTTTACTCGCTTGAGCTTGAACTACCGCAGAAGGCAAAATCACCGCTTGAGTCTTCACCCCGTCGTATGTCGCAGTAACACCTTGATTCAGCGCTGTGATGGAATCGATATTTAGCGTAACCCGATTGGCGTAAGGATACTGCGCATGCGTAGCCTGCACCTGTGTTCGCAACCCTTCTATTAAGGCTTGGGTCCGAGTCTGAAATTTGGTTTTCAAAGCTTTAAACGCCATGAGCAATCCAACATCTTGCAAATGCAAGCGCATGGCATCAAAAAACAAGCGGCGTTCGAGAGGCTGGGCCTTTTCCTGCGCTGGCGTTAAAACCGCGTTGCGCTCCATGCCCTCCGCAAAACTGGTCGCCAAGGAAAAAATGTTTTGATTTTGCGCCAACAGTTTTTCCAGCGGTGTCCGACGCCCACGGACCAGCGAAAAATAGGGGTTCACTAAATCTTCATGCGTGATGTTGGGGCGGACCGATACGTAGGACATGCCCTTGGCGGTTAATTCTTTCAACACCTCTTGAGTATGAAACCCACCTGTCACCAAAACCGCGATCGGGACCTGATGGGTTTTCATTTGTGCGGTTATGTTTTCGACAAACGCCTGGCTGCGCGCATCGGCCAACTCGTAAAACGCGAGTACTTTTTTCAAGCTCTCATCCAAAGCGTACAGTTCGGCATCCCAACCGGCTTCGTTCTGTTCAGAATTTTGTTGGATAAAATGCACAAACGACGCTACGCTAAACAATTGCGGGGTACGGCGAAACTCCGCCAATTCTTCCTGTGAGACGGAAATATTGAACAATTTTTCCAAAATATCCAAACGATGCTCAAACTGATCGAGACTTTTTTGCTCCACGGTCGTGTAGAGTCGATTTCTCAACGCTGCATCCAACCGGTCGATCTCCTGATACACCCAATCCGGATTTACATCCTGAGGCAAAACCGTCGTCTGTTTGGAAACATAGGCCATAAGATGCGGATATGACGCCAGGTCAAGATTTAAGGCCTTGGCTTGAGCACAAAGATAGCCCCCATAGGCCAGGGGCGAATTTTTTCCTGTCCGGTAAGCTTGCTTTTTCTCATCCAGTTTTTGCAAAACCGGCGTATACAATTGGGACTTCAACCCACCCAAGGCTTCCCGTAGATCGTACACATACCCTTGACTTTCATCTTTTAGAAAGCTCATCACCAATTCATGACTGGAAGAATACAAGTCCGCCTTCTCAATCCCGTTTAAAAGCACCTTATGTTTTCCCGTGGCCGCATAGTATTCGGCACCGCTTATCTTCCCTTGCTTCATATAATACTTGCCCACGGCTTGTTTAACGTGTTCATCCGGATACAGTGACAAGTGTGTGGTATTAACCGGAAGTGATGCACCTTCGATGCCCACCAATCGCAACTGATTGTTCTGTGCGAGATGTTCAATCAGCTTGGCAATGTTGCTTTGCACTTCATAATTGCAATGCAAATCCTGGATATGAATCACCAAACCATGGGTGCCTTGATGAGAGCTTAAGGCCAAAGCGAATTGATCTGGAATTTCTACAGTTTGTTGAGGAAGTTGGAATACATTCTTAGGTTTGGGAAAAGTGGTGGCTTCAAACGCCCAGGTTAAATAGGGCAGCACAAAGGTAATGGTTATAAGTAAAGATAGCACCTTGGTGATAAATCGAGCACGTGACCGATGCCACCATTGCATGCAGTGTAACTTATCCTGACCATGAGTTAATGTCATAGTCCCCCCTTTTTTCAGAGCATAATTCCGTATTGTAAATTAATACCACAAATTTTCAGAAACACAACCGATGTTCCCAATAAATCATTAATTTATTTTTATAAAAACAAACGTGTTCCATAACGAAACAGGCATGACATCCATTTAATTCTTTGATTTCGCTGAATCAAGCATACTTACTATTAGGAACTGTTTGACGAACAAGGAGTGAAAACCACAAACCGACATATAAAAAAACACTATTTCAACCAATATGAACACAATTATAAATAACGCTCAATATTCCCGTAAAAACAAATCTACGCTTATCGAATAAGCGCAATTTTTCCGGATTTGCCATTTCCCGCCGAGTCCACTACCTTATATATATAAATCCCAGATGCTACTTGGGATCCACCCTCATTGGTGAGCGCCCATTCCGCCCGACCATTGCCCAAATTGCTGGTTCGCCCTCCATCCATGGTCGTCCCCGGGGGCAATTCCTTAATTTTCTTCCCATCAAGCGTATAGATTCGAATGGTAGAACTGGCGGTTAAATACTCAAACACAACCCGAGCCCGGCCACCGGAATCCGAACCAACCCAGGGATTGGGATGGACCAAGACCTGAGATAAATCCGTCGAGGATATCCGCGGGGTTGAGGTCCGGGTGATGGTGGGCGTAGAGGTAATCGTCGGCGATACTGTCAAGGTTGGCGAAATCGTACGCGTGGCACTGATCGTAGAGGTGACCGTAATGGTCGGTGTGATCGTGTAGGTCGGAGTAATGGTGCTGGTAAACGTTGGAGTGGCGGTTCGCGTAATGGTATACGTCGGAGTCGCGGTCGGGGTCGTGGTACTGGTATACGGCGGCGTGACTGTCGCTGTTAGGGTAATGGTGGACGTCGGGGTAATCGTGGCTGAGGCGGTAAGCGTCGCCGAGGCCGTTAGCGTCGGGGTCACGGTATAGGTTGGCGTCTCGGTGTACGTAGGGGTATGGGTCGGTGACGCCGTGCTGGTCGGTGTTTGCGTATACGACGGTGTCGGAGTGAACGTAGGTGTGGCGGTGCGTGTTTCGGTATAGGTCGGGGTGACGGTAAACGTAGGCGTCATGGTGTACGTGGGTGTATGCGTGGGTGTGTACGTCGGCGTGGCCGACCATTCCCAGGCGTAGATGGATATTCGACGGTTGTAATAAATCAAAGAGGTTGTGCTGAAGGGATCGTCAAAAACACCGTACACCGAAACCGTTTGAGTAATAAAACGGGACGTACTAGGATCTACGGTGTAGCGAAACGCTGTGGTGTTTGAGGCATTGGCCTCAAACACCAACCAATACGTTGCGCCGTTGCTTACCCCAACATCCGAAATGGAAAATTCATTCCAACCGGCAATCAATGCCTGTGAAGAACTCAACGCCAGCCGCGCACCCGGGGTATATGTATTGGGTCCCGCATCATAGACCGCCACTTGCGCATTCCCACCACCGCCCAAGGTTTGTACATAAAGGCTGACGCGGTTGATTGTGCCGTCGGCCGGGCACACATATTGCGTCGCCCGCATACGGTTGCTGGTTAGATTGCTATAATCATTCGTCCCGGTAGATTGTTCCCCAAACGTGACCGCATGCGCTACGGTGATAAGCCCGAAAAAGAGGGCAAGATAAACAAATAGAGATTTAAACATCATTCGGGCATGACCTTTCCAGGATTTATTGCATCCACTTTCAAATAGGTTCAAGACACTATCCCAAATTCACCAATTGTTAGGAAATGATTATAGCTATAAAACCGAAGCCGGGTCAACACTTTACATCTCTTTGACTCTCCAAAACCATGATCACATTAGGGGGCTGTTTTAAACCGGTGAGGAAAAGTCGATTGATTTACTCAAAAAAAACTGAGACAATGTCCGCGCTTTGTACTTCCAAGGAGCCGTATTGACACTTATGGGAACTGTAAAATGCACATCGTTTTTAAGCATGCAAGGATACTGGGGCACGTTGGGTCCCGATGCTGAAAACCGGTTCGTAAAAACCCTCCCCCCCTACTTGGCCCAAGTGTATACCCACCTTGAGCCCGGCAAACGCCTAAGCATTGAAGATACCACCGCCTTGATCAGCAGTATGGCTCCATTTGTCTTTCCTGAAGGCAACGAATCCGAACAACTCAATCGTTTGGGCGGACTTATGGCGAGATTGGATATGAACGGCTTTTACAAATTACTTTTAAAGATCGTCTCCGTACAATACGCCATTCAACAAGCCACGGAATTCTGGCACACGTATCATGATCAAGGCGAGACGTACGTTGAACAAGTATCTAAAAACCACGCTCATTTGCTAGTCTTTGACTACGCTACCATGCCCATGAAATATCGGGTTTTCCTAGGCGGCTGGGTCAAGGGCTTGCTGGAGCATTGCGGCGCCAAAAACCTCAAAGTCACCCTTCTACCCGATCCCAAGCCGCACGTGACCTACGATATCGTCTGGGAATAACCGCCTGTCGTCGGCACCTCTCAGCCGACTGGTTTTGTCCCAGCTATCTTACCACTCATTTTATTATAGCAATCTTGCTGTATGTATCGTACCCAGCGGTCTTCAAATGCACGATATAGATACCGCTGCCGACCACTTGCCCGTTTTGGTTAACCCCATTCCAATTCATTTCGTGGTAATTCCCTGCACTGTATTCCTGATGATCCGCTAAAACCACGATCTTATCTCCAACCATATTATATATCGTAATTGTAACCGGACCGCTCTGCGGTTGCGTCCAGCGAATCACTGCCTTCTCCCCGCGGTTGGGGTTGATCTGACTGTGGTAGATCTTGAGAAATTTCTCCGGCGGCACAGGGGTGGAAGTATAAACCGCGGTGGGCGAGGGAGTCGGGGTTGGTGTCGATGCCGCAGGGGTGGGAGTGGTTGTGGGGGTGGGTGCAACCACAGAAACCGTTATAGCTTCTATCGATTTCTGAGAAAGCGAATCGGTCAGCACCAGCGACCAGTCACCCAAGGAACTGGTTGCCGTAACATCAAAGGTACAGGTCAGTGAGTTCGCACCCGATACAACCAGGTTTGAGGCAACAATATCCGAAGACGCTGTCCGAGTGAGTTTGGCAGCCGTCACCGTCCCTCGGTCATCATTAAAACTCCGCCCTATAACCGATGCTGAAAATAAAGTCCCTAACACCGCCGGGGTGTTCACACTTGAGATATGGGGACGAGGCCTTAAAATGCGTTGGGCATAAAGTCCACCACCATTGCGATTGTCGTACCACACCGAAATCGCGCCACCATTGCTATCCGAAACCACAGCCAGATCCGCACTAAATGTTTTCGGATCGCTCATCACCTCACCATTAGCCGCCCACCTGGTGTTGCCTGCAGCGTCAACCCTTTGCACATAATTAACGTTCTTTGCCGTTCGAAAATCAATCCAATGAACAATCGCTCCACCGCTTCCGTCCGCAATGATCTTTTGGTAATACCGCGAAGACAGTGCCGTGCACGCCTCAACTCCATTAGCGGTCCACTGGGCCACTCCAGAAAGATTATATTTTTGTAAATAAATACCATCTTTGCTCGCTGTCCGGGTATCGTTCCAAACTACCAAAAGTGCATTCGCGCCATCATTAACCACATTAGGTGCAGTCTGATCTCCCGAGGCATTGCAGAGCGCAATCCCACCGGAAGTCCACTGAACCGTCCCAGCAGAATTAATTCTTTGTCCGTAGACATCGTAGTTTCCTGAACGTTTGTCTTGCCAAATAAGAATAGCGCCATTGCTCCCATCGGATACAAGAGCAAGCCCCTTACGATCATTGGCCGCACTTGCAATCAAGGTCCCATTGCTGGTCCACTTGACGGCACCTGCACTGTCAAGTCGTTGAGCATATACATACGCATTCGCTGTCCCACCCCGCGAATCGGCCCAGGCAAGAATCACGCCGCCATTGCCATCCGAAGCCAAATCGTAATCCATAATCTGAGTGTTGGCCGCATTACAAACCACTACACCGTTGACAGTCCAAAGTACGGTTCCACTTTGATTAATACGTTGAGCATAAATATCAAACCGGGTACCATTAGCTCGTTGATCAAGCCAACCAATAATCGCTCCACCTGCTCCGTCTGGAATCATACGAATATATCCACATGTACCTGCCGTTGCTAAGTTACGAATTGCTACGCCATTGGTTGTCCAAGAACCCGAGCCTACCCGTTGCGCATAAATATTCGGATTTTGTCCATTGCGATCATCTTGCCAAGTTGTAATCATACCATTGTTGTTATCTGAAACCGCTTTTGGATAGCCGACCGAATACCACGAAGGATTAGCTACGGTTATCGGTGTAAACCACTTATGATAACCGGCGCTTGTAATTCCCTGTGCCATAATGCTGGTCCCCTTAGCCCAAACCGCAAGTACCCCACCATTCCCATCGGGTGTGATCTGCCGGTCATTGCCAACGCTAAGCCCTTCATAAATAACAACACCATCGTCAGTCCACATGCCTTCAAGCCCCATGCAATAGCTACTTGCCATTAGCATCGCTAGTAATCCACAAACCACAATAGAACATCTCATAACCACCACCCCACTTTAATCAAAGATAAAGTAAAAATAATTTTAGTACATGTTCAAATCACGTTCTCAACCATTTGATGTTTAATTCAAGATATGTACTTTGGAACAATTAGTGAATTTTTCATTTCATTTAAACACAGTATTTTTTCAGACTCACTTATTTATGGTCCACACCATCCACACACCTTGTTGTTCAGGAACAACCATTACAAGTCTATCACTCCACTTTATTAAAAGAAAGGCCTGGAAGAAATCTACCCTCCAGGCCCTGATCTTATGCTCGCATTAGACAAACACTTCTACCACACTATTTTCAATTTGTTCTTCCACCCCGGGGTCATCCAGACTTTTTTATCCGCATCCACGATCAACGCTTCAGCCCCCGGTATGGTTTCAACCAAAGCCAGGGCCTTTTCCGGTGGCAGGAGCATGAGGGTTACAGAGGGCAAATCAACTTTAGGCTTCTCCGGCAACCAAAGCGTGGCCGCTATGGCATGGGTTGAAGGTCTTCCAGTTTTCGGATCAATAATATGATGATAGCGCGTGCCTTCTTTTTCAAAAAAGCGTTCGTAATCCCCTGAACTGAGCACCTTGCCCTTATCCACTTCCACCGCGGTCAACAAACGTTTCAAATCACGCGGATGTTTTACCCCCACCACCCATGGCCCACCTTCAGGTTTGGTACCTACCAAAGCTACATCCCCACCCGCATTGATCATAGCTGCCTGGATTTTGGTTTTTCCCAGAACTTGCCGTACGGTGTTCAAGGCATGACTTTTGGCAATGCCCCCCAAATCCAATTGAACACCATCACGTTTAAACAACACCGTCTTATCCGCGGGTATCAAAATAATATATTTATACCCAACGTAGGTTTTAATCTGCTCAATTCTCGTCGGCAACGGTATTCTGGCTTCGCCTTGTCCAAACCCATACTCCCAGGCAAAGCTGGCCACCGTCACATCAAACGCCCCTTGTGACAATTCTGAAATTTTCTGCGACCATTGTAAGACCGACATAACTTCGGCTTCCACCACTACAGGACGACGGCTGGCGTATTGGTTGATTTCATTGACTTGACTACCCTGGCGGTAAAACGAAAAAACTTGTTCAACCCGCCTAAACTCATTCATCCCTTGGTCCAGGGCACGTGCGCAAGCAGTGGCATCTTGGGCCCACACGGTAATCTCCACAGGCATGCCCATGATTTTTTCTGCCCGAGTTTGCTTCACACTCTCAGCACCAACAACTACCGTACTCATTAGCAGCATTCCTGCCAAGAGTCCCACTCCCAAGGTAATTTGTCTCATCCCACGCTCCTCAAATAGGGTCGCCGTACATATATCAACTAATATCGCAGTACTATCTCCGCCGACCATTGTTGCAATTTACTGTGCAAGAATCCATTGTAGATTTTTTCCCAACGGCCCGTCAAGGCCCAAGCCCAAGGAGATTCCCAACTCAGGCTGGCTCCAGTGTATTCCCAATGACCCTCGGCGCCCCATTGACCGACAGGTTGTTCCGCTCGTTCGAAAATTTTCAAGGTTGTCCCTAAACTCCGCCAATACCACTCCACCCCGCCTTCGGGAACCCAAAAATTTTCCGACGCTCGCTGTTTCCAGCCCCAACCAGGTGTAAACCTTACAAAACCTTGCCACCACGACATTGGAATTTTAAAACCGGCGTTGCCTTCCTCGTTTCCATAAATATTATAAAACCCCGTTGGCGGATTATATGCGTCTCCTAAGTACCATCCCCGAACTGAAACTTGAATTCCTGGAGCCAATGCGTAATCGCACCCCAGTAAACCTGCACGTGTGTCCTTCACCCGATCGTCCAGCAAACGCGCGTAGACGGCCTCAGCATACACGCGCATACGGTCATACGGATAGGACTGCAGATTCACGGTCGTGAAGGTTCCTCGTGAACTGTACGCTTTAGGGAAAATCGCGGACTTAACCCGAGATGTATCCAAAACACCCACGCCCAATTGCCCCTCGGGAATCTGCACGGTTTGCCTAAATCCCGCCAGTGAGACTTCATCGTATCGAAACCGTCGGGAATCCTCAAGTGTATCGGTCCAAAACCCTTCGCTCTGTCCCGAAGTACCCCAATCGATGCGGGCTCGACCTCCAGAAAAAGAAACACGCTCTGCCAACAGTCCCTCACCCCAAGATAAGGGTTTCCTTACGTATCCTGCGTCCAAACCACCGGCCGCGCCGTGCCAGGCTAAAATAAGATTGCTTAAACGTGGATGTGCGTAAGCTGTATCAATCCCCTTGGCTGTCACGACCCGCATGCCGACAGTGCGTGAGGCGGCCGCCTCTATATGCGAAGCAGTGACGTTGTTTTCCGTAATCCATCCCTGCTGATCTGCTTTCTGCGTGGCTCCAGAAACTGTATCCACGCCCCAGGGCTTTACTTGACTTGTGTTCTCCAAGGTCACCCGTTCCAAGTAACCAACCCGGTGGTCGGCCGAAATCTGCCATTCAGCGCCTGCCGTGAGGGCTAGTCCCATCAACACTCCAAGTGCGCCTACCCCGTAACGAATCATGGGGTTGCTCCGGTCCAAGTGTCGCTTTGCATCCGTTCATGTTTCAGCTGGGCATCAAAGGTCCCGGAGTCGTGATGTGCACCAAATGTACGCACCATCTCAAGCAAAATAGTCTGTGGCGCACCGTTGCCTGAAGAGATCGGCCGATAGTCTTCCAAAGCCAACCCACGGCACGCTTCGTTGAGTTCACTTGGCCAAACCTCGGTCGGATCACTCCAAACGTCTAGAATTTTTTTCTGGGAAGAAAAAGCAGCAGAAAGACGGACCTTTTTTTTCACACTGTCGAATTCTCGAGTTGAGACCACTACGCGCCAGCGATTATGCAAAAGCCCGACAAGATACCAATTGCCCTGAACTCTGAGCATAACTTCGTGATCGCACTCGGGCGCAACGCGTAAGGCCATTCCAGATTCCGGCTTCAACGAGCGACTCGGACCCGGATTCATCCGAACGTACTCCGATATCTTCGAATCAACCACATTCCCCAATTCCTCAGGGCAGGCGAAGGGTGCAATCCAAAGCAAGCCTAGCACTTGTATCGACAATCGAACACCCCATCGTCCAACCCTCATCTGCGCTCTCCTATGAAACAATGATATAGGTAAAATTTGCCAAAAAAAAACGGCCCCGTCAAGGACCGTTTTTTTTACTATGATTGTTAGGACAAATGTCGTCCGATAAGTGTCTTAGTTGACCTTTTTAACGTTAGAGGCTTGCGGCCCTTTGGGGCTGTCCACCACGTCAAATTCAACGGTGTCACCTTCGTTCAAGCTGCGGTAGCCGTCGCCAACAATCGCGGAAAAGTGGACAAATACATCCTTGCCACCCTCCTGTTCCAAAAATCCAAAACCTTTTGCATTATTAAACCACTTTACTTTACCTTGCACTGCCATGAACTTTGATCCTCCTCTTTTTTATTTACCCTGTAAAAACACCCCGGTTACGCAAAACCTTATCACCGGACCCTATACGTGTCAAGCGCTTTTTGGATTTTCATACATTTTTTTGTGCGGCCTTGGCAAGTTTTTGCCACATGCGTTTTTCTCTGCCGCTTTTAAACTGCGTTGTCTCAATACTTTTAAAATCCGACCAACCATTTATTGCCGATTTAAAGCAAACTTGATTTTTCACCTTGTCAGGGAACCTTTTCTGGCGTTTAATCGTATACAATACCAATACATCAGACAATCTAAGAAAAGGATTCCATGATTACCCCTTTTTACTCGAACGTTTTCCGACATTTTTTTATCACGCTGGGCTTCTGTTTGCCGGTTCTTCTCCGCCCTATGGTCCAAATAGCCAGCGCTGAAACACCCACGGCTTCAGCACTTAGTTGGGTATCATGCCTAGCTGAAACATTACAAAATCAGCCAAATATCCGCTCCAAGCACGCTGCTTTTCGCCAGGCAGAAGCCAACCGAGATATTGCCCGCAGCCGCTTTTTTCCTCAAATTTCTGCTTCGGCCGGTTTAACCCACAGTTCAAAACAGGATACCCAAAACAACACTACTTCCAATGCTGACAATTATTCCGTCGGACTCACCGGGCAACAATTGATTTGGGACGGGTTAAGCACCATGTACGATTGGCAACAAGCGGATTATCGAGCTCAATCAGCTTTGGCCGAGTATCAAAAAACCAAAACCGATGCCTGGCTCACTGTCCGCCAAGCATTTATTGAGTTGCTTCGCGCCCAGACCGCTTCATCTTTGTCCGCAGAAATCCTGGCTCGGAGACAGCAGAATCTCGATTTGGTTGCACTCCGATATCGTGCCGGACGTGAACATCACGGATCACTGGCCTTGGCCCAAGCTCAACTGGCACAAGCCCATGCCGATCAAGGAAAATCCCAACGCGCTATTCTCTTAGCTCAAGCCAATCTTTGCCAAGCCCTGGGGCGGTTTGAGTTGCAACCCATAGCTGTCACAGGATCATTCGAGGTTGCCCTTCCCGATAAAACCTTGCCCAACTGGACTCCATTGATCCAACAGAACCCCCAATACCTTCAGGCACAATGTCAATGGGAAGCCGCACGCGCACAAAACCATTCAGGTTGGTCTGATTTTTCCCCTGCTCTTTATGCCAATGCATCACTCAACCGCACCGGAGATGAATGGTTCCCCACCCAAGAATCCTGGTCGGCAGGCCTTTCGCTTTCATGGACCTTGTTTAACGGCGGCAAACGTTGGTCCACTTTAACCCTGAATCAAGCAGTAGAGGACCAGGCACAAGCTCAGCTTGATAGCCTGGCCCTCCAATTGCGCTCAACCCTCCTTTCCGCCTATATTACCTGGCAAAACGCTGCTGAAAATGTAACTGTATCCAAGCAATTTCTAGCCGCCACTGAAGAACGCGCCAAAATTTCCGAGGCGCAATATTCAACCGGACTTATCACGTTCGACAACTGGATTTTGATTGAAAATGATTTGGTCAGCGCCAAGAATAATCTTCTAAACGCCGAAGCGCAGGCACTAAACGCGCACGCTGATTGGGTCCATGCGCGAGGAGGCGCTGAGCATGAATAAAAAACATTGGAGTCTTTGGTTCATTCTAGCCGGTCTGATCGTTCTTGCCATCGGGTTCTTCACACTGCGTAAAGAGCCCCCGGCATCTACATTTCAAGTCGTTCAACCCCACATGGGTTCTATCCAAATCAGCGTCTCCACATCAGGGAACGTTGAACCTCAAAACCGCTTGGAAGTAAAGCCACCCATCGCCGGACGTGTGGAAACGGTGTTGGTTCAAGAGGGGCAATGGGTACGCAAAGGCGAGACCCTCGCTTGGCTGAGCTCCACAGAACGTGCCGCCCTCTTGGATGCCGCTCGTTCCCAAGGCACACAAGCCATTGACTATTGGGAAGGCGTCTATAAGCCCACGCCCATTGTCTCCCCCATCAACGGCACGGTTATTGTACGTTCTGTGGAACCCGGTCAGACCGTCCTGGGCAGCGAGCCCATCGTAGTGCTATCCGATCGTTTGATCGTAAAGGCCCAAGTGGATGAAACCGATATCGGGAAATTGAAATTAGGACAAAAAGCCATTCTGTCATTGGATGCCTATCCGGATATCCGGGTTGAAGCTCGGGTCGATCACATTGCCTATGAATCTAAAGTCGTAAGCAATGTAACTATTTATGAAGTCGATATTCTACCTGAACGCGTGCCCCCTGTTTTTCGTTCCGGAATGAGTGCCAACGTCGATGTCATCACTCAGTCCAAAGATAACATTTTACTGGTTCCCCGCGAAACCGTTCAACAAGGCAAGCACAAAACCTTTGTCCGTCTGGCCCCCGAAACCCCCGGAGCCACGCCCGGGCGTCGCCCCGTGGTGACAGGACTATCCAACGATCAATTTACTGAAATTGTGTCCGGGATTGATCTCACTGCAAAACTTGTGATCGTTCCCCCGGATTATGTGTCCGACAAGAAAAAAGAAATCAAACAAAACCCGTTTATGCCGAGTCGTAGCAAAAGTCAACGATCCGGCCCTCCTGGAGGCGGACACTAGCATGAAGCCGCAGCCTTTGATCGAACTAACGGATATTTCAAAAACCTACGCCGTCGGTGAAGCGGGTGTCCAAGCACTTCACAAAACATCTTTGACCGTACACTCTGGTGAATTCATTGCGATTATGGGGCCCTCGGGGTCTGGCAAATCCACCCTTTTGCACATTCTCGGCTTGCTTGACCGACCCGATACCGGGCGCTACTTTTTAAAAAATACCGATGTCAGCGGTATGTCCGATGATCGACTTGCCGAATTGCGAAATCGTCTTTTAGGCTTCGTGTTCCAACAATTTCAACTGTTGCCTCATCTTTCCGCTTTGGAAAATGTTGAACTGCCATTAATCTACGCCGGGCGACGTGATCTAAAAACTCAAGCCCAGGGCCAATTAAGCGCGGTAAATCTAGCGGCACGCATCGGGCATCGCCCAAAACAAATGTCCGGCGGCGAGCAGCAACGAGTGGCCATCGCACGCGCGTTGGTAAACCAGCCCGTGATCTTATTTGCCGATGAACCTACGGGTAATTTGGATACCAAAAGCGAAGCTGAAATCATGCAAATCCTCACCGAACTCAATCGATCCGGACTCACGATTGTACTTGTAACACACGAACAAGAAGTAGCCGAATACGCTCAACGTATCATTCGTATGCGGGATGGAAACATCGTTTCCGATATAAAAGCTCCAATAAAAAAACGAGCAGCCGCTTCTGCCGATACCCTCAAAACAATTCCACCTGCTTTTAAACAAGGGCCCGGACGAGTGATGCTCATTGATCACGCCAAGCAAGCCCTTAGTTCTATGGTACGACATAAGTTGCGTTCCATCCTTTCTATGTTAGGAATCCTTATTGGCGTGGCCGCAGTAATTGCCATGCTCGCCCTTGGACAAGGCGCCAAGGAGAGCATCGCTACCCAACTTGCGTCCATGGGCTCAAACCTGCTCAGCATCCGCCCCGGATCCCATCAACAACGCGGAGTCTCGCTTGAAGCCGGATCCGTTACCCGTTTCACCATTCAAGATGCGCATGCCATGTCTAAACTACCACTTTTAAAAAGTGTTTCGCCCATGGTTCGAGGTGGGGCCCGTTTGGTAGCCGGAAGTAAAAACTGGAGCACCCAAGTTCAAGGTACAGGTGAATTCTATCCCACTATGCATGCTGCCCAACCCACGCTCGGCAGATATTTCACGGCTGAGGAAATACGTATGCGCCAAAAAGTTGTAGTCATCGGCACCACTGTCGCCAAACAGTTGTTTGGCGATTCCGATCCATTGGGAGCCACTTTAAAAATAAATCGCATCAATTTTCAAGTCATAGGCGTTTTCCCTACGAAAGGTGCTTCCATGTGGATGGATCAAGACGATGTTATCGCCATTCCCTATACCACCGCCATGTATCGCTTGCTTGGAAAGGAATACGTGGATTATCTTGAAGCGGAAGTTAAAGATCCCAAAGGAATGGAATCCGCCCAATCTGCCCTAGAGGACTTAATTACCAAACGCCACCCAGCCACCAACCAAACCTCGAAAACGTTCGAAATTCGTAATATGGCCGAAATTCAAGACACCATGAAAAAAACCATGGGCACACTTTCTATGCTCCTGGGATCGATTGGTGGCATCTCACTCTTAGTCGGTGGGATTGGTATCATGAACATCATGCTGGTCTCGGTCACCGAACGCACCCGAGAAATCGGTTTACGAAAAGCCATTGGTGCACGCCGCAAGGATATCCTTTGGCAATTCATTATCGAATCTGTACTCATGACCTTTTGCGGTGGCATCTTCGGCATTCTACTCGGTACTGGCATTTCCTGGATTATGTCAAGCCTAGCCGGCTGGACCACTCATGTCTCAGCTTCTTCAATAATGCTCGCCACCACCTTCTCTATTGCTGTCGGACTTATTTTCGGACTCTGGCCTGCGCGCCAAGCCGCCAAACTCAACCCCATTGAGGCGTTGCGTTACGAATAACCTCTGCTGATTTCCTTATTGTCGAAGTCATCTCAGTACGCTATGATACATACACATTAGTTACCAATTCCGGAGCATTCTGTGACACTTCGCTCAAAGTCAATTCAGGCTTTATTCGCCTTAGTAATATTCGGTTTCATGGCCCACTCTGTTTGGGCCGAGGGTGCCTACAAGGTCGAAATGAATAAGGGAGAAGCACGCAAAGCCGAGACGCGTGTGACCCCGTTGGGAAGCCAGGCAAATGATTCAAGCTTCACACAAGCCGTTTCCAATTCCTCAACCGCTTCCGGTCAAATACTGCATACTCATCCCGCCCCACATACGTATAGTCCCACCGGCACTTATTATTCATCTCAAGGTGGATATTACCAAGATAGTGAAACCGGTTTTTTAATGGCCATGATTGAAGTTCTTTCGATGGTGGGCGATTTGGGACTTTATGGAGGCTATGGTTATTGGCAAGCCCCGCTTTCTACTCATTTTAACTTTCGTGGTGCAGATCTATGGAACGATCGCCCCGGACTGCGAGTAACCCAACTGGGTGTATCCATCAACGTCCCAATACTGGAAAATATCGAACTTGAACCCTATTTAGGCATGATGTTCGGAGATGAATCACGTGAGCAAACACTGCAATCGGGGTATGCGAAAGAACACATAACTTTAAGCGAAGCCCATTATGGCCTCTCACTACTTTTTCCAATTCAGCCTATTTTCTTCGAGCTTGGAATCGGAGGTTCATCCTTAACCACCACATGCGATATCGAAACCACCTTGCCGGCATTTAATTACGAAGGGTTTCTTTTAGATCACGCCTCAGCTACACAACTGACATATGGATTTGGATGGTGTTCACCCATGGACTGGAACATTCGTCTACGCAGCGGCGTTCAAAGCTATCATCAATTTGCCGATTTCGGAACCAGTTGGGGATTAAGAGCCTATTTCACCTTCATGTTCTCTAATAAACGGATACAATACGGATTATTCGAATAAAAAATAAATAAAACCTAAATTTATGTAAACATTGTGAACCATTTTATTTTCAAACAATAAAGTTATTTATTATATCAACTGGCATATCCTTATACTTCTCTCAAATCGTTTTAAATGCTTATCTGCTTCTTTTATAATCCTAGTAACATATTTTTTAAGCCATCGTTTATATAATACATTTCTTATAATAAGATATTATATTTTCTATCTAAATTAACACTTCTCTTATATTAAGAAACAAATTCACGCTTGACTACTTGCTTATACCTGGGTTATCTTATTATAAGATCAAGTAGAATTAGTGCTCATTAAACATTATAAGCTATTTATCCGACCTATCTTATAATAAGACGAGGTGATATCCATGGATGATACACGATTAACTCTTATATCTAAAATAAAAACCTCGCTATCCAAACATGAAGCGGTTGTAGGAATCATTTTATCCTCAAACCCTGATCAAGTTGACGATTCATTGCCAAACTTCTTCATTATTGTCGATAAAAATGATTCATGTGATACAATATCTAAATTATTAAGTGATAATTTTAATATTAAATTCAATTTCGTCGTTAAATCGTATGATGATCTTATAAAAATATCAGGGTCTGTCCTGCAAGACGTTTTTAAATCCGGAAAAATGATTTACTGGAGTGGATCATCAGACCTATCCGCTAGCCAAGTCTTCAAATTGCGTCCCTATTCCCTCTTTACTTTCGAACTTGCCGGTATACCACATAATCAAAAAGTACAATTCAATTATCAGCTTTACGGGAAAAAAAACACAGGACAAATAAAGCAATGGGAAGGAAGACGTATCGCCAAGTCATGTTTTTATGTACCTTACATACATAAATTCAAAGTAACACGTTTTTTTAGTAAATATAATATAAAAACAGAAAACACTGACATTTGGATATAAATCATTAACAAAAATTCGTTTTTTAACGAATATTTTAACTATAACGCATAAATATTTATCGTCAAAGGTTTAAAGTCGCTATTTTATGATGTTTTTTACGTTTCAAGAGGAGTATGTACCTTTATTAAAATAATTTTGAGTCTCCTCTATACAGGTGGGCCCACCTATTTAATCTTGAGGCCTTTTTATTTATCCCTTAGTTCAACCAAGTATACGATTAAACCTATTTGATAAATACTATAAAAAACTTATATTTATGTGATTTTAAAGATTTTCCCATATAGCATGTCCCTTACATTATCCCCTAGTAACAACATAAGACGAGTGGTAAGCGGAACTGCCGCAAGGTATCTAGTCCTTGGTTTCTTTGATCGAATGCTTTTTAATACAACCCTGGCCACAACTTCTGGTCCAGGCTCATGTTTGCGCAGTGAAGTCATAACCTTACCATACGCTGAATTCAATTTTACATAAGGAGAATAAGGGTTTTTAAGTACTGCTCCAGCTTGTTTCATTGCTGTTCCCACAAAATTAGTCCGTATATTCCCTGGCTCGATTAAAATCGTTTTAATTCCAAATGGTCGGACCTCTAACCTCAAAGCATCCGTTAGTCCCTCCAACGCAAACTTAGTAGCAGCATAGCTTCCATTAATCGGCATGGATATTTTTCCGCCTATGGAGCCGATATTGACGATTTTCCCTTCATTCTGATCTCTCATGATGGGAACAAATGCACGAATCGTGCGAATAACGCCAAATACATTAACCTCAAACATTTTTTTCACTTCTTCATCGACCAATTCTTCAACCGCACCCCGTATGGCATATCCTGCATTATTAATCAATATATCCACTCGTCCAAAACGACTTTTGATGGCCTCTGCAGCTTCCTGAATAGACAAGCTACTCGCAACATCCATTTCTAGCTTAAGGGCTACAGTCAAGTCCTTTAATGAATCGATCTTCCTGGCTGTCGCAACCACTGTGTATCCTTTTTCAGATAACGTTTTCGCCAATTCCCGACCAATACCTGTAGAACACCCAGTAATTACAACCACTGCTGAGTTCATAAGCTTAGCTCCTCCGAATATTCCTTGCATAAGAACGTCTTATACTTATAACTTAACTTTTTCACCCATTTCCTTAACTTTGTTTAGCATTCTAACTCTTTTTTCTGCAGAATTATGCTTTAATTCAGGTATTTCGAAAATTTTTACATGTTTGATGCCACAGTATTGCAATGTGGCATTTTTTAAGGTTCTATATCCAGGGGCACCGGTGATCCAACGATAATACCATCCTGGGGAATCCATGGTAACAATCATTTGAGCCGTACGTCCTTTAAGCAAAGGCACAGGCAAAGACCTTCCCGGAAGAGACTTAAAGGCGCGTCCAGGCAGAAACACTCGATCAATGAAGCCCTTTAATAATGCTGGCATGGTTCCCCACCAAGTGGGAAATACAAACACCCAATGTTCAGCCCAGAGTAGATCCTGCCAAGCTGCTTCCAAATCCGACTCCAAAGGTTGAATGGTTTTATACCCTTGCCAGAGGATAGGATCAAACCTTAGCTCTCCCAGCGCAATACGCTTGATTGAATGCCCGCGTGCGAGCGCCCCTTCACCGTAGGCTTCCACCAATTTACCATTAAACGTGTGTGTATCCGGATGACCTAGTATAATCGCAATTTTCATGGGATGACCTCACTTTTTTTCCTTGTTTTGTATTTCAATCGCCAAGTCATCATGACCTGCATAGATCTTAACGTGCGGATATTTTTCCTTAAATTGTTGTATCGCCTTGAGACTCGCTTGTCCGTTCTCCAAATCCTTCGGATATTGAGCAAAAGGGCCAATGCCGAGTGCCAGTGCCTGTTGATAGAAACACGCGTCTCCGGTAATTAAAACCGGACCTTCAACCGTCATGATCAGATACGATACATGCCCAGGAGTGTGTCCACTGGTATCAAGGGCCCACAAAGAGCCATCTCCCATTAAATCCAAGGCATGTCTGAAGGGCCACATGGCTTGCCCTTGTTGCAACTCCATTTCTACTAAGGTTAAGTTGGGGCGGTTGAGGTAATGGCCATTCATTACGCGTGCAACAACATCCAGTTCGAACTTGCCTACAAACACTTCCCTTACATCGGGCAAGGCCGGCAAGCCCGCCGTATGATCAAAATGCAAATGCGTAAGGAATACCTGTTTGGGTCTGGCTGCCGTACGTACTAGGTGATCATTCAGTGACTCACCAAACTCCTGCTGCTGTTGCACGCCCATAATGTTCGCAGCCAATCGTCCAGCTTGATTGTAGTTGCCCTTTTGTAGGGTAGAAAAACTTTGGTCAAAACCCGTATCAATAAGCGATTCACCCCAAAACGGGTGTTGCAGGTAGTAGGCCCAAACAGGGACATACTTCTTCGGGTCCTGAAACTGTGCGAACGATTTTGCTTTTGAATTTAAAAATTGCGTCCGTTGCTTAACCTGAATGCTTCCTGTATGCCACGGGGCCACGGAGAAACGTCCCGGTACCCGAAATACCTCCTCCCAGTTTGCATACTTGGATTTTGAAGGAGAATACGTTCGGGTTTGAATATCTATCGCGCCGTAGCGCAACAGCCACACCAACGCAAGCATTATGACCACGATAAGTCCAATCCCAATTTTTTTCATTTACTTGCACGCTCCGAAATGAGGTGTTTTTGTTCCCAGGATCTTATAACCCCGGCATAGCGACGCTTATGCTTCAAAACAAAAGGTTTCCAGATAACATGGATTAGGAAAAAGTCCGTAAACACTTGTTCAAACCAAGATTTGCGCTGTTGTTTTTGTATGGCACTGTAAAAACGCTCCACTTTCTTTTCCAGTTGCTGGCGTGAATCCCCTCGGATCATAGGATCTGAGTTGAATTCAGCCTTTATACAAACGGATTCTGTTCGTATGGCACCCGAAACGAGTAAAAACTTATTTAAGATACGATTCACTTGGCATCCATCCGCAATCTCATAGGTGCTCACACTCATCCCGTATTTTCCATGCAGGGCCTGTTCAACCGTGAAATGTCCTCGATCTAAAAAATTTTTCATCAATGCGCTTACATTGCTACCGTTGGTGGGTGACGCCAAAATAAGTCCATCGCTCTTTTGGATTTGTTCAAGAACTGTTTCCAATCCATCTTCACGAATACTGCAACGCGCATCTCGGTAGCATTGCTGGCAACCACGACAAAATTCAAACGACTGTTTTGCCAAATCAATATAATGGATGTGCATATCGTTCTTTGTTGCCAGATATTCTCCAACAACTTGCAATACCCGTCCGGTAACTCCTCGACTTCGCGGACTCCCATTTACAATGGTAATTTGCATAGCCCATTCTCCTTCATCTTTGATATTTTTCATTATTTGGATAATTCACTTTTTGAAGCTTTTGCTTAAAAAAATAGCCGCCCTTTCACTTATGCTTATCGGACCTCAATTGACCAACAATCTTTTTCATTAGTTCCATAAGGCTTTCCTGATCGGTTGGACTCAATGCCGCAAGCATTTGTTTAGCTAGATCTAATTTTTGCTCCAGATTTTTCTGCGCCAACAACTTTCCCTCAGACGTAAGAGAGACCAAAACCACCCGCCGGTCTTCGTCTGAACGTACACGCTTCACAATATCTTTGGTTTCAAGCTTATCCACAATCGCAGTTAAATTGCTCAGCCCTAAAAGGAGATATTCGGCAATATCTGTCATTTTTACACTGCCGCGTGAGTAAAGAAAACTGATCACTTGCATCTCCTGCAATGTAACAACATCGCAATTAATTTGTTCCGAAACCTTCATGCGATAGACCAACAATTCAATATATGCAGATAATTCTTCAGCTCGGCTCATCTTATTCTCTTTCTGAATATTTCATTTTTTGAAGTATATCACACTCGCATTAAAAGTCAAGTTGGGTATTTACCGTCTCAATTAGGATAGATTATGGTTGCTGCGCGTCTACTAAAGCATGCAAGGTCGTTTTAAGCTGTTCAAGGTCAAAGGGCTTGCTAAAACAAGCAGAAACGCCCAATTCTTCAGCTTGCCGTCGAAGCACATGATCCATGGCTGATGAAAAAAGCACGACTTTAGGCTGTTGTGGGCATAGAAGTAATATTTTACGGATGAGGTCCAAACCGTTGTACCCATGCATTTTATAATCCGTAAGTACCACAGCAGGCTGAAATGCCGAGACTATACTTAGCCCTTCTTCGGCACTCATGACCGCACAGACTTCAAACTCCGGCTGTAAAGCCATTTCAAGTGCGCTGAGCATGGCCGGTTGGTCATCAACAATCAATATACGTCGCATACGTAACTAGCTCCTCAGAAGGTATTACTGTGTATTATACCCAATTGGCCTTTTTTTGGCAACGCACTTTACGCTTTTTTGCTCGTGGTACTTTCGCTCGTGACACGGCATGCTCGTGTATGAAGGATGGTGCGGGATCATGTCTGAAGACTATTCTAAAAAATTCAAAGAGCTCGGGGCTAAATATCGGAAGCTGCGGCTGGAAAGAAATCTAGTTCAAGAAGATGCCCTTGAATATGGTTTTTCGGTCCGGCATTATCAGCAGTTGGAAGCTGGACGGCCTCACTCGTTAACGACGCTTTTTCGTTTGGCTGAAATGTTCAACTTGGAACCTGCACAATTATTGTATGAAATCAAACCCCAGCCCAAACGAACCGCCCATAAAAAAAAGGGCTAAGCCAGTAGCTTGGTTTTAATATCCTCGATCGTGTGAAATACTTCAATGGGACCCAACGCTTGCAACGCCTCCACCTTGGTATAGCCCCAAGTCACTCCACCAAAAGCAATACATTCATGTTTGGCAGCTTCTGCATCCCGGACTTCATCCCCAATACAAATGGCTTCGGTATGTTTTACATGCGCCTTTTTCAATAATTTACGCAGTTTAGGCCGTTTGCCAAACATGGAAATTCCACACTCAAAATATCGAAACAACGACGCATTATGTTCACCTAAAACATGAACCACATTGTCATGTGAATTGGACGTTAGTACCGCGAGAATAAAACCATGATCATGCAATGTCTGCAAAAGCTCATCCACACCGGAAAAACGACGGATCTTATGAATGTCCTGCGCCATCATTCTACGTAAATCGCGCCCAATCATCGGCATGCGCCACATGGAAACGCCGAGATGTTTCATTACTTTCCTTGCATGACATCCGCGTAGGTTTTCAAGCTCATGATCCTCAATATGCTTAAAGCGATGCTTGTCTGCCAGTTTATTGATAACACTCATAAACCATGGATAAGATTCTGCCAATGTTCCGTCAAAGTCGAAAATAACCAGCTTATATTTCATAGGTGCTCAAATCCCTCAAAAAATCCTCCCGCAAGCAGCGGGGCCTGTTAACGAATTCAGTATTATACGGGTTTGATCAGGTTGGGCCAAGCAGTATTTATTTAAAGAATAGCCGATTCAATCATTAAATCCGTAGGCATAAATAATCTCGCGAATACCGTTTAAATCTTCGGGGCGGATGTCCACTACCTCAAACCCTGTATCAAAAAAATTCGAATTTATACTTTGCCGACACCATTTGCTTTGGGCCGAAAACTCCAAGAATCGTTCCTGGCCTTCGTCCGAATTAAGTAAAATTTTCAAAGCAAAGGTCTTACCCACTTCTGTTGGAAATTCACTCATCATCATAAATCCTTGGGTGGTGATATCCACTAAAAATCCCAAGATAGCATTACTGTCTCGCTCAATAACCCTCAGATAAAAAATCAAATGTCGGCGCTTTAACATCCGCTTTTCAGCCATGTCCATCCTCCCTGAAAAACAAATATCCTTTTAAACCCATATCGAGCACATTCATAGTATCGGTTTCTTTAAAAGGGAGCTTGATGGTCAAGCTTTGCTCTCATGTTAATTTCGGCATTGCTATCAAAACGAACTCTGTTTCGCCACCTTATTGATCTCCCACAGATGCAGCTTTTAATGCATCCACCTGAAATGATAGTACCGTGCAATGATTCAACATGGCAAATTGCCTCTATCCGACTAAGGAGCTCCAACCAAATAAGATCTTTTCAAAAAAAGTAAAATTTACTTACCTGCAAATTTGCAAAAGCCAATTTCAAATGCTATATTTAATTCAACAACACCTTCCCTAAGCACTCAATTCTGGATGGGTTGTAAGCGGTGGAACCAACGTGTTTGCGAGTTTGAAACAATTCCGAAGCATTATTCCGGAAAGCATTAGAAACGGATCCATAAAATGGATTTTAGGATGCCTACTTGTTTTGGTTTTGCCACTTGCGAGTCACGCACTTAAGAGAACAACGGTTAGTGTCGCCAATCCCATTGAGTATTCACCAAGCAAATATACATTTAATGCCATTAACTGGGTTCAATCCATTTATATAGGCGATACCATAACTTTGTCGTTTGGAACAGGCACTGATTTAAGTCAAGTCACAGCAAGCGATGTCACCATGGACGGTATGGCCGTGACTGGCTTTTCCGTGAGTGGGACAACACTGAGTTTCAACTCTCCTGAAGAACTCATCGTCGACGGTGGTCTACCACTTGTCATCAATGAAGCTAACCCTGTACATGTGGCCGCACTGCCTACCGGAACCATTACAATCACACCTATCTCGTTTTCTATAATTGTGGATAATGCCAAAGTGATAAATCCAGCAGCAACAACCTACACAGGGCGAATTACAGCCCCCAGTGAAACTGGAACCGGAAATTATATTATCAACCCCGGGACCCCCACGCCGACATTTACAGAAACGACCATCCCAACGTCAACCTTCACCCCTACTCCTACCTACACCTTTACCTTGACACCTACACCTACACCTTCACCCACCAACACGTTTACTCGCACGTATACTCCAACATTCACACGTACACCCACTCCAACCAAAACCGACACCCCCTTACCCACGGATACGTTCACGCAAACACCGACCTATACCTTTACAGTAACTCCCTCGTTCACACGAACCATAACCCCTACGCGAACCCATTCCCCAACCTTTACACGCACTTCAACAACCACGCCCACCTATACCATCACGCGCACAACCACCCCCACCCCAACCCGTACGATTACAGTCACGTCCACCCTGAGTGCCACACTCACCACGACACCGACAGTTACTCCGACTTTAACAATCACCCCTACATCGACGGTTACCTTAACCTCCACCTCCAGTGCCACACGGACCGCCACTTTGACGATTACCCAAACAGCGACCATTACCCCTACATCCACTCAAACCACTACCCATACTCCTACGTATACGGCCACGCCTACGTTCACAATCACCTTTACCCGAACCGTTACCGCCACTCCAACCATGTCCGTCACCAGTACCATAAGCCCCACGAACACATCAACCCCCACGATCACGGTAACCTCTACCATTACTCAGACGTACACAATAACGCCCACACTCACGATTTCACCCACATCCACCATCAGCCCCACCAACACCTGTTCCCCGACGATTACCCCCACTTCGACCATCAGTCCGACGAATACGGTGACGCCTACCATAACGGTGACCGTCACACCTATCCGTATGCGAGCCGACGAAATCTATGCGTATCCCTCTCCAGCCAAAGGGCGCTACGCTTGGTTTATTTACCAACTCGAATCCCCGGGTGAAGTAGAAATTTCACTTTGGAATGTCTTAGGTGAAAAAGTCGGAACCTTAAACGCCAACCATGCTTCCGGCGGCACCCAGCGTCAGACGTGGGACATCCAGTCCGTGGCTCCAGGAGTGTATATTTATCAGGCAGTGGTGCGTTTTAACGATGGTCAAACGCGCACTTTAAATCGCGGAAAGATGGTAGTTGTAAAAACCGAAGGCAGTAAACCTTAATTTCAAAACAGCGAGAACACAAGCCTCTTGACCTTCCAAAAAATAAAGCTTGTATCCTGCTGGAATAAAAACCGTATCCCGAACGTTCTTATTTTCCCGATCGAAAAACATACGCTTTCTAGGCTGCTTGCTCCAAACTTCTCGGCCTTGTATGAGGTACGCGGTTTTGATGGCCCAAGGGGTTTAATCGAAAACCATGGATGTGCAATGCGTCTTCCAATCGGCCACGTAAAGCCGGCCGCTCCCAAACCAGGTGAGGAATCCGCAGGGTTTGCGTATGCTTACCTGCGACAGATTCAGCAAACGATTCAACCTGTATGGCGATGGTAGGAACACCCGCAGTCTGCTCCAGCGCTAAGGAAACCTGGTGCAATGCAGTCCATTGTGCCTGCGGTGTGGTCGCTTGAGACAAGGCGTGATTCACGAGCAAAGGCCATGTGCGCACATACGCCGTGTGTCTCTGTTCTGCTACGTTTCGTTGCACACGCGATCCTAGGCTTACACCATAATAGTCCGCACTCCAATAACGTAATTGTTGTTGCACCAAGGCCTGTGCCAAAGCATGCCGTACATGCACCAACCAACCTGACCCAGTCTCGGGTTCAGCTAGGGCCGCAACCTGTGAGGCGTCAAAATTCAATTGTATTTCATCGCTTCTCGGCTCACGGTATTGTCCAAACATTCGCTCTCCAAGCGTTGCCTGAGTAAGCCCTCGACTGTTTATCTGGCCTGCACGGAAATGTCTTGCTTCCAAAGAATTTTGAGGGAAATACATGCTTTTTAATTCGGCTAAGGAGACCCAAGCTTCTCGATCAAGGCTCGTGGCTGGAGTGAGGCGTTGTACCAAAGTCAACGTCGAGAACAAAATGCCGATCCAAATTTGTCGAGGTGTCCGCCAAATTTGAAAAAATCGTAAAGGCGCACGCAATCCAGAACGATTAAACTCTCCTTGCTCGGGCACCAGTTCTTTTTCCTTCTGCCATTGCAACTCCAAAGATGGCTGGCGGCCTTTTTCCTGAGGACCTACAGAACCACGTGAAACCGAGTCCATCCGGTAGGCAATGCCCTTTCTGCCTTCCTGCATCCAATTCAAGTTGGTCCGCAATGTATCCAATTGAATTTGAGGTTGCTGTGTGAACTGCATTCCACGTTCTTTCCCCAATTGAATTAACAACTCATCCAGATAATACAATGACCGCAAAACAGGACTTACATCACTCCGACGACGAACCTCTTGAGCCGAGAGGGCCAGGGGTTGATTCACCAACAAATGTCCCCCTTGGGGATTTACATGATCCAAGATCGTCTGCAACGGACCACGAACCTGCGACTGCCATTCTTTCTGCAACTGCTCGAGCAAACGATTTTTCAAACCCGAATCCGAGGCACTGTCCACAAACGCCTGATGAGCAGACTGCACCCGGTCTCGATAGACTTTGTCAACCAAGGACACCAACACAGCAAACAGCGAAACGCGATTAAACACCGCCGTGCCCAGTGCCGCATAATCGGTGTAGACATGAATGCGATCCGCCAATCCGGTTTCCTCATACAATTGGCGTTGTACCTCGATTGCGACTGGATCCACATCAATTACGCTGGTAACCACGCCTAGTTCCGCCAAGAGCAAGGGCAAAACATCTTGACTGGAAGGTCCGGTCACTAAAAAAGTGGACCCTGCGGTAAGCTGCATACTTGCCATGCTTTCGGCATTGGCTTCCATGGCTTGATTTAAATCCTCATGCCACAACAATTCTTCAGCAAAGGTCCGGGTCCCACGTGTACGGGTTTTCAAAGCTGTCCAAGCGCGCATGACATCTCGCGCTGTAATGGTCTGAGGTGCGGTGTTGCGGGGAAGGATCCGTCGGCCGGTTGTATAGGGATTGCGTCTCCCTGTCGTGAGTGGATGGTAGGGTACGGTTAATGCGGCTTCGCCAAAAACAGCCATAAGCGCGTTCCGTACCCGGGTCCGCAACTCGTCATCTATGGAATCCCGCAAGGAAAGTAACGCCTCCCGTACGCTTTCTGAAGCAGAAACCGGTCCCAAGGTAACAATCACCGCAAGTGCCTCTGTTTGTTGCTGCTGGTTGCCGCTGAGAATCAGTTGGCTGAGAGCCTGAAGCACAATGGGTTTGACCAAAGGCTGCTGGGTTAATTCCGCCACAGCGGTCGGTCGAGTCTCAAGTGCCAGCAAACGCTCCAATAATTGAACCTCAGGGGATACGGTATACGGCTTCTGAATCTTCACTTCATCCGGAGTTTCCTTTACCTGGGCTTGCTTGGTAAAGGCCGGCTCTGATTTGGGTTTATCCGCAGGTATGTTGGGTACGGGTGAAACCGGCTCAATGGCCAAGCGGAAATAATCCGCAGAAAGACGAACCGAGTGACGTTGACGTACGGTCTGCACCCAGCCCACTATGCGTGAAGCCAGCGGGGCAAGGATGACGTTCCAACCTGTATGCACGATTGTGCTGCGCATCAGCGCTGTGACCAGTGCGACCAAGGGCGCCAGCACCAACATCAGGCCACCGGCTTGCGGAAGAATGCCCGCCAACATGGCTACGCCTACGCCAATGGCCATTGCATTAAGGGTCCCGGTCGCCAGGCTGCGCACCACAATCTGGGCCGGACTCTGATCCGTTCCGTGAGCCATCACAAATTCCTTCTGATACGGATAATTGATCCACCCGGCCAAGACAATGGCCAGAGGTATGATCAAACGCAGATCCAGCCCAAAGAAAATTCCCGGCAAGGAAAGCGCCATGCCTGTGAGTACGGGCAAGGTGCGGCCTTGACGGAACGCTTCCCACACACCCCGAACCTTGCCCACAGCCCAATCCGGGGTGTTTTTCTCCCGCGTACCTATACCGAACTCTTCCACCAACGGAATCCCAAACCATGGGATTTTTGCCAAAGCTGCGGCGACCCCGCGCACCCCGGTAATGGAAAGAGCGCGTGAGGCGGCAAGCATGAGCCTTGAGTCCGGACGCCGACCGGACTTCATCATCATCTGCGCCCAGGGACTGTATTGATACACCCGATCACCCTGCCCAACCAAAATGGCCTTGGAGGAGCCATCGGCATCAAAAAAATCAGATATGACATTAAGCCTGGATTTTTCCGCCAACCATTTTTCCAAATTCGGATTTTCAGTATTTACCAACACCCCAACGCCTTCAGGGGTCAGATGATCCTTAATCTGTTCCGCGACGCGCAAAAACAATACGCCCTTATAATCTGCCGACTCACCATGCGTCAGGTACGACTTGTAATGCGGCATGTTGAAAACCACGCCATCGTATTTTTGCCCCTCAGGAAATAAATCCTGCACAAAAACGCGCACTCGATCCGCAGGTACCTGCTGCTTTTCCAAAAGCCTTCGTGTCGCTTCTACCGCCCATAGGTTGATGTCGGTAGCATCCACCTGAGCGCCCCGTTGCGCGGCAATCAATGCTTCCAATCCAATGCCGGTGCCAATCACCAAAATGCGTTTTCCAGGCGCCGCCAGTTTGGCCACAGCCCGACCCGCGATTAAGGAGGAAGGATGCACACCGTGAAAGACTCCGGGCATAGAAACCAGTTTGACTTTGAGCCCTTGGGATTCGGTCATCCAGGAAAATTTTGGTTTGAACACAGGCGAGAGCTTAAGCTCGCTTAAATCTCCACTTCTCGAAAACTGAGCATACGTATACGACCCTGAGGTCCATACCGTTTCCGCACCGCCTAAGACATCCTGCACGAGCCGGGTTTTGAACTTATGGGACACCTCATAAGGGAAAGCGCGATCAACACTCACCTCAATCTTTGTATCCGGTTGGCCGGGCATGGAAAAAATCACGTAAGCTTTGCCGTTAATGGACACCTGGTGTTGGTCGATCCATTGCTTATCCATTTGATAGAGTCCGCTTAAATCCATGATGCGCGACGGACCCGTTTCCTCCTCAGCCACCACGTACATTGGGAGCCGGTTGTAAAACACTACGGAGACGCGAAGTTCCTGCAACGGATAGTCTGCGGGCAACTCCCAAGCATCCCGCAAGGCTTGGGGATTCAAGGATGCAACAGGTACCGCAACCTTCATGCCGTCAAGCTGCTCGGCATAGTTAACCGCGCTTAAATCAAGGTGTAATACGTTAAACACCTCAGCCACCGTGGCTTGCGACTCTTCGTCGACACGTACGGGCTCATCGGCTTGATCAAAACGTCCGAGCAGGCCAAAGGTTTCAATCGCCCCCATACGATAGGATTCTGCCGAGACAACCACACGCTTCCCAGCCCGTAAGCTCTTGACGAACCCCGCCACCCACGCTGCCAGTGGCGCCAACCATACATTCCATACTGCATGCACGATTGTGGTGCGCATCAGCGCCGTTACCAGCGCCACCAAAGGTGCCAACACATACATAAAACCACCGACTTGCGGGAGCATCCCCGCCAACATGGCCACGCCTACGCCAATGGCCACTGCATTGAATCCCCCTGTTAATAAACTGCGCACAATGATTTGGCTACGTGTTTGATTGGCACCGTGGGCCAGTACAAATTCTTTCTGATACGGATAATTGATCCACCCGGCCAAGACAATGGCCAAAGGAATAATCAACCGCAGATCCAAACCAAAGAAAATGCCCGGCAAGGAAAGTACCATGCCTGTGAGTACCGGCAAGGTTCGGCCTTGACGGAACGCCTCCCAGACACCACGAACTTTACCCACGGCCCAGTCCGGTGTATTTTTTCTACGTGTGCCAATGCCGAATTCCTCAACCAGCGGAATACCCAACCAAGGTATTTTCACCAAAGTGGCAGCCAACCCTCGTACACCGGTAATGAAAAGTGCGCGCACACTTGAGAGTTCCAAACCAAACACTGGATTTAAAAACGGTTTCGGTGTGAATCGGTTTATTCTGGAGCGAATTTGATTCCATTGTGCTTGCCAACCGCCCCTTCGAAAAACCATCGGCTGATCGGCTGGACCCGTATTCATAATCACGCTTGCACCTGTCAGAAGCACCGCCCCGCCTGGCAAAGCGGCTTGCATCATCTGCACGCGCAACCAATCCTGAGAAATCTGGAGTTGGCCTTGAGTCGTCAACCCTTGAACCGTTTGCGTCCAAAAAGCTTCCGGCATATAGGAAACCCTAGCACCGTTTAAATCCGCTGTGGACAACACGCCTTTCCGCTCATGAAGCGCTCCTGCCGTAGTTTCCAACACCGCAAAAAACGGTGCGTTTTTCATAGGAATAACCCAGCTTTTTTCCGCCAGGATACTGCGAGATAAATCCGGGACAACCGCTTGAGCATCGGCGGCATACCTTGCCAAAGTATTGGCAAATTGGGTGATTATAACATCTAAGCCTTTAGCACCCTGTGCCCGCAGCAACTGCAAGGCATCCAATTTAAGTGAAATTTCCATCCAAGCATACGCCGCGCGCATCTCTCGAGTTAGTTCGTTTTGTTCATTGATGGGTTGCGTGATCTTTTCAGTGAGTGCAAAAAAGGGTTCCAACGCCACAATCGTCTGGGTTTGCGCCAGCAACTTTTCCATAGGAGTTTTGCGTTTCTTCAGTAGCGAAAAATAGGGATTCAATAAATCCTGCTGCGTTAGGTTCGGTTTGACCTCGACGTAGGAAATACCTTGAGCTCGTAATTGTTCTAAAATCTTCGGTGAATGGTATCCACCTGTAATGAGCACGATCACGGTTGCCTGCTCAGCGGCGATGTGCTTCAGTGTTCCTTCAACAAAGTCATCGCTACGCTGGTCTGCGTTGGTATAAAACGCTTCCGCCTTTTGCATGTAATCATCAAGTTGGAACACATCGCTTTCCAACCCCTGATTATCTTCCCCGTCCACCGACACTAAGAAATCATTGATGCATTTGATCTTGAATGCGTGCGGTTGACGCCTGTACGTCTGAATATCCGCAGGAGCAGCCGCGACATTAAGCATTTTCTCCATGATGTCCACACGATGACCGATTTCATCCAATCCGCGTTCCTCAGCTCGACGGTACAACAATTGCCGAACCTGTATATCCAGTTGTTCCAATTCTGCATACAAACGATCGGAATCAACCGTTTCAGGAATGACCGCTGTGAGTTGCTTTAAATAACCACAAACATTGGGGTAGGCATCCAAGCCTAGGGCCAGAGTGTGGGCGAATTGCTCAAGGTACCGCACGTATTTGTAGAGGGACAAGGTCCCCGAATGAAACCCTTGACGCTGCTGATCCACTTTTAATAATTGAGGATTGAAAACATTCTTTTTAGCTTCATT
Source organism: uncultured bacterium (assembly GCA_964604705.1). Classification (GTDB taxonomy): domain Bacteria; phylum Oederibacteriota; class JAAXVQ01; order JAAXVQ01; family JAAXVQ01; genus JAAXVQ01. The sequence goes on from CAZSAP010000008.1 coordinate 100,947, forward strand.
CAATCGCTCACGGACATCCATAATGTATCCTTCACATTCATCTGTGAGAAAACCAACAACCATTTGACGCGCCATTTGATACTGTTCAGGCTGTTCAACCCCAATTAGCCGCATGGGTCGCTTGCCCGTGGCTGCATAATATTCCGCCCCAGAAATCTTACCTTGCCTCACAAAATAGTCGCCCACATTTTCCCGAGCTTGGGCGAGTGGAAATGTGGAGAGTTTGGTCACATTGACGGGCTTATCTGCGCCTTCTATGGCGGCCCACTGCACATCGTGGTGTTCTGCCAGATACCCTAAAATTCCGGCAATGTTTTTCTGCACTTCATAATTACAATGCAAATCTTGAATATGCACCACACACGGGCCACTTCCTTGCCATTGCTCAAGGACACGACCAAAAGCTTTAGGAATAACTGGAACCCTTGCTTCTTTAGCTGTTGAGGTCTGGAACGCCCACGCCACATGTGGAAACAGCATCACTAGACAAATCCAGGAAGCCACGAGCTGTTGAAAGGGCTTCCTGGCAACCTTAACCCATTGCCCGATTAAAGATGCAGCACGGTACAACTTCATTACTCCTCCAAATAGCAAAACTCAATTTGACTTACTTAATTAGTTCTTCAAAATAAAAACAATGATGAAAAGAGGTAATCGAACGCGATAACTATGTTTCGTTTCTAAACGCATCTAAAAACACATTTAAATTGTATCGATTTTATGCCTTCAAACCACATCAGTTTAATATTTTACCTATTCCAAATAGCTAATTCAATTTCATTTTCCTTTTGTTTCCACATCGGACTCAGGAAATTTATGGGAAGTACACATCCTTTGTAACAGATATTTCAAAGCAATAACTTTTACTGAGTAAAGTTTTATACGTATTTCCCGATCCTATCTATAGAGAACCAAAAAAGCGATCAATCAGGACTTACGGTTTCTTAAACTATTCTATAAAGGAAACGTCATTTCATGTTGAAGGAGCACGGTAAACAACCCATGAAAATTTGCGTGAACCTTTCGGACATGCGCATTTCCAAACAAAATGACGATCTATTGTTTACACCCGAGCTGGGTAGCGACATGGGAATCTCTATATTTGATCCTGTAGCCAAACTCGGAGCAGTGTTTCATGGCATGTTGCCCGAGGCTAAAGTCTACCCAGATATGGCTCAAAAAAACCCTTTTATGTTTGTAGATACCGGACTTCCCCGTATGTTGGAGGAAGCCTACGCTCAAGGCGCCTTCCAGGGACGACTTATCGCCTATGTGGCGGGTGGAGCAGACCTTATAGACACACCAAAGGTTTTTGCTGTAGGTAAAGAGAACATCGAAAAAACTTTTCAGATCCTTAAGGCCCACCGAGTTTCTGTCGCACGGCAAAGTGTCGGCGGCAATCAAACCCGCGCCTTGTTCTTGAACGTCGCGACAGGTGACGGCTGGATTCATCAACCGCTTCAAGGGAGTGCGTCATGTTAGGTCCGGTCGATCTTTCTGAAATAAAGAATCTAAAACCGTTACCACTTTCGGTCATCCGTTTGGCCGAACTCTCTTCCAACGGCAATGCAGAAATTTCGGAATTTACCCGCGTTATCAAATTCGATCAAGCTCTGACCGCTCAAGTGTTGCGTTGGGCCAATTCAGCCTGGAGCCAAACTCAAAATGCCATCACAGATTTGCAGACAGCGATTGTCCGCATCGGCACAAAATCACTAGTAAAATTAGTCATGAGCCACCATCTAAACGATCCACTCAGCAAGGCGTGCCCAGGCTATCAGCTTATGGAAAACGAACTCTGGCAGCATAGCGTGGGCGCGGCACTGGTTGTAGAACATCTCCCTGAATTTTTAAAGCAGCCCATTCCTCCGGCTGCCTTTGCGGCCGCCCTTATGCATGATTTGGGCAAGTTGGTTTTAGGACGTCATCTGGGACACGCGGAACTGGGCACGCAAATCACCCGAAAAATGCTCGAAGAAAAAATACCCTACGTTGTGGCCGAACGGCAGATTCTCGGAACGGATCATGCCGAAGTCGGAGCAGCCATCGCCGAAACCTGGAAATTGCCTCCGGTACTCATCAAAGCCATCGCCAATCACCACAACCCCGATGCCGAACCCGACATCGTGTCCGACATCGTTCACATTTCCAATGCTATTTCCAAATTGATCGGCTTAGGTTTAGGCATTGAGGGAATGAACATGGAAGTCAGTGCCAAAGCCGCGCAACGAATTGGTCTGGCCTCGGATCATGTGCAGGCATTGTGTGCTTTGGTACGCTACGACCTCGAGAGCACTCAGGATTTCTTCATGCCCAAGCATTGACCGCTTGCCTGTTATTTTTCTCACTCGCAGCTTGAACAGAAGTCTCTTCGTCCTTTATAATCAGAGCTGATCCGTTGGGTTGTTCCATTCCACGCAGGAGGGGACTTATGCTTAAGGATTACAAAACCGAGAAGATTCACAACGTCCTTTTGGCCGGACACGGTCAAGTTGGCAAAACCACGCTAAACGAATCTTTGCTCGTCGCCGGGGGGGCCATACCCGAACCGGGTCAGGTCGATCGCGGCACAACCGTTTCGGATTTCGAAGAAGAAGAAATCGCCCGTAAGATGTCCCTGCACACCTCTCTTTCCTTTGTTGAATACCAAGACCATAAAATCAATCTGCTTGATGCACCCGGCTCCCCTGATTACATCGGTGATATCCTGGCCGCTCTGCATGTGGTCGATTCTGCGCTGGTCTTGGTCGATGCCGAAGCCGGACCGGAAATTGAATCCATTAAACATTCGCGTCACGCGCATGAATTTGGGGTACCGCGTGCGGTGTTTATAAACAAGATGGATAAAGAACGAGCTAACTTCGAAACCTCCGTTGAGGCATGTACCCAAAAATTCCACAAACCCAAAATTCCCATCTGGTTGCCTATTGGTTCGGGTCCGGAATTTAAAGGAGTGGTGGATTTGCTAAAGATGAAGGCCCTCCTCTTCCCCCTCGGGGCCAAGACACCCACGGTCACTGAGATCCCGTCCGATATGCTCGAAGCTGCCCAAGCGGCCCGGGAAAACCTGATTGAAGCTGCTGCCGAGGGCGACGACCAGCTCACGGAAGAGTTCCTGGAAGGCAAGCCTCTAACCACCGAAGAAATCGATCGTGGTCTAAACGAGGACATGATGGCCGGGAAATTCATTCCTGTGTTATGTGGCTGCGCAAACCGAATTGCTTGCGCTTCGGCCTTGCTTGACTTCATCATTGAAGTCATGCCCAACGCCAGTGAAAAAGCCACAGCTCAAGGATTTGAGCCCGGCTCTCCCGACACCCCACTGACACGCGACCCTAAAACCGACGCACCTTTCTCGGCGTATGTGTTCAAAACCATGATCGACCAATATTCTGGGAAATTTTCCTTTTTCCGAATTCAATCCGGTTCGATCACACCCGAACTTGAGGTACTCAACGCCAACCTCAATCGGCGTGAGCGGTTCTCCCATATGTACGCCATGCTGGGTAAAAAAACCGTGGAAGTTCCTCGTGGGATCGCCGGGGATATCCTCGCGGTGGCCAAACTCGATACGGTTCACACTGGGCACACGTTCACAGATCCCAACACCCCGATTGAATTCCCACCTCTGAAATTGCCACAGGCTGTATATTCGATCTCCATTGCGCCCACCAAAAAAGCCGACGAAGGCAAGATGGCTACGGTTTTGACCAAGCTTTGCGAGGAAGATCCTACGCTTGGGTTCCGCTTTGAAGCCGAGACCCACCAATCGCTCCTTTCGGCAATGGGCGATTTGCAATTGGACATTGCCTTATCAAAGCTCAAGAAAAAATACAACGTCGATGTTGAACGTGGACTACCTCGCGTCCTGTATAAAGAAACCATTCAAAAAAGCGCCCAGGGCCACCACAAGCACAAAAAACAAACCGGCGGTCACGGCCAATACGGGGATGTCTATTTGGACATTGAACCGGTTCCGCGCGGCGAAGGCTATCGTTTTGAAGATCATATCGTTGGCGGGGTCATTCCCAAGGGATATTTACCCGGTGTGGAAAAAGGCGTGAAGCAGGCTTTGGAACGTGGAGTCTTGGCGGGATATCCCGTAATCGACATTTTGGTCAAGGTCGTGGACGGCTCATACCACGACGTCGACTCTTCGGAAATGTCTTTTAAAATCGCCGGACGCACCGCGTTTAAAGACGCCATGGCCAAAGCGTCACCGATCTTATTGGAGCCGGTCATGGAGGTTACGATCTATGCCGACGATTCACATATGGGCGGAATCACCAGCGACTTAAACTCACGCCGCGGACGCATTCTTTCAATGGGCACTGGGGAAATCAAGGCGCATATACCGCAAGCCGAATTATTAAATTATTCGAAAGATTTAAAGGCCATCACGTCAGGAACGGCCGCCTTCGAAATGGTCTTTTCCCACTATCAGCCAATCACAGGTCGAATTGCTGAAAACGTCATCAAGGAAGCTGCCGTGTTGCATGGCAACATAAAGGAAGAAGAAGACTAAGCGAACGTCAATAAAAGCCCGGGGCGCGATTTGATTCGAGCCCCGGGCTTTTATTTCCTAGGGCATTTCCTATGATTTCAAAAACACCGCATAGCATCGAAACGCCGAATACACATCCACCTTGCTGGAAAGTTCTTGCGGTGAATGCATGGAGAGCAACGGCGGCCCGGCATCAATGGTGTCCATCCCGTAGCGTGAAAAAAACTTAGCAATGGTCCCGCCACCGCCCAAATCCAAACGTCCCAGTTCGCCGGTCTGCCAGGCTATCTTGGACTCGTCCAACAACCCTATCAGCCAGGACATGAATTCACCCGAGGCTTCATTGGTATCGTATTTACCACCGCCACCACCGTACTTCTCCACGGAAATACCGCCTCCCAATACCGAAGAATTGCGCGAATCACTGATCTCCTTAAAATTCGGATTCAATGCTTCGGTCACATCCGCGCTAATGGCCGAGGCCGATTCCAAAACTTCGCAGGCGGTCAACGGTGTACCTGTTTTTCTTAGAATTTCGGCAGCAAAATTTTCCAACATGTGGCTCTGAGCCCCTGTGTCTCCGTCCGATCCAATCTCTTCTTTATCTGCAAACAACGCAATGGCCACACCTTTGGCTTTTTCCAAACCCACAATCGCTTCCAAGGTCGCATACGCACACGACCGATCGTCTTGACCGTACGCGGCAATCATGGAGCAATCAAAGCCAACATCCACCGGTTTGGCCGCTGGGGTGAACGTTACGTCCGCAGAAAACAAATCTTTTTCCACCATGCCGTATTCGTCATGCAAGTAGCCCAATACCGCCGCTTTCACCTTCTCGGTTTCCGCATCGGCCGCGGGACGGTTTCCCAGCAAAATCCGCATCTGCTCACCTTCCACAACTTTGCGCGCCGTCTTATCCATTTGCTCGCGCGCTAAGTGCGGGGCCATGTCAGGGATCATAAATTGGGGTTCGCCGCTTTTTTCACCGATCACGATCTGCTTCACACCCTCACGTGTATGTATCACCGCGTGCATGCTTAGGGGAACATTCACCCACTGATATTTCTTGATCCCACCGTAGTAATGCGTTTGGAACAAGGCCAACGAGCTGTCTTCAAACAAGGGATTGGGTTTTAAATCCAGACGGGGACTATCGACGTGGGCTCCGACCAAACGCCAAGGACGCTGTACATTTCCAACCACGGCCGCCACCAAGGCGCGCCCTTTGATGTTTTTATATACGCGTTGTCCAGATTTTAAAGCAGCGCACTCACTGAGTGACTTAAACCCTTTTCGTTTTAACTCTTTTTCAATCCACTGCACACACTCACGCTCGGTCTTTGCATGCGCTAAAAACTGTTTATAGCGTACGGCGTATTCTTCCACGGCGTCCAGTTCTGATTTTTTGTACTGGTCCCATGCCGAGGCTGGTTTAAAACTCATTTTTTTATATTTGTCGGTCTTGCTTTCAGTGGGTTTAGTTTTCTTTGCCTTTTTGGACATGCGTTTGCCTCCTGAAAATACATAACATTTTGCCAAGGTTTGTATTGTACTGCATTTTTGCATTGGACACTATTTTTTTAGAATTGAGATTTTCTGGGTAAAGACCCAAGAACGGCTCTGATTTTCTTCCACCCCGGAAAAACGCACCACATAGACCCCTGGGGCCAGTTGGGTTTGAATAGGTTCCGATACTCGCATTCCTGGAAAAACCACGTGGGAAGTGCGCAACACGCATTCGCCTATCATATTGTATATAGCTAGTTCCAAGCTCCGAATCGGCATCTCATCTTCCCAAGCACATCTGAACGTCCCCCGACTCGGATTAGGAAAACATACGAAGACACGTCCGCTTAAACCACCCCGAGATAAATCAAGGGGTGTTGCCGTTTCCGAAAAAAACGCCGTGCATGTCATACTGGGCGTAACCGGTCCCAAAGTAGGTGTCCCGGTAATCGTAGGCGAAACAGTTGCAGTCGTAGATTGAGTAGGTGTGAGTGTGACACTGGCCGAAGGCGTAGCGGTCAAAGACGCAGTCGCCGTCAGGGTCGCTGTGCGGGTGGTTGTATTCGTTATTGTAAACGTTCCGGTAAGTGTTGCTGTAAACGTGGCCGACACAGTTGCTGTCGGTGTGATGGTGGGTGTCGCGGTAATGGTTCGCGTTGCAGTCGCCGTAGGAGTCGGTGTGGTTGTAAGTGTGACTGACGGAGTTACCGTCGGGGTATTCGTAGACGTTCCCGTGGGGGTCGCAGTGGGCGAACCCGGGTTGATTCCCACCACAGCATCCCAAGACACTTGCCTTCCATCCATCCCTTCAACCACCAGCTGCACTGAAACTTGATGAGTTCCCGCAAAAAAGCTCCAACCCGAACGAGCGGCCAATTCTTGCGCCACATTAAACACATACAACCCAGGTGCGTTGTAGGAAGGGCTCAAATCGCAATATTGATACCCCGCCTCTTGTAGTTGCAACCCTACCTTAAACGAGGTTGAAGGGTCCACCGACTGCACGGTAACACTAAGCACTGAGTATGCATCTAAGGTAATGCTGGTTGGTTGAGAATACGTTTTCCCCCAATTGGACCCACCCGAATTGATCACTGATTGTTTGGCATGTGAAAAACCATCATTAAGGAGTGTGGCATGAAATGTAACGGGATCGGTCACCCAACCGGTTGGTGTATTGCCTGTCGGGCCCGTAAAATGTTCTTGTAAAAAATAAACCGCCCACCCTTGCGCGGGCAACAGTCCACAAAGAAGTCCCAGCATAATTACGTGCCCAAGTCTTCGCATATTCCCCTCCGGGAACCTGCTGTACTGAGCCGCAAATATCTGCGTAGTTCATTAGACTTATATTGCCGATATGTTATTCCAACGAATCAAAGAGCCCTTAATTCTTCTTCAATTCTCCTCGACTGCCGCGTACACCGTTGCGTCCGGCTTTCTTCACTCGATACAGGGCCTGATCGCTAGCTTCTATAAGCTCTTCAGCTGTTGTGCCATCTCCCGGGAAGGTGGCCACTCCAATGGAAATAGTAATTTGAGTACCCATCGCCCCGTCACGCTTAACCCCCAAGCGTTTTTCTAAAATTGTTTGCCTGAGACGCTTGGCGTACCCAACAGCTTCAATCTGGTTGGTTTCAGGTAAAATGAGTGCAAACTCATCACCGCCGTAACGCGCCACAGTGTCGGATTCTCGCTTATTCTCCATAAAAACAGCTGAAACATTTTGCAACAGACGATCCCCTTGACGATGGCCCAGGTGGTCATTGTATTCTTTAAAATGATCCAAATCCATAAGCAAGAGACTTAGCACGCGGTTATAGCGGCGGGCGCGAGACAGTTCGTGTCGAAGTTGTTCCTGAAAGAAGCGATGGTTGTACAATCCGGTCAGGCCGTCTTCATTTACAAACAGCAAAAGACAGTTCAGATCTTTTTCCGGCAACAAACGTAAATCGCGGGCATACCCTTTGTGATTATCAAAAAAATCCAGGACCGCGACACGTACGCCCACATTGCGTTTCAGGCTTTCCGAGAGTAAGTATTTATGCGTAAGAATTTCATTCCAAAGGGCATGTGCTTCTTCTGAGGGAAATAACTTGTGAGTCAACGCCATCATTAGATCCGAATAAAGCTCTTCCCCACGATTGGCGCGTAATTTTTCCAGATGGTCCCACAACGCATTGGGGACCCGCTCCACATCACCGGCGAAATAATCCAAAACTTCAATGTCCTTGGAGAGCCAACCGGAAATGCTTTCACTCCCCTGGAGCAACACATGGATATTCGTGCATTCTTTGACATTCAGCGAAATACGCGGTTGGTGTATCTTTAGGCTTTCCGGTATCTCCATATCCATACTCCCCAAGTGGACCATTCGCTGCTTTAAGTCTCGTCTTTATTGTCGATCCGGTAAAGGGTTATGTCAAGAAAGAATGCACGTGGGGAACGGTCTAGCCATGTTTCTGGGCCTGTACAGCCATCATTCCGCCGACGAGGTTACGAAGTTGGGTGTAGCCTTTTTTTTGCAGAAAAAGAAACGCCTGATGCGAACGCGCACCGCTCCGGCAGATGACAACAACCTCACGATCCTTCGGAACTTCAGTAAACCGTTCTGCCAAAGAACCCAAGGGAATATTGACCACCCCGGGCAAAACCCCCGGGGCACTTTTTAATTCCATGGGTTCACGTACATCCAAAAGGTAAGGTGGGGGTGTCTGTTTAATCCGTTCCAATAGCTCCGCAGCTTGAATCATAAACGTGCCTCCAAGGGTAAGTGTGTTCATTATTTTACGAAACATCCGCCAACCAAGTATTAGGGCGGCACCTATAGCCAAAGACCACAACATTATCGTCATGCATTCCCACCTTGAAGTGCCAGTACCGCTTGAGCTACCGTCTTTCCCAAATCACGGGCAGCTTGCAAATCCTCTTCGCGTGGTTGAAACCGTACACGCAATCCAGGAGACACAACTTTGAACTTAAGCGACTTCAAACGTTCTTCCAACATAGGAACCGCTTCACCACTCCAACCGTACGACCCAAAGGCCGCTACTAGTTTCCCTTTTAGTTTCACCGTTGCCAGCGAAGAAAGAAAATCCCAAACCGGTTTTACCGCATCCCCGTTGATGGTACAAGAACCAACCAAAATACCCGACGCTTGTTCCAAAACCGGAATCAACGATCCAATTTCCGCCCCTTCCAGATCAAAGAGAGAAGCCTGAACCCCAGCACTTTGCACGCCCTCGGCTACCGCTTGCGCCAAACGACCGGTCATCCCATAGGCAGAAACATAAAAAACCGGAATGCTTTCCAACCCACGGTGAGGAGTTGACCACTGGCGGTATGAATTCAAGAATTGCTCAAGGTTGTGATTCAATACCGGTCCATGACTGGGGGCAATGACCTTCAACGGCCTATTTTGGATAGCCTCTAACCCTTTTAAAACATACTCCTTGAAGGGACCCATAATTGCCTGAAAATAGTGTTCGAACGCAAATGAAAAATCTCCGACTCGATCTGAAAGAATTCCTTCGTGCGAATAATGGCACCCTAAAAAATCACAAGGAAACAGCGTCGCGTCCTCGGGGATATAGGTGAACATTGTATCCGGCCAATGTAAAAACGGTGCTGTGATAAACTCCAATGTCTTCCCGCCCAAATCCAGTCGATCACCCGAGCCGACGGTCATGGGCTGAAGATCTTGATTCGTCAGCTCCTTTAAAAAAGCAGCACCATTTTTCGAAACCACTATTTTCGCTTTGGGCATACGCTGCAATGTATCTAAAATCGAACCTGAATGATCGGGTTCCAGATGATTGCATACGAGATAATCAATTTCGGTCAAAGGCACAACTTGCTCAACCGTGGCTAAAAACTCATCTTTGAAACCATGCTTGACGGTTTCAATCAACGCCGTTTTTTCACGTCCGCGAACAACATATGCGTTGTACGAGGTCCCGTTCTCGGTTTTCATGATGATATCAAAAATCCGCAAATCAGGATTAAGTACTCCTACCCAGTAAACATTCTCTGCAATACGAACCGGTTCGTGATGCATCTCGTCTCTCCTTAAAGATCAAATCCAGGGATACGTTTATAATCGAATCCGTCCTGCAACAATTCAAATTTAAAACCAGTGACGTCCAATTTGCGATCCATAATTTTTCTAAGCGACGTTGCCCCCGTGGTACGTCCAATTTGAATTGAGCCGACCACACGTCCTGCATCCAAAAATAGTTTAACCCAATATCCCGCTTCGCGTCGCAACAGAATTTCCGCTTGCGGTAGGCGAATATCGCCTTGCGAACATACCTCAACACCTGCAACCTTCAATGTTGTGGAAGGCGCCAAACCCGGATAGACCGCATCACCGCCTGCGGCATTCAGGCCCGCGACGCGTCCCATGGCTTGACTCGCGGCCCACAATCCAGCCACACCACCGTGCCATTCTGCGACATCACCCGCAGCCCAAATATCTGGATGCCGTGTTTGCATGCGATCATCCACTAAAATTCCACGGTTAACGTGAATGTCTGTTCCTGCGACCAACTCCGTACGCGGCCGAATGCCCGCCGACAACACAACCAAATCGGCATTTAACTCAGCTCCGCTTCCCAACACCAGTGTTACTTTGTCATCGCTGGTACGAACTTGAAAAACGGTAGTTCCCACATAAAATTCAAACCCAAGAGGAATCAACTTTTCCTGGAGTAAAATTGAACCTTCCTCATCCACTTGACGGGGCAGGAGCCACGGAGCGGCTTCGATCACCACGACATGCAATCCCAATCGGGTCAAAGCATATCCGGCTTCCAACCCCAGTAGTCCACCGCCAATTAAAACAGCCGACTTCTTGCCGACGGCCTGAGTACGAATTTTCACTGCATCTTCCACAGTCCTTAAAACGAACACATTTTTTGAGGGCAAGCCCGAAATGGTTGGTTGGACCGGTGCCGCCCCCATCGCCAAAATCAACTTCCGATACGCCAATAGCTCTCCCCGCTCTAACGTCACGTTATGCGCCAATGGATCTACCGCGACGGCATTCTGACAAAGCTGTAGCCGTATTTTTCGAGACGTATACCATTCGTCTGGATGCAGGCGAATGGCCTCGGGGGATACCTGCCCCGAGACCACTTCCGGTAAACGAGGGCGTGAATAACAAGCTAAACCTTCATTGGAAATAATCGTCACCGCGGTGTCCGGGTCCAATTCGCGGAAAGCATTAGCTGCTGCGGCACCTGCCGGACCGTGCCCAATAACCACCAACCCTGGTTGATCATTCACTTTAATAATTCTCCGTAGCCAACTCAAAATATTTCTGAGGATGACGACATGCTGGGCATGAGGCCGGCGCTTCCGGGCCCTCATGGATCATGCCGCAATTCCGACATTTCCATTTAACATTGCCAGTCTTTTTGAAAACCTGTCCTTTTTGGACATTTTCCAACAACTTACGATAGCGTGACTCATGGGCATTTTCCACCTTGGCAATATTTTCAAATGCTTCTGCAACCTCCGGAAATCCTTCTTCTTGTGCAATTTTAGCGGCTTCAGGATAAAGCTTTGTCCACTCTTCATGCTCACCTTCTGCGGCCGCTTTTAAATTGTCCTGCGTGGTCCCAATCACACCCGCAGGATACATAGCAACAATTTCTACCATTCCGCCTTCTAAAAATTTGAAAAAGCGCTTGGCATGTTCCTTTTCATTCTCCGCGGTTTCTTTAAACAACTCGGCAATCTGCAGATATCCCTCTTTTTCCGCCACTCCCGCAGCATACGTATAACGATTACGGGCCTGTGACTCTCCAGCAAAAGCTGCAAGCAAATTTTTCTCTGTCTTTGTCCCTTTAACACTCTTACTCATTTGTGTTTCCTCCTTGATGATTGGGCATGCTTGGACGTACATACCAAACATATACCTTTAATATCTACATCCACCCGCTCCATTAAAAATCCGGTTGGAGTGGTGTGTTGCAAACGCTCCAAAAGCACTTGATTTAGGGATAAATCATACACGCTATCACACACACGACAATAAAAATGTGCATGTGGTTGCAAATCAGCATCAAAATGGGATTGTTTTCCCTGACCGGTTAATTCGCGTATCTTGCCTTGTTGTTTTAAAATACCGAGGTTGCGATACACTGTACCCAATGAAAGATTAGGCATCTCTGCCTTTATCCACTGATGCAGTGTGGTTGCAGTAGGATGTTCGCGCGTCCCAGCTAAACGTTCAAGCAAAATCTTCCTTTGTTTGCTCAATCGATGGGTTTGCATCAAGCCCTCTTATCAGTAATGATTCCTAATAATAATTTACCCCAGTACTTATGTCAAGCAATAAAAAAAGCCCGCCCCAAAGAACTTGGGACGGGCTTCTGCTTCAACCACCTTACTTAATTTCAATTTCTTTTGGCTTTACACTTTCAGCCTTTGGAACGACCAAACTCAACACCCCATCCTTGAATTCAGCATTAATCTTTCCGCTATCAATGGATTCCGGTAGACGAAAACTGCGGCTGAAGTTTCCATAAACACGTTCACTCCGATGAAAACTCACGTCTTGTGCCGCTTTCTCAAACTTCTTTTCTCCGGAAAGGGTTAATACATTTTCGCTCAAGGTTACTTTAATGTTTTCTTTGCTCACACCGGGTAGATCCGCTCGTAAAAAATACGCTTCTTTATTCTCCGTCAGATCAATATCCGGTGCCCAACAGGTTTCACATTCTCCCTCACCTTTTTGTGCTGTAGAAAAATCATCCCACAAATGTCCAAACTCTCTGTTTAAATTAATCAGACTGCGATACGGGCTCCAACGAATCATGGTCATGGTAGCCATCTCCCTTCAAAGATATTGGATTCATGCATCCGTATCTTTATACTGCAGGGATCATGCCAAATTTAAAAACCCAAACCCCTAGAAAACGTATTTAGAAAACCATTTGATTTAAAGCCTATTATTTCGAGGTAGAATCAGGGAGGTTTAACATGGTGTATTACTGTTGCACGTTGGAACAAACCAATGTTGCAAAACGAAACCCAAATAATATATGCTTAAAGCTCAAACAACCAACCCTCGCGAGCAAGAAACGAACGTGCAAACTGTTTCTTAGCCGGAGCCAGAATTTGCTTTTCCAAAAATGAATCCACGTGCAATTGGTCATGGTGACAAAGATGCAACCGTTTCACTCCAGCAGCCTTAGCCAACTCAACACCTTTTTGCCATGTACTGTGCCCCCACCCCTTGCGACCTTTGGCATATTCCTCGGGAGTGTATTGGGCATCGTAGATCAAAAGATCTGCGCCTTGCGACAAAGCCAATAAATTAGGATCCAAGCCCGTCTCAAAATGTTCGACATCTGTAGCAAAAACCAAACTTTTGCCCTTGCTTGTAAACTTGTAAGTGAGACCACTTGCCGGATGATTCATGCGACAGGTTGAGACCGTAAGGTCATCTACTTGGAAGGATTGATCTACTTTCACCACCTCAAAACGATGTTGCGTAGGCATCTTAGAAAATTCGACAGGAAAGTTGATAAAATTCTGTTGGCGAACCAATATTTCCTGCGTGATCACGGGCCCGTAATGAGTGAAACGGTTCCCAGGAATGAAATTCGGAACAAAAAAAGGAAACCCCATGAGATGATCCCAATGAAAATGCGTCCAAAAAAAGGTAGCATGTCCCTGCCCCGAACGGAACTCTTGTTTCATCAATTCGAGACCAAGCACACGCAAACCTGAACCACCGTCTACAATATATTGATTCTGTCCATTACGAATGGATAAACAGGTTGTATTTCCTCCATACTTAATCGTTGATTTACCGGGGGTTGGCAACGAACCGCGAGCGCCGAAGTATTGAATCTGCAAAGGGAATCCCTCCCAGCCTGTCGAAGTATGAACCCATTTAGGCCAAATGTTTTTTCAGTATACCCTCAGGTCATTAAACACGCAATGTTAAAACAAAGACCAACGCATTTCTTTGGCCGCCAATTGAAGCGCTAAAACTGTTTTCGCATCCACAATGTCTCCGCGCCGAAGCATGCGTGAAAGTTCGGTGCGTGAAAAAATCGAAGGCGTTAAAAATTCATCCTCGTCCAACTTTAACGCCCCACGTCGTATAAGCTGCTGTGCCAGATAAAGGTGGATGGATTCCTGGCAAAATCCTGGTGAACTGAAAAAACGTCCTAACGGCTTTAACGTCTTTGCTGTAAACCCGGTTTCTTCTCGTAACTCCCGCTTGGCTGCCCGCTGGGGCGGTTCTTTAGACGTTCTAAGTCCAGCGGGAATTTCCCACATCCATGCGTTTACAGCATAACGGTATTGACGCACCAGCACAATTTTGGAATTTTCAAGTACTGGCACAACAGCGACCGCAGGCATGTGCCCAATGACCTCGCGAATGCCTTCACGCCCATTCGGGAGTCGAACCGTGTCTACATACACATCTAATATGCGACCGCGATAAAGTTCTTTGCGGCTCAGAGGTGTCTCGGTAGGCCGATGCCTCACACCGACTCCACACGTACAACTTCAGGAATCAACTCCTTAAGCCGCGCCTCGACTCCATGCTTTAAGGTCATCGTGGCCATCGGGCACGATCCGCAAGCACCACGCAAGCGCACTTTTACAATCCCATTCTCAACGGCGACCAACTCAATGTCTCCACCATCGGCCTGCAATGCCGGACGAATGCCTTCCAATGCTTTTTCAACTTTCTCTTTCATACGAGCCTCCTGGGTCCCGGTTATGGGACCATTATTTTGTTACCCGCAGACGATACTCTACCGTGAGCGTGGGTTCATCCTTTTGTCGTATGACCGTAAAAACAATTTTATGTTCCCCGGTGCGTGCTATTTGAATACGCGTACGAAAATCTCTGCCCAATCCAGGTTCCAACACCTGTTCAGAGGACATGCTTCCCTCAGGTGAAACCACATGTACCTTCACTTTGGCGTGCTGGACAATTTTGTAATCGCGATCTTGAATTCGCAGCCCAACCCGAGTCTCGCCGACACGCACTTCCTTGGGCTGTGTATAAAGGGTGATCAAATAACCCTCAACCCTCTGAGTCTGAGCGTACGGCGCACATCCACCAAGCCACATCAGCAATACGATTCCCAGCCAAGCCCGTGACCTTTTCACATCAGACCCCACGCGAGATGACAAACAGACCTTCGTCTGCTCTCCAGTTTGCACCCCAACGTACAAGGTGTGGACGATCGCCGGAGCCCAACGAAAAATACAGTTCCCGTAAAATCCGAATCTTCCGTTGCTCACAGAACCGCACAAAATCACAAATCGTCAATAGATGGATATTGGGTGTGTTGTACCAGTGAAACGGTAGCTTCGAGGTCCGTGGCATACACCCTTGTGTAAGCAATTCCCAACGTACATGCCAATGTCCAAAATTAGGGAAAGAGACAATCGCTTTTTTTCCAACCCGCAACATTTCCTCAATTACGAAATCCGGACGACGGATCACTTGCAAGGTATGGTTCAAAATCACATAATCGTAAGAGGCATCACTGTAATCGCTCAACCCCTGATCCAAGTCGCCTTGAAAAACCGAGAGGCCTTTATGAATGCATTCAATCACAGCATCTTCGTCGATTTCCACACCCATCCCATGCACACGCCGTTCCCGTGTCAAGCGAGCCAACAAATCTCCTTGGCCACACCCCAAATCCAAAACCCGTGCTCCCTCATCAATCAAAGGAGCAATACGATCGTATTCCGAAACTAAAATATTGTCCGGTACAAGTTCATCAGTCATGCTGTTTCACCGATTCGTATAAGTTATCTAAAAAACTATCCATCATGCGGTTCAAGGTTTTCGATTCTAAGAGAAACGCATCATGTCCATACGAAGATTTAATCTCCACAAAGGAGACATCCTTGTTGTTTTGGCGCATGGCTTTGACCAACTCCCGCGATTGGCTTGAAGGAAAAAGCCAATCCGAGGTAAACGAAACCACCAAGGTTTTAGCTTGAATCCGTTTGCATGCCTTTTCCAAAGAACCTTCGCCCCAATCGGCGGCGGCATTGTAATAATCCATGGCCTTAGTGATATACAAATACGTATTGGCGTCAAAACGCTTAACAAACCGCGATCCCTGAGCATGCAAATAACTCTCAACTTCAAATTCTCGCGTAAATAAATAACTGTATTCGGCCTGGTTTTGCAAGCGCCGACCAAATTTTTGATTCATAGACTCTTCCGAAAGGAAGGTAATGTGCCCAATCATGCGCGCAATGGCCAAACCGGTTTCGGGAGGAGTATCCGAGCCATAGTAATCTCCGTTTTGCCAATGCGGATCGGAAATAATGGCATGCCGACCGACTTCATTAAACGCAATGGATTGCGGAGAAAGCCTGGAGGTCGAAGCAATGATCATGGCCGAACGCGTACTTTCAGGGTACCGCAAGATCCACTCTAAAACTTGCATGCCTCCCATCGATCCGCCGGCCATGGATAATAACTGAGTAATGCCCATTTTATCCAATACCAATTTCTGGACCTTAACCATGTCGGCAATGGTAACCATGGGAAACGTCAATCCATACGGCTTACCCGTGGTTGGGTTGATCGAGGCTGGACCCGTCGTCCCTTTGCACCCACCTAAAACATTCATGCAAATCACGAAATATCGATTGGTATCAAAGGCCTTCCCCGGCCCCACCATAATATCCCACCAACCTGGCTTTGCATCGTCAGGGTGATGGCGGCCTGCAACATGGGCATCTCCGGTCCAAGCATGAAGAATCAATATCGCATTATCACGTTTGGTTGAAAGCTCTCCATACGTCTCATACGCAACCGTAATCGGACCGATGCTACGCCCGCATTCCAGTTGGAGCATCTCGGGTGGATGTGCCACCGTCATGGTTTTGGTTTCCACAATGCCCACGGAACCGGTTTGAGCTTCGGCATGTGCTTTTGATTCAGCCGTCATCCCCACTCACTCCCTTTGCTTAAAACACCCTGTAATAAAAAAGCCTCTCCGCCTTGAGCAGAGAGGCTTGTAACAACCAACATCAAGCACTCCTTATCGCTCAGCCATGGCTGCAGAAGTTGGCACCAGTGATTTTTACACAAGGTAAAAACCGGTTGCCGTGGCGTCCTCGGGTCCGTCCCTCGGCCACTCTGGATAAGGAAAGACCGCCGAATATCAACTGGCGGCCTTCATGGTTTGTAGCATAGCAAATGCACTTGGGGTTGGCAAGTTTTTTTACTCCACCGGTTTTTCAGTGAATTTAATTGGCCGAGACACGTACATTCATCCGCGTTTCAAAATGCTTCCGTCGATGCCAACGGGGTTTGAAACCCGTCAAAGGCCACCACGAGGTGTCAAGCAACGTCGTGTCTCCGAGGGTGCTTTGATGGGATGCAAAATAGCGGATCTTATCGTGAACCGAAGTCTCGTCATGCACCCAGGCTGCCACCTCATCCGAATGGACCAACACCCGATGCGCCATTTCCAGACAAGCCCAAGCCCGCAACTTTTGGCCTATACGTCGGTACCAAGGACCTGCATACCGCTGGGGTTGAAACACCGAAACAATCACTCTGTGTTTTCGGAACCAGCGCGCAAGCAAGACGGCCAACCCAACCTTGGCATACAAATTAAAATCCACCAGAATGACCGCAGTCGGTGCGGTCATTAATTTCATAAAATACATTCCATTGGCCAACCAAGGGTGGCGTTGTGTCCAAGCGGGGAGGCAATCATCATAGATCACCTGAACCGGTACATTTCTATCATCCAAGAAAAAAAGCATATCCATGTACAAACGTTCGTCCTCGGAGACTGGATTTCCTGATTTGGATAAAAGTGCGACATAATGATTATCTCTCATGAACGAATCCTTCCTGCATGACGCCATGGCCTTTTTCCGGTTGTATTGGTGTGAACGGGAAACGGGTGGGGTTCTTGAATAGTGGGTAACTGGTTGTTTGCATGATCCCTACCTGGTTAATCCCCCCACCTATACTATCGGCGAGAATGTCTAAATACTTTACCTCTGCCTGTTCGGTTTCCCCTGGGTAGGGACTTGCACAGCCACGGCAACTGGAGTATGATGTCGCGCAACAGTACCATCAACCTTTAACGTTCCATCAGGAGTTTGTGTTATGCCGACATATTATTATTCCAATTATTCTTCCTCCCAAAACAGCGGAACCTTTGGTCGTACCTGGACCCCTGCGGTTAAAGCGCTCATTTTGACCAATGTCGTGGTATTTATTTTGCAAGCGTTCTTCCCGCGTAACGAATGGTTCGCAATGCTCAGTCTACAATTGCCGGAAATGATCTCCCAAAACCGTTACTGGCAACCCTTTTCTTATTTATTTTTGCACGGAGGATTCTGGCATCTTTTTTTCAACATGTTCACGCTTTGGATGTTTGGCTGTGAAGTGGAAGCCGTCCTAGGAACACCACGTTTTCTCGCGTATTATCTGCTTACCGGCATTGGTGCCGGATGGTGTGTGGCCGGGGTGGGACACCTTTTTCACGAAACCAGCTTGACCGTCGGAGCCTCGGGTGCCATTTTCGGGATCCTTATTGCTTATGGAATTCTTTTTGCAGAACGTGTGCTCACCCTCTTGGTTTTTTTCATTATTCCGGTTCAAATGAAAGCCAAAACCATGGTATGGGTATTTGCAGCCATTGAATTCGTGGCCGGTGTCAGCAATGCCTTCAGTCAAGTTTCACATCTTGCCCACTTGAGTGGTTTGTTCATAGGCTTTCTTTTCTTCTGGTTCACTCGACCTGCCTTTCGCGCCAGTCTCAACCCCTGGAAAGAATTCAAATGGTGGCACTTGCGCAAGCGGGTACGCACCATTACGCCCCGCGAAAACCCCGAATTATACGTGGAGGAAATCTTAGAAAAAATCTCCAAACAGGGAATCGGGGCCTTGTCCGCTCGCGAACGTGAAATCATGGCGCAAGCAGCCAAGCGCAGACAACGTAATGACTGGCCCGGAAACAACTGACCCCAACCCTATCCCATAATAAAACAAAAGCCCACATCCTAGTAGACGTGGGCTTTTTTTATTATTAAGAGAACCTGTTTTTATGCCGCCGAACGACGTTTGCGCTTAGTGGAACCATGCTCCGCATCCAGACGGACAGTTTTCACCGTAGCCCGTCCAATGCGTAAGGCCGCTTTCTTAGGCGCCTTGCGTATCGCCATTTGCGTCTTCACGGTTTTTTGGACCTTAACCGTCGTGGTTACAGTTTTGCGTCGAGTCTTTGTTTTCACCACACTTTCCGGTAGTTCGGTCTCTTTATTCACAGCTGCAACCGGTTCTGCATTTGTCATCGTTTCGAGATCCGAAGAGGATTGAGGCGCCACTTTGTGCATGGGTATCTCCGAAGACCTAGCCGGTGTTACCGACTCTGTGGCCGACCTTTCCTCTGAACTTCTCGCCAGACGGTCCGAGGATCGCGGTTGACGCTCACGTGTTTGCTTGAACCAAAAAACAATCCCGGTAATCAATAAAAACAAACCTGCCCCAACGAAGAAACGCGTTACAGAAATCCCGCTACGCGATCCTCCAGATGGCTCTCCTGCCTGACCAACCAAACCCGATCCATCATTTCCTGCTTGCATAGCTGGAATAGGCGTTGGGGTCCAAAAAGACCCTGGGGTAGGCTGACTTCCAATGGCTTGCGGCGGTGTCGAATTTTCAGATACAATCACAGCCGTAGGTTCGATTCGAAACAAATCCTTGTCACCGGAAACATGAACGACGGATTGATTGGATCCTCCCACTGTCTGTGAAGTTGCATTTGCATGTTTGTGGCGTCCATTTTGCCCATGTTGATTCTTCCCAGGAGCGGGCGTTACGGTTGGGGTAGGCGTATACGTCTGGGTTTCCACGGGCGTTGTCACAGGTGGTGGCGTAGGGGTCAGCGTCGGTAGCGGTGTTACCTGCATCCACGTATCGGATTTAACAATTTGTTTGGTCGGTGCACAGGCCAACATACAACATACGGCGATCCCTAATCCGCCCCAAGCGATTCGTGAAATATGCATGATCCCCCCTAACCTCTACCCGATTTGATATTCCTTCATCTTATTGTACAGAGTCTTATAATCAATTTCCAAACGTTTGGCTGTTAATACTCGGTTCCACCGCATCGCCTCCAGGGTCTGGACAATCACTTGACGTTCCACTCGAGCCGTTTCCTGCTTGACCAATTCTTTAAGTGAAAGGCCAGCGGCTGTGTCGAGTGAAAACACCTGAACTCCCAAGGTTTCCATGGGTGCCGCCTGTGAAAGCAAGGCATCCGAGAGATGATGCTTTTCAATTGAAGCATCGGCTAAGACCACGCCCCGCTTCATAATATTTTCCAACTCACGCACATTGCCAGGCCAACTGTAGCTTGTGAACAGCGACATAACTTCCGGAGAAACACTTTGCACTTTCTTATTGAACTTGCGGTTAAATAGGTCTAAAAAGTGTTTGACCAACAAGACGATGTCCCCACGCCGCTCGCGCAAGGGTGGCAGACGTAACATGAATTCGTTAATTCGAAAAAACAAATCTTCGCGAAACTGACCATCTTTGATATGTTTTTCCAAATCCACATTCGTGGCACTGATCAGGTTGGCTTGGAAAGCTATTTCCGATTTCCCACCCAAACGTCGAAAGGTTCGTTCTTGTATGGCTCGCAACAATTTCATCTGGACTGCCATGGGCAAATTCCCGATTTCATCTAAAAACAAAGTGCCTTTTCCAGCTTGTTCGAACCTACCAATTTTCTGGGCATACGCACCTGTAAAGGCGCCACGTTCGTATCCAAACAATTCACTTTCCACCAAGGTTTCCGGCAAAGCCGCACAATCCACGGCAACAAACGGTTCAGCGGCTCTTTGACTGAGCGCATGCAAGGCCCGTGCCGTGAGTTCCTTCCCGGTTCCGGATTCTCCGCGAATCAATACGGTTAAATTATGCTGAGCGATTTGAGCAATGGTGCGTTGCAGTTCTTGCATAGCCGAGGACTCACCCAGCATTTGATCGGGGCTTTGTTGGATCTCGATTTGAGTTTTAAGGGTTTCGATTTCCTGCTGCAGTTCGAGGGATTTCAAAGCATTGCTGACGGTGATTAAAAGTTCATCCATGTTAATGGGTTTGGCGAGGAAATCGTACGCACCCAATTTCATGCATTTCACCGCTGTATCGACATCCCCAAACGCCGAGAGGATAATAGCCTGCGCTTCAGGCTGTTGATTGCGAATTTCCTGCAACACCGCCAACCCATCCATGGGTTGCATGCGAATGTCCAAAAGATAAAGATCAAACCGTTGCTCGCGGCTTAAGGTCACAGCTTTAGGGCCATCGTTGGTTACCGACGGGTGGTAGCCGGCCGAGGTCAATGCCTGTGAAATGTACAGGCAATGTTCGGGTTCGTCATCCACGATTAAAATCCGTTTGGGTCGAGCCACGCCCATAGAGCCCCCTTGAAGCGGATGAATGCTCAATCCCGTATTGTATGCATGAGCGTTTCGGATGGCAAGAGGTTTTATCAGTGAAAAAAAGCCCACGGTGCAAACGCAACCGTGGGCTTCCAAACCTTGGAGGCGGCACTCGGAGTCGAACCGAGGATGAGGGTTTTGCAGACCCTAGCCTTACCGTTTGGCGATGCCGCCCTTTCCAACAAAAAAGGGCTTCTAAGAAAATTGCCGGCTCCACAAAGAGAGCCGGCAATGCGATAGTCTGGAGCGGGAAATGGGACTTGAACCCACGACATCTACCTTGGCAAGGTAGCGCTCTACCACTGAGCTATTCCCGCAAAAACGGCGGTATTCTATCGAAACCGGGACCTTCTGTCAAGCTTAAAGATGCGCTATTTTTTCAAACCCAAATCTCCGCCCACCCCATCTACAACATCCTCGTCGACATGATCCTTCTTAACCAAGAAACTTTCCAAAAGCGAATTGTCGCAAATGGTATTCACCAAACGCGGTACACCGCGCGAAAACTGAAATATTTTTTTAAACGCGCCCGGTGTAAACACGTCTCGCTCACACCCGACAATGTGCAACCGATGCTTGATGTATTCGGTCACGGCGGCTTCTTGCAGACTCTGCAACGTAAATTTCAAGGCAATCCGTTGTTGCAACGGTGGGTCCAATGCGATGTTTTGTTCTAAATCCGAAAGACCAATTAGCGTGATGGAAAGCAACTTCTGGCCCGGCGCCTCTAAATTCAGAAGCCCACGGAATTCCTCGAAGATTTCACGTGTCACCAACATATTGGCCTCATCGATGATCACTGCGGCCTTACGACCTTGCTCGTAAATTTCCATCAACCGTTCGTACAGAGCCGGCAAGATTGTGGACTTCTTGTCGCCGGGATCCTTGGCCCCCAGTTGCAAGGCAATCTTGCGCAATAACCACTCCGCGGTAACTTCCGAGTGAACAATAACCATCAAGGCGGCTTCGTAACTCTTATCCGCTTCCAAATTCTCCAAAAGCTTCCGGGCCAACAACGTCTTCCCACACCCGATGTCCCCCACCATGACCGCCAAGCCTTTCATGGTGCTGATGCAATGCATCAATCGAACCAAAGCCTCCGAGTGCTGACGGCTTTCATAAAAAAAACGCGACTCAGGTGCATTGGAAAAGGGTTGTTGAGAAAAACCAAAAAACGCCTCGTAACTCAAAGTCTTTCGCCTCCTGCGTTAAACATACGAAACACGTCCGTGCTTCCGACCGGACGGCGGATCCTGATTATCGTCTTTGGACTTTGCCCCAGCGTCTGCAGCTTTTACTTCCGGAACAGCTTCACCTGCGGACGAAGGGGTGAACACCGACTCTTGTGCCTTGGCCGCTGCGGCCAGACGTGCGGCTTCCGTGGCTTTGGCTTCTGCGGCCTGCGCTTCTTCGGCTGCCTTGGCTTCTGCAACCTTACGCGCTTCTTCGGCTGCTTTGGTCTCCGCAGCCACACGCGCATCTTCCGCCGCCTTGGCTTCCGCGGCTACACGGGCTTCTTCCGCTGCCTTGGCTTCCGCAACCTTACGCGCTTCCTCGGCAGCTTTTTCATCTTCAGCTTTTTTACGAGCCGCTTCTTCAGATTGTTTTCGCAACCGTTCCTGCTCAGCCATGGTGCTTTCCAATTCCTGTTTCTTCAACTGGGCTTCCATATTGCCAGGTTCAATTTCTAATATTTTTTGGTAAATCTTCAACGATTCATTTAAAAGGCCTTGTTTGGTATAAATTTCCGCCACGGTGACGGTCATAAACTCATCCTGATGATCACCGGCGATTTCATCTTCCTTGGCGCCCATAGTTTGCATAAGATCGCTCTCGGCTGAAACCGGTTTCACCTGAAAAGCCGAAGCCGGTTCCGGTGTGGGCGTACTGCTGCGTTGGGCACGGGCTTGAGCTTCTTTTTGGGCACGTTCTCGGGCTTCGCGTTGCAGGCGCTGCTGCTCATCGTCATCCGTCTTGGCTGCTGTTTTGGACACGGCTTTTTTCACTACCGCGGTTTCTGGATTCACTCCAGCAAACATGGCATACGCTCGAGTTAATGCGGTTTTAACCTCTTCATTGCTCGGATCTTTTTTCGCAATCTGTTGATAGATCTCAATGGCTTCATCAAAGGAGCCTTGGCGAATATATGTAGCCGCAATATTCATCATGACTTTCACTTCATCGGCCGGCGATAGAACCCCCGGTTTGCCTTGAGCTGGAGCAGGAGCTGCCTCGGGTGCAACCACAGGTGGTGACGTAGGCGTTGCCACCGGAGCCACCGACACCGTTTCACCCATTAATTCGCGAGCTTTAACTCGCATTTGGCTGGCATCGTCAGAACGTCCCAGCGAATCATACAGATCGGCTAAAGCCTGACACGCTTCCGCGGCCTGCTGTTCCAAGCCCGCATTGTATGAGGCATCGGCCATTTTCAGATACAATTCAGGGTTCTTCGGATCCAGCTTGACCGCCTGGCTGGCGCACAGGGCAGCGCGTTCCCATTGTTCATCGGCGGCAAATAATTCCATGGCCTGAATAAATTTCTCCGTGGCCACATCCACCTTTTCTTGCCGCACAGCAATCAGGGCCAGGTTTTCCCAAGCATCGCTGTTCTTCGAATCGGCCTTAATCAACCGCTCATACATGGCCCAGGCTTCATCCCATTGTTCATTTTGAAACAAAATTTGGGCCAGGTGGGTCAATGCGCCCTGGTGATTCAGCTTAAACTTCAATAAGGTCTCAAATTCCGTACGCGCCTCGTTGGTCTGCCCTTTTTGATAATATACCATGCCCAAATAATAATGAGCTTCAATGCTTTTCAATTGAATGGCTTTTTGCGCAAACAACTGCCCGCGCTCCAGGTTGCCTTGCCGAATAAGATGCTCGGCCACATATAAAAATTCTTTTTTGGCTTCAGAATCCGAACCGTCTTTGCTGAAGATTTCACCCAAGGCAATATGCGCTTGAATGTTCCCAGGATCCAGTTGGATGATTTGTTGAAAAACCGGTTCCGCTTTTTTGAACATTCGGTTGTTGTAAAGAGCATTGGCAATGACCAAGTATTGTTCCGCGGCGTCGCGATTTTTTCCGGCCTTGGCTAAAACTTCGGCCAGTTTTTGAACAAACTCTAGATTCTTCGGGTCGGCCGCGATCTTCGCCTTCAATGTATCAATGGCATCTTTGACACCTGCGGGTTCCACAGCCGCGGGAGCTGCGGGTTCAATGCCGGCTTCTGAAAATTCTTCCTCAACACTGTTGGGATCCAACTTACTCATTTTCCGCTTAACAATTTCAGCCTTTTCCTTGGCATTTTGCTTGAGTAAGGATTGTACGGCCTGTTTGTAATGTTGTAGGGCTTCGGTAACATGCCCCTGATGGGCATAGATATCCCCAAGCATGTTGGAGGCTACGACATCGGTTGAATCCAACTCGAGCAATTTATGATATTGCTCGCGAGCTTGGTCCAATTGGCCGTCGCGAAAATGCAAATATGCTGTTTTTATAAGCGTTTTCTTATCCATGGTCATCGGGAACTGGTGACCCCTCACCCAAGCGTAGTTTAAGATTTTTCATACTATCTCTTGCACGGGTAGGTGTCAAGGGTAAAAAAGCCTTTAAAGACAAGGAGATTTGTCTTCCAAGCCAAAAAAACTCCGGTGGATGCATAATCCCCTCCAACGGAGTGCAAAACGTTTATAAAAACCACAGATTTCCGTGACACAAATGTTCCGTCCGCTGTTCTTACTTATGGATTTGGGGTGCTTTGCCCCCAAATCCATAAGCTGTTCGAGTCTGTGGCCACGTAAGTCTAGGATGCTTGATCCATACCCAAACTCGGGCGCTTGAGGCGCTGGAATTTCCGAATATCCAATACCGCTGGCAAACCTTCCATAACGTCTGTCAGCAGGCCCTGTAGGGCTCCTGGATTGAATAGCATTCTTGGGATGACCAAAACCTCTCTCCCTGTACCTTTACTCCAGGCTCCAGCAGTCATCCCTTGCAAAGCGGAAACCCTGCGGCTTAACCGGTCCAAGGTTCCCAGAGACGCCATCCGGGCATCAAGGGTAGGCTGCCGCTTGATTTCTTGCAGCATCTCACGCAGCCAATTTTGCTGAGTTCGCTCATTGGGGGCAAGTGTCCAAGCCCGGAAAGCCCGCACCGTGGGGCTGTTCACATTCTCACGCAATTGCTGCGCCAAGGGCGAGCGATCGCTCCCCAACTGCAGACGCAGGTAACTCATGGGGAAGGCCAACATCCAAAGACGCTGCAAAGCACGATTCCACCAACCTACGGTGAGCGTGTCTTGTACCTCGCGAACCGCCTGCCGACTCCGGGCACGCTGGTCGCGCATATGCTGCTCGATCAACATACGCATCAAGTACGTCTGGAACGCTCCACGAGGCTGTAGAAAGCGACTGGGCAGATAGAGTGTGGCCAGACCACGGGCATCGGTTTCTACACGCCCAAACGGGGTGACCGCACGAGAGGACCAGGGCAACTCAGAAAGCGGCTTCACTTCCACCGGCCGATCATACTGCCCCACGCTGTATTTGGCCATTAGATCCCGCGCCGTCTCATCGCTTTGACTGTCGGTCAGCCAGCGGGCGAGCAAAGCTTGTTCTGAGGCCGTCAACGTTGTTTCTGCATTGCGGGTCGCCAGATAGTACAACAAGGTCGCCTTAACCAAGGTAAGCGCCCCTTGGAAAAACGCGGTTACGCCGGCTAAAGGCAGGCGTTGGGCAGGTTGCGCGCTCTGCAGCGATGTGGTGAACAACAAGCTGCGCAAAAGATATCCGATCAAACGAGTCCCCAGACTACGCTCGCCAAAGAGGGGACGGTTCATGTCCTCGGACGTAGCAGTAAGCGCCCCGGATTGAACCACGGTGGGTTCCTGTACCTCTTCAACGGCTGGTGTTTCAGTAGCGGTCCGCGGCTGTAACAGATTGCGTCCCCACACCAACGCGGCTGCCAGCGCACTGAACCCATCGGTTAAAGATACCACGAGGTGGTTCAGCGAGGGACCAATGCCCGGAATGCGCTTAAACGGCATGAACTGCTCCACTCGCTCGTGCCAAGCAAACCAAGTCCGGGTAAAGGTTCCGGCAAACGCCTGGTACTCGGCGCGAATGCCCTGTGCACTCGGCGTCGCAACCACACCGCCCCGCGTGGCCTTAAACCAGGCCCAGAGCGACTGCCGGGTCTCGGGTGTGCGCGCCGCATTGGCCGCACGCCAAATCTCAAGGACCAACGCAATCTGGGCGCCAAAAATAACACCCGGCAGGATAGGCAGGAACCAGATGCCCGAGAGGATCCCAACCGCCGTATACACCACCCCGGACATAATCGCGTTGGACAACGACATGGCCGGTTCAGTCATCTGCGCAATGTACTGCAGCTCCTCCTGGAGCGCCTCACGCATATTCAGCAGATACTCGCGTGCAGGCACGCCCACATTGGCAATGGACCCTTCCTTGCCCACCGTGGCGGGGGCTTCCTTGATCTCGGTGCTGGTGGCGGTTTCAAATCCGCGGTAGGCAATGCCCCGCGGCCCGATGAGTGCATAGCCGCCCTCGGCACTCAATTTGGCCGACATGCCCTTATCCACTTCAAAGTGTGCGTACGCCCCGTCTTGAGTCATAAACGGCAGTTGGAGGCGCGAGAGTTCATTGTGCCCCGTGAACCAATTGCGGGCCTTCAGGGCCCTCTGGATGGCCCCTACACCCTGAGCATGGTAACGCTGCAGGTCGTTGGGCTTGATGCGGGTACTCTTGTCCGCATACCATTGGTTGGCCACACTTAGGGCATGCGCCAAGGCTTTCGGATCGTCCTTGCTCTTGCGAATGGTGGAGGACAATTCCCTGAGCACTTTAAAAATGCCTCGACCGGATCCGCGCTGGTGGTTGAAACTCATGGCAATGGTGTTGCGTTCATCCACCGGGAACCAGGCATGCGTCGTCAAATTGTTGTAGGGATCCATAAGATAGAAATTCGCATTCTTCTGAAAAAATTCCGCAAACGCTTGCAAGGTAGGGCTGGCTGGATAATTGGCCTGGGTCCATTTTGTACCGTCGAGCCCCAGCGTATTTACTTCAGCAATCAGTGCTTCACCCCAACCTTTGTGACTGGACCAGTCTTTGGCCAACCACTCCAAGGTGACATAGGCCTGAGTGTTGATGGATTCAAAGATGCGTGTCCACCACCGTCCTTCGCTCATGGCTTGGTTGAGCCGGGTTTCTTGCAAAGTTACAATTTCACCCACCAAGTCAATGGCGCGGTCCCAGGCTTCCAGTTCCTCATCATCGGCAATGCCGCGCCGCGCCTCGTGCCCGCGGATGAGTTCCTGCTTTACACGCTGCCACCACACTTCCGACGTTTGACCCAACCCGTTCAAGCCCACATTGGGCGAAGGCACAGAAATACGCACAAACGAGCCTACTAATTCTTCCCAGGCTTCTTTCTGTTGATCGTTCCAGCGTTGGCTGTAAGTGTTATAATCATCCAAAAATTCAGTACGGCGCGCACTGAACGACTTGGCGGCCTCGCTGTTTTCAAACGCCTTCTGTTCCGCATTGTATTCCGCCAGACGTGCGGTCCACCACATCGCACTGTTGACGTTTTCCGGTTCCAAGCTGCGATGGGCTTCAAGCAGCTTTTCCGCTTCGTGGTCATGGTAGAAATTGTACCCTTCGTACCAAGGCAGATGGAGTCCAAGCAAGTTCGCCATGGCGGCCAAATCATGATTGCCCATCACGAACAAGACGCGCTCCGGCGCCAAGGTTTGCAATTCCTGGATCATGCGCAACACCTTGACCGAATCGCTGCCGCGATCCACCAAGTCCCCGTTGATGTGGATCATGCCTTTCAAGTTTTTAAGCGAGAGTCCCTGTTCGTTCAATTGGAATTCAATGGAACGATTGTAGTCCAACGTTCCCTTATAGCCCATCATTTGTCCCAGCATATCGCTGAGCAAAAGCGTAAACTTCTGAACGTCCCCGTGAATGTCACTGATAACGCCAATCTTCGGCAATTGGCTACTGCCAGGGGCAATCAGTTCCTTGTCAATCTCGACCAACACTTCCATGATCTGTTTTTGGCGCTGCGGACCCTCCAGTTGATAGGGTTGATTAATCAGCGGTTCCTCGGTTGAAAGCTCGGCTGCGCGTCGGACCCGATACCCAGGCAGGTACTGGAAAATCACTTCACGAATCTGCTGGATGATACTCTTCGCGGCCTCGGTGATATCGACCATGAAGTAATAAGACGCGCTCTTGGCTTGGCGTTCACGCACATACGAGGGCACCCGCTCCGGGTGGTTCTTAATATCCCAGACCGGAACCACCACCGGTGCAATGGCCTGCTCGGGAAAACTGAACACACGTCCGCCCGTTCCGTCGAGTATGAATTCCATACCGGCCACTTCGGTTTTAATGGTCACATGCCCCACCGCAACATAGGTTTGGGCCGGCAATCCGTTTTCCTGCAATACCTGAGAAATTTTCTGAGCGCAAGGACCGCAAATGTGCGGGTAGCGGACATCGTTGACCAACTGGGTCAACGCCTGTGGTATCTGCTCCAAGGCTTTGCGGAAACGGACTAATTCTTCCTGTTGACGCTCGCTCAGGGTAAGGTCGCTCTCCCTCAGAATTCGTTCCAGCATACGATCGAATTTCTGAGTGGTCATATGTTCATACTCAGTCGGTGCAAAAAGTCGATACGGATTGTAGAACGCCTTCACCATTTCCACACCGTAGCCCAAATTAAACCGATCCGCAGAATTGGAAATATAGGCCAACGAGTACCCGTTGGCTCGATCCAACATGCCTTCCAGTTCATGCCGCAAGAAGGCCTTGGCGGTGGCGGTCTGAAGGTTCAAATGCACCAAACGGAGCAGGCCCTGCGTGATCATCACCGTGTTCGGGTAGGTTCCCTTCATGGTCTGGAGAATGCTCTTGGCCTGGATGATTTCCAATTCGGCTGGGCGTTTCCCGGCACGCACGTTTTCCTCGGACAAGGTATACGCGGCTGCTTGATCCACAATCATATGGGCGTTACCATGAATACGGATGGCGCTGGCCGGCACCTGTCGTGAGACATCCCCTTCCAGCGCTTGACGGATGGCCGTGGCCTTGTTAACCCCGGAACCCAACAACAACCATTGACGGGCTTCTAAAATCGTACCCAACCCCATGGAGAGCGCTCGCGTAGGTACATCCTTGGGCGAGGCAAAGAAGCGGGCGTTGGCTTGAATGGTTGAGTCGGTTAAGCGTACGGCGCGGGTACGGGCATGGAACGAGGTGCCTGGCTCGTTGAACGCCAAATGGCCATTTACACCAATGCCCAGGATCTGCAGGTCGATTCCACCTTCGGCCCGAATCGCTTGCTCGTATTTCATGACTTCACGCGCATGCTCGAGTTCGTTGCGTCCCATTCCGTTTAAGAAATGAATGTTCTCCGCTGGAATGGGCAGGTGATCAAACAACTGGCTTTGCATGAACCGGCGGTAGCTTTGCGGATGATTGGCCGGAAGCCCTATGTACTCGTCAAGGTTGAACGTGACCACCTTGCTCCAATCAATGGCGTAGTACTCGGGATGTTCACGTAAAAGCTTGTACATGCCTTCGGGCGTGCTGCCGGTTGCAAAGCCGATAACAGCCTTGCCTTTTTCTGAGATCAATTCACGCACGCGGGCCGCAAACGCTTCGGCGGCCTCCGCACTCATGGCGTCGTAATCCTTAGCCACGGTGATGCCGACACCCTGTACGGAGAGCCCGCTTAAGTGGAAATCGTGCATCACGTTGTGACCCCAGAGGGCGAGCGCACCGAGTCCGGTCAACACGTCGGTGGCCGAGGCTACCAAGTGATTAAGCACGCGGCCCACCAAGGGGATGTATCTAAACGGCAGAAGGCGCTCTACGCTCTCATGCAACTTGACCCACGCCTGAGTGAACTGCCCGGCGTAGGGACGGTACTGCGGGAACAGCTCCCCGGACTTGGTGTTGGCCATCAGCCCACCACGTGTTTTGGCCAACCAACGCAGGAACGAGGTTTGGCGTTCCGGAGCTTGGGCCGCGTTGAACCGCGCCCAAATCGAAATCATCAAGCCGATCTGAGCTCCAAAGGTTAATGCCGCCACCACGGGTAAAATCCAGCTGCCGGTTAAGGCCAACAACGTTCCGTAAACCACTCCGGAAAGGAGCGCATTGCGAACCGACATGGCAGGGGAATCGTGCACCGCCACCCCGGGTTCGGTCTCGGCTTCAAAAACCGCAAAATGATTTTCGGAAATCTGGCGTTGCCCGATTAAATCCAAAGCCGCATACCATTGGGCATCGTAACGGGGACGCGCCTGGCGTGACCCCTCTCCCAATTCTTGAAGAATCGAGAGCAGATCCTTGTAGTACGTGACATACGGCCGATTGCTAATGACGGCCTCGTAGGAATCAGCGATGGTAATGGCGCGCGTAATGTCTGCCAGCTGGTCACCCTGCATTCCCACCGGATAGCCCTTGCCGTCCAGCCACTCATGATGGCGCGTCCCGGACACGATCTCAGGCGAAAAACCCAAACCTTCCAAAAGCCGAGTGCCGAGACGCGAGTGTGCCTGGAGCAGCGCCCGCTCCTGTTCGTTGGGTCTCTGTATCTTATGCAGCAACTCCAACGGCAGAAGCAATTTACCCATATCGTGCAGCCAACCCGCGCGCTGAAAGGTTCCCAGCATTTCCCGGGAATACCCTTGCGTCTTATTGGCCTTCCCAAACACAGCTGCCATCTCAGCCACAATCTGTCCCACCCACCATGAATGTGAGAAGGAAAACGATTGGTCGAACCGATACAACAGAGTCAGCAGCAGCCAATCTTTAAAATCCGCTTTTCGGGCCTCGGAGGCATTTTTTAAATCGTTCTGCAGAACCTCTGCAATGAGTGCGTTCAACTCCCCGATCGTCCCCTCCACCTTCTGATCCAACACCGGCGACCAGCGATTGCGCACGTACTCGGCCTTATCCAAATCCGCCAGGCTGGTGCGATGGGTATCCAAGATGGCTTGGCCACGCTTGAGCACCTCGTTGCGGCGGTCCATGGACAAAAGGTTATGCACCGACATGATCCGCGTAAACAGCGCGGAACGGCTTCCGAAATAAATCAGTGAGGTTGGGTCGTGTTCGGTCCTGAACGGAGAATTGATCTGTTGCAGGCGGTTGCTCCGTATCTGCCGGATGGCTTCCCGCACCTGCATCAGGTTGTCGGCCGCCCGGAAATCCATCGACTCCAATGCGCGAGCGTGCCCATTGGCCGCAATGCGATACTGATGCAGGTAGACCGGAACCATGCTCGCGCGCTGGGTCACATCCGTCACCGGCACCACTACGGGACCGAACATTTGATCGTCCAGACGCAACACGCGTCCGGCGGTTCCATCTATATAAAATTTAACCCCAGCCATTTGAGTTTCCACGACGATCATGGTTTCAAAACGCCACAAGGTGGCAGTAAACCCGTGGGCGCGTAGCTGTTGGGCAATCACCAAGGCGGCCGGACCACTCAGGTTCGGATAACGCAGGTCATTGGCCATTTCCTGCAGATTCCGGTTAATCCCACCCAGGACCCGATGAAACCGTGCTAGCTCCTCGGCGGGAACTTTATCCAGTGTTTGCCCCTTAGCGGTTAACACGCGCTGGAGCATGTTGTCAAAACGCGCCGGGGTCATGCGCTCGTACTCTACGGCCGCGGGATTGCGTGCTTCGGTTGTGAATTGCGCCGAAACAATATCCAGGGCATACCGGAAATTATCCCGATCCTGGGCAGACATGTATTCCAGCATGTACCCGCTGCCCGGTTCTTCTAAAATGGCCAATTCACTGACCAGGTACTTTCGAGCCTCTCCGGTCTTTAGGTCCAAGGCCGCCAAATCTTTCAGTGTCTGCGTAATCACCTGGGGATTGGGGCGCGTGCCCCGCATCTCACGCAGCACATTTTTCACCTGGCGAATTTCGAACTCCGGCAGGTTCCACTGACTGTTGCTAAGCAGACTCCGCCCCCAGATCAGTGAAGCGATGATGGCTGTAACCGGATCGGTTAAAGACGCCACGAGATGGTTGACGGCATAGCCGACCACCGGCAGATTCTGAAACGGCAGCCTGGCCTCTACCCGTTCATGCAAACGGAACCATTCACGCACAAACCAACCGGCCTGCTGACGGTATTGGGGTAAAATTCCGGCGTACTGAGTATTGGCCATAAGTCCGCCGCGGGTTTCCACGAACCACCCCAAAAACGATTGGCGTTTATCGGGCGCGCGTGTTGCCTGTTGACGTTTCCACAGAGAAACGATCAAACCCACCTGCGCGCCAAACAAGCCTGCCACCAGGACCGGCAAGAACCAAACACCGGTAAAAGCCGACAACACACCAAACACACTGCCCGAGAGGAGCGCATTGGCGACGGACATGGCCGGACCTTGTTGCCGCATCCCGGTCTTGGCTGAAGTATAGGCCGCATTCAGTCGCTCGTTCGTGGTCACGAGATCCCCCACCATGCCCATGAGTTCAATGTGCAGTTGGAGCATGGTTTCGCGATCCGCATTCGCACGTGCCCGCTTGATGTCCTCGGTCAAGCGCTGCAAATAATCTTCCAGAGGCCTCCGTTGCTCCTTAGGCAGTACATTTTGCACAACACCCCAAACATAAGCAACAATGTCCCCGCCTTCCATGCCAGCCTGCTGGAAACGTTCACTCCCCATGGTATGGTGCATCACTGTGGCTTCCAACTCTCCCGAATTGGCAATGGCCATGAACGTACGATAGAGCCCGGTCAAATCCGGGCGCGTTTCCACTAACATGTTTATGGAATCGTCGCGCAGCCATTGAAAAGCTCCAACCGGTGCGTTGAGCAACACATACAATGACTCGCCGACTTCGGAAACAATCTGAGGCACCAGTGCCTGACGTGCTTCCTGACGCTTGATCAGTTCAGACTGTTCAAGTTGCTCGGCAACTTTTTCGACCCAATCAATACCTTGAAGATTAAGCTGGAGACGCTCGGCCTCGGTTTTAGCCGCAGCCGCCTGCGACTTCAGCTCATTCAACCGTGTCCGCAAAGGCAGTAAATAGGACGATTCCCCTGTCAGAAAATCCAAATAGTTGAACACATCACCATTTCGCATGTGCCGTTTGATGGTTTCCTCACCATCTTTGCCCTGTGCCCGCACCTGATAGTAGCCATTCAAAAATCCGCGTAACCCGGGTGTGGAGGTAACCAATTTGCTTGTCTTCCAAGTAAACTGCCCACCGATTTTTGTCAGCACGGTCTCACGCGCTTCGGTCGGCACCTGCACGGCACTTACAAATTCTCGGCTCGTTTCCCTGTTTTGAACGGTCTCTTCCCAAAGCGACTTATGCGCCCTGGCTTGACTCCGTTCAATGTCAACCTTCGGTGTTGTGGCCAGCGCCTGGTAGATGCGTTCCCGCCGTACCGCGCCCTGCTTAAACTCGTTGCCCAAACTTAAGAACGTACTCAGCAGGCTTCCGGCCGAGGGGCGACGCCCGCCCATCTCCTCACCGCTTTTTTCCTTATCTGCATATTCCACCAAATACCCGTTGGTGATTTTATACTTCCCGGTCTTTATCCCAGCGACCAATTCGTCGTGCGAAATCCCGGTCTCCAGCACATCCACATACTTACCTGTAGCCGTATCCAGAATGTTAAAGAGTTCTGGCTCCGCACCGCCCCACACACCGATCAACAATCCGCCGTCGGTGATGGCCTTCATCATACTCGTGGCCGAGGCTTCCAAGAACTCATCTGAGAGCATAACCGTCGCCGACACCCCTTTAAACACAATCGGCGCTTCCTCGATATTGTAGTTCTCAATGAACGCAAACTGATTCTCCAGGCCCAGTTTTTTGGCCAAGCCCTTCAGCTCGTCAAACAGTCCGCGTGCGTCCGGCCCAAACGTACGTCCCCCGATGATCAACTTCGTTCCCGACTGCTTAAATTTATCCAAACCTTCCTTATCCCATTCGTCGAACTGCTTCAACAGCTGACGATACTTATCCGGACCTTTGTACGCCACCTGACGCCTTACGTTTGAAACCATCGGCGTCTCCAGCAACGCCTCCCGCAGCGCACCGAACTCGCGATCAATCTCGGCCCATCCCCGCTCATTCCCCAGGGCCTTCTTTATCAGAGCCTGATACTTCTCGCGTACTGCCGCTGCTTGCTCTACGTTCATACCGGCTTTTTTCATAACCCCGGCCAACCAACCCGACCCACCCATGTCCTGTTTCTGATTTTCCGAGAGCCATATCAACAGATCCAAGGCGTAGAGTGCCTTTACACTCTCATTGCGCACCTGGAAAGTCTCGCGCAGGCCCTGATGCTTTGTCTCCTGCAGTGTGTTGAACAGCTCCTCGTCCCCGGCATCGGTTTTAATTCCCAGCTGCTTTTTGGTGGCATCGATCAACTCTTGGAGTTCGGCCCCGCGCCACTGTTCGACCAGCGCACCGTTGGTGTTTCGCATGCCCAGCTTGTTTACGTGCGCCACTTTGTGCTGGTAAAGCGGAAACACCCCATCCTTTAAAACCGGAGTATGCTCATAAATGGCAACGCCCGTCACCACATCGGCTTTTTGTGCTATGTACTCATCCACCGCAATCTTTCCGTCACGGATCACGTTGGTTCGCTCGCTCTCATGGAAGCCCAAAAGCCTAAACGACTTTGACTTCGGGCGGTAAATGCCCGGCTTCCACACCGTATGGTTGATATGGTGTCTCACCGCCTCCGGGAAATGATTCTTGGGCAGGCTCACAAACACTTCGTTCTCTACGAACAACACCTTCTGCTTGATTTGGTTCCGCTTCTGCAGTTCCAGCACCAACCGCTGCGCGGCCTCGTTGTAGACCGCCATGTGTATGTCGCGATAGTCGTTGTCCGGGTACAATTCATCAAAGATGTACACCTTCCGGTCCCCGTCCAGATAATACGCGTCCAAATAGTACTGCGGCGCTTTCCCAACCTTGGTCTGGGCGTCGTACACATCCACGAATACTTCCTTGCCCACCATGGCCTTGGCCTTCTCGCTGTCGGCGGTAAAACCAACCCAATCCAGCGTAAACGAATACGTGATGTCGGTCCGGTGCAGAACCTCGCGAATCATGTCGCCCAGGGTCTTCCCGGCCGGAAGTTCCGGCATTCCGCTCACGATCCCCTTGATCTTATCGTTGTACAGCGGGTGCACGCCCATCACGTCTACCCCGTTTTTCTTCCAGCCTACGATCAGGTCGTGCATCAACGCGCCCAAACCGCCCGTCATGGTTAGTTGCGCCAAGAACCGCGAGAGATTCTTGCCAATCCATGCGTTCAATTTATCCAACAACCCACGATCCAAACCAGCCTCGAACTGCAGACTCACCACGGTGAATTCATCGAGGGGACTCGCTCCCTGGCGATTGTCGTTTTGCGGCGCCTTGGCAATGTTGGTCTGAACCAACGCCTGAGCCTGGGCCGCAGAAGCCCATTCCTTAACCAAGTTCATGAGTTCTTGGTTTAACGCCACCACTTCATCCACATTTTTCTGATTGCGCGCGTACCGGATTTGGGCCACTAAATTTTCCATATATTGTTTCAGTGCTGTTTGCTGGGTTTCCGGCACATAACGCTGAATGGCCTTTTGCACATGCTGGACCAGATCTCCCACCTCGCCTTTGCTCGCCATATAAGCCAACACACGAGGCATGATGCGATCACTGCGTCCAGAAATGGTCACATAATTGTTGTAGAAGCCCTGCAACGTGGGGGTTAATTTTGCAGGAATAAAGATCTCGGGAGCAATCTTCCAAAAAATGTTGTCCACCGGACCGTTAAACAAACCGTTGAGCGATGTTTTCGTTTCTTCCATGATCTTGGGCAACAGCGCCTGACGAAGCGCTTGGCCTTCGCTGCGGGCCAACTGCTCTTGCTGTTCGGCAACCTTCTCCACCCAATCAATGGCTTTAAGATTGAGCTGCAAACGCTCGGTCTCGGTTTTGACGGCCGCCGCCTGCGTCTTCCATTCGCTCAGGCGGTCGTGCAAAGGCTTCAGATACGGCGAGACTCCGGTCAAATATTCCAAATAGTTGAGTATGTCACCACTCTGTGCATGTCGCTTAACCGTTTCTTCTCCATCCTTACCCTGCGCCCGCACCTGGTAGTATCCGTTCAAGAAACCACGTAACCCAGGCGTTGAACTTACAGGTTTGCTGGTCTTCCAGGTGAACGACCCACCGATTCCAATCAACACATCCACCCGCGCTTCGGACGGCACCTGTACGGTCTCGATAAACTTCGTATTTTCTTCCTTCGTCCGGATGGTCTCTTCCCATAGGAACTTATGCGCGCGGGCCTGGCTACGCTCAATGTCCACTTTCGGTGTCGTGGCCAGTGCCTGAAAAATCCGGTCGCGTCTTATCGCGTTTTGCTTAAACTCATTGCCCAGTCTCAGGAAGGTGCCAATCAAACTTCCAACCGATGGCCGACGCCCGCCCATTTCTTCCCCACTCTTCTCATCGTTGGCGTATTCTACCAAATACCCATTCGTGATTTGGTACCTGCCGCTCTTTAGACCCGCCGCCAACTCGTCGTGTGAGATTCCGGTCTCCAGCACATCCACGTACTTGCCCGTGGTCGTATCCAGAATGTTAAAAAGTTCCGGCTCTGCACCGCCCCACACACCAATCAACAAACCACCGTCGGTTACGGCTTTCATCATGCTGGTGGCCGAGGCTTCCAAGAATTCGTCCGAAAGCATCACCGTGGCCGACACACCCTTGAAGATAATCGGTGCCTCTTCAATGTTGTAGTTTTCAATAAACGCAAACTGGTCTTCCAACCCCAGCTTCTGGGCCATGCTCTTCAACTCGTCGAACAACCCGCGCGCATCCGGTCCAAACGTTCTCCCGCCGATGATCAGCTTTGTTCCAGACTTTTTAAAATTTTCCAACCCCTCTTTGTCCCATTCGGCAAACTGTTTTAGCATCTGCTTGTACTTATCCGGCCCCTTGTACGCAACTTGCCTTCTCACGTTCGAGACCATGGGTGTTTCCAGCAATGCGTCTTTTAGTTTGCCCAGCTCGCGATCTAGCTCCGCCCAACCTTTTTCGTTTCTCCCTGCTTTCTTCAGCAATTTCTGATAACGGTCGTGCACGGCCTGGACTTGCCCCAGATCCATTTCCGCCTTCTTCAACACACCTTCCAGCCACCCCGAACCGCCCATGGGTTGTTTTTGGTTTTCCGCAAGCCACATCATCAATTCCAACGCATAAAACGCCTTGATGCTTTCGTTCCGTGCCTGGAACGTCTCCAACAAAACCTTGTTCTGCGGCTGCTGCAAAGCGTTGAACAACGCTTCATCTCCGCTTTCTTCCTTAAGCCCAAGCTTCTTTTTATTCACATTGATCAAATCACGCAGTTCCTGACCCTGCCACTGTTCCACCAAAGCCCCGTTGGTGTTCCTTAAACCGTTTTGATTGACGTGTGCCACTTTATGCTGATAGAGAGGAAAAACACCGTCCTTCAATACCGGTGTATGCTCGTAGATCGCAACGCCTGTTACCACATCCGCTTTCTGCGCAATGTATTCGTCAATCGCAATTTTTCCATCACGGATCACGTTGGTGCGTTCGTTTTCATGGTAGCCCAGCAATCGAAACGACTTTTCCCTTGGACGATAGATGCCCGGTTTCCAAACCGTGTGGTTGATGTGGTGCCTTACCGCATTCGGAAAATGATTTTTAGGCAGGCTTACAAACACTTCATTTTCCACAAACAACACCTTTTGCTTGATCTGGTTCCGCTTCTGAAGCTCCAGCACCAACCGCTGCGCGGCTTCGTTGTACGCCGCCATGTGCACATCACGGTAGTCGTTGTCCGGATACAATTCGTCGAAGACAAAAACCTTCCTATCTCCATCCATGTAATATGCATCCAAATAGTACTGAGGGGCTTTCCCCACCTTGGTCTGGGCATCGTATACATCCACAAAAATTTCCTTGCCGTCAATGGCTTTGGCTTTCTCACTATCGCCTATAAAGCCCGTCCAATCCAGTGTGAACGAATACGTGATGTCCGTCCGATGCAGGACCTCGCGAATCATGTCGCCCAGGGTCTTCCCGGCCGGAAGCTCCGGCATTCCACTCACAATGCCCTTGATCTTGTCGTTGTACAGCGGGTGCACACCCATCACATCCACGCCGTTTTTCTTCCAGCCCACAATCAGGTCGTGCATCAGCGCACCCAATCCACCCGTCATGGTCAATTGCGCCAAGAACCGAGACATGTTCTTCCCGATCCAGGCATTCAACTTGTCCAGCAGCCCTCGATCCAAACCTGCTTCAAACTGCAGACTCACCACCGTGTAATCGTCCAACGTTGCGGGCTTTGAACTCGTGTCCGCACCTCGTGCCGTGGTCTCGGTTTGACGTTCTGTCTCTTGGACAGTACCGCCACCTTCCAAAGCAATGCCCGCCGCCAAGCCGGGAAAGATCCGTGTAAACACTGCACTCCAGACATTATGGAACAACACCGCCACTGCCGCACCCAAGGCCATACCTAGAACCAGGCCCAACACCGGCCCCAAACCAAAAAGGCCCAATGCGCCTAAGGACATACCCACAAAAACGGCGCCCGACATAACCGCCGTCAAGCCCAGCAACTGCAACACATGTTGAAGCGTCCGTGGCACCTGACGGTACTGTTTCTTCACTTGGTCAAACACCAGGACCTGGGACCCGTGGAACAACGCCAGACCCAAAGCCGGAAGCCCTACAGACACCCAGGCACTTATCCCTGAAACACCCAACCACTGGCTGGACACATGCGTGAGCAACGCAGCCACAAAGGCTACACCCGTAGTTTCCAAAAGCATGGCCCAAAACGCCTTGGCCCAATTAACAGCTCCTGTGGCTGCATCAAAGACCTCTAAGCGCAGCAACTTGCTCACGCCACTAACCGTTGTGCTTTCGCCGGGCGCACGCAAGGATTCAACCACACCGCTCAGCGAAGACACCAGCACACCGGCCATCCCCTTCACCAGTACTGGAACTTCCGCCAGGGTCGCAAGCACTTCCGTGAACCGACCCTGATACTGTTGATGTACGCGCTCATGCGCCTGAATGGCTTGGCGCAGCACATTCACCAAAGGATTGGTCGAGACTTGGATCAGACTGGAATACAGGTAATCGGTGACACCTTGCCCTTGCGGAGTCACCGCCAACCGAGTGGAAGCCCCCATCCAGGTGCGCAACGTCGCCCAGCGGGATCCATTCACGAGTTCATTTTCAGAAAGCGCAAGGACATACGCAAATTGTGAAAGGCCAAACGCCAGTACCAGTCCAAACGTTACAATGCCAGGCAAGAAAAACGGCAGTCCCAACAAAACACCGCCGGTTAACAAGCCCGTAAACAGGGAGATCCCAGTGACTACCACACTGGCGGCCGTGGAAACTCCGACCACCACCGGCAACGACCAAATGGTTTTGGCCAAACCACGGTTTAGAATTTCTTCAACCAGCGTATCCACCATACCACTGACAATTTCCTTGGTTTCCTTGCCCATCAACACCACGGCGCCTTCGACCGGAGAGGTGGGTGTCGCCACCGGCTTGCCCTCGGGTGCTTCAATGCCAATGGCCGGGTTAAGCCAGAATTTCACATCCGCATTGGGCGCCCACAAACTCGCGGCCTGACCCACCAGAATAGCCCGTTTGCTCGAAACATTGGAACGGATCAAACGCTGCACATATTCCTGCGCCTTATCGTTCTGGGAAATATAATCCATCAAGGCTTGCGCATCCATGTTTTGCAAGTAGGGGCGAATATCCTTAGAACGGTAAAGTATCTGCTCGCCTTTAAAATCCAACTTCAATGAGCGCAAAAATTTGGCCAACTTCGCTTCATCCGTGACTTGCACCCCTTCGGTCTTGGCCACCCAGGCCAAGGCACGGAAGATCATGCCCATGTCCAATACGCGATAATTCAAGTGGGCGCCTAAAAGACGGGCGGCATCGTACTTTTCACGCCCCAAAGGACCGTCGATGGTAATCAGCCAACCGACTTCCTGAAGCTTGTTCTGCTTTTTCACCACATACTTCGGACGGGTCAAGGCATCGTAAAGCATGCCAAGTTCGGAGGTAAAAATCTGTACTTCGCCACCAAACTCCAGGTTGGCGCTGGCACCCAACCTAACTTTCAAGTCCGTGTAGCGATCGCTGGGACCAAACTCAATATGATATTGGCCGGGTTCGTTTTCTTCGATGGTGACGTTTTTTCCATCCACACCAATGACATTGTATCCGGCATTTTTCAAATACTGCACCAAGTCGGTCATAAGTGAATCAAAGTCGACATTGCCATGCACGCGCAAGGAAACACCCACTACATCCTGCACGATCTTCATGATGGTGTCGTAGGTAAAATCGCTGACTGTAAATTGGTTCGATTGCTTGGCCGGATAATAGCGATGCCAATTGGTGCGAACATTTTCGAAAATCGAGTAAATGGATTTTACCCGGGCGCGAAAACTCTCCACACCTGTAAACTCTCCGCTCGCCAAGGCCGCGGTAGGGGTCTTCACTTGGAAGCCAAGCAAACTGTCCACCAAAACCCTGCGTTCCCGCTCCCGGCGAACCGGGTGGATCAAGGTGCGAAGATGCGCAATCATAGCGGCTTGTGTGTCGTAGAATTTCTTTTCGCGTTCGCCGGCAAACCGATTGCCCCACTCTTTGGTCACACCGGTGAGCAGCCGTTGGAGTACATTGCTCTCCGGACGCTGCTCCATGCCCCCGCGAATCCGCTTCAGCACCGTCGCCAAGGTCTTCAAGTCCAGACGTTCAAAGGTACCCGGTTCCAACTTGTAGCGCCGCATGATCTCAAAAGCCGCCGCTTTGGCTTCGTCTTCATCCTGGGCTTCCAACTGCGCGGTCAACGCCATCAACTGGCGGTGACGAGCCTTTTCCAACAGCGCCATGTATTCCGCAAATGCAGTCTGGGCTGCAACCAGCCATTGGTCAGGGTTGGTGATCACACGCAGGCTCACTTCACGGGAGGCTCCACTGTTCCATACCACCTCGGGATTCTCCCGCACCAACGAGCTTCCGGCAACCTGCGCCACTTGTTCGAGATTGCTTACCGCCCAACCCACAAGTTCCATTTCCAATTCACGGGGTTCGACATATTTTTTCTCAGGATGCGATTCTTTGAAACGCTGCTTGGCATACTCGCTGGTCACGGTGGCCATGGAAAGCGTTAAGGGAAACATAAAGCCGTGGTTGAACTCGCTCCAGCGGTTTGGGGCAAAGGTCGTGGACCTCAACTCCCCCTCAAAAATACCGGACGCACTCATCTCCTTTTCAAAAGCCAAGCGCGCACTGTTGGGTAAAATCAGAAGCGTCTGCCCTCCGGGCGCATTGAAATCCAACATGCCGCCGTATTTGTACACACCCTCAATCAACGTGCTCCGACGTTCTTCAGGCCAGTTGCGCAGGTCCGCACGTATGCTGTCTGCGCGATAATACCGTGCAAAAAATACAGCCACATACTCTTGCGCCGATTTCAACATGGTCATTAAGTGTTCTTCACCTTGTTCACCCGCATAGCGTGAGCCGCTGGCTAGAATGAAGAATGTATTCGGATCTCCGTGATACACTTTCGCCTGTTCACCCAATTGCTTCTGCACAGTCAACAAAACCTGTTCTTTGAGAAACTGCATCACCACCGGCCCGTAAATCGCGCGCATCTGTGAGATGCCATCCAATGTACCCGCGGTTAATAAAACGCGTTGGTCCTTGGCCAACAACGAATACAGCGTCCGATCCCCGGTGGAACGTTGCGGTATTTTCAAACGCTTCTCACTGCCTTTATCGCCGATCGTTAGTTTCGGCCAAGCCAGAGAGGGCACACGGTCCGCCACCCAATTGTTCAAATTGTGTAAAAACACAGAGACCACAAATGCCAACACGCTGTTCCCCACCACGACCGCCGGAGTAAGATACAGGACCGTGGAAAGGGATTCTACCGGTATACCCCAAAGCGCAATCGTGAAAAACACGCCCGTAATAACCGTGGTAATCCCCAATGCCGCAAGCCATTGCCCGACACCCCATTGCTTCCCGCGATGCAAGGCAAGGAAAATCATGCCAAACGTTACGACCGGAATCGCCAACATCAACGGCAACGAAGCCGCACCCACACCAAACATAAGGACGAACGGGATCACTCGGAACAAGAGTTCTTCAACAGCCCGGCGTAAAATGTTGGGCATCCAGGGCGCATAGTGATCCCAAAGCGCAAATTCCAGAGTAACTCCAGCCCGATTTTCTTCATTAAAAGATTCTGGCAACAACGATCCTGGCGTACGTTCCCCCTCGACCGCTTCTTCAACGCGAGACGTCTCAGGTTTTAAAATCAAATTGAGATTGATCACCGTCAACGCACCGATAAATACGATTCCCGACGCGGCCGTCGCCAAGGGTAACAGTCCTATTAATAAGCCAATCCCCACCATGGCAAACGTGCTCAACACAAACGCAGCTTGGGTGGGTTCAGCACGGTAGGTTTTCACCCACGCAGCAGGAACGGCCACGAAATCCAGGGCATGCGCTAAAATTTCACTGACAAAGACATTCCAAAAATAATATCCCAACGATTTATCGCCATTCAATGCTGCATTCGTATAGTCTGCTAGGGTGGGCATTTTAAAAAAGGACAACACGGTATCTACGAAAGACTGGACCCATTTATGTGCATAGTGATCATGGGCCACAACCAAAAGTGGCGCGGTATCAATGGTTGCTCCGGTTTTGGTG
This sequence comes from uncultured bacterium, assembly GCA_964604705.1. Classification (GTDB taxonomy): domain Bacteria; phylum Oederibacteriota; class JAAXVQ01; order JAAXVQ01; family JAAXVQ01; genus JAAXVQ01. Next base: position 144,273 of record CAZSAP010000008.1, read on the forward strand.
TCCACCATGGTGCGAGAAATAGGATCGTACGTGCCCAACGGTTGGGTCCAGTGCGCGAGCCAGTCTTTCCCATACAACGATCGCAAACGCGAAGCCGTCCATCCAACTTTGGCCAGACTTAAAACCAACATGGCACCACCCAGAATCGAAGCCAGTGGCAAAGCGGCCGTTAGGGCAAAGATGCCAAGTGAGATGGCCGAGGTAGCCAGGGCTCCCGGCAGACTTAAATTTTGGTAAAATTTCAGCAATTCCTTTATACGGTTGGCATCGTGTTTCTCAAGTGCGGATATTAATTCTCGTGCTTTATGCGCCACCAGATCTTCGGTCTGGGCACCGTACTCTTGGATCATTTTGTTCCAGCGTTCAATGGCGCGTTCCTTCAGGGTTGCTCGTGCAGGGGCCAAAAGCGTTTCGTCGTAGGTGGTTATTTTTCCTTGCTTGGCCAAACTGGCGATATAAACATCCCGGAAGAGCCGTCCCATTCCACGCTGCGCGGCCTGCTGTGTGCTCATTTCCGAGACAACACCTGTCAGGGCAAGCTTGATGGGATTACCGTACCGCTCATTGATCGGGAACTCCAAGGCAGCCATTAGTTCCGGTAGGGCCACCTCCATGCCCTTGGTCTTGAGTGTATTGCTGAATTTCTTCTGTACGGCCAAATCCGCCAAGATTAAATGCGGCGCTTGTATCATCTCATCGGCGGTAGCGTAGCTGATCGCGTTGTTCAGCATTGAAAACTTGTACGTGGTTTTTCCATCACGTTGGCCGAGTACATATCCGGCCATTTGGGCTTCTAGTTTTTCTCGTATGCCGTCCGCGTTTAAGCGTTGCGTCGGTGGGCGTTTCTGATTGTCGTCCACCAATTGGCGCCCGATATTTTCGCGTGCAACCGATTCCAATTGGTCGCCATAATATTCACCCTCAAGTTCCACCAAATACGTTTTCTCAGGAGTAATCGCCACAATATGAATTTTATCCGGCCCCGTGGTAGGGGGAGCCCTTGATATAAACAATTCCGGATTGAACTGCGCCTTTTCCGCGAGCACGCCCAGACGTTCTTTGACAAATTCACGCAGAGCCGAGGTGGACAGTGCCCAAGGCACGAGGCCATCGTAGGAATGCTGGCCGGTTGGATCGCGCAACACATTGTTGTCATCGTAGAGCAAAGCCTCAGTCTTAATCATTTCATGCAAGCGTGAATCCATCAAAATCTGCGGTTCAATATTTTCCGCTTGGAGCCACTCATCCACCAGATAATCGACTTCAACCGCATCCTTGCCGGCTTTTTGTTTGGCTTCATGCAAATAATCCCCGGCGCGCCGAGTCGTGGCTTCCAACCACTCTTCCAAATCTTCACGGGTTAACAAACCACGGGACCAGCGGGCCTGAAGAAGTTCCGCCCGTTCTTTGGAAAGGGCGCGCTCGGCTTTGGTCGCACCTGCGGAAATAGTGGGCATCCAGAAATAGCCTTCGGACAAATACCCTAAGTTGAGGTCCGAGAGGCGGGCACGATTCTCCGCATTTAACACTTCCGGAACATTAAACCGAGTGACCTTACCCACGATCCCCGCTTTATTTATTTCCTGTTCCAAACGATAAATGTAAAAATCCGGCGTCGCTTCAGGCCAACGTACTTGCATCATCACCCGAACACCGTATACATCATCGTTTACCACCCGGAACAAGGTGGGTGAGTTGAACTCCATGTTCAACCGAGCCACCGCCGCCTTGAGTCCCTCGACATTCTCCCGATTTTCCTTAAACCCTTCCAATTCCAAAATCATGTATTTCTTATACAGTGTGGATTTGACCTGAACCCGCATGCTGTCGAGGACTTGTTGCACCTCTTGCGGCTTAAGGGTTTGATCCAAGATCACCGACGCTTCATCTCCGCCCTCCCGTATGCTGACCGAATTGCGGGCCATTTTGCGCACACTCGGCAGGCGAATCCCATCCAAGCGGGCTTTTTGGATGTCGTCCAGTCCGACATTCACAACCCCCTTGCCGTACAACAGGTTCATGGCCGAGAGTCCATCCACATCCGAAACCGCCATCCACATATCACCGTCTTCAGCCAGACGCTCGCGCTTGATCATATCCCCTTCAGAGCGCGTTAACATACGACTGGTGGTTTGCAGCTTCAAACGATCCAAACGCAACTTTAATGCATAGAACACCGAAGAACGCTCCGCGATTAACGTTTGAACCTTGACAGCGGCATCGGATTCGCGAGCACTGTCGATAATCTCGGCATCCCCAATGGGCTTAAGCGGCGCCAACGGACGTGAACGATCGGCGATTTCCTGACGCCGCATCTCGGTCATGGCCATGGTAACTTGGGGCAGCGTAGGCTCGGTGTTAATCGACGTACGCAAGTAATGTTCGGCCCGGGCTTTTAGGTCTCCGGTTACATAAAATTTTATTTTGGCCCAACGATCCAACTGGGATCCCATATTTTGTCCAGAAACCACCACGTTGTTTTTGCGCGCTTCACTGCGGATCAAGTCACGTATAAAGTAAGTGACTTCCGGACTTCGCCCCAAGCGTGAAGAAAGCGCTATCACATCCTGCATCCATTGGGCCGTAGGCTGTCCCACTATCTTATCCGTAATATCTTCCCCATCCATCCGAATGCGCAGAGAATCTTTCGGGCCATCGAAGCTCATGTTGATCTGCGTTTTCCGGAATTCCTCCAAGTGCTTGGTTACAATCATCTCAACCGCTCGCGGCGATTGAATGTTCGGGAATTTACGGGATATTTTCAGCGCCAGGGCACGGTACATCAACCCAGTGTCCATAAACGAATACCCGTAATGTTTTGAGACTTGCATGGCGATGTCACGTTTTTGGGAAACATCGGGCCCATCCAAGGTGATAATCATTTTGGTGCGGAAATAAAAATTTAAGCCCCACGTAAAAAGCACAACCGCCGTACTCAGGAGCAGGATCATTCCCGCTACGGTCGTCAATCCTCCCAACAAGAGCGCAGGACCCAGGATCAAAACCAAGCCGCCCAACACCATAACCGTGCCTGCAACACGTCGGTTGGGCCAGGCCAATTCTCGCCACATAGAGGCAAAAAAGCCCACACGGTTTTTCTGACTTTCACGAATGAGCGGCGCACTCAGTGGCACTAAGAAAAAAATCAAGGCCACCAAATTGGGCAGAACCGCAAACGCCAGGGTAATCAAGATGATGGTATCCACCATAAGCAGTACCGGACTGGTCTTCTGCGGGAGCAACCAACGCGACGTATCGCGGGGCTCACCGCGCAACAGAAACTTTTTAAAGGAAGCGTATTGTTGGCGCAGCCAGATCCGAACCGGGTGACCCGCCGGTGTCTGGAAAAAATTATTGGCCGAATGGGTCATGATGTTCAAGACAATGCCCAAACCCAAGCTGAACAAAGAAGGACCCAGCACCAAGGCCGGCAACACCATCACTCCGCCTAAGACCAACCCCAACGACGCCAGACCAATGCGGCTCCAAATGGTTTTGTTTGGATGCAGCATGGCAAACAGCACAGAAGCCGCCAACCCCACACCCAAGGCCACGGGCCAGACAGCACCCAACATAACCGCACTTAAGATCGGCAAGGAGAAGATCCACTCCCAACTGGGCGCACCGAGCAAGGGTTCGCCCAAGCGGTAGAGAATACGCTCACCGAGATTACGGGGTTTCGAAATTCGCCCCAACACATAATATTCTCGGAGTATCGAACCGGAACGTTTGGCAAACTCATCTAAAATTCTCGCAAACTGCTTTGGCGAAAGCAACCGCTGGAAGCCATAATCCCCAGTTTCTTCCGTGTCCGATTTGGTGGCCGACGAGGTGGACGTGTCCTCAGCAATCACTTTGCCTTTTTCGTAGATTACGACCTGACCGACGGGTGCGTGATACTGACGTACCATCAGTTCTACAATCACCGCCAGCTTAGGCGCATGATTTTTTTTATTGGCAAGAACCGCCAGAGCCGCATTTAGGAGGTGATCAAGATCCCAGGCCTGGCCACGCTTTTGTAATTCTGTGCGCAGAACCAAGTCCTGACCGCGCCCGATTTCATGTTCTTCGGCGCCACGGTAATCCAAGGCTTTTGTCATTTCATAGGCCTCAGTGAACTGCAGGACGCGCTCAAAATCTACGGTGTTTACACCATGACGTTCCGCAAAGATACGGGCCAAAAGATCCGCCAGAAATTCATGTATTCCGCGCTGCTTCATACCCTCGGCCTTAAAATCATAACCAAACGTGAGCACATTGTGCCCCATTTCATGCACCAAGGCCAAAAGGAGAAACCGCATGGGCTCGGCGGACTTGCTGACCAACCCCCCGCCGATCCCAAATTCATCATCGAGATTGTTTCCGTATTCCGCCACCGAACTGCCTTGAATGCGCTGAGCCATGGGAGCAAAAAGTCGTTGAACAGGAAGCTCTGGATGAGCCAAGGTCACGTCGAGCCACAGCGCGGTCGAGATCATCTTGGCATCTTCATCTTGAAGCCAAGTATCCTTCATCAGTAAGTCAACTCTTCCTGCATCACTTAGCAAAGAGTCGACAAACGCGGCGATCTGTCCGTCTTTTCCATCAAGCACCGCTCGTAGCTGCTCAAATGCATAAACATCTGCCGGAGTTTGTAAAAACTGTACGGTAAATAAATGAAACGCGTGAACACGGGCGTAAAAAGGCGCATGGGTATCCTGAATGATGGTTTTAAGCAACGATGTGTTGTTCTTATGACGCAAAAGCAGAAAATAGGCGGCGCGTTTAGGCTCACGAGAAGGCAGGTTAAACGCTTGCACCAACTCTCCAGGCATCGCCTCTTCACGCAAGGCATGGTCAAAGACCACTTTATCTTCAGCCGAAAACCGCAGATCCATTTTCGCCAGTACGGCATTCATCAGTGTTGCTTCGCCGGTAGCAATATGCGGTGCCAAACGCTTGCCGTAACGCCCCACCAATTCCGCAAGGGTTCCAGAAACAGCCCCTTCCAACATAGGGTGCCAATCACGGCGCTGGGCCAGCTCAATAAAGAAGGGAAACAGTCGATCCCAATCCTGAGCCGAGGCAAACATGGACAATATTTCCAAGCGTATTTTCACATTCTCAGTCAGGGCCGTAACATCCCGCAACAGGGGGCGTTCATCGAGACCAGCGGCTTTTTTCTGAGTTGCCTGTGAATCGAGCTCCTTTATTTTCTCGTTATAGACCACGATGTCGTTTTGAACAAACTGCACAAACTCACGACGTTCTCGTTCTTCCAGAAGACGCGAAGGATTAACTAACTTTTTAAACACTCCCATAATCTGCTGGCGAGCAGGCCAACCAGGACGAAGAAAATAATCCCGCTTGGTCTCGTTCAGCAGACGTTCCAACAGCTGGGAAGAAAAGCGCATATCCCAGGATTCAGCAAGAATCCCCTCCAACCCCAACCGAGCACGCGGCTCAACGGTCTTGCTTAAGTCGTCCAACATGACCGAAGCCAATGCATTCGGGCGTTCCAGCAATAACAAACGGTACACCGCGGCAATGGTACTTCGCTGATCCGGCGACTCATTAATACCGAAGCTGTCAAGGTAGGCTTTCCATAAATACCGATGCCATTCCAACAATTGGGTGGACTGAGACTCAGCAAGTACTTTTCCCAAGTCACGAATGCGTAAAAGACGTTCCACGCGGCGGAGGATATCGGTGTACTCACGGTCGCTTAGTTGCGGCCGGTTGACCAAACGCGTAATCGCGCGATCCAGCTGCACTTGCGCGTCTTCACGAACCTCACGGTCTCGATCTCGTGATACAGCCCACATGGCCCAAGGTGCCGCCACAAAATCCAAAGCCTGTGCAAAAAACTCACCCAACAACTCATTAACAATAATGTATCCCGCAGTCACCTTTCCTTTTCGGGCCATATCCGCGTAACGCGCCATGGAGGGAAGATTAAAAAACTTAAGCAACGGATCCACCAGTTGTTGGAACCAACGATGTGCATAACGCTCGTGAGCCACAAAAACCCAATTGGGTTTTTCCAGCAACGTGCCTTCGTAATCACGTACAAATCCGTCGTTAGGATCGTAACTGGCTACGGGTGTAAGCAAATCCCAGGTCTTCCCCTGCTTCTGCATCCGTGCTATTTCACGTCCAACGTAGGTTACCTTGGCCACGGACATGAGGAAATGCGGAATGGCTACCGGCAGGAAGAGCGGTTGAGCCAAGCCTACAGATAACAAGCCAATGGCAACCGCCACGTTGGCAAACGTCCCTGCGAGATTCAGCGGCTGGCGGCCCTGCAATTGTTTTCGTGCACCGGAAGTAATCGACAACGGCAATGCAAAAGCAAAACCTCGTACAATCGCTTTCCCCAAAATCCCCACCCGACCAACGGCCCGACGCACCCCACGGATTATTGCACCCGGAGACCACGAGATTATGAGCGTTATGATAGGAAATAAGGCCAACGGCACAAACATCAACAACCCCATTAAACGATGTTGGCCAACACTCGTTAAAACACCTACCATCCCCACGCCCATGTGTACCCACGAATTGCTAAGTAATTCACGCCAAGAAATGGTTTTGGATAAACCACTTTGAGGCACCCATGCTTTTAGCGCTGTGCTTTTAAAAAAATTGGGTACAACTGTATCTTTAATAAAAATGGTTGCACTTAACGAAATAAACAGCGGGGACAAAACCATCATTTTCAACCAATTCAGTACACCATGCCCAACTTCTCTTCCACTCTTGGTCAACGGAATACTGGTTAAAATTCCAACCCCCATACCCAAAATCAACCAAGCCCAATAGAACCCGCCATGCATGGATGCAAACATGAGCAGTAAAGAATTCAACAGCAATAGCGGTGCCGTGACATATTTCTCGCTAACTTTCCACAATATATATTTATCGATAAAATCGGATCTGTTCTCCACCATGCGACCCATTTCATCCGGAATTTTATTTTTAAATAAGACAAACGTCTGTCGATTTCCACTCCACCAACGAGTCCACTGTTTTTTCAGCAATAAAAAATTGCTGGGAATTTCTTCGTAACTTTCCACATCGGATACATAAGCCGTTTTTACAAAAAAGCTTTCCACAATATCATGACTTAAAAACCCTTCTTGAATCTTCCCCTGAATGCCGTTAAGAAAACGATCGATTTCCCAACCGGCTCCGTGTCCGACAAAATGAATGCGCCCTAACGCTTTCCATTGAATAGACCTTCTTCCCGGAAACATTTTCAAAAAGGAATCTGTAAGCTGTGTCAGTATCGAAGCATTGGGATTGCCAATGTTCAGTGCGCCTTGGAAGATGACAAAAGGTTGGTTTGCTGGATGCGACATTTTACCCACCAACTTGGTCAGACTTCCAGACGGCCAAACCGTATCGGAATCACCTAAAGTAAAATAACCCGCATCGGCAATAGCCGCGGTATTTCCTAAAACTTCATCAAAAACTTTGCCTGCGGGCATGCTTGGAAAACGTGAATCCGATTTAATGGTTCCATCATTTTTGGCCGATTGTTTAAGCCAAAGCATAAAATGCATATATCCGCCGCGTTTTTTCTCCCAATTATTCACCGAATCATCCCGATGAATATAAAAAATTCGATCAACCCCATATTTCGCCTGCAACGCCAAGATCCGTTCTCTTTCAAGGCTATGCACCGGTTCCGGTGACGTACTCATGACGACCCATTTAAAATTCGGATCCTGATTTTGTTCCAAAGAAGGAATCAAGTTATCATCAAAAAAGCTCAATTCATTTTCTGTGCGGAAAAGTACGGGGTAATAGACCACCGTTTTTAGCGAAGCGGGAATACCATTGCTGAACTCGTAGCCTGGTAATAATTTCGGTTTGGAATTGCCGAATAATACAAGCCCCAACAAACTATCTAAAAAAATTCGATTAACGACAAACATATTCGCCAACAAGGTTATCCCAATGACCAAGGGTGTTTTTTCCCAATTAAATTGAAATGCTGTACTCGCTGAAATAATGGCCGAAAGTATGATCGAGGACCATATGAACAAATATCCTTGTTTGTCCAACACTCTTTGTTTAACCCGCGCCATCATATTACTAAAAAATCCCCAGACGCGGGCAAAGGTCCCGGGTGAGACCACGGCCGCGCTTCCGGCCGTCAGCAGAAACGCGTACGGCCCGGACAGCAAGGCACTCCGCACCGCCACCCCGCTGAGCGCCACTGTCCCGGTTCCGAGCAACTTCGTCTCATTGGCTTCGGCCACGCTCTTGGTCAGGATCGCGATCTCATGCGTCTGCCCCAAGGCCA
>CAZSAP010000009.1:0-144790 GCA_964604705.1 uncultured bacterium
ACCCCAACCCGCCCACGATATTGTACGCAAAGAAGCGCCAGAAGGACATGGCCCCAATGCCCGCCACAAAGGGGGCAAAGGTGCGGAAGATGGGGAGAAAGCGGGTCAAGATGATGGTCTTGCCGCCGTGTTTCTCAAAAAAACGATGCGTCTTTTCCAAGTATTCCTTATTTAGAAAGCGCACGTTTTCCTTACCGAATATTTTAGGTCCCACCACCTTGCCGATGCCGTAGTTGGCCAAATTGCCAAGAATGGCGGCCAATGACAGCAAAACAAAGATCCAGGTAACATCCAAGGAACCTATGGCCGCAAACGCGCCAATGGCAAAAAGCAGCGAATCACCGGGTAAAAACGGGGTCACCACCAAACCCGTCTCGCAAAAAATAATCATAAAAAAAAGAACATACACCCAGGGTCCACAATACTGGATCACCTGCCCCAAGTGCTTGTCCATGTGCAGAAAATAATCGATAAACAACTGTATGTACTCCATGCGCGCTCCTTAAAGGGAATGGGTGCGGGACTGAGCCGTCACCATTTTTTGAAAACAAAAAACACCGCGCCGGTCATCAGGGCAAACCCCACCAGATAGTTCCAACGCAATTCTTCTTTCAAATACACCACGGAAAAAATGCAAAACACCACGAGGGTAATAACTTCCTGTATGGTCTTCAGTTGCGCGGCGGTAAACTGTCCGTGCCCCCAGCGATTGGCCGGGACCATAAAACAATACTCAACAAAGGCGATCAACCAGCTGACCAGAATGGCCACGAACAAAGGCACGGATTTGTATTTCAAGTGCCCGTACCAAGCGATGGTCATAAATATGTTGGAGATCAACAACAAAAGAATCGTCTTCATTCTTTTTCCTTAGCTCTACCGTGTCCATAAGTGCGTTGTAAAAGAGCCACATCATAGGTGAGTCCAGAATCCAAGGCAAGACCTTTTTTTAGTCGCGGGATTCTTTCACTCCGACCAACGTCACGACCGAAACCAGGGTCAGTACCAGCGAGACCGTGATGGGCACACCTGCTCCCCATTTTTCCCAAAGCCAACCGGCTATGCCCGAGGCCCCCAAGGCGCCGAAACCCAGGGCCATTTGGTACATTCCCAATCCGCTGGCTTTCCACGCCGCAGGAGAAAGTTCAGAGACCAGCGTTTTTTGCACCGGTTCAAGCGCACCTTTATGCAATCCGTACAGGACAAACACCATGGGCCAAACCCAGAGAGTCTTCACGAATAAAAGCAAGGTCAGGCATACCACCCACAGCCCATACCCAACCCACAGCACCGTCTTGCGCCCCACCTGGTCTGCCCAACGCCCGAAAGGGAGTGAACTTGCCGCAGCCGCCAAGGTGAAGAGCAGATACAGCCACGGCAACGAGGTATCACGGTAACCGCATTTGCCAGCATAGATGATGAGAAAGGCATAGCTGAACGAGCCCAGCGTATACAGCAGGCTGGAAACCACCATCCAACGAAAAGCGGGCGTCCAATCCCCCCAAACCCAGGGCGCGCGTACTCCAGCTGCCGGCTTGCCCGCAGATTCACGCAAACCGAACAACAACAACGCCACTGCGAAAAGCGAAGGGATCGCGGCGAGCCACATAAGCGTGCGATAGCCCAGCAACGGGAAGAGCAGAAGACATAACGTGATCCCAGCCACCGCGCCCAGATTGTCCATCATGCGCAGGATACCAAAAGCCTTGCCGCGACTGGCACGGTCCGTGTCCTCGGCCACCATGGCATCGCGGGGTGCACTACGAATCTTCCCCGAACGATCTAAAATACGCAGCGGCAGCAACCAGGTCCACGAGGTTACGACCGCGTAGCCTGCCCGGGCAAAACTGCCAAAGAGATATCCGGACCATATAAAGGGTTTGCGTTTGTGCACTCGATCCGAGACCCAGCCCGAGAGCGCTTTCGATAGGGAAACCACAGCCTCCCCAATGCCTTCCACCAAACCCAGCACGGCCAGATTCGCACCCAGTACCTGTGTCACAAACATGGGCCAAATGGGGGCAATCAGATCGGAACCGAAGTCATTGAGAAACGAGGCAGTGGCCAGCCACCCCAAGGCACGTCGGGGTTTGGCCGGCGAAACGTCAGACCGAGGAGTGCTCACTTCTGTTTTTTTCCAGAATCGCTGGAGATCAATTTCATGCTGGTGCCTATGAATTGCCGATCCACTTCAAAGAAAATGTGCATGGGATCCACCGGAGCACGTTCAAAAAAGAGCACGCCGGTATACACCCCGTTGGGCGCCAAGTCGCGCGGCCACAGGTAATTTTGCGAAATGGAGCCGATCTCTTCAATGAGCACCTGCGCTTGCTTAAGCTCTTCGTCCGTGGAAAACCGCGTGTCCGAAACCCAGTTCTCAAACCGCGTACGCCAGCCGGTAGGACGGTTTTGCGTCATAAAGTGTTTTAAGCGTGCGTAGACATTAATGATTTTTTGTTGCGGATAATCGGCTTGGATCTCCCCCATCATGGCATCAATCTCATGGATGTTTTGGGGAAGCAATTTGCGCAACCGCTGCAGGCGTTCCGAGACCAGTTCGTCGGCCGTGACCGCACGCAAAGGCTTGTTGTCTCCGTCGGTCATCTGGACAAAATAGCGTGAGATGCTCACCGAGGCCAGCTTGGAGTGATTTTCCACACGGACCAACACGGGCATGGGATTTTTCGAGTCGTCCACTTCGGCCCCGAATCCCAGCATGCCTATCTCCCCGTCGGCTTTCCAGGTCGCGGCGTGAGCCGAGAGGCTGCCCCAGCAACAGGCCAGCACCAGCAGGGCACCTGCGCAGCGGCGATGCATTAGGCTTGCCTCGCATGCAAAATGTTCCATTGGGCACAGACCCGTCCCAGCGGCAACCCCACGACGTTAAAATAACATCCTTCCACCCGCGTGACAAAGGCACCGGCGCGCCCTTGTATGCCATACGCTCCGGCTTTATCCTTCCACTCCCCGCTGGCCATGTACGCATCCAGTTCTGCCTGCTCCGGCACCCGCATGTGCACGCGGGTGCTCTCAAACCAGGTATGCGTCTCACCCGTGCGGTTGTTCACCCACGCCACACCGGTCACCACCTGATGGTCGTGTCCGGCCAGAGACTGCAACATGCGTCGGGCCTCGGCGGCGCTCTTGGGCTTGCCAAATACCGTCGGGCCTAAAACCACGACTGTGTCCGCGCCCAAGACCCAGGCATCGTAGGCAAGTGAGCGAGCCACGTCCCGGGCCTTGCCCAAGGCCGACGCTACGGCAAATACCAAGGGTTCGCCCTGGGGACGCCCCTCCTGGTACCGCGACGACTTGACCGAGAACACAATGCCCGCCTGGCGCAACAACTGACGACGCCGCGGTGATGCCGATGCCAAAACCAATTTACGTATGGGATTTTCCGTGTCTTGTAACTCACGCATAGGCTAGTCTCTTACCACTTGTGAAATCCATCCCGAAACGGTAGCGAACTACCTGCGGGCATGGTTCGTACGTGCGGCTGAACTAATCCAGAGCCCGACGCACCCCTAAAAAACGATCACGCCAATAACGATCGTTGCCATTGGAAATTTTCACTACATCCCCACGCCCGGGCGCATGGATAAATTGACCATGCCCCAAATAAATACCCACATGGGAAGGTCCGCTGTGGTCGGTGCTCCAAAACAATAAATCCGAGGGGGTCTCTTCCCCTTGGCGTACAGGTCCTGTGCGGCTATACATTTGCGGGCTGCTGCGTGGGAGCTTGACCCCCGCTGCATTGCGAAACACATATTGGACAAACCCAGAACAATCAAATCCTTTGGGCGTGGTCCCACCGTAGCGATACGGCGAACCCAGCAGCGACTTCGCCATGCGTACCACCGCATCGGCCTGGGAGGCATCCGGTGCCGGACGGGAAGGTACCGTAGCACACCCGCTCATAAGCCAGGCTCCGAGCACCACCACTCCCATAAACCCGAACCCTCGGTGTCGCACGCGCGCTTTAGAACCCAGCCAAAAGATTCGGATCTACCGCAGGACAATTTCCCAGCGCCGCTTGCAACTTGGCCTCATCCACGGGTACGTCTTTCATCTTCTGCGTCAGGTACTGCTCGTACGAGCCCAAATCAAAGTGTCCATGTCCCGAGAGATTGAACACAATGGTCTCGGCCTTGCCTTCTCGCTTGCAGCGCAACGCTTCCTGAATGGCCGCGCGAATGGCATGCGACGATTCCGGCGCAGGTAATATGCACTCGGTCCGGGCAAACTGCACTGCGGCTTCAAAACATTCGACCTGATCCAGCGCCCGTGCTTCAACCAGTCCCATGTCCAAAACCAAAGAGAGCAGAGGCGCATTGCCGTGGTAGCGCAACCCGCCCGCATGAATGGAGTCCGGTACAAAGGTGTGCCCCAGCGTGTGCATTTTTGCAATGGGCGCGCCGCTTTTGGTGGTGTCCCCGTAATCCCAGGTGTACTTGCCCCGGGTCATGGTCGGACAGGCCGACGGCTCCACGGCGAGAAAGCGGGTCTTGGCATGCGTCCCGTTGATTTTATCTTGCATAAAGGGAAACGCGAATCCGGCGAAATTGCTTCCGCCACCCACGCACCCAATCACGACATCGGGATAATCGCCGGCCAACTCCATTTGTTTCTTCGCTTCCAACCCAATAATGGACTGGTGCAAAATGACATGGTTCAACACACTGCCCAGCGTGTAATGCGTGTCCTCGCGACTGAGTGCATCTTCCACGGCTTCGGAAATCGCCACGCCCAGGGTTCCCGGATGATTCGGGTCTTCGGCCAGGATGCTTTTGCCGGCGGCAGTAAACGGCGAGGGGGAAGGAATCACTTTGCCCTTCCAAGTTTCCATGAGAATGCGGCGATACGGCTTTTGTTCGTAACTGCACTTCACCATATAGATGACGCACTCCAAACCGAAAAGGTTGCACGCCATGGCCAAAGACGAGCCCCATTGCCCGGCCCCAGTCTCCGTGGTCAGGCGTTTGATGCCTTGCTTCTTGTTGTAATACACCTGGGCCACCGAACTGTTGGGCTTGTGCGATCCCGCCGGCGAGACGCTCTCGTTTTTAAAATAAATTTTTGCGGGCGTGTCGAGCGCTTTTTCCAGACGCCGTGCGCGCTGCAACGGTGTCGGTCGCCAGATGCGATAGATGTCTTGCAGCTCTTCCGGAATGTCAATCCAACGCTCTCGACTCACTTCCTGCTTAAGCAATTCCTCACCGAACAAGGGCGCCAAGTCCGCAGGGCTGCAAATTTGCATGGTGACAGGATGCAACGGGGGAGGACACGGGCGGGTTAAATCGGCTTGAATGTTATACCATTGTGTGGGTAAATCTGCTTGCGGCAACATAATGCGGGTTTCCATGTACGAACCTCCTAAGCAGTTCCGCCTTTTTCCGGCGGCATGGCCGATAGGGCCGATTCAATCAAGCGCTGCAAGAGCGCTTCAATCATCTTATCTGTGGCGAGAAACCGGATCTCACGCAACGTGGTGGTCTTCAAGCAATGTTCCAAGACCGTCAAAAAGGTGGTCTGTACCGAATGCAGGACCGGAAAGCGGACAATCTCTGCGCCCACAGGCGGGATGGCCAGAGAAACACAGTTTTTCTCAACGGCGAGAGCCAAGGCCGATTTAACCGCTTCGTGTATCTTGGGTACGCTGGTCATCATGTCTTGACCCCACGCGGCGGTATGAATCAAATACTTGCATTTCAAGCGCCCTTGCGGAGTGATGATGGCTTGCCCGACCTCAATCGGTCCGGCGTTGATCGCCGACGTTTCAATAAACTCCCCGGCAATGCGTTTGAGGCTGTCCGAAACTCCTGAAGAAAACCAAAGGTAATTGTTGGTGGGATGTACGAGCGCATCGACTTCTTGCTTGGCCAAATCGCCGGAAACCACAAACACCCGTGTTTCATTGATCAGTATGTCCATACACGCTCCTGCTTGGTGATGGTCATGCCCCTGTCGGCAAAAGACAATCAAGACTGTGGCGCTGATTCTAACACGCGGCTGGAAAACGGTGCAATGGGTTTTTCCTCAAGCACCCGTGCACTAAGCGCCCAAAATAAAAAGTCCGACGGGACCTACTGCGAAATGCCTCCCATCGGACTTAAGACCTCGACGCTTTCTGTGAAACCACTTCGTGTCCGAGAAAGCGGATGTATCGTCTGCGGTTCCTTCCTATCTCGCGTGGGGTGCTTCACCCCCAATTCCTACGCCTCGGGTCTAGGGCGGCGGACACTTATTCTCCTGAGTGGTGTTGCACATCGGTATTAAGATCGAGGTTCTTTCCGCTGGTGGAACCACCAATCCGCGTGGACGTGTTGCCGTTGGTTATGGTTTTACCTGCATCGGCTCCCACGGTCCCGTTGATCGGATCGACATTGGCGCCCAAATCGACATCCCCTAAGTTGCCGGCACCTGAAATGTTCATGCTAATGCATCCACCCAATCCCAAGCACGCCACACCTAAAATGACCATTCCTAGTTTCTTCATGATTCACCCCTTGGGCCAACATGACCTTGCACAGACCACATGGTACTACGAGTTGCCTCACGGATCAAGTCGCGAGATGCTTCCATGATTGAAATCGCGCCCAAATCCCTAAGCCGTTGGTCTAGGATCAGGCATTGACTTTTACGTGTACATTTCTTACCATGAATCAACGCTTTAGTTTCCGAAGGACGTCAACCATGCCACGATCCGTTCAGACTTCACGTTCAATCAAAACCGCCGACCGCTCTCACGGTGGCGCCTTTATCACCGGTGTCTCCTCGGGCCTCGGACGCGCCCTCGCCCTGCGTCTGCTGGGTGAAGGTTACCGGGTGTTCGGAACCGTACGCAAGCCTGCCGACGGCCGCTTTCTCAAAGACGCGGGAGGGTTCCCCTTGCGGTTGGATGTCACCCACACCGCCGCCATCTCCCGCATTGTGCACCAAGTACAAACCCAGTTGGGTTCGTTGCCTCTGAAATTTATAATCAACAACGCCGGCCTTTCCACCTGCGTATCCTGGGAGGACATGACCACCCAGGAGTTGCGCTATCAATTTGACGTGAATTTTTTTAGTGCCGTCGAAATCACGCGGCAATTCCTACCCTTGATCCGTCAGGGACACGGACGCATAGTCGTGGTTAGTTCCACGTCCGCACGCTTGCCCAATGCCCTCATGGGTGCCTACTGCTCTTCCAAAACGGCATTGGAAACCTTTGCCCTAACCCTGCGCCAAGAACTGCGTCCGGAAAACATACCGGTTATCTGCCTGCAGCCCGGTCCCATACAAACCAAGATCTTCAAGCATACCCGAGATGACCTGGAAACCGCGCACCCTGAGGCGATTAAATCAGGGTATTATGAAAAATTCTTGGCCTTCAGCCGCAAACTCGAACAAGATGGATTAACCGCCGAAGAGGCGGCACGGCGCATGGTCCAAAAAATCACCGCCCCCCGCCCGCCCTACAAAACGGTCATTGCCAAGAGTGCCTGGTTTGCCTATCTCCTCCCCTGGCTCCCCCAGCCTTGGTTTGACGAAGGGGTCTGCCGCTCCCTTTTGCCTGACGAGGGTCCACGCAAAAAACAAACGCGTAAATGATTTGTTAGCATGGCAATGATTCACATGCCAAAGCCCGAGGGTTAAGAACGCATAGAGCCCATTCGCCGAAGTAAAAGAATGGGCGATCTGAATGAACCTCACTGAGGCGAATGTCGTTCGATACCCTCCGGTTTTGGCACGTGAACAACTATCGTAGCTATCTCTGTGGGTTCATTTGCATTTTCAATGACCCCGCGCTATAATGCCGAAGTTTTATTTGGTCATGACTCCAAGGAGTGTCCCTTTATGTCCCGCGAACAGGTCTTTCTCGAATTGGTTGAACTCATGCAGCGCCTGCGCGCCAAAAACGGATGCCCCTGGGACCGCAAACAAACGCATAAGACCCTCCGTCCTTTTCTTTTGGAAGAGACCCACGAGGTCTTGGAGGCCATTGAATCGCGCGATCCAAAAAAATTGAAAGACGAGCTGGGCGATCTGCTCTTTCAAGTCATCTTCCATGCCCAGTTGGCGGCCGAAGCAGGTCACTACGACATCTACGATGTCATTCAAGGTTCTTTGGAAAAAATGCGCCGCCGCCATCCGCACATCTTTGGCGGCGAAACCCTGCGCACATCCAAACAAGTTCTGGAAAATTGGGAAGAGATTAAGAAACGCGAACGCGGCGGTTCAGGAAAATCCCTCCTGGCCGGAGTCCCTCGTTCCCTCCCGGCACTCATCCGTGCGCACCGCGTCATGGCCAAGGCGGCACGCGTGGGCTTTACCTGGTCCCATGTGGATGAGGCGGCTAAAAAAGTGAATGAGGAACTGGCGGAACTGGAAGACGCCTTGCGCACGCGCAAGCTCTCGCACATTACGGAAGAGTTGGGTGACACGCTTTTTGCCCTGGTCAACCTTGCGCGTTTCACAGGTGCCAATCCCGAAGATGCGCTGCACTTAGCTGTGGGTAAATTCATAAAGCGCTTCGGACATATTGAAAAAACCGCGACCCGGCAAAAAAAGGAACTCTCGCAGTATTCGTTGGAGGAATTGGTAGCCCTGTGGAACGAGGCCAAACAGAAAGGCAAACGCAAACCGGCAGCCCCTAAAACCTTAAAAAAGAGGGGCGCACCCGCTGCTGTACGGAAACATCCGAAACACTAGCGTGCAGGTTATTTCAATCCGTGGGCTTGAAAGGTCTCGGAATATTTTTTATCCACCACCAGGATATGCTGGGTCAGCCAATTCTTGAGAAAATTCATAACATGCACGGGAAGTGCAAGTTTATCCACTTCCAAATCCTGTCGAAACTCCGAGATCTTCATTATATAACTTACGTGGGCAGCGACATGCGTGGCGTACTCCGGATATTTAAACTTGAGCATGTACTCTTCCTCCTTGGCAAAATGATTACGTGCGTAGTCTTCCAGTGCACGCAAGATCTCACCTAAGACCGTTTTACCCTCGGATTGCTTCATGGCCGTATACAATTGATTGATCAGCGTAAATAGTTTCTTATGCTGCTGGTCAATGATGTGGATGCCCACGCTGTATTTTTCCGTGAATTTAAACAAGTCCATAAACCCCTCCTGCAACCTCGTAAAAAACCAAGCCTTATCGGTACACGGCACTACACCAACAACGGGGGTTCATCCGTGGCGCGGAAAATTTCCTCGCCGCCGTAAAACACTCGCCGCACCGAAAGGTCCGGGCCCGCCAGTACCAGATCTGCTCGACCGCCCACCATGATTCGGCCCAAGCCTCGAATGCCCAACAGCTTCCCGGGATTAAACGAGGCCAGTTTAATGGCCTCCCAAATTGAGAAACCGTGGAGTGAACCCATGGTGCTCACGCCTTTCCATACCGGATGAATACCGCCGGCCAAGGAACCGTCCGCATGCCGGGCCGCGCCGTCTTTGATCTCCAACCCCTCTCCGTGGGATTCCACATGCGTCCCGTCCGGCATCCCTGCGATCCAACGGCAATCGGAGACCAAGATCACATCGCCTACCTTCCCGCGCGCAAACATGGAAAGCGTCTCGGGGGCCAAGTGCTGCCCATCGGCAATGAGCTCGGCCGTGAGTCGTTCTTCTGAGAGCGTGGCCCCCACCAGCCCGGGTTCACGCTGGTGAAACGGGCGCATGGCATTGCCCAAATGCGTGACCATGCGCGCTCCCCATTCAACCGCAGCATGGGTTTGTTCGGCCGTAGCCAGCGAATGCCCGAGCGCCACCAGCACCCCAGCCTCTACAAATGCCCGAATAACCTCTTCGGCGCCTGGTAATTCAGGGGCCACGGTCACAATTTTAAGTTCATCGCCCAAGGCTTTGATTATTTGCGTCACCTCTGCCATGCGCGGAGCCTTAATGGCGTCCAAGGGAATCGCACCCCGCGCCTCAGGGTTTAAAAACGGACCCTCCAGATGAATCCCCAACAAGCGCAAAGGTGCCGAGAGGCGGGCCTTTTTAACAATATCGCTCATACGCGCCAATTCATTGTAACTGGTATAAAACTGGCTCAGCATAAGCGCGGTCGTTCCGTGGGCCGCATGGTAATAGGTGGAGGCCAGAAGCCCGCCCAGACTGTTGGGGTCCACTCCGCCACCGCCGTGGCAATGCAAATCCACCAACCCCGGCATGACCAAATACCGTCGCGATCCCACCATGTCCCGACTCGAGAAACGACTGGCCGAGGTTGAGGGCAAGATACTCTCAATTCGTTTGCCGTTAATCACGATTAATTTATCTTCCAAAGGCTCATTGTCGGTGGCAATGGCGCGGGCACGTATAATGTAGCGTTTCATTTTTTCACCTTTCCAAAATCACAGTGGCCACAGCATAATCCCCGCTGTGAGAAAGCGAGAGCCAGGTCTGTTTTACCCCGGCTTTATCGGCCAAGCGTTGCGCCAAACCCGAAAGTTTTAAAAACGGCTGTCCGCTGGTGCGGCGGGCCACAGAAATATCGGTCCACTTCACACCCAGACTCCACCCCGTGCCCAACGCCTTCATAAACGCTTCTTTGGCGCAGAACCGAGCCGCAAAATGGTCGCCGCTTTTTTTGCAACGCTGACAATAGCGTGTCTCCGCGGGCGTGAAAGTTCGATCCAAGAAATGCTTTCCTCCTCGCGCGATGGCCCTTTCCACGCGGGCAATGGTCTGAATGTCAATGCCCACACCTACGATCATGTAGTATTTCCTTTCACGCCGTATGTTCTTCTAATGCGTGAGTATTATATGTCTTTCAGCGTTCTCTGGCAACTTGTGTTAAAACCGATGTCCCAGGGAAAAGTGAATCATGGGCACCTGACGCTCGTTGTTCCCGACAACGGAAAGCTCCAAGGGACCTATCGGCGAGAGCGCCCCAACGGTTAGCGCGCCACCCACAATCACCGGTCCCTCGCGAAAGAGCTGATTTAATTCGTCTTCCATGCGTCCGGTATGAACCTGGGCCAGCAGATAAACATCGGTCATGATTTCCACTTGGGTGCCCATGTGCGTAATCCAGACCGCGCTGTCATGGCGTTCCATAAATTCAAACCCCGGAAAGGCAACCTGATGTGCATCGTAATCGTAGAGTCCACCTACGTGGTATTGATGCATCACATGCCCATCCACAAACGAAGCCAGTCCCATATACCCGCCGCCAAACGCCGTCACCCGCGCATGCAGGGGCACATGGATTTTAAGTTGGGTCGTATAGCGTGGATAGTCCCGGTAGGTGGGATCGGCCTGCAAGGGCAACTCTCGCGTGATGTACCTCATCTCCGCACGCCCTTCCACCCCAGACCGAGGAAAATAGGTGCGGTCCAACGTATCCAGCCGGGCGTACCCGATGTAGTTTAAAAAATCCACCACCCGGTTCAACGCCGGGTCGGATTCATTGTTACCCTGAACCACGGCCCATTCCTTTTCAAGCCCCAAACCCATGGACAAGGCGTTGAAAAAGTTTTTTTGCAGATGGACCTCAGCGGCGTAGTCAAAATAGTGGTGATATTGGACATTGGGTTCATCGTCGTGGGAGAAAACATTGAACTGATTGTACCGCAGCTCAACGTACATGCCTAAGCCCGTACGCCAGCCAAAGGGCACATACCGAGATCCCCGAAACGATGCATTTTCCCCCAACTTGGCGTCCAAGGAAATCTTCGAACCTTCCACCACAAAATTACGGAATGTCCCGTTGAACAACAGAGCCGACTGGGTGTCGGAGTCGTACCCCAATCCGACTTTAAGTGAATCGTTCTGGGCTTCGTTTAAGCGAATCATCAGACACTTGCCCTCACCCGCTTGGGCATCCGGTTCAAGGGTGTACGTGACGCGTTCAAAGAAACCGCTCCCATACAAGCGTAGGATGGCATTCTTAATATCCCGGGCAGTCAGCCACTCCGGCGTTTGTATCTGCAGATGTTCATCAATCAATTCGCGCGAGACATTTTTTTGACCCGTGACTCGCACCTCGGTTATGTACTCGGTTCCCTTCAGGTTTGGACGCAGCGAGACTTTTTCCGGCACCGGCCCACTCCGCCTGAGCCGCTCGGCCAACGCCCGCAGCTCGGGGAGTTTTTCCCTCGCGGCCTTCTCCCCTATGGCTACCAAAATCTTCCAATCCGCATAGCTGGCCGACCCGTACCCCCGGGTATCTGGAATAATCAACACGTTGCACAACTGATTTTGGGTGTCGGCCTCCGCCGCCCCAAAAAAACTCATGGACTGATCCAGGATCTTCTGCAGACTGTCCAACTCTTCCTTGCCGTAGAGCGCCGTCCCCACATCCACACCCACGACGAGATCGGCTCCCATGGCCTTCACGTTGCTGACGGGAAAATTGCGCGCCACCATGCCGTCAACCAAAAGTTTGCCGTCGATCTCCACGGGCGTAAACACCGAGGGAATCGCCATGCTGGCACGAATGGCCTCGGCCAAAGAACCGTGATCCAACACCACCATGCGCCCGTTGGAAATGTCCGTGGCAATGCACTCAAACGGTATAGGGAAATTTTTAAATTCCGGTATGGAATGGGCCGATTGGGTGAGCTGAGTGAGCAGAAGGGATATGTTCTCCCCGCCGCTCAATCCTCGGGGAAGCGAAATTCTCCAATTTTGAATGGGAAAGGCGAGCAGATACTTGCCGTCGTCATTTTTTTCTTCCAAAGGCAACCAGCGGCGATCCACCCGGTCTTGCAAGAGCTCTTGCCAGTTCTGCGCCTCCATAACCTGCTCAATCTCTGCGGCCGTGTAGCCCAAGGCATAGAGCCCGCCCATGATGGCACCGGCGCTGGTTCCGGCAATATAGTCCGGACGCAGGCCCACTTCTTCTAAAACTTTCAAAACACCAATGTGCGCCATGCCGCGCGCACCTCCACCGCTTAAAACCAACCCGAGTTTGGGACGACCGCGTTCCGCTTCGGCCGCATGGACCTGCAGGCCCATCCCCCACTCACAGAAGCCCGTCATCGTAACTAAGATCGCCAGACCAATCTGCCATCCCTTGCCCATACCGTTTTTACTCCTCGATGCATAGTTCGAGTATTATACGCTTTTTACCGCTGGATAGAAACGGTCTTGGTAACAGGTCAACAGGGTACGCCGGTTAAGACGTTTTTTTCAAAACCACATTCCGGTAGGTAGAAATAAACGCCTCAACCAAGCTTGGATCAAAGCGCTTCCCCGACTCCTGTTTCAGGCGCTCCAAGACTTTTTCCTGGGCCGGAACATCGTACGCGGTTTGCGCCAACCAATTATCAAAGGCATCGGCAATGTGAATAATCCGCGAGAACATGGGAATGGCATCGCCCTTCAAATTGTCCGGATACCCCTGACCGTTGTACCATTCATGATGGTGCCGAATGATCTTATCTCCATTGGCAATGCTGCGCAAAGGACGCAAGATGGTCTCCCCCGTCAGCGGATGAATCTTGACCATCTCTTCTTCGGATTCACTTAAGCGGGTTTTCTTCAGTAAAATGTTTTCCGGCAGCGCCAGTTTGCCCACATCGTGCAAGAGGGCTAGGAATTCCAGATCGCGGAGTTCGTCCTCACTCAAGCCCATCTTCTTGGCCAGCAGCAAGACGTAGCACGCCACCCGCGCCGAATGGGCCGAGGTATTTTCATCCCGCACCCCTATGGTGGAAAACAACGCCTGAACCGAATCCATTAAAAACGGGACCATCTCATTTTTACACTCCGCGGACATAGGCTCAGGTTCCACCGTGTCTGTCACCGGGTTGGCCCCTTCCTCCAAAATCCGATTCACCACTTTATGCAAATCGGTGATGTCAAAGGGCTTTACCAGGAGATCCCGAATCCCGGCTTTGAACAGTCGGGCCGTACTGTCGATGGTGGCATACGCGGTTAACACCACGACCGGAACAGCCTCGCCCCATTTTTGCAGGGATCGCACCAGTTCCAAGCCGTCCATGCGCGGCATGCGCAAATCGGTCAGGATTAAGTCATACTTATGCTCCTTGACCAAGGCCAGGGCTTCAAAACCATCCTCCGCCGTATCGATTTTATGGCCCCCATCTTCCAATGCCATGGTGACTGCAGTTAAAACATCTTTTTCATCTTCGACAACTAAAATGGCAGACATAGAGCGGCCTCCTCGCCTGGGCATGGGTGCACTTCCACTCCCGGCTTTCCACTCTTACTATCGAACGTTTTTTAAAAAGCTTGAGGTTTCCTCCTCTTAAATTCGGCTGCTTTTAGCCCCACATTGGCGCGTAGCCTCCAATCCTTAAGCCACGGTCCTAGACTGAGGTTATGTTCCCTCGGGCGCGGCTACGGACGGATGCTTTTCGCACTTGGTTTTTCACCAGGGTATGGGATAATGTCCGCCGTACGTCACTTTTCTCTTGGGAGGATATACCATGAAGATGCACAGCGTTACGTGTCTGTTGGGATTAAGTGTGTGTTGCTTGGCCCTCACCGCCGGAGCCGAACCCGCGGCCACCGGCGCTGCCTGCGATGCCACTGCGGGCCAAGCTTGTGTGGCACCTGCGAGTGCAAGCCCGAAAACAAAGGCGGAAGCATCCGTTGCATCCGCTGGCGCCCTAACGGTTACAGAGGCCGGTGTGGGCACTGGCATTGAAAACCGCACCTTGCAAGGGGCGGCCGAATCTTTCCCAACCGGTACAGAAAAATTGTATTGCCTCACCAAAGTCACAGGCGGCCAAGCCGGTGATACCTTGGTCCACAAATGGTCCCACAACGGCGCCGTGGTAGCAGAGACCACGCTTAACGTGGGCGGCTCACCCTGGCGTACCTACAGCAGTAAAACCCTGGGCACCGATGCTTCCGGCACCTGGAGTGTGGATGTAGTCCAAAACGGGACCGTGCTTAAACACCTCGAAGCCACCGTAGCCAAATAACCTCACATCCCCTCCGAGCATGTGCACTCGGAGGGGATGTCCTTTCTAGTTTTGACTCCCCAGCTTTATCGCGCATTTCCAGTTCAAGTTTTCTACCCCTCGATCGATACTAATGTTAAAGCACTTCTTATTTTTACCTAAGGAGTAACCCTGGCCATGCAAGCAACTGCCGAAATGTGGGTCACATTTAAATTGGCGAACCGGTATTTCGGGCTTTCCACCGGCGTCGTTAAGGAAATGGCGGCCTTGCCTGAGGTGAGGTCTGTACCCAATGCGCCTGCGTGTGTGCGCGGCGTGACCAACCTGCGCGGGAAGGTGCATACGGTCTGGGACTTGCGCCAACTGCTCGGCTTAAACACGCTCAGTCAGGAGACCGAAGACCTAATCACCACCCTCACTCAGCGCGAAGAGGATCATAAAAACTGGCTGGCGGAACTGGAAGCCTCCGTGCGGGAGCAGCGTCCCTTTAAACTCACCACCGATCCGCACAAATGCAAATTTGGACTTTGGTACGACCGTTTCACCACCGATAACTTAATCCTTAGCGCACTGCTTAAAAAATTCGACGAACCCCATAAACGCATCCATGCGCTCGGCACGCAGGTCTGCGAATGCATGCAAAGCAACCGCACCGAGGACGCCCTGCGCTTGATTGAAACCACCCGGCAAGGTGATCTTCAAGCCTTGATTCTTCTGTTCGAGCAGACCCGTCAACATGTGAGAACCTCACACAATGAAATCGGCATTGTTCTGAACTTGGACCGGCATGCCATTATCTTAACAGCAGACTCGATTCTCTCGGTGGAGCAGCCGGCGGAAAAAAACAGCGAAGATCTGGAAAAAATGCGTGGCAGCTTGGAAACCGACCTTAACTTCATAGAAACCATCGGGCATTTGAAAAACGATGCGCATTTAATCATGTTGCTGGATCCGCAAAAATTAAACATTGCGACTGATTTTGTTCCTGACCTCAGCCATTGACATTAGGGTAAGGACTATTTCAACGTGGAGGAGCGGTCATGTTTAAAAACTTCAGTTTACGTAAGAAAATGATCGTAAGCTACATTGGCATCGCATTGATTGGGCTTATCATTGGCACCGTAGGGTTGATCGGGCTCGGCCAAGTCGCTGGAAAAGCCAACAGCATCAGTCAAGACATTCTCCCTAGCATCCGCGCTTTAGGTATTATCCTCGAAGCTAAGACGGAAGTCGATTCCGCTGAAAACGCCTTACTTTCCACCGAGCTCACGGGCGAGGCGCGCATTCAAAATTACGCCCGCTTCACCACCGCCAAGCAGCGGGCGGACGAAGCTTGGAAAATCTATGAGCCCTTAGTCTCCGGCGAAACAGAGACTAAAGCCTGGAAAGATTTTGTAGATGCCTGGAACGATTGGTGGAACCACCATGAGTCCTATGTCAAACTCGTCCGCGAATACGATGCCGCGCCGACTCCGGAAGGGTATAAAAAAATCAGTGAATTCGCGCTGATCACCATTGCCGAGCCTTTTGGACGCGCCAGCAGCACGTTGGACGAGTTGATTAAGATGCACGAACATGAAGCCAAACTCGATACCCAGGATCTGTCCAGTACGGAAAGCACCACAATCTGGCTAATGCTGCTGATCCTAATTGCCGGCTTGGTCAGTTCTAGCATCTTTGCGGTCACCTTCAGCCAAAGCATCAGTGGCCCTATTCTCAACGTCATTGCGAACTTAACTGCCGGGGCCAACCAAACCACTTCGGCTGCGAACCAAGTATCCATTTCCAGTCAAACCTTCTCACAAAGTGCCAGTGAACAGGCTTCCACCATACAAGAAATCACAGGGAGTGTTCGTGAGTTGTCCCTCTCCACCAAGCAAAACTCCCAGGATTCCGAAGAAGCCAAAACCCTCGCCCAAAAAGCCAAGGAAGTTACCGAGTCCGGAACCATGGCTATGAAAAAAATGCTGGAGGCCATAGCGGACATTAAAAAGTCGGCGGATGAGACCAGCAAGATTATCAAAACCATCGATGAAATCGCCTTCCAGACCAACTTGTTGGCGCTCAATGCTGCGGTTGAAGCGGCACGCGCCGGGGAGTCCGGGAAAGGGTTTGCGGTTGTCGCCGAGGAAGTTCGCAACCTAGCTCAGCGGAGCGCCGCGGCCGCCAAAAACACTTCGGCCATGATTGAGAGTGCCGTAAAAAATGCCGAGAACGGAGTCACCATCAGTCAGGAAGTTTCGGCTTCGCTTGAACAAATCCGCGCCGTAGCCGGTACGGTGGACGAACTCACCGGCAAAGTGGCTCAAGCCAGCGGAACCCAAACCCGCGGCATTGCCCAGACAGAAACCGCCATCGGTCAAATGGATCAAGTCATTCAGGGCATGGCGGCCAATGCCGAAGAATCCGCCTCTGCCGCCGAAGAGTTAAGCGCCCAAGCTCAGGAACTCAACCGCATGGTAGGCGACTTGGAGGCTATTGTAGGTTTGCAGTCCAACGCCTACGAAGCGACCACCTTCTCGCCCCCCGTTCGTCCTGCGTCTAAACCATTTACCCAACAGGCCCCGGCCATGCTTTCCCGCCCTGGAATGCGAAACAGGGTAGAGAATCAGCCCAGCGCTATGGCGAGCGCTCCTGCACATAGGCTTCAACCCAAAGAAATCATCCCCTTGGATAGCGCAGAACTGGGCAGTTTCTAAACCACCCATTAGCGAAAACGCCTCCGGGGTGTTCCAACCCTTCGGAGGCGTTTTCGTTTTCCGCCCGTACCTGTTTTCGCTAGCCTCTCCACAAATACAAAAGCCTCCCCAGGGAATACTCCAGGGAGGCTTTTGTATTATTTAAAAATGCTTGCGCAACAAGCTAACGCTGCTTCAACACCACCAAATAGCAACTTTGATCGCCTACGTTGATCATTTCAGAGACCGCGGCTTGTTCTTTGGTAATCTTAATATGCCCTGCGATAAACAAAGGAAGTCCAAGCGACGAAAGAGAGACGTCGCCTTCAATCGTCATTTTGCTCATGCCGGCAATGATGTTGACCGTTTCCCGAATGGCGTCGGCCATGTCTTCCTCGGTCAGCGGTGCGTTGGGGGATAAATTCAACAGCTTCCTCGCGATGGCCTGGCAGCCATCGTCGGTGGATACCAAACCCAGTTGCAGTGAGAAATGCTCGCCCACCAAAGGCACCCAAGCCCCCATGGTGTTGTTCCAAGGCAGACTGCTTTGCCGGGACGTGGGCGAAATCCCTTCTTCGCTGTAGGTTTGAATAAACGTATGCGCGGCGGATTTAAGTGCATCCAGCCAAGTTTGCAAAGTTACATTTTGAATTTCCATTATCGCCATGAGTCACCTCGAACAGCATTATGCCACAATGCCTTTTCGCCTGTCAAAAAATCCCTTAACATTTTTCCACTCTTCCACCCCTAGTATCGGATGGTCCTCTCGGTGCTTTAGCTCTAGCCGATAGTTTCCCAAAAAGACTTGTTCATCGGTGGTCTTTAAAAATAAAAAACGCCTCAAGATTTTTTTGGGGCGTTTTTTATTTTATTTTCCGTCCATTGAACGTTTTACATATCCATGTTCAAGCTGACCAGCACATTGCGTCCCGGTTGCGAAACCTCCGGAACTCCGTTTTGCGGCCACTTGTACTTACGATCCGTGACGTTTTTGACTTGTACATCCAACCGCAAATTATCCGACAAAATCGATGAAAGCTTTGCATCCAACACAAAATTGCCCGTTGGATCATCCTGAACTTTCTGATCGGCCACATTGTAACTGCTGATGTATTTTCCGCATACAAACAACGAGGCGTACCAGGGAACAGGCACCTTGTAATACACGCCTGCACGGGTTGTACTCAGCGGCACATCCGCAACATAAAAACCGCTATCATCTTTGGCCAGCGCCCAATCGTACCCCACAAAGGCTTTCACTTCGTTGCTTAGCACATACTGTACATTGGCCTCCACACCACGTGCATTGGTATTCCCCGAGGTGTTGGTGTAGTAGGAAACATTATTGGGCAATGAGTTCGTTACCAGCGCATCCTTGGTTTTTTCTACAAAACACGTTACTGATCCCGACCACTGTTTGGCGTCGTACGTGGCGGAAAGATCCAAGGTCTGAATCGACTCGGGTTTCAAACTGCCCGGAAGCACGCTGGCATCCATGGCGTATCCGTCCATCTGATATTTGGCTTCGACATTACGGGCATATTCTTTGAGTGTCGGCGCACGCAAGGCCGTGCCGTAAAGCACCTTGACATTCATCTCATCCGTGATTTTTTGCACCACTCCCAACCGGGGTGAAAACTGCGAATAATTCATATCCCCAAAGCGCCCGTTATCGGCCCGCGCGCCCAGAATGCAATTGAGGCCCTTAAGCACATCAAAGTGCGCACGCCATTGGGTAAACCCCGAAAGGGTCACAATGTGCTTATCGGTATCATTAACTTCTTGCGAAAAACCATGAATCCCGGAAATGTACCAATAGCTGTCGTCGAGCCAGTAGCGCTCATCGTAGTTCACACCCACAATCCCGTCCACGATTTCATTGGGTTGCCACTTGGCCTCAAGCAAGGCTTCCTGACCTCCCACATTTTTTTGGTACTCGTACAATTGATCGCGGTTGCGGTCCAGGGGAAACTTCCCGGTTTCTTGGCCCCAATCGCCTTTGACATACCCATCCAGCTTGAGCGTTTCGGTGATATCCTTTTGGTATTTTAAATACGGGACCAAGGTCCTGAATTGGATGTTGTTGTCCTTCATGGTGAAGGGTCCCATCCACGATTCATCAATCCCGTCAATCTTGTCCGTATAAATCAGACCCAGACCCAGACCTTCGGCCCACCCCTGCTTGATGGTGTACGCAGAATTTAAAAAGATGCTTTTTTGCTCATCGTACTGCCGATTTTGTGGATCATCGGTGGTTCCGGCATACGCCAGGGACGCATCCTTTTGGAAATAACCAAAAGCCACAATCGCTTCCCCGGCCTCTTGATTGCTCAGCATATTGGTCATGTAGCGCTGAGTGCGATCCGCCGTGCCGTAGGTGACTTGATTTTCAAACTTGGTGCCTTTTTCTTTTAGACGCTTGGAAACAACATTGACCACTCCTAAAAACGCGCTGGTCCCGTAGAGGGCCGATGAAGGCCCTTTGAGAAATTCTACGCGATCGGCAAAATACAGGGGCAATTCTTCCTGATCCACCGCTTTATAACTAAGGGGAAAATTAACTGGAATCCCGTCCACCAAAACCAAGTGTTTGGCGTTTTCAAACGCGTACATTTGCCCGCGGGTCACGAGGGTTTTTTCTCCCCACCAGGAGGAGACCCCGTATCCAGGGGTGATGGCGGCCAA
Organism: uncultured bacterium; assembly: GCA_964604705.1. GTDB lineage: Bacteria > Oederibacteriota > JAAXVQ01 > JAAXVQ01 > JAAXVQ01 > JAAXVQ01. Next base: position 20,242 of record CAZSAP010000009.1, read on the forward strand.
TTCATAAATGGTATAATAGCCGTACAAATCCAAATCTTGACTGGTGTACGTGGTGATAATACCCGGGGCATCGGCCACTTTTTCTTCGGTTTTACTGGCCACATTGGTCATGGCGGGAATTTCCTGGAAAAGCATCAGTTCGAGGGGGATATTGCCGGAAGCGACCGAGGCGGCCGTAGCCTGAACCACCTCTTCGGCCCACGTCATTCCTGAAAAACTCATCAAAAGCAAAACACTGATCCAACGTACATGACATCGCAACATATACAGACCTCACTTTTGATAGTATGGTGTCCCAAACCCGGGACGCAGTCCTTTCAGTCCCCCCCTTTTCTGCGTTTTTCAAGACGGACAATCAGTTTAGCAAAAAGGCTTTTTTCTACAACCCCTTTCTCAAATAGGTTCGGCTGGTTTTAACCGTTCTTTAAGGTACGCTTTACATTTTTGTAACGACTCTCTATAATGAACCGTTTTCGGACGCCCGGCCCTGAAACCGGCGTTACGTTATTCAAAGGAGATTTGACTTATGGACAGCACCCACCCTGAAGCACCCCAACCCCGTGCGTTGGATTTTATCCGCAAACGCATTACGGAAGATGTCAAAGCCGGAAAGAACTCGGGACAGGTGATCACCCGCTTTCCTCCGGAACCCAATGGGTATCTCCACATTGGACATGCCAAATCCATTAATATCAACTTTGGCATTGCCCGCGACTTCAACGGCCGCTGCCATTTGCGGTTTGACGACACGAACCCCGAAAAAGAAGATATGGAATACATCAACTCCATCCAGCGTGATGTCAAGTGGCTGGGATACGATTGGGGCATCCACCGCTACAATGCCTCGGATTATTTCGATAAGCTCTACGAGTACGCGGTTGAGCTCATCAAAACCGGCAAAGCCTATGTCTGTGACTTAACCGCCGACCAAGTCCGTGAATACCGCGGCACCTTGACCGAGCCCGGTAAGCCAAGTCCGTACCGCAACCGGAGCGCCGAAGAGAACCTAGCCTTGTTTGAAAAAATGGCGACCGGCGGTTTCCCGGAGGGTGCCTGCACCTTGCGGGCCAAGATTGACATGGCCAGCCCCAACATCAACCTACGCGACCCTGCGATCTACCGCATCAAGCACGCCTCACATCCGCACACCGGTGACAAATGGCACATCTACCCGATGTACGATTTTGCCCATGGCATTTCCGATGCCCTGGAGCACATCACGCATTCCATCTGCACCTTGGAGTTTGAAGACCATCGGCCGCTCTACGATTGGTTCCTGGACAACATCACCATTGACTGCCATCCGCAGCAAATAGAATTCGCCCGCTTGAACCTGACCTACACGGTCATGAGCAAGCGCAAGCTTCTCCAGTTGGTCAAAGAGAATTTTGTCAACGGTTGGGACGATCCCCGCATGCCCACCCTTTGCGGCCTGCGCCGTCGGGGCTATCCGCCCCAGGCCATCATCAACTTCTGCAACCGCATTGGCGTGGACAAAACCAACAGCACGGTAGAAATCGAGATGCTCGAATACTATGTGCGCGAAGACCTGAACAAGAGCGCACTCCGGGTGATGGGTGTGTTGAAGCCGCTTAAGGTGGTCTTAACCAACTATCCGGAAAATCAAGTCGAGGAATTTGACGCCGAGAACAATCCCGAAGACCCCAACGGCGGGACGCGGCGCATTCCGTTTTCAAAAACCCTCTATCTTGAACAAGACGATTTCCGCGAGGACCCGCCCAAGGGCTATTTCCGTCTGTCTCCGGGCAAGGAAGTCCGCTTAAAGCACGCCTATTACATCACCTGCCAAGACGTCATTAAGGACTCAGACGGCAAGATCGTCGAGCTTCACTGCACGTACGATCCTGAGTCGCGCGGAGGCGGCACACCGGACAACCGCAAAGTCCAAGGCACTTTGCACTGGGTCTCGGCCCAACATGCACTCGAGGTGGAAGTCCGTTGGTACGAGCACTTGTTTTCGAAAGCCAATGCCGATGATGTGCCTGAAGGGCAGCCGTTCACGGTTAATCTAAACCCCAACTCCCTGACGGTCTTGACCGGCTGCATGGTTGAACCCGGCCTGGCGCAAGCCAAACCCGAAGATCGTTTCCAATTTATGCGCCAGGGATATTTCAATGTGGACTTTGATTCCAAACCCGGGCACCCCGTCTTCAACCGCATTGTGGGGCTGAAGGACACATGGGGCAAGGTGGAGAAAAAGCAGAAATAAATTTCTGTGATACTTGTAGGGGCAAGGCATGCCTTGCCCCTACATAAACATACAATCATTTTTTCTTTCAATCACCCAAACTGATATCATTCCCCCGAGCCGTTCTCAACAAATAATGATCCGGACGAATCACGTTGTAAGTGCCCACGGCTTCTTCGAGTGAAATATCGATTAAATCCGGATGACGGTACGCGGCCATGCGCCCATACTTTTCATCGCGAATCATTTCTACGGCCTTAACTCCAAACTGCGTAGCCAAAATCCGGTCAAACGCAATCGGGGTGCCGCCCCGCTGCAAATGCCCCAAGACCGTCACGCGGACATCCGCATTCATGCGTGCCTTGATTTGTCCCATAAGTTCGTATCCGACGCCGCCGAGGTGCACATGCTTATACCCCACCTCATCGCTGGCTTTGGCCACCACCGTGCCGTCTTTGGCCTTGGCCCCTTCGGCAATCACCACAATCGCAAACCCCTTGCCCCGATGAATCCGGTGTTCGATTTTGTCCACGACTTTATCCAAACTGTAGGGGATCTCGGGAATCAGCGCAATATCAGCGCCACCGGCCACGGCCGCACTGAGCCCGATCCAACCGGCATCTCGGCCCATGACTTCTAAAATCATGACCCGGTTATGGCTGGCCGCCGTGGTAACCAATTTATCCACGGCCTCGGTGGCGATTTCCACCGCGGTTTGGAAACCAAATGTAAAATCCGTACAGGCCAGGTCATTATCAATGGTCTTGGGTATGCCAATGATATTCAGTCCTTTTTTATAAAGGTCCAATGCGATCTTTTGCGACCCGTCCCCGCCAATGCTGACCACTGCGTCAATGTTCAGGCAACGCAGCTGTCGGATAAGTTCATCCGATCGGTCCATGGTGCTCCAGGTTCCATCTGCGTTTTTAAAAGGCCAATCAAACGGCGACCCTTTGTTCGTAGTGCCAATGATCGTGCCGCCGCGCACATGGATGCCTGCCACGGCATTCCGGTCGAGTTCCAAGATCTCGCGTGGTTCGGTGAGCACGCCGTTGTACGCGTTGATCGAACCCAACACGCGCCAATCCTTTTCCTGAGCGGCCCGTTTCACTACCGAACGAATAACGGCATTTAGCCCTGGACAGTCCCCGCCACCGGTCACCAACATGATGGTCTTTCCCATGGTCTACCTCACTTTGTAGAAACGCCAGACAAAGTCCTAGCTTATTTATGAAATTATCGTCATTTGCAACTGGGAGCTTGATGTGAATCGCTGGGTCGGAAGGTACATCACGTGGGCGGAATGCTTCGCGCCCAGGTCCAAAACCTTTGGCCTGAGCGGAAGCGCGGTGCAGGGGGAAACCCCTACACCACGCTCCGCAGCTGCAGGGCCTTACGAAACGCTGGGAGGCTTACGCTTTCAGTCGGTGTAAAAACCACCTTTTTCACATGTTCCGGGAGCAAGAAAAATCCGTTTTCTGAAAACCGTCCTGGTATGTGGGAAGCTGTAAGATAAACATACGCGGCCGGTTTATCGGACACCACCTGAAAAACGAAGCCATGCTCCTGCGCCTCAATGTCAGAAACCTCCAACTGCGGTGTTTCCGCTTGGGTTTCCTTAAACGGTATGGGGAAAAACACATTGCTTACATCCTGACGAGGTGCTGAAAAATGCAGGTGCAGAAACCGCGCACGCTGGGTCTCCCCGGGAAACAAATCAGGCCACGGCAAGTCCCAACATTTGATGCTGCTTCCGCCCTGGACCGTAACCGGGAGCGTCCAGGTGCGCAGCGCCTCTCCACCCCAGGCATGCAAGGCCACGGTTACGTTCCCCTGGATGGCGGCAGGCGCATCGTGGCTGACCCATACTTCCACCCGCCCGTACGCTTCCCCGGCGGAAATCATGACCGGGTCAAAGGCCGTCTTGAGCTGGTGGTGCAAAAGCTTCCAGCTTCCGTCAAACTCGAGCGAGCTCCACGACATGCCCGGCCAGATGTCGTTGAGCTGCCAGTACAAAATGCCCATGCATTCGGGACGCATGCGTCGCCAATGCTCAATGGCATATTTTAGGGAGAGCGCCTGGAGCACCTGGGTTTGATAAAGTGTTTCGGAAAAATCACGTGCAGGGCGAAACCAAATGCCCATTTGCTTTTCCAGGGCGCGATGACCAAACCCGCAGCGTTGGCGCCGCAGAAACATGGGGGCATGAAACTCCAAGTCCTGCGGTTCCAAGACAGACTCCAAGCTGGCCAGCGCCGGGGCGGATTGATACCCAAACTCTGAAACAAAACGCGGATGCATGTGCCAGTAGTGTATGAAGTTGTGTCCGTCTCCCCACACGTGCCAGGCGTGAGCATCCCCGCGTCCGAAATCATTGGGGTCATGTCCAACGTCCACACCGTTGCTCGGTGAACTGGGCCAGTATGTGCGCGCAGCATCTTCCTCGGCCACAATCCGCGCCAAAGTATCCAAGTAAAGCCTGCGGTAATCCTTAACGTATTCATCCTTATGCTCGGGCTGATGCCAAAACGCCCCCAGTAAGGCCTGCTCGTTTTCATTGTTCCCGCACCAAATGGCCAAACAAGGATGCGACGCCAAGCGCCGGATCTGATACCGGGCTTCGGCCTCGATTTCCCGCAGGAACGCATCGTGGGCTGGATACAGCGCACAGGCAAACATAAAATCCTGCCAGACCAGCAACCCCAACTCGTCGCACAGGTCGTAAAAATCATCCGACTCGTACACGCCTCCGCCCCAGACCCGGAGCATGTTCATGTGGGCCGCGCGCGCACTGGTGAGCAAATCCCGGAGCCGGGCATGCGTAATGCGGCCCGGGTAGGTGTCGGCCGGAATCCAATTGGCTCCCTTGGCGAACATGGAGAGTCCGTTGACTTTGAAATAAAAGCTCTCGCCCTGGGCATCCGGCTCGCGAACCAGCTCAACCGTACGGAACCCGATGCGTTCTGTATGCGTATCCACTTCCCCAAGCGCCCCTACAAACACAATGCTCAGGGAATATAAATTTTGTTCACCCATCCCATTGGGCCACCAGCGCTTGGGATTGGGTACGAGCAACTCCAAGTTAACCTCGTTCTCACCGGCCCCCAACGCAACGGGCTGCTGGTGGGATACGTCACCCAGGTGCATTTCCACTCTTCCTTTTGCCCCGCGGGGGGAATCCAGAATAACCCTAACTAGGACGCGAACATCGCCGTTAAGCGCAGGCTCCTGCTGGGAAATCACCTGCACGATTCGCGCCTCGCTCCAGGCCTCCAGGCGCAGGGGACGCCATATCCCCACCGGGCGCAAGGCCGGACCCCAATCCCAGCCAAAATCCGCCTGACACTTACGGATGAAATTTCGATGCTCGTCCTTGCCGGTGTAATCAATATAAGGAAGCGGGTAAGGGTATTTGGCCGCTTGTTCAGAAGCATACTCACGCGCCGGATGAAATTGAATCTTCAAGGCGTTGGTGCCTTGGACCAGGTGAGGCTTCACCGAAAATACATATCCGCGAAATTGGTTGCGCGGGCGCCCGACACCCACTCCGTTAACATACACATCGGCCACGGTGTCCAGCCCTTCACAAACCAAGGCGATTTTTTCCTTGGCCAATACAGTCGCATCCACAGAAAATTCGCGTTCATAATCCCAAACGGTTAAGCCTATCCACTCGAGGCTCTCTTCCCGATCCCGGTAAAACGGATCTTCAATCAATCCTGCGCGCAGAAGATCCAACTGGACTTGCCCCGGAACGTGTGCGGGAATGCGCAGTCCGCGGTCGGCTTGAACCAATTCCCAGTTCCCATTTAAATCCACACTTCGCATGCTTCACCTCGAATACTCCATCGATGTTGCTGTACCATAACGACCCAAGCACCTGCCCATTTAACCACGGTTTTCCTTTTCCTTCCACCTGGTTTATACCAGCAGCTTATTTTAAACTCATTGTACCCATGAAAAAAATAAAGCCCCCAGGCAAGATCCCTGAGGGCTTTATGCTGACTAACGCTGGTTAACGCAAATCAAATCGAATCTCACATCGCACTGCCGTAGGTTTCCCGCCGGCGGCTTTGCCAAAGACCCAAGCCGCTATCTCTTTTACAACCTGAGCCGAGAGTGGGGTCCACTGCAACCGATCTCGCACGATCTTGACTCCGGAGACCGTGCCCTCGGTACTGATGGTAAATTCTAAAATCAAGCTCCCGCTTAGGCCGGCTTTTTGCACCAACTCATTTTGGTACGCCTGCTTCAAAGCTTCTAAATTGCGGAGCAACTCTTTTTCCACATCGCTGCTGGATAAACCACCGGCGGCATTTACCCGTTTTACTCTCACTTGCGGGGTTTGAACTTTGGGTTGCTCGCGCGGGGGTTCTTCGGCCTCATCTTTTTCCAAGTAGGCGGCTTGCTTGCTTTCCATTTTCATGGGCGCCGCAGAACGATACATCATGCCCGACGGGGCTGCGGCATTAACCATCCCTCCACCCACGGCATAGTTGGAAACACCTTCGGGCAAGGGTAGGGGTTGCTTGACCTGGGTGCCTTTGGAGCCGTCGGTGCGCACCTGGGAATCGATGGCCACAAACGAGGTGTACTCGGTCATCAGGTTGTACTTCAACCCGAGCTGGGTGACTTCCTTTACCCGCTCGTCGGACTTGTCCAGCTTGTTCATGTCCGAGAGCAGCATGATGCGGTGGCGCGCCCACATATAACGAATGGCTTCATTGCCCGCCGTGTTTTGCGCATCCTTCAGATTCAGGCGTTGTTCGTATTTTTCGCCCGCCGCCAATCCGGTCACGCGAATGGTCCCTTTGGGTTCCCCTTTGTATTTGCCAAACACCACCACGGGCTTGCGCGCAAACAGATCCGGTACGGCCCGGGGTTCAACCTCGTAGGCATTCAACCCATCAAAGCTCACGTTAATGTTCGTCAGCACCGGTGAGGCAATGTACTCTTTGAATTTCGCGGCTTGTTCCGGCGCGCGTTGCGGATTCAAAACAATAAACGGTTCGCCCATGCCGGCCCGGGCCATGCCTTCCATGAGAAAGCGGTTCACAGAAGACCCTATTCCGAACGAGAAAAAATTGGCCTTACCTAGATTATTGCGAATGTATTCAAAGGCTTCCTTTTCTACAGACACATACCCGTCGGTGGCAATGATAATGCTGCGCGACGTACCTTCGGCGTGCGGCAAAGCCAGAGCCCGCTTGAGGGCGGGCATCAGTTCCGTCCCCCCGCCACCTTGCTGATGATCAATTGTGTCGAGCGCCTTTTGAATGTTTTCCTTTGAAGCCGGAAGGGAGGTCTCGGACATGACTGAATTATTGCCTGAGAAAAGCAACACATTAAAATAATCCGTCGGGCGCAGTTGCGAGAACAAATCCTTCATCAACGCCTTGGTGGTATCCAAGGGGAAACCGTACATGGAGCCCGAGACATCAATAATAAAAATATACTCGCGCGGAACAATGGTCTTGGTCTCTACGCGCTGCGGGGGTTCCATCATCATAAGGAAAAAATTTTCATCCTTGCCCGGGTAGAGCAACAGCCCGCTGGCAATCTTGTCCCCGGCCAGAGAATATTTCAGCACGAAATCACGATTCCCCGCCTTCCCGCTTTCCGGCACCGTCACATGCGCCACGGACGCACCCGTGTACTCCACCTTCACGTCCGGATGGCTGGGGCTCGTGATCTTGGCAATGGGCAGGCCGCTGTTGAGGGTTACATCCAGGCCGAAGGTGAACGGAGCCGCTTCCCCGGCATGCAGGTAGGGATTTTTTACCCAGCTCTCTGTGGGCGGAGCACCGCTTTCCTTCACATTGGAGTACCGGGGTCCCACCACGGTCGGATACACAAACTCATACACATTGTTCTCAGGAACCAAAAGTTCGGTGTACATCATTTCGACTTTGATCACATCGCCGGGCAGAATGTTCCCGACGTTCATTTGAAACACATTGGGCCGCTGCTGCTCAAGCAGCGACGCAGTCTTGCCTTCACTCAGGGCTTTTTCATAATCCTTCCGCGCTTGTTCCCGCTCGTTGATCTTGGCTTCAATCACCCGTTCGCCAATGGTCATCTTCATGGCATACACCGCAGCGCGGGTGGAGGCGGGAAATACGTAGATGGCCTCGAGCTTGTTTTTGCCTTCGTTTTTATACACCTGGGTAACCTTGACTTGGGCAATCACGCCTGAAACCTTCACATCGGCGCGTGTGCTTTTGAGCGGAAGACTGTCGGTCTGGGCATCTTGGCTTACGACTTGAAAATACGGCGAGAGGGTTTTATCTTGATCGGAATCCTTTTCAGGGGAGGGAACGGCAAAAACCAGGGACGAGACCAGCAGTGACACTAAACCCAGACACAAACCTTTACCCCAGTGGGCGAGTTGGGCGAACATTCAATCCTCCTCAATCGGTGGTAGGGAGATGGATCATCTCCTCACAAACAGGCTCCTTGGCCGAGGGAGCACGGGTTAAAGACACCACTTCCTTGAATCGGTTCAACGCAGCTTTGTTTTCGGGTGCGTCTCCCTGTACGCTTTAATCAAAACCAACGCACCCAGGGCCACGGCTTGGGTGTACAACCTTTGCATGCTATCGGCCTGGCGCTGAAAACCACTCCTGAAGTGTCGGTAGGTGCGTGCGTATTCCTGATAGCTTTTACACGCCTGCCAGGTAACCAAGTCCTGGATGCTCCACCCCCGCTCGGGAGAGCGACGCTGATCGGTGGGCCATCTAAGCGCGCGTTTGTTTTCTGGACGTCTCCGGTTCCAATGTGTGACCAGAGCATTTACTTCCGGTAAAAAATGAGCCTGCGTTTCTACCTGACTGGCCAGGACATCCAAAGCCTGTTCGTACTCGGCATGCCAATTGCCATGATATCCCGCCGCATGATGCGGAACACTGGCGTCTTGCACCGCATGCAGCACCGGACCCAGAGATTCAATCTGGGTGGGTTCGCGCAAAAATTCATGAAACCAGTAACGTGCCATATTGTCCACGGGCATAAACACACTGTACGGAATGCCCTGGCCATTTCCTCCTTGGCTTTTCGCCAGGGGAAAACGTGCGCGCATTTCGGTCCGTAACTGGGTGTAGCGTTTTAAATCCGCCCGGTACGAATACCGTTCCAGGGCCGGGGAACACTTTTGGTACCACGGCTGGCCTGGCGCATGGACGTATTCATCGTTCAGCCAATACGCAATGCCTTCATCCACCTTAAACCCCGTCAGGTGGGCAACCACCAAACCCCAGCCTGCGGTTACATCCACTGCCTGCTGGTACTGATCCATATGTGCCGAGCCGTGGTAATAGCTGTACCCGTCGAAATCGTCAAAAAGACCCGGCCCCTTTTTTATATCAATGTAATGGTTGAAGGCCGAGTGGCAACGCCCGTCGGATTGGGTGTGGGGAGAATCCTGTCCGATGCGACGTGGGGCCGTGTGCGGATTCTCACGTGCGCCTGCGACATCCACAAATTCAAGATCCTCGCGCATATCGGTCTGCGCACTGGCATCCATTAGCCGTTGCGCGTGACTCCCCGCCCAGGTGTTTTCTAAAATCGCATCCGCGATCCAAACCGCGGCCTGCGTTGCTTTGCGATGCGCCGATTCGTTCATGTCCAACCTCCAAGGCGAAATTATACCACTCGGAACTTATTTTCCTTAGTTCTTTAAACCCTGACATAGGGTTGTCACAGGCCTCTGCTACACTCGAGTCCATCAATACTTTTAAGGAGGTATGTGTTATGTGGAAATGGATTGTGTTCGGTGTGCTCGGAGTTTTGGTTCTGGCCGTAGGTGTGTTCGTTTGGATGATGCAAGGCCCTGATCTCAAGGCCTATGAAGACCTAAGCGAACCCCGCATCTCATTTAAGCCCGATACCCCGGTTTTGGAAGTGCCGTTCAACGTACCTTCAGAGGGATTGCCTAAGGCCTTCGGTGTGCTCATGAAGACCTACTTCAAACTCTCAGGCGTTCGTAAAGGTCCGGGTATGCCGCCCCCGGCCGCACGTTATACCAACACGATCGATTTCAATATGGAAGCCATGCAGCGCAAAGATGCCTTTAAGCAGGTTGTATGGACCGGAAGTGCGGCTATCCCGATTCCTGCCACGGTCCGGGAACTCCCACCCAATACCGGTGAGCCCGGGCTGACGCCCCGTCTTACAGTCTGGCACTATGGGGAGGTTGCGGAAATTATGCATAAAGGGCCTTATGAAGATGAACCACCGACCGTGCAAAAACTAATGGCTCACATCGCCGCCAGTGGGTACGAAATCGCCGGGCAGCATGAAGAAGAGTATTTGCGCGGACCCGGCATGCCTTTTTCCAAACCCGCGAATTTCGTTACGATTATCCGCTACCCGGTGAAGAAGAAAAACGCCTCAACCAAATAAATACTCGGACCCCGGTGGGTGTCTGACCTGCCGGGGTCTTTGCTTCCCCAGTTTCCTTGACCTTTCAACTATGCTACACTGGGGGCATGTTGAACCTCGAGATTATCCCTACACTCTCAGACAATTATACGTACCTACTTTGGAAAGACCCAACCGCGGCCTGTCTTATTGACCCGGGAGAACCGACTCAACCCTTAACCTCACTACAAAAACAAGGCCTCACCTTGCGCTGGATTCTCAACACCCATCATCACGCCGATCACACGGACGGCAATCGGGTACTGCATGCGCAAACCGGGGCCGAAATCCTCGGCCTCAGTCCCCGCATACCCGGACTCCAAAGGCAGCTCATGGCAGAAGAAACGCTAACCTTGGGTGGCCTTCAACTCCAGACCATCGCCACACCCGGGCACACCCGCGACAGTGCCTGTTTCTATGTACCCGAAAAACCCGGTTATCTTTTTACCGGAGACACGCTCTTCGTGGGTGGATGCGGTCGTCTGTTTGAGGGAACCGCTGCCGACCTTTGGCATTCGTTTCAACGCCTGCGGAAGCTCCCTTCTGAAACCCGCGTTTATGCTGGCCATGAATACACTTCGGAAAACTTCCGCTTTGCCTGTGCCCAGGAGCCACAGAACACGCGCTTACAAACACGGGCCGCACACCTTCAACGCCAACAAGAAACCCTGCAAACCACCATGCCTTCCACACTCGGCGAGGAAGTGGCCACCAATCTTTTTTTCAACGCACCCGATGCCCAACGTTTGGGCAAGTTGCGGGAATTAAAAAACCGTTTCTGACCTCCCGCCCTCCCGACTTTACGCATTGACCCATCCCCGACTCTTCGGTATGATGCTCACACCTTTATTAAACACGAGGCACCCCATGGATAACACGTTAACGGTCAAATGTCCCAAGTGCAAAGATCTGCTGATTGTTGATCGGATTACGGGCGAAATACTCGAAGTCCGCACACCCCTTGTTGAAGAGAGCAGCGGCGATCGCTTTGCCGACGCGCTTAAGAAAGTAAAACTCAGTGCGCAGGAAGCCGAGGATAAATTCCAAAAATCCAAGGAAGCGGAAAAGAACAAGAAGCGGGATTTGGACGCGCTGTTTGAAAAATCACTGGAACAGGCGAAAAAAGAAGATCCTTCGATCAAACCCATCCGCGGCATTGATCTGGAATAAACCATAACAATCCCGGCCCCAATCTATAGAGTGGTCTACGCGCCTTTTCTTTTTTTGAAAAAAATACGTTTACATGTCTAACGTCATGCGGATTCTTGAGTTCAACCGTGTAACGTCCCGGCCGGCCTTTACCCACCGGTACGCGTTTTTAAAACGCCGGGAGCACGCTATTGCGTAGCCCTGCCGCCGTAGCGGTTCGTGAGACCTAAAAACGTATCTTTTTCAAAAAAAAGGTGCGTAGACCACTCTATCGAAAAGAAACCGCAGATGTTCTGGAAGGCCCTTATATCGTCAGCCGCTTGGATGTATCCGGAATGGTTTCATCTTCCCCGTTTTTAATCCGCCGGACGCGGTTGGAGACTCCCCACTGGTCCACTCGGTTATTGGTTTTCTCATACAGCGCCAGCAACGGTTCCAAAGGTTCCAGCACCCGCTGATGATACTCTCCATAAATACGGCTGTACTGCACCAATGCGTCTTTCAGCATCCGCTCGGCCTCGGTATTGTTGTTTTTAATCATTAACACTTCGGCCATATGCACCAGGTACTTGCCGTAGATGACGTTTTCTTGACCAATGGATTGTCCGGTAATGTCCAAGGCCTGGCGGCCGTACTTCTCCGCCGCCGAGAGTTTTCCTGCCGTCATCTCCACCCGGCTCAGCATGTACGCGGACTCGGCCGTGGCTTGATGCAAAGCACCGTAGTATTGCTCGTTTAAGGCATGCGCCTGTGCCACACATTTTTCAGCAGGGTCCAGCTGATTGCGCAACAGCCGAATCTCTCCCTGTTTCAAAAATATGGCTGCCGTCATGGGATTGCCCGGCCCCAGTTGTTTGGCCACAATCCCCTTCGCCTGTTCAAAGAGTTCTTCGGCTTCATCCAGCTTCAACTGCTCAATGTACAAATCCCCCAAGCGTTCCAAATACATACACGTATACAACGAGTACCCTTTGAACGCTTGCACTCCGAGTTGCAGGGCATCTTTGGCGTTTTTTTCCGCGTCGTCGTATTGGCAAAACTGCTGCTGCACCACCGCCATATTGCTGTACACCGCGGCTAAGTTGGACAAGATAACCGGATGCGTCTCGTTTTTCGAGTAGCGTTCCAGAATCAGCAAGGCATTAAAACACGTGGATTTGGCATCATCAATCCGCCCCTGGTATAAATAATTGGAGACCAGGTTGTTCATCATGAACGCAATGAACATATGGTCTTTGCCAAACTGAAGTTGATACTGTTTAATGGTGGCTTCCGTGAGTGGCAGAACATCCTTAAATGCGCCCAAATTGAGTTTGTTCTCGATCAGATCCGATTGCATGGCAATGGCGTAGGGATTCTCGGAACCCAGTTTCATGCAAGCCAAGCGGAGCGCGTTTTCATTCACGGAAAGGCTACGTTCAAACTGCCCCCGCAACCGCGCCATTTGGTAATCCTGTCGCAACCCTGAAAGTTCCTGGGTCGCAGGATCGCCACTTTGGCTAAAAACCGTCCAAAGCAAGGATTGCACTTCAACCCGCCGGACCGTGGTCCGAAAAAGGTGTACGCCTGCCAAAGAAGGAAGCACCACCGTGAGTGCCACGAGCAGCACTCCGATACCGATGCCCCAGGACCAATCACGCCCACCTGCGTTTGCCAAGCGCCGTGATCGTTCTTCGTTGGGCCATTTGCTTTTGATAAGCGCCGTTCGTATTCGCGAAAATTTTTTATAATAGATCCGATTGGCCATGGCTCCACAAAAGAGCATGACTTCCAAGGTTACGGTTACATGATAGGGATTGGTGGTGAAGTACAAGTCACCGGCGACCAGGGCAAGAGCCGTTACGACGGACCAGACGTAGTTACGCCTCAGGGCGAGCCAAACCGGGCCAAAGAAAAAGGCCGCCCAGTTCCATTGGCTAAACCCTCGGGCAAATTTCCATTTAAATAAAAAATAGCGGTGATTGCGTCCGGTAAACTGACGGATGGCATCGTCCATAACATCCGGATGGTTTCCCGACCAAGCGTGGTGCAACGACTCCCAAAACGTCATACCCGTCACATTCCCAAAAAGAGTGCGTGCCGAATCCAACCTACGGTCACTCCGACAGTTTACCCTTTGGGCTGGAATACGTCAAATTTGTTTCCATAAAGATCCTGGAATTGAAACGCCAAACCCCAAGCGTTTTCCATAGGTTCGCCCAAAATGGTCACGTGCTGCGCTTGAAACGCCGTGTAGGTGGCTTGAACATCGGGGCTGGACATGACCATCAGGGAAATATCTCCACCGGTTTGTTTGCCCACCCGCTCTTTCGCCTCCGGTGTGTCTGCGAGCATAAGGACCACCCCGGTCTCAGGTTGACCGGTTGGACTAACCACCAGCCAGCGAAATCCGTTGGGCAATGTGGCATCCTGGCGTTTCTCAAATCCCAGCTTCTGGGTATAAAACAGCAGAGCCTCTTCTTGATCGTGCACCAAAATGGCAATATGCGTAATGCGCTGAATCATCTTCAACCACCTCATTTCCCATGATAACGAAGTCCCCCTCCTGCAAATTAACCCTTCAGGAAAACCACAACGTTCCTTAAACGTGGATATGCCGTGCTCAGTATAAAGTCTCGGACTAACGCAAAGAACTCTACACAGTTATTATTGTTATTTTGGGCATCTGCCTCTGTTTTGAGCGTTAAGTTCTTACTTTGTCTCGCCGTTACTTTCATAAGAATATATGGCCCAACACAATTCCCGGGGTACAAATTTATGTCTCAAGCGCCTACAGCTCCACGTCAGACCGACAGCATCTATTTGGTTTTCAAAGATGGCACTCAACTTTTTTTAACCCCCGAACACATCGAGCGTGCCACGGAACGCTTCTGGAGCGATCCGACCAAAGTCCCTGATACCCTGAAAGCCGCCGTTGATTTTCAGCGGTGCGTACAATGCCCGATGAGTCATGACAAAAAAATCTGCGATGCGCTGCGACCCATCTTGCCCCTATTGGAATACACCGACACCTACAATTCATTCGATCCCGTGCAAGTCGTGTATATGAGCGACGATCCCGGAGTATCCTACATTGCCAATACAACAATGCAATACGTGCTTTCATTTGTTTCTTTTCTTAGCTTAATCAACTACTGTCAGGCCGGCCGCAAATTTAGAAAATATTATTTCGGAATTATTCCCCTCATCTCTTCCACGCTCTTGGCCGGCAAATTGTTCTTAAACATTTACTGGTTGCACCAAGGAAATCGAAACGAAATCGATCACATCACAAAACAACTGAATCAAGTTGTACAAGGGATTTGTCAAAATCAAGTTAAGCGCCTGAGCCTCATCTCCAAAAACGACGCCTTCAACAACGCATTTGTAAACGCGCATATTTCCACTGCGCTACTGACCATGGGGATCGAAAGAGAGCTCCAAAAAGCCTTTGCTCAATTTGAAGCTGCTCCCTAAACGAAGATCCGGGCGTGATTCCCCGCCATCTCGGCAGAAAGGCTTTGCCCCGGTCTTCCAACTTGCTTCAAGGCAGAGACGCGGATTAGGCATCCTTCCCTATAGGCAGCTTGACCCAGAAGATGCTGCCCCCACCCGGCCGGGGTTGGGTACCGATTTTTCCACCATGCGCTTCCACCGCCATTTTGCAAAACGTCAATCCCAACCCATTGGAACTTTGTATTTTACTTTCCTCCTTGAGCTCCAGCTGCGCATATTTTTCAAAAATCTTTTCCCGGCAATCTTCTGGAATCCCAGGCCCATTGTCTGCAATTGAAATTTGTAGATCATCCCCCTGCCGTGTGGCCTTAATGTTGACTTCACCTTTCTCGGAAGTGTATTTCAATGCATTGCCCAATAGATTTTGAATGATTCTCGAGAACAACTCCTTGTCTGCCTGTATTGAAATCATACCCGAGGGCAGCTCCACTGCGACTTTTCGATCCCGGAAAAGATAACGAAAATCACCTAGTATCTGCATAATTTCCCGGCTTACCTGACAGGGTTCTTTTTTCAAAACCATAGCCCCGTTCTCCAACTTGCTCACATCCAACATCGACGAAACCAACATGGAAAGCCTTCGACCCGCGGACACCGCCTGCCGAACTTCTTCGACCAGACGTGTGCTGAGCACCGATTCGGCATCTTTGGCAATCAATTCTAAAAAGAGCAGGAGTCCGGCCAAAGGTGTGCGCAAATCGTGCACCAGCATGTGCACCAAGCTGTCCCTGAGTGTTTCCAACTGGCGTAGCTGCTTATAATCTTCCTCCGCGCGCAATTTTTGACGCCGCAACTCCAAGTGCGTGCGGATTCGCGCCTGCACTTCCTCAAACTGGAACGGCTTATTGATATAATCCACACCTCCGACTTTAAAGGCTTTTACTTTATCCAGTGGTTGGTTGTACGCACTCACAAACATGACCGGAATATCGCGCAACAATGGCTCATCTTTCAAAAAACGGCAGACCTCATAGCCATCTATGTCCGGCATGTTAATATCCAACAAGATCAGGTCCGGCGGATTTCGCAAAGCGGTTTCCAAGGCTTCGGCCCCGCTGAGCACAGGTCGCGGCGAGTACCCTGAAGCCTTGACCAATGCGGAAAGCATCTGCAAGTTTTCAGGGATGTCATCGACAATGAGTATTTTATCAAGCGCCGGTATCTTCGTTTCCTCAGGCATAAGAACCCTCCGCGTTAGGCAACATGGCCAGCAACTTTTGATATTCAAACCGATCGGCTAGCTTTTTTAAAGCCTCGCCCAAACCGGCTTCATTTAAATCCGGATTTTCCAACAATTCCAGAACGCGATAGTAATCCGCGTGTTCAACCGCATCTCGAAATTCATCTAGCCAATCCCGATGAGTACGCAGAAACTCCGGCAAAACCACGGTTGCGTCCGGCGTCGAGGTTTTTTCAGGTAAACGTTCCTCATACAGATACTCCACGGCTATCAGGGCACCTATGCTCTCAAGCAACAGCTGCGCCTGAATCGGCTTGGCAATCAACGCATCGGCGCCAAATTCTTCGGCTTTATCTTTCCCACTGCCTCGCTCGCTTCCAGTGATCACAATCACTTTGCATGCTCCGGCATTATTTAAGGCTTTGATCTTTTGCAGGATATCCCACTCCGAAGGTTTCAGCATATGCAAGTCAAGCAGAACGACCTCAGGTTTCCATTCTTCGGTCGCCGCCAGCGCGCCTACACTGTCTTGAACCTCGCGCACAGAAAACCCAACACCCTCTAAGATCAACCGCAACAATTCTCGATTTTCAGCTCGATCATCGGCCACCAAGATTCGACGGGCTTGCTCGCTTGGTTTCAACGCACGCACGGGAAGACGGAGCAAAGGCACCTGGCCCAACACTCGATCCGACCATTGGATCGGAATCCAAAAATAAAAACAACTTCCCTCGCCCAGCGTACTGGTAACCTTAATCTGGCCGCCTAACATTTGAATAAACTCCTTACAAATGGAGAGCCCTAGCCCCGTGCCTCCGGCTTTAAGTCCAGTACGCGTTTGCTCAAACGCCTCAAAAATGCGGCGTTGATCCGCTTCGGCAATCCCCGGACCTGTGTCGGTAACAAATGCGGTAAGACGTCCATGGCGACCGTCGGCAGAACGTAAACACGCTACTTTCCAAACCACTTCTCCATGCTCGGTGAACTTAATCGCATTGGCCAAAAGGTTGATGAAAATTTGACGCAACTTACCCTCATCCGAAATAATCGCAGAGGGAATGAATTCACCCAGTTCAACTCGAAACGTAATATGTTTCTCCACGGTTCGGCCTGTGAACAACTCCGCCAAATCGTGGACCAATTTTTTTAAATCAAACTCAGCTGTCTGAACCTTTACCCGATCGGCGTCCAGGCGCGACATTTCGAGTAGGTTGTTGATGAGCCCCAACAAATGATCACCGCTGCGTTGAATGGTTTCCAAATGCTTGCGGTGCTCTCCGGGTAGTCGCGGGTCTCGCAAGATCCATTGCGAAAAGCCTAAAATGGCATTCAGGGGAGTCCGAATTTCATGCGATACATTGGCGAGGAAGGCACTTTTGCTGGCCAGATTTTTATACCGTGCTTCGGAAAGCGCCACCAGCAGCTTATTCTCCACGAACCAACGCATGACAATAAAAAAAGCAATCAGCATGAAGCTTAATATCGTGGCCAACCCCATGGGTAGCAATCGGCTCTGGGCAATCTTGCTTTGCCATTCTCGAAAATCTTTTTTGGCGCCCATGAAGCCAATTAAAACATTGCTCTCCGGATCAAAGATCGGACTCATAAGGACCATCCAATGGCCGCATTCATCTTGAACCGGCCCCCACATTTTTTCGTTCGGGTGTTTAAAAAGAGTCAGCATCGTGGGATGGATCTCACTCATAATCACGCTTTCATTCTCATTATCGTTGTATCGTGAATCCACCAACATGTCCGGACCGTATGTGCGGTTGGCAATAATAAAAACAGAATGGAACTGGCTGGTGTTGCACAGACTCTTCAGTGTCATTTTTAAACTTTGATATTCCGGAAGGAGATAGTCTGCCTGGGTACCTTTGAGGTAAGCGATCTGTTCGGTTTTGATTCCCAGTGCAATGTTACGAACTTCCAAAAGTGAATTTTCTTTAAGCATATTGGCTTCACGTCGGCTGTAGCTGGCCATGGTCACCCAATTGAGCCCAAACACCAGACACAAAAGCGGTACCATCCAGATCTGGATTCGGCTGGAACCCGTCGTTTGTAAATCAATCACATCTTCCCGAGCATTCCAAAAGAGCCGCCACATGGCCAGCGCCGTGACCAATAGAAAACCCCCTTGTAAAAAAATCAAAAACTGACGCGGGAACATTGCGGCATCCATGGACGTGATGTTCCGCCATGGATCGTACAAACCGCTGGGAATAATCGTGACAACGTACAGAAACATCGTAACCCCGCCAATTTTCAAAAACCAACGGGCGGTCGCCACTTCGTCTGCCAAACGAAACATAATCCATATCACACCAGCACCACTGGACATCAAAAGTATAACGATCAACATCATGGGTCCCGTTCGCGTCAGTAACAAACTCACGGCCGCTAAAAAGCCCCAGACCAGATAGATCCATGCGCCTACATGCTTTCCGCTGATTTGATGAATGCTACGCCGCACAAATTCAAAAAGAAAAACACCCGCCAGAAAACGAAACCCCATATATTCAAAGGTAAGCCACCGGGTATTTCCATAGGCATATACGAGCAAATCCGTCCAGATGGACACCCAACCACATACGCAGCATGCGGCCAATAAGCCCCAAGGAATCTTTAGGAGCCTGCGCAACATGAGTGCTATGGCGGTTGCAGCCAACAGCATCATGGAGAGACTCTTAAAGAAGACCAAGTAATCAATTTCCGACCAAATAAACTGAGTGAACATGTCGCGTCCTCGACACCCACTTACTAGTTCCTAAACGATAGTATCGGTTCCTCGTTGGGGTGTTAAAGGCGTGGCTCATGTTTTTTTTCAACCTGGTGGAAATAAACCAAATGACGGCTCTGACTAAATTTTTATAGACTACTCATTTGCCAGACGCATTGGCTGTGGTACACTTTCTGCATCATGCTTGTACGCTTCTTCTTTAAAGGAACCGGGTTATGCCCCAAGACGCACTGCCTACTTCGTTAGCCTTGCCTATGTATGCCCAACGCGTGAGTTGGGGGCTTTATGGCTGCATCTTGACCGCGGCACTGCTGGCGTATTGGGATCGAACCGGAACCCCTTTTTTGCCCCTCTGGCTATCCCTGGCCACGATGCTCTCCCTCGTGGTTCTCGTCTTGCTGATCGTGCTTTTGGCTTTTCTAGCCGACCGAAGTTACTCGGATTCTGTCCAGAGCAGCGGCACAGGCATTAAGGTGCTGGGTGGCGGTTTGGCCCTGACCGTGCTCCTCTTGCTTCCGGTACTTCAAGTCGCGGAAGCCTTGCGGCACGTCTCCCAGCCGTCAACCTACATCCCCTTGCTGCCTTTTGCTTTCATCGTTATCGTCCTGCTAAGCCTGAACCTCTTCGCGCTTCGTCAAACGCTTTCGCCTCGTACGCGTACGCGTTTCACCCTTTTACTTTTGATTTTTCCGTATATTTTTTTCCTTGCGCTTTGGCTGGTTTGGCTGGGGCGTACCTCGTGGCTGTATCTCCGCTTGGGAGAGGACTCCACCTGGCTGAAAACGGTCTGCCTGAGTTTCAACCTCGCCTACGCTTTAGGTATCGCCTATGCAGGAAGCCGTGTCTCTGTTTTGTTTTCTGAACCGCGTAGCCGTTAGTTCGATGGGATATGCTTGAAGTGAAGGCTATTTTTAACTTGCACTCATGATCAAAACATTATAAATGAATGGGCGGTCTAGAATCGCACTGTCCGCACGGCATGGAGGGAGAGGAAAGTCATGGCGTTGTCTCAAAATCCTTTTTTACGCTTATGGATCCTATTTCGGGGACTCGTAACCTTTTTCTGGGTTCTCCTGTCCACCGCAGTCTACAGCCCCCTGTGCATTGTCACGTGTTGGTTTTCCCAAAAAGCCGGATATGCCATTGGCAAGCTTTGGAGCCAGCAAATCCTGGGCGTCGGTGGTGTTACGCTCAGGGTGCGTGGTTTGGAGAACATTGCCCCCAACACCAAGTACTCGGTGCTCGGCAATCATCAAAGCAACCTGGATATCCAAAGCCTGATCTCCGTAACCCCGCTGTATCTTTACTTCATGGCCAAAAAAGAATTGTTCTCGATTCCGCTTCTAGGCTGGGGCATCCGCGCGTTGGGACACTTTGCCATTGACCGCAGCAATGCACGGAAGACCTTTAAAACCTTCTCCGAAGCGGCCCAGCGTCTAAAACACACCAAACATATGTCCATGGTTTTATTCCCAGAAGGAACGCGCAGTGTCGACGGAACCCTCGGTGAGTTCAAGCAAGGAAGTTTTACCGTGGTTTTGGAAGCTGGGCTGCCTATTCTCCCGGTGGCCATCCAAGGCGCTTATTCCGTACTTTCTAAAAAATCAGTCCTGGTCCGGCCGGGAACCATCACCATCACGTTTTTAAAGCCCATTGACATTTCCAACTGGCCCGCCAACGACAAAGCCGGTTTGGTGCAACATGTACGCGAGTCCATCCGCACCTTCTTAGAACAACCTGCCGCCTAAGCACCCTTAAGCGTTTTTACGTTTGGATATCCAATTGGGCTCGCAGTTCGGCGATCATGGGTTCCAATCCGTTGACTTTAATCTCATACGTCAGTCCCAACATTCGACCCAGTTCCCCATGCGGAAAACCTTTTTGGTGATACCAGACCACATACGGCTCAGGCAGATCCGTGAGCAGTGTCCCGGCGTATTTCCCATAAGGCATCCGGGTGTTGAGGTATTTTAAAAAGTACTCTTTGTCTGAAAAGAAATCCTGAGGCATGGACTTCGCCACTTTCTTCGACGGCCGCGAGGTATCGATCTATTTAAACATCACAGGCGCTAGTTTCCCCGAAATCAGATTTACCTGCAAGCATAAAGCGAAGCGGCCTTTGGCTTTCCTCTAGGTTCGAACGTGCATCCTTTAAAAAAAGCCAGAGACCTCCAAACCGCGGAGATCTCTGGCTGGGTGCCCGTGACGGCTAACAGCGTTTTACTTTATCCGTGGTCGCCAGATCCATGCTTATCGACGAACTCAAGGAAGCCGTTGAGCACACCGAGATGCACTTCATGCACATGATGCATTCCGTGGATTTAACCCGTTCCCCTTGGTGCACGTATTCAGATATCTCAATGTTCATCGGACATGACCGGGTGCAGTCCCCGCAACGGGTGCAGGTTGCTTTGTCTCCTTTGATTCGGAGCAACGAGATCATGGTCCCGGCCTTGAGAAAAACGGTTACAGGGCAAAGGTACTTGCAAAACGCCCGATTGTCTTTCAGGGCGATCGCCAAGCCTATGGCCGCAGCATAGTACAACCCATTCCCCACCAAGAACCAAACCATCGCCTTAGCCGCATCGTTTTCACCATGCAGCGTATACTTGAATCCCAACATCAGGACCAGCACCAAGCCCAAAACCAATCCGAAGTGCACGTACCGATACACGGATTTACCCTTAACCCATCCCTGACTTTGTTTGTACGGCAGTAGGTCCAGCAGCATGACGGTCCAACACCCCCAACTGCACCAACTGCGTCCGGTGAGCATGGGACCAAGAATTTTTCCCACCACATAGTGAATGATCACGCCGCCGAAAGCGCCCGAAAGCGCAAAGAAGAAAAAACCCTCGAGCTGAAAATTTTGTTTGCCTAAGATACCTGCCAAAAAAAGGATGGTGGAGCCTACCACGAACATGGCGGCATGGCGGGCTATCCCTTTACGTTTAACGGGTAAGACCGCAAACAAGAGCATGCAGACTAAATTGACCACGGCAAAAAACACAAATACCGGCACCGGTGACATCTCCCCGTCGAGATGAAGCAGATAAATACTCACCAGTGATGCACCCAACATAGCCACCGTCGACATCAGCGGGGTAGCCAAATAGGCCCAAACCTTTGGTTTCTTCTGTACTTCTTGTTGCGTTTTCATGGTGAGTACTCCTTCTTGCAGCTTACAACTGCAGGTAAATGATGCCACGGATAGAAACATACTGCAGAAGGGTTTTGAAAACTATCATGGAACAATCGTTTATTTGCAGCTTTATGCTATGCCAAGGTTTTTCGATAGTCCCTAGGAGTATGTTTGTATTTTTCGAAAAATTGCGTAGCCAGGTGGGAGGAACTGGAAAACCCAGTTTTATAGGCAATTTCCGTGACCGTAAAGTCATGGAAAGCCAGCAGCTTCCGAGCTTTCTCAAGCCGCGTATCCGTCAAAAAAACCATGGGCGATTTGCCCGTGCTGGCTTTAAACAGCCGGGTAAAATGCGAGACAGAAAGCATGGCGACGTCGGCCAGCTTCTTGGCGTCCAGTTTTTCTGCGTAATGCGCATGCATGTATTCAATAACCCGGTCGATTTGCATGCGCTGCCCACTCTCTTCCCGCTTCAGGCTTACACCATAGACGGCACGGATGATGGTGTGTGTAATCTGCAAGGCCATCGCATCCAAAAGTTTTTCATGCCCGGGAAGCTTGTTTTCGTATTCCGACATAAATTCTTTTACATAAAGCTTCAGTTCCGCTGGTACGGTAAACATTTCACCCCGAAAGGGTCGTGTATCCGCAATGGCGCAAGTCAGACGCTCGCGTTCAAAAAATCGCCGATCGATCATGATGGCCACGTAGCGGGCAAAGGTCCCGGTAAGAATTTCATGATGGGGAATCTCCGGTGAAACCGCACAAAGCTTTCCAGGTTGCGAAGGAATCACTTTACCGTCTATGCCCAACTCGCAATGATCGTCAAAATTCAAAATAAAGGAATACCCGGGATGGGCGTGATCGTGAGAAATGGCATAAAAACAGGGACCGACGGCAGGAATAAAGAGCCCCACATGAGGGCTGATGTAACTGTCCACGAATTTCATCTGTTCGGGGGTGATGGACCCTACAAGAGAACGGACGATTTTCTGTGCGTGTGCATCCAACATGGTTTAGCTCCTGTGCTTGCGCACCTGCGTCATTCCTCACCAATATCTTCGTTCCATAGCGCTGGGTGCGCGGCGATGAATCCGCCCAGCAGTTCGACGCATTCGCTGGAATCAAGATCAATCACGTCAATGCCTTTTTCCCGCAACCATGCAATGCCGCCGGAAAAGGTGCGCGATTCGCCGACCACCACCGTGCCAATGCCAAACTGAACCACCAACCCGCTGCAGTACCAGCACGGCGCCAGCGTAGTCACCATAACCGTGTCGCGATAGTTGCGCTGCCGACCTGCCTTGCGAAACGCGTCCGTCTCGCCGTGCACGGACGGGTCGTTCTCCTGTACCCTGCGGTTGTGCCCGCGGCCCAACAACGTGCCGTCGCACCGAAAGAGCGCCGCCCCAATCGGTATGCCGCCTTCGGCCAAGCCGATGCGCGCTTCTTCGAGCGCCACGGCGAGCATGCCTGCATAATCCGCTTTGCTATTCATGGTCTCTCCTCCGGCGTGTAATACCCCTTACCTTGGTAGCCTTTTGAATGCTTACCTTATGTGTCGCAAACCCGTTTCAGCGCCGCGATATCCGCCGATGTGATCAACCTCAGGTTACGCGTGATCTTTTCCGCATCCCAATCCCACCAGCGAATGGCCTGCAAGGCCGCGATGTCCTGGTCCGAAAAACGCTTCCTAATCGGCTGAGCTGGATTCCCACCCACAATCGCATAAGGCTCCACGTCCCTGACCACCACGGATTGCGCGGCGATGATCGCCCCGTTTCCAATCTTCACTCCGGCCATGATTAAAGCATTGTACCCAATCCACACATCGTTCCCAATAACCGTATCGCCTCTTAGCGGCAGCTCTTCGAGTTTGGGCATGACCGCTTCCCACCCATGTCCGAACAGCGAAAACGGATACGTGGAGATCCCGCTCATTTTATGAAACGCCCCGTTCATGATGAACTTCGCACCGCGGGCAATGGCGCAAAACTTCCCCAAAATGAGTTTGTCTCCATAGACCGGATAATGATACAGCACGTTCCGTTCAAACCCCTCCGCGTCCTCGGGATCGTCATAATACGTATACTCACCCACAACGATGTTCGGATTCGTCACTGTGTTTTTAATAAAACAGACTTGCGGCAATCCGTTCATGGGATGCTTGTCTTTGGGATCAGGACCGTGCATGGTGTTGCCTTCTTTCTGCGTTTCCATTTTCCATAAGCATGCACTGCGCAACGTGGCCGCGCCTGTTTTCGAAAACGCATTTTATGGGGTGAGATACCTGGTTCCCTAACCCGAGTACCATCTTATCATACCTAAAGAACATCGACCATGCCCCAAATCCAAGTCCCGATGGGTCGCACAATCCGTTTAATGCCAAGCACGTCATGCGAACAAACCGATGAAAGGTCACACACCGTAAACCCGAAACCCTATTCATACGCCTTGCGGTCCAACAATCTTTTTCGGCCACGCTCATTTGTTTGATTGCCTCGGACCCCTTGCCTATGTCCGTCGTCGAGGCTTACGCCTGGACGAATTGCGCCTGCAGGTATTTTCCGGTTTGGCTGTGCGCGCAGGCCGCCACCTTTTCCGGTATTCCCTCGGCGACAATCTCACCGCCCCGGCGGCCGCCCTCAGGGCCCAGGTCGATCACCCAATCCGCTTGCCAAATCACATCCGCATTATGCTCAATGACCACCACCGTGTTATGCCGATCGGTGAGTTTCTTTAAAATCGCAAGAAGGCGTTGTGTATCGGAGCGGTGCAGTCCGGTCGTGGGTTCGTCCAAGACGTAGATTCGTCCCTGCTTATGCAACTCGGTCGCCAGTTTAAGCCGCTGCGATTCCCCGCCGGACAAGGTTGAAAGCGCTTGTCCGATTTCGATATAATCCAACCCCACATCGCACAAAACCTGGAGGCGGCGGGAAATTTCAGGTGTTTTGAAAAAGACCTTGGCTTCGCTCGCGGTTAGTTCCAAAATCTCATCCATGCTCTTGCCCTGATAGGTCAGTGCCAAAACTTTCTCTTGATACTTCCGCCCCTGACACTCGTCGCAGGTCATCTGCACATCGTCCATGAAATTCATCTCGATGCTCAGCGTCCCCGCACCGTTGCACTTGGGGCAGGCCCCCTTGGAGTTAAAGCTAAACCACCCGGGATCGGCCCCAGTGGCCTGCGCCATTTCTTTGCGAATGGCATCAAAAATGCCCAGATAGCTGACCGGAATCGAGCGCGAGCTCTTCCCAATGGCGGTCTGATCCACCACCACCGCATCCGGGTAAGCAGGCACAAACACGTTATGAATCAAGGTACTTTTCCCCGAGCCCGCCACACCGGTCACGCAGGTTAAAACGCCCTTGGGGATCCGTGTGTTTAAATTTTTCAAGTTATGCACCTGTGCGTTGCGGATCTCAAACGCCTCGGTCCAAGGCTTGCGCCGAATCGTCTGGGGCATGGTCTCAGCCAAGGCTTTCCCGGTCGGTGTTTCGGATACGAGCAGACCGTCCAGTTCACCCTGATACAGCAACTCTCCGCCGCCGCGCCCGGCCTTGGGTCCGATTTCAATCACCCAATCGGCGGCACGGATTATATCCGGATCATGCTCCACCACCAACACGCTGTTACCCTTGTCCCGCAAGGTCCGGAGCATGTCGACGAGCTTCTGGTTGTCCTTGGGGTGGAGGCCTATGGAGGGTTCGTCAAGAATATACAGCATGTCCACCAAGTCACAGTCCAGCTGGCGCGCCATTTTAACCCGTTGCGATTCCCCACCTGAGAGCGTGGCCACAGCTCGGTCCAGCGAAAGATACCCCACCCCGATCGCCAACAGGTGCCCCAGGATCTGACGCATTTTCCGGACCATGGCTTGCGCCTCAGGCACCCGAATCTGGGCCAAAAAGGCATCCGCTTGCTCGAGCTCCATGGCCGCAACCTCATCCAGACTGCGTTCGTGGATGTGTACGCTCCGTGCCCGCGGATTCAAGCGGGTACCGCCGCACGTCTCGCAATCCGCATAGGTGAGGTACTCGTCGTACGCGGTCCGCTTGGCCTCCGGAAGCTCGTCCTCGGCTTTATTGACATAAAACTGTTCCAAACGGCGCACGATGCCGGTAAAGGTTTTGGCATAGGTTCCGGCGCCGTGCTTTTTACGAAAGGGGATCTTATCGGCATACAACAGCATTTGACGCTGCTCCGGTGTAAAGTCCCCCACTGGGATATCCGTGGGAAACATCTCGCTCCCAACGATCTCGCGCCAATTCCATCCTTCCACCTTGAAATCAGGATGGGTTATGGCACCCTCGCGCAGGCTCTTGGAGGGATTGAGCATTTTCCCGGCATCCACCCGGATCCGCTTGCCCAAGCCCTGACAGTCAAGACACATGCCTTCCGGATGATTGTAGGAGAAGTAAAACGACGGACCGATCTGGGGCTCCCCGCAGCGGGAGTACAGCAGTCGCAAATACGAATAAATCTCAGTGGCGGTTCCGACGGTGCTGCGCAGGTTGCGCCCCATGCGTTTTTGGTCAATGACAATGGCCGTGGAAATATTTTCAATGCTCTCTACCGGCGGGCGGCTCAACTTAGGCAAGCGCCGGCGGGCAAAGGAAGAAAACGTTTCAATCAGCTGCCGCTGGGCCTCGGTGTAAATCGTATCAAAGACCAACGACGATTTGCCGGAGCCGCTGACGCCGCTGAAAATGACCAGCTTCCCTTTGGGTACATCGACATCCAAGTGTTTCAGATTGTGCGTGTTCGCGCCACGCACCCGGATCTCGTGGGGATTCATTTTTTGCCTCCGGTGGCACCTTTCGCCATTTCCTTGGCAAACGCGTCCACCCAGTTCAGTTCGGCGGCCAACAGATACTGCTGCCGCCGGGACAGGGCCAGACGGTAGTTGGGGCAATCTTCTCCTGCCATGAACGCCTCCAGCTGCTTATACCCTTCGATGGACTTTTGCAAACCCAACCGGTACGTTTTCAGCGCTTTCAACGCCTGTTCTTTCGGCATAAGGTTGAAATTGTACGTGGCCAGATCCAGCCGGTATTTCATGGTCTCGGGCTCCTCCAGCCATTTCAGCAAGCGCGCCTGAATCGCCTTGCGCCCGGCCGGCGTGACCGCGTAGGTCTTCCGCACCCGGTTGCTCTGGGTGGCCTCGGTTCGGCTCTCGGCCAATCCCGCCTGCTCCAACTTGCGCATAACCTTGTAGATCGACGACATGGACAAATCCGTCCAGTCGCGCATGCAGCGGTACGCCACGGTCTTTTCGAGCTGGTACGCATGCATCTCCCCTTCGCACAAAAGCCCCAGCAAAGCGGTCTCGGCCGAAGATAGTTCCAACATAATGCCTCCTTATTAGCTTGATATGATATTGTACTAGTACAATATCATATCAAGCTAATAAAAGCAAATTTCATTTTAAAATTATCCATGATTCAAACCAAAGGTCTTTCGGGGAGCTTCCAGGGGTCCGTGCGGCAGGCGGGTACGGCGTTTCTTCACAACCCCATGCTTTGTTCGACCCAGCGTAGAAATTCATCAGGAAACTGCAAAAACATAGCTTCGGCATGCAGGCCCTCGTCCATGCGGGTGTAGGTCTTGACTCCCGGTACGGCGGCACAGACTTGCTGCGTGAGGCGTTCAAAAACCAGCGTGTCCTTTCCCGCAACCAAAAAATGCACAGGAACACTCACGTCTGCGGCCAGAACCGAGCCCTCGGTTTTGCCGGAGAACGGCCAACCCCAGCGGAAAAATATATCGTTCTCAGCCGGATGCTGAAACTTAGTATTCCGAAACATAAGTACAAGAGGATTTATAAAAGCTCCTCCGCTAAGCACAATATCCTCCACCCGAGTCGGACAAGAAACCAAAAGCAGGCGCTTCACGGCATTGGGATGGGCATGAATACTGCAAAGACTGTGGTAAGCGCCCAAAGAAAAACCCATCAAGGTTACGTCCGCATAGGACTTGGACCAGGCCAAGACCGGTTCCAAATCCAGATATTCCCGGCTGCCGAAGGTAAACGTTCCTTGGCTAGGCCCGTTTCCGCGAAAATTTACAATCAACACATCCGCAGTCGCTGTTAGGGCTGTGGCTAATGCTTGCATTGACTTGGTACCCGAATGCTGGGCAAACCCCGGGGCCACAATAATCAATCGTTCTTTAGGCTGCGGGTCGCCTTGACGCCATAAGGTGCTGATGCGCACCTGATCCGAAGTTGTAAACTCCAGCGTCTGATCCTCGCACAAACCCAGCTGTGCCTGGAATAAAATCATACTCATGGCCATAAAACCTAGCCAACCTACCCCTCGTTTGACTCGCGGCAAAGACATGTTCAATCCCCTTGTGGTTTACATTTGAATCAATGCCGGAACTTCGCCGGCGAGGTCCCGGTTTTATGTTTAAATAATTTTGAAAAATGTTGGGGATACTCAAACCCCAGGGCATACGCAATCCGATAGACCGGCTCATCGGTTCCCAACAACAAAGTTTTGGCTTTTTCGATTAAATGAAACTGAATGTGTTCCTGCGTGTTTTTCCCCGTCTCTTTTTTTAACAAATCACTAAGGTAGTTGGGCGAATACCCCATTTCCCGTGCGCAGTATTTCACACTGGGCAATCCCTCGGACGCGAGTTTCTCCGAGTTGAAATAGCCGTTAAGCAGCGCTTCAAAACGGACCACCACGTCCTTGTTGGCATTGGTTCGGGAGATAAACTGGCGGCTGTAAAAACGCTGGCAATAATTCAGCAACAGTTCCAGGTGAGAAATGATCAGCTGTTGAGTATGTCCATCCATATTCTGACTGTACTCGGCCTTGATGGCTTTTACGAGGGTGGTTACGGTTTGCCGCTCCTGCTCGGATAGGTGCAGCGCCTCATGAGAGTCGTAGAAAAAAAACGAGTACTCGTTCATCCTTTTCCCCAACGGGCACCGGCGGAGCAAGTCCGGATGAAACAACAAAATCCAGCCTTTGGGTTTTCCTGGGGTCCCAGGACTGACCGGTTCTATGGTTTGGTCCGGTGCCAAAAACATTAAGGTGCCTTCCTGGAAGTCGTAGCTTTGCCGGCCGTATTTGATTTTGCATTCATGCCCGTTCTTTAGACTGATACTGTACATCCCCATGGCGACTTGCTGACGAATCACCGGCATGGTCTTCACCTGGGACATTTCAATCAGGGAGACCAGGGGGTGTTTGGGCTTTTGATATCCAATGATCTCATGCAATTGAGAGATCGTTTCAATGCGCAAAAGATTTCCCACGGATCGCTCCTTTAGGGTCTTGCGTGGGCAGGCATAGTAGTCCCAGTCCCAAGGCCAGATAGCCCAACACACTTAAGGTCGAGCCGCCGATTTGGATCAAGGTCAGGGCTGTAACCTGCGGCCAAAGCATACTGGTTAAATCATACATGAGAATAAACGAATAAGAAAGCATTCCCAAGCCCGTCCAAAGGCCCGAGATGAGGTTGCGCTTAAACAGGAGAAACGAAAACAAAGTCATGCTCAACCCAAGAAAAACACCGGGAAGCAAGGTGGCTGAAATATGCCCGTTGACTAACAACCCCACCCCTGCCTGAATGGATTCCTGTAGGTCTGCGTCCAATGCGCTCCCGCGTTTTAAGACCCATAGTGCCATAACATGACCCAGGGCGATCACCGTTCCCAACCCCGCCTCCAGCAACTTTAAAAGCAGCGCAAGCCACGCCAGAGTGCCCTGGACCCCTTTGACCAGCTTATAGAAGAACAGCCCCACCACCACGGCCAGTAGTGCTATGCCAAGGTCGCTCATGATTCCCAGGCGAAAAAGCGCTTCATGCGCTAAAACCTTCCGCGCGGTCGCCACTGGATTTTCCGGAACTATCATTCTCGAGAGCACAAATATCCAGTTTAGTATTGGGACGACCAAACTCAACAGCAGCGTCAGTCCTGCGGCTCGGGCGAGGTTTCGTTGCGTTGCATCATGCACTAAGTCGCTCATGCTTACGCCTCCTGAACCGTAATGACCACTTTTCCCGGGACGCCCCCGGCTTCGACCCGGCGATGCGCCAACGCTGTCTGTTCCAAAGGAAACGATTGGGCAATGATCGTTTTTAGTTTTCCGGCTTCCATGAGCGGATTAAGAAAGGCCAGCGACGCGCTCTTCTCCTGCAGGGAGAGGGCAAATATGGCTTTTTTACCTCCGACCATACGGGTCCAGAGCATCTGCAGGATGAGTTTCCAACTAAAAACCGTAGCCAAGTAAAGGCCGTTGGGTGTCAGGGACGCCCGGCACTTGGCAAATGAACTTTTCCCAGAGACATCAAAAATAACATCCCACGTTTCACCTCTTTTAGTGAAATCCTCTTGGGTATAATTAATAACCGTATGTGCGCCGAGTGCCTGAACCAAAGGCAAGTTCGCGGTGCTGCACACCCCCGTAACCGCAGCTCCAAAAAAGCGGGCCAGTTGCACGGCAAAGACACCCATGCCACCCGAAGCGCCGTTGATCAAGATTCTCTGTCCCGGCTTTAGCCCGGCTTTCTCCTTGATAAAATATAACGCCGTGGTCGCTCCATCCACAACTGCCGCGGCTTCTGCGTAACTAAGCTTGGACGGTTTGAGGACGAGCCCTTTTTCAGGCAAGCATATGTATTCGGCATAGGTGCCAAAATTCAGTCCGGCAAAACCATAAACCGAATCCCCGACTTTGAATTGCTTCACCTTTTTTCCGACAGCCTCAACCACGCCGGCCAGGTCCAATCCCAATATGGTCTTTCGTGGCTTCCGAAGCCCTAAGATAAATCTGGAAACCCACGTGTCCCCGCGCCGCATCTGGCAATCCGGGGGAGCGGCCACCGTGGCGTGAACCTTGATCAAGACTTCGTTCTCTCGTGGGACGGGTTGGGCCACCTCTTTGAGCACCAACACCTCAGGGGCACCGTATTGCGTGTACACGATGGCTTTCATGGTTTCTCTCCTCTCGTCTCCAGCCCCTCTCACACTACTTTAAAACCTTTGGGCTTTCGTTGGCTTGAGTATGCACGGTTGCCTGCGAAAAGGAAATAAACCCATCCCGGAAAATCGAATACATTTTACTGATTCTGAATCCGAATCTTTTTCCAACAAACTATGCCTCAGTATTTGTTTTTTCATCCTTTTCCCACTCTGTCATTTCGAGGCACAGCCGAGAAATCTGTATGAGTCTTATTAAAAACCTTTAATAGTTCTCTCACGAGTGTTCGAGATGATAAAAGGCAGGGCTTATTATTCTGGACGCAGCTTAGTTTTCTACTTTTCTCAACTGGCGTGCTTCGCTCCCAATCCCCCGCTTTACTTAAATATAGGGTTCAGGAGATCCAACTACTTCCTTGATTGAACCATGATGGACCGGGTCATACCCAGTGGTAACACCAGCAAAGCCATGTATACCAAATCCCCGATTGCATTTAAAAACGCACCATAATAAACTGAAAACCCCGCGGCAATAAAAAACCAGAGCAGGGTTGAAACCAAGATGGCCCACCAGGCCCAGGGTTCCTTTTTCTTAAAGGCAAATTTACAGATGAACCAGAGCTGCGTCCCCCACATGACAATGGCCGCTCCCCATACGCTATAGACAAAGGCGCCAAAGGGCATGCTTCCGCTGGTTACAGATCCATCTTTCCAAAATACAGAATCAATAAACAGCCTGAAAGGTCCATCTAAAGACGTGGATTTAAAAAAGGAGGTATAGAGGCCAGACAGAATCAGTGAAATGCTTACAGCTACCAACCAACGGTACCAAAAAGTAAAATAGGCGTCTTTCATGGCCACCTCCGAAATCAAACTATCTTGATCATCTTCCAATGCCATAAAACGGACAATTTGTGTTACGACAACATACGCATTTTCGAAGACGTAAAATAATGATGGCCGAGATTAATGCAATCCAGAATAAAATAAACAAGAGCAGGTTTTGGAAGAGCCAATATTGCGGTACAAGAAAGTACAAAATATTGGAAAATCCCATGCTGAGAAGTTCCATCTTTGTATACGGTGAGGGCTTGGATACCTTAAACCATCGGCTTACGACTCTGCCAAAGACCACATGCCTGCAGGTGTCATCCGATGCATGCGGGCATTTCCGACAGATGCGATACATGGTGTGGAGAAAAAGCAGCGGTGTCACAATGGCATAGCAGAGTCCTGCCACAAACGAGAATTGAAAAAGTTGAAAATCAACAATCCCTACGGCGAGCAGCATTAAAATTGGGATGGTGATCGAGCCAGGTATAATTCGTTGCATAAACTCCTCCTGATTTCTACCCTTTAAATAATAAGCTGATAGATCGCTAACCCTGACACGGCCATGCCACCTAAGAGCATGATCCACAAAATGACGCGAGAGAGGGGTGTGGTAAATTCCGGATGACCCGTGCGAATAAAATAGGTATGAATACCAAACCCTACCATTCCTAACACACCCATAATGAGCGCAGAGATTAAACCCGCTCGAGACTGGTCATGCAAAAGGACAAGTCCATATAGGAACAATCCAAATAACGGAAAATGCATGATGAGAAAGCCTTCCAAGCCACCTTTCATGCCGAACAATTCCCACTCTTTCCAATAGACAGAATCCATTTCATGCACAATCAAAGTAACCAAGAGAAATAAATACAGAAAAAACAAAAGAGTCCAGATCATGATTTTAACCCTTTTTTCATCACCGCTCCTACCAGCGGCCCTAGGACAGCCGCTTCTAGATATCCCACAGTTTGCGGCCAATAGGCGAGAAGGAAAGATAATCCCTTTTTCTCAAGCATTCCCACAGTGATGAAATCAAGCAAAAAAATCCCAATAGAGCCATATACGGCAAGCCATACGCCCGTTTTAAAATAATCATCGCCTAGAAAAATTGCCACCACGAATACTATAAAAGGTATGATGGCAAAAAATGTCAGTAGACAAAGCAAGGTTTTCTCTGCATTGTTCCATTCGGTCATATAGTGTGAGGGTAACGTAATAAGATAAAAACCCAGCCACAGACCAAAAATTACGCTTCCGATAATGAGGTGTTTCTTAAGGCTCATAATTTTAGCCTCGCTTTGGTTTGGGATTTGCCTTTGTTGCCCGAGCCTATTTGACGTTCATCTGGGAATAAAGCCTCAATTTGCCGCAGGACATTTTTCTTCAATTCTTTGGCACTCATAGCTTCAGTTGAAATGTAGAGCATAAAATTGTGCAGCAGAACACTGTATACGTTCCGTACCATCGCTTCGGGTGTTGGATATTTCCCGCGCGGTTCTAGTTTCTGGTACTTCCCAATAATGATGGCGAGTAGCGCAAGCAATTTTGCATCCACTTCCTCGATCATTTTAAATAGCGGCAAATTGCGAGAAAGGGCCGTCACAATAAAATCATGCCAGATCCGTTTGCTGAAAAACGAGAAGCTTTCCAGATAGCTGTCCAAACAGACTTCGAGATCCACGAAAAGATTTCCGGGTTTTCTTTCTGCGAGCATCCGCAGACTCTCTTCAAACGGAACTGCCCGCTCTGTAATAATCCCCAGGAGGAGGTCTGCTTTGGAGGAATAATAATTGTAGAGTGTACCCACGCCCAGTCGGGCCTTCTCGGCAATCATGTCCATGGTGGTTGCCGCAAAGCCCTGCTGGTCAAAAAGCTCAAGCGCTGCTTGAGTTATGCGAGCGTGGCGATCTTTTTGTTTTGTTTCCCGGAGTCCTGTCATGGGTCACCTCATAAATATGAATATAATTCATAATAGAATAACATTCATTTTTAGTCAAATACTTTTTCCAACAGGAAGAACATCGGCGACGCAGGACCGCAAACCATAACAGCAGCCAGGGTTGAGGAGTAACAATCTCCAGCCACAATAAGTGGAACAAGCCGGGAGGCACTGATCTCACCCACTAACTTGTACGGTGAACGGGTAGCCAAGGGAGAGGACTTTCGGAACTAGTATGGGAATGCGGGCGTGTTTCGCCAGGGATTTACCGGGCAGGGGTGAAGGCGAAGGGAGAGGAGAAGAAGACCAAGGTGGCGGTGACGCGGTAAGGCTGCCCCTTAATACAGGCACGGCTTCTTAAATACATTTTGTGCGGTGTAATTTGTACTTAACAGTACAAGAGTAAACAAGTCGGGAAGTTTTATCGTTGTTCTGATTAAATAAATAGTTTAATTTTAAGTAACGCGACCTTCTTTCCTCTTGTGATTCATGCAAAGAAGGACATACCAGGAAGGAAAATTCAAATTTAGTAAACTTTCCTCGGAATTCTCGCTCTGGAAGACAGATATCCTTGACCCGTATAGGGTTTGTCAACCCGCCTTTGGCTCGCCCGATTCTCGGAACAGCAGAACATGCTTCTCTGTTTCCTTGGCTTTATACATGGCTGTATCTGCATTTTTAAAAAGAACATCTGCTGCATTTCCATCTGCGGGAAATATGGCAATACCTATACTGACTCTTACGGAAAGAGTAATCCCTTTAAACTCGCAGACTTCGGCAACCCGGCTTATCATTTTTTCTGCAATGCGAGTCACGTCGGCTTCTTGCTTAACTTCGAACAATAGACATACAAACTCGTCGCCTCCCCAGCGACTGACGATGTCTTCATTGCGTAGAAAAGACTTTAAGCGATTGGCCACCATCCGTAGCACTTGATCTCCTACGTCATGGCCATAAGAATCGTTAATAGTCTTGAATTTGTCGATGTCAATAAAAAGGACGGCAAGTCCCCTACCGTGCCGTTTTGCCTGGATCAATCCGTGGTCGAGACCCTGTTCAAATGAGACGCGGTTGGGAAGACCCGTGAGTGCGTCCTGAAGCGCAATTTGTTGCGCTTCTTCGGTTTTTTCCTGAGCTTTTGATAAATCATCACGTGCTTCGGCCAAGTCGGACTTCGTCGTGACAAGTTCGGATTCAATAACTATTCGTGCAGACACTTCTTCGGCGAGTTTGACGTTAACCAGCTTTAAATCGTCGGCAGCTTTTGCAACCTTCTGTTCGACCTCTTCGTTCTGGGTGATGGCCTGTTTCATCTCCTGAACAGGGATCTTTTCTTGCTTTAGAACTTCATTGACCGACGTCAGTTCACTGGCAGACTTCTTGACAGATTCTTTGATTTTCTCATTTTTCTTAAGCACGCGTCCAAGGGCAGCTCGCTTAGTGGACGCGGTGTTTTTTAAATCTTTCGATTTCATACCTACCTCTTTTTGCATAAAACGCGCTAACGTAAAAGGCGGCGCAGCGCCGGAACGCCGTCCGCCCCCACCGCTGGTTGTGCCATACCCCTAGCGGAGCTTTTAGGAAAATCACAGCTTCTATACTATGTCGACATTGTAGAGTTATTTATGAAAATAATCGATTGTACCTGGGTGTAAGAGACCTGCCCATCCTGAGATAATCCTGGAAGGCTTCCAAACCCGCATCCAACCGCGCGAATTTTCTTTTAAACTAGGAACACGCTGGAAACGTGCAGATTTCCCGCTACAACCTGAGCGGTGCGCGAGTGGCCAATTTATTCGGCAGCGAGGCGAGTGGGGCTTACGGAACTGCTACGGGAGCGCGGGTGAAGGCGAACGGAGTACCCAAAAACGGGCGGACGCGGGGGTCCCGCCCACACACACACCTACATACATTCCTTCCTCACTCCTCCACTGCCACCCAAACCGCGATGCCGTCATGATCGCCGGTGGTGTACTCGTCATTGTTAAGATAGACGTTGTTGAGATTGACAAAAGCTTTGCGTTTGCAGGCGGTGGACTTGCACAGTTGTGAAACCACACTGTCGCGGGCTTGATTAAAAGAAACGTAAACGTGTTCCAGCTTGGTTATCGAGTCCACTCTCTCCCGGCTAAACGCTCCCAGGAACCAATACTTCCCCGCATAACCATACGGCCCAAACACACGTCCGTGGTTATTGGCAAACTCAAACGGTTCATTGGAAAACGCATGCTGCTTGAGGGAGGGTATCTGCGGGTAAAACCGCCCGTTGATATACCCGAAATAACCGCCCGAGTGTCCGCTCCGCACTTCGTAGCCGGCTTTTGACAGCAAGGCGGTTAAGCTCGCCACAGCTTGGCTGTCCGACCCCGGACCCTTGATTTCAAATATAACGTTTATAGGTTCCTGGACCGTTTTTTGATCAAGCTTGTACCCCAACCAGGACGCAGGTTTCAGGTCATGGTCCAGCATCCACTTGCCCATTGGGAAAAGATCCTTGGGGGTCACAATGTCGTCGGACTTTTCCGTCTGGTATGCCACGGCGTCCAGGGCCATAACGGAAACCTCGGCGTCCGTCGTTTCAGCGGCGGCCAAATACGCAGGCGCGACATTTTGAAAAACCAAGCCGACAACGCCCAGCGCCAACAAGCAGATGGTTTTGCACTTCCTCAAACAGTTCATGGATTCCCGCCTCCAGTAAGATCCTTTTCCGTTGGTACCCAAGGTCCCTGTCGCAAAAACCAAACCCGTCGCTTACCTCAGCACCGCCAGCTTGATTCGCTTACGGACCTCGCCGTTGACCACCACACGGGCCAGGTAAATTCCGGGAGCAACCGAGCTGCATTCCCAGGCCAGTTCCCCCGGTCCTTCGAGCATACTCGCGCCAAGTTCGGCCACGCGCTCACCGGCCATGTTGTAAAGCGAGATCCGCACCTCGCTGTCCTGTTCAGGGCTCAAGAAAAATCGCACCCGGTTTTTAGCCGGAATGGGAAACGCGCGAATGGTGCCGTCGCCGCGCACCCGCGTGGCCGTGACCGTGAGCGTCGGGGTCATGGTGGCCGTGGGTGTGTGCGTGGCCGTAACCGTGACACTCGGGGTTACGGTAACGGTCCGTGTAATGGTGGCCGTGGGCGACACGGAAGGTGTGCCGGTGGGCGTCGTCGACGCCGTGGCGGTGGGGGTGGCCGTGGGAGTGTACGTTGGCGTGGCTGTAAACGTAGACGACGGCGTAGCCGTAGGCGTTTGCGTGGACGTGGGGGTATAGGTCCAGGTGGGTGTCACGGTTGGTGTATGCGTAGGCGTAAACGTCGGCGTGGTGGTGGACGTGGGCGTGGGCGCGTAGGCAATCACATTGGCGGAAAACAGCGACGTGTTGCGGGCGGTGTCGGTGGCCAGGGCGCAGACATAGTCGCCATGGGAGACGCCTGTTGGCACCAAGCTCCAGTACCCCGCACCATCGGCTGTGGCCGTACCCACCAAGGCCAAACTTCCACCAGGACCGGCGCCCGGCTCGGCCCGAAAGACCTCCACATACGCTCCGGACCCAGCCGTACCCAGCAGCAACGTGGTCAGCGCTGAAGTAATCACAGGAGCCGCCATATTCTGGTTGGCGCCAGCCACGCGGGCAATGCCCGCGGTGGTAAAGGCACAAATGGTATTGGCGTACAAACCATTGAAATCCGCTGTGGCAGCGCTTAAATAAATACCCCGGCCGCTATGCGCTATCAGATTGCCCGGTCCACCCGGATACCCAATCCACTGATTGGATGAGTTACACGTGATGGCATTGTTGGGAGCTTGTGGCAAAGCATTGCCGTTGGCCAGGACACCAAACGAATTGCTCGCCAGGGTGTTGCCCCCGCCCCCGAAAATGGTGATGCTTCCTCCAAACAGATTGCCCTCGCTAGCCAAAGACCCGCCGATGCGATTGCCGTAACCCATGAGCATGATATCTTCTACTTGGTTGCGAATTTGCACGGTGCCATCTGCGCTGACGCCAAAGTAATTGCCCGCCAAGCAAGATCCATTGGACTCCATATAAATGCCACGGTTGGTGTTTCCGGCAATAACATTGCGCCCGGCGGTGGTACCGTCGCCGAATTGCTGGGCGCTGCTCCCACCCCAGGTATAATAATACACTCCGACTTGGTTGGGCAGTGCGGCATTGCCGGCGGCGTTCAACCCGATCCGGTTGCCCAGGAAGGTATTTTGTCCGGAACCGTCGTTAATCCACACACCGTACGTATTGCCCGAGATCACATTGCCCCGCTGCTGCCCTCCGTTCTCAAGGCCACCGAAAGTGTTGTTCCCAGCCAAGATGCTAATCCCATATTGATTCATTATCGCCGCAGTGCCGGTGCTGTTGGTGCCAATGTAATTGCCCGCGATGATATTTCCCGTACTGCCACCTGCGAGGTGAATGCCGTAACCCGTGGTCATGCCGGAAATTACATTGCTCTCCCAAGGCAAGGCGCGGTCGCCTCCAACGACAGTGCCGGACGCACCGTTTAAGACCAACCCAAAAATCTGACTGCCAAATCCCAGATCCGAGGCATTGATGCCGATCCGGTTGTTTTGCAGCGTACATCCCGAAGAAGCGATATAAATTTGATACTGGTTACCCGCAATCACATTGCCCTG
This sequence comes from uncultured bacterium, assembly GCA_964604705.1. Classification (GTDB taxonomy): domain Bacteria; phylum Oederibacteriota; class JAAXVQ01; order JAAXVQ01; family JAAXVQ01; genus JAAXVQ01. Next base: position 58,927 of record CAZSAP010000009.1, read on the forward strand.
GTTTGCCAGATTGCGCCCAATCACTTGGTTGGGTGATGTCACGTAGATCCCCCGATAATTGGGTATGGCCGCGGTTTGCGTGGCATTGAGTCCAATAATATTTCCTGCGATGGTATTGTCATGCGAATTAAACAGTGTATAAATCCCGTCTTGGCTGTGTCCGGAAATGAGATTGCCTTCGCCGGCCGCTGCATCTCCGCCGACCAGTGTGTTGTGGCTGTCGATGGTCAGCACCACTCCTGACGACCCTGTGCCGGGGGACGCAGCCGCCGTACCGGCTGCATTGGTTCCAATATAATTGGATTGAATGATGGTTTGGTTGGACGCGTCTGACACATAAATCCCAATATTGCTCCACGAGATAACATTCCCCCGGCCCACCGCACCAATGCGCACCGAGGTGCAATTGTCCAACCGGATGCCGGCAGTCCGGCAGCGCCGGTCCGCGTCGCTGTAGTCAATGCCAACGCGGCAGTTGAACACATTGACCTCCGAACACCCGAGCATGTAAATGCCGTAATCCCCGCTCAAAAGGGCCATGCCGGACAACGTGCTGCCCGAGGCTCCGGCAGTCACATTAAACATAACAACCGTATTGGTGCTCGCTGTTATGACTTGTGCATTACCGTTAATGTGCACCCGTTGATTCACATTCAACGCGGAGTTGATGGTGATCGGGTTGGCCGCAGGCGCAAACTCGATAATGTCCCCCGCCGCCGCATCGGCCAGCGCCTGGCGCAGCGTACCGGCCCCGCTGTCTCCTGCACTGGTTACGGTAACCGTGGCCGCGTTCGCGGAAACGGATAATCCCAGGGCCAAACACACAACGCTCAGACCGACCCACCCTTTTGCTGAGAATAACCTTCGTACGCGAAATGTGCCAACAGCCATTTGTATCACCTCAGGATTATTTTTCTTGGGCAAAATCCACTATATCTGAAACGCTCACCCACCGGTACCCCAGGCGCTGGACGCCCTCGATAATTCCAGGCAAAGCCAAGCGGTCCGCCGCGCCGCCGGTTGGGGAAAACGGATGCAGCAAGACAATCGATCCGGGCTTAACGTGGTCAAGTGTATAACGGACAAGCTTTTCCGCGTCTCCTCGCCACGATGAGAACAATGGTCTTCTTCATACTTATACCGCTTTTCGTGGAATTAGACATACGTATATTTTGGAGACAGGTAATTAAATCCGGATTTGCCTCTAAAATCTAAAACACCTTTTTCCACTCAGACTCGCTTTTGCGTTTAAGTCGAATCTCGGCAATGTGATATTTGAAATAACCGGGATAAAAAGCATATTCAAGTTCATACTTTGTAGAGTGCCACGAGCCCGCATCGGGCTTAAATCCCAGTCCCCTAAGCACCTGGTCCCACTGCTCCTCGTCAATCACCGAAACGCTCGTAAGACCATAACCATCATCGAGTTTTTTTATCCGGCTCAAGTTCCGCGCTATCTTTTTAAGGGTCTTAAGCGCAGCTGCTGGCGTTTGCTCATCAACCGAAACAACCGATTTTATTTCAGCTATAACCTGCTCGTGCTGTGCAGCTTTCAGCTGATCTTTCCCAGCTTGTTCAGTGGCTCGTTCCTTCTGCTCCGATGGCGGTATTAATAACTCACAGAGATCCCCATAGCCGCATGTGCGTGCGAGTCCCAGCGGTGTAAAGGACGCGTCTGTGCGCTTAACTTCCAATTCGCTGCCGTGCTTGACTAAAAGCGAGATAATGGCTTTCTGATCGGGGCTTTTCCTCAAGTGTTCGACGGCATAATGCAACGGTATATATTTACGCTCTTTGTCCATGATATTTACATTCGGACTTAGCGTCAGCAAATATTCAACTACGTCTAAACGCCCTGACTTTACCGCCACATGCAAAAAAGACTGCCCCCGTTCATTAACGGTATTAAGTAACTCCGGATTCAGGTTTAGGTTGGCCGAGAAAAATGCCTTCACTTCATTGAGCTTGCCTTCTGCGCAGGCTGCAAAGATAGGTGCAGCGTCCACCCCTTTTGCCTCGGATGCACTTTCAGATGCTGCTATCGATTCTGCCTTTTTTTCATTTTTCAGCTTACTGTCTTGCTTGATTCTCAGCGGACCTTTCAAGATCTTATCCGCATAGGGTACTAACGCCGGATGATAGTTGCGCGCAAAATCGAGCTCACAGGTCCTGCACCATAGATGGTAGTCATTCGTTTCACTCGTGTAGGTCACAGTCTCTCGATAGAACGAGTCGGCCGGAGCCCCGACCTCCCGCGTGGAGGATAAAGATGCCTCGGTTAAGCGTTCATTGCAAAACGGACAGCGCTTGAGCATTTTTAATAAATACAGGCGAAGTGCTTGTGAGGATGTTTGTACCACTAAAGAGAATAGTGCTTTCTCATCTTGGATAGCCAATAAACGCTTGGCTTTTTTTTCATCCGTCGCATGCCTAAATCCGTTCTCAGGCTCCTTCTGCCCCTCGTAACTCTCTGCAGGTGCAAAGTCCATGTCCTTTACCTGTGACACCAAGGTATTGTATTCCTTAAGTTTAATAAGTACCTCTAGGGTTATTTCCGGATCGTATTCCCATGAACGGCTCTGGCACACAGGGCTTTTTCTCAGCTTCCGCAGATACGTTTCATCCTGAAGTAGTTCACCCGCGCTTCTTCGCTTACGATTCCAGGGCAGAAGATAGCGTGCCATTTCATAAAGCACCTCAGGTGATGATGTTGTTGCAGGCTCAATGGAATAATATTTTTTCTCTATGGCACGATGTTTGACGGTGAGAAACCAGCGTAGTATATCCATGCTTATAATCTATCCTTTCTAATAGCCAAGGTTACTCCCAGGGTGTCGTCAGGGAAACCACACGTTTTCCTGACGTGGACATCCCGTCCTTTGTGCCTTCCTATCTCAGCTTGGGTCCCCCTAAGCCCTTGGCCTTACGTCCGAAGACAATGCCTAGTTTACATCATTTCAGGGATCAATCTTGATAAATAGTTTTTAGATGCTATACTCCCTTTACTATAATAAGGGGCGCTTATCTATGTCGAAAAACCGTTTACCACTCTTGAGTCTGTTGGTACTGTTACTGACCGGAGGAATTGAATCTGCCTGGGCACTAAATTACGGTTCCGGGTCTGACGGCGATGCCACGCTGACCAGTTCTAAAAACGTAAACACGGATAATCTCGGCTCCAGCTCGGATCAAAACGGTGCCACGGCTGACGGTATCGCCTATCGGGTTGTCACTAATCCCGCAAGCACCAGTATTGACGTAGGCCAAACTCCGACAGGATTTGTCGCCGGAGACAAAGCGCTCTTGATTAATTTACAAGGCTACGGTGTGTTGACCCCAGCCGAAGTGCGTGACTACGCAGACACAGGCAACTATGAGATCCTGGATGTGACCGGGACCTCGGGCAATCTAATTCACGTCGCCTTGGCTCCGGTAAAAACGTATGCTGGCTCGGACTTCACTCGCCAGAAAGTATTCATTCAGAGAATCCCCCAGCTTCACAATCTGACGCTAAACTCCGGTGGCGTTCTGACTGCCTCGGCCTGGGACGGTGGCGCTACTGCAGGTGCCACAGGCATTGTGGCCGTGCTGGTCAACGGAACTTTGACAGTTAGCGGCGGGACCATCCAAAGCGATGCTAAAGGGTATCGGGGCTATGCAATGCGAGTCGGCGGCGAAGCCTACAACGGTGTGGGCGGTGGGACGGGTGCTTATTTCAGTACCACCGTGGCCACTAACGGTGTTTGCGGCGGTGGCGGTGGTGGAAGTGCTCTGGGGAGCTCCGTTGGCGGTGCCGGGGGAGGTGGCTATATCCAATGTCCTGGCGGTGGTGCCGGATACGGAACCGAAGGCTTCGGCGGGCAAAGTGTCCCAGGTCCTTGGGGCCAAAACGCTTCAGGAATACAGAGCGGCAATGGTGGTGCAGGTGACTACGGCGGGGGCGGCGGGGGCGGGACTTACGGCAGCAGCGATCTGGCTAAGATTTACCTTGGTGCGGCGGGTGGTGGCGCCGGTGGTGGTGGAACCCCTGGGGACTATTACGGAGGTTCAGGTGGAGGCATTGTCTGGATTAAAGCCCAAACGTTAACATGCACCAGCGGAACCGTCGGCAGCAACGGTGGCAATGGCACCTACGAATACTTTGGCAGCGGCGGGGGCGGCGGCGCAGGCGGCTCGATTCTCATCAAGTGCGGCTCCGCCAGCCTCGGCAGCCAACTGGTTTCAGCCCGAGGCGGTGACGGCACTGGCAATCCCAGCGGCGGCTGGGGCATTGGCGGTAAAGGCGGGCACGGACGCATAGCGGTCTATGCGGTAACAACCAGTGGTCAAACAACACCCACCGCCTATTACCCGATCTACACACTCCCGACCACACCCACGTCATTGGTCGCCTCGCTGGTGGGTACGTCCCAAATACGCCTGGACTGGACCGGAAGCTCCAGTGTACAAGGGTATAAAATCGAGCGCAGCTCCACGGGTGCCAACCCTTGGACCATCCTCGCATGCCTAGCACCCACCCTGCGCACTTATACCGACTCTGGACTAAACCTGGGCGCCACATGGCACTACCGTGTGACCGCGTTCCTAGGTGACGACGAGGCGGTCTCTTCGTCTGCGAGTGCAACCTTGCCAACAGCCACACCAACCGTGACCCCAACGGTAACCACGACACCAACCCAAACTCCCACTCGGACAGCAACCCTGACTCTCACACCCACCCCCACGTCGACGCCGACCATCACCCGTACCAGCACCAGTTCACCCACGTCCACCCTGAGTGCGACGATTTCAGCGACTCCGACGATCACCCGTACGTGCACGCTTTCACCCACGTCGACGGTGAGCCCATCGGTCTCACCCACCCCGAGCATCTCGCCTACAACCACCGCGAGTCCGACTGCAACACTGTGGCTAGCTATTGAAGGCGTAAGCGCCTTCCCAAATCCCTGCCGCACGGAACTCAAGTTCGCCTTCACGCTTTCTGGACCAGCAACCGCCAAGATTGATGTCTATCAAATATCAGGTGAGCGGGTGGCTACGATTCAGGAACAGTTTGCAGGTGCAGGCAGTCGTACGACTTTCGCGACCTGGCAATGTGAGAGCGTAGCACCAGGAATTTATTTAGCAGTGGTCTCCCTGAAGGGCTCTGCGGGCGAAACGATTGCAACTAAGAAAATGAAAATCGCTATCGTTCATTAATTGGAAAATTTAAATCGGGATTTTCTCTAGCGGGGCAAAACGCGCCCCGTTTTGTCGATTTCCTTCCACTCGCCGCCTAAAACGCTTTGATGCTCTCCGTCTTGGACCAGGGTGCATCCGTAACCCACTTTCGCCTTTCCGTTTTCAAACGGGTAGGCGAAATCAAACTGCGGTTGAATCACCACGCGTCCGCTTTCGTCAAAAAAACCAAATTTTTGGTCTCGGACAAAGCGTGCCAACCCTTCCACAAAATAATCCGGGCCATTGTCAAACGTATAGGGACGAATCACTTCCTTACCTTTGGCATCGATAAGCACCCACCCTTGGTCGTCCAGGACGGCCGCGAGACCGCGACGGTTAAATTCCGTGACCGTTCGAAAGCGAGCCGGAATCACCGCTTGCCCGTTTCCATCTTTAAAACCCCAGTACTCTCCGTGCTCAAACGGAACTCGAATCTCAGAACCACGCGCAGAAGTATGGTTTGTTGGACGATGGTGGACTGTCTGACACGCGGTGAGCGACATACAACACGCAACGATAACCAACCATTTTGAGTTCACCCTCATTGCCACCACCTCCGCGAAGAACAAACACGCCAGCTGCCCTTGGCTGCTTTAAAGTTTAAACCACGATTTTTAGCTATGCAAGGCCTTGCTTTTTAAAAATCATAACACTCGAGTACACCCACAATGCCGCCAACATGATGCTGTTCGAGCCCGGTGTTATGCACATGGAAAGCTTGACCCATCTTTTTGTTCTCTTTTCCTGCCGATTTGCTTTGGGGTGATTCGCCCCCGCTCCTTCGCCGCTCTTCTAGGGTGAGGTTGTGGAAGCCATCTGATTTACGGGTTTCAATGGGGGGGGCAGACTCTCTCCTCACTTGACAATGACCATTTTCCCCACAGGAAACGACTGCACACCCTTTGCCGTTTTCAGACGCACACGATAAAAGTAAATCCCAGGCGCAGTCGCACGGATATCCCAGGCAGTACGAGCATATCCGCTGACCAAGGGTTCATCCACGAGGGTAATGCAATGTTCTCCCAAGAGGTTATAAATTTGAATTTCAACTTGAGCGGGGCCGTGGGTTCCATAATAAAACCAGACAGTGCTCCCTTTGGCCGGCGAGGGGTATACCAAAACACTGCTAGTACCAAGCAGGAAAGGGGTTAGGGTTGAAGTGACACTGGGTGAAATCGTATGGGTTCTGGTGACTGTCGGAGTCAGGGTGAGGGTCACGGTTGCAGATGGAGTTAGGGTTGGACTCACTGTATGGGTCGGGGCTCGTGTTTCAGTCAGCGTAATTGTTCCCGTAACCGTCCTTGTCGGAGTAGGTGTCCGGGTTTGCGTTACTGTATATGTAAGGGTGGGGGGAAGGGAGGGAGTCACGGTCGGCGTAACCACCTGCACCACGATGCTGGCCGACAGGACTGAGGTATTGTTACTGATGCTTGTGGCAAAGGCGCAAAGATAATCACCGGCCTGGCACGTACCAACCGCCGGAACAAAAGACCAAGGTACTTGACCGACACCGGCATTGACCTGAACACTGCCCACATACTTTACAGGCCCGCCTGAAGCACCCTCTCTCACAAAAACCTCAACTGTATCATTGGCTTCCGAAGTGCCTGTAATCGCGCCTCCGGCAATAGCCGAGATCAAGGTGGGAGCGAGCTTTGTTTTGTTGCCTCCATTAACCAGGGTAACTGCACCCGTACTAAACGAGGTAATGGTGTTTCCAAAAAAACCATTGTTTATCGCAGTGTCTACATAAATGCCGTATCCAGTATGGCATATCAAATTTCCATTTCCAGATTCAGGTAGGCCGATGAAATTCCCACTGGTGGGACTCGCCAAATAGACTCCGTAATCTATACTTTTACCACTGGGGGTTCCGTTGGGAAGCCAACCGATCCAATTGGCCACCACTGTGTTGCCTTCTCCCGCCAAAAGACCGACGGCGCCACTGGTACCGGTGGACATAAAATTATTATTGATCATGTTGCGTGAGCCATATACCTGCAGAGCAGGTGGTGTTCCCAACGTAATCGCGGCCGTACCATCACTCCGGATGCCGAAATAGTTGCCTGTAATGCGATTGTTAAAGCCCGCGCTATTGATTAAAATGCCCACGGTCTGTGAGCAAATAACATTGCGGCCGGATCCCGGATCGCCGATCTGGTTGGAATCGCTGTTGATGACTATGCCTTGTCCATTTTCCAAGGGGGCATTACCGGAAGTATTGGTCCCAATATAATTGCCAACAATATTATTATTTCCTGCATTCACAACAATACCGATGCTGGAATTGCCGGAAATAATATTCCGCTCAGAGGCAATCGTGCCTCCAATCTGATTATTGTTCCCCGCAATGTAAAGCCCATAGGTGTTTCCTACACCGGCAGTGCTGGCAGTGTCTGTGCCTATCCGGCAACCTAAGATTTGTATATTTCGCGCCTGATAAATCTCAAGCCCGATATACGCGTTTATAAATGAGAGGTTTTGGACGATTGAACCGTCACTTCCGGTTCCAAACAAAACAAGTATAAATGAGGAAGGGCCGGGCCCACTGATGGTTACGCCCCCGCCGTGAATGGTTACTGGGTCGGAAAAATTGATACGGTCGGCCAAGACGATTGGACCCGAAATGGCAAAATAGATGTCATCGTGGCCCGTGGTGGTATTGGAGGCAGCGGCTGCAGCCCGTAGCGTATTGTCACCAGTATCAGCAGAATTGGTGACTAGCATGTTGGCCGCCAGGCTTGGCAAAGACGTATAGAGCAGCAAACATATAGAAAGACACATACATTTCCACAGTTGGCGAAACCGCATGGATCAGTCTCCTTATCCTTGCTGTCCTAAAGAAACAATCCGAGACTTAAAAACCCATTATACGGGCAGATTGATTTATATGGTTATTGACATACTGCACCGGGCTAAACAGAGACTGACACTAGTATATACCTTCCAGCGGTCTTTTGCCATCCGAGGACTTAGATATCCAAGCATGGTGAACCCATTTTTCAAGGTCTCATCACGTTGGGGTGCTTCCCCCAAACCGCTGCTCTAGGGTGAGGTTGTGGAAGCTTTTTACAGTCAAAAATTGATTTTGATTATGCTTCTACGTTATAATCCGTTTGGTTTATTTCATTTCAGAAGGAGTCCCAATGCGCAAACTTGTATTCCTGCTGTCTGTATTTTTGATTTTAGCTACCCAAGCCAAGGCGGACTGGGTACCGATTTCAACCGGGCTACCGCTAAATCCCGCAAACAATGCCGGTGATATTATCTGTGGAGTTGGCACAACAATCGTTGCCGGTGTATTTGGCAATACGCTCACCGCTATCACCGGCAACACCATCTGTGGAAATGTTTATGCAGGCAACACAATAACCGGAACTATTTTTTCTTCTTGGGTTGAAAACTCAAATGTATTTGCAAAATATTGGAACGGAACAACCTGGCTGAGTATTGGTGAAAGCCTCAATATCATTCCTGGTGCGGATGTGCATAATCCGGATATCAAAACACTCCTAGGGATTCCAGTGGCAACTTGGAGTGAACACGCTGGAGTGAATTTTCAAACATATTGCAAATACTACAACGGCACCCAGTGGATAAACCTCGGCTCCGCACTCAACTCCAATCCACAACGCGATGCCTTGCAACCTCGGATCGCGTTAACCACCGCAACAGCATATACCTGCTGGCAGGAACGAAACCTTTCAGGCGATACCGGAAACTACGATATTTTCGTCAAACACTGGAACGGCTCGACATGGATTGCCCTGGGCGGCGCTCTGGATGTAACCGTGGCACGCAAGGCTGCACATCCGGATATCGTCTACTACAACGGCACACCCTTTGTAAGTTGGGAGGAAACCAGCGTCAGCAACACCAAAATTTATGTTAAATACTGGAATGGCGCCAGTTGGCAGTTGGCCGGCGGTCAATGCCTCAACCGTGTTCCCACCCGTTCTGCCAGCGAAGCCCGACTCCTGGTGAAAGACGATAAACTCTTTGTCTTGTGGTCCGAGCGCAGCGCAGCAAACTGGGACCAGCTCTACTTAAACCGCTTCAACGGCTCGTCTTGGACACCCGTAGGCAACAGTATCAATGAGGTAACTACGCTGCATGCGAACAACGGGTCTTTGTCGTACTACAATGGCACACCCTTTGTGGCTTTCCGCCAAACCAACGGCGCGATCAACAATCCCATCAATGACATGGTTATCAAGTACTACAACGGCAGCAGTTGGGTTTTGCATCCCGGCAACCCCTTTATAAATAAAACCAACCGCTTGTCAAACCCTGAAATAACCCATGATGCCGAAGGCAAAATGTACGTGGCATGGAGTGAATTCAACGGCACTCTCTCGCATATATACGCCAGCGTATTTACTGAACAAAAATCCAGTGCCATGGTGCATGCCGCCGCGTCCAATATGAGCATTGCAACTAGCACATTCACACCTTCACCCACAACGACACCTACCCCAACTCCAGTTCCTCCTTCCTTGGCCACGGCTACAGCGACTTCCACTCCCACCACCACAGCTACCGTGGTCCTTGAGCAATCCCCAATAAAAGTTGTCACAGCCTACCCTCTACCGGCCAAGGATAATTTATGGATTCTCGTGCCCGACGCCGGGGATCAACCCGTTAATCTTTCGTTTTTTAGTATTTCAGGTGAGCGAGTGCTTTCCGTGGATGGAAAAGTGGATGGCCAAAACCGTATTCACGTAGGTGTATCCCATTTGGCACCTGGACTTTATTACTATGTGCTGAAGATCAATGGTGAGAAAAAAGTCACGAAAAAAATCGCCATCCAATAAACGATAGTATAGGTAATATTCCGGGGACAGTTTACAACGTTTTTATTCTTTGCCAAATCCGGCACTGAATTTGATGAACTGTCCCCGGAATTATACGCTCGCTGTTCTTTCCTATCTCCGTTGGGGTGCTCCGCTCCCAATCCCCCGCTTCTGTTCTAGGATGAGGCAAACCACCAGCCGCCCTTGGCAGCTTTAAACTTCAAACCACGGCTTTATACTTAGCCAGGCCTTGTCTTTAAAAAATCATAGCAATCGAATACACGCACAGCGCCGCCATAAGGATATTGAAACTGCGGAATGCCCAATCGTGGTGCAGGTATTTCCCAACCACGTTTCCAAACCCGGCCCATACGGCAATGGCAGGCATGCACACCACGGCAAACACGCACACTACGGCCGCGGCAGACGCCGGATAGTCTTTCCCGGGTTGAGTGAAACTGGCCAGGGCCGAAGCCACGATCATCCAGGCCTTCGGATTGATAAATTGGAAAAGCGCTCCCTGCATGAGGGTCAATGGCTTGGCTGCGTTTTTCGCGTCTTCCGAATAGCGTTTCGCGGTAGCGGTTTTAAACGCGAAATAGAGCAGATAAACCGCTGCCGCTATTTTCAGAACCGCATGCAGCACCGGGAAAAGGTCAAACACCACTCCCAAACCAAACACACTTAGGACGTACATGACCAACATCCCTACCTCTATGCCCAACATATGCGGCAGGGACCGCTTAAAGCCAAATTGCACGCCGGACGCCGCCAACATGATGTTGTTCGGGCCGGGTGTTATGCACATCGTGAGGGTAAACAAGACAAGCGGCAAGGTAACATAGTTAAAAAACATAGACCACCTACTTGGCATAAATGCTAGTGCCTCAAAAGGATTAAATAAAAAAGCCGCCCGTAAAGGCGGCCTTTTTACTTCTGGTAGCGCTACGGGGATTCGAACCCCGGTCCGATGACTGAGAATCATCTGTCCTAGGCCCCTAGACGATAGCGCCATGTAAACCAATGGGGGGGTCGGCAGGCAGCCCAAACGAGCCACCGTACGACTTGATTACTTCTAGCCTAGGGGGGCATCATAAATGACTGGCGGAATTCTGTCAATCCTGTGTTTAAAAAAAACACACCTACCGACGAGGCAGCCACTTCCGCGTCAACCAGTCATTCCCTGCCAGAATCGCGACAGAAAGCAGCAGCGAAACCCCGCACAGCAACAAGGCAGGGTTCTCTCCCTGTGGCGTGCAGGCGTAATCGTAAATGGCCAAAGGGAGCGTTTGCGTGACGCCCGGAATATTGCCTGCCACAATCACCGTGGCTCCAAACTCCCCCAGACTCCGGGCAAACATGAGCGAACTTCCCGCCAATACGCCGCGGAGCGAGAGCGGCCAAACCACATTCACAACCACATCCCAGGGATGCGCGCCCAATGTGCGCGCGCTTTGCAGCATGTGTTGGTCCAAACTCTCCATGCTCAGCTTGATGGAACGCACCAGCAGGGGAAACCCCACGACCATAGAGGCCATCACTGCCGCGCGCCACGTGAACAAAAGTTTCAATCCCAATGCATGCATAATGCTTCCAAGGTAGCTGTGCGCGCCCAGCGCCACCAATAATAAATACCCCACAACGACCGGAGGCAAAGTCAGTGGAAGATTTATTAATAATTCAAAGACCAGTTTGCCTCGAAACGGAATGAACACAAGTACATAGGCGGCCGCAAATCCCAAGGGTAAGGCCAACAGCGTGGCTGTCAGTGCCACTTTTATTGAGAGTACGATCGCGGTTAGATCCGACATTCCCCATTCCATGGTGACCACCTCCCCCTACGGGGTGAGAAACCCGTACGTCTGCAACAGTGACTTAATCTCGGCACTGGATAAATACGCCACAAACGCAACCACCGCTTTCTGAGTGGCCCCCCTTTGGGTTGTGCCCAGAAGATACATGATCGATGGATGCAGCTCCTGCGGAACCACATATAGACATTTCACCTTGGGGCTCAGGCGCAGATCGGTGTTGTACACCAGCGCTGCCTCCGCCTCGCCCAACGCGGCATAGTTCAGCGCCGCACGCACATCCTGCGCCAAGATGAGCTTGCCTTCCAAATCCTTGCGGATCCCCGCAGTCTCCATGGCTTTTTGTGCATACTCGCCGGCCGGGACACTCAGCGGACTGCCCATGGCAATGGCTTTCAAAGGAATAAGATCCCGGAGTGTTTTTATGGACAGCGGGTTGGCGCCGGCCACCACCAGCGTGTTGCGGGCCAGGAGCGTGACGCCTCGGGCGTCCACCACGCCCTGGGTCTCCAAATAACGCATCCACTCCGTGTTGGCGGAAACAAACAGATCCGCCTCCAACCCCTGTTCAATTTGCTTGGCCAACATGCCCGAGGCTCCGTAGCTCCGGATAATTTTCACGCCCACGTGTTGCTTTTCATAATTGTCAGCGGCGGCGTTCATAACGTCTTTAAGGCTGGCCGCGGCCACCAAGTGAATTTCGTCTCCCCAGAGCCAGGCAGGAATGCCCGCCCAGAGCCAGATCAGCCCCAAACTCAATTTCATCCAAGTAAGCATGTCCTCACCTCCGTGGCTACGCCGTCATGTGCGACTGCCAGGGTTTTAAAATCAATTGCAGGACTTCCGCCTTGCCCAGTTCGCGTTTCTGGGTTTGCGCCCGCACTTTGATCCGACATACGGCCTCGCTCTCTTGTGCGCCATCCAACACAATGCCGTATTCACGGCAGAGGTGACGCACGTTGCTCTTCCCCGAGTGCTTGCCAAAGGCAATTTCATGGCAACACCCAATCCATTCCGGGGGAAACGGCTCGTACAATCGCACCGCCCCTTCCAACAAACCTTGGACATGAATGCCGGACTCATGACGGAACACATCCCGTCCAATGATGGGCGTATTGGGCGCCACGTCCCGCCCCGTGAGCCGCGCCACTTTTTTAGAAAGCCGCATCATGGCCTGAAGGTCTACCCCGGTCTCCACGTTGTACCCAACTTTGAGCACCAATGAGAGATTTTCCAACGATGCGTTTCCGGCGCGCTCGCCCAATCCGTTCAATGTCACCTGGAGTTCATCGGCGCCGGCCTGCATGGCCGCCAAGCTGTTGGCCACGGCCAGACCTAAGTCATTGTGTGCGTGCATGGAAATGGGAATGCGCAAGGTGCGCTTCAATTCGCGGATCATGCGTGAAATCATATCCGGCATCCCGACGCCCACGGTGTCGGCCAGGCTAATCCGATCGGCGCCAACCTCCTGCGCGAGATGATACCAGCGTATCAAGCGGGCAAACGGAGTACGTGTGGCATCGACACAGCTGAATTTCACCAAGAGATTCTTCTGTTTGGCATACGCCACCCAGGTGCGGATCTCAGACTCTATGTCCTCAGGCCGATCCATTCCCCGTGCCTGGATCATTGCATCCGACGCCGGCGCTATCAGTGTCACACCGTGCACTCCGGCCCGGTGGGCCGCGTCAATGTCCTCCCGATTGAGCCGAGCCAGGCTGTAGATACACGCATCCAAATTCAAATTCATGACCCGCCGTATGGCCAGACACTCCTCGGCCGAGACCCCGGCAAACCCGGCTTCAAACGAACTCAGGCCCGCCTCGACCAAACCGCAGGCAATGTCCACTTTTTCTTCTGGAGAAAAACAAACTCCGACGGTCTGTTCGCCGTCGCGCAGGGTATTGTCATAAAGCGTTACGTTCGTCGTGTGCCGCATAACTCTCACCCCAAACATTTCCGCCAGGCATGCATGCGCGTTGTGTTCCACCCTTGTTTGGCATAAAAAACCATGGCGCCGTCGTTGTCTTTGTCCGCCAACAGTTGGAGCCGCTTCATCCCTTGAGCCACGGCCCATTGCTCCAAGGTCATTAGCAGCCAGCGGCCCACGCCTTTATACCGGTACGCTGGGTCCACCACCACGTCTTCGACCCAGGCCACAGGACCGCCTTCGGCCGTGGAGACCACCTGCTGCGCCGTGCACATGCCTACAATGCGCAGACCCACTTCGGCGACCAACACACACTTCCCTTGGTCTTGGCAAATCAACCGAACCAAGCCCTTACGCTGCTTCATAGGATTAAACGCAAAATCCGTTTCCAAGGCAAAAAGCGTCCGCAATAATCCGATCATAGGCTCCACATCGGTCAAGCGAGCCTCTCGAATACGCAGCGGCAAACTCCCAGAAGGCTCAGAGTCTTCCGCCGTACGGCTGTCTCTTTCCACAGTCTGTTCCATGATCCAATTCCTTTCGTTGCACCTACGCTCCCGTTACGGGATAACCCGAAACGCCGAGGCCTTGATGGCCGCCATAACCGACGCGCCGCGCGTAAGCCCCAATTCGTCCACGGCCGCCGGGACCACCTCGGCGGTCAGTGACTCCCCTTGGCAATCCATGACCACACCGCAGGTGTTGGTTCCGGTGACAATTTTTTCCACGCGTCCGGAAATAAGGTTGCGGGCACTTACGGCGCGCGGATGTTCCTTCAGGAGCACAATATCTTTTCCCGAGAGCAACCCATATTGATCCTCTGCGTAGGGTTTTTGTGTCAGGGCCAATTCGTTCCGGCCCCAGCCATACCGCCACAGTCCCTCAAATGCACCTTGTGTCTTGAGCGACAATAAATTGTTGTAGCCTGACGGAGAAGCGTCGGCCTGTCGACGCGCCAGTTCCTCCGACCCTAGGCGTTGTTGAATGCACCCACCGCTCATGAGCATGACATCGTCGGTCATGAGACGCATTTCCAATACCGAATGGGAAATATAGACATACGGAATCTTGCACTCACGACACACGTCCCGCATGTAGCGCATAACTTTATAACGTACATCTTCATCCAATGCGCTGACCGGTTCGTCAAACATAAGCAGTTCAGGACTGGCCAAGACCGCCCGTCCAATGGCCACGCGTTGTTGTTCCCCCCCAGACAAGTGCGCCACATCTCGATTGAGCAAGGAGCCTAAATCCAGGCGGTGAATCACATTCGCCGGCAACACACGCCGCTGTGCCGGGGTTATTCTACGGTACCCAAACAAGAGATTCTCCCTCACCGAGAGATGCGGCAATAAGTGGGCTTTCTGGAACACCATGCCCAAACGCCGTTTTTCTGAGGGAACGGACACATGCGACTCGCTGTCAAACAAGGTACGCCCTTGGACCTTGATGTAGCCATGGTCCGGGAGGATCAACCCTGCCAAAATATGCGCCCACGTGCTCTTCCCACAACCGGAAGGACCAAAAAGTCCCAAACGTTGTCCAGAATAAATCATCTCAACGTTGAGCGAACATGTCCCTTGCGCTTTTTCGTACTTAAGATCCAGTTCCATTGGTATCACCGTCCTTCTTCCGTGCCCCTTTGCTCTGCCGCTCCGGCAAGTAGGCAAGCAGCAATAACGAAAAGCCAACACCCAGATGAATCCATACTCCGTGATGCTGCATGAGTGCATCCTTTCTCTTCCATGGCTCCCGGGTACTTTTCGCTCAACCTCCCGGGAACCATGGAGCTTTACCATCCAACCTTCTCTTCCAGGGGAAAGGAGATGGTCGTACCGCGACCGGTTGGGGGAAACCGGCCACACTGGGAAAAATCCTATTTAAGCAGATACGCTTCCGCCGGTTTGCCCTCTTCCAGCGCATCTAAAATTTCATCCACCACGGCTTCGGATTCCACCTTGGCGTACCAGTGGTTCTCGGGATACACCACCAAGATCGGTCCCCGATCACACGCTTTCAAGCAACCCGTACTGGAAACCGAGACATTGTTCATATCCCGGTCCGCCAATTCGCTTTCCAAGTAGGGCAAGAGCCCTATGGAGCCTTTCTTGTGACATACTCCCTGCGGTTCCCCGCTCGCGCGAAAACTCGCGCAGACCAAAATGTGATGCTTCGGCTTAGCCATGACGACACCCTCCTGTATTGAACTCCCCTTCATCCACATCCGTTCCCGGTTCCCTGACACGCCTCGCCGCACCGTTTGGCGCCGATCAGGTGCTGACAAATATTTTCTCCGGCGAAAATTTTAGACACGATCTCATCAATCATTCCGTCCACACGCAAGACACTTAATCCCTGCCCTGTGAGTACGCTGAGGGGACGAGGTCCAACACCGCTGACCAACAGACACATACAGTCCTTAACCAATGCACCCAAGGCTTGCCAGCGGTCGTCCCCGCCCCCGCCCGGAGGGGCCGGACGCTTTTCCAGCAAGCGAATTCCCGAGACCCCTGGACCGTACACCCACAACGACGTGACCTCGCCCAAATGCTGGTTGATTAAAAGTCCCTCGCGCGTGGCCACCGCAACATATTTACGCTCGACCACCGTGCCGGTGGGCACCGCCATTTCAGCCGGCCGTATCGCGGCTTCATGCAAGCGCGCGCGGTCTTGCGGGTTCTCATCATGTCCCAAAAAACCCACGGCATCGGCCCGGCACCGCGTGCAATGGTGCATGACCGGCAAAATCTTGGCCAAATGGGCCTTGATCTCCCGGATGCGTTCTCCACTGGGAACATTCGCCTCACCAAACTTCGTCTCATTGTTCGCGTACATGGGCATGGGATTCACTATGTCCGCGCCCAGGACTTTTACCGCCTTAGCCACCTCGAGCACATGCTCATCGTTCACCCCTTGGATCACCACCACGTTTACTTTGACGATAATACCCTGGGCCTTCAGCAACGGAATCGCCGCCATCTGGTTTTCCAAAATCTGCGCCACCCCTTCGCGTCCTGTAATTACCCGTTTGCCGTAACGCACCCAGGCATAAATTTTCTCCAAAATCTCCGGGTTCACCGCGTTCACGGTTAAGCTCACGTGACTTACTTGGAGTTTCCCCAACGCCTCTATATAAGGAAGAATCCCCAACCCGTTGGTGGCCAGACAAAGCAGCAGTTTTGGATATTTGGCCCGTACCAGACGGAGTGTTTCCATGGTCTCATCAGGATTGGCAAAGGGATCGCCCGGTCCGGCAATACCCACCACCGCAATTTGCGGATGCGACGCCACCATTTGATCCAAGTACCATACGGCCTGTTCGGGTTTCAACACATCCTGTGTCACCCCGGGACGGCTCTCGTTCACGCAATCAAATTTGCGCGAACAAAAATTGCACTGCACATTGCAGCGCGGCGCCACGGGCAAATGAATGCGCATAAACGTGTGCCGGCTCTCGCCGTTAAAACAAGGGTGTTGGGATAAATCCAAGGTATGTGCCATGATCGTATCTCCTTCATTGCTTGCCCCTGTCACAGGAGCCTTCGTGCCCTCACATATAACTGTACCCCACCGACGACCGCCCCTGCCGTCGCTCCAACAATGCATTGACCCACTGGTCGAACAAACGTTGCGTGCCCTGGTATCCAAGATGTAACAAACGCGCGCCTCCGATCCGATCATGCACGGGGAATCCCACGCGAAGCAGCGGCACATCCAATCGCCGCGCCAACGCGTACCCTTTGCTGTTGCCAATCAACAGCTCCGGCCGTGCTTCCTTCACCGCGTCCTCAACTTCCAAAAAATCCACCCCATCCAAAATCTTGGCGCATTGCGCCGCGGCTTTCGGCAAACGCTCCAACAACCGCGCGCGCAATTGTCCACTCCGCCCACCCGAGGCACATACCACCGGCCGCATGCCGATCTCAGCCGCCAACCCTGTCAGCGCAATGACCCAATCCTCTTCCCCATAAATCGCCACCGGTACTCCGAACACATGCTTGTGGGCGTCCGCATACGCATCCAAGAGACGGCCGCGCGCGTCCTGGTGCAGGGCTGGAACAGGCATGCCTGTGATCATCGAGACGCTCTCAAAAAAGCGATCTGAGGCTGTAAGTCCTATGGGAAGATCCAAACGGACATGCGGCACCTCAAACTGGGTTTCCAAATACGCGGCCGCACTCTGTTCGGGCGCCAACGTTGTGGCAAACTCCAAGGCCGCCGCATGGCTCCCCATCTCGCGCAAAACCGCAAGGGGTGTCCCGCCACCGGGGAGGAGCCGGTATTCTTCCCACGCCGGTCCGTCCAGGGTCTCGGAATAATCCGGCAAAATCAAAGCCTGAACACCGAAGTCCCGCATGACCTGTTTGAGATAGCGAATATCCTCCGGCGACACCAAGCCGGGAAAAATCGAGATGGTTTCTTGATGTCCGTTCCGCCGCGCAAACTGTTTCGTTATGGCCAAGACCGCGGCATGGAAACCCTCCATGTGCGAACCCTGGTAGCTGGGGGTGGAAACCGCAACCAGCTCGGGTAAGGTTCCTGCGGCATGCTCGGCGCGGAATTCACGCAAGATTTTCTCTACGTCCTCCCCAATGGTCTCCGACAGGCAGGTGGTGGCAATGCCGATCATTTGGGGATGGTATTGCGCGATCACATTATCCAGCGCCATCTTCAAGTTTGCGCTCCCGCCAAACACAGCGGTCTCTTCGGAAAAATTGGAAGACGCAATGTCCACCGGTTCCTTAAAATGGCTGATCATATACCGCCGAATGTAGGTCGAGCAGCCTTGCGACCCGTGCAGCAACCCGAGTGTCCCTTCAATGCCACGGAAGACCATACTCGCACCCAAGGGCGCGCATAACTTGCAAGGATTCTGGGTGGAGGCAAACGTCGGTTTCGCAACTTTGGCTTCAAGCGTTTTCATGGTGTCCACCTTTCCCCAGGCGCTTCGGCAAAGTCCAGACCGGACTCATGACCGTGGCGTAAACTTCCTGGGCAAAATTCAGCATGCCCACAAAGCCCGCCAAGGCAATTTTCCGTTCATGGTTATGATCGCAAAACCCTATGCCCAGCTTGTAGGCAATGGGACGTTCCTTCACCCCGCCAATCAATAGATTCACGCTCTTCTCCTGGACAAACTTGGCCAGTTCCACGGGATTCGAGTCATCCACAATAATCGTGCCCTCGGCGCAGATCTCCTTCAGGCGAGCATAGTCATCCTTGTTCCCGGTCTGCGATCCCGCCACCACCGTGCGAATGCCAATCATGTCCAAGGCTTTTTTTAATGAGAAAAGTTTAAATGCCCCTCCGACATAAATCGCGGCCCGCTTGCCTTCCAGCGCTTGCCGGTAGGTCTGCAGCTGGGGATACACCGCCTTGATCTCTTCTCGAACCAATGCTTGCGTCCGTTCCTGCATGGCCGCATCCTGAAAAAAATCCGCCACATCGTAAAGCGCTTGGGCCGTATCCTCGATTCCAAAATAGGAGACGCGGATAAACGGAATGCCATAACGTTCTTGCATGAGTTTGGCCAGATGCGTCATGGACCCGGAGCACTGCACCACGTTGAGCTTGGCTCCATGCGCGCGCCGAACGTCACTCACCCGCCCGTCGCCAGTCATCACAGAGACGACATCCACGCCCATCCGCCGGTAGTATTCCTTAATGATCCACGACTCTCCGGCCAAATTGAACTCACCTAAAATATTGATGCTCGTCGGCGAGATGCCCTCTGCACTCCCGGTTCCAATCAAACGCATCAACGCTTCACAGGCGGCTTTGTACCCGTCTTTCTTCGTACCCTTAAACCCTTCTGAATGCACCGGGAGCACAGGTATGCCCTTTTCCTCACGGACCCGCTTACAGACGTTTTCCACATCATCCCCAATGATTCCCACAATGCATGTGGAATAGACGAATGCAGCTTCCGGGTGATGGCGGTCAATGAGTTCCACCAGCGCGCGATAGAGTTTTTTCTCTCCACCGTAAATCACTTCCATCTCCTGAAGGTCCGTGGAAAAACTCAGGCGGTGCAACTGCGGGCCGGAAGAGAGCGCACCGCGAATGTCCCACGTGTACGCGGCACACCCGATCGGCCCATGCACGACGTGCAGCGCATCGGCGATTGGGTAGAGCACCACGCGTGAACCGCAAAAAACACAGGCGCGCTGGCTGACCGACCCGGCCAGGCTTTTCTGCTCGCACGCCAGGTCAAACGTGCTGGCCCCTGTCTCCTGCACCTGTTTTTTTCGCTTTTCCAGAAGATTTGACATACGCCTACCCTCGATACGGCATCGCCCGACAATTTACATAACCAACTCAAACGTCTCTTCCGGTGCATCGCGGTCTTGACGATCCATTAAGGCGTTTAAAATCTTCTCCACCAAGCGCAACCCGCCCCGGTACCCCAGCAAGGGATAGTACTGGTGCCCCACCCTGTCATAGATCGGGAACCCTGTGCGCACCAACGGAATGTCCTCATCCCGCGCAATGTATTTGGCGTACGTATTTCCCAAGATCAAATCCACGGGTTCGTTTTTGATCAACTGGTGGAAATGGAACATATCCTTGGCTTCATAGGCATTCACCTTCGGCCCGGCAATATCCTGGATGCGATTGACGAACTTTTTCCCGGGTGTTCCCGTCACCACATGCCGCACCTGCATGTCCAAGTCCGTGAGGAACTGCGTCAATGCCACCAAATGATCCGGGTCGCCCACAAGCGCCACTTTCTTTCCATAGAGGTATTGGTGCATGTCCGTGATGACATCCAACAATTGCCCGCGTTCCAACCGAATGGATTCTGGAATGCTCGCCCCTGTGGCTTGCCGCACTGTCTCTAAAAACAAATCCGTGTTCCGCACGCCAATCGGCAAGTTAAGAATGGCGCAGGGAACCTTGCATTTTGTGTCCAGCAACTTGGCACCCGGTCCAGAGGCAATGGGGCCCAAGGCCAACGTCCGGCGACTGCGTCCTGTGCTCTTGAGTTCCGGAATGGTGGTCCCACCCTTCGGGTACATGTCGTAGCGTCCGGTTTGCGGTGTGTTCAAGACTTCCGAGGTGTCGGGAAAGAGCACGGTTTTCACCCCCATCTCACTCATCAAGCGCTTGAGCTCCGCCATGTCCGAGGGTTCGACAAAGCCGGGAATGATGTTGATCTGATCCACTTTCACATCGCTGGCTCCCGAAAAGGCTTCCACGATGCCCTTGACCATATTGGCAAACCCCGTGACATGCGACCCTACGTAACTGGGTGTGCTGGCTCGGATCACGTATTTGCCCGGAGGAATTTTCCCTTCTTCCTGCGCCTTGGACGTAATCTGGGCCACGTCGTCCCCGATGGTTTCGGACAAGCATGTGGTGTGAACCGCGATTACGTCCGGCTTATAAATGGTAAATATATTCATAATGGCATCCAGGAGGTTGGCTTGCCCTCCGAACACCGAAGCACCTTCTGTGAAAGAACTGGTTCCTGCCATAACCGGTTCTTTGTAGTGGCGCGTCAACGCACTACGGTGATAGGAACAACAACCTTGTGAACCGTGGCTATGGGGAAGGCACTTGTGGACCCCCAGCGCCGCATACATGGCGCCAACGGGTTGGCAGGTTTTGGCGGGATTAATGGTGAGCGCTGTACGCTCGGTTATTTCTTGGGGTGTATGTCTTAATAACATGGCGAGCACCTCGTTTCTATAATGATTCAAGCTTACACTGCTGAGCAACTAGACCCCCATTGAGCTTTTTCCCTACTTCTCTATTTTCAATTGCTCAATTCCTCTAGTACGCGGACCCATGTCCGCGTACTACTCCCATCCGTACTTGGCCACCACTTGCGGTTCCTTGTCCCAGGGCGCCTTGATCATGCTCCAAATCTTGGTGTTGACCATGCGGTCGATCTCGCGGTAGAAGTTAATGGCACCCTTGAACCCAGCATAGGGACCGCTGTAGTCGTAGCTGTGCAGCTGTTTCATGGGGATCCCATACTTCTGCACAACGTATTTTTCCTTAATCCCGGCGCAGAAAATATCCGGATGAAATTTTTCAATCAGCACTTCGGCCTCATGATGATTAAGGTCGTCGATGACCAAACTGTTCTCATCCATTTGAGGCATCATGCCATCGTAATCGTTCAGCGCCACGCCCTTGGCCGCCAACGCTTCCCGTTCTGCCTCGGTCAACCGCGGCTGATATTTTTCGGGATCGGGTTGCACGGTTATTTCTTCAATGTTCCGCGTGTCGGCGTCAACTTCTATGCTGGGCAACACTTTGCGCCCTTCGTAATCGTCACGATGGGCAAACTCGTACCCGGCTGAAAGCGTCTTCATCCCGATCTCATTGAACAAATCCTGATAATGGTGAGCCCGCGAGCCGCCCACAAACATCATGGCGGTTTTTCCTTCGCAACGGGCGCGCACTTCTTTTTGTACGTCCTTGACGGCGGGCATCTCCTCGGCAATGACTTTTTCGATCCGTGCCGTCAGTTCTTTATCCCCGTAATAATCCGCCAACTTACGCAAGGACTTGGCGGTGCTCTCCGCACCAATGAAATTCACTTTGAACCAGGGAATGCCGTATTTCTTCTCCATCATGTCCGCCATGTAGTTGATGGAGCGGTGACACATAACCATGTTCAAATCGGCCATATGGGCGCTGGCAAACTCGTCGTATACGGAATTGCCCGAAAAGGTCGCCTGCACGGTGATGCCGCACTTCTCAAAAATACGATCAATCTCAAACGCGTCCCCGCCGATGTTGTACTCACCCAACAGGTTCACCACAAATTTTCCGGCCTTCCGGGTATGATTCAAGCCCACCACATCGGTGAAGACCTTGTTGTTGGCAATGTGATGCCCGGCCGACTGGCTGACGCCCTTGTACCCTTCGCAGGAGAAACCGAAGATGTTGATGTCCGGATATTTCTCCTCCATCTCCCTTGCCACGGAGTGCACATCGTCGCCGATAAGCCCCACAGGGCAGGTGGCATAAATCCCAATGGCCTTTGGATGAAAAATCGCCACCGCTTCATCAATGGCCTGCTTTAATTTCTTCTCACCGCCGAAAATAATCTGTTCCTCCTGCATGTCCGTGGACAGGCAGTAGGTCATGTAATTCACGTCTGTCTCTTTTTCCGGCCGCGTCTGATTGCGCCGCGTAAGCCAAGCGTAAAAGCTACAACCAATCGGGCCGTGCACAA
This sequence comes from uncultured bacterium, assembly GCA_964604705.1. Taxonomy (GTDB): domain Bacteria; phylum Oederibacteriota; class JAAXVQ01; order JAAXVQ01; family JAAXVQ01; genus JAAXVQ01. Next base: position 81,877 of record CAZSAP010000009.1, read on the forward strand.
TATGTACAATGTCTCGCGTCGGGCCCAACACTACGCCCTTGCATCCCGCATAGCTGCACCCACGCATGGTGATAATGCCTGGAATGGTACGCGTGTTGGCCTTGATCTCCGGCACCACATCCCCTTCTTGCACTTGATTGAGAATGATCTGCTTGGCTCGTTTCCGCGCAACCTTCACGGGGTAGGCCTTGAGCATCTCCGCTTTAATCTCTTCCGCTTGGTTTTTCTTGTCCTGTGCACTCATGACTGATGTCTCCTATTCATCCAAAATCGTATCGCCCTCTTCGCCGGTGCGCACGCGCCAGGCCCCGGTGACAGGCAGCACAAAAATTTTTCCGTCCCCGGACTTACCCGTCTGATTGGCCTGAATCAGAGTCTGCACAGTGGTGCCCACCAACTTATCCGGCACCACCAGGGAGAGCATGCGCTTAGGAATAAGCCGCTGCGTCTGGCCCAATTGTGAAATGGCTTCCTCGTACCCACGTTCAGCGCCCTTGAGGATAGAGAAATCCACAATGCCTTTGCCCCGTCCCAGGCATTCACGGGCATGCAAGCTGGAAATCCCGGCATCCGTAAGCGCCTTCTTGGTACTGTTCATTTTATTCTGGCGGATAAACGCTAAGACCTCTTTCATGGCTTCACCCCGGAGACCACCCCGGCATCCGATTCCTTAACGCCGGAGCTGACGGTATACACTTCTTCTACCGGGGAGACAAAAATCTTCCCATCCCCGAAGGACCCTTTGCTGCCAGTACGCGCGGTTTTAATAATCAGATCGACTACCATATCTTTATCTTTATCGGGCACTACCATGAGCAGTAACTCTTTCGGAATTTCATCATACGTAATCTCACCAATCTTGATGCCGCGTTGCTTACCCCTGCCAACCACGCCCATTTTGGTTACGGCTGGAAATCCGGCCTCCATCAGAGCGGCCAACACCTCATCTACTTTTTCCGGTCTTACCACTGCACGAATCATCTGCATGACTGTTTACCTCCTAATTGGTCTGCCCATACCCCACGGGTGAGAGCAACGTTCATTTAACTGGCGATACCATAATCAATCAGTAATTTTTCCAATACGTCCTGGCTCATCGGTTTGGGCACGACGAACATTTTATTCTCGTCAATGGCACGCGATAGATTGCGATAATGGTCGGCCTGCGCCGCCGTCGGATCGTACTCAATGACGGTTTTACGATTGATCTCAGCGCGCTGCACCATGTTGTCACGTGGCACAAAGTAGATCATTTGTGTTCCGAGTGTTTCAGCAAACGCCTTGATCATCGCCTCTTCGTTATCCACCTTGCGGCTGTTGCAAATGATTCCCCCCAGACGCACACCGCCGCCTTCGGCGAATTTGACAATTCCTTTGCAGATGTTATTGGCCGCATACATGGCCATCATCTCGCCCGACACCACTATGTAGATTTCCTGGGCCTTTCCTTCACGAATCGGCATGGCAAACCCGCCACAGACAACGTCACCCAATACATCGTAGAACACATAGTCCAGATTTTCCGATTCATTGTACGCACCCAACTGTTCCAACAAATTAATGGACGTGATAATCCCGCGACCCGCACAACCCACGCCCGGTTCCGGTCCACCTGACTCTACGCAGATGGTTTTGCCATAGCCACCCTTGCGGATATCCATTAATTCCACATCTTCACCCTCGCTACGCAGGGTGTCCAAAACCGTTTGCTGGGACAAACCGCCCAGCAACAACCGGGTGGAATCCGCCTTAGGATCGCAGCCCACCACCATTACTTTCTTTCCCATTTCCGCCAACCCTGCGACAGTGTTCTGGGTAGTCGTGGATTTTCCAATTCCGCCTTTTCCATAGATCGCTATCTTACGCATGACATCCTCCTGTTTTTTTGAGCTGGAGCTTTACGCATTATTCCCTGCGCATTGGGTAAATGCAGGAATCATGCCAGCGGTAAATTTCTAGGCGACTATCTATCTCACAGAGATTTCGGCTTTGTATTATGCGAAAAACATGCCTGTTTTTTTTATTGCCATTTGAATGATTGTCCCGCGAGGAGAAAGAACCTACCAAAAGGTAGAAAGTCTGAAAGGAACCTACTTTTCCGTAGCTAGCCGAAATAATTTAAATTGAATATCGTAGCGATGCACACGCAACCCCATAGCGCGTTCGGTTAGACCCAACACTTTGGCCGCTTTGGCCATATTGCCCTTGGACTCTTTAAGTGCATCCACGATCATTTCCTTCTCTAAAATATCAATACGTTCCTGAAGCGTCCCAACCATACGCGTACCACTGGAGGTGCTGCTTTGCAAGGTCGGCGGCAACTGATAGCTCCTGATTACACCATCCTCACATAGCAAGACTGCTCGCTCAATACAGTTTTGCAACTCACGAACGTTCCCCGGCCAATGATACGACATGAACATATCAATGGCTGGAGTGGAAATCCGTTTCACTTCGATATTGAACTTCTGCGAAAACTTCTCAATGAAGTAATCCGTTAACAGCGGAATATCGGTTTTTCTCTCCCGCAAGGGTGGGACCACAATGGGAAATACATTCAACCGATAGTACAGGTCCTGACGAAATTTCTCCTGCTGCATTAATTCTTCTAAGTTTTTATTGGTCGCAGCAATTATCCGGGTATCAATTTTAATGGGTTGTGCATTCCCCAAGCGCTCCACTTCTTTTTCCTGAAGGACGCGCAATAATTTAGTCTGTACCAGGGCCGAGACCTCTCCGATCTCATCTAAGAAAATGGAACCACGGTCCGCCAGTTCAAAGCGTCCGGGACGCGCAGATGTCGCTCCGGTAAAGGCCCCGGCCTCATGTCCGAACAATTCGTTTTCGATAATGCTCTCAGGCAAGGCGGCACAGTTGAACTTAACAAACGGGCGATCCCTACGTTCGCTCAAATGATGGATGGCATTGGCCACCAACTCCTTGCCCACACCGCTCTCGCCTAAAATCAGTATCGTAGCATTGGTTTTCGCCACTTTATCGATAAGGCTATACATGTCGCGCATGGAACTGGAATTGCCTATAATATTGGGTGGATGAATTTCCTGCGAGAGCGCCTCTCGCAATCTAATGTTTTCATGTTTGAGCCGCAGATTTTCTTCATGCCCTTTTTCATGTTCCAGGCGATGAATGCTGACTATTTCAGAAATCATGAACGCCACCACGGTCAAAATGCGAGCATCCGCTTCCAACGCATCTGCGGTCTCAAAAAACTGTTCTGAACTAAGCGTTCCTAAAACCTGATCATGGTAGGTAATGGGAACACAAATAAACGAAATCGGTACCTTTTCATCGCGGGCATGGGTGCGGCTCAAAAAGCGTGCTTCTTTGGAAATATCGGGCACTACCAATAATTTGCCTGTTTCAACCACCATACCGGTAATGCCTTCGCCTAATTTGTATCGCCCCTTGCTCTGTTGCTGTTTGGACAAGCCATAAGCTTTTTCAATATAAATCTGACCTTCCTCACGATTAAACAGAGTTAATGAGCTGTTGCGTATTGGAAGATAATCCGCCAACATGCGCATAACATGATCCAACTGATCCTCTAAATCCTTACGCTGATTTAAAAAATCGATCAAATGGGAGAGTAGGGAAAGAACTTTGTGGTTCTCATTGGCAAGCAGTCCCGGGGCCATGATGTGAGCATCCATTCACGATGACGTTTCAAACCTTATTCTATTTCATGCAATTTCCATGCCGATCATTGAATCCATCGCGATTCACGAAAACAGCCCTCACAAAAGGAAATTCCGATTTTTGCGGTTTGCCTACCAGCAACACCAAACACAAAATAATACATTTTTGTATTTCCGTTGGTTTTTACATCTTTTTTGTAGCTGGGAAGGGTGCGGCGTAATTGGCAGAAATAACGCCGCCAGGGAACCGTTGGGACTCACTGGCAGCGTTATTTCTGGGTGGCTGATTTTTTAGTTTAATACGATTTTGCCCAAATCACCCGACGCGGACTAGGTTTCCCGCTGAAGGGGCATATCCCGGGTTCCAGGTCATTGTCCAAAGGAATACAACGCACCGTCACACTCAAATCCTCGCGGATCTTAGCACTCACATCTGCATCTCCGCTGAAATGAGTATAGGCAAACCCACCATGCACTTCCGGTTTTCCGGCATTTTTCGGTGTAAAGAAGGCATAAAAATCCTCTTTGGTATCCAACCGCACCGTGTTCTCTTGCCGAAGGTTTAAAGCGCGGGTATATAAATTGCCCTGCATTTCATCCAGGCGTGCGGTAAACGATTGAACAAATTCCTGTCGGGGTACATTCACCCGCTTTTCATCGACTTTATCTCGGCGTCCAAGAAAAACCGAGCCTGCGGCCATGTCACGCGGCCCTACTTCGATGGTCATGGGCACGCCTTTTTTAACCCAACGCCAATACTTTTCCCCACCCCGACCTTCGCTGGCATCAATGATCACATTCACCTTGCGTCCGTGATACATTTGTCCGCTTAATTCTTGTTTCAGCTGTTCGCAATACTCCAACACTTGCGGCTTGGTCTCATCCGTGTGGATCACAGGGAGGATCACCGCGTGGGCCGGTGCCAACTTTGGCGGAAGCACCAGTCCGTTGTCATCGGCATGGGTCATGATAAGCCCGCCAATCAAACGCGTGGAGACACCCCACGACGTGGTCCATGCCAGCTCTTGCTTCCCTTCCTGATTCAAGAAAAGGATCTCGGACGCCTTGGAAAAATTCTGCCCCAAAAAGTGAGAGGTTCCGGCTTGAAGCGCCTTTCGGTCCTGCATCATGGCCTCAATGCAATACGTGTTCACGGCGCCGGGGAAACGCTCATCGGCCGTCTTCTCGCCTTTTAGCACGGGCATGGCCATCCAATTTTCAGCAAAATCCACATAAACATCCAACATGCGCAGCGTCTCGTCCATGGCTTCTTCGCGGGTCGCGTGTACGGTATGTCCCTCTTGCCACAAAAACTCGGTTGTTCGAAGAAACATGCGCGTGCGCATTTCCCAGCGCACCACATTGGCCCATTGATTTATGAGAATGGGCAGGTCGCGGTACGACTGCACCCACTTGGAAAACATAGCGCCAATGATGGTTTCCGACGTAGGGCGCACAATCAAGGGTTCTTCCAGCTTGCCGGCCGGAACGAGCTTTCCATCCGGCCCGGCTTGAAGTCGGTGATGCGTCACAACTGCGCATTCCTTGGCAAAGCCATCCACATGAGCCGCTTCTTTTTCTAAAAAACTCATCGGAATAAAAAGCGGGAAGTAAGCGTTTTGATGCCCGGTTTCCTTGAATTTGTCATCCAAGGCACGCTGGATATTTTCCCACAGGGAATACCCCCAGGGCTTAATCACCATACACCCACGTACCGGTGAATTCTCTGCCAGATCGGCCACCTGAACCACCTGTTGGTACCATTCAGGATAATCTTCCCCGCGGGTGGGTGTAATCGCGGTCTTGGTTTTTGCTTGCCCTTGTGCTTGAGTCATAATGATTCTTGTTCCCCTTCATGCAACAATGTCTTCCGTTACAGCCCCTAGGAACCGCCCGGAACCTACTTTTATCCTAAAACGACTCTCCACCTATACATCATTGTTCTAAGGTTTTCAAATCTTTTCCTTTTCTCCTTGCGAACTTGAGCCACCCTCGATATAAAAAAATTACACTTCTAGGCAAAAGGAGTTATAATGCAATCAGAAATTGATTGGTCGGATAGTATTTCTTGCTCCGGGGGGAGAGAAATATGCATCCTGAACTCCAATCGCAAGCGAATGTCACTTCAACTTTGTACGTCGAAACCGGCGTATACCGCAAACATTTTCATTCTTCACACACACTGCTGCTCTCCGATAAATTCAATGTCGAGATTGTGTATCGCCCTTACAATGAACCCAATGTTAATTTGGACAATGAGTTGTGGACCATCTTAATGCGTTCATGTGAAAAAACCGCGGACGAAGAAAATCAATATCGGGAAAAAATCAATATTCGTAAAGTCGCCATCAATGTGGATTATTTGATCATCGCCAGTGTGGCCAATCACCTCGTGGCGTTTACCTCCGGTTCGTATGTTTCCGACAATATCTTTTATGTCAATGCGGCCATGGTGCTCCCCGAGTACCAAACTTCCGGACTCGGCGGTGTCCTCATTTGCTTATTGGCCCTTAAGCCCGTCATGCTCAATCTGCAGCGCAAAACCAACACCTATCTGATCTGCCGGACACAAAATCGGAAAGCCGCCAGCATTTTGGTGGGGGGATGCGACAACGCCAAAATTTCTACGGAAAACTTAGATCCTGACGCCGAACATGTGGTGGAAGAAACCGTTTCATTCCTGCATTGCGATTTCGAGCCCGAAACCGGAATTACCCACAATGTCTATCCGGAGGGGTTGCCCAAGGGCTATGAAATTCACGACGAACGTATCAATCATGCGTTTGCCCCTTTGGGTCCCACCGATGCCTGCTATGTGCTGGGCATGGCCCGCTTAAATGTCATTGCCCGCCTCTTGCGCGGACGATTATTTTTAAACCCCCAGCACATTCTTTCCTCGACTTGAAAACCCTATAAAGCGATAATACACACATGAAAAATCCACACTTTGTCCTCATCGCCTTTTTAAACCTTACGATCGGTTTTTACATTTTCTTTAAAAACCAACATCGTCAAATCAACAAAGCTTTCCTTATTCTCTTTTTAGGTGCCACGGGTTGGGTTGCTTCTTTGTTTATGCTTTCCAACCTCATGGACTATGCGGTCGTCCTTTTTTACTGCAAGTTGGCGTTTGCCTCGGGTATGTTTGTCCCGGCCGCCATGCTCAACTTGGTCTACTGTTTCCCCAACAAGCGGTTACCATGGAAAACACTGCTTAAAATCTACATCCCCGGGGTTATTGTATCGGCCATAAGTTTCACCTCACTCATTGTGGGGGGGTGCATCATTTACGACTGGGGCGTCAAGGTTTTACCGGGAAAGCTCTACGTGCTTGCACTCGTATACTTTATCAGCTATCTGATCTTGATTATTCATGGCATGATCATGCATTATCGGCAAACCGATCCTCATCTACGCACCCAGTGGCATTATATGATTTGGGGCCTGCCCATTCCGATCGCCTACATTCTTTTCACCAACCTCATATTGCCCCGCCTCGGTTTTAAAAACGTTTACGCACTCGGACCGTGGGCTTCGCTTGAAATTGTGCTGGTTCTCGGATACGCGATTTACAAATTCCATTTATTTGAACTCGACATCCTCCTTCGGAAAACCATAGTATTTGTTTGCACGGTCTTCCTACTGGGCGGTGCCACTTACCTGTTAACCCGGAGTGCTCGCTTTCTATTCTCCGGATTAACCTATGAGAATCTCATATTTGTCGTTATCCTGGTTGCCGTCACCTTGGCTTTTTATCCGTTGTTTAAACGCGCAATGGAAAAAATCATCTTAAAGCTTTGGCCCAACCGCAATCTTGAGATACTTCATTTGTTTGAAGAGACGCTCTACCTGGATGAGCTGTTTAAGGATTTGCCCAATTATCTTAAAAAGCTGACCAGCAATATCATTCACACCCTGCAGTATAAATCCGCCGCCATTTATTTGCTCGAAGAAACCGAACACACCTTTAAGCGCTTTACGCAAGAAGGCAGTGAAACCGATGTGTACCCCGAGCTTATAGATCTGGAGCATCCCATCACCCAGTGGATGCTATCCCACAATCACCACATCGACATTGATCAATTTATTTACGAATACGGGCACTTGTTTCTTTTCACTCAACCGCATCCCGACCTAAAAAACATCTGTGATTTCTTTCATTTTCATCGCCTGAAATTAGCCTACCCCATTTATTTGAACTACAAATTGATTGGCATCCTCTTTTTGGGGATTAAACGCAACGGCCAACATATCCGGGTGCAGGAACTTTCGCTTTTCAAAACCCTCACAGACCAACTCAGCATTGCGTACCTCATGTACTTGAGCTATAAGATCAACGAACAAAACCTCGCGACCGATCGGCTCAAACTGGTGGGTACCATGTCGGCAAGCCTGGCTCACGAAATTAAAAATCCCATGACCTCCATTCGCTCGCTCATCGAGATGCTCGCGACCACAAATCGCAAGCAAGAGGTAACGGACATGATTCTGCAGATCATCCCCACTGAGATTGATCGTATTACGAAAATTATCAACGACCTCTTGGAGTTTTCTAAAGCCAAGGCCTGCAACAAGACGTTGTACAACTTGAAGGCATTGATTGACGATCTATTGTTTCTTATGGATCGTGAGGTTCAAAAGCGCGGTTTGATTCTCGAAAAGACCATAGATGAAAATGTAAATGTCTACGCCGATCGAAACGAACTTAAGCAAGTGCTGATCAATCTCATCCTTAACGCGTGCCAAGCTTCGGACTCCGGCGCCAAGATCATTGTGTCCGGCGGACAGATCCAAAATCAAACCTGGATTGAAATACGCGACACGGGGAAAGGCATTACTCCAAAAGATCTCGCACTTATATTCGAACCGTTCTATACCACCAAAACATCCGGGACCGGTTTGGGACTCTCAACCTCGAAGCGAATCATTGATGCTCACGGCGGAAAAATATTGGTTGAAAGCGAAAGCGGAAAAGGCAGCCGATTTACAATTTTGCTCCCTACTCCACCGTCCTTGCCTTAGGGTTACCCCAACCGCCTAGGGAAGTCTCTTCCCCAGACCCCTTTCTGGTTCGATTCTTTCTTGTTAAATAGAAAAGGGGCTGGCGTAAACGCCAACCCCTTTTCCTAATTTGGCTGCCGACCCTGGAATCGAACCAGGAACACCCTGCTCCAGAGGCAGGTGCTCTGCCAATTGAGCTAGTCGGCAATAACACTCCTGCACCGGACCACCCAACTGTCCGTGCTGTTTCATTCGTTATGGCTAAACCTTAATGCCTACACTGGCCAACCCATCGGCCAGACGCCGTAAGGTGCGTTCTTTGCCCAACAATTCCAAAACTTCAAAAATACTCGGTGAATTAGCCCGTCCCGTAACTGCGGCCCGCAGCGGATGCACCAAATCGCCAAATTTAACCTGCGCTTCGGCAATAAACGCCTTCATGCACTCCTCTAAACCCGCATGGGTGAAGGATTCTAGCATGGTCAGCTTTTGGTGTAAAGTCCTAAATATCTCTGGACGCTCATTGGCCAATTGCAGTTTCGCCAGAGCCGCTTCTTCCACCACAACCGATTCCCCGAAGAAATACGTGACATGACCGGGCAATTCATTGAACACTTTGACATGTTCTTTAACCAACAAAGCCACCCGGCCAGCCCAGATTTTTTGCTCTGGAGTCATGGCTTCAGATACAAGGCCCGCCTTGATTAAGTAGGGAACGGCCCGCGCAATGTACTCTTCCACGGCCAACTGCCGAATGTACATACCGTTCATCCACTGCAATTTCGCCGGATCGAACACCGCAGGATTCTTGCTTACCTTCTTCAATGAGAACTTTTCGATAAGTTGTTCGCGCGAAAACAAAGTGGTCTTGTCGTCAAACGCCCAACCCAGAAGCGCGAGATAGTTAATCATGGTCTGGGGCAGAAACCCCTCCTCGGCATACGCACCTACGGCAGTGGCACCATGCCGCTTGGACAACCGCGTCTTATCCGACCCTAAAATCATGGGTACGTGCGCAAACGCCGGCAGCTCCTCGCCCAAGGCCTGATACAAGAGTATTTGTCGTGGTGTGTTGGAGATGTGATCGTCCCCACGGATAATATGCGTGATTTTCATGGCTGCATCATCGACCACGACCGCAAAGTTGTAGGTAGGAAGTCCGTTGGTGCGTGCCAGCACCCAATCGTCCAAAACCGCGTTTTCAAACACCATCTTTCCCCGGATTTTGTCGTCAATCACCGTGCTGCCTTCTGTGGGTACCTTTAAACGCACCACATACGGTTCCCCGGCGGCGACCCGGGCCTGGGCTTGGCTCGCGCTCAGACCACGACAGGTACCGTCATACTTAGGTTGTTGCCCTGTGGCCATGGCCTGCTCACGTTTTTTTTCCAACATCTCAGCCGAACAAAAGCAAGGGTATGCAAGTTCATGTTCCAGCAGGAAGTCGAGCTTCTGCCGATAAAGATCCATCCGCTGTGTCTGGAAATAAGGACCGTACGCACCGCCTACATCCGGACCTTCGTCCCACGTCAAGCCCATCCATTTCAAATCGTGCAAAATCATTTGTACCGACTCGTCCGTTGAACGTTCCGCATCGGTATCTTCAATACGTAGGACAAACACACCGTTTTGGCGACGGGCATACAAATAATTGAACAAGGCTGTCCGTGCGCCGCCAATATGCAAATGCCCGGTGGGCGAGGGCGCAAAGCGTACCCGAATCGTCTCTGTCATACCCGTCAACCTCCTCTGAATCTAATGTGCAATAAAAAACCCCCCTACCAAGTACCGCGGGCAGGAGGGACCTCGTTCGAACCAATAGCGTTGAACCTATTTTTTTAGCTTGCTGGGATCCAACTTGAACTCGGTCTCAACTTTATCCAAGCCCATATCGCAATTGCCTTTAAACACAACCCCTTCGGCAATGACAAGCCGTGGGGTGCGAATATCCCCCTGCAACTGCCCCGTAGGGGTTATTTCCAAGCGCTTAATGCTGCTGACGTTTCCGGTCACTTTTCCTGAAAGCATAATGCTTTTCGCACTGATGTTGCCTTTAACCACGCCTTTTTCCCCGACAATAACCCCTTCTTCGCTGGTGACATTGCCTTCAATGCGTCCGTCAATGCGAATGGTACCCTTGGCGAAAATCTGTCCCTTAAAATCCGATCCCATACCCAAAACAGTATCGACATTACCGATTTTGTTTTCCGACATGAACGACTCCGATTATTGTTTCAGATATTTTTGGGGATCCACAGGGACACCGTGATTGCGGATCTCAAAATGCAAATGCGGTGCTGTGGAACGACCGGTACTACCGAGGAAGGCAATCACCTGTCCACGCTTGATGCGCTGCCCGACATTGACCAAACTACGCTGCAAATGGCCATACCGGGTCGAATATCCATACCCATGGTCCATAACAATCAGCTTGCCATAACCACCCTGCCATCCGGAATACACCACAACTCCATCGGCAGGGGCTTTGACTGAACTGCCTTCTTCATTGGCAATATCCAATCCTTGGTGGAAGGTAAGCCCATCCCAAAACGGAGATTGCCGCATACCGAAACGCGAGGTAATCCAGCCCCGGACAGGCCAACTGGTGGGACGCGACGCCAACAGCGACCGCTGGTTGGCGACATATTTTTTCAATTCATTATAGGTTTCTACGTTTTCCGAGGCCGATTTACGCAAAAAGCCCAAGCTCTGGTCAAATTCATTTTCCGTGATGGCAGGACGGTTTTTTAGAGTCTGCATCAACTGTACTTGATCGGCCGCAGTCGGTCCACCCTCACCCGTATACTCCAAAAGGGCTTTCCGTGACTTCATTTTCAGCATGGCCTGGAGTTCGTCTTCCATTTTGGCAACCCGTTGAATCGCCTCGTGGGATTTGGCTAATTCTTGAATAAAATAGGCGTTTTTCTCTGTCAGCTGGATATTGGCCCGCTTGACGGTCTCATAATTCATCCGCTGGGTGATAATAAACGACGCGACACCAATCGTCCCAAGCCACAAAATACTCATAACCACCAACACCGGAATGGAAAGTTGAAAGGAAAACGTCTTTCCCGCGTTGTGTGGAATCAGCATCAAGGTAACAAAATTTTTCTTTTCTTTGGATATTCCCATATTCCTAGCCTCTATATCATTATCGGACAAAATCAGTAAAACCAAAGAACCAGATTAAATAATAATACTATTTTCAAAAACGGTCAAATATTTTGTAAACTTTTTATTGATTTATCCCAACAACGAAACAATTCGATCCAAATCCTCTAGCGAGTAATACTCGATCTCAATTTTGCCCTTTTGCCCATTCCGAGGAATCACCCGGACATGTGTCCCCATTTTTCGCCGCAATTCTTCTTCCAAATGGCGAGCATGCGGATCTTTGATCTCGGTTTTGGCACTTTTGACCTTGGCTGGCTTGGGAGGTTTAATGCCTTGCGCCAATCGTTCTACTTCGCGCACCGAGAGGCTGTCCCGCACGATTTTATCGGCCAAATTCTGCATGGCCGTTTCATCTTCCAAGGTCATGAGCGCCCGGGCATGCCCTTCGCTCAAACGACCATCTCCGACCATATCCAAAACATTTATGGGCAATTTCAGCAAACGCAGGGTATTGGCCACCGACGAGCGGTCCTTGCCCACTTTGGCAGCCATCTCCTCCTGGGTCAATTGAAACTGAAGCATTAGCTGCTGATAGGCCCGCGCTTCTTCCACTGGGTTCAAATCCGCGCGCTGAATATTCTCGATCAGGGCCATTTCCATGCTGTCGCGGTCACTGATATCACGGATGATCGCCGGAATTTGTCCCAAACCGGCTAGTTTTGAAGCCCGCAAACGCCGTTCGCCGGCTACCAGTTCATACTGCCCGTCGGCTTTCGGGCGAACAATAATCGGCTGCATAACGCCCTTTTCCCGAATGGACGCGGCCAATTCCTCAAGTTCATGGGGTTGAAACTCACGCCGTGGCTGAAAGGGGTTGGGGGCAATCACATCGATGGGCAATTCCTGCCGGTTGGCCGTGGCTGCCGTACTGGCCGGTGCTTCATCAAGATTTCCATTCAACGGGATCAAGGACTCCAAACCACGTCCCAACGCTTGTCTGCTCATACGTCTTTACACCCCTTTGTTTTACAAATTCATACCCTAGCACATGCCATTCTGCCAAATTACAGTGGATTCACCGGCGGTGCCGCCTGTGCCGTAGGCTGGGTCGCCACCGCGGCCTGCTCGTGCCGCTGGATCATCTCTTCAGCAAGTTTATGATACGCGATGGCCCCTGCCGAACGATCATCGTATTCACTGATCGGCTTGCCAAAACTCGGAGCCTCCGACAGCTTAATGTTCCGAGGAATAATCGTGTTGTACACCTTGTCCTGAAAACGTTTCTTTATTTCCTGCATGACTTGGACCGACAAATTCGTGCGCAAATCGCACATGGTCAACAGCACACCTTCAATCCGCAAGTTTGGATTTAATCCGTTTTTCACCAAAATGATGGTGCGCAACAACTGTCCGACACCGTCCAGCGCGTAAAATTCGCACTGGATGGGGATGAACACGGTTTCGGCTGCGGTCAAGGTGTTGATGGTCAACAGACCCAACGAAGGTGGGCAATCAAACAAAATATAATCATATTCATGTTTCATCACACTTAAGGCCTGGCGCAACTTAGTCTCGCGGGCAATGGCATTGACCAACTCAATTTCCGCGCCTGACAAATGTATGTTGGCTGGAGCAATATAGAGATTTTTAAACGGTGTTTCCAATATGATGTCGTTCATGACTTTCCGACCAATCAGGACATCGTAAATGCTGCATTCGAGTTTTTCTTTGTTCAATCCCAAACCCACGGTTGTATTGCCCTGGGGATCAATATCAATCAGAAGCGTCTTCTTCCCCAAAGCAGCCAAGTTGGCGCCCAGGTTGATGGTGGTGGTGGTTTTGCCCACCCCGCCTTTTTGATTAACAATCGCGATAATCCTACTCATGCCCATCCCCATGGATCCACATAATAGTTTTGCCTTAAAATTCCGAGCGATTCTTCCAGCAAGCGTCCATTTAACACAATTGTTCAAGCCTTGTAAAGCGAAAAAACCACCCCGTTCAACCACGAATAGGACAAACCCTGATCCATCTCCGGTTTATTTTCCCTGCCAAGCCCTCGTTCAAAACGCTTTTTCCAAAAACTGTGATTTTTAATGCAACATCCGCCTTGCAAAACGGTCCTATCCCTATCATCTCTTTCATTTTATGTATGGAGGAATCTATGTTTGCCCAAGTCTCCAGCAGCGCACTCTGGGGCATTTCCGCCAAGCGCATCCAGGTCGAAGTCGATGTAAGCCTCGGATTGCCGGCGTTTTACATCGTCGGACTGCCCGATGCCGCTGTCAAAGAAAGCCGAGACCGTGTTTCGGCAGCCTTGAAAAACTCCGAGCTGGAACTTCCCCCACGCCGCATCACTGTGAATTTATCCCCAGCGGATTTGCGCAAGGAAGGGCCGGCGTACGATCTTCCGATGGCCCTGGGACTCCTGGCAGCTACCGGACAGTTGGAAACCCACGCTCTGGCTGACTTTCTTATCTTTGGCGAACTCTCCTTGGATGGACGCGTCTGTCCGGTCCGAGGCACCCTTTCCTTGATTACGGCGGCATTACCTTCGGGACTCACGCGGATTATGCTTCCGCGCGGGAATGCACCTGAAGCCGCGGTCATTGAACAACTTGAAATTATCCCAGTGGATACACTTCTGGAGGCCGTGCAGTATCTCAACGGCAAAAAAGAAATACCTCGCTTTACTGTCGGAATCGCTGCGGCTCCGGCTTTTTCGGAGATCACAGCCTGTGACTTTTCTGAAGTCCGTGGACAAGTTCAAGCCAAACGGGCCTTGGAAATCGCAGCCGCCGGCGGACACAACCTCTTATCCATCGGTCCCCCGGGCAGCGGCAAAACCATGCTGGCCCGACGGTTGCCCACCATCTTGCCCGAGCTCAACCTGGAAGAAGCCTTGGAGACCACTCGCATTTACAGCATATGCGGTTTGCTCTCGAGCGAGACGGCGCTGCTCCGCCAACGCCCCTTCCGTTCGCCGCATCATACGGTCAGCGACGTGGCCCTCATCGGCGGAGGGACTTACCCCAAGCCCGGGGAAGTCTCGTTGTCCCACCATGGGGTATTGTTCTTGGATGAGTTGCCGGAATTCTCCAAAAATGCATTGGAGGTTTTGCGCCAGCCCCTGGAAGAAGGTCAGGTCAACATTGCCCGGGCCTCGGCAGCCATACGCTACCCCGCCCGTTTCATGCTCATGGCCGCGATGAATCCCTGTCCGTGTGGTTTCTACACCGACCCTACAAAGGAATGTGTATGCTCGGTCACCCATATCCAGCGCTATCTGAATCGCATCTCCGGACCCTTGCTGGATCGAATGGACATACAACTGGAAGTTCCGGCGGTCCAGTACCAGGAACTCACACAAGGAGCCGAACCCGAGTCCTCGGCCCAGATTCGCATGCGTGTGGTCGCGGCCCGAACCCGGCAAGCCAAGCGGTTCCGCGAGGTCCGCGGGGTGCATGTCAATGCCCATATGGGACCACGGCTCATTCGCGAGCATTGTCGCTTGGATGCTACGGGCAATGCGCTTCTACGTGCGGCCATCGAGCGACTCGGACTCTCGGCCCGGGCCTATCACCGCGTGCTCAAAGTTGCGCGCACCATTGCCGATCTGCAAAACACTGAGGCCATTACCCCGGAGTGCGTTACCGAAGCGATTCAATATCGCAGCTTGGATCGCAGGTACTGGCGGAGAGCTTAACTCGGGGACAATTGCTGGCGAATGGTTTGGAGCAGTTCCGCCAATGAGTAGGGTTTCTGCAGAAAAGGAATGCCGCGCCCCTGGATCTGAACCCATTGGGCCTTGCTGTCCGCGTATCCACTGCTCAAGATCATCTTCAACTTGGGATGATGATCATGCAGCTCTTCCACCAAGCGCAAACCGCTCTTATCCGGCAAGACCACATCGCTAAGGATTAGCTCGATTTGCCCTTTTTCTTGGTGATACACGTCCAGGGCTTCCTTCGCGGTTTTGGCTCGAAACACTTTGTACCCGCACTCTTCCAACGCGCGACAGGAGAATTCCAAGACTTGTTCCTCATCCTCCACCACCAAAATCCGCTCCTGCTGCCCCTGGCATTCCTCCATGACCCGAGCCACGGGCTTGGCTATGGAAGGAATCGGGCCTTGTGGACGCACGTACGCAGGCCAATAAATCTTAAACGACGTTCCCTGATCAGGAACGCTGGATACTTGAATCCAACCTTCATGTTGCTTTACGATGCCATACACCACGGCTAGGCCTAAACCGGTTCCCTGCCCAACTTCTTTGGTCGTAAAAAAAGGTTCAAAAATACTCGGCAAAATATCAGCAGCGATTCCGCGCCCAGTATCTTCTACCGAGAAGCAGACAAAACGCCCCGGACGTGACTCGGGCATAAGAGCGGCATCCTGAGGCTCAATGGTTACATGACTGGTCTTAAACAACAACCGACCTCCGTCGGGCATGGCATCCCGGGCATTCACCGAGAGATTCATAACCACTTGTTCTAAGCTCATTAAATCCGCCCGAATCATCTCCATGTTGGGTTCCAATTCAAAGATCAACCGAACATCTTCACCGATGAGATGCCCCAGCATTTTTTGCATGTTAAAGATCACTTGATTGATATCCAGTTCTCTTACCTGAAGCACCTGACGCCGACTGTATGCCAGCAGTTGCCGGGTCAACGCCCCGCCGCGCTGGGCCGCGCGAATAATCTCTTCAATGTCCTGATGGGCGCGCGGATTCAAATCCGTACGGTTGGCCAACAACTCCCCAAACCCAAGAATCGCCATTAGTAGATTGTTAAAATCGTGGGCCACGCCTCCGGCCAGCCGGCCGACCGCCTCCATCTTCTGCGATTGGCGCAACTGCTCCTCCAACGAACGTGCCTCGGTCACATCCAACAACGTACCGATGATGGCCGGACGGGCATTGTATTCGGTAACGCTGCCGTGCACTTCGCACTGGAGTTCACGCCCATCTTTGCGTCTCCCCCGAAAACGATACCGAATGCTGGTAACGTCCCCTTGGAGTCGGCGATTGATGTTGTTGTGCAAAAGCTCATGGTCGTCGGGATGCACCACATCTTCAATGCCACGCATGGCCAGCATCTCGGTTGCGGAGTAACCAAATATTTCTTCCAAACGGGGATTCACATATTGGAAACGTCCATCTTGGATAATGTAAATGCCGACCAGGGAATGTTCCACCAGGCTACGAAATTTAGCCTCGGTAGCCAGCAGCGCTTGCTCGGCTACTTTCCTCTGAGTAATATTCTCAAAGGCCAATCCTAAGCGCCGCCCAGGCATGCGAAACGCATGAAAAATAAAATAGCCCTCCATGCGGTCGTCTTGGTAATGCAGATCCTCTTCCATAAACGGATCACCGGTCTCAACCACCTTAATAAACGCGTCCTTTAAGCCCGTCTGCTTGGCCTTGGGCCAAATGTCATCAAACTCCTTGCCCAAGCATTTTTGGGATTGAATCTTCAAGAGTCGCTCTGCTTCGGGATTGGCTTCCAGAAACGCCAGAACATCCGGCGCATGCCACTGAAAAATCATCAAGCCCGAGGGGATGGATTGCATAATGTCCAGGGACATCTGACGGGATTCACGTAACGCTTCTGCGGCTTTCACACGTCCGGAAATATCCCGGGCAAACTCAATCACCCCTTTGATGTGTCCGGTGGCGGAATCCAGCAGGGGATACGTATGCAGTTCCAGACTCCCGACCGCCGCACCCGCTTCGTTGATCAACGGAACCACCGCGTACGAAGCCTTGCCCGTTGCGAGCGTCTCCTTGGAAGGACAAATGGTGCATGCGTCTGTACGGTGGTGGTACACTTGGTAGCACTTCTTCCCGATCAAGGGACGCACATGTCCATACAGGCGTTCCAGGGTCGAGTTGACCCGTAAGATATTCAATTCGGTATCCAACACCGTCACCCCGTCCTGGATACTTTCAAATACTTCAAACAAAAATCGTTCCTTTTGAATCAAGCTGCGTTCCAAATTTAAATGCGGTGTCACATTCACGGCAGAGCCTAGATATCCCTGAATCCGCGCGTCTTTTTCAATAAACGTGGTATTGAATTCCCCGACCAAATACGCGCCCGACTTGGTCCGAACCCGCATGGTTTGAGGCTTCACTAGAATTCGTTTGCTCAGGGCTTCCATACGTTTGTTGGCGACGGTCAAATCATCTGGGTGAAAAAGCGGAAGGTAGTTTTTTCCAATCCATTCGTGCTTATTCCAGCCGGTCAAGGTCTCAAAGGCGGGATTTAAAAATAAAATTCGATGATCCTCGGAAAGGATATAGATTATGTCAACCGAGGTTTCAACCAAGCGTTCAAAAAAATAATTGCCATCAAACCACAATTTGGCTAAATCCGCCTTGGCCTTCATCGTCCGGCGTACCACAAAATATCCAATCGCCGCCGCGGCCAGCAGTCCGCCCATGCTCAACCCCATCCAACCCGTCATGCGACCCTCTCTGCTTCCCAATCCGACATCGGACTTCCCGGACGCACATTTACGATGTATTCTAGTCCTTCCAGCGCCCACAGGCAAGTCAGCAATTCAGTGACCTTTCGGAATGCAATTGACACTCCATTTGTATTTCCTTATTATATTTATATTTTCGGCCTTTATTCGATATTCTGTATCCACTATTTGCATTTCCATTACGGAGATTTCCCGGCAACCTCGCGTTGACCTGCGACACTCCTATTTTTTCACCCCCTAGGGAGGCCCTGGCGTGGCTATAAAATCATTACAGACTGAGACCGACGTACATTTAATTCAGTGGTGCGACCGTGCCATTGAGATGCTTTTATACATTACCTTTCTCACCATTCCTTTATTTTTTATTATCTTAACCCGCGATCAGTTTGAATTGCCCAAACTAACCGCTTTGCGACTCTTGACCTTGACCATGCTGGGGCTCTGGGGATGCCGTATTTTGGCTGCACGACGCTTTGAATTCCGCAAGACGCCCTTGGATTGGCCCATCGCGGCCTGGGTGGGATTAAACGTACTCACCACTGTGCACAGCGTCTCCCCGTATGTTTCCTGGTGGGGAGAGTACGAGAATTTTCGCGGCTTGCTGACCAACTTGAACTACGTTGCGCTTTTTTACCTATGCGTGCATTTCATACGTACTCGCGCCCAAATCGATCGCATGCTCTTCGTGGTTTTCCTCGCCGGCCTTTTGTCCACGGCCTATGGAATCGGACAGTTTTTTGGTTTGGACTTTATTGCATGGAATCCCACCTCGGTCTCCAAAGGACGCTATTTTTCCAGCATGGGCAACCCCAATTTTCTGGCCGCGTATTTGGCCATGGTTATGCCCTTGATTGTGGTATTTTTTGTTGAAACCACCTCGTCGTTCAAACGCGTTTTGCTATTCGTCTCCTTCATAGCCATGTTCTTGTGTCTCATGGGAACCTGGAGCCGCGGAGGGTTTCTGGGCTTGCTCATGGCCCTAGGTGTGCTGGTCGTCTATGGGATCCAACGACTTGTACAACATTATCAAGAACTGGCCCGTTCGCATAACCGTAGCTTGGGTGAGACACTGTTTTTGGAAATGCGTCAAAACAAAGTCTGGGTCACTTTGCTGGTCATCACGGTTACACTCCTGCTGACCATTTCCCTAACCTTGGGACGCAATCACATGATTCGTTTTTTCAATTCCATTATTCATTTTCCCGAAACCATCAAAGTGTCGCGCCTCCACATTTGGGGACCGGCGGTTAACATTATTCGAGAAAACTCCCTATTGGGCACGGGCTTGGATACGTTCAAGACCGTCTTCCCGCGTTACGCCACACCTGATTTTGCCAGCATCGACGGCGCCAATGTCGCCTCCCGCACCGCGCACAACGAAATTTTGCAGGTCCTCGCCACACAAGGCATTGTCGGTTTGCTGGTGGTGTTCTTCTTAACCCTGTGCATTCTTAAGCAGTGGTGGGATGCGTATCAAGTGCACAAGGATGGTTGGAAGGACCGACTTATTTTATTTGGCTTGTTGGGTACCTGGACCGCGTATTCCGTGCAGAATCTATTCTCGTTTGGTGTGGCGGTCATTGATACCTTCTATTGGCTGACGTTGGCCTTGATCGTCTTGCTGAAAACCGCTCCCGAGGAACAACCCCGTTTGGCTCCCTCCCAAATGCCGGATCCCCGTCCCAATTCCTTTTTTCAAACGCTCACATCGTTGCGGATGTTGGTGATACTTATCCTGGTGGGCGGCGTTGGCTATTTCGGCTGGCAGGCATATAAAGTTGCGTTGGCCGATTTTTCGTACAACCTGGGTACCCTCTATCGCATGCAGGGATATTCCGACCAAGCCGTGGCGACGTTTAGCCGAGCGGCGGAACTTCTCCCCAGCGAAGTCAAATATCAAGTTTACAAAGGTCTGGCCTTTGAAGAAAAAGCCAAAAATGCAACCGATGCAGACCAACAACGACAACTGGTACAAAAAGCCATTGCTGCATACGCGGAGGGTTTGCGCCTTAATGCCAACAACGCCTACTACTTGGGGAACTTAGGGCGTGCGTACGGCTTGGCTCATGAACTCGAAAAAGACCGTGCGGACTTTTATGAAAAAGCTGTGGCCTATACACGCGAGGCGGTACGTCAAGCTCCGGTAACGGTCTTGTTCCAACAAAATCTGGCTTTCCTATACTTGGGACACGGCGATGAAGATAATTTTCAAAAAGTACTCGATACCTTGGCACACTATGCACCGATTGACAGTTCACGTATTTGGTTTTCGGCGGGAAATAATTTTTACAACAGCGGCAATTTGGCCAAGGCTCGCACCTACTATGAAAAAGCCCTGGCCTTAGACCCGAAATATGTTGAAGTTTATTTTAATCTCGCCGTGACCTTGGCCCAATTAAACGACGTGTCTCGTGCGGTAGCGTTGTGGCGTCAAGCCTTGGTAATTAAGCCCGATTTTGAACCCGCCAAACAGATGTTGCTGCGTTATGAAAAACCAGGACGCCCTACCGGGACGGCCAAGGATATTCTGAACCATTGAAACCATTTTTAGGATCGTGGTTTCCATTGATCCCGTGACGTTCAATGCGTACCCGGGTTTCGCCTAAAAGATCGCGCACTTGTTCCAACCATTCATCACTCAAGCGCACACTGAAGCGATCGGGCAAGGTTTCAACCACTTCTCCGTGGTGCTCGGTGAACATGTGTAAAACAATGCGCACATTCCCCGGATGCGTCTTTACCAGCTGGTGCAAGGCCGCCAGCTGCTCTTCCCCCGAGGTCGCCGTCACCGTCAGGTGCAGCGTCTTCGCCAAACGCACATACGCGTCTTCCAGGGGAATAATATCCGTGGCAATGAGCTTGCTTTCATCCCCGCTGCGATCCACGCGTCCAACCACAAACAGCATGGCCTCTTTGATCAAATAGCGGTTATGCTTGCCCAACTGGTCGGGCCACACGATCACCTCGATCATGCCTTCCAAATCTTCCAGAGAAAAACGCACCATGGGTTCCTTGCGTTTGGTTAAGCTGCGACGTATCCCTACTACCAATCCACCCACTACGACCATTTTCCCTTCATCGCTTTGGCTCAAATCAATGGTTCGATCCGAACGAAAGGTCGTGAGCAAATTTTGGAATTGCGCCAAAGGATGACCTGAGAGATAAAAACCCAGCACCTCTTTTTCGTGGGCCAGGCGAACGTTCTCGGGTTCGGGTAGACTCGGCCCTGCCGGGGCCGACGGATGGGCAAAGGTTGCCTCTCCAAAGAGCGCCACCTGTCCTTGTTCGCGCTCTTCCTGGATCTTTTGACCCGTGGCCAGGCGCAGGGGCAGCGTCTCGAGTCCCTGTGCGCGTGCCAATCCCAAACTGTCAAAGGCGCCGGCCTTAATCAAGCTCTCCACCACCTTCAGGTGTAAGCTGCGGTAATCCACCCGACTGCAAAAATCATCAAACGAAACAAACACGCCGCTTTGTTCGCGCTCGGCCACCAGCATCTCCACGGCCCCGACGCCTACATTGCGAATCGCCGCCAGGCCAAACCGCAGCCCCTCGTCCTCCACATGAAACATGGCCATACTCCGATTCACATCCGGAGGCAAGACGGGAATCCCCATGCGCCGGCATTCCACTACGTAGAGCGCGATTTTATCCGTATTCCCAAGTTCATTGGAGAGCAACGCCGACATGTACTCCCAGGGATGATTGGCTTTCAGGTAAGCGGTTTGGTACGCGATCCACGCATACGCCAAACTGTGTGACTTATTAAAGCCGTACTCCCCAAACCGGGCCATGTGGTCAAACACTTCCTCGGCCCGATCGCGGTCCAGTTTCAGCGAAGCGGCCCCGGTCAAGAAACGGTCTCGCTGTTGTTCAATCAGCTCCGGATTTTTCTTGGCCATGGCGCGACGCAGGAGATCCGCCTGCCCAAACGTGAAATTGCCAATCCGAACCGCAATCTCCATTACCTGTTCCTGGTAAATAATGGTGCCATGCGTTTCTTTGAGAATGGGTTCCAGGGCCGGATGCAGATAGCGAATGGGCAACTTGCCCTGCTTGCGTTGGATGTAGTCGTCGATCATGGCCATGGGGCCGGGGCGATACAAGGCCACCAACGCGCAAATCTCCTCGAGATTTTTCGGCTGCAACCGTTTCAGCAAATCGCGCATCCCCGAGGATTCCAATTGGAAGACCCCCAAGGTATGACCTTCCGCCAGCAAGGCCAGCGTCTTGGCATCCTGAAGTGGCAGGGTTTCCAAATTTATGCGGATCCCGTGACGGGCATGCACGGCCCGAACCGCATCGTCCATCACGGAGAGTGTGCGCAAGCCTAAAAAATCCATTTTCAAAAGACCCAGCCGCTCCAGCGACTCCATCGCGTACTGGGTGGTTACGGTGTTCTCCCCGCTGGCATCGCCGTTTTGCTCGGCCGCGCGAGCGTTCTTGGTATGGCACAAGGGAACAATGTGAATCAGGGGTTCGCGCGAAATGACCACGCCTGCCGCGTGGGTGGAGGCATGACGGACCTGCCCTTCCAAGGCCCGGGCTGTATCCAACAAGGTATGAATGCGGTCTTCCGAATCGTACCCGTTCTTAAGTTCCGGCACTTGCTCCAAGGCGCGCTCGAGCGTTATATCCAATTCCTGCGGGATCAACTTGGCCACACGATCGACTTCCTCATAGGCATACCCTAAGACCCGGCCCACGTCACGCACCGCCGCCTTCGCGGCCAGGGTTCCGAACGTGATGATCTGCGCCACGTTTTCCTGCCCGTACTTGCGGGTAACATAACGAATCACGGCTTCGCGTCCGGTATCTGAAAAATCCACATCAATATCCGGCGGGCTGATCCGTTCCGGATTCAAAAACCGTTCAAAAATCAGCCCGTACCGTATCGGATCCATGCGCGTGATTCCCAACAAATACGCGACCAAGGATCCGGCTGCCGAACCGCGGCCCGGCCCCACGGGAATCTCCTGTTGCCGGGCATAGCAAATGAAATCCCAGACAATTAAAAAGTACGCGGCGTATCCCACTCGCCGAATCACATCCAGCTCATGCTTAAGCCGCGCTTCCACCGTCTCGTTCGCGTTCGGATACAATTCCGGCAGACGTGCCCGGCAAAGGTGTTCCAAATATGCGTCCAACTCTGGGACCTGTGAATCCGTCGGCAGCGCGGCCTTGGCCTCCACGGGTACCTGGTACTTGGGCAACTGTACGTTCCCCATGGGAATCTCCAAATTGCAGCGGTTGGCGATCTCGAGTGTGTTGCGCCCGGCCTCCGGCACTTCCTGAAAGAGCCGCCCCATTTCGTCCCCACTCTTTAGGTAAAATTCCGGAGTGGGCATCCGCATCCGCCGCTCGTCTTGCAGCGTCGTGTTGGTTTGAATGCAGAGCAGGGCTTCTTGCGCCAGTGAATTCTCCCGCCGCAGGTAATGCACATCGTTGGTCGCCACCAATGGCAGATTGAGCGTCCGCGATAGATCAATCAGCCCGCGGTTGACCACCCCTTGGGTCGGGATTCCGTGGTCCATCATTTCCAAATAGAAATTGCCCGGGCCAAAAATTTGCTGGTACTCATCGGCCAGCTGTCGGGCTTGCGGCAGTTCATTTTTTTGGATCAACATGGGGATTTCACCGTGCAGGCAGGCGGACAAGCCAATGAGCCCGCGCGCGTGCTTGGCCAAAACCTCGCGATCAATGCGCGGACGATAATAGAACCCTTGCAAAAAGCCTATGCTGGAAAGGGCGACCAGATTTCGATACCCTTCCAAATCACGCGCCAACAACACCAAATGATACGACGCATCCTTCATGCCATGGTTGGAATGTTTATCCAGGCGTGAACCCGAGGCCATATAGGCTTCGATGCCCACAATGGGCTTTACCCCGTGTTTAAGGCACTCGTGATAAAACTCCATCACGCCGTACATGGACCCATGGTCCGTAAGGGCCAAGGCGGGCATTCTTAATTCTTTGGCACGGGCAACCAACGAGGAGAGACGACAAGCGCCGTCAAGCAAGGAGTATTCCGAGTGGACGTGCAGGTGAACGAAGTGTGTAAACGGCATAGGTTGAATTTTTCCGATCGTTCATTAAAACTATCGTGCCTGCCTACATGCCTAGTTTCCCCCGGTCCCCGTCCTTAACAAAGAAAGGGGCGCCGGAGGAATTGCACGCGGCAAGGTGCGATGAGCCTATATCATTCCCACTCAATGGTGGCCGGCGGTTTGGACGAGATATCCAAAACCACGCGATTAATGCCCTTAACTTCATTAATAATGCGGTTGGATACCCGTGCCAACAACTCTTGCGGCAGGTAGGCCCAATCCGCGGTCATGGCATCGACGCTCGTAACCGCCCGCAATGCCACAACGTGTTCATACGTACGTTCATCGCCCATGACCCCAACGGATTTGACGGGCAAGAGTACCGCAAACGATTGCCAGAGTTTGCGATAGAGGTTCGCATTTTTTACTTCTTGGACAAAAATCACATCGGCCTTACGTAAAAGTTCAAGCCGTTCAAACGTCACTTCACCCAATACGCGTATGGCCAGACCCGGACCCGGAAAGGGCTGACGCCAGACAATGTCTTCCGGCAAGCCCAATTCCTCACCGACTTTGCGCACTTCATCTTTAAACAATTCACGCAACGGCTCCACCAGCTTAAACCGCATGTTCTTCGGCAAACCGCCCACATTGTGGTGAGATTTAATGGTCGCCGACGGACCTTTCACGGACACGCTCTCAATCACATCCGGATAGATGGTCCCCTGACCCAAAAACTCAAAATCCCCAATTTTTTTCGATTCGCGCTCAAACACCTCGATAAACTTGACGCCGATGCGCTTGCGTTTTTCCTCTGGATCGGTGATGCCCTTGAGGTCGTCCAAGCATTCCTGGGCCGCATTCACGACCACCAGCTGAATGTCGTAATTACGCCGGAACACTTCCTCCACGCGCGCCACTTCATTGAAACGCAACACACCATTGTCAATGAACATGCATGTCAGTTGCGACCCAATCGCCTTGTGCAGCAGCGCGGCGGCCACCGAGGAATCCACACCCCCGGACAAACCCAAGAGCACTCGGGCGGACCCGACTTGTTGACGGATGCGGCTCACGGTCTCTTCGATGTACGCCGCCGAGGTCCACGATCCCGTGCACCCGCAAATGCGATTCACAAAATTGGACAAAAACGTCATGCCTTCAGCGGTATGCTGAACCTCGGGATGGAACTGGATACCGTAGAGCGAGGAGGCCTCCTTGGCAATGGCGGCCATGGGGGCATTCCCGGTATTGCCCACAACCTGAAACCCGGTGGGCATCACGGCCAAGCGGTCGCCATGACTCATCCAGACTTTGGTCTTAGGGCTGATGTCTTGCAGCAAGCGTGAGGCTTGCGTAACGTTAAGCTCCGCAAAACCAAATTCACGCTCGGTGGAAGGCTCCACCTTGCCACCCAGCAAATGCGCGATAAGCTGCATGCCGTAGCAAATACCCAGCACCGGAATCCCAAGTTCAAAAAGTTCCTTGGGGACCAACGGTGCGTCTTTTTGGTAAACCGACGAAGGTCCGCCCGAAAGCACGATCCCCTTGGGTGCCATGTCCCGAATGCACTGCAGGGAAAGATGATACGGATGGATCTCGCAATACGTATTCAGCTCACGGATCCTCCGCGCGATCAACTGAGTGTACTGTGAGCCAAAGTCCAAAATGAGTATGAATTCTTTATGCATCGTAACTGCTCCCTGCGATCCCGAACGGTCGGGGTTTTGAAAAAAATCAGGGCGGCCTTTTGCAAAGCCGCCCCGACGGTAAACGTTGTGCTTAGGCGTTCCGGTTAGGAGATTGGTAGTTGGGGGCTTCGTTGGTGATGATGATGTCGTGGGGATGGCTTTCCCGCAAACCGGCATTGGTGATCTGGACAAAGGTGGTCTTTTTCTGCAACTCCTGCAAATTGCGGCATCCGCAATAGCCCATGCCCGCGCGCAATCCGCCAATCAGCTGATGAACCGAAGACGCCAGCGGACCCCGATAGGGAACGCGTCCTTCGATGCCTTCCGGAACCAACTTGCTCTCTTCCGTTCCCTGTTGGAAATACCGGTCCTTGCTGCCCTTTTTCATGGACGTCAACGAGCCCATCCCGCGGTACACTTTAAAACTGCGCCCTTCCAAGATGACAATCTCGCCCGGACTCTCATCGGTCCCAGCGAAAAGATTTCCAATCATAATCACATCGGCTCCGGCCGCAATGGCCTTAGGGATGTCACCGGAAAACTTGATGCCCCCATCGGCAATGATCGGTACCCGGCCTTTGGCCGCTTGGGAACATTCCATGATCGCAGAAATCTGCGGCATGCCGCAGCCAGCAACGACGCGCGTTGTACAGATGGAACCCGGGCCCATTCCCACTTTCACCGCATCGGCCCCGGCCGCAATGAGGTCTTTGGTCCCTTCCGCCGTGGCCACATTTCCGGCCATGACCTCCACCTGCGAAAACCTTGACTTAATCTTCTTCACGCTTTCAATAACCCCAAGCGAATGTCCATGGGCGGTATCCACACACAACAGATCCACTCCGGCTTCAACCAACAGCGTCACACGCTGATCAAAATCTTTGCTCGGACCCACGGCCGCGCCCACGCGCAGGCGACCATGCTTGTCTTTGCTGGCATTGGGGTAGCGCAAACGTTTCTCAATATCTTTGATGGTGATTAAGCCCTTCAACTGACCTTTGGCATCCACCACCGGCAACTTTTCAATGCGGTGTTTGTACAAAATTTCTTCAGCTGTTTTCAAACTGGTCCCAACCGGAGCGGTCACCAGCTTGTCCTTGGTCATTACTTCGGCGATCTTACGATCGAAACTTTTTTGAAAACGCAAATCACGGTTGGTAAGAATACCCACCAACTTGCCTTGCTCCGTAATCGGAACACCGGAGATATGGTAGCGCGCCATCAATTCCGCAGCCTCGGCAATGGTATTTCCCGGGCCCAGCGTAAAGGGATTCAAAATCATCCCGCTCTCCGAACGCTTTACTTTATCCACCTCTTCGGCTTGTCGCTCCGGAGGCATGTTTTTATGAATAATCCCCATACCGCCTTCTTGCGCCAAGGCAATGGCCAAGCGGGACTCCGTGACCGTATCCATGGCCGCCGAGATCAAGGGGATGTTCAATTCAATGCGCTTGGTAATGTGCGTACGTACGTCGGTTTGCCGAGGCAACAAGTCTGACTTGGCCGGCTTGAGCAGCACATCGTCAAACGTTAACCCTTGCGCTTCCTGAATTTTCTGCTTTTTTAAGGGCATATCAGGCCACCTCCGCCTTTTAAAACGAGCAAACTGCTTTTTAGATTTAAAGCGGGATAATATCAGAAGGGTCCTTAAAAGTCAAGCTGGGCGGCAGTTTGATTTTAAGCTACGGGTAAACCGAAGGGTTGGACCAGGTTCGCCGCGAGGACTGTCTAAGCGCCAGTGGCCAGGCCTGCTGAACAAAACATAGAGATACGATCCACTGGCGATTGCGAGTTCCACAACCAGACCTTAGCCCAACCCTTCGGTTTACCCAAAAAGCCTTTAAAATCAAATAAAAAGGGGTCAGGCAGTCTCCTGCCCAACCCCTTAGACACGTCTTTCCCGAACAATCAAAAATAGCCTGGAATTGCGTTTTGATTGTTCAATTGTTCTATTCTCAATTGCTCTGGAACTTGAAAAAAATCTTGCTCAAGTTCCTAGTACATATCTCCCATGCCGCCGCCCATGCCGCCCATACCACCCGGCATGCCTGCAGGAGCATCTTTCTTCTCTGGCTTATCGGTCACCAGGCACTCGGTGGTCAGCAACAAGGCTGAGATCGAAGCTGCATTTTGCAGCGCCGAACGCACCACCTTAGCCGGATCCACAATACCCGCTTTGATCAAATCCACATATTCACCCGTGGCGGCATTCAACCCGGTGCTCTTGTTGGTTTCGCTCAAAATGCGGTTCACCACGACCGAACCTTCAAATCCGGCATTAGATGAAATCTGACGAATCGGTTCTTCCATCGCGCGCTTGACAATGGTCACGCCCACTTGTTCATCGCTGGTGCCCATCTTCAAGTCCTTCAAGCAATCCGCCGTACGGAGCAAGGCCACACCGCCACCGGGAACAATGCCTTCTTCCACGGCCGAACGTGTTGCTGCCAAGGCGTCTTCCACGCGCAATTTCTTTTCCTTCATTTCCACTTCGGTCGCTGCGCCCACTTTGATGATGGCCACGCCGCCGACCAATTTCGCCAAGCGTTCCTGCAACTTCTCACGATCATAATCTGAATCCGTTTGCTCGATCTGCTTGCGGATTTGACCCACGCGCTTGTCAATGTCGGCCTTCTTGCCCGTGCCTTCGACAATGGTGGTGTTTTCCTTGTCCACGGTCACGCGCTTGGCACGTCCCAAGTCGGTCACGGCAATGCTTTCCAACTTCAAGCCCACTTCTTCGGAAATAACCTGGCCGCCGGTCAAGACAGCAATGTCTTCCAACATGGCCTTGCGTCGATCGCCGAAACCCGGGGCCTTCACGGCGCACACATTCAAGGTACCGCGCAACTTGTTCACAACCAAGGTGGCCAAGGCTTCGCCTTCAATGTCCTCGGCGATGATCATGAGCGGACGTCCCATCTGGACCACTTTTTCCAAAATCGGGAGCAAGTCCTTCATGGAGCTAATCTTCTTGTCATAAATGAGCAAAAACGCATCTTCCAAAACCGCTTCCATGCGATCGGAATTGGTAACAAAATAAGGCGAAACATAACCACGGTCAAACTGCATGCCTTCCACCACTTCCATGGTCGTGTCCATGCTCTTGGCTTCTTCCACGGTGATGACGCCGTCACGGCCGACTTTTTCCATGGCTTCCGCAATCAAGTTGCCAATCACGGTATCGTTGTTGGCGGAAATGGTCGCAACCTGAGCGATTTCTTCTTTGCCCTTAACCGGAATGGCCAGCTTCTTCAATTCTTCGACCACTTTGGATACGGCTTTCTCAATGCCGCGCTTGATGAACATCGGATTCGCACCCGAGGTAACATTCTTCAAGCCTTCGCGAATCATGGCTTGCGCCAAAACCGTTCCGCTGGTGGTTCCGTCTCCGGCCACATCGTGCGTCTTGGTAGCCACTTCCTTGACCAACTGGGCGCCCATGTTTTCAAAAGGATCTTCCAATTCGATCTCTTTGGCAATGGTCACACCGTCGTTGGTGATCAAGGGAGCGCCAAACTTCTTATCCAAAACCACATTGCGCCCCTTGGGACCCAAGGTCACGCGCACTGCATCCGCCAATTTATCTACGCCGCGCTGCAAGGCCCGGCGGCTTTCTTCGTTAAACAACAACATCTTTGCCATAACGACAGCCTCCTAAAAAATAGTTAGTTTCGTTTTTATAAAACGAATTAATCTTGCAAAATTCCGTAGATGTCTTCTTCGTGCATGATCATCAATTCTTCCCCGTCCAGCTTGACTTCGCTGCCCGAGTACTTGCCGTACAAGACGCGATCCCCAGCCTTAATGTTCATGGGAATACGCTGTCCCTTGTCATCCAACTTGCCTGGTCCTGCTGCCACGACAACGCCTTCCTGTGGTTTTTCTTTGGCCGTATCCGGAATGATGATCCCGCCGCGTTTGATTTCTTTTTCTTCCGCGGACTTCACCAGGACACGATCACCGAGTGGTTTTAACTTCATAATGCATTCACGCTCCTTTAATGAAAATATGAAATCTTTCTTTAGCAGTCTCTGGTATCGACTGCCAACGAGTGACATTTATACCGCAATCACCCTATAAAAGACAAGTAAAAAATATCATTGTTTTATACTGATTTAAATGGCTTCATGAATGTTTTGCAGCAAACAAACCATAGGGTGGGAAAAAAAAGCCCCTCTGGAAACGTTCCCAGAGGGGCATCTAAATCTGGTAAGCATTAAAAATTATACGTGCACGCCAACTGTGTCCGGATAGCATCGCCTTGTTCAATTTGCTTGTACAAGGTACGTAGGTGGGACACTTCCAAGGCCAAAACCACATTGGATGTAAAATTATAAAAAGCATTCGCAAAAATCGCTGAGTTCTGAGTGCGCCAACTGCTTGCCGGTGCCATATCCGGCACTTGATCGTACCGCGGCATTTCAATCGCCGCTCCGGCATTAACCTTCACTCCCGCCCATGGCCCGGTGCAGAGTTCAATCCAACCACCGCGTGATTCCACGGCTTCCTGGCCTACCAAATTCAGCCCTTGGCCAGCGCCTGCAACGTACGTTTCGATGTTGGCGCCTTTCCAAACACTACCCTTGAACGAAATCCCGGTCATAATCGGCAATTGAACATCCACCGCACCGCCCCACGCCGGATAGATCTTCGGATCGTAGGCGGCTGCATTGGTGTCGTATTGTTCGCGTGACCATACACCCGATACGCAGAACGTCGCCGGTGCCGCGGTCCATAATGGGCTAGTAAAGGTGATGCTTCCCTGAACCGCCGGGAACCCGGATTCCGTACCTGAATCAAGCCCATTCACCGGAACCGTGTGTCCCATATTGCGTGATGCGGCTACTTTGGCAGCAAGTGAACTCTTCTCACCCAGTTTGATGGTTTCAGAGAGACGGATTTGCGGATGACGATACCCGATTTCCCCAAAGTATTCAAACACCGGATAGTTCACAGCATCCGGAATCATGGGCGCAAAAATGTCCCAAGCCTGACCTGCAAGCAAACTGAGGTTCAAATCTGTCCAGGTGGTCTCAAAATATCCCAACCGCAGCATGAGGTTGCCTTTATTTTCCGTACCACCGTTCCCGTAAAAATCCATTTCCATTTTCCCAACGGTCTTAACACCATCAACATCCAACCCGGAAATATTGAAACCCAGGCGTGTCTGAAGCGCAGTCATGCTCAGTTGATTGTCATCGTTGTAGGTGCCCTCTGATTTTACATACAATGCGTAATTGCCGGGAACCACCCGCGATGTGTCGTAGGCTACATCCATGCGTGTGTATCCGTAAACCTGGACATCGACATTGGCAAGTACATTTTTCTTTTCCGGAGCATCGGCAGCGTGCACCAAGCCGAGACACCCTAAACTCAGTAATGATGCAATCAACAAGACTTTGGCTTTTCTCATACAACACCTCTTTTCCTTGGAGTTATTTCCCAGCATACAGCGCGGGTAGACTGACTTAGATCATAGTAAGCGATTGGATGCATCACCCCCCGGTGAGGACATGACGGTATTATATACCTTCAGCGGCGAAACCCGCTCGCAGTTTTTTGTCCGAGTTTCATGGGACCCGAAGCGCCGATGGAGCTCGGGCGGGGCGCGCTACCGCTCATACGCGTCACGCCCATGCCCACGGGACGACGTGCACTGAACGCACCGGGCATCGCGCCGACTGTGCTCCGCCCTTGTGAATTCTGGCCTACGATAATCACCAGTTGATCGATAAATTCCCGCATCTGTTCCGCTTGGGCGCTCATTTCTTCCGAGGCCGAAGCCGATTCTTCGGCATTGGCGGAGTTCTGTTGAACCACTTCGTTCATTTTCGTAACCGCGATATTGATCTGTTCAATCCGTTGGGCCTGTTCTTTGGATGCGTCGGTAATTTCGCCCACGAGTTTTTTTACGGTGCCTGAGCTTTCCACGACTTGTGAGAAGGCAGTATTCGCATTTTGCACCAGCAAGGCCCCGTCGCGCACTTTCTGCGTAGTATTCTCAATCAAGTTCGCAGTAGTCTTGGTCGCTTCCGCTGTGCGCATGGCTAAATTTTTTACCTCATTGGCCACCACCGCAAATCCCGCTCCTGCTTCACCGGCGCGTGCTGCCTCAACAGCTGCATTTAGTGCCAAAAGATTCGTCTGAAAAGAAATGGCATCAATCGTTTTGATAATGTTGGCGGTTTCTTCGCTGGCTTGACTAATCTCGGACATGGAATGCGTAAGCTTATTCATGGCCGCATTGGCTTCATCCACAATGACATTGGCCTTTTGCATGAGCACTTGCGTTTGTTGTGCATTATCGGCATTCTTTTTCGTCATGTCCGACATTTCCACCAGCGAAGCCGACGTTTCTTCCAAGGAGGCGGCCTGTGAGGACGTACCTTGAGCCAAGGATTGGCTGCCCGCCGAGACTTGCTTGGAGGCTGTAGCCACTTGCTTGGCTCCGGACATCAACCCATCGACAATTTTATAGATCGGCACAGTGATTGACCGCATGACAAATACAGAAATCGCCCCAAAGACAAACAATGCGACCAAGACCGTCAAAATAATCAAAACCAAGGCCGATCCCTGTTTAGAACTAATGTATTTGTCAGTAACAGTTAACAGACTGTCCACATTTTCCATAATCTGGCGTCCACTCTCATCCAAGGTCACAACAGTGTCATGTTCCTTGATACTGTAAACCAATGATTTTTTCATCATGTCTGTTAATATTTTTAACGAGTCTTTGACCTTGGTTGCATTTTCAATTAGATCACGACGTGTATACTGATAAATCGCGGAAGCAAATGTATCGCGATTGGCAGGCAAATTTTGTTTGGTCAATTGCTCCAACGCCTTAAAATATTTTTTATCACCTGTCGCAACATATTGACTCTGCAACAACTGGATTTGGTATAAAATACTGCTGCTGTCTCGAAGTACGCTCGAAAACTCAATTTCTTCTTTACCCAAATCCTTACCATCCATTTGCAACATAGCTTGCCTACTGGTCAATTCATTCATTAAGCTATCAACCATATCTTGTGGTGCCTTGATGGTTAATCGCACTTTGTCCTGTTCCCCATTAAGTTCCACGCGAGACGCAAACGCACTCCGATATTGTTCAAAGGAACCCGAGATTGCATCAACAAACTTTGTTTGTTCACTGGTCATATGGCGACGTTTTAATTGATTTAATACATCGTTGACCTCTTGTGCATGGGTATCAAAGGCGATTTTGTATTCTTGTGAAAAGGCACTTAAATATAATTTTTCAGCCAAACGTGTGTCCAAAAGACGTTTGGCAAAAAGATTGACTTCCCCTTTTAGGGTAAAAGCACCTTGTATCTGACCATAATATATAAAACATATGGCCATAATAGCCACAACGAGCACGACCGTCAGGCCTACAAACCCCGTGAGTTTTTCCTTTAGATTGGCTTGTAGAAATTTTTTAAGTAGCGACATAAATTCCATCCTCCCCCGGAAGTAGGCCTGACGATCATGCCAAAATCATTTATTTTCCACCTTTGATGGTAGCAATCTCGGCTTCACTCAGGTTGTACACGCCACAACCGACGACCACTTCTTTGCCGTCTGACATTTTGCAAAGCTTTACATACGAGACTTTGAGTTCCGGGGTCTTTTCACCCGGTTTGGGCCACATATAGTCCACCCAACCCGCACCCTTTTCCTTGGCCACTTCGTTCATCTCCCCAAAGAAACGCTTGCCGTTGGGGTCCTTAAACGCCATAACCGGTTTGCCTTCCATTGCTACCTTAATCGGATGCATCAACATAATGCCGTCCATACTGTGAACCCAAATGTAGGTGCCGGCAAAAATAAACTCACTGTCTTTCCCTTTAAATTTACCGAACGCCGCACTGCCTTCTTTTTCTAGGATCGCGCACGCCTTATTCACCTTTTCTGTAATCATCGCAATGGTCGGTTTCGTACTGGCGGTCGCGGCGGATTTGGCCTCGCTTTCTTTGGCCAATTCTTCCGGTCCGGCCCACGCCGAAACCGTCCAACCCAAGGCCAAGCACATACCCAACACTAAAAGTTTCTTCATACGCATGTTTAAATTACCTCCTGAGATTTAAAAGCATTTTGTCACTGCAAGACGGCCAATTCAAAAATGTTCCCAGGACACCTCCTTAAACCTAATTTCTCCTTCAAAGGAAGTATCGTCAGGATAACTTTTAAGTTAAGGGGGCATTTTCGTTTTTAAATAAATACGAAGACGAGCGATACCTTATCGAGGCAAGCTTAACAAGCTACATGGTTTGGAATTCAGAAGGGAAAAAGCTGACTTTCGTTTATTTGGTTTTTTCTTTTAAGGAGCGGATTAATTCCATGAGTGTATTTACCGTATCCCGGGTAAATTCCTTGCGGTCAAAAAACGCAAGCCGACGCCCGGTGCGATCCACCAATTCCATGCCGTCGAAATCTTGAAACTCGTAGCGGCGGGTCACAATTTGGGCCGTATGCAGGAACAAGCGGGTAAAATCATCACGCACCAACGCCGAGCCCACGGTCTCAAACGCGGGCGCATCGGGGTGAAACATGAGCGTAAGCCGCAACAATTTGGTCGGCAGACCGTGTCCGGACTCCGCCGGCTGCACCACGTACGCCCCTTCGATGTTTTGCAGCCGGAACAACCGCGCGGCCACCAGGTTTAATTCCAAATCCTGGCGCATCCGTTCCCCCAGCTGCGCTGCCAGAAACTCATGCAGGTTATAGCTTTTCAAAACATAGGGTGAATTGGGGCTCACCACGTTTGCATCGATGATCATGCGCTGGAAAAAATCCGTGCGGGAAATGTCATCCATAATCAAACGGCGTATATCCTTGATGTAGCGTACAAACGAGATCTCAACCCCGGTCCGGACATCCCGCGTGGAGACCACAAAAAAATCATACTTGGTCTCGGAGGAAAGCGAAACCCGGGTTACGGTCAACATAACATGCTCAATTTTTTCCAAAACATGATCGGAAAACGAGAGATCGCTTTTCAAGACATTGATGGAAGGAATAAATACGCCGATGGTCTTGTCGTTGGTCTGAACCGAGACCCGAACATTGTATTCCTTCTCACAGATTTCCATGATGGCCTGATGGGCCGCGCCGGTTTTATACGTGGGTTTGCACCCAGACACCAAAACGCCCGCCAGTACACAAGCAACCAGGAAAACAACGCCGCGCTTCCTCATTAGGCCGAAGCCTTCTTTGATGAAGACTTGCGAACCGGCTTGCTGTCTTTATCCTGTATCTCAGGCGAAACCGCACCTTCGTCCGTGCTCTTGGGCAAGGCCGCCACCGAAGGATTGGCCGGAACCGCGACTGCGATCGGATGCGCCTTGCCAAATTCCGCAAAAATCGCATCAATCTGATCGTAATCCAATTCGTTTTTCTCTAGCAGTTCATTGACAAAACGTTCCATGATTTTCCAATTTTTACGCAACGTACGCTCGGTATCTTCATAACAGGTCTTTAATATCTTCTCGGTCTCAGCATTCAACCGTTCCTTCAGCGATTCGGACAACTGCGATTCAGGGACCTGTGCAAAATCCCCGATAAACCCGCTGCCCCCCATACCAAACCGCCAAACCATGTTATGGGCCAACAGCATGGCGTTTTGAAAATCCGAGGCCACACCGGTTGCAGTAGTGCCAAAGCGTAATTTTTCTGCCACATATCCGGCCAACGACACTTTGATGTTGGCAAGAATGGTTTCTTTATCATGCATGTACATTTCTTCACGCGGCGAATGGTGAACCACACCCAGAGCCGATCCGCGAGAAATAATCGAGGCCTTGAACACGTCGTCGGTGGGATGGAGCAAATAGAGGACAATTAAATGCCCGGTTTCATGGAAGGCCACCATTTCACGTTCATGTGCATTCATCATCTTGGGATGTTCCACACCCAATTCAATACGCTCAATGGCTTTGCTCATGTCGGTGTATTCCACTTGCTCTTTGCCAAAGCGGGTGGCGATCAAGGCCGCTTCTTTTACCACATTTTCAATATCTGCCGGGCTCTTGCCCACGGATTTGCGCGCCAAATGGCCCACATCCAATTCCGGATCATGCTGCACTTTCGAAAGGTAGAACCGGTACAACTGTTCACGTTCTGTCAGGTTGGGTTTGTCCACGAATATTTTGCGGTCAAAGCGCCCAGGGCGCATCAGGGCCGCATCCAAGACGGATTCGTTGGCATTGGTTGCGCCGATGACAATCACGTTTTCGGAGCGCGAGCCCAAGCCGTCCATCTCCACCAGCAACTGATTCTGGGTACTGTTGGTTTCTTCACCGCCGCCCATGTAGCTAAAAGTACGGCCGCGTCCGATAACTTCGATTTCGTCGATAAAGATAATGCAGGATCCTTCGGCATACGCCAAATCACGCGCCTGTTTGAACAGCTTGCGCACGCGCGAGGCGCCCACGCCCACAAACACTTCCACAAATTCCGAACCGGCAATGGAGAGAAACGGAATCCCGGCTTCGGAGGCAATGGCCTTGGCCAACAACGTCTTGCCGCATCCGGGAGGGCCCACCATCAGCATGCCGCGCAAGATGCGTCCGCCAATGGCTTTTAAGCGGGAACGGTCCTTAATCAACTGCACCACTTCCCAGGCTTCTTTTTTAGCCTGTTCCAATCCAACCACATCCGCAAACTTGACATTGATCTGAGCCGCCTTGACCTTGTTCTTCTTCATCTTGGAAAAGCCACCCGAGAACACGGACATGTACAGGTAAACAAAAATCACGGCATTCAAGGCGGTCATCAAGAGTTGGAGCGGGAGGGTGGCCAGCGTCAGGTTCAGGTAGAACGACTCGAGCGAGGCCAAACCCACGATGGTGAAAAAGATCAGAAGCACAACAGCGACAATAATCAACAGCTTTACCCAGTTGTTGATAAACCAAACCCGAAGACGGCGATACATCATAAACGTAGACTCCTTTGTCTGCAATTCATAGTAAACATACGGTGCTTGGACCCTAGGACGACCTTTGGGTTCATATTTTTATTCGGACGGGTATCCTGGCTCTAGCTCGGTGGGCAATCCCCGGGTTTAGCAGGTATTCCGTATCCTACCGCCGAACGGTTCAGCTGGCCGAAGGCGCAGCAGGACGCGGTACGGCTTGTCCATCAAGTTTGCACGTAAGTACGACCAACTTGATGGCACTCTTGCGCTCGCCGTCGAGTTCCAAGTGAATGAACTCCGGACGAAACGTAAGATCAATTTTATCATCGGCCAAATACGAGCGTGAGATGGTAATGGCTTTGATGGCTTGATTCACACTGAGGGGCCCCATGGCGACAATTTCAATATCTTTGCCTTCGCGGATGTTATTGGCAATGGCTCCGGCAACGGTGGCGGGATTACTCTTACCTGCGACCTTGAGCGTAAGCAGCGGCATGAGACATATCTCCTTTTGCGGCGTTAATCCGGCGACGACCACCGGACGCCATGGTGGCGAAGATTGAGATTAGAGTATAGCATACCCCCCGGGCTTTTGCAATCAAGGGAATCGCCTCTCCGAGCTCGCCAGAACCGTGCGCTAGTCCCCCGCGGGTCGGTGCGCACGGGCATACACCTCGCCCCGAGGCAGCCCGCGTTCCCGAGCCACTCGGGCCACGGCTTGATTGACGGAAAGCCCTTCGGCTTGGAGACGGGCCAGTTGCTCTTCCAGGGATTCGTCCAAGGCCGGTGCGGTCTCGGGAAGCGCGTTGCCTGCCACCACCAAGGTGTATTCTCCGCGCGGTTCATGCATGGCCAAATGCTCCACAATCTCAGTCAAGGTTCCACGGATGTACTCTTCATGCAGCTTGGTCAATTCCCGCGCCAAGGCAGCCGGGCGGTCGCCCCAGACGGCCAGGACATCCTTCAGCGCCGCGCGGACCTGGTGCGGCGAAACAAACATAACTTGCGTCTCGCGACGTGGTTTCCAGGCCTCGAGTTGCTTTTTACGGTCGCTGGCGCGGGCTTCCAAAAATCCGGAAAACGTAAAGGCTCCCGTATCCAACCCCGCGCCCAGCAAGGCAACCAACAAGGCCGAGGCGCCGGGGATCACTTCCACGCGGATCCCGGCCCGTACCGCGGCTTGGACCAACAGAACCCCCGGATCCGAAACCGCCGGAGTTCCGGCATCGGTCACCAAGGCCACGGAGTCGCCACGTTGCAACCGTTCCACCAGCTCACGCGTCTTGGTATGTTCAACATCTTTGTAGTAACTGAACAAGGGCTGGGTGATCTGAAAGTGGTTGAGCAACTGGAGCGTCCGTCGCGTGTCCTCGGCGGCCACCAACGAAACTTCCTTAAGCACCCGCAAAGCGCGCAGCGTGATATCCTCTAAATTGCCAATGGGTGTGGCAATCAGGTAGAGCGTTCCAACGGTTCCGGACGAATGGGTCATGGCGTCCGAGTGGGACGAGCCGTAGCTTTTTTGCTTAAATATTGCCTTACCGCATTCACCTGCATCTGCAGTTTTTGAACTTCCTCAACTTGCAGATTGCCTTCCTTCACGATCTCCTCGGCCGCACCCACCACAAACTTCAACTGCCCTGCGGCTTGCGGGTCCAGCGGAGCCATGGCGGCCGTGATCTGCACATCCCGCAAAATCTCGGCGATTTTTTCCTGATCCTCGCCGGTCAACGGGCTCTGGTGAAATTTTAATTTATCCTGCACCCCGGTCGCTTGGGCCATAATCGCCATCTGGTACAGCTGGGTCTTGTTCCGGTTGTACAAGGCCACAATCGTAATCACCACGACCAAGAACACACCCAAGACCGCCAAGAGACAGCCGGTTTGCACCTTGCCTTTTTTAGGCGAGGGTGACTTCGCCGAACCCGGGGACGCAGCGTTGGCTTGGGTGCGCCCTTTCTTTAATTTCTTGCCCATGCGCGTAATCTCCTTTACGGTTGTACAGACTTGTTGGTTATCGTCCCTGAAGGTTCCAGGGGCGAGGTTGATAAAATCCCGTCATGGCATCCCAGCCCACCCGTTGCTTGTTTTGCGCCGCGAGCTTTAGCTGTTGGTAGATTTTTTTCAGTTTGGGCTCTTCGGCGCCCAGCTCCATCAACTTGGCCAGCGACACTTTCACATCCAGCATCTGATAGAGCCAGCCGTCGATTTCTTGGGTCTTCATGCCCAATTCCGCAGCCTGCACAAATTCACGCGTGGGGTCCACCACGGCCGCAGGTATGCTGCAGGCCTTGGCCAACTCGTACACCTGACTTTGATACACATCGGCCAAAGGACTCAAAATCCGCGCATCCTCTAAGGAAGGTGAGCCAATCCCGAGCAAACGCTCGGTCTTGTTCAAGCTTTGAATCAAAAAGGCCTTTTGCATCTCGGCGATGTCCAAGAGCCAGGCTTGTTTTTCCACGGCCATGCGTATCATGCGGCGCCCGGGGTCCACGGTGGCTTCCCCGGCATACACGGTCTGCAAAATCGGGCGCAAGTCCTTGATCTCAAGTTCCTTGCCCAGGCGACTGGCCACCAAGCGGGCATGATCCCGCCGGGTTTGGTTCCCCGGCTCACCGTCCATGAAAAAACACAGGGTCACATGTCCGCTGCCCAAGGCTTCGACTGAGATGGTCGCCGCCGTAATGGAGTTGATCTCACCGGAAAGTTCCAAGACTGCGTTCACCCGCCCGCGGATCTCACGCTGTTCCTGCACAAACGTGATCATGGCTTTCTTGGCGCGTCCTGCGTCAATGCCCGGCAGCTTCAGGCCCAGCTGTGCGGCGGTCTCAACCTTCGGAGCGACCGTAACCTGCGGGGTGGGACGTTCTGCTTGGACCGGTTTGGGTGCACTGGGTCTCGGTGCGGACGGACTCGGTTGCGGTGCAGGAGTCGTCGGCACGACCGAATCGGGTTTGGCTGCTTTTTCTACAACCGCCTCGACGGGAGCCTCCGCACTCACGCCCGCAGCCGTCTCTGTACCAACTGGAGCCGCGCCTCCGGGACGACGACGGCGATGCCGTCTTCCGCCGCGATGACGGCGTTTCTTCACCGGGGCAGGAGCGTCTCCACCTGCGCCTCCGGATTCAGCCGCAGCCCCAGGGACCGAACTCTCGGTGCGGGTTGAATCCCCGTCACTCTCTGAATCGCCTTCATCGTCACTCTCAACGTATTCCGGTTCCGGAGCTTGCGCGATCGGCTGCACTTCCTCGTATTCGGGATTCACCGCATCCTCTCCCGCGGTCTCGCTTGAAGCCTCCGTGGACTCGGACTTGGGCGTCTGGGTGCGCGTGCGCGTGGTCTTACGGTAGCGGCGACGCTTGCGCGGACGGCGGGCCGGGGTCGAACCTCCGGCGGAGTCTGAACTTCCGGCAGCCGCGGTGTGCATGGCTATGGGTTCATGGGCATTATCTTGGGTATCACTCATAGTATCTCCTTGACCTGGGCCATGGCCTTATGCGCAATGGCGCGCCAGGATTGATGTTCGGCGTGAGCACAAGCCTTCACGTCTTCGTACTCGGGCGTCACAGTCACAACGCCCTTTGCTCCGTGCGCGATTTTCAAGCGGATCGGGTGCCCCAGCACGCGCACCGTGCGTTCGGTTCGGGGCAGCGCCCAACGGCGCGGGGTTTCCACCCGCAGGCCCAGTGTCGGCGTCTCGCGGAAAATCAATTCCGCCAAACGTTGGGCCTCTTCCGGACGCGCTATGACTTCCAAGCGGTGTCCGGGACGGTTCTTCTTCATCTGCAAAGCTTGGTACGAAACATCCAGCGCCCCGGCAGCCAACAGGCATTCCATGACGTAGCCCAGCAGTTGCGGAGTCGCATCGTCCACATTGGCTGTGAGCACAGTCACCTGTTCCTCGCGCCAGGCTCCAGCAGCATGCTTCTTTTCACCACTGACCAAGACCGCCCGCAGCAGGTTGGGGAAATCCGTCCACTCCCGCGTGCCCGCACCGTAACCCACGGTTTCTGGCACCAAGGGCGCGCCCGCTGGCTTGGGCTTGGCCAAGACCGCGAGCAAGGCCGCTCCCGTGGGCGTGGTGTGTTCCGAGGCCGGACCCGCAGAAAAAAGCTCAAACCCTTTGAGCAACTCCAGGGTCGCCGGCGCCGGAACCGGGAGCCAACCGTGCCCGGCCTGAATCATGCCTGACCCGACATTCACGGGCGCGGTCCAAACCTGTGCAACCCCAAGGCGTTCCAGACCTGCACAGACACCGACAATGTCCACCACCGCATCCAAGGCCCCGACTTCGTGGAAATGGATCTGCGAGAGCGGCACGTTGTGTATGCCGGCTTCTACCTGGCCCAACTTGGTAAACACCGCGAGCGCGCGTTGCTGCACACTCGGGGGCAAACTCGAAGCGAGAATGATTTTTTTTATGTCCTTCAAGCTGCGGTGCGGATGATGCACGTCGGCCACGCGCACCTTCACGTGGGTGCCCTTCATGGCCCCGCGCATCACGGTCTCGGCTGAGATGGACCAGGCCCGCAGTTTGAGTTTTTTCAAGTCTGCGCGCAGGGTCGCAATCGGGAGCCCCACATCCACCAACGCCCCTAAAAACATGTCCCCGGAGATGCCCGCAAACGGGTCCATCCACAACGCATTCATGCTTTTTCTCCGGTCCGGTTGATCAGTGCGGCCGTAAACCCCGCACCAAACCCGTCGTCAATATTTACGGCCACGACATTGGGGGCGCAGGAGTTCAGCATGCCCAGCAAGGGCGTCACGCCTGCAAACGCCGCGCCGTAGCCCACCGAGGTCGGCACACCGATCACGGCACAAGGTACCAGGCCACCCACGGCCGAAGGCAATGCGCCTTCCATGCCTGCGACCACCACCACACAGCGGGCCGTCGCCAACTGTTCACGATGCGCCAGCAAGCGGTGAATGCCCGCCACGCCCACATCGAAAATACGTTCCACGTGTGCACCCATGCACTCGGCGGTCATGGCCGCTTCCTCGGCCACGGGTATGTCGGCGGTCCCGGCCGTGAGCACCAACACCTTGCCTATGCGTTTGGCAGCCCGCCCGGGTTTTTCCACCCAGACGCAGCGCGCCACGGCATTGACCTGCTGCGGCAGACGCGAGGCCCGCAGGGCTTTGATTTGCTTATCATCCAGGCGCGTGATCAGCACCCGCTCGGACCGGGCGTACACGGCTTTGGCGATGGCGACCACCTGCGCCGGGGTTTTGCCCGGGGCGTAAATCACTTCCGGAAATCCCTGGCGTACAGCCCGGTGGTGATCCACTTTGGAAAAACCCAGTTCCTCAAACGCGCCGTGCTTCATCTGCTGCGCAGCCGCGTCCACGGAGAGAGATTGATTCGCCACTTTCTGCAAGAGGGCTTTGATTTCCGCAGGCGTCATCTTAGTAACCCAGGCTTTCCACGGCTTGTAAGTTTTTCGTCGCGGTTTCGTTGTTCGGATCAAGGGTAAGAACCAGTTGCCACTCGCGCCGGGCCAGGCCGTAGCGGCCTTGCTGGAAATAGGCCGAGCCCCAGTTGTTGTGCGTGGGTATGAGTTTGGGGTCGAGCGCCGCGGCTTGCTCAAACGCCGTAATGGCGTCGTCAAGTTTCAGTGCTTTTAACAGCGCGCTGCCCAGGTTGTTGTACGCCGTGGCATCCCGCGGAGCGAGTTTGACCAAAAGTTGAAACTCCGCAATGGCTTCAGGAAACTTACCTTGTTTGTAGTAACTTAAGCCCAGGGATCGATGCACCTCCGCGTCTTTCGGGCGCGCCTGGACCACTTGCTTGAACTCATCCTGGGCTTGGTCGTCTTGCCCTTCGTCACTGTACAGCTGGGCCAGGCTCAAGCGGGCCGATTCGTGTTTGGGGTTTAGGGCGAGGGTTTTCTTGTAGGACTCAAAGGCATCGCTGACCTTACCTTCCTTGCGGTACGCCAACCCGCGTTGGTAATGCAGTTCGGCCAGCTTGGCCGAGATCTCAGGATTGGCCGGAGCTAATTTGTTGGCTTGTTGGTAGGCCTTGAACGCGTCGTCCGGAAGCCCCTTGGCCTCCAGGGCGCGCCCCAGGTCCATCTGTATGTCCGCGCGGCGTGGTTCAGCCTGAGCGGCCATGCAGTAGGCCGCGATCGCATCATCTACTTTTCCTTGTTTGAAGTATTCTTGTCCGCGGGAATAGTTGCCGCCGAGAGTGGCGCAGGCAGAAAGCACAATGCAGCTTCCCAACAGGCAGAGGTGATAGACGTTCAAACGTCCCTCCGAATGGGTTAAGACCCTAGAATGACACGACGCCGAACAGCGAGCCGTAATTAACCTGACCTGTCTGATCTCAGACAACAGGCGCCGCCAATACCATGCGTGTGCGGGTTAAGCGTAACAAATATGGGGGGGGATGTCAAGGAAAGGGGGAGGTGAGGATTTTAATATACGTAGGGGCGTATGGCATACGCCCCTAACTCATTCTTCTACGTGGATGATCTCTTCGGTGGGTGCCACAGGCCCGGCGGCGAAAAGGCCGAGCTCTAAGTCTTGCACGATGGCCAGAAACGCTTCTTCGGTCTCGCTGGTGTTGACGCGACGGCGGATCTCGGCCGCGCCGGGTATGCCGCGTGTGTACCACGCAGTGTGCTTGCGCATTTCCAGGCGGGCGGTGCGTTCGCCTTTTAGTGCTTTCAATCCGGCGTGATGCTCGCGTATGTAACGCGCGCGTTCTTGGAGCGTAGGTTCGGGCAAGACGTCACCGGTTGCGAGGAAGTGGTTGATCTGCGTAAACACCCAGGGGCGCCCGAGCGAGCCGCGCCCTACCATGACCCCGGCGCAGCCAGTCTCGTCGAGCAGGCGCTTGGCGGCGG
This sequence comes from uncultured bacterium, assembly GCA_964604705.1. Taxonomy (GTDB): domain Bacteria; phylum Oederibacteriota; class JAAXVQ01; order JAAXVQ01; family JAAXVQ01; genus JAAXVQ01. The sequence goes on from CAZSAP010000009.1 coordinate 125,659, forward strand.
CCCCGCTCACCACGTCACCGTTCCCCAGGACCGGGATCTTCACGGCTTTCACCACTTCGGCGATCTGCGTCCAGTCCGCCTGCCCCATGTACTTCTGAGCACGCGTGCGTCCGTGCACAGCCAGGGCCGCAGCGCCGGCACCTTCCACACGCTTGGCAATCTCCACGGCATTGATATGCTCTGCGTCCCAGCCCAGACGGATCTTCGCCGTCACCGGCTTGGGGCACGCGCTCACGCACGCCGCGACGATCTCGGCCAACAGATCCGGTTCACGCAAGAGCGCAGAGCCCCCGCGGTGGCGAACCACCTTGGGCACGGGACAGCCGAAATTCAGGTCCACAATGTCGGCCCCAGCTTCAGCCACCAGCACGCTGGCCGCGGCCATGGCCTTGGGGTCCGCGCCAAAGAGCTGAATGCTCAAAGGTTTCTCCGACGGGTCCATGGCGAGTAATTTCAAGGTGTTGGGTTGATTGCGCAAGAGCCCGTGGCAGCTCATCATCTCAGAGTAGACCAAGGCCGCACCGGCCTCGTGGCACAATTTGCGAAAGGGCAGGTTGCCTATACCGGCCAGAGGCGCCAGGACGGCTTGGCCTTTTAAAACGACAGAACCAATGTTCATAGTTCCAAGTACGGCACGGCGGGGAGGTCCCAGCCGTCGCGCTCTCCGGCAGCCAGGTGCTGCGCACCCACAGCCGCGATCATGGCCGCGTTGTCCGTGCACCATACGCGCGGCGGGATCAAGCAGGCCAGGCCTTCTTTCTCAGCGGCGGCCGTCAAGGCATCACGGAGCGGGCCGTTGGCCGCCACGCCACCGGTGAGGGCGATGCCCTTGGCATCATGCTCGCGCGCCGCAGTCAAGGTCTTCTGGATCAAGTCCCCGATCACGGTTTTTTGAAACGCTGCGGCCACGGCATTGGCATCGAGTGCCTCACCGTTTTTCTTGGCGTTTTCCACCACCAGGCGCACTGCGGTTTTGAGCCCTGAGTAAGAAAACCCCAGCGAGCCGTCCTTGAGGTGGGGCTGGGTGAACTTCAAGGTATTCGTGGCCGTAAACTCGCGGGCCGCTTTTTCAATAGACGGTCCGCCCGGATACGGCAGACCCAGGAGCTTGGCCACTTTGTCAAACGCTTCGCCCACCGCATCGTCGCGCGTCTGGGCCAGCAGGCGGTACTCGGCCGGCGAGCCTTCGCCGACCAGATACAAATTGGTATGCCCGCCGGAGGCCACCAGGCCTATAAGCGGACGCAGCGCGGCCGGAGCGTTCAGCTCCACGGCCTTCAAGTGTCCTTCCAAATGGTTCACGCCCTTAAACGGCAACCCGCGTGCGAAAGCCGCAGCCTTGGCCCAACTCAAACCCACCAAGAGCGCGCCCATGAGTCCGGGACCGTGCGTGGCGGCCACACCTTCGATGGCGTCCCAGGTGAGCCCGGCTTGCGCAAAGGTCTCGTTCACCACGCGCGGCAAGTCGCGCAGGTGCTGGCGCGAAGCCAGCTCCGGCACCACCCCGCCGTATTCGGCGTGCAGCTTGAGCTGCGAGGCTATGACCGAAGCGACCACCTGGCCGTGCTCATCGGCAATGGCCGCGGCGGTCTCGTCACAGGAAGATTCAATGCCTAAAACCAACATAGAGAACCCTTTCGTATAGACCGAAGGTCAAATACCAACTCCCCCATCGCCCTTGCGGGCTCCTCCCCCTCTTTAGCAAAGAGGGGGTTGGGGGGAGTTCTTAAAAACAACAGCACCACGCCGGGATCTGCGACGTGGTGCTTGGTGTACGTCCTATAGGAGCCAACGGCTACGGCTGTTTCTTCCCATACCGCAGTGCTATGGTGATTGCATCTTTGGCCCGCTGCACTTGCATATCGGATTCCAACTGAATCTTGCGTGAAGCGTCCATGCCCTGAAGCTTAAGCACGATCTCCTCACGGATGCGACTCAAGATGTACGTCTGGTCCTGTGCATAATCAACTTTCACGATCTCATGCCGGTTTTCCTTCATCCAGGAGATAAACGCTTCGGCCAGTTTTTCATCGAGTGTCTTGGGCTTGAGTTTCTCCCACGACTCCTCGGAGACTTTCACATTCTCGGTCGGCTTCTCAATGGGCTCTTCACCCTTGGGATGAAGCTTCAAGTAGGCTTTCACAAAATCCTCGATCCGTTTGTCCTGGATCAGATGCACCGTGAAATCATTCGGCCGGAAAGGCTCCACCACGAGGTCCGGCTTAATGCCGTTGCCGTGGATGATCTGCCCCTTGGGGGTCAGGTACCGCGCCGTGGTGATGCGCAACGCCGAACCGTCGCCCAACGGAATAATGGTCTGGACCGAGCCCTTGCCAAACGATTTCTCGCCGACAATCACGCCCAACTCCCAGTCCTGAATGGCTCCGGCCACAATTTCCGAGGCCGAGGCCGAGCCTTGGTTGACCAAAACCGCCAACGGCCCGTCGTTGTACGAACGCTTGGCAGTGGAAATAAACTTCATATTTTGATTGGGGTTACGACCCTCGGTGTAGACCAAGAGTTTTCCCTGCGGCACAAAGTATTCCGCGATCTGTGCGGCCATGTTCAACAACCCGCCGGGGTTGTTGCGCAGATCCAGGACCAAGCCCTTCATGCCCTTGCTCTCCAAGCCACGCAGGGCTTTTTCGAAATCATCTCCGGTCTGTTCCATAAATTCCGTGATGCGGATGTAGCCTATGTTTCCGTCCAGCATCTCGGAGCGGATTGAGCGGATCTTGATCACGTCGCGCACAATCGGCACCTCGAGAAAGTCGTCCAAGCCCACACGCTTGATGGTAATCACACACTTGGTTCCGGGCACGCCGCGCATCTTGTGCACCGCGTCCATGATGGTGATGCCGTCGGTGTTTTTGCCGTCGATTTTCACGATCTGGTCGCCGGGCTGCACACCGGCGCGCTGCGCCGGAGTTCCGTCAATGGGGGTGACAATGGTCAGGACATTGTCCTTGATCGCGATTTCAATGCCCAGGCCCCCGAACGCGCCTTGCGTATCCTGTTTCATATCCTTGAAGCTTTGCGGGTCCATGTACTGGCTGTACGGGTCCAAGGTGCTGACCATGCCCTTGATGGCGCCGTTGATCAGGTCTTTCTGCTTGGTCTTGTCCTGATCCACGTAGTTGTTGCGGATTAAAGCCAGGGACTGAATGAGCGGACGCAGGCTTTCGTACGAATCTTCCGTGATGTTGGAGTCTGTGGCACTGGCGCGCGACTCTCCGGAGATCCACCCTCCGAAGAACCCGGTGAGCGACAGAAACAAGACCAGCGATCCGATCCAAATAATGCGTTTGAGTTTATCCATGTGTTCCTCCTGATACGCTCATTGAGCGCGCGACAGACGAGCTTCGGTGTTTCCACTAGGCCCTTATTGCCGGTATGGACACCGCATACGTACAAAAGTTACCGGCTCAACCACGCTCCGGGGTCCACGGCCTCGCCTTTTTGCCGAATCTCAAAATACAAGGTAGGCCCTTTAAACGTCCCGGAATCTCCCAACGTCCCCAAGGACTGTCCCTCGGACACGCTCTGGCCTTCGCTAACCGTGATTTTTGCCAGGTGGGCGTAAATCGTGTTGAATCCGCGCCCGTGGTCCAAAATGACCATTCGGCCATACCCTTCGAACCATTCGGCATACAAAACATTGCCTGGGGCCACGGCGACGACATTCTGACCGATAGGCCCAGCGATGTCAATTCCTTTGTTATAGACGTAGGTATTGAAGCGCGGATGCCGCGTTTTCCCGAAAACCGTAACCACCCGGCCGCGCGTGGGCCAGATCAATTTCCGCTGACGCTGGGCAAACGCCACGCCTTCCATGCGAATTTTCTTCTCGAGCTCCGTCGCCCGGCGCTTAAGCTGCTCCATAAGTTTGTTCAGTTTTTCCGCGGCCGCGGTTAGTTCCTTGGCCATCTGCTCGTGGGCCGCCCGCTCGTTGCGGACACGGTCCAGCATGGTTTCGCGCTGCTGCTTGTGCGCACGAATGCGTTCAAGCGAGCGCAGGGATGAGGCTTCCAAGTCACGGGCCTGGCGCTCGCGTTCGGCCAAGGCGAGCTTCTGTTCGGCCAACTTGATGCGCGTGAGGCTCAGCCGCTCAACCCAGTACGCGTTCTGACTGGCCAAGATGTGGAAAAACTTCAAGCGCCGCAAGGCCTCCGAGATGGAGGGCGAGGTCACCAAGGTCCGCCAGAAACCCTGCTTGCCTTCACGGTAAAGTAGGCGCAGGCGAATGGCCAAAAAGGCTTTCATTTCTTTTTGCGTGGCCACGGTTTGGGCAATCACCGTGCGCAGACTGCGCAAAGCCTCTTGTACGGTGTACAGGTTGCGCTGATCTTCGGCGTAGCGCTCCTCCGCCTCATCAATGCGCTTCTCCACGACCTGAAGCTCGGAGAGGAGCGACTGTTCTTGGCGCTTGCCCATAACCACGCGCTGTTGTTCCTGATGAATTTGTTGCTGTAGATTTTTGAGGCTGTCCTGCCCCTGGACCAGGTTCTTGCGGGTTTGATGGAGCTGACGCCGCGACTCGGAGACAACCGGAGTGCCCGGAGCGGCCCAGGTGGTGACGCTTCCGGCCAGAAGCGCCCCCGCCAACCCCCAACGCAGGATGGGCACGGCGTTCATTCGCGGAGTTGCCTTCCTACGGAGGTGAGACTGCTGAAGAGTCCCATGCACGATCCCACTCCGGCCAGACCTACGATGCCCAGCGCGGCCCAGGACTCGGCGCCCGCGGGCAAAAGCGCTTCCAAGTCCACGCCCACATCACGCCAGGCGTAATACGAGAGTATTTTCCAAATCGCAAACATGAGACCGGAGGCGATCAGGCCGCCCAGCGCCCCTTGCACAATGCCCCAGATCAAAAACGGTCCGCGCACAAACCACTTGGTGGCGCCAATCATGCGCATGATCATGATCTCTTCGCGCCGGGCAAAAACCATAAGGCTGATGATGTTGGATATGATGAACATGGCGGCCACGGTCAGCACGATGGTCAGCACAATGCCGCCCAGACGCACCAGCTGCAAAAACTTAAGCAGGCGGTCCGCGTCGCCCCCGCCGTAGGTGCTTTCTTCCACCCCGGGTTGTTCATTCAGCCACGCGGCAAAGTAGGCCACGTTGTCGGCTGTCTTCTCGCGCAACTGCACCCGGATCGAGGCCGGGAGCGGATTGGCGCCAAGGGCGTCAATGAAACGCTTGAGGGTCGCATCCCCGGAGAACTCTTTGAGCGCATCTTCCTTCGAATGGTACTCCACGCCCACCACCTGCGACGAGGCGCGGATCTTGCCCAGCAGGTCCTGCATCTCCGTGTTGTCGATCTGGTCGTTGAGAAACGCCACGATCTCGACTTTTTCCTCCACAAATTCCACCAGGCGGAAGACGCCAAACTGAAGGATCAGGAGGAGTCCCAGCGCCATGAGCGACATGCTGATGGCGCCTAAGGAAATAAGGTTCAGGCGTTTGCGGTTGACCAGCAGCCGTCCGGCTTCCCGGAATAAAAATCCGCCTAACATGCGCTCAGCCCGTCCCGTTCCGCCCGGATCGCGCCTTTGTCCAAGAAGATGGTGCGCTTGCGCATTTTTTGAATGAAGTTCAAATTATGGGTTGTGCAAATGACGGTGGTCCCGGCATCGGACATTTGCCGAAGCAGGCGCATGACCTCCCAGCCCGTGGAAAAATCCAGGTTGCCCGTGGGCTCGTCGGCCAAGAGCACCGGCGGATCGTGCACAATGGCCCGGGCCAAAACAATGCGCTGCCGCTCACCGCCCGAAAGATGCCAGGGCTTCTGACTCCGCTTGTGCGCGAGCCCCACTTTCTCCAAGACCTTGTTCACCTCTTTGTTGATGAGGCGTGAAGGGTAGTGCATGACATGCAGGGCCAAGGCCACGTTTTCGGCCACGGTCAAATCGTAGAGAAGATTAAACTCCTGAAACACCACACCGATCTTCCGACGAAAATACGGAACCTGGCGGGGTTTGAGTTTGGCAATGTTTTGATCGCCCACAATGACTTGCCCGGTGGTGGGCAAAAATTCACGAAAGATGAGCTTAATCAGGGTGCTCTTCCCAGCGCCCGAGGGCCCGGTCACCATGACAAACTCACCTTGCTCGATTTTGAGATTAATGTCGCGCAGGGCCTTGTACTCGTTGGCATAGGTCATGTGGACATTGTGAAAACGAATCACGCGGAAACAGCCTCCTTAAGGCGATTGCTTGAATTATAAGGCCCAGAGGCATTGGCGTCAATGATCCTGCCGGAAAGTTCGGCCCTCAAGCAGGCAGCTTCCTTTTCAAAAACATACCCTTATGACTCGCCCAAAGGAGGCAGGCACTGTGTGGCTTTTTTTTGCGAGCCCTCATGTCTCGAGGACGTACAGTAACACTGGGCTGCCTCGAAATCCATTTCTGGAAGCCTATTTTCAGAAGATTCCCTCAAGCTGGTAGCGTTCAAATTTTTTAAACGTACCCTCATGGCTCGCAAACATACGATACTAATATGCCACTTGTAACAACCTCCCCTGCGTTCTAAACCTCTACGGATGAGTAGACTCAGGGGAGGAGGATAGCGTAGGCATAAACTTCGACTTTGGGTCGTGAGCATAAAGGGTACCTTTAAAAAATTGAAGGCTACCCGCTTGGAGGGAGACCACCTTTGCCTCAGCGCATTATTGGTTAGCCAGCCTTGCTCTTAAATCCGCTATGGCTTCAGATGCCCTTGCCCGCAGCACCGCGACCCGCGCCGCCTGCGCGCCGGCCGAAAGCCCGGCCAAAGCCTCTTCCCACTGGGAGACGGTTTCCAATGCCTCCACCTCAGGAGCGTCCAGTTCGATCATGAGCTGCTCCAGCTTGGGATCATGCCCCCGGCCGCACACGGCCACACCCGCCAGCGCGCCCAACACCAACCCGTGGTATCGCATGGAGACCAGACATTCCAAACCGTGAACAGCGGCCGCGGCTTCACGCCATGTCCGATTGGACACATCCACCACATCCGAAGGACCCGCATAGCGCGTTTGCTGCACCCGCGCCAGTTCCGCATCGCCGCCGTTGCCCAACACCACCCAGTGTACACGCACCTTCCGGCGCTGCGCCAAGGCCAACCAGGAGTCAAGCCATACCGGTGTTCTCCCTGCCAACGCATCGGCCCGCAAGCAAATGCCCCAAGCAGAGCGCGCGCCTACTGAATCAGGCGCGGACAAAGTCCAAACCACGTCTGCACCTAAAACCAACTTGGCCGCGGGCAACCCGAGTGAGCGACACCAGTCCAGGCTTTTTTTATCCCGGAGAATCAAGCGGTCCACACCGGACAACACCTTGCGACACAACCAGCGGTTCCACGTACGACGGATCGGCCCCAGCCCTTGCCCAACCACCACAACCCGCTTGCCAAGTGCCTTGGCTAGAAAAATCAGCGCTAAGTAGTACGCAGGGGTCCACGGACCGGTGGCATCTTGCAGCAGCCCGCCTCCGCCAGAAATGAAGACCTCACAGCTCGCGATTGCACGGGCACAGGCCAGCAGGTTCCAACGAAGTACCGCAGGCACCCCATGACGAGCCTGCGTCTCACTCGGTGCCGCGGACAATACCGTAAGCGCATGCCCGGCAGGGCGCAACCCCGCCACCAGGGCTTCTAAAATCCATTCGTCCCCGGCGTTGCCAAAACCGTAATATCCGGAAATGCATATGCGCGGCATGTTCAACCTCGCGCGCGGCGCCCGTTCCACCACCACGCCAACGCCAACCCTACACTCCCCAAGAGCACGCCCAGCCATAAGCCGTGCACACTGCGCAATCCGCTGATCCACAGCGGCGTATGCAGATGACAAAACGAATTGATCATCGAGATCGGCCCCAACAACCCTGCCACCAAAAAGAGCCTGGGCCAGGGTGTGGACGCATATTTCGGTAAGCGACGCGCACCTAAGCCTATCAGCAACAGGGGGTACCCGATCAAAAACTCCTTAAACCGCGGACGCACTCCCAACCATGTTTCCAAGGCATCGCGCCACTGCATCTCCCAGGCCTTACCCGGAAAGGAGGTTAAGTTGCCTGTACGCAGCAAGACAATCCATGCTCCCGCGCCGGCCACCAGCAAACACCCCAAGGTGATCCACAGACGCTTGCCGGTCAACTGCCGCTCCCACCACTTGATTTTGATCAGCGACGGAAACATATACACCAAACCCAAGAGCACCGGCAATGCGAGCGAACTTTTCACACCGGTAAACACTTGCAGCCGCTGGACAAAGACCGGCTGGTACAAAAGTACAGAGATCAAGGCCGCACCGACCGTGCTCCAAAGCAAAAACAAACCAAACTCAAGGGCCACGCTCTTGAGCCATTCGCGCAGTTGCCGCGCAGCACCTGGTGCTTTCTCAAGTTGCATCAAGCCCATGAGAGGCGCTACGACCACCAACAACCAGGCCCCGGCCTTGGCCCCCCAGTGGGATGGCCCCTCAAATTGCAGGACCAAGAATCCCAGCGCCGTACCCAAAGCTACGTATCGGAAGGTGTTGGCCCGCAAGCGAATCACACGCACCTTGCCTTGCGGCTCCTCTGCCGCGGGCGACGTGACGGCAACCGCCCACCGCGCCCAATACCAAATGAAGACATAAAAGATCGCACCCACGCCGAAAAGCAAAAACACTTGCGCCAAGGCGCCGGTGCGAATCCGCCGCTCCTTGCTTAAGGCCTGGGGCGGATAACCCGCACGTTTAAGTGCTTGCGTAAAGGTCTGGGTAAACTGCAGTTGTTCCAGAAAGGAAACCGTCTTGGGGAAATCCAAATACACCACACGCACACTGCGTTCGCGTACGGCGCGTACCAGGCGCTGGACAAGTACCGGCGCCGGGTCGGCCGCATACGCCTCGGGCGAGAGCCGGTATGCGCGCACAATGTAGTGCCGCGTATCCCGACTGACTATGGTCGCGGCATCCGTAGGCAGGGAAAATTCCGGGATGGCCATGATCGGGGAACGCAGCCACGGGGTGACCAAGTACGAGCGGAAAAACGGCTTAACGCCCGGTCCTCCGCGCCAATCCGGTATCACGAGATTCGGACGCAGCGAGGCCAACGCGCGTGTGAATTGATCCAAGTCCTTGGTGTCGGACCAATCCCCGACCGGCAAACGCAACGCCCGGCGAAACCCTACGGGCATCGGGCCTTTGGATATATCCAAAATGTAGCGCGAAGGGTCGAGGTCATTGGGTGTGCCCGGCAAACGCATGTCAAATAAGTATTGATTGTCCCGGATACGAATGCGCAGGTTGGAAAACCCGACTTGTCCACCTAGATAGATGGTGGCGCTGCCCGAGAGTTGGCTGTCGGCCAGCTGAACTTGCAAGCGCCCGGGCTCGGGATGCCAAGCCTGGGCCAGGTTGTACTCTATCATATCGGCCAGCGTGTATGGTTCACGCACCAGCGTAGTGGCGCCCGCGGCCAACAAACGCGCCGGGGCCACTGGATCGGAGACCGCCTGCGCCAAAAGCTGCCCCTCAGGATACGCCACTTCCACCCGGCGGTCGCTCCACTCACGGTCTGCGCGCTGCACCCCCAGGGTCAAGACCGACGCCAAGGCACACCAAAAAATTAGCGTAAGGACAAACCGCTCCAGGCGCTGCAGTTCGGGTGTGTTCACGGGCGGCCGCTGTTGCGGGCTTTCTTATGGGCCCACTTGGCTTTTTTATGCTCTTCGAAATCCTTGGAAAAGGTATGCACGCCGTCACCGCTGACCACAAAAAAAAGATACTCGGTCTCCTCTGGGTGAGCGGCGGCTTGGAGGGAGGAAAAACCCGGATTGGAAATAGGGCCCGGAGGCAGTCCGGCATGCCGATAGGTGTTGTAAGGCGACTTGCTCTGCAGGTCGGCCAAGCTAACGCTTCCACCGGTCCGCCCTTCACCGTAAAGCACCGTGGCGCACGACTCCAGGCGCATACGCTTGGCCATCCGGTTGTAAAATACCGAGGCCACACGGGCGCGTTCCTGTGGAACCTTAACCTCGCGCTCAATAATCGAGGCCAGCGTGACCCGCTGCAACGGCGTGAGTGTGCCTTCGGCCGTCAGCACATCCCCGGCCTTTTCCTTGAACCGTTTCACCATAAGCTGGGCGATCTGCCCGGCATCCAAGCCTTTGGTCAGTTCGTAGGTGTCCGGGAACAAAAAGCCCTCGAGTGAATCCGCAGGCACGCCCCACGCCCGGGCAGTTGCAGAGTTGCTCACCACATCCAGAAACGCCTGGGCGCTGGCAAATTTTTCCGCTTCGAGTTTCTCCGCAATCTGCCGGGCCGTATACCCTTCGGGCACCAGGAACTCATGCTTTATGGTTTTACCTTCCGCCAGCTGACGCACCACCTGGGGCAACGTGATGCCCGCGGGGAACGCGTACTCCCCGGCCTTCAGCGTGCGGGCATGCCCCGAGAGTACCGCATAGTAGCGAAAAACGCCGGCATTGCGCACCACCCCGGCGGCTTCCAGCCGTTGACCTATGTTGGCTGTTCCCGACTTGGGTGGAATATCCACCACATGCGCACGCCCGGCCTCGGCCCCGGTCCACATATATAAACCCAGCAACCCTGCGGCGACCAAAACACCCGCAAACGTAACCACACTAAGTAATAACTTTTTTTGTAATGACGTATTCAACGCAAAACCTCTTACACTCTTTGAATGAGATTGGCTTGAGCTAGAACCGTGGTTAGAGTACCCTCGATTACTTCAAGACCACCAGTTTGGTGACTGGAAAATTTTTCTTCTTGCCGTCGTTGGTGGCAAGCACCATCCGACACAGGTAGACTCCGGGCGCAATGTCGGACACAGACCAAGGCTCCAACCGCGGGCCGGACTGGGGCACGCTGCGCGTGAAATGCGCCACCAATTGATAGGCGGAGTTGTAAATAAAGAATTCCGAACCGCCGGGTGCCGAAGACACAAAAGCAAACGTCACATTTTTTTTGGCCGGATTCGGGAAAACAATCAGCGCATCGCTGTTTAGATCTTTGATGCCATGCCAGGTCGGTGTTATGGTCGGGGTTGGGGTAATGGTCCCGGTCATGGTGGGTGTCGGCGACACCGACACCGTCGCGGAAATAGTGGGCGTCGGCGAGATCGTGGAAGTCAGGGTAATGGTCGCAGTGGGAGGTATTGGGGTCGCTGTCTTGTATACAGATAACGCACTGTATACGTTAATACGACCAGCACCAATATAATAAGGATCGATGCCATTAGTATTTTCACAAGTGCTCAAAATAATATTTATAATTTCAGTATTGGTTCGTGATGGAAGTTGTAGCTTTAACATTGCGGCAAGAGCGGACACTTGCGGTGCAGCAAACGAAGTCCCCTCCAAGGTGGAATACCCTCCGCTACGAGCCGTGCCGGTCACACCGTTGTCTCCATAGTAAAAACCATTGTCCTGCAACTGCCCTCCAGGTGCGGAACACTTAATCACACCCCCACTGCTAGCATTACCATATACCGTATCCCAGTCCTGGGCATTAACTGCCGTAACTGCATTCACACTTGAATAACACGCTGGATAAACTGGTGTATACGGGGTCGGAACTGACACCGGGCCGATATTTCGCCCAGCATTTCCAGCAGCTGCGATAAGAAGGCAATGCTTAGTATTCGCAGCATAGTCACAGGCATCTTGCCAAGCTGTAATTGATGCATCACTTTCCACACTAAGATTAATAATATCCGCACCGTTATCGGCGGCCCAGACAATGCCATCAGCTACATCGGTAGCCGTTCCATTTGCAAGACTATCGAGAACTTTGACTGGCATGACTTTTACTTCTGATCGAAAAGCGGTCCCCATGATACCTGCGCCATTGTTGGTATTTGCTATGATCATGCCTGCCACGTGGGTACCGTGGCCATTAAGAGTCTGTCCACCGGAGTTATATATATTATCATCATTCGTAGATGTAGTGTAGTCGGCTGTAGAAATCCCTGTAATCGTACGTCCAACAAAATCAGGGTGAGACGCGTTAAGCCCTGTATCAAGTACCGCCACAATAATATTTGAGCTTCCACTAAAGATTAATGTCCCATCTGTAAAGGCTTGATAAGCTCTATCTGCTTTTGTACGACTCGCCCACCACTGTTGCAGCGGCACATTTTGATAAATTGGATCATTTGGTATCAAAAAAGGTGTGTACGTGTTGGAAGCACTTGCCGCTGCCGCATGTACAATAGCGTTCAGCTCAACTTTTTCTACTAAAGGATTCTTGGCAAAAACCTCCATAGCCTCTGATACGGTCATCTCTTTAGGCAACACCACCGTCTCCCACCCTAACGTGGTACGCCGACTGCGACTTTTAAAGTGCTGGTGAAACGCTTGTACAGCCTGTTCCTTAGTACGTATGGTTGAAGAAGCATGGACCTGACTTTGAAATGCTTCGCGATCCATAAACCGAATATCACTTTTAAATTTAACCACAACCTCGTTGGACACATATTTTTGTCCAGTAGCGAGTACATCCTCGGGGATAATAATACCTGGACGTTTGTGCGGTGCTTTCTCTGCCCAAGCTATGGAGGAAACACTGCCCAGCAATAAAATCATGCCTATAACTTGGAAACTTCGATAGTTCCTCATTTGCACCTCTTGCCCCGAATTAATAAAATAAGTATATCAATTTTTTCAAAGGACTGGCAAGAAATACAATGACGCTATGTAGTAACCACTGTAACTATAAGCTTATTTTATGATGGCACACTTCCCGTATGTTTCATACTTGTCGGTTTTAATATGGATAATATATATCCCACTCCCCACTGTTTGCCCAGCACCATTATGCCCGTTCCACGACACTTCATGAAACTGACCCGCACCAAACACTTGATGGTCCGCCAACGTAATGATCTTGTCTCCCACCATGTTGTAAACGGTTATGGTCACGGGTGCCTCGTACGGCTGCGACCAGCGAACAAGTGCGCTCTCACCCCGGCTGGGGTTGACTTGGTTGCGGTAGACCTTGAAAGACCGATCCGGCGGGGGAGCAATCTGTATTGTAACCGTGGGAGTCGGCGGGATAACAGAAAGAGCTTTGAACTGATATACATACCCATTGGCATCCGCTGCATACACTTCAAATTGCCCGTCTGTATCACCGTCGCCTATAGCCACTGCGGTCAGCGCCGTTCCCACTTTGCCTACTTCCTCGGTGGTATATGTTCCGTCCGGGCACTTTATTTTGTACAGACTGCCGTTTCCCCCGACAGCATAAAGCTCATTTCTCCCATCGTTATCACCATCACCGATCGCAATTTTACTGGCTTGGACCGCTGCTACCACCTGTTCTTGTAATGCAGTTCCGTTCCACTTGAGTTGATGAATTTTTCCACCAAGATCACTTCCGTACAACTCATCGACTCCATCTCCAGTTAAGTCACCAACGCACAAATAAGTCATGTCCTTATCGCCTAAAAACACATTGGTTCCACTATCACTTGGATAGTTCACTTTCGAAATACCATAACCGACACTGGCAAGATAGGCTTCGTTTTGCAGGTCGTTGTCTAGATCGCCAGACACACTACAGATAACGTTTGAACCGCCTCGGTAGTGTCGGGCATTCAACCATTCACCATCTACGCTTTCCGAGCGGCCTAAATAGATGCCATTTGTCGAGTATAATTCAGCCAGGCCACCTCCGGCTTGAACGCCTTTCATTAGCGGACCGCTGTACGCGCAAAAACTGTTTCCCACCCAGTTGCTTCCTGACCACTTGTATTTAAAGACCCTTGGACAAGAACTTGCCCCATACACTTCCTGAGTGCCATCCATGTCGATGTCGGCCAATAACACATCCGAAAAATAACCAACACTCTCCGCTGGCAACACGGTCATGGTCCATGCTGAGTTTTTCACGCAACGGTGAATTTGCGTATCTCCGTTGGCAATAAATATTTCCGCTTTGTTATCCCCATCAGTATCCCCTACCGCTATGCCCGCCGCTCCCTGAACCGGGTTGCCGGCTTTGCCTAAACTTTCCACTATCCATGAGACTGGTTGAATTATTTTTGGATAAACAGAAAACACGCTTCTAAAAGTCCAACTTGAAGAATTTTTTGTCAGATATAGGTCATAAAGTCCTGGTGTCTGCGGCAAAACAAACTGCGCTGTAATCCGAGTGTCCGACAAGTTTATGCTTGAAGCATTGACAGATTCTGATCCCTTGCGTAGTTGTATCCCAGTTAGCCCGGTCATTTCTGATCCCCGAATATCCAAACTCAAAGTCTGCCCAGCAGTCCCTTTCTGTGGGATAACTTCGAGCGCAATGGGATTATTGACTTGCAGACCACCATCTCTTAAGTACCGAGCTAGTGCGAAATCACAATCATTAACATGCCCCGACCCAATCATCCCGTTAAATCGATACCCACCCGCAACTACCTTTCCGTCAGGTTGTATCACCAGTGCCAACCCAGTGTCATAGCCTCCAAAAAAATCAGTACTGACTTTCCCACCTGTACCAAACGTTGTATCAAAATTTCCGTCTGTTAAATATCTTGTAATCATAAAGTCATCATTATAACTTCCTACAGTGACATACTTACCGTCACTTTGCCGAACAACTGCACTCACTCCACCACCATTTGTAATTACCTTCCCGCCGATTCCGTAAGTATTGTCCAGTGTTCCATTACTTAAATAGCGTGCCAAAGCAAAACTAGAAACGCTGTTACCCGCAGCGACTATGTTCCCGTCTGTTTGAATAAATAGATTCGTAACCCCTCCGTTGCCGCCGAAATCCGTACTGACTTTACCCCCGCTTCCAAAAGCCGTATCCAGTGCTCCCGCGCTGGTTAACCGAAAAAGTGCAAAACTGCCACCGCTGCCACCTGCCGCAATTATTTTACTATCTGTCTGCAAGGCCAAAGTCGCAACTGCACCCGTTCCAGCAAAACTCACGCTAGTCTTTCCGGCGGTTCCAAAAGAACCATCTAAAACTCCTGTGCTTAGATACCTGGCTACAGTAAAAGTGCCAGCACTTCCTCCACCTATAAGAATTTTTCCATCTGTTTGGGCAAACACATGGACACCAACAAAATCTAAAGTCACAAATCCAGCACTTCCAAAACCAGCATCGAGACTCCCGTCGTTTGAATATCGCGCAAGGTAATATGTCGTTACTGGAGGTTTACCTACTGTTATAGATCCCACCACCACTATCTTCGCATCGGTTTGCAGGCTAATTGACGTAATATTGGCTCCTGTCGCAGTTTTAACACACCCACCTGTACCAAAACTTACATCGAGCATACCTTCGCTCGTATACCTAGCCAGTCCAAAGTTTCCATCCCCACTTCCAGCAGCAACTATTCTCCCATCTTCTTGAAGCGCTAGAGAGTTTAGTATGTCATGCCCACCAAAGTCCGTAGTTACTAGCCCGTTGTCACCAAATTTCGCTAGTACCATGTTCGGGAACAATCCTAAAAATAAAACCACGCTGACTAGTAAACGTTTCATCAAAATCACACTCTCTTTCCTGGTTTTATTTCTTCATGGGTTTCGAGGCATTACGGCTCCCGTAATTATGCCAGACAATCATTGGAACACATCTGACATTTTCAACGAACCACAAAATATTTTCCGACATTCTATTAAGTACTTCGAAACTAAAAACCAACACGCTTGTCTTATAGTGTTCGCTTTCGAATCATTCGCTAAAAGGCAGGTACGCTGTGACTCCCACTGCTAAAACCAAGCTTTTGGTCGTTGACGACAGTCTTATGCTAATTGAGGCTTTGCAAACCGTTCTAGAATCGGATTTTATTTTGGAATTCGCAACCAGTGGGCGAGAGGCTTTGACCAAACTGTTGGAGACTTCCTTTGACGGTGTGTTGCTAGACTATCAGTTACCGGGCCTAGATGGATTTGAAACTCTGCTTTGTATTCGAAGCCAAGAACCTAATTTACCTGTAATCGTTATGTCCGGCTACGATGTCGAACGTATTGCCTTTCGCTACGGCGCCAATGCTTTTCTCCCCAAACCGTTTTCTACTGAAACCTTAAAAGAACACCTAACTACTTATGTTCAACCTAGGGCCTAGCACTGCTGCACATTGCAATTGTCATGTCGTGTGAAGCAGGAGTCCTTTTCGCGAGCCTCACTCAGATTTCTCGTCGCTAAATCTCCTCGAAATGACAGCACGCCTTAAACGCAGCTATGGTGTTAGCACGCCCGCTTTTGTATTTACAAACCCGGGGTCCCACCTATATAATTGGCCGTTTTCAAAATTCGCTCTCTCGGGGGGAATACCATCATGTCCAGCGCCCGTCTTTCTGATCAAGACTTAGGCACCACTGTCTCCGGGTTGGAACCGGCCGTGGCCGGAGCCCTCTCGTACTTGTTGGGATTTATCTCCGGGATCCTCTTTTTCATTGTGGAAAAAAACAACGTCTATGTGCGCTTTCATGCCTTGCAGTCCATTATCCTTTTCGGCGGCTTGTTCGTGGTCATGGCCGTCTTTGGCATCATTCCGATTCTTGGCTTCTTGGTAAACTTCCTCTTGGGCATTAGCGGGTTTGTCATTTGGCTGTTTCTTATGGTGAAGGCTGCGCAAGGTGTGGTCTTTAAGTTGCCGATCATCGGGGACATTGCCGAACGCAACGCGTAAGCGAGCGCTTACTCCCTGCGGTTTTTCTGTTGGTCCATCCAGGTTTGTAAAATCAGACACGCGGCAATTGAGTCCACCACCGCGCGTTTCTTGGGGCCGGAGAGATTGGTTTCCAACAAGGCGCGGTTGGCGGCCATGGTGGTCAGCCGCTCGTCCACATAGTCCACTGCCAAACCGGACTTAGCCGACAGCTCCGAACCAAACGCCCGCGCCAGTTGGGCTTTCTCACCCTCGTCCCCGTTCATATGTTTGGGCAACCCGAGCACGATATGCGTCACGCCGCGCTCGCGCAATTTTTGAATCAACGGTTCAAAGGTCTTCCAGCCGCGATTGGGTATGGTCTCCCAGGGCTGGGCCATGATCCCCAGTGGGTCGGAAAGCGCCAGACCGATGCGCTTCTCACCGTGATCAATGCCCACCACCCGTCCCTCGGGCATTATATTTTTCCTGAACGCAAAATCGCGATGATCAGCCACAACCCCAAGACGCCAGCCACAAGGTATCCGAACAAGCCAAGGATCGAAAGATGACTCAAGGCCGAGTCCCGGTTGGCCGTAAGCAACAGCGAGGAGCCAATAATCAGCGAGGCCACGACCATGGAAAACGAAAGGCGGTTGCTGGCACGATCCAGGATGTGCTGCAGGTTCTCAAGTCCTTCGTGTTGAAACTCGATTTTCAACCGACCCCTTAAAAGCTTGAGCATCAGCTCGTGCGCCTGGCTGGGCAGATTGGTCAAAAACCGCTCCAAACCCCGAATCTGCCGCCAGAGATTTTTCGCCACCTTCCGGGGATCGTAGCGCTGGAGCATGATTTTCTCGGCCGTGGGTCGGGCCGCGGCCACCAAATTCAACCCTGGATCCAAACTGCGGGCCAGGCCCTCGGCGCCAAAAAAAGTACGGGCCAATACGACAAAATCCGGCGGCAATTGAATGCTGTATTTGGCCGAGATGCCAATCAAATCCTGCATGGATTGTCCAAAGGAAATTTTCTCTACGGGCAGGGAGTAGTACTGTTCCAGAAAGATGCCCACATCTTTTTTCATGGCCCGTGTATCTACGAGTTCATCGGTCATGCTCAGGCGCAGATACGCATCGACCAAGTCGTCAATATCACGGTTGACCAACGCCAACAACATATCCGTGAAGGCCGCCACCGTCTCGGTGTCCAGCCGCCCAACCTGCCCAGAGTCAATAAACACCAATTGCTTATTTTTATCATATATTAAATTTCCCGGATGCGGATCCGCATGAAAAAAGCGATCCTCCAACGCCATCAGGATATACGCGTCCACCAGCACTTGCGCCAAGCGGCGACGTTCCTTCACTGGAAGCGTTGTCGGCAATTCGGTTAGCTTGTATCCGATAATGTATTCTTGTGTTAAACAACGCGGGGTGGTGAGCTCCCAATCTACACTTGGAAAGTGATAGGCCTCACGCAGTTTAAAATTACGCTGAAATTGCTCGGCATGGCGACCTTCCACCACGAAATCCAATTCCTCGCGTAAGATCCGTTCAAATTCATTTACAAATTCCACCGGGTGCCGTGGCAGTTCCTGCCCGGAAAACCGTTCCCAGAGCCGTGCTAGAAAACGCAAAATCTCAATGTCCGAATCCACGATTTTACGCAGGCCCGGGCGTTGAATTTTTACCGCTACCTCTTGCCCGTCATGCTTGACGGCCAAGTGAACCTGCGCCATGGACGCCGCGGCAATCGGAGTAGGATTGAATTTTTTGAAGAGCTTTTCAACAGGCGCTCCGAGCTCCTCGGCGATAACCCGATGAACCTCTTCCTTGGAAATCGGAGGAACCTGGTCCTGAAGCTTGATCAACTCCGTCATGTACTCGACGGGCAGCATGTCGGGACGCATGGAAAGCGTCTGACCAAATTTGATAAACACCGGTCCGAGGGTTTCTAAAAGCATGCGTACTCGTACAGGTGCGGAAAAGGTATGCGGGGTCTTTACCTTCTTCCGGGAGCGGCTGGGGAGGTAATGATTAATTTGAAACTGATCAATAAGAAAACCAAAACCGTGCCCCACGAGAACTTGCAAAATCTCGCGCAGCCGGTTTAAATCCTGAAAGGTGGCTCCAATGCGGGGCATGGCGCTCATAGGGGGCGCGGACTAGCGCTTCGGTTTCCCAGCCGCTTTTTTAACCGATTTCGGCTTGGCGGCGCTTGCGGGCTTACCCGACTTGCTTAACTCTTTTTCCAAATCCTGAATACGCTTCTCCATCTTCTTCAGCTGATCCACGGCCACGGTATTCATCTTGGCATAGACCTGTTTGGCTTGTTCGTTCACTTTTCCTTCCAGATCCTTCTTCACCACCGAGGCCTTGGCCATCATTTCCTTAAATAGTTTCTGCCCATCTTTTTCTTTCAACTTGCCGGCCTTCACCAATTCTTCGACCAGCTCCTTGGTCCGTTCCTGCGAAAGACTCACTGCACCCAATCCCGCCAAAAACGCTTTCTTGAAGACATCCATCGTCGTACCTCCT
>CAZSAP010000010.1:0-5367 GCA_964604705.1 uncultured bacterium
CTTGGTGGAGCTGAGGGGGTTCGAACCCCTGACCTTCTGAATGCCATTCAGACGCGCTCCCAAACTGCGCCACAGCCCCATCGTGCACACGGGGCCTTTGGGAAGAAACCCCGTCGAGGAGGGGATATTAATTCACTTTCTCCCCTCCTGTCAAGTCAATTTCAAAAATTTTACAAAGATAAAAGCGCCAGTTGCTGCCGGGCCATCTCCGCCCAGGTGCTTCCCGGCTCCACGGCTTGTTCTTCGGACAATATCTTCTTGGCGTCATCGAGCTTTTGATTTTTAACCAAGCAGCGTGCCAGGCTCAAACGCACCGCCCGCCGCTCATAATATCCAGGAAACTGGGCCAATACGCCCTGATACGTTTGGATCGCGTCGTTCCACTTCTGCTGACTCTCCTGGCAGGCACCCAGACGCGCCTTCAACACCGGCGTGTAGTAATCGTTGGCGTGCTTGACCAGCTCTTCTTGATATATCGCCACGGCTTTGTCGTACTCTTTCAAATAAAACCAGCTGTTGGCCTCGCCCATACGCGCCAAGATGGCCACCTTGGTGTTGCGGTACGTGGTGGACACTTCCTGGTACGCTTCGAGCGTCTTGCGGAATTTTTCTTCCGGCGTTTTGAACGCCTGTCCCATCATAAACAAATTGTCACCCTGCACAGGTTGCATGGAGACCGAGATGGCGCGATCAAGCATGTTGGACGCACGCAGTTCGTTCTCCGCTTGGTGCTTGAAGTACATCGGGATAAGAATGATCAAGACCACCAAAATAATGACCGAGATCAACAGGTTTTCCGTGTTGGTCTTGGCAAAGCCCACGATCTTTTCAACCACTTCGCGCAAATCATCACGCTTTAATTCCCGTAAAATCTGCTTATGCTTAATGTGTTTCTGAACCATCGTAACGCTCCTTTTATACTCCGGCTTCACCGGAGTGCATGCGCCCTAAGCGGCGCTTTCCTTCCTGTCTCCGTTGGGGTGTCTCTCCCCCAAGACCCATACCTTACGTTCTTGACTGGGGCGCGGCCACGCTTGAACCTATTTCCGCCGTCCGTTACGCCGGCAAATATGTTCGGCGTTCTTCTGCATGATCGCCAACTGAGCCAAGGGCAGCCCTGCTCCCAAGACAACTTTTTTCATCATGGCCGGAGAGTACAGGTTGTTCGGCGAATGGGTATCGCTGTCCAAGACCATGGGGCACTTGACCTGCATGGCCAACTTGGCCACATGGCCGTTGGTCAGACTGTGTCCCCCGCGCGACGTTATCTCCAAACAGACCCCGTGCTTCTTGGCTAACTTCACTTCGTCCAGTGTGATCAAACCCGGATGCGCCAAAATGTCCGCACCGCCCAAAATGGCGGCCCGATTCGTCCCGGCCGGAACCGGTTCCACCGGAGTCTCGCCGTGAACCACCACCACCTCGGCACCCAAAGCGCGCGCCTGAGCGATCATGTCCGGAATCTGCTTGGGGGCCACGTGCGTGATCTCGGCTCCGGGCAAGACCCAAAGGCCGGAGCCTTCGCTTAAGCTTTCTGCGGCCTGGTGAATCCGCGGAATCACATCCTCAATGTTGGAGGCATCCACGTGATCCGTGATGGCCATGACCTTATACCCAACGGCCTTGGCGCGTTGCACCAGCTCTGCGGGAATCAGATCCCCATCCGAGAGAAACGTATGCATATGCAAATCAATCATAACCAACCTCGATGAATAAATTCTTTACTGTGTTCTTCTACGTTCAATTTTCTACTCTCAATTTTCGATTTTCCATGGCTCTGTCCCGCACCCAAACGACGCGGGACTGGTGCCCCCGGCGCGATTTGAACGCACGACCAACGGTTTAGGAAACCGGTGCTCTATCCAACTGAGCTACGGGGGCGTAACGAGCTAATATCGGATCAGTGAAAAAACATCGTGCCCTTTTATTTTTTCACGTCCTTTTAAAAATCCGAGCTCGATCAAGAACGCAATGCCCACGACCGTGCCCTGCAATTGTTCGATCAGCTTCAATACGCCGCCCACGGTCCCACCCGTGGCCAAGACGTCGTCGGCAATCAAGACGCGTCCGCCGACCGGAATGGCGTCTTTATGGATCTCCAGCGTATCGGTACCGTATTCCAGCTCGTACGTGGCTTGAAAGGTATCGTGGGGAAGTTTCCCGGGTTTGCGCACCGGCACAATCCCAGCGCCCAATTTGTATGCCAACGGCGCCCCCAGAATAAACCCGCGGGCCTCCACGCACACCACCTGATCTATGTGTTGATGCTTATAATGTTCCGCCATCATATCAATGGCCTTGTGAAACGCCGGGCCGTTTACCAAAAGCGGAGTAATGTCCTTGAACATAATGCCTGGTTTGGGAAAATCAGGAATGTCCCGGATGAGTTTCTGAATATCGTGCGGCATGCGCTCCCCCTCCCTAGTCCTTAAAAATGTCGTCCATGGCCGAACCCGAGCGCCGCAGGTGCGCCCGTAATTTTTTCAACGCGGTCATTTCGATCTGCCGTATGCGCTCGCGGGTCAGTCCAAAAAACTTCCCTGCTTCTTCCAAGGTGCAGGCCTGCTTTTGCTCCAAGCCAAAACGCATGCAAATAACGTCACGTTCCTTATCCGTCAGTATTTCCAACAGGGTCTGCAACCGTTCTTCTTCCATGGCGCTGAAAATCGCGGCCGCGGGCGAGAGATTGGTCTTGTCTTCCAAAAAGTCGCCCACTTTTTTGCTTTCACCGTCAAACCCGGCCACCGAGGCATCCAGGTAGGTGGGCTTCTGGTCCACCCGCATGATCTCCCGCACATGGCCGTGGGAGACCCGCAGGTGCTTGGCGATCTCGTCCACTTCCGGCTCGCGTCCCAACTTTTGCGTCAGCTCGTACGTGGCGCGGGAAACTTTGGATACCTTCTCGGCCATATGCACGGGCACACGGATCAAGTTGCTTTGGTTGGCCAGGGCGCGCTTGACATGCTGACGAATCCACCAGGCCGCGTACGTGGAAAACCGAAATCCCTTCTGAGGGATAAATTTCTCCACGGCTTTCATCAGTCCAATGTTGCCCTCTTCAATCAGATCCAACATGGACAGCCCGCGATTAAGGTAGCGCTTGGCAATGGAAATAACCAAGCGCAGATTGCTGATGATCAACGTCTGGCGCGCCGCCGCATCGTTTTGCTGTACGCGCATGGCCAGGGCTTTTTCCTGTTCGGCGGTCAACAACGGCACGGTGGCCACTTCGCGCAAATACTGCCGGACCGAATCCGGTTCCTCGTGATCCTGATCTTCCAGGCGCTTGGCTTTTTTAGGCTTGACGGTCTCGGGTTCATCCTCGGCCAGGTCTTCGGCCAGAACCTCATCCTCAACTTCCAGTTCCACTTCGTCCGGCTCATCGTTATCATCCAAGGTGTGCTCAATGGGTTCGGACAACGGGGTAACCGACCTCACGGCCGTCGCGTCCTTGACCACGTCCCCTGCCGGTTGCGTCGCGGACGCCGCGTTCGCATTCTCCGCGATATCGGCCGCAGATGCAGTTACTGTATCGGGACGTGCGGCTCGCGGCTTACTCAGGCGTGACTTAGCTCCCTGCTTGACCTTGGCAGGGCGCTTGACCTTCGCTTTAGGCTCCGCTTTCACCGAAGACGTACGCTTCAACGGTGCTGGGGCAGCAAGTCCTTTGCGCACCACGGCTTTTTTCACAGGCTTTGAAGCGGCCTTGGTTTGTGATGTAGGTCGAGCCTTTTTCTTAGGCGGCATTCTGCTCCCGTCATCATGGTGGAACGTTCAGGGAAACCCTCAAAAGCTACGTACGCGGACAAATCCCGTAATGCAATAGGGATAGAATAACAAACCGCGGCGAAAATTAAAATCGAATATTAAATTCCGTTTCCATTTTTACCGGCTCCAACCAGTCCACGTGCACCTTTTCGACGTGGGCCGAACTGGGACCAAACTGGACTTCCTGCACCAAATCTTCCAGCACGCTTTCCAACCCTTGCGCTTCCAGCACCACGCTGCCGTCGGATTCATTGCGCACATACCCCGATAATTTCCGTTCCCGGGCCGCTCGCTGTACGAAATACCGAAACCCCACGCCCTGCACCCGACCGTGCACGCGCACCCAAACCCGACGCACGCCGGCCATTAGAGCCGCTCCAGATAGGTGATGCCGAACAACAAATGCTTGCCGATCACTTCACCTAGGTTTTGCACTTCACCCACCGTGTTCATATCCTGAATGGCCAAGTTAAAGACCACATTTTGCGCCAACAGCATGCGTATGCCGGTATTCATGCCCTGCCCGTCGTATTCAAACGTAAGTTCAGCGCCAGGCATAATGGTTTTGCTCAAACCGCCAAACCCCTTGGCAAACCGACCCGTACCCCAACCGCCCAAAAGCGTCACGCGCGAAGTCCCGCCGAAATACCGCTGGGCCACGACAAAGGTATCCTGGCGTTCGATGCCGCCGGCCAGACTTACCCCGGCCCAATCCTGATCCAAAAGTTTCAGCTTGGCTTGGCCGAAAAAATTTTCTTTCACAAACTCCGGGACCTGGGACTGCACCTTCTCCCAGCTCGAAAGGTAACGGTATTTTTCCGAACGCGCACCCAATTGGTCGACTTCCACATAAACCCCGGCTTCCAGAAAATTCCAGAGCCCCACATTGAGTTTAACGTCGCCCCGATGAATGGCCGCGCTCAAGTGGTTCTCCCCGGGCACGCTGGCCGAAGGCAAATTGATCCAACCGGTCAGTCCGTGCAAAGAGCACGACTTTTCCAACAAGCGTGTGCCTTCATCCAGCTTCGCGGCCGAAGACGGCAGGGTCCAGGCGGAGAGGAGTAGCACACACGCCATCACCCAACCTGCCCGCTGCGCAAACCGAGGCGTGCTTGACACCCACACACGGAATAAATGAAGTTTAGAGTTTAACTGTGTTTGAAAGATTTTCGAGACATACGTATTCGGAAACAAGGAGTGTGAACGAATGCGAAAGATGCGGAACACTTTGGCTGGCTTCAACGATGGCCCTCAACGAAACCTTTTATTTCATCCTGCCCGGCCGGACCCATTCCCGGGACATTGCCGCGGACCACGCGCCGCAGGAGTTAGCGTTTCAGTGTATGGTGCGTCCGGGTCTACGTACGATCGGGTCGGGGCGAGAGGAATTGAACCTCGCGACTTCGTCGCTTCCGCTCCTAAGAGGGGCGCTCCCCTCTTACGTCCGGCCTTCGCCGGACTGATACCCCCATCACTCGGGGGTATCCCCCCAAGCCCCCGGAAGTCGTCGGAACGTCTATCTGGTCGGGGCGAGAGGAATTGAACCTCCGACTTCCTGCTCCCGAAGCAGGCGCGCTAGCCCCTGCGCTACGCCCCGAT
>CAZSAP010000010.1:5467-128386 GCA_964604705.1 uncultured bacterium
CCTCCGACTTCCTGCTCCCGAAGCAGGCGCGCTAGCCCCTGCGCTACGCCCCGATGCAGGTTTGCCTTCTACCGCCTAAATAAAAAATGGAGCAACGGAGCAACTGGACCGCAATTGAGCCGATGTGCTCAATTTTCTATTTGCTCAATTGCTCCATTTTTTCTTGCCCTACGGCAAGAAAAAATTTGGTCGGGGCGAGAGGAATTGAACCTCCGACTTCCTGCTCCCGAAGCAGGCGCGCTAGCCCCTGCGCTACGCCCCGATACGACCACTCGCTTTACTGCTTAAATCCGAAAACTGAAAACTTGAGCAAGTGGACCGCCATTGAGCTTGGGTTGCTCAATTTTCCATTTGCTCAATTGCTCCATTTTTTCTTGCCCTACGGCAAGAAAAAATTCTGGTCGGGGCGAGAGGAATTGAACCTCCGACCCCTCGCACCCCAAGCGAGTGCGCTAGCCACTGCGCTACGCCCCGATCATTGTGTGGGGTCAAGCCGAGCCGAAGCCCGTCTTGTTTAGAAAAAAAATATCCGTCTCCGAAACATCAGGGACGGTTTAAAACCTGCAGAAGCCCTTTGAGTTCGTTTTTGACTTTGAGGATTGTATTCAATAACTGGTTCTCACGCAAGCCTAAATTTAAATTCATTTGATTTTTTTCTGTGTGCGTCTCACTTGACAACTGTCGTTTCGCCCCCGCAATTGTGAATTTCTGGTCGTATAATAAGGTTTTTATGCGACGGATGATCCGCAAATCCTTCTCCCGATAGATCCTCTGCCCGGTGCTACCTTTTTCTGGGCGCAGGTGCGGAAATTCGGTTTCCCAGTACCGTAACACGTGCGGTTTGATGTTTTCCATCTCGGCCACATCGCGAATTTGATAAAACATTTTCCCCGTCACGGCGCCGTTGGACGCTTCCTGGGGAGTCTCAGACTTCTTGCCTCGCGCCATTGGAATCAGGCTCCCTTCCGAGCTTCGCCGCGAATCACGGCCTTTAATTCCCGACCCGCCCGAAACTGAATAATCCGCTTGGCCGGAACCTGCACGGCCGCTCCGGTGCGCGGATTGCGCCCCACGCGGGCCGGGCGCAGCTTGTACCGAAACGCACCAAACCCCACCAGGTGAATGACTTCACCGGCCTGCAGGGCGTCAATGATCTGGTCAAACATAAACTCCACGATCTGCCGGGCGTGACGTTGGGAAATACCCACATCCGACAAACGTTGGGCCAGTTCGGCCTTGGTCACATTTTTTTCCAAGGGATCTGCGTGTTTCATTCCACCCTCATGACGCGAGGACACGTCCCCGCGCAACGTGCGTTAGGCGTTCATTTCCGCTTCATGCTCAGCCTTGCGCGCCCGTTGCATCAATTCGGTCAAGGCGTCGGCCGGCTTCACGTCTTCAAAAAGAATCCGGTTCATCTGTTCGGTGATGGGCATCTCCACCTTCACCCGCGCAGCCAACATGCAGGTGGAACGGGTTGTGTCCACGCCTTCGGCCACCATTTCCATGTTTGCTAAAATGTCCTTCAGCCGCCGTCCGCGCCCCAGTTCCTCGCCCACGCGACGGTTGCGCGAATGCTGACTCATGCACGTCACCATCAAATCCCCCAGGCCCGAAAGCCCGGAGAACGTCTCGGTCTTAGCTCCCAAGGCGCGTCCCAAACGGGTCATTTCAGCCAACCCGCGTGTCACCAACGCCGCCTTGGCATTGTCACCCAGGCCCAGACCGTCCACCACGCCCGAGGCCACGGCTATAATATTTTTCAGCGATCCGCCCAGCTCCACACCCACCAAATCCTGACTGGTGTACACGCGGACCGAACGGGTCATAAACCAATCCTGCACCCGATGGGCGTCTTCCAACGAGGGACACGCGGCCACCAATGAGCAGGGCAGCTTCCGGCTGACTTCCTCCGCATGGCTCGGACCCGAGAGTGCGCTGACCAAGGTGTCCTTCCCAAACGCTTCGGTCAGCACTTCGGACATGCGCATCAGCGTTCCTTGTTCAATGCCCTTGGACGCGGAGATCAGCAACCGCGGCTTGAAGCCCCCGTCGGCCAAACGCTTGGCCACCGAGCGCGTCCGCTGCGAAGGCACCACCATCACCGCCGTATCGCACCCGTCCACCGCCTGTCCCAAATCCGACGTGATCACCATGTCGGACGGAATCTTTATGCCCGGCAAGAACTTGGGATTCTCACGCGTCCGATCCAATACCTGAGCGTACTCCGGGAAATATTCCCACATGCGCACCTTGTGCCCATGTTCGTGCAAAATCATCGCCAGACTGGTGCCCCAGGCACCGGATCCGATAACCGCAATATTGGACGCGCTCATGCCTTGGTTCCACCTTCCGTACCCGCGGCGGAATCGGTTCCGCCCTCGGTGGCTTTGACTTTGCCCAGTTTGTTTTCCGTACCGTCCATGATCCGCTTAATGTTGGAGCGATGCTTAAACACCACCGCGGCTCCGACCAATAGCGCCAGTAACAAAACCGAAAACCCCTGCCCCGACTCACCGAGCAGCCAAATAAAGATCGGAAATAAAATCGCGGACACAATGGACCCCGCCGAAACATACTTGGTCATGGCCACCACACCCACCAAAATCAAGAAGACCAAAATCGTGGAAATCGGCGCCAACGCCAGCAACACCCCGTAGGTGGTGGCCACGCCCTTGCCGCCTTTGAATTTCAAAAACACCGTATAGGTATGCCCCAGCACGGCCGCCAAACCACAAGCCACGCGTAGGTAGTCCGACCCTGGAAAAGGCGTCAGCTGAGTCAGAAGCACCACGGCCAGCAAACCCTTAAGCACATCCACGGCCAGCACAAACACACCGGCTTTGGTTCCCAACACCCGCAACACATTGGTCGCGCCCAGATTGCCCGAGCCTTTGGTGCGGATATCAATTCCTTTTAAGCGGCCGTACCAGTACCCGGTGGGAATCGAGCCCAACAGGTAACTCCCCAGTACCGCCAAGCCTGCTCCGATCCAATGATTAATCACGATCCTTGGCCTCCTTTTGCCCCCGCAACATAATAATCAACGGTGTCCCTTCCAGACCAAACCGTTCCCGAAAACTGTTTTTAATATGGCGCAGATACGCAAAGTGCATGCGTTTGGCCTCGTTGACAAACAAGGCAAAGGCCGGCGGACGCACGCCCGTCTGCGAAATGTAATGGATCTTGAGCGACTTCCCGTGCCGGGTGGGCTCCGGATGCTTCTTCAAAATGTCTTTGAGGGTGTTGTTCAACAGGCTGGTCTTGAAGCGCATGACATGCTGCTCATCCACAAACGAGGCCAGTTCCAGCACGCGGTCCACGCGCTGCCCGGTCTTGGCCGAAAAGGTCACAATCGGAGCGTAGTCCAAAAACGGCATGCGCTTGCGCAACACGGTCATGTAGGTCTGAGTGGTCTGTGAATCTTTTTCCAACAGGTCCCATTTGTTAATGCCCAAGATGCAGGCGCGCCCGGACTCGTGAATAATGCCCGCAATGCGTTCGTCTTGTTCGGTCAACGGAATGGTCGCATCCAAGACCAAAACCGCCAGGTTGCATTCCTTGATGGAGCGAATGGTGCGCACCGCCGCGTAATCTTCCAAAGCTTCGGTGTTGCGGTGCTTGGGGGCGTTCAGCCCGGCCGTGTCCACAATCAGATACCGTTTTCCATTGTGCTCAAAGACCGAGTCCACGGAGTCACGGGTCGTGCCCGGAACATCCGAAACCAGGACGCGCGATTGGCCCAGCATCTGATTGACCAGTGAGGACTTGCCCACATTGGGGCGCCCCACCACGGCCATCTTGATGGTCAGGTCATCGGCATCTTCGGGCGTAAGCGGCAAATCCGGAAGCCGCTTCCAGATGGCATCCAACAACTCATCAATGCAACGTCCGTGCAAGGCCGAAACCGCAATGGGTTCGTCCAACCCCAAGGCCCAAAACTCCTGGGCATCGGCGACCTGCTCTTCGTTGTCCACTTTATTAACCACCAAAAATACCGGTTTCTCGGTCTTGCGCAGAATATCCGCAATCCGCTGATCGGCCCGGTCCAGGGGTGTGCGCGCATCCACCACGTACAAAATAATATCCGCTTCCTGCAAGGCGGCCTGCGTCTGCTCCTGCACCTGACGCCGGATCTTGTCCGGAGTCTCGAGCTCCACCCCGCCTGTGTCTATCAAGATAAAATCCCGGTTCTGCCAAGTGACCAGGCCGTAGTTCCGGTCCCGGGTCAATCCCGAAAACGAATCCACAATGGCCTTGCCCTTCCCGGTCAACCGGTTGAACAATGCGGACTTGCCCACATTGGGGCGCCCTATGAGTGCAACTACAGCTTGCTTCATAACTCCCTCATTCTCATACAAAAATCCCCGGCCAAAACCCGGCCGCGGCACCTGCGAAACCCTAAACGTATACCACGTTTGGGAGCAAAAGACACGTCAAAAGTGAATAGCTTTAGGGAAAACCTCAGAGATTTCTAAAAGCTTTGCCTTTCGAAATGACATAAAAAATACGCTTAAACATTGAATTATGTTTCTTCAAAACAGGGACCTTGAGAGGACAATGCATTTATTTCACAACCATTAAGGCAGGACTTTAATTGGATCTACAGAGAGCGAACCTCTGAATGGCTCCGTCCTTCATTAGAAGACTAGGGTTTCAACGCAGTTTCCGTGAGCGAAACAGTATAGTCCGGATTTACGACGAGTTCAATCGTGGAGCGACTCTTAGGTTGTTTGCTTTTCTTATCCGCAAACAAGACATCCAAACGGCGGATATCCGGATGGCTGGCCGCGTCTCCGAACAACTGTAGCCTCACATATACTGGCACGCGCATGAGTTCTGAAAATTCCAGGGTGTAGAGCATGGCAGGCACCGTCCGGACTGTTTTTTTATTCACATCCGAACCACTTTGAGTCGGTGACGAATGCAGTTTATGGACAAGCGTATCCTCGCGGCGTACCAGTGTTCCAAGGAGGGTGGCCCCTGGTGCCGTGCTCCGCGAGACTTGTCTGCGGTACTCGGCGGAAAGTGCCCCCAGCTGTTCCTGGTGTTCCCGGGCAATGCGTCTTTCCACCCAGTGTTCGGCCAACGTGATGGCCAGAACAATCACCCCCAAGACGCCCAGTGCACTCAAAACGCTCATGCCCGCCACAGCGTGAAACTGTTTTCCGATCATGGCATGGGTCAATGCTCCGGCTGATCCAACGGGCTGGGGGTATTCCTTGGCTAAAACAAACAACATCCAGTACAACGGTACAATCCCAAAGATGCCTAAAATAATCTTAATGATCGAAACCACCAGGCTTAAGTCCGATACATTGCGATAAACCTTGGAAAACAGTGGTTTATAAAAGGAAACCACCTCAAACGTCTCGTTCAGCATATTCGCGGCAGGTGGCGGGTTGTAATGCGGAATGGATTCATAGCGGCGCGTGGCCGGATCAAACATCCGGTATTGCCCTTCGCCATCCGGGTAGCCCAACAGTCCGGCTTTATGGGTAAACGCCGCAGTCGAGGTGGTAAACAACCCCATAAAAATTGCCGCCAGCATCACGAAGGCAATCATATAAAAAATAGCCAGGGGCACGACCAATTCAAACCGTTTGGCTTTAAATACCCAGATGACCGCCGCAAACATATCGGTCCCAGCCAAGTGCGAGAAAAAACGGAGTAAAAAAAATCCAGTTCCACAAAAAACCAAAAGATAGATTAACAACATAAAATATCTCACGGATTCTTCTCCTTGTTCCCACCGGCAATCAGAGCCTACCGCTTACTGCGTAATCGCTACTTTCAGCTTACTTTTTTCACTGCCACCCTGCAGGAACCGCACGACATACACACCCGACGCCAAGGACTTCGTATCCCAAACCAGGCTCTGTCCCCGCCCTGCGGAAAAATCACCGGACACAGACGCCACTTGCTCGCCTGAAAGGTTATACACCAAAATCTTCACCTGTGCCGCCTGCTCCAAATGAAAGACAAACGTCATACGCCCTCGGGCTGGGTTGGGGTAGGCCAGGACAGCCTTGCCGCCCAAATCAACGCCCAGCAGAGGATTGTTCGGCGTGGGTATGGTGGTGCTGGTGGTTGTCCGAGTGGGTGAAACTGTATATGTGGGTGAGGCAGTCGAGGTAAGTGTAATGGTCGGAGTCATGGTTGCAGTTAAGGTAATCGTGCCTGTGGGCGTTATACTTGGAGTGGCCGTCACTGTAGGCGTCACGGTGGCTGTGGGGGTGACTGTGGCGCTGTGTGTCTTGGTGGGTGAAACCGTCGACGTTTGTGTAATCGTCGACGTGCGGGTGATTGTTCCAGACGGTGTGAGGGTGGGCGTAGCGCTCACCACTGGGGTTTGCGTGCTGGTTGACGTGCGCGTCGCTGTAGGCGGCGCCGCCAAATAGCGGTTGGCTGAAAAACTCGAGGTACCGTCGGCACCCGTGGCTTGTGCGGTAATAGAGTAACCTGGCAACGCATAGCTTCCGGGAATCAGGCTCCAATTCCCGCTACCGTCAGCCATCGTATACCCCAACCAGTTCAAACTCCCGCCTGCATACGTGTCATCCCGGTCTGAAACAAAAACCTCCACATAATCATTGGGCCCCGCGGTCCCAGAGACCACGGTTTGCGCCATGGCCTGCGTAATCACCGGAGCGGCTTTGTTCCCATTGCCACCGTTGGCCAAGGTCATGGGAATAGCGCAGGCATAGATGGTGTTGCCTACAACCGCATTACCAACCGTGGTGGCACCGTCAATGCGCACACCCGAGGAAGTGGTGCCATAAATGTAATTGCCGTGGCCGTTGTAGCTGGTGCCAATGCGGTTATGATGCGCCCCGCCATTGAGTAAAACGCCGTAAGTGGCGTCCGTGTCAAAAAAATCAACGCGCACACCTAGGTTATTGGACGTTACGGTATTGCCATAGCTGTTGGCGCCGTTGAGTTGAACATAGCTGGCAGCAATATTATATACAATCAAATTCGAAAACGTGTTTTCCAAAAAAAGGTCTGGTCCGGACCCGTTGTTAATCTCAACGGTTCCGCTTAAGCTCAATCCTAAATAGTTGTAGGCAACACGGTTTAACGAGGAATTATTGTAGATATAGAGCCCGTATCCCGTATTGCCGCTAATATAATTTTTCTTTTGGTTTGAGAGGCCAAGGTCATTGCCCAAAGATTGATAGTAGACAACCCCCCGATCATTGGGAATCGCGGCATCTCCTGCAGCATTAAGTCCAATCAGATTGCCCTGCAGGGCATTGTACTGAACGGCATTTAAAAAAACCCCACTCGTGTTACCGGAAATCAGGTTGCCCAAGGTGGTGTTTGTGTCGCGCGGTCCGCCGATAACATTACCATTGCTGCCGCTTCTTAGTTCAATGCCCGCGGAGGTATTCGGCAGCGCAGTATCACCCGCCGGATTAACACCAATATAATTTCCAGCTATCGTATTACCAGTCGATCCGCTGCAATCAATGCCACAGCCGTCATTGCCGGAAACAACATTGCCGAGCAGATCTCCTCCGGTCAAGCTGTTAACACCCCCAACCACCGAGCGCGAAGCATTAAACAGCCGAATGCCATAGGTCATATTGGGCACAGCCGCTGTGCCGGCGATGTTGGTTCCCACATAATTTCCGGAAACCACGGTTCCCGGACTGTCGCCCACAATTGAAATGCCGTAGCGTGAATTCCCAGAGATCACATTGCGGTGTAGATAACTGTCATTGCGAAACCCGCCGATGGTATTGTTGATTCCGCCTGTGGTAATCCCATCCTGATTGGGCATGGCCACGCTGCTGCTGTTGAGTCCGATTAAATTATTGCACACCTTCGAATCACTACCACCAATACCTAAGCCAGACTGAACATTGCCGGCAATCACATTGCCATATCCCGCCAGCGGTAAGCCAATAAAATCCCCACCCGTACCTGAATGGTATATTCCTGACCGGGTATTGCCCAAGGCAGATGCCTGATTGGCCGTAAGTCCAATAATATTTCCACAAATGGTATTCCCCTGAGATATCCCGGCTATTTCAATCCCACTGTAATAATTGCCGGAAATGAGATTGCCTTCATTGGCAGTACTGTTCCCGCCGATCAGGCATTGCCGGATGTTATTCATATAAATGCCTCGTCCGCCATTGGTCCTGGCCAGATAGCCACCATGATTGGTTCCGATCCGGTTGTTTTGAATAACCAGTCCATCGCCATGAACAGAAATACCATCCCCGCGATTCCCGGAAATAATGTTTCGCATATAGGCCGCTGGACCGCCGATTTGATTCCTGTTGCCTTCAATATAAATCCCGGTAGTGTTCGCTTCAACCACATTCCACCAGTTAAGGCCAATGCTGCAGCCCCAAATCGTATTGCCCTCGGATGCGACAAATAGACCATAATACCCGCGTCCCAAACAAAGGTCCCGGATCAAACTCCCTCCGCTGCTTCCAGACAAAGTGAGCAGCGAGTAAGCCTCCACGGTTGAAGCTAAAATCGTGGTTCCCAAGCCATTGATAATCACGGGTTGTGTGATATCAATACCCGAATCCAAGATAATGGGAAGATTGGGAACCAGGGCAAAATTAATTGTGTCCTTTGTAGCTGTGCTGTTGGCAACTGTGATTGCATTTCTTAGAGTATTGGTACCTGAATCTGCCGGATTGGTCACTGTGTAAGTCGCAGACCAACTGTTAGCTGCCACCCCACATAAAAGAAAACTCACGCTCATTAACCATTGAAATTTTATTTTTTTAATCACATGCCCCCCTCTGAATCCATGGATGGAGTACGTTGAATGCTCATCAAACTATGTTTTTTACTAAGTGTGGAATAAGCAGATATCCCTACAAGATCATACTGCACAAGGAAACGAAATGAATTGGGTTTATGGAAGAACAAGAAAACTATACTGGATATACGAAATGAACTCAACACGAATCTAGCTAATGGAGTAAACCTATCTTTTTTCCACCACCGCGCGGACGAGGTCCTCGGGGGAGGCAATCAACCGCACTTGGGCCCGCAGGCGCCGACCCAGTTCTTTCACGGACATGTTGTCCAAGAACACGTCCTGCCCAGTGCGCACCATGTCCGAGGCGAGCAGAATGCGCGTGGGTCCAGACATTTTTCCAGTAAGTCCGGCCACCAAGTCGGCTCCGCAGAGCAGCCCTGAGACCGTCACACTCGGACCAAAGAGCCGGTTGACCACGGGCACTACTTCCAGGTCCACTCCCTGGATCTGGGCCAAAGGACGCAGCGCCTTGCGCACGGCCTCAGCAGCCAAGGTTCCGGTCGGTATCACGATCCGGCGAGCCGGAGTTACTTTGCGGGGCAATTTTTGGCAAGCGTGCTTCAACCCGTCCACAAACTGACGCACAATGCCCACACCGTTTTCGATTTGGGGAAAGCCCTCGTACGCCGAAGCCGACGGAACGGTCACACCGGCCCGCAGGTACCATTCGTCCGTGGCGTACACAAAACGCGAACCCAGTTCCGCTTTAGACTGTTTCTGCCAGCGCGTCACGCCAGCCACCATGCGCTTGGCCAAGGCTGTATCAACCGTTTTCAAGGGCGCGAGCGCCTGGCGATGTTGCGAGAGCCCCACGGGCACCACCGCCAAAGAGCGCACCTGCGGGTGCAAGCGGCTCAGGTCACGCACAGTTTTTTCCAACACCGTTCCGTCATTTACCCCCGGACAGACCACGGTTTGCGTGTGCAGGACAATGCCGGCTTTCGTGAGTTGTTTGAGCATGGGCAAAATCGGCGCCAGGCGCGCCCGCCCCAACAAGCGCCGGCGGACAGGTTCGCTCGTGGCATGCACGGAAATGTACAGGGGCGAGAGACGCAGGCGTCTAATGCGCTCAAGGTCACGCGGGGAGGTGTTCGAAAGCGTGACGTAGTTGCCAAAGAGAAACGAGTGTCGGTAATCCTCGTCTTTGATGTAAAGGCTGGAACGCAGGCCCTTGGGCATTTGATCCACAAAACAGAAAATGCAGCGGTTCCCGCAGTGACGGAGCGGCGGCGGTTCCATGTGTGCGCCCCACTCCTGCCCCGGACGCCGCTCCACGGTGGTGCGCAGCTCACGCGTGCCGCGTGCATAGAGGACGTCAAACACTTCCTCGGCAATGGCAATCATGCCGTCAATGGCGTCTTCCAGCGGCTGGCCGTCAATGGAGAGCAAACGGTCTCCCGCCCGTAGTCCTGCGCGGGCCGCCGGACTCTTCGCCCGGACATAGGAAAGCACCACTCCGCGTGGGATCACAAAGCCGCCACGAGGGTGTGTACGCGCAGCAGCTCAGCCACACCCCAGGCGCGTGCCGTACATCCGCGGGCCTTGTGGGGCGGATTTCCGTCGAACATTTCCGAGACACTGCCCAAACCCATTTCCTGCAAGTGCGCCTCAAACGGGAGCACCAGTTGTTTCAATTCATTTTTCACAGCCTCGGTCGGGCCAAACACATTCAGCAAGGCATCGGCGTAAGGCCCGATGAGCCAGGGCCAGACAGTGCCCTGATGCGACGCGCCTTCGCGGTGTAAAATATCACCGCGGTACTCGCCCTGATAATGTTCGTTCCCGGGATCCAAGGTGCGGAAGCCAAACGAGGTGTACAGTTCGCGCCGCACGGCCGCCAAGACTTTTTGCGCTTTTTCCCCAGTAATCAGCGGGAAAGGCAGTGAGAGCGCCAAGATCTGGTTCGGGCGCATGGTCGGATCATGAAAGTTGTCTTCCACCAAGTCGTAGAGGCAGCCTTTCTTCTCGTTCCAAAACAAGGTGCCAAACGATTCGTGAATTTTTTCGGCCAAGTCCGCAAACCGTTGCTGATCCTTGGTCTCACGGAACTCCCCGGCCAGGTCGCGTAAGAAACAAAGGGCGTTGTACCAGAGCGCGTTGACTTCCACGGGTTTGCCCGAACGCGGCGTCACCACCCAATCCCCTACCTGCGCGTCCATCCAGGTCCACTGAGCGGCTTCTTCCGGCAGGTTGATCAGCCCGTCGTCATCCATGCGAATTCGCGCATGCGTCCCCTTGATGTAAAACTCCACTATCTCATGCATGGTAAGCCAGAGATGCTCTTTCACAAACGCCTTGTCTCCGGTGGCGCGCACAAACTGCTGCACCGCATGGATAAACCACAAAGCCGCGTCCACGGTGTTGTACATGGGACGGGCATCGTCTTCGGAAAAATGGTTCGGCAGCAACCCTTCCTGCGTGTACCCGCCCAGGGTCCGCAGTACGGCGCGAGCTTCATCGAACCGCCGGGTGACCAACGTCAAGCCGGGCAACGCCACCAACGCGTCGCGCCCGCAATCGCCCATCCAAGGGTAACCGGCAATCACGCTCATGCCCGCCTCACGCGTGACCAAGAACTGATCGGCCGCGGCGCGCAACCAGCGCCCCACGCGATCCGTGCTGGCCACGCCTTCCACCAAAACCCGACGTCGTACCACTTCCACTTCGGCGGCGGTCTCAGGATTGGGCGAGGACAGATGCTCGGACGAAGCCGCTAGAAAGCTGGTCTCGTTTTGCTTGAGTTCCATGGTTAAGACTCCGGGCGAGAACAAATCTTCCTGGCAATCCAGCCCGCGATCCTCTTCCTCGCGGTAATACAAGTTTTGATACCACAAGGCCGAATGCTCAAACGCATCGGCGTTGTGATAAAGACTCAGTGTGGGGTACTGCCCTTCGGGAATCAAGCGGATGGCGTGCTCGTTCAAGTCATGATGGGTGTTGAAAAACCTCCGCTCGCGCTTGCGCAAGTGCAGGCCGCGGAAATTCACCAAGGGACGAACGGTTAAGACCACATCCCCTTCGGCCGGGGTCAGCAAGCGGTACAAAATCCAGGTCAGGTTGTGTCCATGGGACATAAAGACGCGTTTTTCCAACAACTGGTCGGCCAAGCGGTAAACCCAGGTCGGAAACGGGTCCAACCGGAATTCTTCAAGGTTCAGGAAACCACGCGGGTTCAACTCGTCCCGATACTGATTGGTGGAGAGTGCGTATTTTTGCCCGTTGTAGGTTACCCACTCTTCCAACTGAGCCAGCATCAAAATGCGCCGCAAGGGCATCTGGGTCGAGGCGGCCAAAAGCGCATGGTAACTGCGCGTGTGCATGCCCGCCACCGTGCCGGCCGCGTACCCGCCAATGCCGTTGGTTTCCAGCCATTCCTTGCGCGAGGCCAAGTCCACATGCCCGCACGTATCACGTCCGAAGCGAATCATACGTTAGCGTACCTCCTTGGTATCTTCCACTCGGATGACTGGCCGTAAAAACCGTTCCGAGTGGAGCACCCACCCTATCACCAGAGCCAGGGTGACTCCGCCAAACACGATCCAGACCAACGACTGGGCCAAGGCCGTTTCCACGCCCAAGCGCACCAAGGCATAATACGCGCCCAAAGCCACCACGCCCCCGGAGACCAGGGTCGAGACCAAAAGTGCCGTTGGACCTTGCAGTCCCAGACGCAGCCACTGTCCCAACCCGGCGGCCGCAATCAAGGTGACCGCTAAAATTGCAGCGGCACCGGCCGCCATGGGCAGAACGGTGAAATACCATTGCCCAAGCCCCGAAAACCACGAAACATCCATGATCACAATGCCGCTCATAATAAAATAAAGCCAGGTCAGCCAGTACGCCCAGCCCAAGACCACCTCGCTCGGACTTACGTGCACGCGGCCTAGGGTCAACCACGTGGTCCAGCCCCAGGTGCGGCACAGGTCATCCCAACGGAGCGCCTTCAGCCCCTTTTGCAAAAGCCATTGCACAGCATCGGCCACCAGCTTGCCCAACACAATAAGCGCGAACGCCTTGCCCCAGGCCAAGCCCCGGAATTTAAATTCCGCCACCGCTTGGCTCACATAATTCATGATCATCAATTGCGTGGAATACGGATCCATGCGTGCCTCCCCGAATATCTTCCGCCGCGTGCACTTAAGGTCGGAACTCTTTAATTTATCGTTCGCTTAATTTAAAACGATCCAGCCCAGGACCAACGCGCCTACAACCAAACGATACCACACAAAGATATATAAACCACTTTTCCGTAAATACGCCAGCAAAAAATGAATGCACAGCCAGCCCACGATCGCCGAGGCCAAAACCCCCAACAAGGTCGTCAGGGCTTCAGGCCCAGAGGCAATGACCCAAAAGTGCTTTACATGCAGCACACATGCCCCCCCCACGGCCGGCAGCGCCAACAAAAACGAGAAGCGGGCCGCCGTCTCACGGTTGAACCCCGCGAACAAACCGGCGGTCAAGGTAATGCCCGAACGAGAAACCCCAGGAAACAAGGCCAAGGCCTGAGCGCATCCGATAAACAACGCGTGCCCTAAATGCATGTCGGCCATGGTCTTTTGTTTGCGGGACACATATTCGGCCCAGCCCATAAGCAGTCCCGCGGCCATTAAAATAATGGCGATGCCCAAGGGCGCGCGAAACGCGGTCTCGATTTTTTCCTCCAAGGGCAAGGCCACCAACACCGCAGGAATCGTTGCGATACCAATGTACCATGCAAGCTTGGCTTGCGGATCGCTAAAGGCCTCGCGGGTCCACCCTTTCCTCAGCCAGCCCGTGACCAGGGCCCAAACATCTTTCCAAAAATACACCAACAAGGCCACCAATGTCCCCAGGTGCAGGGCCACATCAAAACTCAACGAGGAAAGCAGCGGACTCTGCCAATGAAAGATCTGCGGGATCAAGGTTAGGTGCGCCGAACTGCTGATGGGAAGAAACTCCGTCAAACCTTGAATGGCACCGAGCAAAAGGGACTCTAAAAACATAGATGAAGTTAACTCCAATTCGAATTTTGTCGAAATCCCTCGCGTTGAAGGATACGGATAAAACGCTCTACCAACTCCGGGTCAAACTGTTGCCCCGCATGTTTTTTTAGCTCCGCCACCGCCTGTTCTTGGGAGAGTGCTTTGCGATACGGTCGGTCCGAGGTCATGGCATCAAACGAATCGGCAATTTGAAGAATGCGTGCCAGCAGGGGAATGTTTTCGCCCTTAAGGTGATCCGGATACCCTTGGCCGTCGTAACGCTCATGGTGATGCCGAATGATGTGCGACACTTCCGTCAAGCCGCGCACCGAAGCAATGATCTCTTGCCCTATCACCGGATGCTTCTCGATCTCACCACGTTCGGCATGCGTCAGCGGGGTTTCCTTGCGTAGAATCTGATCCTCCACGCCGATCTTCCCCACATCGTGAAGCATGCAGGCCTTGCGAATAAGTTCCATGTCCCGCAGGGACAATTGCAGTTCTTCGGCCAGTTGCACGCCGTATTGAATCACCGCCTTGGAGTGATCGTGCGTGTACTGATCCTTGGCTTCAATGGCCGCGGCCAGAGACTGTATGGTTTCCCAAAATGAGTTTTCCAACTCCCCGAACAAATTCGCATCATCAATGGCAATGGCCGCCTGCGCCGCTATGCCACGCAGAAACATCACGTCCTTGTGCCCAAACGACTGGGGCGCGCTGTGCCCGCCGGCGACGACAGCTCCCAGCAATTGCTGCTTGATCACCAAAGGCACAAACACCAAGTCGCGATGCCCCAACACGCCGGCCAATTTCTCCAAAGGAAAACGTTGCGGGTACTCACGCGCAAACACCACACTGCGCTGGTTGAGTTCCTCTTCGGTAAAGGCCAGATCCTGGGACCGCAAGAGCAGGGTACGGAAAAACGGACTGCGATGCGGCGGCAGACCGGTGGCTTTCACCGGCATGAAAAAATGCTTTTCCTTCTCCCAAAGAAAAACCGCACAGACGTGAAAATGCATCACCCGGGTGATGGTGGTCACGATCCGATTCAAGACTTCGTCGATGGACCCCAAGGTGCCGATGTCCTCGGCCACCTTCAGCAATGTATTGGCAATTTTAACCTCGTCTTTCAACTCCGTGAGCAACTGAACATTGTTGACCGCGATGGCCGCCTCACTGGCAAACAAACGGGCATTCTCGATCTCTTCCAGGGTGAAATTTCTTACGTGACCTCGGCTGTAAATGATCAAAATGCCCAGAACCATGCCATTGATGGCCAGGGTTACACCCAAAGCGCTTACAAACCCTTCGCTTTCGATCGCCCGCATATTTTTGAACGGCGACATTCTAAGGTTGGGAATGGTCAGATAATCCCGACCGTCATCCAAATACGGTTTTAACAGCTCACGCGGAATCGGTTCATTGAGACTGTACTCGGTCCTGAACCCGCAACCCGCGCGTCGTTCCATTTGGGAAAACCGTTCATCCCAGAGCATGCACGCCACAGCGTCGGCCCGAAAAAACTCGACAGCCTGAACGGTTAAGACATCGAGGGTCTTCGCCAGCGAGACCCCGAGGGTCAGGCTGCGCCCCACTTCCCGAAAGATCGCCAATTGACGTTGCCCTTGGCGCACCCGAGCATTCAATTGCTCAACGGACTCTCCCGGCTCGAGCTTGGGTGTCACGGCTGGCTTGGCCAACGTACCTTTGGCGGCGTTGCCCCTGCTCTTGGCCGCTTTTTTTCGCATCGGCTTTGGTTGCTTTTTTTGCATAAAGGCACTGCCTTTCTGCGTGCATGACGTCTGTTCATTATAAGCGCGCCTGGAATTACCTGCAAGCGAATATCCCAAGCACTCACACACATCCGTCGCATGAAGCCGCATGTTTTTTTCGTTCAGGAAAACCGTACCAAGGGTTGCTCTCAAACGCCGAGCTAGGTTCCCGGTTCCATAATCTTTTTGGCACGGTCACGTTGATTGGGAAAAAGGTTCAGGGGGACTTTGCTTCCACCGAGGGTTTTGTACACCATGTAACGGGCACACGCCGGATAATCACCGTTGCAATAGCGCGTCATATAGATTTCACGCATGGCCTCAATCAAGATTTGCTTGTTGTATAGAAAAGGGCACTCGTTGATCCAATCGCACTGAGCCATAGGTCGCTCCTGGAGGAATGGTTTCTTGCTCCAAGTATCGGTCGCCCCGAAAAATCTTTAACCCCTTTTTCATTTTTTAGCCACACAGAGTCCTAAAAAAGAGCCGGTCAAAGACTTTACAGTAATAATCAAATATGCCACAATGGAACAGTTTTCTCCAGGGAGGAATCCGTGATGACCCAAAAGAAAGTCCTTCGTGCCAAGTCCGTGAAGAAAGAAACCCGTCCTGTGTTTATCTCCGAAGTGCCCGATCGCATCCGCCGTCTAATCAATTCATCGCTGGAAATGGACGAGGTCCTTAATTTATCCATGAAGCTGGTGGAGAAAACCTTGGGCGCCACAGCCTCCTCCATTCTGTTGTACGAAGCGGAAACCAACCAGCTCAAATTCTATTTGGCGACCGGAGATAAAAAAGACATTCTTAAAATCATCCGCATGCCTGCCGACCAAGGGGTGGCCGGACGTTCCTTCCAAACCAAACGGACCTTGCTGATCCCCGAGGCCAGCAAGAGCCCCTTTTTCTACAAAAAAGTAGATGAAAAATCCAAGTTCATCACCAAAAACCTGATTGCCACCCCCATTGAAGTAAAGGGCAAATGCATCGGAGTTTTAGAAGTCCTCAACAAAGCTCGCGGAACCTTCTCGAACGAGGACGCGCGCAGCTTGAAGGCCATTGCCCGAGAGATTTCCATTGCCATTGAAAACGCACGACTCTACGACGAAGTCAAACGCGCTTATATGGACAGTATGCTGAACATGGCCAAAGCCGAGAAATATCGCGACGGGGATACAGGATTGCACATTGAACGCTGTGGGGAGTACGCGTACCGCCTGGGACCGGAGCTGGGTTTCTCTTCCAAAGATCTGGAAATACTCAAACTGTCCATGATGATGCACGACATTGGCAAAGTCGCCATTCCCGATGCGGTCTTGCTCAAACCGGCCAAGCTCGATCCGGCCGAA
Source organism: uncultured bacterium (assembly GCA_964604705.1). Classification (GTDB taxonomy): domain Bacteria; phylum Oederibacteriota; class JAAXVQ01; order JAAXVQ01; family JAAXVQ01; genus JAAXVQ01. Next base: position 22,344 of record CAZSAP010000010.1, read on the forward strand.
TGGGATATCATGAAGCGGCACACCTCTTTGGGGGGCGAGATCCTAGGGCGCGGCGCCCACATGAAGGTTGCGGTGGACATTGCTACGTGCCATCACGAGAAATGGGATGGCAGCGGGTATCCCGAGCGCCTCTCCCGGGAACAAATCCCGATCTCGGCGCGTCTGGCGGCCATCATTGACGTCTTCGACGCGCTCTCGTCCAAGCGTCCGTACAAGGAACCGTGGCCCCCGGAGCAAGTCGTGGCCATGCTCCAAGAAGGGTCGGGCAAACATTTCGATCCTGAATTGCTCAACTTATTTTTAAGTCGGATTGAAGAGATGCGCGAAATTTACCGGAGCATTTCCTAACCTTTGTCTAAAAAAAATTGACAATAAAAAAGCAGCGGGCCATCCGCTGCTTTTTTATTGTCAATTGGCTCAGAGGTTCAATCCCCTCACATCCAAATCCGGAAACGGCTCACCCGAGGACCACGCGGGCACCTCCAACCAAGGAATCCCAGCATACCGTGTCCGTAAAAAGGCTCGAGTGCTTTCAACAATTTCTTCCGGAGCCTCAACCGCCCGGTTGTAAACCAACCCCGCAACCGGCACATGTCGCTGGTGTAGTGCATCAACCGTTAAAAGCGTATGATTGATACTCCCCAGTTTGGGAGAGGTCACCACCAAACACGGATACCCCCGTTCACCCAGGTAATCCAATGTGGTGTAGTCTGAGGTAAGCGGTACCGCCACTCCGCCCACGCCTTCCAAAAGCAACAGATCGCATTCCCCGGTCAGGGATGCCCAGGCGCGATCCAGCCGCTCTGGGTCCACCCGTGAATCTGACAACGCCGCGGCCACATGCGGCGAGGCCGGAAACGGAAACACATAGGGACACGTATCTTTGCGCGTATCCGCGGGTTGCAAAGGCAGACCCATGCACGTGCGATGCACGATTATATCCTCCGACATACCGACACAGCCGGTCTGGACCAATTTGGCCGTCAGCACGCGCTGCCCGTTTTTTTGTCCTGCCCGTGCCAGCCAACCGGTGACCATGGTCTTGCCCACGCCCGTATCAATGCCTACCACGCACACGATCTTCATTCCCGCCTCCGGGCCAACCAAAGCATGGGGTGATAGGTCAGCGGGATGCCTTGGGTCTCTTCCGAGGTCCTCCGATAGTCTTCCAACAACGCCTGCCACTGCGTCTTGCTCAAGCGCGGTGCCGTGAGGCTGTTAACGCCCGTGACGCGAAAGTGCCGAAACACATCCAGCGGAGTTGGAAAATGCAAGGTCTCATGCCATTCCTCTGCGCGAACAATCTCCCAGTGGGGCTCCAGCCATTCCTGCCAAGCGGCACGCGTGGGATAATTCAGCGGCAGCGTTACCAGGCGATTGAGTTCACAAAAATTATCCGGCCCAAACGTAGTAAGGGCCAACCAACCGCCCGGAATAACAGCCTCGCCCAATCGCACCAACAAAGCCGGGACGGTTTTCACCCAGTGCAAGGTGGCGTTGGATAGAACCAAATCCACCTGGGGCAGCTGAGGTAATGTTTCAATAGCCCCGGGAAGAAACTCAATTTTCGGGGAAACATAATGCTGCACGCGCTTTCCGCAGGCCGGCACCAAGTCGTTGGCCACATAGCGACCCAAGCGTAGATGCGCAAACGCCTGCTGTGTTAACAACCCAGTCCCACACCCGATCTCGAAAACATGGGCAAATGAGTTTCCGGCATGCGTGAGGAGCCGCTGCACAAGCCGCTCGGCCATCTGCCCCTGAACCCGGGCATGTTGATTGTAGGTTTCCGCCGCTTGATTAAAACGCTGGGCCACACGGGCATTATGCAGGCTCATAACTTAACCACTCCTCCCAACGCGGTACCGAGTAAAACGGAAAATGCCCGAAGTCCATCCGTCGGCATGCTGGGTGATCCTGCCAAAAACGCCTTTGCGCCACAGCCGGGATGATCCGATCGTGGGTCCCGATCACGACCCGTCCAAAAGGTTGAACGAACCCGCCGGCCGGATCAGCACTCTCCGTCATAATGCTCCTGTGTAAGTGCTTTAGCTCCGCACGAATTTCTTCCAGGGATCGAAGCGGCGGCTGCAATAAAAACGTCTCGGCCTCCCCTTCTGTAGAAAACATGTTGCGGTAAAATGCCAGACGAGTTTCAGATGTAAGTTGTTCCAATGTTGCGTCAAACACCTGGGGTGGAATCCCAAACCGCGAATGAATCGGTTGCAGGGTGCCATTCAAGGCTGTGGCTGAGGTCAGTAGCACGGGCCAAGCGTCCGACGTTTTCATGGCCGCCCACACCCCCAGGGACCAAGCCAGTACATGCACCTCTGAATACACAGCCGCCATCTTAGCTAGTGACTCCGGCAGGGTCAGGTCACGGTAATCGTAGAGCATATACACATCGACCCATTGGCTCTGCATCGCGGCGAAGGGGCGCGCGTCCATGCCCCAACCATTGTAAAAAATCAGCAATGCATCTCGATTTTCGCGGACCAACCATTGTCCCTGCATACGTCCTCACCTTACTGTTTGGGCTAGGGGCGATTTGCTTATTTGCATTTACGTACCCAGCCTACCTCTTAAATGTTCGTGCTCGTTGACGTAATCATTTTCCCTGCCTTATGGAAAATGTGGAGGCCACGAGCTTGATGGAAAAGGCCTTACGGAAATGCAAATAAGCAAATCGCCCCTAGCCCTCAAACCCATTCTTAAAGGCTATCTCTGATGCAGTCCGGCAGAGACTTAATATCGTCCCAGTCCATGGCCGCTGAAAGCGATATCCGAAGCCGACTGGTCCCCACCGGGACCGTCGGTGGACGAACGGCCATCAACAGAAATCCCGCCTCCCGCAATACCCGCGCACTTCGGAGCGCCCGATCATTGTCGCCAATCATCACCGGCACGATCTGACTCTCCCCGAGTACAGTCAGCCCACATGCTTGACACTCCTGGCGCAACTGTTCCGCCAAGGCCAGGACATGCACGCGTCGTGAGCGCCACGCCGGAAGCTGCTCCAACAACCCGCCGATCCAATGCAGCATGACCGGCGGCAAGGCCGTGGTGAAAATAAAAGGACGCGTCGTATTGATCAAGTACTCCACGACCGTGCGGTCGCCGACCACATACGCACCCAAGGCAGCCAGCGCTTTGCCGAACGTGCCCACTAAAAAGTCAATCTCCGTAATTACACCCTGAGTCTCCGCCAGACCCAACCCGCGATCCCCAAACACACCAAACGCATGCGCCTCATCCACGTACAACCAGGCCGAGTGCCGCTGCTTCAGTTCCACTAAACGCCGCAGATCCGCACAATCTCCATCCATGCTGAAAACACTTTCCGAGACGATCACCGCACGTCTCGCTCCAGCTCGATGTTTGTTTAAAAGATGCTCCAAATGCTGGTAATCCAGATGCGGATAACGAAAGAGTTTGGCCCCCGAGAGCCGGACACCGTCAATCAGACTGGCATGGTTGAGCTTATCGGAAAACACGATGTCTTGGGGACCCAGCAGCGCCGGTAGCAAACCCAGATTGGCGTGATACCCCGAGTTGAGCACCAAGGCCGCTTCCCGTCCAAACATGGCGGCCAACTTGGTTTCCACGGCCGCATAGTACGCATGATTACCGGTCAGCAAACGCGACGACGACGCGCCCAAACCGTACGCTTCGTCCAGGCGATCCGGTGCATACGGACTATAGAAGGCGGATTGCAGTTCAGCATCCCCGGCCAAGCCGAGGTAATCGTTCGACGAGACATTCAACAAGCGTCGCCCAGCCAGCGTGGCGTACTTACCGTCCCTGTGCTCAAGCAAAGTAAGTCGGCGGCGATTGTCCTTGGCGTCCAAGGCTGCCAGATCGTGCATCAATGATGAATAATCCGCCGCTTCCGGCATACGTCACGCTCCGAGTAGATCCCATTTTAACGAGCCTGCTCGTATGAATTCGAAAGGCGCTCGCCTTGCGCGAGGCTCGCTCCGATCGCGAATCCTGGTTCCAAAGGATTCGCTCTAGGCTTTCTCATCCACACGACCATGCTCGTTAAATTGCGTTCTGTTTAATTTTCTGCAACGACTTCACGAATCACGTGCATGCTCTTCTCAAGAATCTCATCCAACTCCGATTCACTGACGCACAAAGGCAAAAACCAATAAATGGTATTGTCCAAAGGCCGGAGCAACAAATTGTTTTGTATGGATTTTAAGTATGTCTTAAATCCAATGCGCGTTTCCGGGGCAAACGCCTCACCCCGCCGACGGCTCTTGACCAAATCCACGGCGCCGACAAAACCCTGGTGCCGAATATCGCCAATGCAATCCAAGGACTCAAAGGCTCGCAGCTTCTCCCGGAAACGTGCCATGAAAGAACCGCGGCTCTCAGGCCAACCGTTCTCCTGAAACAGCTTTAAATTTTCCACGGCCACACTGCACGCCAGGGGATTGGCGGTGTACGTATGCCCATGAAAAAAGGTTTTGCTGGCCGCATCGTCGCTGTAAAAAGCCTGATAGATATCTTCACGCGTTACGGTCAGGGCCAGAGGCAGATACCCGGCCGAGAGCCCTTTGGACAAACAGACAAAATCCGGGACCACGCCCGCCTTCGTGTGTGCGAAGATCGAGCCGAGCCGCCCAAAACCCGTGGCCACTTCATCCAGGATAAGCAGTACATCCAACTCCCGGGTTAAGGCCCGCAAGCGTCGCAGGTACTCCGGCGGATAAAACGAAATCCCGGCCGACCCTTGCATGAGCGGTTCCACAATAACCGCCGCAATCTCAGCGGAATGGGCTCGCAACACGGTTTCCATGGAGTGAAAACACTCCAACGCACACCCCGTCTCGGACGCATCGTAGGTGAACGCTGATTTCCGGTGCGGACAAAGCCGACATTGAGGGGAGGCGGCTTGGAACGAAGCAAAACGCAAAGGTGCGTACAGCTCATGGTACAGGGAAATCCCGCCCACACTCATGGCGCCAACCGTGTCGCCGTGATACGAATTTTCCAAAAACACAAATTTGGTCTTCGACTTCCGACCTAGGTTTTGCCAGTACTGAAAGGCCATTTTCAGGGCAATCTCAGTGGAGGTTGCGCCGTTGTCCGAAAAGAAAAATCGTTTGAGACTCGGATCCAAAAAAGTACGCAACCGATCCACGGTCTCTGCGGCCGGCGGATGGGTGATGCCGGCAAACAAGATGTGATCCAATTGCTCGGATTGATTCTGAAGCGCTTGCTTCAGGCGAGGGTGCGCATGCCCATGCACATTGCACCACCAAGACGCCACGGTGTCGTAGTACATACGCCCGTCGGCATCGTACAGACGTACGCCTTCGCCGCGAACCATGACAATCGGGTCCCGTTGGGCATAATCCTTCATTTGGGTATACGGATGCCAGATGTGATCTCGGTCAACCTGCAGGGTTTGAGTTTTATCGTACATAGCCTAACTCCTCAAAATAAACTTACACTCTCCCTGGAACCTCTAGACATAGCACGAAAGACGCTCGTCTCAGTGAGCCTCGCTCCGATCGGACATCCTTGTCCCAAAGGATGTCCTCTAGGCTTTCTTTGCCATGCCTAGAGGTTCCGGAAATTTAGTTTAAACGATCAACCAAACATCTCCAACTCAGACCAAAAGGCACGATCCTCACCGGCTTCACGCCCTCGGGTCGTCAAATACCCTCCGGTTAAAAAGCCATTGGCCCCGGCGAGCATCAAAAGTCCCTGAAAATCCTTCATGCGGGTCTCACGCCCGGCAGCAAACTTGATGACTTTGGTGGGATTCACCAGACGGAAAATAGCAAACGTCTTGGCAATCTCGGCCACAGGCGCCAAGGGTTGATGCTCCAGTGGTGTTCCGGCAATCGGGATCAGGACATTGAGCGGAATCACATCAATGTTCAATTCACGTACCGCATAGGCCAATTCCACGCGATCCTCCATGGATTCGCCCAGACCTAAAATTCCTCCGGTGCAGGTACCAATCCCATGCGCTTGGAGTAAGCGAATGGTCTCAATCCGCGCGGCAGCAGTATGCGTGGACGAAATCAATTCATGATATTTGGCTGGATTCACTTGCAAGTTAAGATTGTACCGATACACTCCCTCGGCCGCCAAAGCGGCCACCAGCGGTTCGGTCAGCATTCCGACCGAGACACACACATGCAGGTCGGGCAGCGCTTGGCGAAGGGCACGCACGCTGCTTACGATCCGGTCAAATTCCGGCGTCCGCGTCTCGTATCCTGTTCCGCTGGTAACCAACCCAAACACCCGCACACCGTTGGCATAGGCACGTTGGGCATCGGCCAACATGTGCTCTGTCGAAACCAGGGGATACTCTTCTACCTCCGCTTGGTGATGTGCCGACTGTGCACAAAATTTACAGTTTTCAGGACACGCCCCCGATTTGGCATTCATGATGGTGCACATGTCGCCCTGAGGTGCAAACCTGGTCTTGACCCGGTGAGCCAAGGAGATCAAATCCAAAATGTCATTTCCCTTTAAGGCCGCCAGCTTGAGTGCCAGTGACTTATCCAGCGGCTTTCCTTCCAAAACATCATAGGCGGCCTGAATGTCGGGATGAACATACGAAACAGCGAGCTGCGGCATAAATAAATTCCTTCCTGTGGGGAACAGTTAACCCCCGAACCCGTTCATGTCTGAAGGGTCCACGAGTTCTATTGTTTACCTAGCTATGAGATCAGGTTGACGGTGAATTGTACTTCAGAGAACCGAGGAAAAGCAATGTGAAAATCAATCGGTCCCGACCATGGTGCCCGCCGTGATCGAGACCGATTGAAACACCAACGTTGCGCGCTTGAAGAAATGGCTATAGGTGCTCCACCAAAATTTTAATGCCGAGAGCGATCAACACCAAACCACCGACCAGATCCATTTTCCGTCCAAAGGTATTTCCCAACCGACAGCCAAGTTGCAAACCCAAGGCGGTTAAGATTGCCGTTACAACCCCAATCACCACCGACGGCAACCAAATTGAAACCCGCAGCAGCGAGAGCGAAATTCCTACGGCCAGAGCATCGATGCTGGTCGCCACCGATAAAACGAGCAGTCTCCAGCCTCGGGTGGGGTCATTGACATCGGTATGCTCGGCATCGGCGTGCACCGCTTCCCAAATCATATGCCCACCAACCAGGGTCAACAAACCAAACGCCACCCAATGATCAACATTTTGGATCCGCCCCGCCACGCTGTTGCCCAAATACCAGCCGATCACCGGCATCATGAACTGAAAAAAACCAAAACTCAACGACATCCGCAACAATTGACCGCGATTGACCTGGCATAATTTAATGCTGGAACCAATGGCCACCGCACTGGCATCCATGGCCAAACTCACGGCCAACGAAAACATCATCCACACCGACATACCTTCGCCCCTTTTCTATACCTCTATCCCGTGGAGCTGTTCCCGTCTTGCTCCGTCGGGGTCCTGCGCTCCCAATCCCCGACCTCGGTTCTTGATTGAAGTTCCGGGTATGGAACCAAATGGATTCTTACGATTTGAAAAACATAACACGCGTTTTACAAAATACGCCAGCCAAACCCAGGCACATCAAGGTGCTCCAAGGGGTCCAGGTACAATGCGAATAATACCCCAGAATATTAGGCTTGGACGCGGCCATAGGCCAGGCGGTTAAAAGCGCGCATCCCGTAAAAAGAATGGTGGCCCCAAGAAAAATGGCATACCCCGGCTGTTTTCGCATAGCTATCCTCCCGACTATATTTTTCCCACATAATACACGCGTTGAAAGACCACCTCAAGTTTTAATCCCTGCAAACGCGACTCTAGGCCGGTTCGAACCAGCCGATTGAATGTCTGCACATAGGTCTCGGAAATCGGTACGGTATAAAACCCCTGGCTGGTATATCCATTGCTCGCGCCCGAGAGATACACTTGATACGCCTGATCCATCAGCAACCAACTGCTCTCGCGTACACCCTCGGATACAAGCGTCTGGAATCCTGCTTGCTCAAATAAGCCACGATACATCTCCGACTGGGCCAAACGAACCCAAGGATCTACCCAATGAGCATAGATCGGGCGGATGTCCGGATGTTGCCCAACCTCTTGTATGACCTCTTCGAAGGTTTCCCACGCCATAGGACACGACATGGCCACGCGCCCCCCAGGCCGAAGCGCCCGGCGCATGACCTCAACCGCCCGCGCCGGATCGCGAAACCATTGGAAGGCACTGTTGCAAAACACCAGATCAAATGCTTGCTCATAGTTTATATCCAAGACATCGGCTTGTTGAAATTTCACGCGAGGATACTGGGCCCTCGCCTCGGCAATCATACCCGAAGAAACGTCCGATCCAACCACACGACCGCGTGTTAACGAAGACAAGACATCGGCAATATGCCCCGGTCCGCAGCCTAGGTCTAGAATATCCTCCTGACCTTGCAATGGCACGCGGGCCAACAAGCGCTGAGCCGCCTTGTATTGCACCAGGGCTTTTTGTTGGTATTGTTCAGCCACTTCATCAAACGCTTGCGGGACTGGTTCGGACATCGTGGACCCCTTTATTGACTCAACTGCATAACCCGCAAAATATGTTGGCGCAGGTCTTTGGGACTTATCAGGGCGGTCATATGCCCTTTGGAAACGGTATGGACCGGATGGGATGTGTACGTTTGACTTTGCCGTTTCCAAGGCACAATACGATCATGGCGTGCCAGCAGCGGAAACACATTGCGCGCAACGTGGGCATTGAAGAGCTGCTCGAAGTTCAACAATTCCCGTACCTGACCGGAATACTCTCGCGCCAAGGCGCCGGTAATCCGTCGGTAATACCCATCGACAAAGGCGTCCCCCAAGGCCGTGCCGGCCAATAAAGGAATGTACCCCGTGGCAGAATTATAAAGCGCCCGGTGCAAATTCGCCACCCAACCACCCAACCCCACCCCGGCCACATATATTTTCGCATCCATTCCAGCACGTTTCCGACACACCGCAACAACTTCTTCCACAGCCTGAGCCGATGCGGCCAACATGGCCATGTAGTGGGAAAGATGGACCATATGCTCCAAATAGTGCTCCAGGGGGCCATTGTGATAGGCCGCGCGGACCACAACCCAATTGGCCTCCAAGGGTGCTTGCCCCATAAAGAACATATGTCGAAAGGTGTTGTTTGCGCGTTCTGAAAAATCAAAGGCCGCTTCACTGTGCCCGTGATGAAAAATCAAGGTTGGGTACTGCGGGCCTTTCCATTGAAGGATTCGATAGGCCGGATCTGCTGCTCCTACCAGCGTCTGCACCGTAAGTTCAACCTGTTGATCGGTGGCCGTGCGTGATGCAGTCAGGCGCACAGCGTCCCGATGGCGCGTCCAGGTAGGACTCGAAATGGTGCGCGAGAAAAACAATTTGGACCGCATGGAGATCGAGGTCAGCCAAACCAAGGCTGAATCCATCAGGGCATGAACCATTGGTATCGCCTCCGCCTAAGTGCTTCAATCTAACACGAACCGTCGGCTTTTCAATCGGAAAATCCGTGACTTTTTGAGCCTGGCGCTCCTACGCCCAATCCGCGTCCCGGCCGAGACTTAACAAAGGCACATTTGCACGTTGACGGGTTCAACCTCCGATCCGTAAAATACAGCTTATGTGATTTCGGGAACCGAACTTTGCAAAAACAAGTAACACTCTTCCTACACGGTTGTGTTTCATTACCAGAAGCGATCGGGAGACCACTATGGCGATTGATGTAGAAGCCTATTACCAAACCTATGGACCTATGGTATTGCGGCGCTGTCGATTTCTTCTAAAGAATGAAGAAAGGGCGTTGGATGCCATGCAGGAAGTATTTGTGCGGCTTATCACCTACCAGGACCGGCTCAAAGGGGATTACCCTTCGAGTCTTCTGTATCGTATGGCCACCAATGTCTGCCTGAACCTTATCCGCTCCAACAAGCACGCCGCGGTCAATGATTCCGAGGATATCATTGCGTCCATTGCCTCGGCCGAGGAAACGGATAAGCCCGTTTTTTTAAATGCCTGGATCGATCATTTATTTAAACACGAAAAGACCTCAACCAAAGAAATGATGGTCATGCTCTATGTGGACCGCATGACCCTGGAAGAAGTGGCAGAAGCCACCCATATGTCCGTGTCCGGTGTGCGCAAACGCGTACGTGAATTCCGGTCACGAGTTCAGGCGTTGAAGGAGTACAATTATGCCTAAGCATGTATCTGACTACTGGTTGGAACGCTACCTTTGTGCCGAACTGCCCCCAGTCAAAATGGCTGAAATCAAGCAATGCCTGGCGGAAGACCCCGCCCTGCAGCAACGTCTGGCCGAACTTAAGCACTCCAACGAAGCGATCTTGCAACACTATTCGGTCACCGGGCAAACCTATCAGATCCAGCAACGAGCTGCGAAGCAATCGGGCGATTCTCCGGCGGAACCCGCTCAGGTCCGCACCCCTGCCTTCCCTCGCTGGGCCTTCCCTGTGGGGTCTTTGGCCCTTACGGCGGCACTGGCGCTCTGGATCATGCCCTCCTGGCTGTTGCCTCAACTCCGCCCCAATCCCGATATTGAAATAACCCGCTTGAAGGGCATGGAGACAGGATTGACGTTGTATCGCAAAACCCCTAACCAAGCTGAATTGTTAAAACCCTATGCTTTTGCCCAGCGCGGTGATTTGCTGCAAATAGGCTACGTCTCCCTGACCGAACCCTACGGCGTTATTGTCTCCATTGACGGACGCGGCACCGTCACCCAGCATTTTCCAGAGCCCAACCAAGCCGAACCAAAAATCCAGACCAAGCGTAAGGCGATTCTCCCCAAAGCCTACGAACTCGACGATGCGCCGCAATTCGAACGTTTCTTTCTCATAACCGCTACCACTCCGATTGCTCCGGCCGACGTCATCCAAGCTGCACGCATGTTGGCGAAGACGCCTCACTTAGCCCAGACCCAACCCCTTCCCCTTGGGCGACACTTCCATCAGTACTCCATGGTTATCCAAAAAAGCGAAAAATAACCCCACCGCCACATCCAAAAGTAACAGATGGCGACGCGGTGTGTGTTGTATCCATGTCGCGTATTCTATCCTTTGCAGGGAAAATGGGGGCATAACGCGCAGGTCCCTGCAAACTTCACGCACACTCATTTTTTAGTAGGCAAAACAAAGGACTTTCTCTAATATGGGCGTTTGGATGGGATCCCACAGGACTTTCTCGGCACCGGCAACCTGGGATGCCTCTTTTCAAACCCTGGTAAGATCGATCTAAGGAGCAGTCATGGTTCGACATGGTTGGTGTTTCATCATACTTTTTTCCTTATGCCTGGGACTCTCTGCCCAGGCTATGGCGACTCCTGAATCCGGGGACCATGGTTGCCGTTTCGCCATTGTGGTCGGGGCCAACAACGGTGGCAAGGAACGTGCCGAACTACGCTACGCGGTCTCCGACGCCCAAAAGGTTATGGATGTCCTGCAAAAAATAGGTGGCGTCCTCCCTGCCGACAGTGTGCTTATGATCGAACCCACCCGCCGTTCCTTTTTAAATGGTTTTAATAAACTCCAGCCCAAGCTTAAGGACCTAAAAGCCCGATATAAAAAACTCGAACTTATTTTCTATTATTCCGGACACTCGGATGAAGAGGCGCTTCTGCTTCGCGGAGAAAAGCTCTACTACCGTGAAATCCGCAACCTCTTGACGCAACTCCCGGCCGATGTCCGCATCACCATTTTGGACTCATGTTCATCCGGTGCCTTTACCCGTCTCAAGGGCGGCACCATCCGCCCGCCTTTCTTGGAGGATTCGGCTTACAACATGAAGGGATTTGCGATCATGACCTCCAGTTCGGTGGATGAGGCGTCCCAAGAATCCGATCGACTGCGCAGTTCTTTTTTCACCCATTTTTTAGTGACCGGCTTGCGCGGAGCCGCAGATCTAACCCAAGATGGGCGCATAACGCTCAGCGAAGCCTACCAGTATGCCTACACGGAAACCTTGGCCAAAACCGAGCGCACGTTAAGCGGGCCCCAACATCCCAATTACGACATCCAAATGACCGGTACCGGCGATGTCATCATGACCGACATCCGCACCTCATCCTCGGTTCTGGTTCTGGACAAAGCCATGCAAGGACGGATCTCGGTGCGAGATCGCACAGGACAACTTGTCGCCGAATTGCGCAAGCAGCCCGGACGTGAATTACGCATTGGTTTGGAAAACGGCGATTTCACGATCACCAACGAGAGCCGGGGGCGCACCTACGAGGCCCTCGTGCAACTCGAATTCGGCCAACAACTATCCCTCACCTCCAACCAGTTTAAAACCAGCCATCGCGAGGTTACGGTTCCACGCGGGAATACCCACAAAGACCTTGAAGCCGAACCCCAAGACGAGCCGTTTTCCAACGCCAAGTTTCAAACCACTGGCTATACAGTCGTCCCCTGGCATTTCTCCCCCTATTTCCAACGCGCGCGCAATACCCGTACCATACATTATTATGTATTCAACTTATTCGGCAGCTACAGTGCCAAACTGGATGGATTTAGCATTGGCGTCGGCCCGTGTTCGGTAGGAGAAAATGCACGGGGCATGCAGGTCTCACTCATCGGCAACCATGTCTCTGGCGATATGGAAGGCATTCAAATCGCCGATTTTTTTAATCAAGTCGACGGACATTTCGATGGCGTGCAGCTCTGCGACGGAATCAACTTAGCCTTCGATAACGCCGAAGGTGTTCAACTTGCTGGCTTTAATTTTGTAAGCCGCCAATTTAAAGGATTTCAAGTAGGCTATGCCGGCAACTATGTCGGGGGCGATATCTTCGGCTCCCAACTTGGCGTAGTCAATATGGCAGGAAATTGCAACGGGTTTCAATGCGGTTTGGTCAACATTACTGGGGAACAAAAAGGACTTTCACTCGGCTTAATCAACTTGGCCAAAAACGGATTTATTGACTGGACAACCTGGTCGGATAATTATTTGCTTTTCAATACTGGAGTCCGATTTCGGGTCAACGAATTTTACTCCATGATTGCCTTGGGCAGTCAAAGCGTGACCTCGTCGTCGGACAATGCCTTGGCCTGGTCAGTACGCTTTGGCGGACATGTGCCTGTAAAGGCCATTTACTTCGAATCGGACTTTGGTATCGGTCGGCTTAACCACGCCCCGTTTACCCAATCCTCAGAGGGGGACGAAACCTTCTTGCAGTGGCGTGTCCTAGCAGGCATGCCGTTTTCCCCTGGATTTTCACTCTTCGTTGGTCAAGGATTGAACATGACCTTTTCTACCTCAGAGGAAGAAGGCTCACCTAAAGTATTGAAGGCCGATTTATTTCCCATACTCTTCGGCGGATTTCAATTAAGTTTTTAGTTTTCTTTCTAGCCTTTTTCGCATCTACAAGTAACACATCGGTATCCTCTTCGTGTTTGATAATCAGAAGCCTTCAATAAACCCGCACGAAGGATTCAATCAAAGACACTAAAGGAGTGTTTCCTATGATGGACATTAAGTGGATTTCCATGTTGCTGGCCAGCCCGACCCTGATGGTGCTCATAGTTTGTTCAATTGTATCTCTCGTGTTCATTCTCGAGCGTGGTTGGTTTTATTGGCGCAATCTGATTGATCACGATCAATTCATCCTCGGACTCAAACCCCTTTTGCACAAAAAAGACATCGCGAGCGCTATTGCCTACTGCCAAAAATCTCATGGACCGCTCCCGCGGATTATCCAAGCCACGTTGGAGCACTATAAGGAGTCGACGGAAAACCTAACCAACCTCCTTTCCAGCTTAATTAAAAAGGAAGAGATTCTTTTAGAACGGTTTCTCGGCATCTTGGGAACCTTGGGAAACACAGCCCCGTTTATTGGACTTTTGGGAACCGTCATCGGGATCATCAAGGCGTTTCAATCCCTGTCCACGGCCGGCTCGGGTGGCCCCAATGTCGTTGCCGCTGGAATTGCCGAGGCCCTTATTGCCACCGCGGCCGGGTTAACCGTCGCCATTCCCGCAGTTATTTTTTATAACTTTTATGTGTCACGCGTACGTGAAACCGTTACGAACATTGAAGCATCCGTAGAACAAATTTTGTTTATGGTAAAAAAATAACCGTCATGTTCATTCTTTGGTTGTCCGGATTGCAATGGTTGCACTGGGCATGGGTTCGGGCAGAAAAGCCTCTGCCGAGTCAAGCCGTGAGTGATTTTTCCGGAAGCTGGTTCCAGTCTGCATCGAAATCGGCCCCTCTAGAACGGACACCCAACATGCAGGAGGAACAATGAATCTAAGCACGAAACAAAAACAAATCGTTTCCATCAACCTGACTCCCCTCGTGGACGTCAGCCTGGTTCTGGTGGTCATTTTCATGGCCACGGCGCCTATGTTGATGCAAAAGGGCATAACGGTTTTTCCCGGAGAGAAAAAAAACGAGAGCGATTCGGTTTCCACCTCCCCGGCCGACGATGTCCTGATCACCCTGGAGAAAGACCGCATCATCATAAACCGCCAAACCGTATCCTGGGAACAGTTGCCCAATACCTTGCAGGTGGGATTGCAGCGATCATTGAAAAAACGCATCGTCATTCGTCCGGGACAGGGTGTAGTGCATGGTGATGTAGTACGGATCATGGATACCGCCAAGCAGTGTGGGGCTAAAAAACTGGTTATCTGGGGTGCCACTCACTAAACGAGTGCACGCCAGTATTCTGCGCCTTAAGCGCTTATCGTGAGGCCGTTATGCGAACATCCTTTTTCAAAAAGAAAGTATCTCCCAATGAAATCATGGCCGAGATCAACGTCACACCGTTGGTGGACATTTGCCTGGTGCTGGTAATTATTTTCATGGTCACCACCGCCATGTTTCTGCAACCGCCGTTTGACGTTAAAGTTCCTCTGACCCATGCAACCGATCAAGGGAAAGACGGCAACTTATTCGTGGCCATCTCCTCGGACGGCAACCTCGCCATCAACGAGGCTAAAATAGCAACTCCGGATTTCCCTGAGGCCATTGCGACCAAACTTCTGCAAAGCCGGACCAAACGAGTGATTATTCGCGCCGATTCTGCTGTACTAAGCCAGACCGTATTGGACGCGCTGGACACCATCAAACAAGCCGGAGCGCAACATATCAGCTTCGGAACCGAAGAAAAGAGGAACTGATATGTGGATCGATCGTTTGGACATCCGGCTTAAGGTCACACTGGCCGCTTCTATGCTGCTTCACTTGGCACTGATCAGTCAAGTTGGGCTCCGCTCCGCACCCCATGGTTCCAAAAACCTTGCCATCACCGATGTGGAATACATTCAAGACTACGCTCCGGCAACCTCGGAGCCTGTAGTCCATAAACCGCCCCGGCCCAAACCCAAGGAAATCATTGACGATCAACCTTCGCCTCAAGCCAACCTTTCCCAACCCACCGCTGAGGAAGACGAAGATGACCCCCAAGAAAACTCAGGCGGTGCTGCCTTTGACCCAAATGTCGAAGGCAAATTGTTTCTGCCCTTCTATGCAGTAGAACAAGTTCCTATGTTTCAAAGCAAAATCACACCGTCCTATCCTGAAAGTGCCCAAAAACTAGGACGTACGGCCAAAGTGGTTTTGGAAGCCTACATTGGTCCGGATGGATTGGTTCGTATGGCGCGTATCGTCAAAAGTGGCGGTGATTTGTTTGATAAAGCTGCTTTGGCCGCGTTAAAACAATCAACATTCAATCCCGCAAAGGTAAACGGCAAGCCGGTGCCCGTAAAAATTTTGGTGCCCTATGTATTTTCGTTGGAGTCTTAATCCGGATACAGTCTTGCTTGTATCCGTCTGTCGATGCCTATAGGCCTCCCCTAGCGGAGGTCTAAGCGCCTCGAAGGAGCTGCCCATGTGGTCCTTTTCGAATTTTCGTCTCGAACGCTTTCTTCTGCATGAGCTCCCATCTTGGGAATGGGAGCGCCTCGCCGAACGTGTGCGTAACGAATCAGGTTTGCAAGCACAGTTGGACGATTTACAATTGGAAAACAAAAAAATTCTGCAGGATTACCCCATTGCCTCCTTGCCTATCCTCCAAAACGCCCTATATAGAGCTAAAAACGATCAAACATTCAAGCCTCATATCCAGGCATCGCCGTATGCCTTGCGGCTTATTCTGGTAACCTGGGCCTTTTGCCTGGCCTTATCCCCCTGGATTTCACAATACTCCCCCAATGCCTTCCCGCTCCTGTTTGAAACGACTCGAACCAAAGGAGCGCGGAATCATCTATTTGTATTCCGTCAAACACCTCAAGGCGTGGAAGCACTCTTGTCCGGTGCGTGGGCCCGTCGCGGTGATTTATTGCAATTGGCCTATCTTTCCGCAGATAAACCCTACGGGGTCATCGTATCCCTAGATGGACGCGGGGAGGTAACTTTGCATTTCCCAAATCCTGCCGGTACCTCGACGCGTTTGATGGTCCAGAAGCGTGTGCCTCTGCCCTGCGCTTATGAATTGGACGATGCCCCAGGGTATGAACGTTTTTTCTTTATCACCGCACCGTTTGAAATTTCCACAGCCGAAGTTATTCAAGCCGCGG
Organism: uncultured bacterium; assembly: GCA_964604705.1. Classification (GTDB taxonomy): domain Bacteria; phylum Oederibacteriota; class JAAXVQ01; order JAAXVQ01; family JAAXVQ01; genus JAAXVQ01. The sequence continues at coordinate 38,874 of CAZSAP010000010.1, forward strand.
AATCGCTTGCCCGTTCTTCTACCTTGGCCTTGAGTGGACAACTTCCTCTCAACGATGCGTACGATCAATATTCCACGCTCATCTACAAGAAATAATCCGAATGCCGAATTCCGTCCTAAATCCTAATGCCATTGCTTGACAAATGACCATAAGTCATTTATATTTATTTTACTGACCTGAGGTCATTAAAATTCAGGAGACAACATGGTCCTCTCACAACGTGCTCGCAGTCAAACCCAGAAAGATGAACGCCGCGCTTCCATTCTTCTAGTCGCACGAGAAATGTTTGAACATGAATCCTTTGATCGTATCAGCATGGCTGGGATTGCCCAAAAAGCCGGAATGGCCAAAGGAACCGTCTTTCTCTATTTTAAAACCAAAGAAGAATTGTTTTTTATCATTGCCGTGGAGGAATTCCAGCGCTGGTTGGACAGCATGGATGCCCTTTTTACTGATTTTTCCAAAAACCGAAAACTCCCCAACACCGATCAATTCCTCAATCTTCTAGCCCAACACCTCGCTCCGTTTACTTTACTTATGCGTATGATCGTGATTTTCCACACCGTGTTGGAACACAATATTTCCTATGAACAGGCGCTGCGATTCAAACAAATGATGTACGATCGCTTGCCTGTGACAGGGCGTCTTTTGGAGAAGTGTGTCCCCGGACTTCGCTCTGGGCAGGGATTTAAATTTATTATGTGGATGTATGCCCTGGTCATTGGATTTCAACACATGTCCGAACCGGCTCCTGTCGTGCAGGAAGTCTACCGCCGCAATAAGCCCCTTAGCAGCATGCATTTGGATTTTAAAGAAGCTTACTTCGATGCTCTGAAAACCATGCTCGATGGCTGGGTTGCCCAAAATCAACGCAACCATGCAAAGAAACCTTTCCGAGGAGGAAAACAATGAACATCGATATCTTTCAACCGTACACCCTGGCCGGAGTTACTCTGAATAACCGCATTCTACGTTCTGCCACCCATGAAGGCTTGGCCGATGAATCAGGAGCCCCCTTGCCCGCTTTAACCCAAAAATATCTCCAATTGGCCAAGGGCGGTATTGGGGGTATTATCACGGGCTATGCAGGAATTCAACCAGATGGCAAATCCCCGCTCCATCGCATGTTAATGATTGATCGTGATGAACTCATCCCAGCGTATCAATCTTTGGTCAACGCCCTACACGCCGTACACACCCCAGTCTTTCTTCAAATTGCCCATTGTGGCCGCCAAACACGTTCCAAACACACGGGATTCCCCACGGTTGCTCCCAGTGCTCTACGCGATGGCTTTTACAGCGAAGATCTCCCGCACGCCTTGAACGAACCCGAAATTCTGACCATCATTGATAATTTCGTGAACGCTGCGGTTCGGGCGCATAAAGCCGGATTCGACGGCGTGCAATTGCATGCCGCGCACGGGTATTTGCTCTCCAGTTTTCTCTCCCCACATACCAATCGTCGAACCGATGCCTGGGGCGGCAATACGGAAAACCGCTTCCGAATCATTTCTGAAATTTATAAACGGATACAGCGTTTGCTTCCGGGTTACCCGGTCATGATTAAACTTAATGCTACAGACGGTCAAAAAAACGGCATGCGTATTCCAGAAGCAGTTACCCTTGCGCGATACTTGGAAACCGCGGGCTGTGCCGCCATCGAGGTATCTTGCGGTACTGGCGAAGACAACTTCTTTACCGCGCGCAATGAGCGCAATCCCATTGACGCCGTGTTGCGCTATACGTTTAAATTCAAGTCATTGCCTTCCCCGGTAAAGCAATTGTTTCGTTGGTTCTCAGGCGCTATACTGAAACCTACTCAGCCAACCCGCCTTTACAATGTTCCAGCGGCGCTCGCCATCAAGCAGGCCGTCTCCCTTCCGGTGATGGTTGTCGGCGGCATCAAATCCAAAGGCGATATTGAGCGGATTTTACAATCAGGACAAGCTGATATGGTCTCGCTCTGTCGTCCGTTGATTCTCGAACCGAATCTAATTGAAAAATTTAAACAGGAAAAGCAAAGCGAGGCCAAGTGCCTGGCCTGCAACTACTGCATGTTGGGAAGCGAAGAAGAATCGCTCCGCTGCTATTTTGGAAAACTAAAAACCGCATAAGAAAGGATTAAACAACCATGATAACCTCAAACCCCGCTGCTCCTATTGCCCTGATTACCGGAGCCTCCAGTGGTATTGGCTATGCCTTGAGCCGTGAATTTGCTCAACGCGGATACCACACCGTATTGGTGGCTCGAAGTGCAGAAAAATTGGAGGCTCTGGCCAACGACCTGCGCGCCCAGTTCCATACCCTGGCTACGGTGATCGCCTGTGATCTGGGGACTCCAACCGCCGCAAAGGAATTGATGCAAAAATTGCAAGCTAAAAAAATCACGGTGGATATTTTGGTAAACAATGCCGGTTTTGGGCATTTGGAAGATTTCGCTGCCAGCGCTTGGGAATCGCAAGCGTCAATGCTTCAGCTTAATATTTTCACCTTGGTTCAACTCACACATCTGCTTTTGCCTTCCATGTTGGAACGAAAATCAGGAAAAATCCTAAATGTAGGGTCAACCGGATCCTTCTCGCCTGTACCAACCATGGCGGTGTATGCGGCCACCAAGGCGTTTGTCTTAAGCTTTTCAGAGGCTTTGGCCTCCGAATTGGAGGGACGCGGAGTGACGGTCACAGCCCTATGTCCCGGTGCAACCCATACAGGGTTTGCCGAACGGGCGCATGCGGAAAACACCACTTTGTTTAAAACCGCCATGTCTGCCTCTGTGGTGGCCCATCAGGGCGTCATCGCTCTATTCCAAGGCAAAAAACGCATTGTCACCGGTTGGCTCAACCGGCTCATGATCGCATCCATCCGTTTTTCACCCCGCGATGCGGTGCTGTGGGTATCCAAAAAAATGATGCAGACTCAAGGCTAAAGATCAGGTTTATCCCGTAGAAGAAAAAAAAGGGGCGCGGTTAAAATACCGCGCCCCAAAATTTATGTTGGCTTAGAAAAATCCGAATTTCAAGGTCAATTCACCGTTTGCACCACGTAAGGCCGATGAACTGACACCCACAATATTTTCATCCACACCATCGATATAACGATATCCGCCACCCAGACACAGACGGAACCACTTGGTGACATTCAACTCAACCAAGAGCATGGGCTCGGCTACAAAAAACGCATCCCCTTCGACATCGCTCTCCCAATGACCTTTGTTGTCTTCATCGGTGTGCCAACGATTCGTCTTATACTCATAGCCAATGCCACCCGCGCCCACCAAGGTCTGCAAGGTGATGTGCACCAACGAAGTTGGAGCAAACGTATACCCGAGTTCCATACCACCGTAGCCCATACCCAAACGGCGTTCGGTGCCATCAATGGTTTTCTTAAACTGGTCTGAGGCCAGCCCGTATCCAGCAAACCCGACATTAATCTGATGATTCATAATGTACCCAAAGCCGCCGCCAACCAAACACTCGGTACGCCCATCAATGGTTGTAACCTTAACTCCGGTGTCGCCGTATCCGCCATGCGCATACACATTGCCTTCCAACAACGTCTCCACTTTATCCCCCGACGTGACAGGTTGGAGTACACTGCTGGGTGCTGCGGTTTCACGTACGGCCTGAGGCGTTGTTCCCGTCGAGGCCGCAACCTCTGCCCAAACACTGCTCGCGGCCATGGCCGCGACCAACATGCCTATTACAATTACTTTGGTTTTCATTGTCTTCCTCCCGATGGTTAATCATACTGATTTTTCGTATGGGTTTCAAGTACGCATCCACGACGCCTGCAGGCTTATGCCGAGATGCCCACTTATATCCGCATTCATATAATCAAACACGGCCCCGTCCAAATTATGTTACTGCTTTTAGCCTGTACCTTGGAAGGGTTTTATCTCCAAAAACAAAAGCCTCCTGGATACTTCCAGGAGGCGAAAAAATTTGGTGGAGGCGGCGGGAATCGAACCCGCGTCCGAAAGAATCTCTGCCGGTACATCTACGTGCTTATCCCGAAATTTAATCTCGCACTGCGCCCCTCCTTCGGGCGGGGATGACCGCAATGCCAGCTTTGATATTGTCTCGCCCCCTTGCCTCAAGGCAAAACAAGGAGACCAGCCCACTAGGTTGACGCCCTTAACTTCCCCGCGGGCGTGGGAAGTCAGGACGAGCGGCCTAAGCCGCTAGAGCCAAAGGCTCGGCAATTATGTTTGTTCTCACCAGGGTTTAACGAGGTTAGATGAGTTCCTCGGCATGCCGTACCGGCCAATCTTCTCCCGTCGAAACCGAGCGCCCCCTTTTTGGAATAACGCATTGAACACTCGGTCCAATGCGTGAAACGTTGTACCACGTTTATTTCACATTTGCAACGTTCGTACAGCCCTGTGCCTAAAGTTTTGTTTTTTTAAATAAGCCTTCCGGGATATGTATGATGACCAACATGATCCAGCGCCAGAAAAACGGCAGATACACAACATCCTTCTTCTTGCGTACCGCCTTGATGATGCCTTTGGCAATAACCTCGGGCCGAGCAAACAACAGGCCCTTCTTCATGCCGGCGGTCATCGCTGTATCCACAAAACCAGGTTTTACGGTCAAGACATGTACGCCGGAAGGAACCAACCGACTGCGTAACCCGGATAAAAATGCACTTAAGCCCGCTTTGGAGGAACCGTATAAATAGTTGCTGCGACGCCCTCGATCCCCGGCCACAGATGAAACCCCGACGATGACACCCTGTTTGCGTGCTTCCATGGTTGTCGCCACGCGTTCCAGAATGGAAACCGCACCTACGTAGTTGGTGACCAACATTTCTTCCGCCAGATGAAAGTCCTTCTGCGCCTCAACCTGCGGATGCATCTGTCCAAAAAAGAGGTACACTTCATCCACGGTCTTGACCTTGGCCAAGACATTCGTCCAAAATTTTCCGTGGGTCTCTGTTGCTTGCGCTTCAAACGCCAGTGTCAACGGCTTAGGCCCGTGCCCGCGCAGTTCCAGATCCGCGGCGGTCTTCTCCAATTCCTTGGTGTTGCGTCCGGTGAGTATCAACTGGGTATCCGGCCCGGCCAACAAACGGGCCAAGGCTCGCGCCATGCCGGAATTGGCCCCTAAAATCAAAACCGTCTTCATCGTTTCCCCCTCGTACGTAACGTACGCGTGCTCTGTTTCTGACTCGAGCCTCCGTGTGCAAGCAACTCCAATCGGCGAGCCATGTCAGAGACAAACACATTGTTCGGATCGTATTTTTCTTTCACCTTCATCCACTCACCCAGCCGCGGATACATGGCCCTAAACGTCTCGGGTGTTAAATGCGCATCCTTGGCCAAATAAATACGCCCGCCAAATTTCAAGACCAACTCATCCCAGCGGTCCATATGCCTAAGTATGTCCCCATTGCCCACGGGAAAATCCAGCGCCAGAAAATACCCCGGCGTGGGAAACGAAAGTGGGCCTTGCGGTTTCATGGGACCAAACTTTTTCAGCACGGCTAAGAACGACGCCTTCCCTGTGGCACTAATGGCCTCCAACAGAGTCTTGATGCCTTCAAAACTATGTTTGGGCGGTATTAAAAACTGGTATTGCACCATGCCCGATTTCCCATACCCACGGTTCCACTGCAAGACAGAATCCAGGGGGTAAAAAAAGCTATCGTAATCCATGAGCGAGTGTACTTGCTTGGGATGCTTCCCAAAATAGACGGCATTGAACGCAGCGACCGTTAAATGATTGAGGGTCGCGGCAGGAAAATCAAAGGGTACCGTCACCCTGGGTTTGTGGGGCACAAGCAAGGGCTGCCGGCGGCGCGCACTGGTCTTCAATTCATCCTTGCGCGCGAATTCTCCGCGCATCATGATGCTCCGGCCCAAAGAACGTCCTTGGGCCAGGCAATCGATCCACGCCACGGTCATGGGACAGTCCTCGGATTCCTCAAACAGGCGAAAGATCCCTTCCAAGTCATAGGCCTTAATGCCTTCGTAGCGGATGTAGCTGCTCTCGATGCGTTGCAATCGCAACTCAACGCTTAAAATCAAACCGGTCAGGCCCATGCCCCCGGTGGTGGCCCAAAACAGGTCGGCCTTTTCTTTGGGAGAACAGGTGACATAGGTGCCATCGGCCAAGAGCATGTGCAGGCGTTCTATAAAATTCGAAATACTCAAATGGTTCTTCCCGTGGACATCGCAGGCCACACACCCGCCCACGGTAGGATACTTCGTGCCTGGGGTAATGGGAAGAAACCAGCCACGCGGTACGAATTCATTTAGAATCTGTTCCAAAGTAACTCCCGCCTCAGCATGCACCACTCCGCGCTTGGCATCAAACCCCAGGAAACGATCCGAAGGTGTAAAATCCAAACAAACATTTCCGGAATTTAAGGCTGCATCGCCATAGGCGCGCCCTTGTCCACGGCCTAAAAGGGACAAACCTAAACGCCCCTGCAAAGCGCGTTCGGCTTCGGGAGCTGAAAAGATCGGCAATACCTGAGAATGCGAGCGGGGATAACGACCCCACCCCACCACTTCGGAAACCGAGCCCAATTCGGGAACAGCTTTTTTTTCTGAGTTCATGCGGGTACTCCTAAACGCCGTAAGGGCGATGGTATCATCGCCCTTACACGTGAATTCAGTATTCGGCCTTTATATTGTACCTAACCGCGCTTCACCGTCAAACCAAATTTTTCCAAACGTTGGGCCGCTTTGGTCCATTGGGCATGGGTGGGTGGCTTGAGCTTGGCCAGAGGATACGTCCAGCCCAATTCCTTCCACTTGTGTACGCCCAAACGGTGATACGCAATCAATTCAACCATGGGACGATCGGCCAAGGAAACGGCGTATGCACCCAAGGTATCCAATTCAGTGGCTGAATCATTGAGCCCCGGCAGCAAAACACGCCGTACGACCAAACGGCCGGGCTTTTCCGCAGCCAAACGCCCAAACTCAAGCACCGGTGCCAAGGTATGCCCTGTAATGGACTGATGCAGTTTGGGATCCGAGGCTTTTATGTCCAGTAACACGGTATCGGTCACCCACAGCAACGCACTGCGCTTTTCCTTGGGACATGAGCCATTGGTATCCAACGCCGTGGTCAAGCCCAGCTCATGACAAAGTTTAAACAACTCAATCACAAACTCAACTTGCATGGTGGGTTCACCACCGGATACGGTCACACCTCCCCCGTGCTGCTTCAAATACGGGAGCAAGTGCTCAATCCGTTCTCGCGCCTGATCCAGGGTTATCTGCTGCGAACCCCGGCAGGTCCAGGTATCGGGGTTTTGGCAAAACGTGCAGCGGTAATTGCACCCGGCCATAAAAAACACACAACGCAATCCCGGTCCGTCGCGCGTACCCAAGGTCTCGATCGAATGCAGTCGTCCGATGAGCGTCTTCAAGTCATCCCGCCTTTATTGAAACGCCTCATGGAACGTACGGCGCAAGATTTCTTCCTGATGCTCCCGGGAAAGTTTGGTGAAATGCACCGCGTATCCCGAGACCCGAATGGTCAATTGCGGATACTTTTCCGGATGCTTCATGGCATCCCGCAACAAGTCCCGATCCAAAACATTCACATTGATGTGATGCCCGCCTTTGGTAAAGTACCCGTCCAGAAGGCTTACCAGGTTGGTTTCCTGCTCCTCCCGATCACGCCCAAGCGCCGAAGGGACAATGGAGAAGGTGTTGGAAATCCCATCCTGCGCTGCGTAGTACGGCATCTTGGAAATAGAATTCAAGCTCGCCAAAATGCCGTTTTTCTCCCGCCCGAACATGGGATTGGCTCCCGGGGCAAAGGCATCGCCGGCTTTGCGTCCGTCCGGGGTCGCGCCGGTTTTCTTTCCGTACAGAACATTGCTGGTAATGGTCAAAATCGAGAGCGTGGGCGTGGCCCGGCGGTAAATGGCATGCTTGCGTAGCTCCGTGATAAAGGTAATGATCAAATCGCGGGCGCGGTTATCGGCCCGCTCGTCGTCATTGCCAAACGCCGGATACTCGCCATGCACTTTAAATTCCTTGGTTAAACCATTCTTGGCACGTACAGGCTCCACCTTGGTATAGCGAATGGCACAGAGCGAGTCCACCACCACTGAAAATCCGGCAATGCCGAAAGCCATCAAGCGATCCACTTCCGTATCCAGCAACGCCATTTGTGCGCTTTCGTAGTAATATTTGTCATGGCAGGCATGGATGACATTCATGGTCTTCACATACTGTTCGGCCAACCACGAAATGACATACACAAAATTCTCATGCACCTGATCGTAATCCAGGTACCTGCCCTTCAAGACCGGGACATTGGGCACCACTTTTTCTCCATAAATCTCATCGCGTCCTTCGTTGATGGCCAGTAGCAAGGCCTTGGCCAGATTGCACCGGGCGCCGAAGAATTGCATTTGACTGCCCATCTTCAACAGTGAGACGCAGCATGAAATCCCATAGTCGTCTCCGGCAATGGGGCGCATGAGGTCGTCGTTTTCATACTGGATCGAGCTGGTCTTAATCGACATCTCGGTCGCAAATTTCTTCCAGGCCTCAGGCAGGCGCGGCGAATACAAGACCGTCAAGTTTGGCTCGGGTGCCGGTCCTAAGTTATTCATGCATTGCAAGAACCGAAAATCCGACTTGGTCACCTTGCTGCGCCCATCTCCGGCCATCCCGCCCAAAACCAATGTCACCCAAACCGGATCTCCGGCGAAAATCTGATCGTATTCAGGCGGACGCAGTTGCCGGATCATGCGCAGCTTGATGGTAAAATCGTCAATGAGTTCCTGAGCCTGCTCTTCGGTGAGCAAACCGGCTTTTAATTCGCGTTCGAGGTAAATATCAAAAAACGCACTCACGCCGCCCATGGACATGGCGGCACCATCGGACTCCTTGGCTGCGGCCAAATACGCCATGTACGTCCATTGAATCGCTTCGTGCGCGGTTTGAGCCGGCCGGCGCAAATCCAGGCCGTAGCTCTGCCCCAACACAATCATGTCCTGCAAGGCCTTGAGCTGATCTGCGACTTCTTCACGCAAGCGAATGGTCTTGGTCTCCATGGCGTCGTTGAGTTTTTCCAAATCCGCTTGCTTGGCACAGATCAAACGATCCAACCCGTAAAGGGCCACTCTCCGATAATCGCCAATAATGCGTCCGCGGGCATAATTGTCCGGCAACCCAGTGATGATGCCCAATTTGCGCAAACGTTTCATATCTTCGGTGTATATGGAAAACACCGCATCGTTGTGCGACTTGCGGAATTTGGTATAGGTTTCAATAATGCTCGGATTCAAGGTGAACCCGTGTGCTTCGCACGCCTTTTCCACCAGGCGCACTCCACCTACGGGTTTAACGGCACGCCGCAGCGGCTTGTCGGTCTGCAACCCCGCAATGAGTTCAAGCTTCTTGTCAATGTAGCCGGGACCGTGCGAGATAATCCCACCGACCGTATCCACATCAATATCCAGCACACCGCCTTTTTTGCGTTCTTGGACCATGAGGTCTTTGACTTTTTTCCAAAGGTGTTGTGTGCGCTTGGTTGGACCCGCCAAGAACTCAGGGCCCGAGGAATACGGGGTAAAATTCTGATAAATGAAGTCCTGGACATCGATTTTAACCGTCCAGCGTCCCTTTTTAAACGGTTGCGGTCGCTTAGCCATGATAAACCCTCCTGTGCGTGAACCAAATGCCAACGGGTTCATTCTCTTAGATCCGGGCGTTTCCCGCCTTGACTTGAGTCAGGTCTGAAAAGAAAAACGCCTGGATCTCCCGCGGTGTTATCGCGGGTAACCCAGGCGTTCGGCTACTCTGCAGTGTCTCTCGTGCTCCCCGGTGGTTGTCCACCTTCGCCAGTCACACGATCTGATTAACTAATACCAAATCCCCACATATTTGTCAAGTAAGCGTTCGGCTACACATCCACCTTAAACCCTATGTCCACCTGGCTGGCCGGAAATCCACCCCGTATGCCCCAATTATCCAAAGCAGGTTCATGCAGCACAATTGCCACCGCATCCTTGGGGATGCCCAGCGTCTCCCAACGGTTTACAATTTTCTGGTACAACTCGGCTTTGGCCGCCAACGAACGGCCAGGAAAAACGGTCATTTCCAAGATAGTGTATTCTGCGCTTTTTACCGGAGGAATCTGGAAATTATCGGGATCGAATTCCAAAATGCGTTGGTTGAAATCCCATGCCGGTATTTTAAATGCCTCCACCAGCGAAGCATGCACACTTTCCATCATTTGCTTTTTCAGTTCCGAACTACGACCTTTGCGCATACTCATGAGTACCAAAGGCATATTCGCACCTCCTCTACTTGCGCCACTGCCGCCAACGGCGATGTCCCCAGAACCACTGCTCCGGGTACTGACGCACCCATTTCTCCACTTCTTTGTTCATGTTCCCAACAATCTCCGCCAAACACTCCGGGTCGTTGGGGCGGTCCCGCGGAATCACAAACTCAGGACCAAACGTCACTTCCAAGGTGGAATCCGGTTTGCGCACACAAAAACACGGGAGCAACGGCGCTCCACTGATCAGGGCCAGCTTGGCGGCCCCCACCGTGGACCCTGCCTTTTGTCCCATAAAGTCCACGTACACGCCGCCGTTCTCCACTTGATCGATCAACACGCCGAGCAAACCCCCGGACTTTAGATGCGCATTGGAGTAATAGGCGCACCGATGGCGCGGGTTATCGGCAATAACCGGCGAATGACCGCGCTCACGAATCCAGGTGTACAACGCCGACACATCCTTGTCGGAAGGATCACGGAAAATAAATTTCGAATTGGAAACCCATCCTACTCCCACGGTCATGAGCAGGAAGTTGCCCATATGCCCTGAGAAGGCCACCGCACCCTTGCCTTGGGCCAATACCGCCTTTAAGTGCTCTTCCCCACGAACTGTCAGATACTTGCTGATTTTCTCAGTGTGCGCCAGATAATGAAAACATTCAAAAAACATAGCGCCGAGGTGGGCGAAATTCGCACTGGCAATACGCAAACGTTCCTGTGGTGTCATGGCTGTGCCGTACACCAACGTCAAATTGTCCAACGCAACCTGGGCACGCGACTTCATGAGCTTGAAGCCCAAGTGACCCAGTCCTCGCCCCATAGCCAGGCAGACCCGACGCGGCAGAAGCCCCGCGCAAAAGACAACAATCCGCGCGAGGATATAAAAGATTTTAAAACGTTGGTTGGTTGGATACTCGAATTTGGATTGGGTCATGTTATTCCCTGAGGAACCTGTGACATGCCGAAAAAAATGGAGCGGGGGACGGGGATCGAACCCGCGACGTTCAGCTTGGAAGGCTGACATTCTACCGCTGAATTACCCCCGCGTATTTTCCTCTATTCTCTATTCTCTATTTTCAAATGTTTGAACTGCTAAAACTCCGAGAATAGTAAATCGAGAATTGACCGCTGGCGAATACCTGAAAAACACGCCAGCTCTGTTTTTTCGCCTTAGGCGAAAAAACTGGTGGACAGGGAAGGATTTGAACCTTCGTAGGGTGACACCCGACAGATTTACAGTCTGTTGCCATTGACCGCTCGGCCACCTGTCCAGCTCTAACGCAAAAGAGGGTATAGTTTATACAAAGACGAAATTCCTGTAAAGTTTTTTTTCAACATTTTACAAATCTATCTTCATCCAGGTTCGCACCTGTTCACCGGCTTCCAACTCGTTTCCCGCGTCGATCCAATGAATGTGCGCACCGTTTCGCTCCATGCGTCGGAACCAAGTCTCCTGGCGCTTGGCAAAATCACAGATGGCCAGATGCAGGCGCTCTACAAATTCGTCCATCGAAGCGAAACGCCCCTGTCGGTATTCCAACATATACCGGTATTCCAATCCCAGGCGGTTAAGCCGATCTACAGAAATTCCTTGGGCCAGCAAACCGTCCAGTTCATCCAACATGCCCTCAGCCAGGCGTTGCTGCAGGCGTTGGCGAATCCGCTCGCGTAAAACCAAGCGTGGGTAACGGACACCCAAAAGCAAGGGTCGAATAGGTGGCAGCGGTTGCGGAGGATGGTCTTGGTTGTATTCGGCAATTTCAATGGCGCGGACCAAACGCTCGGACTCGGACGTATCGGTCGTGTTGTGCAGCGCACCGCGCAAGCGACGCAAGCGTTCCACCCGCTGGGCCTCGGATAAGGTTTGCAATTCGGCGCGCAAGGTTGGATTCACGGGAACCGGTGCAAGTGCATACCCGCGCAACACCGCCTCCAGATACATGCCTGTCCCGCCTACTAGCACCGGGAGCTTGCCGTGGTGTACGATTGAGGCCAAAGCGGCAAAGCAATCCTTCTGAAAATGAAAAACCGTGTACTCGTGCATCAAGTCAGTAATGTCAATAAGATGGTGTGGGACCGCATTTGCATCCGAACCATACTCGGCCAAATCTTTCCCCGACCCCAATGTCAGTTCTCGATACACCTGGCGTGAATCGGCTGAGACCACCTCCCCGTTCCATTCCCGCGCCAAATGCACACCCAAACGGGTTTTTCCAGTGGCCGTAGGACCCAGTACAACAATCAGGGAAAGTGGGTATGCGTTCACGAGTAAAATAAGCGAACACCAGAATAGCGGCTGGGCGTTGCACAAGCCGACTTGGTTTTGCCTGCAAAACGAGGGTTTAAACGGCCGAATATGCGTGAAATGAAAAAACTGGAGCCACCGGTCGGAATCGGACCGACGACCACCCGCTTACAAGGCGGGAGCTCTACCACTGAGCTACGGTGGCGAAACCATGCAAAGGAAATGAAGTTATACACCATGTCCAGTAAAAAAGGCAAGTAGGATTTCAAACCCAATGTGGGGATTATTTAACAACGACCATCTTCTTCAGTTTGGTGGTGCGGGTTTCCTGTGCAGAGACCAGCTTCACCCGGTAAAGATAGATCCCAGGAGCTACACTGCGGATGTTCCAACGAGTCGTGTGATACCCGTCGGTTTCTTGAACCTCGTTCAGCGTGGTGAGCTTTTCTCCAGCAAGGTTGTAGAGGTCTATGGTGACTTCGGTCCGACCCGTGGTGCTGTAGTAGAACCAACACTCGCTTCCTTTGGCAGGCATGGGATACACCACTACGTCGTCAGGGGCAATCACAAAAGGGGTCAAAGTGGCCGTAGTGGTCACGGTAATCGTGGGTGTGATCGTCGCCGAGGGTGTTGCCGAAGGCGTTGCTGTGCTCGTCGGAGTGATCGTAGGCGTAATGGTTCGTGTTGGTGTGGCCGTACGGGTTGGTGTGGCTGTAAAATCCGGACCGGTAGCATAAATCTGTAATACTTGAGCCGAGATTGACGCCGTTGTAAATGAGCCGGCCGGAAAATTCGGAAATGTATATGTCGACGAACTATAAATCCTGGAACTACCACTGCTTGTATAATTTATGGACACGGAACTATCGACATCAACCATTACGCAGAGGTAGTACTGTACACCCGCAGTGAGTGTTACTGTCGAAGAAAGTGGCAGGGAGTTAACTCCCACCGATGCAAATGGAGGTGTCGTGCAAGAGGCTAAGCGAACATTCGGCAAGCCCGCTGAAACGCTATAAATGGCCGCAGTTATACTGGTGGATACAGGTACCGCAGCCAGATTTACGTTAATACTTGATATAGAAAAACTAGATGGCGCAGTGAACACATTTCCATGAATCACACTGCCAGAAAGAAGCAATGTACTATCATTCGTCGTATTTCCGATGGTCCCTGCCCAGGCAGCTACTGAAAACGCCCCCAGCAGCACGAGCCCGCTCAAGAGCCCAAAAAATAATTTTCTCGGCATAAGTAATGTCCTCATTAAAGTTACCGCGTATACACGATGGTGATTTCCACACGTCGGTTCTTAGCGCGTCCCTCTTCGGTCTGATTGGACGCCACCGGATTTTTGTTACCGCGGGCGTGCGCCGAAATGCGGTTAAACGGAATCTTAAAGTTGGTCGTCAGGAAACGCACCACCGTATCCGAACGTCGTTGGGAAAGAATGACTTCCTGTCCCTTTTCCCCACCCATATCGGCATACCCTTCAATCAGAAGCTGCAGGTACGGACGGCTCTTGATGGTCTCCACCAATTTGGTCAAAGTCTTTTTGGTATCTTCCGACAAGTCGTAAGATTTTTCATCAAACTGGATTGGATCCAGCTTTACCCGACCCGAAGCTTGCGCTTCTTGTGCATCCCCAGATTTGTTCTCTTCACGTTCTTCAACCACTAATTTACCTGTGGCTTTATCCGAAGTACCAGAGGCTAGGGTATAGCTGTACTCGTACGTTGCAAAAATGGATTCTGCTGGCTGGCGTCCGTTTTGATCCTTCCCGTCCCACACCACCGCTTCAAGCTCAGCACCCGCGAAACGTTTCAACAACTTCCCTTGGGCATCCAAAATCTTTAAATCCCACTTGGTGACCTCGGTTTCCGGGCCTGCCTGAATATCAAAAGCCGCTCGTTGCACTTTGTTGCGCTCAATCGGATTCAATTCGCTCTGCACTTTGACGGTGATCGGCGCGCGCAGCGCCAGACCCGAGAGACGCGGAATCAACACGCCACTCCCGCTCGCATTGCCCGTAGGCGCTATGCGCTTGGGCAATGCTCTACGTTTTCCGGAACGCACTTTTTTCGTTTCTCCAAACCCAACGCTAAGCGATACTCGATGCGTCATGCCTAAGGTACCGTAATCGGCATATGCATAGTCAAGTGTGTAGTCCATGATCTTCAATCCGAGCCCGGCGGTCAATCCAGACATGGCCCCCAATGAATTCAGCTCCGAGACCTTATACCCGGCGCGAACCGCAACGGTGTTGGCGTACCAATACTCGGCACCAGCGTTGATGTAATACGGTTGATCAATGGGAACAGGAACATTCAGGTCAAGCGCGGCCGTGAAACGGTTCTTATCTGTACTGGGGAAAAAATTATACGCCGCCCCCAGCTTGGCCACCAACGGCAAACTGTAGCCTTGGATGGGAAATCCGGCATTTTGCACCACGAAGCCCAAATCCAAACCGTTCCACACTTTCAACATCTGCATGCCCAAATCCACAGCCGCGGTTAAGTTGTTGTAGGTATCCACGCTTTCCGAAACCAATTTTATATTGGCCCCCATAGAGATGGAAGGCCAGAACCATTGTGAATATCCAAACGTCATGACCATGGTATAAGGTGTGAATTTTTCTTCCAACGGCACTGGATAATTGTTGCTATCAATGCCGTATTTTTTAAATTCACCGAAATTAATATAATTCACACCAATGCCATACCCACCCTGTTGAATCGGTTGTGCATAGCCTATATATTCACTGTTGATCTCGCCGAACCAGGCATTGTGCATCAAGGAAATCTGCGTTTGGTTGAGTCGGGATAAACCTGCGGGATTCCAATAGAGAGTGTACACGTCATCGCTCACAGCTACTTGCGCTTCGCCCATACCCACAGGACGTGCGCCAATACCCACCTGCAAAATTTTTCCAGAGATATGTTGTGTGGCATCGCCGGCCATAACGCTAAGGGGCCATCCGAGGATTAAAAACCAAACCAGACTTTGTTTTCGCCAACTCGTCATGACGCTGCGCCACCCTTCACCGAAATAACCACTGCCGCAAAGTTAATACAATTCTACTATTCGAAATTCAGAAATGCAAGTTTAATGTCAGAAATAAAAACAACTAATTTGCTAAGCATCGCTTTATTAGGCTTATTATTCAAACATTTTCTCAGATCTTAACCGTTACTCAATCATTTGTACTTTTAAGAAATTAACATGAGAACGATTATAGACGGGCGAACTTGCCAATACCACAACCGTATCTTTAACTTTAGCCAAGCCGGTCTTCAGCATTTGACGCGAAACAGCATGCAGCAGCGCCTCTGTATCCAAATGGGCTTTAAGCATGAATGAACGTATACCCCAGTTTAAATTCAACTGCCGTTGCACGGCTATGGAGTGTGCATAAACGACCAAAGGCGTCAAGGGACGACGACGCGAGACCAAGCGTGCTGTATCACCGGATTGAGTGAACACGACCAGCGCCTTCGCATGTACGGTCTCTGCCAACTCCACTGCTGCAGCCACCAGGGCATCGTCGGGCCCGGTTACATCCGGCACCTTGGGCAGCCGGTTGTATTCCGGTGAATGCTCGGCTTCTTTGGCAATGCGTGCCATCATGCACGCGGCTTCAATCGGATACTTACCTGCAGCGGTTTCACCCGAGAGCATGACCGCATCCGAGCCATCGAAAATGGCATTGGCGACATCCGATGACTCGGCGCGTGTCGGGGTAGGATTGTCCATCATGGATTGCAACATTTGTGTGGCTGTAATGACCAATCGGTTGTGTTGGTTGGCCAGGGCAATGATGCGCTTTTGCAGCAGTGGTACCTGTTCGGGCGTCATTTCCACGCCTAGATCGCCGCGCGCCACCATCACGCCATCGGCCGCCAGCACGATGGCTTCAAGTTGATCAATGGCTTGGGGTTTTTCAAGTTTCGCAATAACCCTTGCCGTGGAACCGGCTTGCTTGATGATTTTCTTCAGGCGTACGATTTCATCGGCACGACGGACAAACGAAAGCGCGACAAAATCCACACCCAACTTCAGCCCGAACTTTAAATCATCCAAATCCTTGGCCGTGAGCGCAGGCACACGCAAAGCAGCTTCGGGAACGTTGAAACCTTTATGATTGGAAAGCACCCCTCCGGTCACAACCTCACAGATCACCGCACGTCCTTGGATGGAGCGAGCTTTAAGTTCCATGAGACCATCGTCCAAAAGGATGCGCGAGCCCGGGCGCAGATCCCGCGCCAAATGCGCGTACGAAATGGGAATAATCTTCGCCTCGTTGGTTTGCGTTCCTGGAATCACGCGATAGCGCTCGCCAGGACACAACATGATCTTGCCTTCAGGGAAATTACCCACGCGCAACTTAGGCCCAGTTAAATCCAGGAGTGTCGTGAGTGGCACCCCGGCTCGTTTGGCTTCACGTTGCACACTGGCAAAACGTTGGGCATGCTCGACATGGGTTCCGTGGGAAAAATTCAGGCGTACACCGCTCATTCCGGCGCACACTAAGGCGTGCAACACTCCGGGACGATCTGTGGCTGGACCCAAGGTAAAAAGCAACTTAGTGTTGAGCACGTGTTCCCCTTTCTTTACCATGGTAGGAATAAACGGCACAGTTGCAGGATGAGATTAGCATAAATCCCGGCAATCACATCGTCCACCATGATGCCCCAGCCGCCCGGCAGGTCCTGAGATTGGCGTGCGGGAAACGGCTTCCATATGTCAAAAAGACGAAACAGGAAAAAGGCTGCAATCGGATAAAACACATGCATGGGGAGAAATGCGGCGGAAATAAGGTAGCCCGCCACTTCGTCAATCACCACCGCATGCGGGTCCTTCTCTCCCAAATGCGCTTCGGCTTCATTGGCTGCCCATACGCCCACGACACAACACAGGATCGTGACGGCTACGTACCAGGTATTGGAGTTGCGCAATAGATAATACAACGGAATCGCCAAGGCCGAGGCAAAGGTCCCAGATGCAATGGGAAAAAAGCCCGCACCACCCACGGTTGCCAGTATGAGAGCCAGTCGCCGCTTCATGCCGAAGGAGGATCCTGAAAGAGTTCACGATTCTTCACCAGGTAATCCAATCCGGAATACAAGGAGAGCACCGCGGCGACCAACATGCCGGCGTAGGGTAAATAATAGGCCAAATAGAGCAAAACTTCTCCGATCCATCCCATGGACATCAAGGCATACTCCCAGGGCGGTGCCCACGCCCGCAGTGAACTTACTACTACATTCACCACCAAGATGATAAGCACGGCTACGATTTGTGAAATGGTTTTATGCTTGCCCGAGGTCGAGGCTGAAATCACGCGTCCGTCAATGGCCGCCAGAACCCGCAAACCGGTGATGGCAAACTCCCGGCCAATAATCAGAATCACCATCCAGGCTGGAGCATAGCCCAATTGAACAAAGGAAATAAATACCGTGGTCATCAAAAGTTTGTCGGCAAGCGGATCCATGATCTTGCCAAAGTTGGTAACCAGATTGCGCTCACGCGCCAGACGCCCGTCCCAATAGTCCGTTAAGGCCGCCGCAATGAACACCAACAACGCCAAATACTGTCCCCACACGGTTTCCGAAAGCAAGCATACCATCAGTACGGGAATGGAAGCGATTCGCCCGAGGGTCAATTTGTTCGGCAAATTCAATTTCTTAAAAAGCTGCCAAAGGTTCACACCCGTTCTCCCCTCAAGTCATGATCCGTCGAACCGGTTACCCGCACGCGAATAAATTCACCCGCCTTGGCGTGCCCCGCCACAACAATGGCACCGTCAATTTCCGGAGCATCCCCCGGGGTGCGGGCCAGCACATGGTGGGCACCCGAAGGTTCTTCCACCAAACATTCCAGTGTTTTGCCTACCCAGCGGGTTAAGCGCTGTCGACTGATGTCTACTTGCAGGTCCATGAGCTCACGCCGACGACGCTCGCGCGTCCGTGCCGGGATTTGTTCAGACCATTCGGCAGCGCGCGTTCCCTTTTCCTTCGAGTACGCGAACACACCCAAGCGATCAAACTGCGCCGCACGCACAAACGCTTTCAGGGCCTCGTGCTCAGCTTCTGTCTCGCCGGGAAAACCCGAAAGCAAGGTGGTGCGCAACACAATCTCAGGAATACGCCGCCGCAATTTCGTCAGCAAGGCCAAATACGTTTCTGCATCCCCGGGGCGTCCCATACGCTGCAGCACATGTTTGTGCGCATGCTGAACGGGCATATCCAGGTATTTGCAAATTTTCTTTTCTTCTGCCATGCGACGGACGAGACCTTCGTTGATCCCATCCGGATAGGCATACATCAAGCGTATCCAGTGCAACGACTTGATTTTAACCAAGTCGTCCAACAAGGCATTTAAATCCGTACGCGGTTTGAGATCACGTCCGTATACGGTTATGTCCTGCGCGACCACGATGATTTCACGCGCCCCTTGGCGGACCAACGCTTCCGCTTCTCGAACCAACGCCGAACGCGCTACTGAACACAGTGGTCCGCGCAATTCGGGAATCAAGCAATAGGCACACCGGCGCGAACAGCCTTCGGCAATTTTAAGATACGCGGTTCCAGCACCGGACAGCAACACCCGTTCGGACCCGTCCATTTCCGTGGTCTTCACAACCGGACGCTCCCAGCCCATCAAGACCCGCACCGTGGCAGCCACTTGGTCGAACTCGGACGGCAAAAACGCGGCATCCAGTTCTGGAATCAAACCCTTAAGTTTGGCTTGCCCATAGCGTGAGACCAAACATCCGGCGGCCACAACCGCCTTGATGTTTTTATTCTGCTTAAGCGCCACTGCACCCATCAAGGTCTCAACTGCTTCGGCTTCCGCCGATTGGATGAACGCACAGGTATTGACCACCACCACATCCGCGTCTTCGGGTTCCATCACCACGTCAAATCCTTCCAACCCAAACTTATGCAAGACACGTTCGGCATCCACCTGGTTTTTCGCGCACCCTAAGCTGACCAGGTGAACACGCCCACGCCGCGAGGCCATCAGCGGTAATTCACATACTGCACATGAATTTTCAAATCCGCCTCGCGAATGAGTTTTTGCACCAGTTGCAAATCGTCCAACGCTTTACCTGATATACGCACTTGATCACTTTGAATGGAGGCTTGAACCTTCAGTTTGGAATCCTTGATGAGTTTGATGATCTCCTTGGCTTTCTCCACCGGGATACCGGTTTGCAACTTGTACACTTGGCGCGCGCTTCCTCCCGAGGTCATTTCCACGGCTTCGCGCGTGATGGCCGCCAGCGGTATTTGGCGTTTGGCCATGCGGGTCTCAAGAATATCGCCCAAACTCTTCAAGCGAAAATCACTGTCGGCCGAGAGCGTCAAGGTCATCGCGGTTTGGTCAAACTTTATCTCATATTTTGCGTTTTTAAAATCATAGCGTTGTCCGGATTCCTGTAATGTCTGCTGGACGGAGTTGGTTACTTCTTGCTTATCCAATTTGCATACCACATCAAATGAATGTTCACTGGCCATGCGACCCTCCCGAAAGATACTCCCGTAAGTTAAAGTTCCGCACCATGATCTCCGCAATGTGGTTCTCGGAGAGTGCTGCGAACCGATCGTTTACTTTTTAGCACCGGGCAAAACCGCATCAACCCCTGGGGCCTTGCGCTCAAAAATGACTTCTTTGCGCACTTCGCCCGACTGTCCCAAAGGAGGTTGAAGCTCGCCGTTGAAGGTTACTTCGAGCCCGCCCGCATTGCCGGTCCATAAAACAAAACGTTCCTTGGCAGTCCAAGTCCGTTCTTCATTCATGTTCAGAGTAACATCCGGTTCCTGACGCCCATCCACCATGATGGTAATCCAGGTTTTTTCCTTGGCGCGTACTTTCAAGGTCAACTCTTCACCGTTGCCTACAGGTGCATTCACTGACACGGCTGGAACCGCGGCCGGGTTGGCATTGACGGCCTGCATGGGCAATCCTTCATTGGAGCCCCCGCCATCTTTACTCTTAAGCGACGTTGGCCAAAACATAAAAAAGCCAATCCCCAAACCCGCCAAAACCAAAATGACCACCAAAGCGCTCCAGAGCGATGGGTTCACCTCGTTCTTTTCGCGTATCCGGTCTGAATGACCCTCGGAACGATCGGTGTTCATCTGCCGCTGCTCCAAGTACAAACGCAGCAGTTGCTCATCGTCCAATTCAAGGTATTTGGCATAGGCACGTAAAAATCCCCGGACATAGGTCTCACCCAGGAGCAAATGATATTCCCCGTTTTCCAGAGCTTCCAAATACCGTTTGCCGATCTTGGTGTGCTCCGAAACTTCAATAAGCGAAATTCCTTTAGCCTTCCGCTGCTTGCGCAGCACTTCGCCCACTGTATTTTTTTCTTCTCCCGGAGAAGTCAATACGGGTTTGGATTCGGAATCCTGATTCCGAGCTGAATGGTCTACCATGGCGCTTACTCCTTCATCAATAGGATATTCCACGGATACATGGTTCTCGCTGTGTTCTTGCCGAGCCGGCTCACCGCCCCGGTAGTGCTTACCAAATCGGTTCAATCACTTCCGCATCGGCCGGGGGTGTGAATTTGAAGATTGCATCCGACACACCCTTCTGGCCTTTTTGCAACGCCTCGCGGGTATGGATGCGCACATGCTTGAGCACCACAACCACAGGTTTGGCCGCATCAATCTCCACGCGTGACGGCAACTTCATAGGTCCTTCTACACGAATACGTGCGCGTTGAAAATCCAGGGCTTCCCCTGCCCGCGGACGACAATCGTACTCCCAGGTCTCACCTTTTTTTATGACCTGCGTCACTTGACAGCGTTGCAACAGATCCGCCAGGCCCCCACCCAATTCCAGAAAAAACTCACGCGGGTTTCCTGCTGCAGGCAAATTTTGCTTTTGCACCTGGTTAATCTTTTGCAAGTATAACCAGCGTTGCTTTCCGTCCGAGACCAGGTTCTGAACTTCCGGCGAAACATAATCCACGCGATACCGCCGCCCCGTAGCCAAAACAATTTTGCCCTTGGCTTTCCAGGCACCGCCTTTGGCGCCTCCCCCGTGAATGGTCAGGTCAAAATCCGCGGTCAAGTCACCAATCTTCTGCTGAGCCTCGGCCAAACTTTGAATGTCATCGGCATAGGCCGCTTTGGAATTGGCCGCAGGCACCACTGTCGCAAGATCGGCTCCAAACGCCGGAACCACCAAGCTCCACCCGAGACACACCATGATGCCGGCCAAACGTAAGGTTTGCATTAGACGTTTTCATCCTCCACTTGGGCGTTATCGTACCCTGGAACACTGTCGCTGATCAAGACTTTACGCGGCTTGCTGCCCTCCGGTGGACCGACCACGCCTTTTTCTTCCATCATGTCCAACAAGCGGGCCGCACGGGAATAGCCCACTTTTAAACGACGCTGCAGCAGTGACGTACTGGCTTGTTTGGCGCGCACCACCCACATGACGGCTTCGGTATAAAGCTCATCCTCTTCACCGCCCTCATCTTTAGAGGCTGCGCTGCTCTTAAGTTTGGTATCTGAAAAAGCCGGATCAAACGCCGGAGTTCCCTGTTCGCGCCAGAATGTGGCAATCCGTTCTACTTCGGCAGTGGTCACAAATACGCCCTGCACTCGCAAGGGTTTGCTTGCCGAAGCCGGATTGTACAACATATCTCCGCGGCCAAGAAGTGAATCCGCTCCGTTGGCGTCCAAAATCGTGCGCGAATCCACCTTGGACGAAACTTGAAAAGCAATCCGTGATGGGAAATTGGCCTTGATCACACCGGTGATAACATCCACCGAAGGGCGCTGCGTCGCCAGCACCAAATGGATGCCCACACCCCGGGCCATCTGCGCCAAACGCGTGACCGCATTCTCAACGTCATTGGCCGCGACCATCATCAAGTCGGCAAACTCATCAATAAACACAACGATGTAGGGCATCAACGAAATACGAGGCTGACTTCCGGCCGCTTCCTCGGCTGCCACCAATTGGTTAAAGGCCAAGATATCACGCACGCCGACTTGCGCGAACAACTTGTAACGTTCTTCCATTTCCTTGACCAGCAGCTTCAAGGCCACGGCCGCTTGCTGCGGATCGGTGATCACCGGGGCCTTTAAGTGCGGGATGTCCTTGTACATGGTCAATTCCACGCGCTTGGGATCAATCATGAGAAAACGAACTTCCCGGGGAGTGGCCCGATACAGCAAGCTGCATACAATCGAGTTCACACACGCGCTTTTGCCCGACCCGGTAGCGCCCGCGACCAACAAATGCGGCATGCTCTCCAAACGCGCAAAAATATGTTGCCCGCCAATGTCTTTGCCCACCGCAAAGGTGAGCACCGATTCACTGGCGCCAAAAGCCGCGTTGCCCAACAATTCTTTGAGCACAACCACTTGTTTTTCCCCATTGGGAATTTCAATACCCACGGCGCCTTTGCCCGGAATGGGAGCTTCAATGCGCACATGCTCGGCCTTCATGGCCAAGGCAATATCGTCACCCAAAGAAATAATGCGATTTACTTTAACCCCCGGCGCCGGCTGCAATTCGTACCGTGTGACCACCGGACCCGGACACACTTCCACCACTTTGGCCGAAACGCCGAATTGTCCCAGGGCGTTTTCCAAAGTTTGACTCATGTTTTCAAAATAGGCCGCGGACATGGCGGCGGTAATTTTTCCGTCGTTTAACAAATCCAAGGCCGGAAGGGTGTATGTCTTGGTTTCTTGCGTTTCCCCCAGGGAGGCCGGTGCCACCGGATCGTCCGACTCCAGCAAGGTGGCGTCGGTGCGTTTGGGTGATTTGATCACCGGTGCTTCGCTCATGGTCGGGCGCGGAGTCATATCAATCGGGGGCGGAGTATTAATTTTAATCTTGGTTTTTTCCGGTACCGCAGTCGCGGGTGTGGACGTCGTTACGGCGGCCACGGCTGTGGGCGCCGGTTCCTCTGTCGTGGCCACACGCTTCCCAGCCTTCTTAACGCCCGCGTACTGCAGGGGCATGGTCGCAGGCTTGACGGTCGCGGTTTGAAGTCCATTTACAGTCTTGCGGATGGAATTTAAAATATACGGTTCCACTTCCAACAAGTACAACGACAAGATAAACAACGTTCCGCATAAAATGTATGTACCCACGGTTGAAAAAATCGCAACGCTTAAATTAACCAACCCTTGGGCTATGAATCCGCCCACGGGAAATTCCGCTTCTCCCCATAAACGCATCCAACTTGGAACGCCGTTCCAAAACCGATGCGACGCGTCACTTCCATAAAAGCGTGTCACTTCATCGAATGCGAGCGGTGAGGAAAAGATCAAATTCAAGAACATCATCAAGGTCAAAACCGCCAACCCCAGTCCAATGCCACGGGACGTAGGATTGTCCCACTCTTTCTCCTTGAACACCGCAACCCCGTAGGCAATCATCAAAAGGGGCAGCGCGTACAACACCACGCCGACCAAGGCAAACCCAATCCGGAACAGGATCTCCCCAGCCGGGCCCAAAGCATTACGATCCGCAGCATGGGGCCAAACAGCGGCCATCAACAGCAAACTGGCCGCCCACCACGCAATGCCCAACACTTCATTGCGCCGCTTGCCTGTAAAAAATTCACGCAGCACCCAGCGTTCGGCGCCCTGCGGGCGTATCTCGTTTGATGTCTTTTTCATGCGCGCAAACAATTTCGGCATTCGATTCCTCAATTCCATTCTCGACCCATATCCCAGGGACGGGCCCTGGGTGAGTTACGCTACACTTCCACGATCACCGGAATGATCATGGGAAAACGTAAAATTTCTTTTTTAAAATATCGTTTCAGCGTGGTGCGCGTAATATCCTGAAGCATGGAGGCCTCGGAGATCCCGGTTATGGACACCGTACTCAAGGCTTCCTGCAAAGCGTAACGCGCACCTTCCATCAAATGTGACGTTTCCGGATCATCGGCAATGCCACGGGGTGTAAGATCCGGACCCGAGACCAATTGCCCGGACTGGCGATTCAACCCCATGACCACAATCAGCATGCCGTCTTGCGCCAAATGCTGCCGGTCACGCAACACCACCCGCCCAACATCGCCCACACCCTTGCCGTCCACCAAGACATTGCCTGACGGAACTTGTCCAAGATACGCCAATCCGTTCTTGGAGAGCTCCACGCAATCGCCATTTTCCATAATCAACATGCGCTCATCCGGCATGCCCAATTCACGTGCCAACTGCGCATGGTGAACCAAGTGCCGCGGTTCGCCATGCACCGGCATGAAACAGCGTGGGTGCACAATGTTGTGCAGTACTTTAAGCTCTTCGCGGGCCGCGTGCCCGGACACATGTATCTCACTCACGCGTTCGTAATGCACCCGGCAGCCCAACCGAAAAAAATGATTGATCATGTGCCCGATGCGGCGTTCGTTGCCTGGAATCGTGCGGGCCGATACAATCACGGTATCGTCTTTTTCCAGCCGCAAATCCTGATTTTCCCCTACGGCTGTGCGCGCCAAAGCCGAGCGCGGCTCGCCCTGACTGCCGGTGGTCAACACAATGGTTTTTTCCGGTGGCAGATTCATCAGATCGTTCCACTTCAGCCACATGCTTTCCGGAATCATCAGGTAGCCGAGATCGTGGGCAGTACGCATGTTTTTGATCATGCTCATACCCAAAACACCGATCTTGCGTTTGTAACGAATCGCCGTATTGATCACCTGCTGGAAACGATGAATGTTGCTGGAGAAGCAGGCAATCACCACACGGCGAGGTGCATCGCGCACAATGTCGTCAAACGCCAGGCCCACTTCGCGTTCAGAAAGCGTGTACCCCTCGCGTTCCGCGTTGGTGGAATCAGCCAAGAGCAAATCCACTCCGCGTCGCCCATACTCAGCAAATAATCCGAGATCCGTAATGCGTCCGTCCACGGGTGTAGGATCCAATTTAAAATCCCCGGTATGCACCAAAGTCCCACCGGGAGTGCGAATGCCCAATCCCACGCCATCCACAATCGAGTGCGCCACACCGATAGGGGTGATCTCAAACACACCTAACTGTAATGTCTCGCCGGCTTTGATCTCACGCAACTCCGTGCTATCGATAAGGTCGTGCTCTTCCAATTTGTTACGCACCAACCCTAAGGTCATGCGAGTTCCAAACACAGGTACCGGCAACTGGCGCAAAATATACGGCAGTGCGCCCACATGATCTTCGTGACCATGCGTGAGTACAATGCCCACAACACGTTCCACTTTATCCAACAGATAAGAAATGTCCGGTACGATAAAATCGATTCCCGGCTGATCTTCGGACGGAAAACACATACCCGCATCAATCACCAAAATCTGTTGCTCACATTCCACCAGCAACATATTTTTGCCAATTTCCCCCAACCCACCCAGAGGGATAATGCGGCATGTCCCCGGACGTGATTCCGGGAGTCCGTGTTTTTCGCGTAAGTCCTGCATGAGACCAACCTTTGCATAATAGAATTTGGCCATTATAGCAAAGAGCACAGAGGGCTCGCCAGATAAAAAAACAGCGAAATCCAATTGTTTTTTAATGACATTTCGGACGTCTGGCCGTTATACATCACGGGATTACCTGAAAAGGAAAACCAATGGTTACATTTTTGAAGAAACACGCGGCATGGTGGAAAATGCTTTAAAAAAGCCTAAAAAATAAAACAACGTAGAAGCCATCTCTACGTTGTTTTATGCAAATCCCATATATTGGGAAAGCTTACTTTTTCTTAGCTGCCTTCTTCGCCACTTTCTTAGCCGCCTTTTTCACCACTTTCTTCGTTGCCATTAGGAAATATCCCTCCCTTGCCATATAGTGTGTACCAAGAATAGTTCGGGTACAAAATATAGTTATCAAAATAGATGCCATTCGTCAATCCAAACAACCCCCTAATATCCTCAAATATAAGACCTATTTCTCCCAAACTCCATTTTTCTTCGTTTTTCTCGTTTTTTCTAAGTTTTTTGATTTTTTTATTTTTTTTTGCTTGGAAGGATGCTCTCAGACCCTTATTTCACATTCGGAACCTGTCGAGATGAAATGGGTCCGACGGCTGTAATGGTCATGGGACGTACTGCAAAAACATCGCGCGCAATCGAACGGATATCCTCGCGTGTCAAACGCTCAATCGCGCGTAACGTGGAGGCCAACAGGGGATGATGTTGCAAATACATTTCCTGTTGAATCATTCGCCACATGTGTGTCGAAGAATTTTCCAACGAGAGCAGCAAGTTCCCTTTCATCTGTTCACGCAGATCATTCATTTCTTGTTCTGTGATGAGCTGCTTGACCAAACGCTGAATTTCGTGTTGGATCACATCAATCGTCTCACGTGTCTTGCGCGGTTGGCATGCCGCATACACACCTGCAACCCCGGCATCGTGATAAAAATCCAAAAACGAATAGACCGAATACGCAAGTGCACGACGTTCACGCACCTCATAGAACAAGCGCGAGTTGGTGCCTCCACCCAAAACATTGGAAAGCCCCAAGAGCGCCAAACGACGCGGATCGGAATACGAAATACTCTGTGTGCCGAGGCACAAGTGGGTTTGTTCCTGCTTGCGCGTCATGACCTTGGATACGACTTGTACGGTGGGTACTTGTTGCAGTTCAACGCTGTGTTCCAAAGGCGTGATCGGCCATTGGCCAAAGTGGCGCTGGGCCAAGGCCTTCACTGCCGCGTGATCAATATTTCCCGCCACTGAGATCAACATGCGTTCCGGACGATAGTGCGTGTTCCAAAATCGCCGCAAACTGCGCTGGGTATGACTCCCCACTTGTTTCCGAGTGCCAATGATAGGGCGACCCAACGAATGCCTCGGCCACAAGGTCTCTGAAAAAACATCATGCACCAATTCTTCAGGATCATCCTCGTACATGCGAATTTCTTCGAAGATCACATGTTTTTCTTTTTCCAGATTGCTCGGAGCCAAGCGGGCATTGGAAAGCATGTCGGCAATCACATCCATGGCCAAGGGCAAATGATGCGACGGCACCTTGGCGTAAAACGCCGTGCTCTCCCGGCTGGTGTAGGCATCCAAGTTCCCACCCACGGCATTGAGCACCCGCGACAATTCACGGGTATCGCGGCGAGGAGTGCCTTGGAACACCATGTGCTCCAGCAAGTGACTCAAGCCCACCTCGGACTCGGTTTCATAACGAGAGCCGGTTTTCACAACCACGCCCAGGGAAGCCGAACTTAGCGCCGGCAACGACTGCAAAAGCAGGGTAAAGCCGTTGGGCAATGTACAACGTTCAAATTTCTTCATGCGCGTCCCGTCAACAATATCTTCCCGGCCGCCGCCAAGCGTTTCAAACCCGCCACACTTTCAGCTTCAAGATACACACGTGCTACTGGCTCGGTGCCGGAAAGACGGATGGCGATCCAGGAATGGTCCGCCAACTCGTACTTGTATCCATCGGTGGTATCTACGTTCACAACTTTACGTCCCGCCAAGGTCGAGGGCTTGAACGACGCCAAGGTTTTACGCAAACGCTCTCCGTCCGCCGTCGAGGTCAAATGCACATTGATACGGTCACTCAATACAGTACGTCCAATGCGGGCATACAATTTCTTCAAGATTTCAGAGAGACTGCGTTTTTCACGCGCCACCAGTTCTGCCATAAGCAGGCACGCCAAGACCCCGTCTTTTTCCGGTACATGGCCGGCAATGGTCAGGCCGCCGCTTTCTTCCCCGCCGACTAGGAACCCGCCGCGAATCATGCTCTCGCCGATATACTTGAATCCAACCGGAGTCACTTCCATGGGCAAGCCGTACATCCGTGCCACTTCATCCACCAAATGGCTGCTGACCACCGAACGCACCACACGCCCCTTCCAGCCGCGATGATGTACCAACAAATACACGGTTAAGGCCAAAACTTGATTGGGTGTAAGAAATACACCGTTGCCATCCACGACGCCAAACCGGTCCGCATCACCGTCTGTGCCCAAAACCAACTTCGCCTTGAGCTGCTTCATGGCCAGGGTCGCCTCTTTTAGATTTTCGGCATCGGGTTCGGGATTATGCCCACCGAACAAAGGATCACGCCAATCGTGCAGCACCGCAACCTTGCAACCGCCGCGATACAGCGCTTCCGCCAAATAACCACAGCCTGCGCCGTACAACGGATCGGCCATCACGGACAACTTCGCCTTACGCAGGATGTTGAACGGAATCATTTTATCCAAGGCGCGGACATACGCAGGTCTTGGATCGTACGGAGTGATCTTGGCCGGACGCACCCCCTTCGGGGCTGAGAGATTCCCCTGGGCGAGAAGTTGATTGGCCATTTTTTCAATGGGTGCAATTTCTTCCTTGGTGGCAGGGCCACCATGTGCATTGGACCATTTATAGCCCTGATAGAGCGCCGGATTGTGACTGGCCGTAAAGTTAATGCCACCGGCCAATTTCAGCTCGCGTATGGCCAAACCCAGCACCGGAGTCGGGGCCGAGGTTTCCACCAACCGCACCGGTACGCCTTCCGAGGCTAAAACCTTCGCAGTAAAGGTCGAAAATTCCTCTGCCAGGAACCGTAGATCATGCCCCACCAAAACGCCCTTTTTGGCCAAGCCTTTGGCCTTTAGGTGTCGCGCCACCGCGCGGGTCAACGCTTCCACGCGTTCAAACGTAAATCCCTGGGCGATGATGTCGCGCCAACCAGATGTGCCAAAATGAATGGTGTACATGTGTTAAACTCCTTGTGTCAAGGTATCTTGGCCGCGGTGATAACACCACAGGCACTAACCTAAAAACAGACAATCGACAATAGACCGCAGGCGTTTCGTTTTTTACAAAATCACGTGTCCGCCCGCTTCGGTTAAGCTGCGTACAATGAAGCTTAACCCTGCCACTCCTGAATCAACTGGACATACCGCAACGCCAGTTGATTGGATTCTTCCATATGATTGCCCTCGGCATTAACATGAAAGATCGGCTTGTCGGCATCGGGGATGATGATCACCCACGACTTGCCGTGCCATATTTTCACACCGTCGAGCAGCTGCACATTTTCCGCTCGTGTATTCTCAATCAGCTTGCGCATGATCGTGCCCTTCTTCTCCCAGGAACACGGAACATGCTTGCGCACCAAGTTAATGGTGGGGATCTGATTCACAACCTTCGAGAGCGGCTCCCCGCTCATGGCCAACAGTTCCAAAAGCTTGGCCGTGGCCATCATGGAATCAAAGGCCGGCTGGAACTCGGGGAACACATAGCCGCCCTTGGCCTCACCCACAAAATCCGGTTTGGTCTTGCTCGCCACATCCAACAAGCTGGCGTAGGTGGTCTTGGTGCGAATAACGCTGCCGTTGTACTGCTGGGCCATTTCCTCAATCACGCGTGTAGCGGATATCGGTACCGCCACTGTGGCCCCGGGTTTGGATTTAAACATCAGTAAGGTCATCACGGCCAGCGCCTGATCGCCGTCCAACACGCGCCCGAGGTCATCGGCAATATAAATTTTCTGCGCGCCGGCATCCATCATCACACCCAGATGTGCTTTCAATGTGCCTACGATCTCACCTAAACGCTTAACGGAGGCATCAAACTCATCCTGACTCTTGGTTAGACGTGTGCCGTCCGGATAGGCATTTAAGCCTACAACTTCGCAGCGTAGATCGCCCAAGACCTGCGGGAAAATGCCCACAGCGCTGCCCCAGGCATAGTCAATGACAATGCGGAAATTGGCCTTGCGCACGCGTTCGTAATCCAAAATGCGCTTGAACCCTTCTTCATAGTATTCCAACGCACGCGGTGGGAACATAACCTCACCGGCCTCTTCCATGGCCACACGCGGAAAGTCTTCACGGAAGAAAAGATTCTCAATCCCCTTTTCCTTGGCTTGAGAAATTTCCTTGCCCTCGGCATCAAAAAACTTGATGTCCATGACCTTCGGATCGTAGGGGGATTTGCGTACGTGGAAGCCACCGGCCACCTTCAGCGCTTGCACCGAATAACGCGCCACCGGTACAGGTACCACGCGCAGATCGTATACATTGATGCCCACCGAGGCCAAACCGGTCATGATCGCGCGGTCGATAATGCGCGAGGTTTTGTGATTATCACGGGACGAAAGCACGTAATCACCCTTGCGTAGCGAAGCCCCGTACGCTGCGCCCAGCTTGGCCGCGAACTCGGGAATGATTTCTATGTTGCCCAAACCGGAAACTCCGTAGGCATCAAAGATGTGCTTGGACCAGCGCTCGCCCCAAATCAGCGAGCTTGAGAGCGTGGTGCCGTCTTCAATGATCTTATACGGCCACACCTTGACTTCGGCTTTCACGGTCACATCTTCACCGATGGTGCAATGGTCGGAAACCACCGCGCCCACGCCAATGTACACGCGCGCGCCCAGTCGGCAATCGTTGCCAATGGTCACTTCTTTCAAGTTCGCGCCATTGCCAATGTTCACATTGTCCCAAACGATCGAACCAATGATTTTCGAACTCTCACCCACGCGGCAGGCGTCGCCCAACACGGAGTTGGAAATACGCACATGCGGCCCAATCCAGCAATTATCACCCAAGATGACGCCCGATTCCAAAACCGCCGTGGAGTCAATGTAGCAATTCTTGCCCGTCCAGATGCCCGTCAACTTCTCGGTGGCATCGGGCTGGACCAACTTGCCCTCCATTTGCAACGCATCGTAATGGGCCTGCCGGTACTCCGAGAGATTGCCGACGTCGCGCCAATAGGTCTTTTCAGCCACATAGCCGAACAGAGGCAACTTGGCGTTTAAGATATCCGGGAAAAAATTCTTACCAAAGTCGTATTCGCCTTCGGCCGGAATACGGTCCAGAAGTTTCGGGTCCAACACATAAATGCCGGTATTGATGGTGTCCGAGAAGACTTCGCCCCAGCTCGGTTTTTCCAAGAAGCGCGTGATCCGGCCATCTTCGCTGGTGATGACCACGCCAAAGGCCAGGGGATTTTCCACCCGGGTCAGCACAATGGTCGCCTGCGACTGCTTGGACTTGTGATACGTGATCGCCTGCGCCAGATCAATGTTGGTCAAGACATCCCCGGAAATAACCAGAAAGGGTTCGTCCTTCCCCAACAGATCCGCAGCCTTTTTCACACATCCGGCCGTGCCTACGTCCGCATCCGGTAGAATGTACGAAATGTTCAAGCCCCAGTCTTTGCCGTCCTTGAAATAATCTTGGATGATCTCAGGCTGAAAATACAAAGCCACGACCAAATCCGTGAAGCCGTGTTTTTTCAACAGCTCAAAAATATGCTCCAGCATGGGGCGGTTCAACATGGGAACCATCGGTTTCGGGATATTGCA
Organism: uncultured bacterium; assembly: GCA_964604705.1. GTDB lineage: Bacteria > Oederibacteriota > JAAXVQ01 > JAAXVQ01 > JAAXVQ01 > JAAXVQ01. The sequence goes on from CAZSAP010000010.1 coordinate 70,667, forward strand.
CGTGAGGGGACGCAGGCGGGTTCCAAACCCTCCTGCCATGACCATGGCTTTCATCGCATTGGCTCCTTTAAACGTTTTTATCTTACCTCTCCCCCATGTTGGCGTCGAGTCTTGAACCCTCACGCCGACACTCGGGTGAATCTCCGCTTTTTTCAAAGAGGCGATCTGAACACGCCCCGGCTTATTTGAACAAGTTCTTCAAGCCATCCAGGTTTTGCAACGAATCCTTGGCTTTCTCCACTTCCTGCGAAAGATTCTGCTTCATCTCTTCCGGGGACTTACCCTGTTGTTCCTGGACAAAGCTCTGTGCCTTCTTGCCGGCGTCGTTCACGGCATTGGCAACCTTTTTCTGCGCATTGCCCGCGAACTGTTTCTTGATCCAATCCCAATCCGGATTCACCGCAGGCGAGGCAATGGGGCCGTTCATCAGGACCGGTATGCTCAGCCAGCCGTTTTCATCCTTCAATGCTTCCGAGTACTGCTTGAATTCACCCGAGAGATTCGACGTGGAGCGCGGGTTCAAGCTCGGCCGCAGGTGAAAGTCTTCAAACTCGGCGGTGAATTTGATCTTGCCGTTGGCCCAGAGACGAATGTCCCCGTCCAAACCCTTGGGACCCGAACCCAAATCAAACTTGGTTAGATCCACTTTCTGCTGGGCGATGGTAAATTCAATCGCGATATTGTCAAAGGGGATGTCCTGGCGGAACTTGTCCGAACCAAACAAGGTGGCCAATTTCTCCTGGAACGCAAACTTGCGAATGCGTCCGTCCTTCAAGCTAAACACACCGTTTCCGGTCAACCTGGGTTTGGCCACGTTCGGGCTTACACCCGCACCGTTGATCTGCAGTTTTCCGGTCAAACGCCCGGTGAGCTTATCTTTAATTTCGGAAATAATCTCAGGTTTCTTGAGCTTGGCGGCCACAAACGTATCCACCACATCGTTGAGCAGCGGTTCAATGTCCACCTGCTTGAGCTCGGCATTCACCCCGTAGCCCAGCAGTTTCTGCGAGAAGTCCAAACGCACGGCTTCCCGAATGCTGCCCTGGTATCCGGCAATGTCGCCGGTCTCGTTTAACACTTGCTTCTTCAAATCGATTTTAAACACCATCTTGCCTAATTTCACTTTGCCGAATTTCAAACCACCCAAGTTGGCTGCGCCTTGCATGCCCACTCCGGCCGGAATCAACTTGCTGGCATCCATCTCGGGTTTTTCCGGGGCGGCGGCCGCAGGGGCGCCCCCTTTGGCAACAGGTGCACTGGACCCGGCGGAAGCATCGGCCGCAGATGTCGCGCCGTCCTTTTTACCGGGCACCAACGCCATGAGCGCATCCACATCCAGCATGGGCGAATCCAGGGCCCAATCCACCTGAGCCTTCAGGTTCTCCGGCTTGAGGGTCGCGGAATCACGCAAATCAAATCCCTTGGCCGTAAACGAAAACTTGATCGGTTGCCCACCCAGCTTGCCCTGCAACGACGGCAGGCTCACCTTGTCCGGCGCTACGGTGACTGTGGCATTGACATTTTCCAAGATGGCTTTTTTCTGGAAGGTGGCCGAAAGGTTCTGCGCCAAGACCTTCAAGGCCAGCTCCATTTTCTTCGGATCCTGGAAGCCCTTCACAGCAGCTGTGATTTGAATCTTGCCTGACGCATTCACATCTTTAACCACATCGGTCTGCGTCTCAGGCAACGTGATATCCTGGGTCATATCCACATTGGACTTGGCCACGGCGATCTTGCCCACGACCTTCACCGGCACGTTCAACCCCTGCATGACCACATGCAGATCCACGTTGTCTTCCACATTGACTTCCAATGCGTTCAGGTCCTTCACCGGACCGGCCGCCTTGAACCCCACCTTGGCCGCGCCGTCCATTTTAAACCCGGCAGGCAGCTTACCGGCCAAAGCCGGACCAAACGCCGAAAGAATCGCGCCGAAATCCGCATTCACATCGCCGCCCAAGTTCAACACCGGCCCGCTTAGAACCTTATCCACATCGCCTTTAACTCCGACCTTAACGCCGGGCAAGGTAACGGCCAAACTGTCCAAAAGGAATTTTTCCTGGAAGTACTGGAAGCGGAACTGAGTGTTCACATTCAGGGGCAAGTTCATGCCCATGGCCTTGATGTTGGTTGAGAGCAACACGGTCACAGGTGTAATCCCCGCCAAGGTCAAATTCTTGATCTCTAAGTTCAACGCGTCAATGGTATAGGTTTGGTTGGCTTTCACATCGCGGTACGCCAGTGTGGCGTTTTGAATGGCAATGCGCGAGACCAGCAGCTCGATCGGCAACTTACTCGGGCCTTTGGCCGTGGTCGTCACAGGCGCTGGCTCTGCGGCGGCTTCCGGTACCTTAGCACTCTTGGCTGGAATCATATCCGAGAAGTTAAAGGTGCCATCCGCAGCTTTTTCCACCATGACCGTCGGCCGATCCAGCACAACGGCCTTGATCATGACCTTGCCCACGAGCAGAGGCAGCAAACGGTATTTGACAATGATCGCTTTGTCACTCAAAAGCGGCTCAGCGGAAAAACCTTTGGCATTTTCCACCCGGATGTCCTTGATAACCACACCTTGGAAAATATTGAACCCTACAGATCCAACAGTCACACGGTGATGCGTGATCTCCAGGGCCTTCTGCTCCACCTGGGCCTTCACCTTGTCCCAAGGAATAAAAAACGGGACAATCACCGCCGCCAGACCCACCAGCACCACCAACCCGCCGGCGATCCAGAGTAATGTCCGAAACATGCTTTTAGGTTTTTTCGCGTCCGCCATAAACTTGCCTCCGAACTGGAATTAGATTTAACCCAATCAAAATTAATATACCTTTTATAGAACCAACGCCCCCTCGCTCCCCCTCTTTAACAAAGAGGGGGACAGGGGGAGTTCAAGACTTAACTAGACTTTCTTCACGCCCCGCGTCGCGGCCACAGGTTCCGCAGCCTCGGGCTTAGCGCCGTTGTTCCCTGACTCCGGAGTAGGTTCAGGCAAGAGCTTGGCGCGAATGCGCGTCTCAATGTCCTTGGCCACTTCCGGGTGCTGCTTCAAAAAGGCCTTAGCGGCTTCGCGCCCTTGCCCAATGCGCTGTTCGCCGAACGAGAACCAGGTGCCGGACTTATCCACGATCTCCTGGGCCACGCCCAAGTCGAGCATGTCGCCTTCGCGGGAAATGCCTTCGCCAAACATAATGTCAAAGGTGGCATTGCCGAACGGCGGGGCCACTTTGTTCTTCACCACTTTGACCTTCACGCGGCTGCCGATCACCTCTTCGCCCTGCTTGATGCTCTCGGTGCGGCGAATGTCCAAACGCAAGCTGGAGTAGAACTTCAAGGCGCGTCCGCCCGGCGTGGTCTCGGGATTGCCGAACATGACGCCGATCTTTTCACGCAATTGGTTAATGAAGATCACCGTGGTGTTGGCCCGTGAGCTAATGGCCGTGAGCTTGCGCAAGGCTTGCGACATCAGGCGGGCCTGGAGACCCATGTGCGAGTCACCCATCTCACCCTCGATTTCCGCACGCGGGACCAAGGCGGCCACGGAGTCAATGACAATCACGTCCAGTGCGCCGGAGCGCACCAAAGTCTCGCAAATGTCCAAGGCCTGCTCACCTGAATCCGGCTGGGAGATGAGCATGTTGTCCACATCCACGCCGATCTTGCGGGCGTACTCCGGGTCCAAGGCGTGTTCCGCGTCAATGAACGCCGCATTCCCGCCGGCTTTCTGCGTCTCGGCCACAATGTGCTGGGCCAGCGTTGTCTTACCCGACGACTCGGGGCCAAACAACTCAATGATGCGTCCGCGCGGCACGCCGCCAATGCCAATGGCCACGTCCAAGGAGATCGCACCCGTGGAGATGGCTTTGAGATCCGCCACCGGGCGTTCGGAAAATTTCATAATGGTGCCTTTGCCAAATTGCTTTTCAATTTGGGAAATGGCCAATTCGAGAGCTTTGCTTTTTTCACTGGATGGGTTTGACATGACTTCCTCCGGACCAAAATAGGATACCGCTGCAGGCAAGCCGGGATGTACCCTGAAAAGCGGGCCCCGCGCTAGAAAAAATGCTTATTTTATAAACATTTTAACGCGAAATTGTAGCACGCACATTTTTAAGGTGTCAAGGTGTTTCCCGAGCGACTTTGCCCATGGCGCAAACAGGTGATTTTAGACCCAGAATCGGGAACAAGATTGTGAAAAAAATTGAGAGAGAGCCTTTTTTATGGGGACAGGTACTAGTACCTGTCCCCAGCCCGTTCTAAAACAACTGTTACTCAAACACCACTTCGGCCTCGCGGGGCCAGCGTTCGCCGACCATGATCCACTTCCCGCCGCGCAACTCAAAAAAGAAGGTCACAGTAGTCCACGGGTACAGTTTCTCATGGGTTTCTTTGAAGTGATAGGCAATGCTGAAGCGATAGGTAGCCGACACTTTCTCATCGGTTACATAGTGGATCTCAGGCTTCTCACGGTCCACTTTCATCATAAGTTCTTCCGGAAAGCGAAACGGAGTGCGTTTCTTCATAACTTCCTTGCCCCACTCCAGCTTGTCCACCAGGGCCGAATCCACCATCTTGGAAAACTCCTTGGCCATGACCGGATCCACGGCCCGCGGATCGATATGAACTTCCTGCACCTCAGGCTTGTGGTCGCTCAGCATCCACCAGGCCCCGCCCCCCAGCGCAACCAATAACCCACCGGCAATCATCCAGGTTCTGGGTTGTTTGGCCCAGTTCAATAGTTTTTCCACCCAAGGGTGCGTCTCTTCGCCGATCTCCAAAATTTCCGTTTCGTGCTCGTGTTCACCTTCGGTGGTTTCATGTGCTACGGTCGGAGTGTCATGCCCTTTATCAAAAACAATGGTAATTCCCTGCCCTGAGGAAGATTCTTCATGCTCAACCTGTTCAGGCTCTACAGGACGGTCGGGCATGTAAGAGACGGTATTGCTTCCGCAAAAAGGACAACGCGTCGCGCTGCCTTCGAGGGGTTTATGGCATTCACCGCACACTCTCATGATTGAGCCTCCCGTGACGTCCAAAGTTCCATGGCCAGATTATAAACCGTATCTTCCGAAAGGTCATCCAAACAAATGCGCCGTGCCTGCCGGCACTGTTCCGAGTGACACGGACGGCACTCCACACTCACACCCGCCACGCGGTTCTGGGGGGTGTCCGGGTTGTTGTTCACATGATCCGTGGGTCCGTAACAAATCAGCGTGGGCACGCGAAACGCCTCGGCAAAATACTTGGGGCCCGAGTCGTTGCCCATGAACAACCGGCTCCGGGCAATGATCCCCGCCAAGGTGCGCAGCGGCAGCCCTACGGCCAGCAATGCATCTTTCCCCAGAGCCTGTGCGCACACATCGATCAAGGGCTGTTCGTGCGGTGCGCCCGAAAGCACGACGCGCGCACCTGTGGCGGCCACCAAACGCTGGGCCACGGCCGCATAGTGCGCTGCGTTCCAACACTTTAAAGGCCATCCGCCGCCGGGCGAGATCACCAGCAACGGCCGCTTTCCATCCCAACCCGAGGTACGCAAATGAGCCTCGGCCGCGCTCCGGTCCGCGTCACTAAGGAAGAATTCCAAGGTGCGCTCGGTCCCGGTCCAGCCAAGCTCGCGGGCAAACTGCAAGTTCAAGTCCACCACGTAGCGGTGCTGCGCCGTGATCCGGTGCGTGTAAAAATATTTTCGCCCGCGCAAGTTAAAGCCCATGCGCACCGGTACCCCGGCCAGAGCGCCCCACCCGGCCGAACGCATGCTCCCGTACAGATCAATAAAAAGATCCACTTTTTTCTTTCGGATAGCTCGAACAAACCCCAGGTGCTGTCGAATCCGCCCCCACGTCCCTGCTGCCTTGAGCGCCTTCACGGGGTGCGCCCAAAACTCATCCACGCGTCCATGGGTGGCAAACAGGTCTTGGTAGGTGTCATCGGCCACCATGATCAGTTTGGCCGACGGATAGCGTTCCTTGAGCGCACGCAAAAGCGGAAATGTGGTCAACACATCGCCTAAGGTGCGCAACTTGACCACCATAATGGTTTTCGGTTCAAGCGTTTTCAACATGCATCCTTCTCCCGCATTGGTCGCTTTTTCCCCAAAACCTCATGCAATGCCGCCAGCACCTGCTTCACGCTCAACGCCTGCCAGCAGCGCGTATTGTTGCATACATCCTTGTGACAAGGCCAACACTCGGGTGGTGTGTGCAAGGCCCGGTGCCCGTTCTTTTCCGCGTACGGGAACCACACCTCCGGCTCTCCAGGACCAAAGAGGCCAATGGTCGGCGTACCCACGGCCGGGCCTAGATGCAAAGGAAACGCATCGTTTGAAAGCACCACGGCACTGGCCGACCATAAGGCCGCCAGTTGCCCGGGCGTGAGGTTCTCAGCGCACAAGCGCATTTTCTCGGCGCGTTGCGCATACGTATCGCGCAGATCTTTTTCCAAAGGCCCAAAAACAAAGACCGATCGCAGCCCTCGCTCGGCCTGCAGGGCATCGGCCACCTCCAAAAAGCGCTCCAAAGGCCAGCGTTTGGCCGGATGCGTGCCGCCGGGAAAGACGCCCACAAAACCCCGGGGTTGCAAACGCCGCGCACGTAAAAATTCTTTTAGCCACGCGGCATCGTCGGGCGATATCTCCCAACGCGGACGCAACGAGAGCTGTTTCATCCCGAGCGTGCGCAGAATATCAAAATAGGATTCCCATGCCGGACGCGCTCCCGGCCGATCGGCTTGCGTACGTAAATGAAAAAGGACATCCCAAACTTTGACGCGCGGACCGATCTTCAAACGCGCACCTGAAACCGCCGCCAGTTGCGCCGTGCGGGGATTGCCAAAAAGATCCGCCACCACATCGTAGTCACGCCGACGAAGCTCGCGCACACGCTCCCACCAGGCACGATGGTCGTGCCGCGGCAATGAAAACACACGATCCCAAGCAGGTTCCCCTTCCGCCACGGGAAGCGAGGACGGTTCGGTGAGCAAATCCACTTGCGCATTGGGGAAATCGCGCTTGATTAAGCGCGGCACGGCCGAGGCGAGCAGCACGTCTCCACGAAAGCGCGGGCGCAAAAATAAAAACCGGGGACGCTTGCGTAAGGAAAAATCCGGGACCTCGGCGGACCAGGACGCGGTCGCGGCCAACAGGCCCGTGAGAAAAAACACAATGGTAATGACTTGCGCCGTGCCGAAATTGAACTCAAACAGGCCGTTGATTAAAAACGCCACCAACGTGGCCGTTAGCCCCAATACTTCCCCAGCCCGCTCGGGAGCCGCAACCCGCAAGGCGCGCCATCCCTTCCAGCCGGCACGCAACAACGCCAGAGCCCAGAGCAAAAAGAACCCCACTGAAATCAACCCGCCGTTGAGCCCTAACTGCAACACCGTGTTGTGCACATGCGGCGGACTCTGTTCAATGGCTTCCGGATGCACATAGCGCGCATAATACGTGGATAAGTTGTCCACCCCGTAGCCCAAGACCGGACGGTCGCGCAACAACTTCAACCCTGTGTCCCACATGTAACGCCGCTCCACGTTGCTGGTAATGGTCTTGGAGGTTAGACTGAACACTCTTTGGGCCACCGGGGTATTTGGAAAGAGCCACAAGCAAGCCACCACCAACAACATGCCGCCGACCGGTAGGCGCCAATCCTTAAACAAGCCCAACAACACAAATGCCGCAAGGGCGCCGATCCAGGAAGAGCGAGTGTACGTCATGACCAGGGCGGTACCTACCAGGGCCAAAGGCAGCAACCAGGCCCAGCGCGCCGTGGTCCGGTTAAATAAGACGCGGGAAAGCACCAAGATGGAGGCCAGCATGTACATGCCCCCGGCCGCCATATAGTCCCCGGAAAACGAACGCGCCCGGTCTCCATTCAAACCCATCAGATGCGCCGTAATGGACCAAACCGCACAAATGGTGGCCCCGACGAGAAAGAGGTTCACCCAGCGCCGCGCGGTCAAAGGCTGATCCACGCTGGTGGCGGTCAGAAAAAAAATCACCATCAATCCAACCTTGCGCAGGCCAAACATACTCCCATTGACGGTGCCGGCCAAAACCGACGAGAGCACCAGCGTTGCCCCCAACAGCAAGAGCGGGAGGTTGGCCGGCGAAGCCTTGATTTTCCATTCGCGGCGCACGGCCATGCCGACCACCCAGGCGGCCGCACTTACCCAGATTAAATTTTGCAAGGCAATGCTGGCCACGGCAAAAAACGCAAAGGCCGCCAAGGCTCCCATTTGCCAACGGCGAGCGCTCACGCCCACCGCCTCTGCTTGAACATTCATCAGCCTTATCTCCTTTTCCAGGCGCGATACCGCAAATACCAACTGGAGATCTTTCGGGAAAACGCACTCAGGGAATCGGTGCGCTTGACATACACGCGACGCAGGGCCCAGAGATCGGCGGTTACGGACTTGGTTCCTGGAGAAATGGCTGTAGCGGCCACGTACCCCGACTCTACAACTGCCTTGTGCGCCGCCGCATCCCAGGCTCCAAACGGATATGAGAACACTTGCACCGGTCCACCAATGGCCTCTTCCAAAACGCGGCGTGAATCCGCCACCTCACGGCGCAATCCATCGGATGTGAGCCCCGGCAAGCCGCAGTGCGTGGCACCGTGCGATCCGATCTCCCAGCCTTGGCCTTGCAGTTCGGACAAATCGCTTGCGCGCAGACAGTCCTCACGCGGCAGGTCCTTCCCCTCGTCCCAAAAATTGTGCTTGCCGAGGGCTTGCGAAACCGCAAACACCGTGGCCGTGAAACCCGATGCGTCCAGGAGTGGTTTGGCATGGGTCAGCAACGAGGCATATGCATCGTCAAAGGTAATCACCACGCTGCGCTGCGGCAGGCGCGCCTCACCCCGTGCGGCTTGGGCCACATGCGCCAAGGTTACGGTCTGAAAATGCCGGCGGCGCAGAAACTCCAATTGCGCGCGAAACGCCGCGGTCGTGACCGTTAGGTCGTTGCGGGAATCGGCTTCGGGCTTAATGCTGTGATACATCAGGATGGGAAGATTCATGGGCACTCGGAGGTCCTATAAAATAAATACAGAACAAAAAGATGCGAGACATTCCTGAGCAAAAGAAAAACAGAACCATAGGCCGCACTTGAGTTCCCTATTTTCCATTGTCGATTCTCAATGGCTCCGAACTCGGAAGCTTTAGCTTCCTAGTCCAAAACGTGCGGGGTCAGGAAAACCACCAACTCCACTTTATCCTTGATCACCACGGTGCTCTTGAACAAATAGCCCAAGACCGGGATGTCGCCCAGGAGCGGCACCTTGGATTCTTTGGTGCTCTCTATGTCACGCACCATGCCGCCAATGGCCACGGTCTCGCCGTCGGCCACCATCATCTGAGTGGTGGCCGAACGCGTGGTGGTTTCAGGTGGATTGCCCGGATTCACCACGGTGGTGACCTTCAAAACCGTGGGACTCAAAAGTACTTGGTTGTTCTTGGAAATGTGCGGTGTCACACTCAACGAAATGGGCAGTTCCAAATACTCCACCCCGGTTTTCACCACGCCGTTGCTGACCACACTGGTGTTGTACGGTATGTTCTGGCTGGCCGACAAAGTGGCGGTCTGGTTGTCCAGGGTGGCAATGCGCGGATTGGAAATGGTGTTGGCCGTGCCTTTGGATTCCATCACCGAAAGTGTGGCATTGATGTCAATGCCTGACTGCAGGGTGCCCACAGAGAGCGTACCCACGGCCGTAATCGCCGCCGGATTGGAAGCCGCAGAGGTGTAGGGATTTGAGGCCGGATTGTTCCCGGCGGCACTCCAACGAATGCCCAAATCACGTTCGTTGGAAAGCGAGACTTCCACAATGCGGGCTTCAATCATGACCTGTTTGGATTTCTTATCCAAACTGCGGATCAAACTTGAGATACGCAGCATGTTGCCGGGAATATCGGTAACCATAATGGCATTTTCCCGATCGTTTATATCCAAGGTGGCACCGGATGAAAGCATGGGTTTGACCAACGGTGCGATCTTATTGACCTCGGCGTAGTTCAACGCAAACGTACGGGTCAACGTACGCGACGGTGTATCCAATCGGTTGAGCACAGCTTCGCACTTGAACAAATCGCTGGGAATGGCCGTGACAATCACCCGGTTGGCCGAACCGTCGACAATAATCTTGGAACGCCCGCCTTCGGTCAAGCTTCCTTCCAACGCCTCTTTCAAGTTGGTGCTCTTCACATCGACATTTTTCAACGTAAAGACCCGGGTCTCGGTGGAGAACTCCGAGGCCAGGCCAATCCGCAGTGTGTTCCCCCCCACCGCATAGGCCAACTTGCGGGACTTCAAGAGCAAGTCCAAAACGGTTTCCAGGGGTTGGTCGTTGATGCTCACGGTGACTTGGTTCTGCGCCCCCTGCAGGTCCTGGGCCCCGGGAGTCAGCACCAAATCAAAACCCGCGTCCTGGGCCAAGGCGCGCAGGACAGAAACAAAATCCGCATTTTGAAAATCCACCGACACGCGTGAATTCAGATTGCCGCGGCTGGGTGCACTTTCCGACATCATACTGGGATTGTCCATTTCAAGAATCACTTGGTTTTGGTCTTTCAACACCACGTACGGCGTGGACTGCACAAGCTGCACCGTCAACTTAACCACCGGCTCACCGGTCACCGATTCCACGGAGGTGCCGACCTTGCGTACCGCACCTTTGGGAAGGCCGATCAGCTTGCCGTTCCAGGTCAAAGCCGCCCCATGGATCCAAAGAGCCAAGACATCGCTCTTTTTTTCACGTTCCAAGCGATAACGAATCGCACCGTCGGCAGTCACCACCAGGCGCGTTTTTTCACCTGTGTCATCCAAGGTCACATCCACCACTTTGTAACTCGCCGCTTCGGTCACACCTGGGGCTTGCGCCAAGGTTACCGGCTCGGTCTCCAGGGCCGGATTGTCGTCCGCCACCGGAGTCGGTTTGGCGGCATTACGTACCGGAGCTTTGACGGCCTGGGGCGCACCGCCTGGAGCCAAACGCAATCCGCCGGCGTCCGGTGCCACGCTCCACGTCTGGGCCCGCGGAAGATCAACCACCACCCATACTTCCGTACCGTGCTGGGCTGCGCGAATTTTCTGCACTGCGGGATGATTGACGTCCAGGGTGGTCGGCGTCCAGGTCAGAACCGCACCCATGACCTTCACCAGAAAACGATCGGGCTTGGCCAAGGCCAAGGTGGTGTAGCGTACTTTGCCTGTGGTGGCAATCTTCACCACAGGCGTGCGTCCATGCGTGTCCACGGTCACATGCGTCAGGCGCACGCCGGCAGGAAGGGGCTTGGCCGATTTCACCGAAGCTTTGGCCGGCACCGGGTGTGCCGCCGGCGCTTTCGCTGAAGTGGCCTCTTCGGATTCCGGCGTTGTCACCAACTCCGCACCCGCATCCTCGGTCTGCGCATCTGCATAATCTTCAACAGCCGCATAACTTTGGGACTCCCACCGTGCCAAGCCCAGACCGATGATTCCGGCCAAGGCAAGCAGGGCGCATGCCCAGGTAATTTTTTTCATAAGGCGTTTACACTCCTTTGATCCGGCATTCGGTTAAACCCTGCAGCCGTGTCCTTCGGGCCAGGTTGATTCCTGGACTAACGCAACCGGAAGACAATCCGGTCCTCGCCTTGCTTTAACGCAACTTCGTTCCGACTCAGTATCTCTCCGGTAATGCCCGGTACGGCCTGATTGTTCTCACGAAACAACCTCCCGCCCTTGAGCAGATAGCCGAACTTAGGTCCACTCTGCGTGGTGAACAATGCCAGGGAACGCTGGGGGTGATGGATCACGCCCGTAAGGCGCAACACCGCGATGTCCACATGATTCATCACATTGTGCGTCAATCCGGCCTGCGGCTGGACAAACGGATCACGCCGCCCTTTGACCTGGTACGACGCCAACGGTTTGAACAGCATCTCATCTTCGGCCAAACTGGCGCTTCCGGACCCCAGGGGCAAACCCATGAGCAGGGCGACGGTTCCGACCAGGATGCACTTCCCGCGGTTAGCGTTTCGGTTGCACATACGTCACCAACGTCAACTCGGCCAGGATCGACTCGGACTTGCCGGTCTTATCCTTGCCGGTTATTTTCACATCCTGCGCAGTGATCAGCCGCGGCAGGCTTGCCAACTTGGTCAAAAACTGTCCCAGGGCATGATAGGTGCAGGTCGCGGAAATTTTTACCGGCTGTTCCTGAACCCCTTTGCGCGCGACCATGGCTTGGGGTGTAAATTGCAGATCCTTCAAGTTGCACTCCGTAGCCACGCGGGTAACATCCTTAATCAGTTCCGGAACCCGCGGACGCGCGGGAATGCGTTCTTCCAAATGTTGAATCGACATCTGCGTGCGGGCCGCACGTTCCTGAAACGCGGCCACACTCGCCACCAACTGCTTGGCCTCGGCGAGTTCCTTTTCCTTAACCTGCAAAACCCGACGTTGACGGTTTAAATTCTTGGCCAAAGGCGTGTACGCAAAGAACGCATAGAGCACCAAAACACCGACGGTCACCGAGGCAAGGATGATCCACGTTTGTCGCTTCATGGTGTTTTCCCCCCCGCCTCTTCAGCCCTGAAGGTAAAATGAATCTTGAACTTCACCTGGGTGTGCGCATCGGTCTTTACATCCGTAAGCGCTTCCAACTGCACGTCGGTGAAGCGATCGGAATTTTCCAAGGCACTTAAAAAATCCGCCACCGAAATCTTGCTGTAGGCCTCGCCCTCCACTTCCAAGCGGAGCGGCATGACACCGGGCGCGGACGTAGCCTTGAGCAACGTGAGCCACAAGTCCTCGCGGGTTTGGTTGGTCAACTCATCCAAGACCGTGATCCACACAGCCTGCTTGGGCAAAAGCCCACGCACGGTCGCGCGAATCTGATCGCCGTATTGTTCGCGGGCGGTGAGTTCACGTACGGTGCGAATGGTCTCTGCCAATTGGGCCGCGGCCGCTTCGGTCTTGGCAATCTTTTGCTCGGTACGGCGCGTCAGGGAAAGCAAGTTAAGCAGCAACAACACCAGCAGAATCGCCAGTGCCGACCCACCCAAAATAATGTACGTGTTGACCTTTTGGGCGCCTTTGGTCTTGCGAACCTTGGCCGGAAGCAGGTTAATCCGTATCATGGATTATTCCGCTCCCCGCAAGGCCAAACCTACGCCGACATTGAACCGTTGCGCATGGGCCTGAATGAAATCCACGTCAAACTGCTTGCCTGGGATCTGAATAACCTTGAACGGATCGTTGAGTTCCACGGGCACATTGAGTTTCTCTTGTAAATATTTGTCGAGATTCTTCAGGCGCGCGGTTCCACCCGAGAGCACAATGCGCGAGACGGGCTTTTTACGAATCGAACTTTCGTAATAGGTAAATGAGCGGCGGATTTCAGCAATCAGTTTGTTCAGCAGCGAGTTAAGGGATTCGCCTACGCGCGCGGACTGATCGTCCGGCGTCGGCACTTCCATGCTCATGATGTCTTCGGTTTCGGTGAGGACTTTGCCTTGGATGCGTTTGAGTTCTTCGGCTTCGGCCAAGGAGTTCCCAAACTCGCGTTGCACTTCGCGCGTGAAATTGTTGCCGGCCACTTGCACATCGCGCGTTAGGTGGGATACTCCGTCTTCCAAAATGTTGATCGTGGTCAGGCGGGCGCCGATATGGATCAAACTTACGGTTTCGCCTTCCATGAGTCCGTAGTTGCGCCCAAAGGCATTGCTCAGGGCAAACGAATCCACGTCAATGATCACCGGATTGAGTCCGGCGCGATTCATCAATTCCAAATGGCGGTCCACAATTTCTTCTTTGGCTGCGACCAGCAGCACTTCCAGCTTCTTTTGCCCATCTTCATCCACTTCCCCCAGACGGTCAAAATCCAAGACGACTTGGTCAATGGCCAGAGGAATGTACTGCTCCGCCTCGTAGCTGATGACATTTTTCAATTCCTCATCGCTCATGAACGGCAACTTTACATAGCGCACAATGGCGTCGTCTCCAGGCAACGAGGTCACGACATCTTTGCTTTTGATATTGTGTTCTTTGAATAATTTTTTAATCAGATCCGCCAGCATGTCGTTTTTCAAATCAACATCGGCTTCTTCTTGGACTTCCAGGGGAATTTCGGCTAAGGCCAGGTTGGCCAAGGTAAACTGTTCGCCCGTGCGTTTCATTTGCACGACTTTAATCGACGAAGCACCTATGTCCAAACCCACCAGGCTGCTGGCTTTAAAGAATTTAAGCACCGCGCCTCCTTAAATGGTAACCGAAAATAGTTTGCTTGGAATACCCCCACAACATCTTTGGCGGTACTATTCCAGAGGCACTATATATAGAGCTCTGTGTACAAATACAGAAAACGCTTTAAACAAAGGCTATTTCCGACATTTAGCTTCGCAACATTTTTCTATATTTTTTTGCAATTATAGACTATATATGCCAGAAAAGGCAATAAAAAAAAGGGCATTTCCCAAAATCCACAGTTCCGTTCTATTTTTTCAGCAAGCCTTTCCAAGCGCCTAAACTTGTATTTTCGACTTTTTATTGACCCAACATGATTTTTCCCTTTTTTGAAGCTATACTTGATTACGTTTACTCGAATTCCCTGGGAGAATAACTATGCGTCAAACGTGGATGACGAGCATGCTCTTGAGTCTTCTTTTTTTTTCAATTCCTGCTTGGGCTCTGGTTCCACATCCCACGCTTGGCAGTAATGTGGCTGGCGTTTCTTCCACCTATACCCTTTATTGCGATAATTGTCCCGCTACGGTTCTGGCCAGCGATTATGCGTGGATCCTATTTCCAGCCGGAACCGACCTAAGCGCGGCCACGGTCAACATCGATGGCGCCAATTGTGCACTTACTCGTTTCCCAACCATGTTGCGTGCGAGCGTCACCAACAATATATATTCAACCTGGATGACCATAACCATATCAAACGTGGTCAATCCGCCAGGAGGGAACTACAACCTTTCGGTTGAGCTCACACACGACCAAGCAGGCAATGATCTCTTTGACAGCGGTGGGGCCAACTATACGATTTTGAACCCCACACCCACATTCACGTACACTCCGGACTCCTCTCCGACCTCCACCCGCACTCATACCCCCACCTTTACACGTACATCTACCAACACAGCCACCCCCACACCAACTGCAACACCCTCCCGCACACACTCGGCCACATATACCTCCACCTATACCCAGACGCCTACCGGAACCTGCACACCCACTGTCACCCTCACCCGCACCCATTCAGCTACCGCTACCGCGAGCTTAACTCCAACGGTTACACCTTCTGTTACGCTTACACGAACGCATTCGAGCACCATCACGGCCACACCAACCCACACTCCCACTTTAACCCAGACACGAACCGCAACTGTTTCTGCGACTGTTACTCCTACACTCACGGTCTCAGCGACTATAACCACCACATCGAGCATAACTCCCACGTTAACGATCACTCCCGATTGGTCCGCCACTCCCACACTTACCAACACAGCCACACCGACGTGTACCCTTACTCCCACACAGGTACAAACCGTTACTTTCACCTACACACCCACACACCTACCGTACGCCTTGACCACAGACACCATTGTTTCCTATCCCAGTCCGGCACGCGGAGATGAATTATGGTTTGTTTATCAAACACTGGGTTCTGGTACCATTGAACTTACGATCTGGAATTTCACAGGTGAACATATACAAACGTTGCACCAATCCTACGCTGCGGCCGAAACCCAGCGTCTACGATGGTCGCTAACGGATGTGGCGCCAGGCGTTTACCTGTATCGTGCGGTCTTGAAAAACGAGGATGGTTCAAAACAGGATTTAGGCAGGCATAAATTCGTAGTTATTAAAGGACGCTTGCAGAAATAATACCGTCGCAACCCAACGTCCCCAAGTGGGTGGGTTTAGGCAAACACACTGATCACAGATCCCGAAGCTCCGATCTGAAAAATCGAATCCTCGACACCGGCTTGAGCTTGCGCAACCATGCGCACCGCTTCACGAATGCAACCTTGGTCTCCGCTGGCCCAGGCCATGGTCAAATACGCAGCCGCCGCCTTGGGGGTTTTCAATTCTTCCATACTCACTCGTTCAGCTACTCCGTTCATAATCCTACTCCTCCAGGTCGTCTCCGGCATGATGGTTCTCGCCGAAGGGGTTGTCCCTATCAGACCATAGGAGCGGGAAAAAGTTTTAACCAAAAAAAATAAAAAACCCCGCCCCCTCCGAGTGCGAGAGGTGAGCGGGGTGCAAACAATCATCCAGTGCACAGGGGCTGTACGCTTAGCGGTTTTTACCGGATACGTTTATTTGATAACCGCGACTTTACTGTACGTTTCAAACCCATCGGTCTTGATGTGAACAATATAAATTCCGCTCCCAACGGTCTGTCCCGAGGTATTCTGACCCTTCCAAGGAAGTTCGTGCAAGCGCCCTGCAACATATGTCTGTCGATCCACCAAGGTGCAAATCTTATCCCCAACTAAATTGTACACCGTGATTGTCACATTTGCGTTCTGCGGCTGTGTCCAGCGGATCAAGGCTTGCTCCCCTTGGTTGGGATTGATCTTACTGTGGTAAATCTTTAAAAAACGATCCGGCAACGGTACGGATGTTGGTACTGCCGTCGGAGTTATGGTGGGGGTGGGGGCTACACCCGTAGCTCTGTATTGAACCACATGTGCGTTTTCCGCCAATGCGTACACCTCGGAGGTAAAATCATGGTCCCCGTCTCCCACGGCCACGGAAAGCAAGGGACTGCCTGCATGTCCCAAATCCAACGGGGCCACCCATCCCGCGGTGCTGTATCGAATCTGATACGCATGCCCATTGGAACAGGCCACATAGAGCTCCGCAGCGCCGTCACTGTCACCGTCGCCCACAGCCAGTGAAGAACATGCCTCGGGCAAAACGCCTACGGTAGTAACCGTCCAACTGCTACCGCTCCACTGGTACTGATACACACGCTTATCCTGATTGGCACCGTAGAGTTCCCACGAACCGTTGCTGTCCACATCCCCCAAGGCAAGCTTTTTCATATCTCCGGCACTGCTTACCGCCACAATGCTCTTTTCCCAAGCAGCCCCATTGTACCGGAGCTGATACACCCGGCGCTCCGAATTGGCAACGAATATCTCGTCTTGGTCGTCGTTGTTGCCATCGCCGCTGACCATGCAAAACACGGTACCCAAACCGGTCGCCACCACGCTGTTGGAGAGTGTTTCCACCAAGCTTACGTTCCCCGCTGCGGTTATCGAAACCCCATAGACATCGACCAACCCATTGGCGTTGCCATCTCCAACCGCGATCGGACTTGAGAATGTCCCAAAAGGAGTTGTACTCCATCCGGTCCCGGCGGCGGTGTACTGATACAGCGAAGGTTGTGTCGAAGCACCAAACACTTCCAATTCCCCATCCTCGTTGGCATCTTGAACCAACACATCGTTGAGATGGTGCCCGGTTTGCTCAGGGAAAAACCCTATGCTCCAACCGGCCGTGGATGAAGGTTTGTAAAATTTATACAACATGGAATCATTGGACGCGACGTATACTTCCGCCTTGCCATTACGGTCGGCATCGGCCACCGTCAGGTTGCCGGAGGTAAGCCCTGTGGGATTTCCAGCTTGGCCCATATCGGTCATGCTCCAACGCACAGGAGCGGTGATTGACTGCAAAACCGTGAACACAGACTTGAACACATAGTCCACGCCGGAGCGAGTCAGCACCAAATCGTAAAGTCCCGGGGTGGCGGGCAGGGCAAACTGCGCCACAAATTTGGACACGCCCGCCAAACTCAGTCCGGTCCCAGGAATGGTCAAGCTTGTATTTTTTAACTTCACGTCTGTCATGCCGGCATAGTTTTTACCCCGTGATGTAAGGCTGAGCGTGGAATCAACCAATGCGGATTTAGCCTTGGCATTATTCAACGTTAGCGGATTGTACTTAGCCAAGAATCCATTCGTCCCTGAACCAAACGGATTGATGGGTGTACCCCAGGTACTGGTACTATCCCCGGAAAAATAAATCTCCCCGTTGCTGTTGTCCACTCCCATGCCCCAACCGTAATGCATTCCGGCCTGAGCACCCAAAAATGTACTCCAAATCAGTGCACCGTTGTTGCTTAAGCGGACCATAAAGGCATCGGGAGATCCGAGGGGGGAAGCTGAATACGCATTCAAGGGAGTTCCCCAGTTGTCCAAACTGTATCCGCCCAGATACAGGTTGCCGCTGCCATCCACCACTAAGGTCTGACCATAATCATAGCCTGCTCCACCCAAAAATGTGTTCCATTGCAGCAGACCGTTCGGGTTTAACTTGGCCGCAAAGGCATCCAGGTCTGCCGCATAGGGACGCACAGGTGAACCCCAAGTGGCGTTGCCGTTTCCCGCCACGTAAATATTGCCGACCTTATCAACCGCACCGGTCCAGGCATTTTCGTAACCATCTCCACCGATAAACGTATTCCATTGCAGTACTCCCACCGTGCTTAGCTTGGCAACAAACACATCGCGATTATCCCCGAAAGCCCTTATAGGAGCCCCCCAGGAATCCATGCTCTCACCGAAAACATAGCAATTGTCATTGACATCCGTAGCTATGGCTTTCGTTATATCTGTAACGGTTGCCCCTAAAAAAGTATTCCACCCCAACGTGCCATCGCTGTAGACGGAAGCGACAAATGCATCAGCGCTGGATCCAGAAAATGCCCGAACCGGCGTTCCCCATGTCGCCATGCTTTCGCCACCTATGAACAAGCTTCCCCCAGTTCGAGTGACAACGGAACGGCCAATATCATCGCTGGTACTGCCCAAAAAGGTGTTCCATTGCAACACACCGTTATTGTTGAGCTTGGCCAGTGCTATGTCTTTACCGCCGCTGTAGGCTCGAAGAGGCGAACCCCAGGTGGCCGAACTCTCACCGCACACATACACATAATTGCCATCGACGGCGATGCCGTATCCTAAATCTGTGCCCGTTCCTCCCAAAAACGTACACCATTGCAAGACACCATTGCTGTTAAATTTGGCTACAGAAAAATCACTCCCTCCACTGTGCGCACGTACCGGCGTCCCCCATGTCTGTAAACTGGAGCCACATATATAGATATTGCCGCTACTGTCGAAAGCCAAGGCAAGATTCGAATTTCCTCCTGTCGCCTTAAAAAACGTATTCCAACTAAGCGCCGGATCGATAACCAAGGCATAGGCGGGGTCGTAGGTGGCAGAAAATCCCACCTCGCGTGGGCCCATCATCCGGAAACGTACTGGAACCGGTACGCGCTTCCCTTGTTTCTCTTGCCAAGCTACAGGCGCACTCTCACGCATTTCCCCTTGTGAAAAACGAATGATTAGGTTTCCAGCGGCATCGAGTGAAACCGGCTGGTTGTAGCGAATGCAAATTTGCGAGACCGGGTTTCCACGCTGACCCGCGCGCACCGTGTATGTGCTCTTGGCAATCACTCCGGGTTCTACCACATATTCTACACTCACGCCCTCCCAGGCTTCGGTATAGCGTATTCGCTGCGTGGTCCCAGTGCTGGATTCGGCCCTACCCGTATGAGTATCCATGCTCCCACCGACAGTGTCGGGCCTAACCTGCCGACTGCCCACCAACTCCAGGCGCAGCATGCGGTCCTGAGAACCAATCCAAACGTTTCCAGGAGCAAATCCCAGTATGTGATGATTCGCAGTAAACTGAATCAGCTCAGTTGGACGTGCTTGTACGTTGGGTAGATAGCTCCCTCCTATAAACGCCCCTACAAAAAGACATACCGCGGCCTTGCACCAATAGCGAATTATGCGCATGCTGTTTAACTCCCTTTTGTTTTGTATACCCGAACGATCCATTGAAAAAGCATAAACGATTCTTGCACGTGGAACAAGTTTTTATCCAAGAAAAAGACCGAACTAGATTTTTCCCACTGCGGTCCAATCGAGCTTCCGTGTCAGGAACATGACCAAGCCGAGCACCAAGAACAAGCCCAGGCTGCCGATCAGCAGCGCATAATCTTCCAGTTGCAACACAACATATAGGTAGGCGTACAGTGTACTCAGAACCAAGGCCATAAGACCCGTTTGGCGCAGACTGGCCAAAATGCTCTTGGTGTACAAAAGGATGAGCGCAATAATCGCCCCACAGGCGCTTACATACGCCCAACCAAAGCCGATGTGTTCAGAGAGCGAGAGCAACAACGTGTAAAACACGATCAACGCCACGCCGATAAGCAAGTACTGCACGGCATGCAAGGGCTTACGGTGCGCGGCCCCCAATACATCCAGAATAAAAAGAGCCAGAAAGGTCAACCCGATAAACATGATCGAATATTTAATCGTCCGCGAGATTTGCTGATACTGGTCGACGGGAACAAAGAGGTTCACGCCAAAGGCCGTGGGCATGACGTCTTGCTTGTCCTCACCCAGCCACTGCTGGGGAAAGTTGCGGTTGATGTCCAAAATTTTCCATTCCGCGGAAAAATGACCCGGTTTGAGGTCGCGCGTGTTCGGCAGGAAATTCCCTACAAAACTCGGTGCATCCCAGTCCGCAGCCAGGGAGACTTTGGTCTCCTTGCCCAGCGGTGTGAATTGAAGATACTCATGCCCCTTATGATTTAAATCAAAGGCAAACGTGTACGTTGAGACCGCTGGTGAGAGCGGTACCGCCGCATGAATGCCCGAAGCAACCACATCCTTGCATGTGACCCCGGGCGCTGTCGGAAGCTCGGTTTGGTTCCACCGCAGGCGCACCAAATTCTCAATGCCTTTGGTATTGCTAAGCCCCAACGTAATGAACGCGCTCTCCCAAAGCATGTTTTCCGGTTTTAGGTTCAACCCGGCGATCTCAGGGTAGGCAAAAGTACCGGATACCTTCAACTGCGCCCGGTAAAGCACCACCTTGTAGATGCCGCGATAGCGGACCTCCGGAGTCATGCCTCCGCCAATCTCCAAACGTTCGGGTAAAAAATGCGCAAAACGCACATTGAACTGCAAGTTTCCCTTTTCATCTTTAAAATACTCCCGGTAAGGCACCGAAAGAATAGGCGCTGTAAGTATCTGACCGCCGCCGGACCATTGCTCTGCAATTTCAGCGACCACTGTGTTCTTGCGTGATTTGCGATCCTCCACCAAGAAATTCATGAGAAATGCCGGGATGAGCAAAGCGGCCATAAGAAAGGCAATGACAAACAAACGTAGCCCTACGGACAACCCTTCGGGCTTGGGTGGAACCGGAGCAAGTGCAGGTTCGGGAAGACTTGGTTTTTCCAGACTGGATTTGCGTGGTGGCATAAGCAGACTCCTTTTTATACATGTGGTAAACAGGCCATCTTTTGACAAAGTAGTGATGACCCACGTACTACTTGCTATAGGAAAGCATAATGCATTCATGAAATGTGAACAAGGGTTTTATCAAAGTACGCCCCATATAAACTATCTCTGGTTCGATTCTACAAAACCCGTAATTACACCGACTCTTTGACTTTCCAAAACAGGTGGTAGAGCGGGGCCAGGTCGGCAAACGCGCCCATGACTTCGTCCAAGACTTTGGTTCCTACACCGGCTTTGCCCACGGGCTTGCTGCTAACCAGATACAGGGTCTTGCGGTCATGCCATGGTCGTAGGACTTCCAGGCATCCACCGGGACGGGGCTTCTTGTACAATTCACCTTCCAATTTTAAATCAGGGCGCTTTTTCATAAACCCAATCACGCTTTGCAATTTTTTCGGATCCTCCTCGATAAGCTCCCGCAAGGCATCCATGGTGGCCACCGAAGCGGCGAAAAACCCCATACCATAGGCATAACCAGTCTGAGAGACCTCAAAAAACCATGCCGGTGTGTCCGCCCAGTCCTCGCGCGGCCGTTTGAAGGTCAACCAGAGATTGGTCTTGTAAGGAGACTTGTTTTTTGAAAAACGCGTATCCCGGTAAATGCGGGAGATGATCTTGGTGGGGTTGACGTACAACTTCGGATCGATGATCTCCATAGGCTCGCTCAAACAGGACGCCATTTGGCGCATGGGCGCCAAAACCTGCGTCTCATATGTTTCACGGTGGGCTTCAAACCAAGGCTTCGCATTGTGCTTACCCAAACCTTTAAGAAACTTAAAACATTCCGGGGAAAAACCAGTGAAGGCAACGTCGTTCATACTCACCTCATGCATACGATGGGTTTAATCACTCAGGTTACTTATTTACTACGGTTATGGAAAGCGTAAAAGGCGCCGGAACATACTCGTGGTCGTTGCTCCAAACCAGGTTTACCTGCCCGGTGACCACTGTAAAATAATAATTGGTATGCCCGCCACCCTCGGGATACGCATCCACGGGCAATGACGCGTTCAGTCCGGTGTTCCGACTCACTGAACAAACGACCGTGGAGTACACCCCCGAGGCTGTATCTTGCACCACCGCTGGACAAGCCGCAGCATATACTCCCTGCGGCGCAGCCGGCGTGATGGTGAACGTGTAAACGGTCTGGGTTCCCTTGTTTTCGTTCTCCGGGGCTGTGGGGTTCTTGGGTGCACAGCCTACCAACCAAAAAACCAAAGCACCTAAACCTATCCAGACCCTTATTTCAAGACCGCGGGTATTTGGTTTCAATGGGCAACCTGCTTCAATGATCCGGCTAGTTTCCTTACCAACGTCTGCCGTGTGGAAAATGCGAGTGGATCTTCGGCCAAGTGCAATGAATCATAATATACGGGTTGCAAAGTCGCTTTTTGTACAATCGCCAGTTTCAGGGTTGCATTAAACGCTTCAGGAACGGCAACGTATCGTCCAGGAACTAGGTCCTGCGGCAGGTGAAGGGTTCCACCCCCATCCACCTCACGCGCATATGTGCGCGGAACCAGGTCGGATCGAAAAGCCGAATTTTGATACCCCTCGGTCATGCTCTCCTTGGAGCGTTGAAATCCGCTGTAATACACCAAAAGCAGATCACCGTCTCCAGGCTGTGCTTGCAGAAAGGCTTTTAGCTCGGGGAGCAACTCCACCGTCTTTATGTCCGGAGTCGTATGCAGCACCACCCATAACGATTTCAGTTGTTTTTGTATGGCTTCCGGCAGTTCGGGTGCCAACTCCGGTGCCACTTCGACTCGCAGGTCTCGGTGCAATTGGAGCTGCAATTCGCTTTCCAATTCACGTTGGGTCTGATGCCGTGTTTCCGGGGTCTGCAAGGACTTTCCCTCGGGAAACATTTCAAGTTGTACCATCGGGCGCAAGGCGGTCAAGGTATGCACGCGCGATATGGATTCTGAATATTTCGCCGTGGAGGCACACCCTGTCAAAACGCACAGGATCATGCTCAGAACCAACATTTTTGGCATACCTGGCCCCTCTCCCAACGTTTTTGAAGCACCGCCATTAATTCTAAGTGAAAGTCTAGCGATTTACAATTCCCAAACACGTGTTGTCTTTTCCTCTCGGCCTATTCAACTCAAACGCTTGCAGAGCCCGGGTAGGAATCGTGTAGCTTCATTAGCACCCAGGAGTGAAATACGCTACGAAAAAACAAGGCCTGGGCGCGTATCTGGCCAAGCCTTGACGCACCCTGTGGCGAGCTAGGATCGTAATCCAAACACCGCTCAAGTACTTTCGCTTCATTACGAAACCTGTTATAGTAGGTCCATGAAGACCTGGCCCAACCTACTCTCGCTTTCACGCATTGTACTATCCTTGGCGCTCATTCCCCTTTCGGATGAGGTGTCACTGTTTCTTTTAATCTATCTGCTCTGTGGTTTGACCGATGTCTTGGATGGATATCTGGCCCGGCGTTGGCATGCCGAGAGCCTGTTCGGGGCGCGTTTGGACACCTGGGCCGACGCGGTTATGTTCGGGGTGGCACTTTCCGTGGCCGCACTGCACATTCAAGCCGATGTGCTTATTCTGATTCCAGGCATGGCCCTGGTAGCCGCCGTGCGTATTCTAAATCTCTGCCTGGCTCGCATCAAATACAAGACCTGGCTTTCTGTGCATACCTGGGGCAACAAGCTGACAGGGTTCCTTGTTTTCGCTTTAGTCTTTCCAATTTTGCTCTGGGATTTTCTCATGCCAATCTGGATAGTCTTGGGAGTCGCTTTGCTCTCGGCGTTGGAAGAAACCGCCATGCATTTAAAATTCCCCACGCCGGATCCAAACCGCCGCGGATTATTTTTCTGATTTCTTCAACGTTTCCAATTCACTCCCGCATGCGGAACAAAACGGAAAATGTAGAAAGTTGCGGTTGCCACACTTGGGGCACTTGCCAAACAAGGGCATCCCGCAGTAAGCGCAATGATCGGGCGCTTCGGCATGCGTGCGCACTTCGCTCACATTCCCCACTTTCGGGTACCATTTATTGATTAAAAAATCCCGCTCACAGGAAGGACAACTGTGCGACTGATATGCGCGCACGGCAATTTCGTCCTTAATTTTCCCCGCCCGCTCTTTGGTTGATTCTTCCAACTCGGCTTTCTTGCGCGCCAAATACCCGTTGAGCTGCTTCACCACATAGTACCCGATGAACCCAGTCAACACCACGCCGACCGCCAAGCGAATATATCCACCGAAGCTGGGCAGATAGGGCAAGAGACCGACAAAAAAGACATACAAAGAAAAAAGTATAAATCCCCATACCAGGGGCCAGAACCGGCTCCCGCGCACTTTCAGGAAGAAAAACAAACCCAAGGCCAAGACCGGCAATACAAATCCCAAGCGAATAAAAAAAACTTTGAGCGCATACGCCTGCATGGCTTTTTCGTACGCATGCGACGCCTTATCTTCTACGGTTTGCAGCGCGGTTCCGGCCAAGCTGCGCTTTTGCTCCAACCCGCGCTTTTGTTTCTCTATATCCTCAAGCTTCCCTTGCCAGCTTTCTTGGATCTTGCGAAACCGATCCAGTGTCACTGCGCGTGAACGGACGGATTCATCCTCTTGGCTCGAGCCAATGGTGCTACGGGCTTGGAGCCAGTCGGAGTACGATTGTTTCTCGGCTTGATACTGACGTTCGGCTTTCTCGAGAAGTCGGGCGTAGTCGGCCTGTGACTCTTCCAGGCGGGCGTATTCTCGATCCACCAGGCTCACGCCTTGCTGCGCCGCCTGCAAGGCCGATTTGTCCTGAAAGGTTTCAAGGCGAGGAGCCACACTCCACATGTCAATGTCGCGTAAAATCTTATCGCCCAACGCACTCAGAAAACCAGCCAGAATCAACATCACCAAAAAGAGCACAAACCGGGAAAACTTTTCAATGCGCGACACGGACCCCTTGTAGGCCATGATGGTCTCCTAACATGCAAATTGAATTATACTTGAGCGGTGGTGATATCTTACCTATTCGTAACCGTACGTAGTGTAAGAGGCCCCTTGCGAGTCCAAATAGGAATTGTTTACCCAGATGCGTCCGGTTTCGCGTTCGTAGCGCCATCCCTTCCCGGCACTGTTGGGCACGGCCAGGCTGGGTTCGTCATTGAACGTCTTGTAAACAACGTCACTGCCTTCCGGACTCTTGCTGGGATCGTTCGGATGGGTTGCTTTGACTTTCGGCATGCTGTCCAAATAATTGCCAAAGCCAAAGCCTGTGGTCTTATCATTGACATCCAAGGTCGTAGGCCAAATGCCTTCATGGTCGCCGTAGTAAATGGAGATGGCGGATTTAACGGCCCCGATGTTGCTCTTGGTCGCCGCTTCCCGGCCGCTTTCCTGCATTTGCTGGAACCTGGGATAAATCAACGCGGATAAAATGCCCAACAAGGCGATCAAGATCACGATTTCGATCCAGGTAAAGCCGTCTGTTTGTTTCAACCGTTTCCATACCTGCATATGCCACTCCCGCCCATCCGGGGACTCGCCCCGGTTACATGGTCCCTTTGATGAGATTTTGCAGATCCTTGGGATCTGTCGTGCGCGAGAAAATCTCGTTGTAGGTTACCAGTTGCTTTTGATACAGCTCGAACAATGCCTGATTCATGGTCTGCATGCCGTACTCACTCCCGGCCTGCATGATGGAATAGATCTGATATTCTTTCTCTTCGCGAATTAGATTCCTCACCACCGAGGTGGGAATCAACACTTCGCAGGCCGCGACACGCCCGGAGGAGTAGCCCCGGGGCAAAAGCTGTTGCGCCAAAATGGCCTGCAGCGTGTTGGCCAACTGCATGCGGATCTTGTATTGCATGTGCGGCGGGAACAATTCAATAATGGAATTGATGGCCTGTACCGAATCCGGACGACTCAGCGTGGCCAACACAAGGTGCCCTGTTTCAGCCACGGTCAGCGCCTCCAAGACCGTGTCGGGATCGTACAGGTCGCCGATCATGATGACATCCGGATCTTGACGCAGCGAACTGCGCAGGGCGTAGGCATACGACTCGGTATCGGTTTGAATCTCCCGTTGGTTCACAATTGACTTTTTATGTGTGTGCAAAAATTCAAGCGGGTCCTCAATGGTCAGGATGTGCACGGACTTGTGTTCGTTGATCCAGTTGATGGCCGAGGCCAAGGTGGTGGATTTGCCCGAACCCGTGGGTCCGCAAATCAAAACCAGACCCTTGGGCACCTGCACAATGTCGTTTAGGATCGCCGGGAGCCCCAGTTCCTCAAACGTCGTGGGATGCGCGGGAATGCTGCGTAGGTCGGCCGCCAGTACGCCTTTCTGGCGAAAGGCCGCCAAACGCACACGTCCGGTCTTCTCCAAGCCAAACGAAATGGTCAGTTGGTTCTCTTTTTCCAGCTTGGCCTTCTGCTCGTCGGTCAAGATGCTAAAAATCAACGCGCGGCTGGTCTCGGGTTTGAGCTTTTCAAAATCCGTGGCCACGATCTCGCCGTCAATGCGCAGCATGGGCGGAACTCCGGTCGTAAGGTGGATGTCCGAAGCATTGCGTTCAAACATCACCCGCATGAGTGTATCCATCGTGACCATGGGCCTGCTCCTTTTGTATCGAAGGTGGACGTTGCCCCAATGGCTAGCATCGGTTGCATCCAGTGAAATTATAAATTTACCAAGGGGAGAGTGTCAAGGTCGTAAGCAAATCAATTCCCCAGGAGGTGAACCCTACGGTTAACGCCCTTCCACCCCGGCACGCAACAAGGCACGCCGCATAACCTCCACCGGTGGCTTGCGCCCGGTCCACAGCTCAAAGGCAATCGCTCCTTGGTACAGCAGCATGTGCCACCCCGGCACACACCGGCATTGTCTTTTTTGTGCGGCCTGCAAAAACGGTGTGGGGCCGTGCCCGTACACCAAATCCATGACACTTTGTTTGGCTGGAATCCAGGCCGCAGGTACAGGCAGTGGATCCTGCGGCTTAAGCCCCAACGGGCTGGTATTGACCAAAACCTGGGCTGCGGCACAGGCCGCTTGCAACTCAGGGGTGTTCGGCAGAACACCTTGCGTGCGTGTATAACCGAGTGTCTTCAGATGACGCAACAACCCCTGCCGCTGTTGCGCATTGGGTTCGGAGACAGTGAGCCGAGTCACACCCGCTTGCAGCAACGAGACCGCCACTGCCCGACCGGCGCCGCCGGCCCCTAACAATACGGCTTGCTTGCCCTTAAGCGTCACCTTGGCGGCGCGCATGGCTTGTACAAATCCCGGACCATCGGTATTGTGCCCGATTCGCTTTTCACCCTGAAACACGATCGTGTTAATCGCCCCAATGCGCTTCGCCTCGGGTGAGCAGGCATCCACGTGCTTCATGGCCAATTGCTTATGCGGAATGGTGACATTCACACCCAGTGCCCCCATATGCGTAAGGGTCTGGAGCAACCCCTTCACACCGGCTGCCGGCATGGATAGGGGCAAATATACCGCATTGATGTCCAGTGCCTTGAAGGCCGCATTGTGCATGGCCGGGGAAAGTGTATGCGCGATCGGGTTGCCGATCACACCCGCCAATCGGGTCTTGCCGTCGATGATTCGTTCCATGGTTTGCCGCTCCTTGCTTTTGCTTGATCACATTTAACGCTTACTTTGGTTACTCGCCTGCCACCAATAAATCTCGTACCGCCACACTCGGGGCCGAAAAATGCCCCAACACGCGGACATCGTTGCCCACAGCCACAATCTGCTTCAACCAGGTCATCAGGTTCCCCGAAAGGGTCACGCCGCGCACGGCCACATCGCCGCCAGGGTGCAGGAGCCAACCGCTGGCACCTAAGGAAAAATCACCGGTAACAGGATCCAAGGTATGCAAGCCCAACACATCGGCCGCCACCAGAGCATCCGGATACGCTTGGTACAAGGCCTCCGGGGTTTGACTCCCGGGAAGCAACTGCACCTGCAGGGGACCCACGGCCGGAGCCGCGGATAAAGACGCGCGTACGCCGTTACCTGTCGAACGCGTTTTCCCACGCAAAGCGGTCTCGCGATTATGCAAACAGGCGGTTAACACACCCTCGCGGATAAGTTCGGTTCTCTGTGTGAGCGAACCTTCCTCGTCCATCGGTGCTGAAAAAATCCCATGGGGCAGAGTTCCGTCATCCACCAGCTGCACCCACGCAGGGGCAATCGGCTGGCCCAGGTGCTGCGCCAAAAACGAACGCCCGCGTTGCCATGCCTCGCCGCTTAAAGCCGGAAACATCGCTTCCAATATGCCCGTGACCACCATGGGTGGAAAAATGACCACACGGTGTTGCGTCGGCAAGGTGCGTGCGCCTAATAATTTCACAGCCTTGCGTCCAGCCTCGTTCCCTACGGTTTCCGGATCCAAGGCTTCGGGGGTACGGGCCATGCGGTAGGCCTCGCCCATTTGTGAATCCCCATTGCCTTCTGCCACGGCAGCCAAGCCTACCGACGCCTCGGACTGCGTCCACGTACCCTTGATCCCGCTGGAATGAAACAACGCATGACGCACGATGGTTTGAGCAAAACTCGCCTGATGCGTTCGGACCACGCGCGCATCCACGTTCCGGGCCGTACGCTCCATTGCGGTCAACCACGCAGAAATGGTTTCCACGGGCACGCGGGGTTCCGAAGAACCCTCTGCTTGCATGCAGATCAAGGGATCCACCGCAGCGGTGCGCGCAACATCGGCGGGAACATGCTGGGCCAGCGCCCGCGCTTCCTCCACACAGGCCTCTACGGCTGTTGCTCGCGTATCCCTGCGGTAGGCAAACCCCACACGACCGGCTTGGAAACAACGTACCGCAACACCGTAGGTCTGCTTGTTCTCGACATTTTCAAGCTGGCCCTGAGTTTGTTCATAGCGCGTTTCCGTGGTCCAGCGGAAATAACATTCCAAAGCTTCGGAACTGCCTTTACGGGAAAACGCACGTTCCGCCTCGCGTTGCGCGTCCAACCACGTCATCATGCCTGGCCTCCCAAATCACCCCATTGAAACAACGCCATGGCCAACACGGCCAAACCTGCGGTCTCGGAACGCAAGATACGCGGTCCCAGACTCACAGGAAGGATTCCAGAGGAACGGGCCAACGCCACTTCCGCTTCCGAAAAACCGCCCTCCGGACCTACCAACAAAGCCACGGTTACAGGCTGCGGCACCTGTGCCAGTTGCGCCTTCCAACCGTGAGCGCGATCGGCATGCTCAAAGGGCATCACGGCCACATCGGCCTGTCGTGCTTCGGCCACGGCTTGTTCAAAGGTTACCGGCGAGGCAATGTCCGGCACTCGCACGCGTCCCGATTGCCGCGTGGCCTGGCGTGCAATCTCTTGCCATCGTGTGATTTTATGCGATCCGGCCTCTGCCAGCCGAACTTGGGAATGCGCTGTGACCATGGGCACCAAACGCACCAAACCCAATTCCGTTCCTTTTTGAACGATCCATTCCAGCTTATCCCCGCGGGCAAAACCCTGATAGAGTGTAACCTGCAAGGTGGCTTCCGGATGATGATCCAAGGGGGTTACGTTGGAGACTTCCAAATACTTTGGGGTAACAGCCGAGAGCATGCCCTGCCACTCATGCCCTGCTCCATCGCAGACGCGCACCGGCGAGCCGGGTTGCAAGCGCAACACGCGTGCATGCGCCACATCATCTCCCGTCACGCGCACGGGGTTCTCCTGTAAGGCGGCGGGAGTCAGGATAAACCGCGGAATCGCCATGTGCTTACCAGTGAGGATCGAAACAGCCACCCGAATCGGTCAGCTGGCGGGGCTTGGCCCCGTTGATCTGCATAATCCAAATGTCCGTGCGTACTTCCTTGTCTCCGGATCCGACATTGCCTTCTTTGGCTTTTTCCCGTGCGCAGGCAATGAATTGTCCGCTGGGTGAAAAGGCTGCTCCCGTGAACTGAGCCTCGGCTTCCATAGGTGAGATTGGGTAAAACTTAAAACCCGGAGCATAGGTGCTGTTCATGATGATGATCGTGACGTCCAATTCATAGGCCACATACATGCTGTCGTAGGACCAGGCCACAGTGCCCAGGTGATACGGCATTTGTTGAAAAAATTTCATAAAATCCAAATCGGCTCCGCCCGAGCGTTTCACGGCGCCCATGTGCATGACCTCACTGCCCTTCACGGGTCCGGTCCCGGCAATAATCCGTGCGTCCGGCGAAAGCGTTTGGATTTCCTTGATGAAGCTTCCCTTGGGAATACGTATGGTGTCTACTTGAGCTGCGGTCGTGGTGCCATAACCAAACAACACCGAAGGAAAATCCTTCTCTTGAATGTAGATCACAGTGCCATCCGGTTTCCAGGAAATACGCGTCTTGGTGGTATCGATTTTCTTATCCGCCAATAAGATCCGATGATTGGAACCATCGGCATTCATAATGGCCACGCCGGCTTTGCCTTCTGCCGGCCGGTCGGTGGAGTAGTGAAAATAGGCAATCTGCTTATGATCCAAACTCCAGGAGGGGCGGCACTTGTAAACCCGATCTTCGTCCGAAGTAAGCTGCGTGTCCCCGGTTCCATCCGGCTTGATCGTGTAAATTTGGGCTGCATTTTCAAACATACGCACATACACCAGGCGGGAATTGTCGTCCACACCGGCCATAACCTGGCTGACTTCGTTACGTGTGGAATTCAGGGTTTTCTTAAACGACGCAGACGACTGGAGGGTCTTCAACAACTCCATGTTGAATCCACCGCCGCACGCCGATACGCCGAGCGCCAGGCCCAATGCAAGACCCCATTTTACCCAACCCGTGGCTAAACGCATACGCTATCTCCCCATGGTCTTTTTAATTTTTTCCACAAAGGCTTGAACACCGGGATACATGTCCGCCCCACCCTGCTGCCCAAACTCTTTCAGCAGCTGACGCTGTTTGTCATTGAGCTTCACGGGTGTCTCCACCAAGATCGTGACCAACAAATCCCCGGTTCCAAGCCCGCGCAGGTTTGGAAACCCTTTTCCGCGCAGACGGAACATTTTCCCGCTTTGCGAACCGGCGGGGATCTTCATGCTGACAAACCCATCCAAGGTCGGGACTTCAATCTCGCCGCCCATAATGGCCGTGATCATCGGAATGGGCTGCTCGCACAGAATATGATCGTCCTCACGCGTAAAGACCGGGTGCGACTCCACTTGGATCACAACATACAAATCGCCCCGCGGACCGTTATGAATGCCGGCTTCACCCTCGCCGGACACTTTCAAGCGGCTGCCCGTTTCCACCCCGGCCGGAACCTTGACGGAAATTTTACGCACCGTACGCTTACGGCCTTCCCCACCGCAGCTGGAACAAGGATTGTCCACGATCGTACCGGAGCCACCGCAAGTCGGGCATGTGCGCATGATGGAGAAAAACCCCTGCGACATGCGCACCTGTCCCGCACCGTGACACGCCGAACACGTCTTGGGAGCGCTGCCGGACTTGGTGCCGCTGCCTTTGCAGGAGGAACATGTCTCCTGGCGTGGAATTTCCAACGCCACCTCTTTGCCCTTGGCACTTTCCAAAAACGAAATGGTCAAATCGTAACGCAGGTCCGAACCCCGGCGGGCCCCACCTTGCCCACGCCCCGCGCGCGTCCCGGTCCCGGCTCCGCCCCCACCGCCAAAAAAGCCTTCAAAGATATCCGAGAAAATATCACCCATGTCGCCCATGTCCGCATGGCCTCCGCCAAATCCACCACCTGGACGCCCGGCGGCCCCACCCATCCCGGCATGCCCAAACTGATCGTACGTCGAGCGTTTGCGGGCATCGCGCAGGACTTCGTAGGCCTCGTTCACTTCCTTAAACTTTTCCTCGGCCTGCTTATTTCCCGGATTGGCATCCGGATGAAACTTTTTGGCCAAGTTGCGGTACGCTTGCTTTAGCTGATCCTCGTTGGCGTTGCGCGGAACACCGAGCGTCTCGTAATAATCATTTTTCCCTGACATACCGTCCACCTCATTGCGTCATCACTCCTGGGGGCTCAACCCCGTTGGGAGTTTAAAAAAAACGCGGCCACCACTTGCTGCTGCCAGCGCGGTACCGCGTTTTATGATTTCGTTCCTGATGCCAGCCTATTTATCTTCGGCTTTAAACTCCGCATCCACTACGTTCTCATCACCCGATCCTGGGGTTGCCCCGGCCGCTCCCGCATCCTGAGCGCCCCCGGGTTGTTCCGCCCCTTCACCCGGCGTGGAAGCTTTCGCATACACGGCCTCGCCCAGCTTCTGCGCGGTTTTCTCAACCATCTTGCACGCGGCTTCAATGGCGTCGGCATCCTGCCCTTCGAGCGCCTTTTTCAAATCATCCACCGACTTGCGCACTTGGTCACGCGTGGTGGCATCCACCTTCGTGCCGTGCTCTTCCAAAATCTTCTCAGTCTGATACACCAGCGAATCGGCGCGGTTGCGAACTTCCACCTGATGCCGACGTTTCTTATCCGTCTCTTCATTTTCCTGGCTTTGTTGCACCATCCGGTCAATCTCATCTTTCGACAAGCCGGAACTGGCGGTAATGGTAATTTTCTGTTCCCGGCCGGTTCCCAAATCCTTGGCCGAAACGTGCGCAATCCCGTTGGCATCAATGTCAAACGTCACTTCAATCTGCGGAACGCCACGCGGAGCCGGAGGAATCCCCGTCAGATCAAAACGTCCCAGCGTGCGATTGTCCTCGGCCATTTCGCGTTCACCCTGCAATACCCGGATCGAAACCGTCGGCTGGTTGTCCGAGGCCGTGGAAAACACCTGGCTCTTCTTGGTCGGAATGGTCGTGTTGCGCTCGATCAAACGAGTGGTCACGCCCCCTAAGGTTTCAATGCCCAACGAGAGCGGGGTCACGTCCAGGAGCAATACATCCTTCACATCGCCTTTTAAAACCCCGGCTTGGATCGCAGCCCCGATGGCGACCACTTCATCCGGATTCACACCCTTGTGCGGTTCTTTGCCGAAAAATTTCTTGACGGTTTCCTGCACCAAGGGCATGCGCGTCATGCCACCCACCAAAATCACTTCGTCAATTTGATCCACCGTGTAGCCCGCATCGGTCAAGGCCTGCTTCAAAGGAATCAACGTGCGTTCCACCAAAGCACCGGTCAACTGTTCCAACTTGGCCCGGGTCAAAGTCACGTTCAAGTGCTTCGGTCCGGAGGCATCGGCGGTGATAAACGGCAGATTGATCTCCGACTGCAAGGTCGAGGAAAGCTCGATCTTGGCTTTCTCGCCGCCTTCTTTCAGGCGCTGCAAGGCCATCTTGTCCGAACGCAAATCAATGCCCTGTTCCTTCTTAAACTCTTCGGCCAGCCAATCGATGATCACCTGATCGAAATCATCGCCGCCCAAGTGCGTGTCGCCGTTGGTGGCCTTGACTTCAAACACGCCGTCCCCTAAATCCAAAATCGAAATGTCGTACGTACCGCCGCCCAAATCGTACACGGCCACTTTTTCGTTTTTCTTTTTATCCAAACCGTAGGCCAGCGAAGCGGCCGTGGGCTCGTTGATAATGCGCAACACATCCAAACCCGCAATCTTGCCGGCATCCTTGGTGGCTTGGCGCTGACTGTCGTTGAAATACGCCGGCACCGTGATGACGGCTTCCGTGACTTTTTCTCCCAGATAGCTTTCCGCATCGGCCTTGAGCTTCTGCAGAATCATGGCTGAGACTTCCGGCGGAGCAAATTCCTGATCGTGCGCCACCACGCGCACATCCCCGTTTCCGGCCGCCTTGGTCTTGTAGGGTACGCGGCGTTCCTCGTCCTTGGCCTCGTCAAAACGACGCCCCATGAAACGCTTGATGGAAAACACCGTGTTCTCCGGATTGGTCACAGCCTGACGCTTGGCGGTCTGTCCGACCAAGCGTTCGCCGTTTTTGGCAAATCCCACCACCGACGGAGTCGTGCGCGAGCCTTCGGCGTTGGTGATCACCACCGGTTCACCGCCTTGCATCACAGCCACGCATGAATTCGTGGTTCCTAAGTCAATACCGATTACCTTTCCCATTCGTAAAAATCCTTTCTAACAAAGATAGAAGATGCCTTCTTGTATTGGTTAATGGTTATGCGTGTTTGGCCACTTTTACCATGGCCGGACGGACCACTTTGCCGTTGAGCGAATAGCCTTTTTGCAGTATGGCGATAACGGTATCGTCGGGAACGCTGGTGTCTTCAACCCGTTGCAAGGCCTGATGGATGGCCGGATCAAACACGCAAGGTGCTTGGTCAATCGCGGTAACTCCGGTTTTGGCCAGTGCTTGCTGGAACTGCCGCTGAATCAGCTCCACCCCTTCCAAAATCTTACTCACATCGTGACATTCCTGCGAAAAGGTCAAGGTGCGCTCCAGATTGTCCAACACCGGCAACACTTCGCGCAACATGTCCTCGCTGGCGTAACGCATCTGTTCCAAGCGTTCGCGGGCCACGCGCTTTTTAAAATTCTCGAGTTCCGCCAAAGCGCGCAAATACCGATCGTAATTCAAATTGGCCTTATCGTCCAATTCCTTGATGGCATTTTTCAAAGAGGTGATTTCCTCACCCGTAGCCGGGCCGCCGGTCACAGGCGTATCCGGATCCTCTTCAAACGCTTTGGTCGGATCGGCGGTGCCAGTAAAATTCCGAGCATTTGCAGCCGCCTGGGGTGCTTGCGTTGTTTCGCCCGAGGCTGTGCCTTCGACATTGGATTTCTTGGCTGACTGATCACCAAATTGATCGTACCACATCGTTTCCCACCATCCTATGAACTTAAAAATTGAGGGCTTATCATACACCAAAACCAACATATTTGTAAATGATTCTCGGATGTTTCAGCCCTGAACACAAGGCACGAACCTTAAAAAGGATACCCGCGAAATTAGCTGGATTCACCACTGCCCATTCGGGGCTGAAGCACCGACGAAAGGGCCTCGGCGGTTTGCCCCAAAAGCGGTATAACTCTGCGATATTCCATGCGCATGGGGCCAACGACCCCCAGACGGGCTTCTCGCCCGCCTTGCAGTTGAATGCCGACGGTTAAGAAGGTCAAAGGCGGTAGTCCTTTGTCCGGCGTTTCTCCAATCACAACGCGCAAACCGTTGCGCTCAATTCCGGGAGCCTCAAACGACTGGACCAATTCCTGGCGATGATCCAGTAGCCCGACGAGGCGGCGCAGAACCGTAATGTCCTCAAAATCCGGCTGGGCAATAAAATTGGCTGCGCCTTGCACGACCACCTCGTCGCGCTTGGAGGCACCCAACCGCGAACCCAGCACAACCAGGGCCTGCCGCACCAATTCCGCCATGCGCCGGTCCAGGCCCGGCCATTCCGCCTGAGCCAGGGCGCCCAATTCGGAAGCGCCCAAACCGCGCCCGTTTTCATTCACCACCTCGATAACCCGTTCCAAGACTTCCAACCGCACCGATTCCGCCACCTCAAACACGTGGTGGATTTCATGTTGGTAGGACGTATGCGCCATCAAAAGGAATTTTTGGGGCGTCAACCGGGCCAATTCCACCCGCAAGAGACGCTCGTCCGGACCCTCGGCCACCCAAGAGACCGCCAACAGGTTCGAAACAGTGGCCAAGACGGTCGCGGTCAATTTGATCAGGTGATCCGCTTCTTGCACATGCTGCAGCAACTCGGTGCGCAAACGCTGAACTTCCGGCGAGGCTCCGCCCGGAACTTTCAGCAAGGTTTCTACAAAATAGCGATACGCTTTGACCGTGGGGATTTTGCCTGAAGATGTGTAGGGATGCGACAGAAACCCGGTTTCCTCGAGGCGCATCATGCTGTTGCGCACCGTGGCCGAACTGCACCCCATGGGAAAATGCGTGCACAGCTGGTTGGAACTGACCGGTTCCGCAGTAAGAATATGCCGTTCAACAATCGCGGCCAAGACGGCCCAATCCCGTTCGTGGAGGCCTACGACCGGGTTCATGTCTTCTCCAAAACGACGCACTGCCCGAACTCCTTTAAATCCAAGCGCAGCCGGCGGCTACGGATTGGCGTAGATCTGATAGTCCACATCCGGAAAAATATTGTCCAGATACTCGATGTTGGCCAACCAATCCAAATCCAGATGGTTTTGCAAAATATCAAAATACAAGCGTGTGAACCGCTCCACGTGATCCCGGGTTCGCTTGACCGCGTACTCAACCATGGTTCCGGTCTTCATGATAAACGCCCAATCCGAACTCTGGGCCAACAACAACTCACGCGCCGCCTGGTTCAAGGCGCGACGCTGCAAGGAACTGGGTTCTTTGAAACGATCCGCCAACTCGACCATGCGGTCGGCGGCTTTGTGCAAATGCCGATACACCCAATCGTTGGGCTGGGCCAGCCATTGCTCGTTGTAGCCTTTGTACCCCCAAGACGAGGCCGAAGGCGTTACAACCTGGAGGGCCGGATTTTCCGCCAAATACTCCGGCGCGGTGATGGGGCGAATTTCCTTTTGATCAAAATGCATCTTACGGAACAAGAACTCCAGGAACTGTGGGCCTTCGTACCACCAGTGCCCGTACAATTCCGCATCGTAAGGCGAAACAATGATCGGTTTTTTCTGTCCCATGATTTCGTACAAATACTTGGCCTGTTGCTGCCGGTTGAACAAAAAGTTGCCGGCATGGCTGGCGGCGCATTCCCGGGCCTTCCAGGGATCGTACGGTTCCTTGTGATTGCCCTCACCGGTGATGCGGTAGTACTTGATCCCGGTGGGGATGCGAATCCCATCCGAGTGGATATACTTCTTGATGTAGTCAAACTCCAGGTCAAATCCAATGTCGCGGTAGAACTCACGGTAGTTAAAATCTCCCGGATACCCTTCGATGGCACTCCACACCTGTTTGGAGGACTCCACATCACGCCCAAAGGCGGCCACCCCCGAACGGGTGTACACCGGCGCGTAAATGCCGTACTTGGGACGCGGTGATCCGTAAAAAATCCCGTGCGAATCCACATAAAAAAAGCGTATCCCCTGCTCGCGCAGCAACTCATCCACGCCCGGTTCAAACCCACACTCGGCCAACCAAATGCCGCGCGGGGAGGTACCCAAAAAGCGACGGTGCGTTTGCACGCCGGCAATAATCTGTGCGCGCTGTGCATTGCGGTTAACCATGAGCGGCAAAAACCCGTGCGTGGCGCAGCAGGTGATGATCTCCAATTTTCCCAAATCCTGGAATTTGCGGAAGGCATTGGCCAAATTGCGATGATATTTTTCTTCGAAAATCCAACGACAACGCTTGAAATGATCCCGGTACAGCATGGCGGTTCCGTTGAACTGGGGCTGCCAACGCGTACGTTCCACTTCTTTTTCGGCCAATTCGATTAACAGTTCGATGTGACTTAAGTAACGTTCCTGGAGCAAGGGATCGGCAAACATGGACAGAAGCGTAGGCGTGAGGGTCATGGTGAAGCGGAAATTCACACCGTCTTCAATCAAGCGATCGCACATCTCAATGATGGGAATGTAGGTCTCGGTGCAGGCCTCGAAGAGCCAATCTTCTTCCAGGAATTCAGGATGCTCGGGATGCCGCACATAAGGCAAGTGGGCGTGCAGAACCATCATCAGGTAACCGTATTCCGCCATAAACACTCCTTAAGCGTCGTTAGGGTTATTAGTTATTCCGTACGTTTCTCAACGATAGGTGTGATCTGGCGTTCGTGCACTCCGCTGGAACTGACCGCTTTCACCGGGATGACTTGTTTTCCATCGGGCAAAGAATACCGTACCGAGAATGTCCCGTCGGCATTTAAGCGCAGCGGTTTTCCCTGAATCGTAACCTTGGCATCCGGCTCGGTGGCGCCATAGACAATCAACTCGGTATTGACCACCAACCAAAAATCATCGGTGGTCTTGGTCACAGGACGTCCGCCGGCCGATCCCATGCTGGCCAATCCGCCGGAGGTCACATCGGCATGAACCCGTTTCAACATGTACTTAACCATGGCTTCCGAGGAACGCCCGAATTCATCGGCCCCGGCCGCCTTGTAAAGGCGATCAAAGGTTTCATCCACCACCATCCACTCCTCATCGATAATCGAGGAAATGGCATCGCGCGGTGTGGTCACCACATTGGAACGGGCCAGCACTTCAAACTGCCCGTTCGGATGCAAAAGCCCGAGATCCACACAATACGCATGATCCGAGGCCCACACATTGATGTACCAGTTGCTGGCTTCTTCGCCAATCTGAATGTCCATGAAGCGATTGGCATTGGACCCGTTAAAATCCACTCCGGTCACATCGTAGACGCGCAGGATGAGTTTAACCTGTCCATCGGAGAGCTTGGTGATGACATTGGCCTGTTTTTCGGTGGTTAGGTCCCAATACGCAAAACACCAATACGGGTCGCGAATCATTAGGACAATCCGATTTTCACTGTACCGATCTTGCCAATATCCCGGTTGGGGCATAGGCGCTGTGGCCACGGTTGCGGATGGAGGTGTCGCTGCTTTAGCCTCAGCCGTTTTCAACGCCTCGGCTATGGCTTGCTCCTGTTCCGGGTCCTGGGAAATATTCACCTTAGCCGTTTTCTTGGTAACGGTTTTCTTTACCGTTGTCGCCTTTTTAGCCACGCTCTTTTTTTCCACAACTTTCACCGTGGCTTTCTTGGCAACTTTTTTAACGGCTTTTTTCTCAGTAGGCTTCTTTTCCATGGAGACGCCTCCTCCCACGACCGGTTCAGCAGGGGAATGGTTATTTTAATTCAATAACGGCAAATCAGAGAAAATCTTTAATTTTACTGAATAATTTCCTTCAACTCTTTGCCCGGACGAAATTTGGGCGCACGCTTGGCCGGAACCTGAACCGACTCTCCGGTTTTGGGATTGCGTGCCAAACGAGCTTTCTTTTCTTTCACCACAAATGTTCCCAAGCCTGCCACCGAAACTTTCTTACCATCCTTCAACGCGTTCTGAATGGTGGAAATAAGTTTATCCAACATTTTTTCGATTTCACGTTTGGGCAGACCTAAGCCTTCGGCAACTTTATCGATCAATTCTACCTTGGTCATTCCAGGCCTCCTTCGAAATGAAACTTACATTTTTTTTGTAACGTACCATAGATCAATTCAAGGCGTCAAGATGAAATTCAAAAAAAACACTTGAAACCAAATGCTTTCCTTGCATTTTCAGACCAATGCGCGGAAGACTCGGTTGGAAAGCAGCATGCCTTTTGATGTCAAACGCAACCACGAACCCGCAATTTCCAACAATCCCTCTTGCAAAAAAGGTTTGATGATTTCCGCAAATTTATTCCAAGCATCTGCGCCAAAACGCTGCATCCAGGCCTCAATATTCACACCTTCGGTCAAACGCAGACCCAACATGAGCGACTCCGCCAACCGTGAATGCCCCTCCATGGTCTCTGAGCCTGCTTGCGCGGAATGCCCTTTTTCCCACGCCGCACAATAGGCCTCCGGTTCGTCTGTATTCCAATAACGCGTCCCTTGCTCAAATGAGTGTGCGGCCGCCCCAAAACCCAAATACGTTTCAAATTCCCAGTAGATTCGGTTGTGACGACAATTCCTGCCTGCTCTAGAAAAATTCGAAAGTTCGTATTGAGCATAACCGTTTGTATGTAAATAGCGTTGCGCAAGCTCGTACATATCCGCCGCCAAATCTTCATCCGGTTGGCTTAGTTGACCGAGCTCAACCCGACGGGCCAAAGGTGTTCCCGGCTCGAGAGTGAGGCAATAAAGCGATATATGTTCCGGGGCCCAGGATACCAAGGTCTGCAAATCCGCTTCCCATTCCGACAACGTTTGCTGTGGCAAGCCATACATAAGATCGCAAGAAATATTCTCAAATCCCGCAGAGCGTGCCTCGTGCATCAACGTCTGGGCATCCACTACCATGTGCACGCGTCCAAGAAGTTTTAAATTTTCCGGACGCGTGCTTTGTACGCCGATCGAAAGTCGATTAATGCCTATGCTACGCCAGGCCTTTATAGC
The DNA here is from genome assembly GCA_964604705.1 of uncultured bacterium. Taxonomy (GTDB): domain Bacteria; phylum Oederibacteriota; class JAAXVQ01; order JAAXVQ01; family JAAXVQ01; genus JAAXVQ01. Next base: position 110,870 of record CAZSAP010000010.1, read on the forward strand.
CTCCGCTTGAGCTGTGGCCGGGTTGACTTCGAGCGTGATTTCTGGGTTGGGCGAGAGTTGAATCTTTCGCGATAAGGTGGATAGAATTTGCTGCAGTTGCGCGGGTGCAAACAACGAGGGCGTCCCACCGCCAAAATACACGGTATCGGCCGAACCGCTGGCGCGCGCTTCGATCTCACACAGCAAGGCTTGGGTGTAACGCTCCAGCCAACGAACATCGGTTAAGGGTACGGAAGCAAAATCGCAGTAGGCACATTTGGCCAAGCAGAAAGGCAGATGGATGTAGATCCCCCGCCGCATCGGCATGACTAACGTATGCCCCGCCAGCGGTCAATGGGCCAGTACACAATCCAAGCTTTGCCTTTGATCATCTTCCGCGGCAAGAAACCCCAAAAACGAGAATCCTTGGAAAAATCCCGGTTATCCCCCATCATGAAAAAGGAATCGGCCGGAACGGTGACCGGACCGTAAAAATCCCGCGCACTTCCCACCTCGGGAGGCAACACTTGCAAATCACGGTGCACGGTGTACGGTTCATTCTGGATTTGTCCATTCAGCCAAAGCTGTTTTTCGCGCACTTCAACAATATCACCCGGAACTCCCACGCATCGCTTAATGAAATCTTTGCTCGGATCCTCAGGATAGCGGAACACAATAATATCCCCACGCTGAGGATCGCGCACGGTCAGTATGCGTTTATCGGTAAAGGGAATCTGGGTGCCGTATAAAAATTTATTGACCAGCAGGTGATCCCCGATGAGCAGGGTATTTTCCATGGAGCCCGAAGGGATCTTAAACGCCTGCACCGCAAAGGTGCGAATCACCAGGGCCATCAAAATGGCCACCATGCCGGAATCCACGTACTCCAAGATGATGTTGTTTTTCGCCACCTTCAAAACATAGCGCAACACCACTTCGGCCAAGACCAACCCGATCATCAGTCCGTAAAATATAATTTCCGTCATTTCCGCGGCTTTCAACCATGTCCACATATCCGTTCTCCATCTTGAAGGATAAACCTCACCGAGCCTGTTGCTTGAAGGACCTTACAACGGTCGGTCCAGCCGTTAACGTATCACTTTCCAGCGCGGGACAGGCCAATACACAATCCAAGCCTTGCCCAAGAGTTTTCCGCGCGGGACACAGCCCCAGAAGCGCGAGTCGTAGGAGAAATCGCGGTTGTCCCCCATCATGAAAAAGGAATCGGCCGGAACCGTAAACGGCCCAAAGTTATCCCGCGGCGCCAACAGGCCCGGGATCACCCGCAGGTCACGGTTAATCGCATACGGTTCAATGGAGGGTTTTCCGTTTACATACAACTGCTTGTTGCGCACCTCGAGCACATCGCCCGGCAGTCCGATGCACCGTTTGATGAAAATATCCTTGGGCGGAGGGAACCCTGATTTAAACACAATCACATCCCCGCGCTGAGGGGTGTAAAAAGGCAAGACCCGTTTCTCCGTGAACGGAATCTTCGTGCCGTAGGCAAACTTGGAAACCAACAAGTGATCCCCAATGCGCAGCGTATTGAGCATGGACTCGGATGGAACTTCAAATGCCTGCACCAAAAAGGTTCGAATCACGAGGGCCAAAACAATGGCCACAAAGCCCGAGTCCACATACTCGCGTATCTTGTTCTCCTTTTTCAACTTCAAAACCCAGAGTACCAGGATTTCACCCAATGTTAAAAAGACCAAGAGTCCGTAAAAAATCAAATCCGCCATTTGCATGCTCTTCATCCACTCAATCATACGCCATTCCTCTCATCCCCGTCATCCCGGGGCAGCACAGGCTATTTGTCAATCTGCAATACAGCCAAGAACGCTTCCTGTGGAATTTCCACATTGCCGACATGTTTCATGCGCTTCTTACCTTCTTTTTGTTTCTCCAGCAACTTACGCTTACGCGAGATATCGCCGCCGTAACACTTGGCCAAGACGTCCTTGCGCAAGGCGCGTACGGTTTCACGGGCAATCACCCGTGCGCCAATCGCGGCCTGAATGGGAATCTCAAATTGCTGGCGGGGAATGATGCTCTTGAGTTTTTCCGCCAGCGAACGCCCCCGGGTCTCGGCAAAATCCAGATGGGCGATAAACGAGAGCGCATCCACGGGTTCGGCATTGACCAGAATGTCGACCTTCACCAACTTCTCGCGCCGATAGCCGTCCAACTCATAGTCCAAGCTGGCGTACCCGCGCGTGCGTGACTTGAGCTGATCAAAAAAGTCCAGGATCACTTCCACCAACGGCAAATGATAGGTCAGCTTGACGCGGGTGACGTCCAAATACTCCGTGTTTAAATACTGCCCACGCCGTTCCTGGGCCAACTGCATGACCGCTCCGACATAATCGTTCGGCACCAAAATGGTCACCATCATGTATGGTTCTTCAATGTACTCCACTTCCGATAAATGCGGAAGCTTGACCGGGTTATCGATCTCGATCATCTCACCGCTGGTTTTATGTACCCGAAAAATTACCGAAGGTGCCGTGGCAATCAACTCCAAGTTGTACTCGCGTTCCAAGCGTTCCTGAATGATCTCCATGTGCAAAAGACCCAGGAACCCGCAGCGGAACCCAAACCCCAAGGCTGCGGAATTTTCCGGTGAAAAGCTCAGCGAGGCATCGTTGAGTTTTAATTTTTCCAAAGCATCGCGCAAGGCGTTGAACTCACCGGCCTCTATGGGAAAGAGGCCGCAAAACACCATGGGCTTTACTTCCTTGAAACCAGGCAAAGCTTCCGCCGTCGGACGCAAGTCATCGGTTACGGTATCGCCAACCTTAACATCGGCAATGGTTTTAATGCCGGCAATGATGTACCCAACCTCCCCGGCCGAGAGCTGGTCCACCGGCATCGCCTGGGGTGTGAAAAAGCCGACTTCATCGACTTCGTACGCCGTGGCCGTGGCCATCATGCGGATATGCATACCTTTGCGAATGGTCCCTTCCTCCACACGGATGTACGCAATGACTCCGCGGTACACGTCAAAATGCGAGTCAAACACCAAGGCCTTCAGCGGGGCATTCTCATCCCCACCCGGAGCCGGAATCTCTTTGACAATGGCTTCCAGGATTAAATCCACGCCCACGCCGGTTTTCGCCGAACACGAAATGGCCGCATCGGCCGGAATGGCCAGCGCCTCTTCGATCTGATGCTTCACTTCTTCCGGGCGTGCCGAGGGAAGATCGACTTTATTCAGCACGGGGATAATGTGCAGGTTGTGCTGGATCGCCTGTTCGGCATTGGAGAGGGTCTGAGCCTCCACGCCTTGCACCACATCCACTACCAGCAAAGCGCCTTCGCAGGCAGAGAGTGAACGGCTTACTTCGTAATTGAAATCCACATGCCCGGGGGTATCAATCAGGTTGAACTGATAGGTCTGTCCGTCCGGGGAGTGATACATCAGGCGCACCGCCTTGGCCTTGATGGTAATCCCGCGTTCGCGCTCCAAATCCATGTCATCCAAAAGCTGCTCACGCATCTCCCGCTTGGATACGGTCTGGGTATATTCCATCAGACGGTCCGCCAAGGTGGACTTGCCATGGTCAATGTGCGCGATAATGCTGAAATTGCGAATATTCGGATTGCTCATAATTAATGGGTTGCAGCCGGGGTCGTGCTTTGCGCATTGGGTGTATTGCCCGACGAAGCCTCCTGGATTTTTTCTACCACCGGTAGATAGATGAACTTCACAAACGCATCGCGCGGTGCATCTTGGGCACACTTAACCTTCACCGCAATCATTTGCTGCGACCCGTTCTTGGCAAACACTTGATCGGTACGGCACTTGAGCGTTACGGAACGCGAGCCTCCGGCCGGGATGGTGCCGATGGCCTTGCTCCCGCTCTCGAGAATGTCCAAGCGCGGCACGGGCATCATTTCCACGGACACCGCCGTAATGGAATTCCCTTGGTTGTTGGTCACTTCCACCCGAATGTCGGCCGGTTGGTTTACCACCAATTGCTTCGGGCCCGTGAGCTTGACGCTGTAGGAAATACGCCCGACCTGCGACCGCATTTCCGAAAACGTAGCCGCCCCGCTTAACACCCATTCCATGGTGCCGAAGGGACCCTTGGCGCCGTAATGCGCCCGGGCCACATCGTGCCAAAAGAGACCAAAGCTCTCACACAAAGGCGCCATATCCTTCAAGGCCGCCATCTGCCGGTCGAAATGTTCCTGCGTGGTCGGAGGATTCAACGTCTTCCCCAAGAGATTATGATCCACACATTCGCCCACCACCAGCGTCAACTTGCTGTTTTTCAAATAGGTTACCCAATCCTTAATCATGTTGGGATAGCTTTCCTTGGGCAAGGAATAGAACATGGGTGAATTAAACGTAATGCCCGCATCGCGCATCATGCCCACGTCCTGTCCATGTTCATGCCCGGTGACCCAACCCAGCGAAAACACCCATACCGGCTTGGTGGGTTTGACCTCGGCCATGACGCGCGTGACCAACATGGCCACTTTATGCGCCCGCCACCACTCGAAACGCTCGCGCGCAGTCCGGCTACGTGTCACCTCGATCAGACGAGCCATATACAAGCTTTTATCCTTATCTGAAAGTGAGGACCAATTATCCGGTGCTGGAACGGACATGTCGCGAATGAATTCTTCGGCAAATTCGTACCCACCGAAATCCGTACGCATGTAATCCAGCCCCATAAAATCAATCTCCGGTGACGCTTCAAACTCTTTCAGCAAACCAATGATGTCCTGTACACGTTTTTCACAGCCCAAGGACACATAGTGCAAATTGCGCAACGTGTCCGTTTTCTTATCGTAGCCCGTGGTAAATTCATACCCCGTGGCTTCCACATTCTTCCCAATAACCACAAACGCCGTGATCCAGGCGCCGTATTTCAGATTATTTTCATGGGCATAAGCACCTACCTTTTTAGCAAACGCCAACGAACCTTCGGGCCAGGGGAAATGCTGTTTGCGAAACGTACCCCAAACCTGCGTCTGGCCAATGCATTCCCAGAAGGCATCCGCGCCCATGAACTCGGCCCAACGGATCATGTTCTTCCAGGACTTGGGTTCTTCAGGTGTAAACCCAGGTGTCGCCGACGGGCCTTGCTTGCCGCCTTCATCGGTCACGACCGCAAATCCCTTGGGCAGGTCAAACGGTTCCTTGCCCTGGACCGTGAAATTCGCCTTACTTGTTTCCGTGGTTCCATCGGCCTGCAAGACCGCCACTTGAACCTGGTACTTGCCTAAGACAGGATTGAACGGAATGGGCCAAACACCCTTCCAATTTCCGGCCCCATCTTTTTTCAGAGTAATTTTCTTAAGATTGCCCACCGAGACAATCTGCTGTTTGTTCTGCCAAAAGGTTGCTTCCAGATGCGCCGGATAGGCACTGGCCGTCTCGCTTTGTCCCAAACTGGCCACCACATCCACCAACTCGTATCGCCAATACGCATCTTTGCCTGTGTTTAACTCCAGTGCCCAAACCGGCAGCACCGCCGTCCACATTCCCACCACGACACCCAACATCCAGACTGCTTTTTTCAATGCCACTTCCCCCTCAGGAAAATATCTTGGGTCTGCGCCCAGCCAACCATTACCCTACTAAGATTTTCACAGCCATGCGGCGAGAGCGCGGGCCGTCAAATTCACAAAAATAAATGCCCTGCCACATGCCCAAGAGCAAACGCCCCTGCACGATCGGCACCGTCACCGAGGCCCCCATGAGGGAGGCTTTGAGATGGGCGTCGGAATTGCCCTCCGCGTGTCGATAGTCTGGGCGCGCGGCCAGACGCTCCAGTTGCGCCAAAAGATCCTCCACCACATCCGGATCCGCGTTTTCATTGATCGTCAACCCGGCAGTGGTATGCATGACCTGCGCCACCAACAGCCCATCGTGGACTCCAGCCTCTCGCACACAGGCCTGCAACAAGTCCGTCACATTCATCATCTCCGTACGGCGATGCGTTTCGATCGCCAGTTCTTTATAGCCAGGAGCCATGCCTGCCTCCGATCTTTATTCCACGGTCACACTTTTGGCCAAATTGCGCGGCTGATCCACATCGCATCCGCGCTTCACGGCCACGTGATACGCCAGCAATTGCAGGGGGATCACATTCAAAATCGGACTCAAGGTCTCTTCCACGGACGGCATCTCGATCACCCAATCCGCTTTTTTGCGTACCTCGCGGTTCCCTTGTGTGACCAACGCCAGTACCGAGCCATCCCGGGTCTTGACTTCCTGAATGTTGCTCATCACTTTTTCCAACACCAGCGAATTGGTGGCAATGGTTACCACCGGCATGCGTCCGTCAATCAACGCAATGGGGCCGTGTTTCATTTCCCCGGCCGGATACCCTTCGGCGTGAATGTAGGAAATTTCCTTAAGCTTCAGCGCCCCTTCCAAGGCAATAGGGTAGTTGATGCCGCGTCCCAGATATAAAAAATCCTTGTTCTTGAAAAGGGTAGCGGCCAATTCTTGGATATGGGTATCGGTCTTCAGGACTTTTTCCATAATGCGGGGCACACCGCGCAAACGATCCATATGTGCCGTGGCCTTGGCCGTGCTCAGATTGCCCGACTTGCGTCCCAAGTACATGGCCAACAAATGCAGCGCCGTGAGTTGCGCGGTAAACGCCTTGGTCGAGGCCACCCCGATTTCCGGTCCCGCGTGGGTGTATAAAGTGCCGTGCGCCTCGCGGGTCATGGACGAACCCACCACATTGCAAATGGTCAGGGTCTGCGCCTTGCGCCGTTTGGCTTCCTGCAAGGCGGCCAAGGTATCGGCCGTCTCGCCCGATTGGCTGATCAACACCACCAAGCTTTGCCGGTCCACCAAAGGCGAGCGGTAACGAAACTCCGAGGCAAAATCCACTTCCGTGGGAATCCCCGCCATGCTCTCGATCAAAAATTTCCCAACCAATCCCGCATGCCAGGACGTACCGCAGGCCACCAGAAAAATACGCCGGAAATTTTTCACCACCGACGAACTCAGATCCGCCCCGTCCAATACAACTTCCCCGCCCAATCCGGAAACGCGACCGCGGAGCGTATCTTCCATGACTTGAGGTTGTTCGTAAATCTCCTTGAGCATAAAATGCTTGTAGCCCACCTTTTCCGCTTGCAGGGCATCCCAGGCAATGTGATCCGGCTTGCGCGTAACGCTCTTGCCTTCGGCGGTGGTGATCTTGACCCCTTGCGGCGTCAGGGTCACAAGTTCGTTGTCGTGGATGTACACCACCTCGCGCGTATGCGCCAGCAAGGCCGGCACATCGGAGGCAATGAAAAATTCCTTCTGGCCCAGGCCCACAATGAGCGGGCTCCCACGGCGGGCCGCCACAATTTTATGCGGTTCACGCTGGCTGACCACACCCAAACCGTAGGTGCCCTTGACACGGGCCACCGCGCGGCGCACGGCGGTTTCCAACGGCACGCCCTTGCGGTAAAACATATCGATCAAATGGGCAAACACTTCTGAGTCCGTATCGGACGCGAAGTGATACCCCTTCTTTTCCAATTCCAGATGCAACGCGCGATCGTTCTCAATGATCCCGTTGTGCACCACGGCCAGCGTGCCGTCCATGTTGGTATGCGGATGCGCGTTCTCTTCGCTCGGACGACCGTGCGTGGCCCAGCGCGTATGCCCCAAACCCACGACGGACTTCAACGGAGCCTTGGCGACCAATTGCACCAAACGGTTCAATTTGCCCTGGCAGCGGCGCAATTCTAACTTGCCGTGGGAAATGACCGCCAACCCGGCTGAATCATAACCCCGATATTCGAGTTTCTGCAGGCCGTCCAACAAAATCGGAACCGCTTCTTGTTGTCCGACATATCCAACAATTCCACACATAACCCACCTCGACTGCCTATCGTTTACGGGCCAAGGCCCTATGTTTCATTCAGGGGCGAAGGTCTTTGTACCCCATTTTACTTACCGGGCGAATGCAATTCGCCCCTACTCTACCAGTGAGAGCATCTCCCGCACAGCCATATCCAATCCCGTAAATACCGCACGGGAAATAATCGAGTGCCCAATGTTCAGATCCTCGACACCGGGCAAATCCGCCACGGGCCGAACATTGCGGTAATTCAAGCCATGCCCCGCGTTTAAGCGCAGGCCCAGCGAATGAGCCGCTTCCGCCGCTGCCAACAGTTGGGCATATTCCTTCTCTTGCGCCAGCTCGCCCAGGGCGTACGAATAGCGCCCGGTATGCAGCTCAACGACATCGGCACCGACGGCACGGGACGCTTCCAGCTGCTTAAGTTCAGGATCCACAAAAAGGGAGACCACAATGTTCGCCGCATGCAAACGCTGACAGACAGCCCGCAAACGCTCCACATTTCCCACCACATCCAAGCCACCCTCGGTGGTCAGCTCCATGCGCTTTTCCGGCACCAGCGTGCACTCGTCGGGCTTGATCCGGCACGCGATGCCCACCATTTCCTCGGTGGCCGCCATTTCCAAATTAAACTTGGTCTGCACCACCTGGCGCAACAGTTCAATATCTCGATCCTGCATGTGCCGGCGATCCTCGCGTAAATGTGCGGTGATGCCCACGGCGCCGGCCAACTCGGCCACCACGGCCGCGGCAATGGTATCCGGTTCTTTCCCACCCCGCGCCTGACGCAAGGTGGCCACATGATCAATGTTTACGCACAAGTGAGCCATGTCAAGGTTCTCCTTTTGCCATCGCCAATGGAAGCCTGCACCGCATCCGCAATGCGCTGACCCCAACGCTCGGCCGCTTCCTTATGTTCTGCTTCCACCATCACCCGCGCCAAGGGTTCCGTGCCCGAATAGCGCACATTCACCCGGCCGCGATCTTTCAGTTCGCGCTTGGCCGCCTCGACTTCCTGTTTCACCTTCGGCAGGCTCATAACCTCCGGACGGCGCTTCACGGAAAGGTTGATCAGCACCTGCGGAAAATCCTGCCAGGCACCGGCCAACTCGGAGAGCGGACGCCCCGTGGCCCGCACCACACTTAACACTTCCAAGGCCGTCACCAAGCCGTCTCCGGTGGGCAACACCTTGGGCAAGAGCATGTGTCCCGATTGTTCGCCACCAAGTACGGCCCCGTAGTGGTGCATCATCTGAGCCACATACTTGTCCCCCACCGCCGCGCGGTGCAGGGTGATCCCCTGGCTCTTTAAAAAAACTTCCAAGCCCAGATTGCTCATGAGCGTGGCCACGACATGCTTGCCCGCAAGTTTTCCCTTGCGCGCGTAATGCACGGCCAGCACGCCCAGGATGCGGTCCCCGTTCACAATCCCGCCGCGTTCATCCACGCAGATGACACGATCTCCGTCTCCGTCAAACGCCAAGCCGGCATCGGCCTTCAACCGGCGCACACCTGCGGCCGCATGCTCCGGGTGGAGCGAGCCACACTGTGCGTTAATGTTCAGACCATCGGGTTGGTTGGCCAGGTAGGTCACCTTCATGCCCAGCCCTTCCAACACGGTCGGAGCCGTACGGCAGGTTGCGCCTTGCGCCAGATCCGCCACAATGCGCAACCCGGACAACTTCGCCTTGGAAAAATGCTTTATCCAGTCCGCGGTGTACACCTGGGCGGCGTCGGCGGCCAACAAATTAACCGCGCCCACGTTCACACCCGTCTTCACCGGCAGCGGCTTGGACTTGGCCATGTCCGCTTCCAACGCCGCTTCCAACTCAGCCGGAAACTTACCGCCTTCGGCTGAAAAATATTTGATGCCGTTGTCATGGGCCGGATTGTGCGAGGCGGAAATCACAATGCCCGCATCCAATTTATAATGCCGTGTCAGATGGGAGACCGCCGGCGTGGGGATCGCCCCAAAAGAAAACACATCCGCGCCTCCGCTGGTGAGTCCTGCGGTCAGGGACGAAGCCAACATGCCCGAGGACACACGCGTATCCCACCCCAACCCCACTTTGGCCCGACGATGCGACCGCCGCGACAACAAAAGCGCCGTCGCCTCACCCAAGGCCAGAGCCTGCCGGGCCGAGAGTGCACCCACATTGGCCAACCCGCGTATCCCGTCCGTACCGAACAATTTAGGAACCGACTTCATGCGTCACCTTTTCATTTGAAAATGTCGCCGCGGTCACTCACGTTTAAATCAGAGAATTCGCCTTTTTTTGCAAGGGTTTCTCAGAAAAACAACAGATAACGCAGGACGAAAAAATCCTTAAATATTGGCCGGTATATTAGCACAGCGGAAGAGGGAGAGCAAACAAAGAATGATAGATAAAGAAACCCGTAAGGAACGTTCTCTGCCGTTCCCCACGGGTTTCTCCTCAAGTCCGATCCAACTCCCCCACCAGCCCTATATCAGGCTGTCTCTCGCTCTTTGCCAACGAGGGGACCGGGGGCGTTGGTTATTTCACGACGGCTATCTTCCCGCGTGCTTTATGGTTATCCGATAGAAAATCCACAATATAAATCCCACTGGCGACGATGTTTCCGTTACTGTTGCGACCGTTCCACTTGAGTTCGTTGAACTGGCCCTTGGCGAAACTTTGGTTATCGGCCAGAGTCGCCACCTTGTCGCCTAGGAGGTTGTAAATCTTAATGGTCACGTTTCCGGTCTGAGGTTGACTCCACCGGACGACCGCTTGTTCTCCCACCGTTGGATCGATTTGATTTTTAAACACTTTAAAAAACGTTTCCGGCACAGGACGTGGTGTCGGGGTCGCGGTTACGGTCGGAGTTGCGGTGGGAATAGGGGCGGACAATTGGAACTGATACACATGGCTGTTCCCCCCCAGAGCATACACTTCATAGCGATTATCGTTATCCGCATCACCAACGGCCAAGGCGTGCAAGGAGGTTCCGGTTCCGCCCAAGTCCTTTACGGTCCATTGCGCGGCCTGTCCTTGGTACTGATACGCATGCCCATTTTCACACGTCGCATATATTTCGCTGGTTCCGTTGCTGTCACCGTCACTGACCGCCACTCCGTGGAGCGCTTGGGGGGCTGTTGTTCCTAAAGTCTGTACAGTCCATGCGGAAAGTGCATACCGGAACTGATAAAGCTTCCCGTCTTGGCAGGTCGTATAAACTTCCATCTTCCCATCATTATCCCCGTCGCCTACAGCAACAGAGTCCATGGCCGCACCGTCACTGGTCCCTGTAGTTGTAATCGTCCAAGAAGTCCCATTATATTTATACTGGTACACCTTCCCATCCGCATTGGCACTATACATTTCCAGCACACCGTCATTATTGCCGTCTCCTGTGGCCAACCCATAAACAGGACTGTCTGGGCACCCGGGAAGGGGCGACTTGATCCATGTGGATGAATTGATATTCAAAAATTGGAAGAGTCTTCCGTGTGGAGCAGAATCCGTATCGCCGCCCACGTAAATTTCCGCAATGCCGTCGCCTGAAAAATCTGCGTTGGCAATGGCATAAAACTTAGGAGTTCCCGTGGTATTTCCATACCCTAAATCGCTGCGACCCCATCCCGGATTTTTGTATCGAATTAGGTGGTTGTTGGACAATCCACAGTAAAGTTCGGGATATTGATCACCGTCACTGTCCGCCATAACTAAACTGGTACAAAGTTCAGATGCAGTCCCCATGGTCAAGGCGTTCACTTGCCAGGACACATTGACCTTGCTAATCTCATAGGGCATCCGGTCCAGGTTGGCTACATACAAGTTTCGGCTGCCTGTTTGGTCCGGATCGGCAATGACTAAACGCCCGGTAAGCCCCCCGGTCGAAGGTGAACCCGCCGTGCCGATATCCGTAAAACGCCATACATGGGTTGCCGGATAAGTTGTCATCACTTGAAAAGCATTTTTTAACAAACGAACATTATTTTGTGTGATGGCCTTTAGATTGTAAGTTCCTGGAGCTACTCCGTCCAGGTTAAAGGTCGCAGAATGACTCAACGCATTATTAGTGACCACACTCTGCCCGGTCACATCGGTTTGCCCAGGCGCGTTTAGATACATGGATGGCACTGTTATGTTCTCAGAAAACCAAGTCTGAGATACGGATTTGCCTGAGAGTCCATATTCAGGGATAACACGGGATAATCCATCAAACCAGTTATATACATCTAAATAAGTTTCTCCGGCCGTTTGTGATTGTGAAAATGCAATATACGGGACACTACTTACAAACATGATCTCCGTATGATCAAAATACGTAGAATTACTACTCCCGATATGTCCTGTATCAAAAACCCAATTTGCTCCATCCCAGTGTCGGAGATACGCTTGTTCGTTTTCCACCCAGCTTACATAGGGGGCCTCTCCTTTCAAAGCAATGCTTGGATATTCCGCCAAACCTGTTGCATTCTGATTTAAATACGTCGTTCCAACCAATTCCCAAGTAGATCCATTCAAGCGTTTGACATAGATTTTCCGATCCGAAGCGCCTGCAATTTCCAACCAGGTTGCATACAGAACGCCTGCACTCGACCGAATAATGCGCGGCCCCATGGCTAGACTACCCGCATTTACATTTAACAAAGTCCCGACCGTTGTCCAGGAACTTGTAAATGCATTGTATGTTTTTACATAGGCATTATCACTAGTATTATCTGTGTACGCTATGTACCGTGGTCCGGTTGAACTTGCACTCGGAATGCCATATATAGAAACCGCATTTGTCGCAGTGACGGTCACCGGCGTCCCCCAAGCACTTCCGCTCCACGAGGAAGAATATAGTTTTCCCATATTTGGATCACCAGCAACTTCTTCAAACCAGGCCACCTGCGGTCTTGCACCCACAAGAGTAGCATCGATGGAGATCACTGGGTGATGGGCATAATGTTGGGAGGTATTATATCTTAGTTCACTTCCAACCAGCACCCAGGCCGATCCAGACCATCTGCGCACATAAATGTGTTTAACCGAAGAACCATCAATCTCATAATAAGCGACATAAATCGTCCCATCTTGTCCAATGGCAATGCTGGGCTGATAGCCTTTATTCGTATTAATGGCACCCGAACCCAAACGAACCCAAGCGCTGCCATCCCAATATTTCACATAAATATAATTATTCGTATAGGCCGCATCATGTTCTTCCCATACAACATAAGGCACATTGTTAAAGACAGCCGTTTTGGGCCAACTGGCATAGTATCCCGATGTATTATTCAAATCACTGCCTTGAGGTCTCCACCCCGCCCAGAGCGTCTGTGCCGAGCACAGCAGCATCAGCATCCCTATCAACCCACTCCACTTTTTCATGCGTGTTCCCCCTGTAATGATGTTTTTCATTGGTTACTGCCCCGCATTCTCAGGAATGTCGAGCACAGCAATCGCGCTTGAGGTGATTTCCTTGCCCATGCCCACGATCTCACCCAAGCAGAGTTTGTTCTCCACCTGTACGATGCGCAACCCGGCCAGCGGACTGCCCGAGGGATCAAACAGCACACCCTTGTATCCCAGTTTGATGTTCTGTTCACTCCCGACGTTTAAGACTACCCCTACCGCACGTCCGCCCGTTTTCCGGACATCCACCACATCGGCTTTAACCCGTGAGGCGACTTTTTCCTCGGGGCCGGATTCAACATTGACCGCCATAGGATCGGTTTCGTTGGTCTCGGCGGTCGGTGCTGCAGTCGAAAAACTAACCGGATCAAACGAGTATTTGACACTCGCATAATGCATGGACTCCAAGGCCTGCGAGGGTGTAAATGTATAATCCAACTGGAGTTCGTTGTACCGCACCCCAAACCCCACCGTTAACGCGTTTAGGTCATATCCGGACTTATAGCCGGCGCGCAGGAAGAAAAGATCCATGATGCCGACTTCCGCGCCCAAATGGTTGCGCAAGTTTTGTTCCCGATCAAACTCCATGTCATAGGCCACCAAAACCTGGGTGCGGGTGTTCTGGAAGGCATCGTAGGCCACACCCAACAACACCGCACCCGGCAGGGGATCGGCAGTGTTACGGTACTTCACCGCAGTTCCGTTGTTCTTCAAGGCGATACCTGCATGCAAGGGTAATTGAGCTGCATCCCAGCGCAGCCCCAAATCCAAGGCAAACGCCATGGCTGAATAATTATCCAACAAGGTGGAGCGTAACAATTTTCCACTGGCGCCCAAGGCGAAGTTTTGCCCCAACAACGGCAACCGGTAAGCACCCGTCACTGTCGCCAAGTAATCCCGCTGAGCGGAGACAGAAGAAACCGTTTCTTCTCCAGTCGCGGTCTCGTTGGTCAACTCGAAATTGCCGGCATCATAGAGGGAAAGACTTCCCCCGAACGCCCAATTCTCCGAATACGGTGCGGTCAAATGCAAAGCGCCGTAGGAATCTTCTGCCACACCCCGCAAATAGACAGCAGAAAGACTCGACCACGTTTCACCCATAAGACACGCCGGATTCCCCACCGCAGCTCCAGCGGCATCCCCCTTGACCGCAGTCTGGGCGTCCCCCATACCGGCTGAACGAACAGATGCATTTTTCTTGAGCAAGATTCCCGCACTGGTGCTCGTTTCCAGTGCCCATACACTCCCGGATACACTTACCCCAAACATCAACACACTGACCCACACACTCAACCGCTTCAACATATAAATCCCCCCCTCAATGATAGGTATTGCTTTTCAACTTTATTGTTTTATCGCTTCCAACTAAGTTGCCGCCGCCGATTTTTAGCTTCTTCGGTGATAGGAATGTTCAAGTACACTTGCAGAAATGTTTTGAAATCCACATCCGGCTTGGCCGGATCCAGTAGAAAGTGCAGGCTCTTCAACGCGTTTACCGTCACTTCGTCCATGGAACCGTTGATCTCGGTATTGTACCCATACAGATAAAGCCACTCTTGTATATTGGCGATTTTCTCCGAACGCGTTAGGCAGCGGTAATACTCCGCCATCGCGTCGATCACCACCTTGTCGGGTTTCACATCGGAAGTCAACACCCGCCAGTACGGCAACTGTAAATGTTTGCCCACCATTTGGATCATGGACAACTCCACCAAGAGGCGCACGGCCGCGTGACGCCCCTGAACTTTTTTCAGACTGCCTTTGCCGCCGAAGGTCTGGCCGAAGAGGCTGACGCCCACTTCCTGCTCCCGTGACCCCTTCAACACTTCCATGCTGTTGACCGTGTTGCGTTTGGCAATACCGGTCATGGTCTGATAATCCAAGAGATTGAAGTCCAGGGTGATGCGCGCCACCCCAGTTTTGGTCCCGGCACTGTACCGCAGACCCGCATCTTTCGAGGGTGTTTCAAACGGCAGGCCGTTGATGTCAGCCCCAACGCTGGCGTCCGTGTTCTCCCCACGTGTTTCCAACGCTCGGTCAAACTCGGTAATCCCTCCGGTCAGCACCACATCCGGAATAGCCTTGTTGGAAAACGTACCGTACCCCGTTGCCACCTGACTCTGCATAAAGTTTGGATCGAAAGGAATATACACCACTTTGCCACCAATGGCATTCAACGCACTCTTCATCATCTCGGTGATATCGCGAGGAATTTCACCCCCGGTTGAACCCGAGGTCCCTGTGTTGTCTCCAATAGGATTGCTCTGCAGCTTCAAGGTAGGCGAGCCATAAACCTCTGTCATCAACCCTAGGTCACCCAAGGCTTGGGTATACGAGGTCACCTTCATCGCTGGAAGTGTCTGTTTTAACTCCAACTCTGCCTTGCGCGGATCCATAGAGGCACAGGCCGATAACAAGCTCAACACGATCCCCACACCCCCAACAACCAATGCGTATCTCATTTGTATTTTCACCAAGCACTACCCCTTTTCATATGAAATACAGACGCACACATCACGTCCGGCGAGAACGTACATACCGCACTCGCGTCTTACTTCGCAAGAATAATATTATAAATCTTATCCGCTTTAGCTCCGGGTTGGAGCACCACACTGTTCTCGTTGTTTTCAGAAGTACCATCGTCCAAATTGACCTTGTCTTTGGGTGTGGCGGACGAAGACTCTGCTAAGCCCCCACTATTATTCTCCGTTCCTTTGTTGCTTGCCTTAGCCTTGGTCAGCGCTTCTTGCACAATAAAGCTTACGTTCGTATCTTTGTTGGCCGTGCCACCCTCTGCGGCAATAGATTCATCGGAATATTCGGAAATACCATCGCTCAGGTCGTCTGCTTGGGCGACACCACCCCACAAAACCCCAATACAAATACTGCCGAACACTACACTCTTCCATTGTTTTGATTTCATATGTCCCCCTCTCTTAGTTATTCCCCGCTCACGGTACTCATATTTGCTTCATTGCCCTTACCTACTGCAATGTTGTTTGAATTAGAAATATTCGAATTATTGATGACCACGCCCCGCACTTGCGTATTTTTCAAATCCACACTCCCCATGTTGGCCTTACTGCCTGATCCGACCGCGACATTGTTCGACTGGCTGATGTCCGAAGTATTGCTGATGATGCCGGTCACACCGCCCCCTTCCACGGAGGTCGATCCCAAATTAGCCGTCCCACCCATGACCGCAGCATTCACCACACCGTCTTTGACGGTAGCATCATTATGCACCAGTCCCAAAACTCTGGTGTTCTTCATATCAACACTCGCCAAGTTGGCTTTACTGCCTGACCCTACTGCCGCATTGATCACCCCTCCGCTGACGTTGGCTCGGTTGTTCACCAAACCTTTGACATCTCCGCCCTCCACAGTCACGCTGCCGAGGTTGGCCTTACCACCTAACACCGCTGCATTCACGGTTCCATCCTTGAGCGTAGCATCATTGTTAATAACGCCTAATACTTTGGCGTGCTTCATATCCACGCTCCCTATATTGGCTTTGGACCCAGATCCGACGGCGACATTTTTCGCCCCACCGGTCAGCTCCGCGCGGTTATTAACAAGACCTGTTACCTTACCACCTTCCACAGCCACACTACCCATGTTTGCTCTCCCACCCAAGACCGCCGCATTCACGGCGCCATCGGTTATCGTGACATCACTGTTATTGATGATGCCTACTATCTTCGCATCCTTAGTATCCACGCTGCCCATATTAGCCTTGGAACCCGAACCCACTGCCACGTTTTTCGCACCATCTTTTATTTCGACCTGATTATTAACAATCCCTAGAACACTCCCACCTTCCACTGCCACACTTCCCATGTTCGCCGTCCCACCCAAAACAGCTGCATTCACGGATCCGTTATTCACCTTAGCATCGTTATTAATAATGCCTAAAATTTTCGCATGCTTGGCATCTACACTCCCCATGTTGGCTTTGCTGCCTGATCCTGCTGCAATATTCTTAGCACCGCCTGTCATTTTAGCTTGGTTGTTAATGCCGCCGATTACAGAACCACCTTCGGTCACCACCGAACCCATGTTCGCGGTTCCGCCCAACACGGCTGCGTTAATAGCGTCTGCTTCAACGTTCGTATCGTTGTTGATAATCCCCAAAACCTTTGTCCCTTTCATATCTACACTGCTCATATTGGCTTTACTGCCTGATCCGGCTGCGATATTCTTCACATCCTTGCCGATCTGGGCTTTGTTCTTCACCCACCCCTTGACGTCTCCGCCTTCCATGGACACACTTCCCAGGTTGGCCGTTCCGCCCAGCACCGCTGCGTTCACCGCGTTCTCTCCAACTTTACCCGTGT